>NZ_JAJNMP010000003.1 GCF_021044935.1 Agromyces cavernae
GCTGGCGCGCCTACTCGACCGACGGGCTGCGCTGGCGCGCCTACTCGACCGACGGGCTGCGCTGGCGCGCCTACTCGACCGACGGGCTGCGCTGGCGCGGCTACTCGACGACTGCGAAATGCGGCTACAGAGCCGGCGCGAGCGCGGCGGCGCGGCCGGCAGTGAGCTCGAGCCGCTCTCCCGCCCAGCGGTGGCGCAGCCAGCGGTCGTGGCTCGCGATCACGACGGCCCCGGGGTACGTGCCGAGCGCCTCCTCGAGGTCGGTCGCGAGACCGAGCGAGAGGTGGTTCGTCGGCTCGTCGAGCAGGAACACGTGCGGCGGCCTCGCGATCACGAGCGCGAGCGCGAGCCGACGCTGCTGCCCCACCGAGAGCGCTCCGACCGGGCGGGCTTCGTCGCGCGGGGCGATCAACCCGAGCGACCCCAGCGGCACCTGCTCGGCCCGGCGCTCGCCGAGCACCCGCGCGTAGTGCTCGCGCGGCGAGCGCCCGGGATCGGCGAACCGCACATCCTGCTCGAGCAGCTGCACACGCAGGCCCTTGCGCCGATGCACGACGCCGCGATCGACCGCGAGTGCTCCGGCGAGCACGTTCAGCAGCGTCGACTTGCCCGCCCCGTTGGCGCCCGTGACGAGCAGCCGCGTGAGCGGCGCCACGCTCAGCGCCCGCAGATCGAGGCGGCCGTCGACCGCGACATCCGACAGCTGCAGCAGCAGTCCCGACTGCTCGTCGAACGCGTGCGAGCCCGACGGAATCCCCGCGAACGCCAACGGCGACGGCGGCCTGCGCACCTGCTCGCGCTCGAGCGTCGCGAGGCGCTGCTCGGCGTTGCGCACACGACGCGCGACCGCATGCTCGACACCCTCGCGCTTGAAGTGCTTCAGGAACTTGTCGTTGTCGGTCGGTGCGCGCCCGTGCGCGACGTGGCGGGCACCGTCGTTCACCTCGCGCCGGAGGCGCGTGAGCTCCTGCTGCTCGTCGTCGAACCGGCGCTGCCAGCGCGCCCGCTCATCGGCCTTCACCGTGAGGAACTCGCTGAACCCGCCGCCGAACACCGTGCCGTCGGCACCGCCGAGCGCGCCGCGGCGCGCCGGATCGAGGTCGAGCAGGCCCGTCGCCACCCGATCGAGGAACGCACGATCATGGCTCGCGAACAGCACCGGCCCACGCCACGACCGCAGGCGTGATTCGAGGAACTCGGATGCCCCGTCGTCGAGGTGATTCGTCGGCTCGTCGAGCAGCAGGGCGTCCGGAGCGCTCAGCAACAGGGCCGCGAGCGCGAACCTGCTGCGTTGCCCGCCCGAGAGCTCGTCGATGCGGCGGTCGAGGCCGAGGTCCCCGACGCCGAGTCCGTCGAGGAGTTCGTCGCGGCGGGACTCGGCCGTCCAGATATCGGCACGCTCGGCGGCGTCGAGCGCGGCCGCGTAGCGTGCGGCGGAATCCATCGGTCGAGGAGCGCCGGGGGTGACACGTCTCGAGACCTCGTGCGAGGTCTCGCTACGGAGCTGCGCGCCGACTCGACCGGCGTCGGGGTCGGCACCATCGGCCAGGGCCGCCGCCGCAGCGTCGAGCTCGCGCTCGATCGCCCGAACGTCGGCGAGCGCCGACTCGAGCACATCGCCGACCCGGTCGGTCGGCTCGAACGGAAGCTCCTGTGCGAGCAGCCCCGTGCGCGGCGGACGCGTGATGCGGCCGACTGCCTGGGCGGGGCCGGCGGCGGATGGGACATCCGCCTGCTCATCGGCGCCTTCGGCCGCGGTGCCCGCACCCGCGGTCGTGCTCGCGATCAGGCGGAGCAGCGTGGACTTGCCCGCGCCGTTCTCGCCGATCAGGCCGAGGCGCTGGCCCGGCGCGACCGAGAAACTGAGATCGGCGAAGATGCGCCGGTCGGAATATGAGGCCGAGAGTCCGTCGGCGCGGAGGTAGTGGGAGGTCGAGACGTGTACAGCCAAGAGGGACGCCCTTTCATGGGTGCCCCCGAGCGGCCACCGGCGGTCGAGTGCGCGAAGCGTGCATCGAGACCTCGTACGAAGTCTCGAAACGGCGCTGCGCGCCGACTCGACCGGCGCGGCGACCGCCCGGGAGCGGGAGGGTGGATCCCGCCGGGCATGTTGCCGAGAGTCGGGTGTGCACGTGCTCGTGTGCTGTCGCGATCAGCGAGGAGGTTGTGGGCACACCCAGGGTCTACGGCGCCTCAGGCGCGGGACGATGGGGTGTGCTCACTTCATAGCGGGGACGACGCTAGCAGAGGTCGCCGCGAAAGGGAAGCGCGAGCGGATGTCGCGACTACGCGCTGAGGTGCAGGGTCGCGGCCGTGGCTGCGAGCGACGCCTCGGCGGCTGCCGGGTCATCCGACAGGTTCGTGCCGTAGCTCGGGATCATCTCGCGCAGTTTCGGCTCCCAGCCGGCCATGCGGTCTGGGAAGCAGCGCGACAGCACGTCGAGCATGATCGGCGCGGCCGTCGACGCGCCGGGGGAAGCGCCGAGCAGGCCCGCGATGGTGCCGTCGGCCCCGGTGATGACCTCGGTGCCGAACTGCAGCACGCCGCCCTTCTCGGGGTCCTTCTTCATGACCTGCACGCGCTGGCCGGCCGTGATGAGCTCCCAGTCGCGGTCCTTCGCGGTGGGCATGAACTCGCGCAGCGCCTTCATCTTCTTGGCGCGCGACGCGAGCAGCTCGGAGACGAGGTACTTGACGAGGTCGAAGTTCTTGAGCCCCACCTGCAGCATCGGCCCCAGGTTGTGGAACCTGATCGAGAAGGGCAGGTCGAACCACGTGCTCGACTTCAGGAACTTCGGCGTGAAGCCCGCGTAGGGCCCGAAGAGCAGCGCGGTCTCGCCGTCGACGACACGCGTGTCGAGGTGCGGCACCGACATCGGCGGGGCGCCCACGGCTGCCTTTCCGTAGACCTTCGCCTGGTGCAGCGCGACGATCTTGGGGTTCGTCGTCTTGAAGAACTGACCCGAGATCGGGAACCCGCCGAAGCCCTTGATCTCGGGAATGCCCGAGTGCTGCAGCAGCGCGAGCGCCCCACCGCCGGCGCCGACGAACACGAACCTGGCGCGCACCACCTTGGGCGTCTGGCCGACGGTCTGACGCAGCTTGAGCCGCCACGTGCCGTCTTTCTTGCGCTTGAGCGACGTGACGTGGTGGTTGGTCTGCACCTGGCCGCCGCGTCGTTCGAGGTCGCGAAGCAGGAACTTCGTGAGCGCGCCGAAGTCGACGTCGGTGCCGGCCTCGATGCGGGTCGCGGCGACCTTGACACCCGAGTTGCGCTTCTTCGCGAGCAGCGGGGTCCACTGGGCGATGCGCTCGAGGTCTTCGGTGTACTCGAGGTCCGCGAACAGCGGCTGGCCCTTCAGAGCCTCGACGCGCTTGCGGAGGTACTCGATGTTGGCCGCGCCCTTGACGAAGGTCATGTGGGGCGTCGTGTTGATGAAGTTGTGCGGCTCGGGCAGCGCACCATGTTCGACGAGGTACGCCCAGTACTGGCGGCTCACTTGGAACTGCTCGTTGATGGAGATCGCCTTGGCCGCGCTCACCGAGCCGTCGGGGTTCTCGGGCATGTAGTTGAGCTCGCAGAGGGCGGCGTGGCCGGTGCCCGCGTTGTTCCACGCGTTCGAGGACTCCTGTGCGACCTCGCCCAGGCGCTCGTAGAGCCGGATGCTCCAGTCGGGCTGGAGCTGCGAGAGGAGGGAGCCGAGCGTGGCGCTCATGATGCCCCCGCCGATGAGCACGACGTCGACGGTTTCCTCGGAATTCACGGATTCCACTCTAACGGCGCGTCAGGGGTCGCTTTTACCGCAAGGTGAGGCGTCGAGACAACTGCGGCGGGCCGTGTATTCGCCGAGAGTGCAGTTGCAGCCCTTTGAGGGGCGATGACTGCACTCTCGACGAGAGGCTGCGAGGGCATTCGCGCCGAAAGTGCCGTTGCAGCCCTCGGATGCGGCGACGAGTGCACACTCGGTGCGAAGGAAATCCGTGCCGGCCTCAGACGACCTGCGGCAGCCCTCGCTCGTCGAGGGGCCAGCCCGGATTGTGCGCGAGCTCCCAGAGGTTGCCGTCGGGGTCGGCGACGTAGGCGCTGTAGCCGCCCCACTCGGTCTCGGCCGCGGCCTTCGAGATCTGGCCGCCGGCGACCACCCAGTCGCCGATCGCATCGTCGACCTCCTCGCGCGATGCGAGGTTGATCGCCAGAGCCACCGCCCGGAACGCCGGCGCATTGGCGTGCATCGTCTGCACCGCGGCGTCTTTGGCGAGCTCGGCCGTCTCCCACAGCGCGATGACACCGCCGGGGGTCGCGAAGAACGTGACCTCGCCGACCTGCGACGAGCGCGCCGGGGTCCAGCCCAGCCGGTGGTAGAAGGCGGTCGCCGCCTCGACATCGTGGACGCCCAGCGTGACGAGGGAGAAGCGCTGCGGGATGCTCATGTGGCGAGGCTAGCCCAGCCCGGCGGCGTTCGTCACGAGTTCCCCCGCCGGTCGAGTAGCGCCCGACGAAGGAGGGCGCGTATCGAGACCCGCCCACCGGAGGTCTCGATACGGCGCTTCGCGCCTACTCGACCGACGGATCACAGGGCGGCGACGCCGCCCACGATCAGGCCGACGCCGGCGGTGATGAGGGCGGCGGTGAGCACGGCGGCACCGATCCAGATCAGCCAGATGAGGCGGTTGGGGCGCTGCGGGTCGCTGCCGATCACCGAGAGGAAGAACCCTGCGGGCATGAGGATCGCCGCCACCGGCACGCCGGTGCCGGCGAGCCAGAGCCAGAATCCGTCGAGCGCGGCGTTCGAGATCACCGCGAGGATCGCGATCGAGAGCACGAGCAGTACCGCGGCGTGGGCGTGGCCGGCGCGGAAGAAGCTCATCTGCAGCCGGTTCGCGGGCACGTTGCCCCGCACGACCTTCGTGAGGAAATAGCCGCCCGACTCGACGGTGACGAGTGCGAGCAGCAGGATGCCGACGAGGATGACGTCTTGTGCGGGCATGCTCGGTCCTTTCATTGAGGTACGACGGGAGGTGCGTCGGGGAGGTGCGACATGATTGGATAGTGTTACTCTCCAATATTAGAGAGTGTCACTATCCAATGCAAGGGGTCGCCGATGCGCATCTCCGCACTCGCCGCCGAAGCCGGCCTGCCCGTCGCCACCGTGAAGTTCTACCTGCGCGAGGGACTGCTGCACGCGGGCACGGCGACCTCTGCGACCCAGGCCGCCTACGACGAGAGCCACCTGCGGCGCCTGCGGCTCGTGCGCGCCCTGCTCGGACCGGTCGGTCTCAGCGTGCAGCAGGCCCACGCCGTGCTGCAGCTCGTCGACGACCCCGGCGACGATCTGTACGCGACCCTCGGGCGCGCGGTGAGCGCACTGCCCCCGGCCGCCGCCGAGCGGGGCGATGCATCCGATCCATTCCCACGAGCCCGCGCCGCCCTGGCCGCGCTCGGCCAGGTGTACGACCCCGACTTCCCCGCGGTCGCGCAGCTCGAGGGCGCACTCGCGGCCGCCGAGTCCGCGGGCATGCCGATCAGTGCGGAGCGCCTTGCGCATTACGGCCGGGCGCTGTCGGATGTCGCGGAGTTCGACCTCGCCCGCATGCCCGACGAACCCCACGCGGCGGTCGAGTACACGGTGCTCGGCACGGCGCTCTACGAACCGGTGCTGACGGCGCTGCGCCGGCTCGCCCACCAGGATGCCGCCGTGCGGCGCCTCCGCGGCGCGGGCTGAGGTGCGCGCCGATGGGCTCGCGGCGGGGCATCCGTTCGCTGAGTGTCGCGCGCGTCCTCGAACCGGGTGTTCGCGCTACCCACCGCCCGCATCTCGTGGATCAAGAGTCCCATTGATCGCTGGAGATTCCCGGGAATATTGCAGTTGTGAACGCAAACATTCTGGTGTTCAATAGATCGGGCCGGCTCGGACGACCCGCGTGCGTCGGTCCACCGACTCCGCCCGGGTACCCGAGCCGGCGACGAACACTCAACGAGGAGATCACATGCCATCACAGTTCCGCATGATCCGCACGGCTGCGTTCGTCGCAGTCGGCGCCATGTCCGCCTTCGGCCTCGCAGCGTGCAGCTCTGACGCCCCCTCGAACGGCGGCGACAGCTCCCCCGTCACGATCTCGTACCTGCACCGCCTGCCCGACGGTGAGGGCATGACCCCCGTCGCCGACATCGTGAAGAAGTGGAACGATGAGAACCCCGACATTCAGGTCGAGGCCACCAAGTTCGACGGGGCGTCCGGCGACATGATCCTGAAGCTCGAGACCGACATCAACGCCGGCAATGGCCCGTGCCTCGCGCAGCTCGGTTACGCCGAGGTGCCGCAGATGTTCGTCAAGGGCCTGGTCGAAGACGTCGCCGACGAGGCCGCCGAGTACGCCGACGACTTCTCCGCAGGCGCATACGGCATGATGCAGGTCGGCGACGCGGTGGTGGGCCTTCCGCAGGACACCGGCCCCCTCGTGTACTTCTTCAACGCGACCGAGTTCGAGAAGCTGGGCCTCGCCGTCCCCGAGACGATCGACCAGCTTGCGAGCGAAGCCGCAACCTCTGCCGCCTCCGGCAAGTACCTCGCCGCGTTCACGCCCGATGAGGCGATGTACTGGCTCTCGGCGCAGTCCGCCGCGGCCGGCGACACCTGGTTCACCACCGAGGGCGATGAGTGGAGCGTCGACGCCGAGGGCCCCGGCTCGCAGAAGGTCGCCGCATTCTGGCAGGGCCTCGTCGACGACAAGCAGGTCATCACGACCGAGCGTTGGGGCGAAGGATTCACTCAGGCGCTCAACGACGGCAGCCTCATCGGGCACGTCGGCGCCGCATGGGAGGCCGGCTTCCTGCTCGACTCGCTCGACGGCACGCCGGCCGAGGGCCAGTGGCGCGTCGCCCAGCTGCCCGACTTCGGCGCCGGCCAGGTCAGCGGCCCTGACGGCGGATCCGGCGTCGCGGTGATGAAGGGCTGCGAGCACCCGGCAGAAGCGATGGAGTTCAACGCGTGGTTCAACACGCAGATCGATGACCTCGCCTCGCAGGGCCTGGTCGTCGCCGCGAACGGCACGCCGCAGACCAGCGAGAAGATGCTGCGCCAGTTCGGCGGCCAGGACGTGCTCGCCGAGCTCGCAACGGCATCGGCGAACCTGAACCCCGATTTCACGTACGCTCCCGGCTTCGCCTCGCTGACCAAGATGAACGAGACCGCCGCCGGTGTACCCGACGGGACGAGCACGGTCGCCGATGTCTTCACCACGGCGCAGACCACGGCGGTCGCGACGCTGCAGGATCTCGGCCTTCCGGTCGCCGAGTGACTGGCCGAGACGATTGAACACCGCGCCGGCGGAGGACACGACACCTCGTGGCCTCCGCCGGCGCTCTTCACCCTGACGGGAGAACCATGACCCTGACCACCCCCGCAACCGCCTCTGCGGCCGTCGCTGTGGCCGCCCCCGGCCCTACGCGACGTCGCCGCGGTCGCCGTCGACGTGAGGCGGTGACCGGCTGGCTGTTCATGCTGCCGTTCGCGATCCTCTTCGTGGTCGTCTTCCTCATCCCGATCCTCGTCTCGATCCAGTCCTCGCTGTTCGCGCAGCAGTCGGCAGGCGACGGCCTGTACGGCGGCGGCGAGATCGTCGACACGTTCGTCGGGTTCGACAACTTCGCACTGGCGATCGGCAGCCAGACGTTCTGGGCCGGCATGGGCCGCGTCGTCCTGTACGCCGCCATCCAGATCCCCGTCATGATCATCGCTGCGCTCTTCCTCGCGCTGCTCCTCGATTCACTTATCGTCCGCCGGCCGGGCTTCTTCCGCCTCGCGTTCTTCCTGCCGTTCGCGATCCCCGGCATCATCGCCGCGATGATCTGGCTGTACCTGTACACGCCCGAGGTCTCGCCCTTCATGCAGTACCTGCCCGAAGGCACCGACCTCATGGCGCCGGGAACGATCCTCTTCTCGATGGCGAACATGACGACGTGGACCTACACGGGCTACAACATGCTCATCTTCCTGGCCGCGCTCCAGGCGGTGCCGCGGGAACTGTACGAGGCGGCGCGCATCGACGGCGCATCCGGCTGGCAGATCGCGACGCGCATCAAGGTGCCGCTCGTGCGCGGAGCCGCCCTGCTGGCCGTGTTGCTGTCGATCATCGGCACGATCCAGCTGTTCAACGAACCGGTCATCATGGAGAGCGCGAATCCGTGGATGGGCAAGGACTACACCCCGATGATGCTCACGTACAACTCACTGCTGGGTGCCGTCTCTCCGTCGGGCACGGGCATCGCCTCGGCCTATTCGGTGCTGATGGCGGTCATCGCCGGGGTGCTCGCGATCGTGTACGCGCTGTTGCAGCGCCGAAGGGGAGAAGCCGCATGAGCGCCGCGACGCAGATCAGGGCCGTGAAGCGGCTGAAGTCGAATCCCCCGTCTGACGCCCCGCCGAAGGCAGTCGCGCCGCCGCCGCTCGCGAGGGGGTTGGGCATCGTCGCCCTCGTCGTCGCCACGCTGTACTTCCTCGTTCCGGTGTACTGGGTCTTCGTCGCCTCGACCAAGAACAACCGCGACCTGACCTCGACGTTCGGGTTCTGGTTCGCCGAGTGGAACCTCGCCGAGAACTACGACAGCCTGATGGCCTGGACACAGGGGATGTTCTGGCAATGGGTCGGCAATTCGATCTTCTACTCGGTGACCGCGGGCGTCATCGGCACGCTGTTCGCCGTCATGGCCGGGTATGCGATCGCGAAGTTCGTGTTCCCCGGCAGGAGGATCGCCGTCGGCGTCATCATGGCGGGTCTGCTCATGCCGGTGGCGCTGCTCACGGTACCGCTGTACATCGAGTTCCACGCGCTCGGCCTGGTCGACACTGCGTGGGCGATCATCATTCCCTCGGCGGTATCGCCGTTCGGCGTCTTCCTCGGCATGGTCTATGCGCAGAGTTCGGTGCCGACGGAACTGCTCGAGGCTGCTCGCATCGACGGCGCCGGCGAGGCGCGCATCTTCTTCACGATCGTGCTGCGGCTGCTGGGGCCGGCGATGGTGACGATCTTCCTCTTCATCTTCGTGGCCACGTGGAACAACTTCCTGTTGCCGCTCCTGATGGTGTCCTCGCCCGACCTGAAGCCCGTCACGCTGGGCCTGTTCGGCATGGTGAGCTATTTCGCGCCCAACAAGGGGGCCGTCATGCTCGGCGCGCTGCTGGGCGTGATTCCGCTGATCGTGCTGTTCTTCAGCCTGCAGCGCTATTGGCGGTCGGGCTTGGCTGCGGGCGCGGTCAAGGGCTGACCCGGCCATGCAGAAGGCCCGCGGTGCGCTGTGCGCGCCGCGGGCCTTCTGCATCAGCGGTCAGGAGCCGATGAACTCCTCGGTCTCGCCGAACTCGGGTCGCTCGCGCACCTCGACGACGGCGCCGAGCCGCTCGAGGTCGAGCACCCGCACCTCGTTGCATCCGGCCCGCCACAGCGGAGCCGGCGCGTACAGCGTCACCTGCGGGCCGGCCTCCCAGTACCGGCCGAGCAGGAAGCCGTTGAGCCAGACCATGCCCTTGGCGCCGCCGGGGAAGGCGAGCCATGCGTCGGCGGGTTGCGCGACCTCGATCAGGGCGGAGGCCACGCCGTCGGTGCCGGCCGAGCCGATCGGCTGCCAGGTACCGAGTGGCAGCACGCGATGCGTCCAGCCGTGCACGAAGCGGCTGCCGAGCCTGACCCCGTGCAGAATGCCCTTTCGCTCGCCGAGGTGCGGGCCGTAGTTGATGCGACCCAGGCTCTCCACGGCGATCGTGATGACGGCTTCACGTGCGGCCCCGCCGATCGTGACGGATGTCTCGCGGTCGCGGTCGAGCGTCGCGATGCGCCGACCGTCGAGGAACACCCCGGCGCGATCGTGCAGGCCATCGATCGTGAGCACCGCGCCCTCGGGGACATCCGCCGTCGCCTCGTAGACGACGACGCCGTCGGCGACGCCGAGGTCCTCGAATGTGAGCGGGGCCACGTGTGATTCACCCGCCGGGATCGAGCGCAGCGCCTCGATGAGCGAGACCTCGGCGGTGAGGGGCACGGCCTGCTCGCGCTGGAATCGCGGCGCGGCGGGCACAGGCGGCAGCGCGCCGTCGTGGAACGGCGCGAACGACGCGCGCAACGCCTCGAACTTCGGGCCGAGCGTGCCGTCTTCAGCGATCGGCGCGTCCGAGTCGTAGCTCGTCACGGTGGGCTGCAGCCCGCCGTCCCAGTTGGCCCCGTTCCACAGGCCGAAGTTCGTGCCGCCATGCGCCATGTAGAGGCTGACCGAGCCGCCGGCCGCGAGCATCTCGTCGACCGTGCCGATCATGCCCTCGGCGCTGCGCACGTGATGGCGCTCACCCCAGTGGTCGAACCACCCGCCCCACAGCTCGCTGCACATGAGCGCGGCGCCCTCGGGAGCCAGGTTCTGGGCCACGGCGACGCCGGTGCCGAATGTGAAGGTCGGCAACGCACCCTCGACCGAGCCGTGTCGCAACATGTCGGCGGTGATGCCGTCGGCGGTCGTGAACATCTCGACGATGCCGTGCGCGCGCAACGAGTCACGCTGGTGCTCGAGATAGCCGCGATCCGACCCGAAGGAGCCGTACTCGTTCTCGATCTGCACGGCGACGATCGGCCCGCCGTAGGCGGCCTGCAGCGGCACCATGCGCGGCAGCAGTTCGCCGTACCAGGCGTCGACGGCAGCGAGGAATGCGGGGTCGCTCGTGCGCAGCGCCCGCACCCGGGCCGTGAGCCACGCCGGCAGGCCGCCATTCGACCATTCGGCGCAGATGTAGGGGCTCGGGCGCAGCAGCACACTCAGGCCCAGGTCTCCCGCGAGACGAACGAATCGTTCGAGGTCGCGCCAGCCGTCGAAGCGGCGGACGCCTTCGACCTCCTCATGGAAGTTCCATGCGACATAAGTGTCGACCGTGTTCGCGCCCATCGCCGCGAGTCGCCGAAGGCGGTCCTCCCACTGGTCGGGGTGCACCCGGAAGTAGTGGATCGCGCCGGAGAGCATGCGGTACGGCTTTCCGTCTCGCTCGAGCGTTCCGTCGCGCCATGTCAGCGCGGCCGCGGCTGCGGGAGGCGGCAGCACAGAGGTGTCGGTCATCTTGGGCCTTCTCGTTCGAACCACACGCGTCAATGCGGCAGCTAGGAATGTTTGCGTTCACATTATCGTGCCACACACCCACGCTGCGAAACGATTTCCCTCCCGGAAAGTGAGCGTTCACTATCATGGCGGGATGCCGCGCCGTCATAATCAGAAATCTGCACCGAGTCAGGTCGATGTCGCCCGCGCCGCCGGCGTGTCGACCCAGACCGTGTCTCGCGTGATATCCGGGCAGTCGAACGTGCGCCCCGAGACCGCGCGGCGGGTGCTCGCTGCCGTCGAGGAGCTCGGATACCGCGTCCACGCGGCGGCTGCATCACTCGCCTCCGGCCGAACCCGCATACTCGGCGTCATCGTCGTCTCCACCGCGCGATACTCGACGAGCGCGATCACCGTCGGCATCGAGGCCGTCGCGACTGAAGAGGGATATTCGGTCACGACGGCGAGCGTTGCCGATCACGCCACCCGCGATTCCTTCTTCGACGCGTTCGACCGCCTCGAGCGGCAGGGCGCCGAGGGCGTGATCCTGCTCGCTCCCTTCAGTTTCCTCGACCCTGGCATGGACACGCGCATCGAGCGCACCCCGACCGTGCTGATGCACCGCCTCACCGGCGGCGTCGGCACGGAGTCCGTCGTCGACCAGTCCGCGATCGCACGCCTCGCGACCGAGCACCTGCTGAGCCTCGGCCACCGCACGGTCTGGCATGTCTCCGGCGACGACTACTGGCTCGAATCGCGAGTGCGACGGGAGACCTGGGAACAGGTGCTGATCGAGCATGGCGTGACGCCTCCGCCCGTCATCCCCGCAGATTGGACGCCCGAGTCCGGCTATCGCGCCGGACGCACGATCGCCGCGATCCCCGACGCGACCGCCGTGTTCGTCGCGAGCGATGAGATGGCGTTCGGCGTAATCCGTGCGCTGCACGAGGCCGGACGCACGGTGCCAGACGACGTCTCAGTCGTGAGCGTCGACGACATCGCACTCGCGGCCTATGCCGCGCCCGCGCTGACGACCGTACGCCAGCCATTCGAAGCAGTCGGCCGAGCAGCGGCGTCCCGCATCATCGACATGATCGAGGAGCGGGAGCCGACCCCCGTCGAACCGATCCACCCCGAGTTGATCGTGCGCGCTTCAACGGCGCCGCCGGCGTGACACCGCACCGGGGTGCCGCGCGCGCGGCCGGGCCCGGGGCGCGCGCCCGGGGTGCCGTGAACCCGCCCTACGACGTCATGCGATGCCACCCCCGTCGACGACGAGCGCCGATCCGGTGACGTAGCTGGCGTCGTCGCTCGCGAGCCACACGACGGCGGCGGCGATCTCACGCGGCTCGCCCATGCGCTGCAGCGGCCGGTCGGCGGCCTCGGCGAGGAACGCATCCGCATCCTGCGAGAGCTGGCGTGCCTCGTCGCGCAGCATCCCGGTGTTCACGTCGCCGGGGTTCACCGAGTTCACGCGGATGCCCTGCGGCCCGTGGTCGATCGCGAGCGCGCGCGTCATGTTCACGACCGCGCCCTTCGAGGCGCAGTACGAGATCGCCCGGCCGCCGCCCTTGAGGCCCCAGCCCGAGCCGGTGTTCACGATCGAGCCGCCGCCCGCGGCCGCCATGACGGGCACGACGTGCTTGCACATCAGGAAGATCGAGCGCACGTTGACGCCGAACACCCGGTCCCACTCCTCGACCGTCGTCTCGACCGCGGTCGTGCGCCGGATGATCCCGGCATTGTTGAAGACGACGTTCACCCCGCCGAACTCGGCGACGGTCGTCCCGACCACCCGTTCGATATCGGTCTCGCTCGAGACATCCGCCCCGATCGCGATCGCGGTTCCGCCCGCCTCGCGGATCTCGGCGGCGACCGCCTCTGCGGCCTCGCCGTTCAGGTCGACGACCGCGACCGCGGCGCCCTCTGCGGCGAGCGCGATCGACGTCGCGCGGCCGATGCCGCCGGCGCCGCCCGTGACGATGGCCTGCTTGTTCTCAAGGCGCATGGCCTTCTCCTTCGTGTTCCGGTGCGTGGACAGGGTAGATGCTGGTGGTGCGCTGCCCGGTGATGACGCGGACGAAACCGGCGAGCGCGGCGTCGACATCGGCGTCGCCGGTGTCGACGAGCAGGGGACGCCCGCCGAGGTCGATGAGCTTCTGCTCGGGCGCGACGACGAGCAGCGGATCGTCGCCGAGCGCACCGAGCACGCGGGCGGAGAGTTGCTGGTTGCCGCGGCCGAGAAGGAAGCCCTGGCCACCGATCACGGTGACGACGGCCTGCGCCGGGCCGCGGGCGGCCTCGTCGAGGAGCTCCCGCTCCGATGCGTCGGCGAGCACGCGTCGCCCGTCGAGCACGACGTCGACGCCGAGCGGTGTCTTCGACACGCCGAGTTCGCGCGCGAGCTCGCTCATCGTGCCGCCGGGGCCGAGCAGGTAGCGAACGCCGGGTCGAAGGGCGGATGCCGCTCCCCGCGCCGCGGCGCGCACCGCGGCGAACTCGTCCGCGGGCGTCGCCGCCTTGCGCGCCTGGGTGCGTCCCGGCCGATACGGCACGGCGAGCGTGCCGTACAGCTGCGGCTCGACGCGGGCACGCCGCAGCGCGGCCTCGTCGACGTCGAGCACCTCGCGTTCGATCAGCGGAAGCGAGCCGTCTACGAGCCATGCCGCGGCGATGCCGCCCGCCGCCCGCGGGCTCACCGCGAACACCGGGGAGTACATCTTCACGCCCGCCGGGATGCCGATCGCCGCCACCCCGTCGGTCGAGTAGGCGCGCAGTGTCATATCGAGACCCCCGGCCACCCCGCCGGTCGAGTAGCGAGCGCCAGCGAGCGTATCGAGACCCTCGCCGTGCACGGGTCTCGATACGCGCCCTCCTTCGTCGGGTGCTACTCGACCGACGGATGCGAGACCTTCGGCGACATCGCGCGCGGTGCCGTCGCCGCCTGCGAACAGCACGAGCGACGCGCCCGCGTCGGCGAGCGCCCGCGCCGCGGCCGACGTGTCGCTCCCGGTCGTGTGCACCGGCGGGTGCGCCACCAAGACCGGCTCGAGACCCGCCTCGCGCACGACATCCTCGCCCATCGGCCCCGCCACCGTCAGCACGCGTATGCCGGGACGCGCCGAGGCGACCACGGCGAGCGCCGTGAGCGCACGTTCGGCCGCGCGTGACGCGCCACCGCGCTGACTCGCGCGCGCCTGCACGTCGGCGCCGTCGCTTCCGGCGAGCCCCGCGGGCCCGCCGATGCCGGCGACGGGGTTGACGATGAGGCCGAGCATGGTCAGGCGGCGGCCTCGGTGCTGTCGGCGGGAATCCCGAAGTACTTGCGCTGGTACGCGCGCCAGGTGATCGCCCAGCGCTCGGGGTCGTCGAGGTCGTCGTGGTGGGTGTGGTGCACGGTCTGCCGGTGGGGTGCGGTGCGCACGGTCTCGGCGTCTTCACGTGCCTCGCGGGCGATCTCCGCGAGCACGGCCGCGTACTCGTCGAGCTCAGCCATCGAATACGACTCGGTGGGCTCGAGGGTGAACGGCTGAGGCACGACGTAGGGGTGGTGGCTCGTCCAGTAGTGCATACCGAAGTCGCTCGCACGAACGCCGATCTCCTCGGAGGTGACGCCGGTCTCTTCGAACAGCTCCTGCCACGAGTACCGCACCTGCTCGATGCGGCGGCGCCCGGTCGCGTACGGCGCCGAGGCGCCCGGGATCTCGAGCACCTTCTTCAGCAGATAGTTGTTGTTCAGCACGGCGATCTCGGCGACCGCGCGCAGACCGTCGGCGCCGAGCGCCATCATCCACGCGTAGGCGCGCACGATGTTCGGCACCACCCCGAAGAACGGTGCGACGGCGCCGATCGACTGCTCGCCCGGCTCGCGCACGACGAACCGCGCCGAGCTGGCGGAGCCGTCGGCGCCGCCCTCGCGCACGACACGCGGGCCGGGCAGGAACGGCGCGAGCGCCGCGCTCACGCCGTTCGCGCCGGCGCCCGGGCCGCCGCAGCCGTGCGGGGTGCCGAAGGTTTTATGCAGGTTGAAGTGGCAGACGTCGAAGCCGGCGTCACGGGCCCGGGTGATGCCGAGGATGCCGTTGGCGTTCGCTTGGTCGTACGACGCGAGCGCGCCGACGCCGTGCGCCGCGTCGACCCATTCCTTGATCGCCGGGTTGTAGATGCCCGTGTCTTCGGGGTTCGTGACCATGATCGCGGCCGTACGCGGCGAGAGCGCGCGCTTCAGCGCGTCGAGGTCGGGATAGCCGTCGGCGTCGGGATACAGGGTGATGACGTCGTAGCCGGCCGCCTTCGCGGCCGCCGCGTTCGAGGGGTGGCTGAAGATCGTCGTGATGACCTCGCGACGCTGCTCGCCCTCGCCGTTGGCCTCGTGGTAGGCGCGGATCATGGCGATGTTCGACCAGATCGCGGCGGAGCCGCCCTGCGTGTGCAGCGACACCTCGTCCATGCCCGAGATCTCGGCGATCATGCGTTCGGTGTTCCAGACGATCTCGAGCACGCCCTGCGCGTCGGCCGGGTCCTGCAGCGGGTGCATCGCCGTCAGCGCAGGAGTGCCGACGAGCTGGTCGTTGACCTTCGGCGCGTACTTCATGGTGCAGGTGCCCTGTCCGATGTCGACATTGAAGTCGGCGCCGAGGTTCTCCTGCGAGAGCCGCAGGTAGTGCTTCAGCACTCGCATCTGGCCCATCTCGGGCAGGGCCGGCGGCACCGCACGGCGAAGGCCCGCCGGAAGGTCTCCGACGACGTCGCCGACGGCATCGCGAACCCCGGCCTCGAGTCCGGTCACGAGCACGCCGCGCTCACCGGGCGTCGAGAGCTCGAAGATGATGGGCTCGTCCCAGCTGGCCTGGTGGAAGCGGCGAAGGGCGGGCTTGGGTGCGACGGGGAGGCTCATGCGCTCTGCTCCTCGAGGGTCGGGATGGACACGGATGTCTGGTGGTCGGCGTCTCGCCGGTCGAGTAGGGCGGAGCCCGTATCGAGACCAGCGATCGCCTCGGCGAGCCGGTCGATGTCTGCTTGGCTCGTCATCTCGGTGATGCAGACGAGCAGTCGGTGCTCGCCGACGGGAACGCCGGGCTCGATGCCCTCGGCACGAAGCGCCTCGACGAGACCGGCCGCCGTGACTCCCGCGCCCGAGAGGTCGATCGTGAACTCGCGCAGGTGCACGGCGGTGTCGCCGAGCGCGATCCCGGGGATCGCCGCGAGCCGCTGCTGCGCGTAGCGCGTGCGGGCGAGCAGCACCTCGCCGAGATCGCGCATGCCCTGCGGGCCCATGAGCGCGAGGTAGACCCCCGCGGCGATGCCCCAGAGGGCGGCGGCGGTGCCGACCCACTCCTTGCCCTCCTCGCGGTGCGCGAACGAGGTTCGGTCGTACGCCACGTCGCCGAAGCCGTACTCCCCCGGCACGTCGGTCGTCGCGAGGCCGAAGAGCCGCGACGGCATCTCCATGATGAACTTCGGGTCGTCGTGCACCGCGATGAAACCGCCGTGCGCGCCGCCGAACCACTGGTGCAGGCCGAGCGACTGGATGTCGCCGCAGACGATGTCGGCGCCCTGCTCGGCGGGCGGCGTCAGCACGCCGTAGCCGATCGGGTCGGTGCCGACCACGAGCACGGCCCCGGCGGCGTGGGCCGCGTCGGCGATCTGCCGCAGCTGCGCCTCGACCGCGCCCGTGTGGCTCGGGGTCTCGACCCAGACGGCGGCGACGTCGTCACCGAGCCGCGAGACCAGCCCCGCGACATCCGCAACGCCGTCGATCGTCTCGACGAACTCGAGATCGAGGTGCACGCGCACGAAGTCGCGCACCTTCGAGAGCTTCGCGGGCAGCACGTCGCTCGCGACGAGGATACGGCGCCGGCCGCTCATGCGACCCGCCATCGAGAGCGCCGTCGCCGTGGCCTGGTACCCGTCGTAGGTGGGCACGTTCACGACGTCCATGGCGAGCAGCTCGGCCATGAGCGACTGGTACTGGAACAGCGCCTGGAAGCGGCCGTGGTCTTCGTAGGGCTCCCCGGCGTACGCGGTGAGAAACTCACTGCGCCCGATGACCTCGTCGACGACGGCAGGCACGTAGTGGTTGTAGGTGCCTGCGCCGAGGAAGCTCAGGCGCTGCCGGGTCGAGACGTTCTTCGCGAGCAGTCCCTCGACGTGGCGCACGAGATCCTGCTCGGCGGTGAACGGCGCCGGCAGGTCGAGCGCGCGGCCGAGGCGAAGCTCCGCCGGCACATCGGCGTAGAACTCGTCGACGGATGCCGCTCCCACGGCCGCGAGCATCGCCGCCTTCGATTCGGGGGCGGTGTTCGGAATGTACGGGTGTACGAATGGTTCGGTCATTGGTGCCTCAGTCGGTGGAGTCGGACAGGGTGATGAACGGGGCGTGCGCCGCGCGCGGGCTCGCGAGCACGGCCGCGCCGAAGCTCGGAAGAGTGAGCGTGGCGTCGGTCGAGTAGCGGAGCGTATCGAGACCCCCGCCGAGCAGGTCGACCGCCCCTTCGGGCACGTCGACCGTGAGCTCATGGCGGCCGTGGTTCAGCAGGAACGTGTAGTCGGTGGTCTCGTCGCTGCGCGTCACTGCTTCGAGGTCGGTGTCGGTGCGTTCGCGGGCGGGCAGGTTCGCGGCGGCGAGCACCGTGCGGAACACCGCGAGCATGCCCGCCGACTCGAGAACGGCACTCACGTACCAGGCGGTGCCGTCGACGTGCATGCGGCGCGTCACGGCCGCTCGGCCGGCCAGCTCGCCGCTCGCGTATCGCCCGACGACCTCGGTACCGTCGTGCACCTCGAGCCACTCGCCCCAGATCGGGTTCGCATAGCCCTCGCCGGTCGAGTAGCGAGCGCCAGCGAGCGTATCGAGACCCTCGCCGGCCGTGGTCTCGATACGGCGCTGCGCGCCTACTCGACCGACGGAAACCAGCTCGACGCGCTCGGCGTGCCCGTCGGGCACCGGCCAGTGCTCGTCGACTTCCACGCCGAGCAGGTCGCGCAGGGGCCCGGGCGCTCCCCCGTCGTGCACCTTCTCGGTGGCGTCGACGACCCCAGAGAACGGCCCGACGACGAGCTGCCCTCCGGCGGCGACGTAGTCGGCCAGCGCCGCGGCCTGCGCGACATCCGCAATGTAGAGGTTCGGCACCACGACGAGGTCGTACCCGTCGAACGGCCCGGTCGCCCGCACCGCGTCGACAGGGTGGCCGAGCTCGTAGAGCGCGGCATTCCAGGCGCGGGCCTGCGCGAGCCAGTCGAGTCGCTGCGACGGCAACGACTCGGGCGCCGACGAGCCCCACCACGAATCCCAGTCGACGACGAGCGCGACCCGCGAACGCACGCGAGTGCCGCGCACCGGCGCGAGCCGCTCGAGCTCGGCACCGAACGCCTTCGTCTCCTGGAAGCTGCGCGAGGCCTCGCCGCGGTGGCCGAGCATCGCCGAGTGGAACTTCTCCTGCCCGTACTTCGCCTGCCGCCACTGGAAGAACATCGCCCCGTCGGAGCCGTGCGCGATCGCCTGCAGGCTGTCGATGCGCATCCGGCCCGGCGCCTTCGGCACGTTGACGTCGCGCCAGCTGACGGCGCTCGCCGCCTGCTCGAGCAGCAGCCACGGCTGCCCGCCCTTCAGCGAGCGCATGAGCCCGTAGTTGAGGGCGGCCGGCACGTGGGCGTGCGGATCGGCGGGATCGGGGTAGGCGTCATCGGTCACGAGGTCCTCGACCTCGGCGAAGGTCCAGTAGTCGAGCTCGCGGAACAGGCTCATGAAGTTCGTGGTCACCGCGACGTCGGGGGTCACCTCGCGCAGCACGTCGATCTCGAGCTGGAAGAGCTCGAGCAGCGCGTCCGACGAGAACCGCTCGAAGTCGAGCAGCTGTGTCGGGTTCACCGGCCCGGTCGCCTGGCGCGGTGCCTCGATGTGCTCCCACGCGGTGTATCGCTGACCCCACACGTTCACGCCCCACGCGTCGTTGAGGCCGTCGAGGTCGCCGTAGCGCGCCTGCAGCCAGCGACGGAAGTGAGCGGATGACTCGGGGCACCAGCATCGCGCGACGTGATCGCCGTATTCGTTCGAGATGTGCCAGAGCGCGAGTGCCGGGTGCTCGCCGTATCGTTCGGCCATGGCGCGGGACATCCGCACGACGTGCTCGCGCCAGACCGGCGAGCTCGGGCAGTACGCCTGGCGCGACCCGAACTCGAGGCGCTGGCCCTGCTCGTTCCACGGCAGCATCTCGGGGTGGCTCCTGATGAGCCACGACGGCGGCGTCGCCGTCGCCGTCGCCAGGTCGATGCGGATGCCCTCGTTCCAGAGGATCTCGATGACGCGGTCGAGCCAGCTCCAGTCGTAGACGCCCGGCTCGGGCTCGAGTTGCGGCCACGAGAACACCGGAAGGCTCACGAGGTTGACGCCGGCCTCGCGCATGAGCCGCGCGTCTTCGAGCCAGACCTCTTCGGGCCACTGGTCGGGGTTGTAGTCGCCACCGTACGCGAGGGCGTCGAGTCGGATGCTGCGTGGAGCGCCGTCGGCCACATCGGCTCCTCTCTGAGTTCGCGGGTTTCGTTTTCCGGGGTGTTGCAAGTTCGTGGGTGTACAGGCTTACGTGCAGACTGTATTCTGTATACAGACACAGTATGTCGGATGCGGCGCACGGTCAAGCCGCCGAGCAAGCTCTAGGCTTGCCGCGACGGCCTCCGGCCCGAACCCGGCCCGCCAGGCCACGAAGGACGAGGACACATGGCGATCGAACGCAAGAACCTTCGCTCGCAGGTGCGCGACGAACTGCTCGCACGCATGCGCACCGGACTCGTGCAGCCCGGCGAGGGCATCAACGAGGTGCAGCTCGCCGCCGAGCTCGGGGTCAGCCGCACGCCCCTGCGCGAGGCGCTGATCGCGCTCGAGAGCGAAGGGCAGATCGAGAGCGAGAACGGCAAGGGCTTCCGCTTCGTGCCGCTGAGCGCCCAGGAGTTCGAGGACCTCGCGCCCGTCATGGCGACGCTCGAGGGCCTCGCGCTCGAGCTCAGCCCGCTCGACGAGCTTCGCCCGATCGGCGTGCGGCTCGCAGCGCTCGCCGCCGAGTTCGACCAGGAGCTCGCCCAGCACGCCCTCGTCGTCACGAAGGACGACGAGTGGCACGGAATCATGCTCTCGGCGTGCCCGAACCAGCGCCTGCTCGACGTGATCGCGAGCGTGCGCGGCGCCTTCCACCGCTACGAGTCGCTCCTCGTGCCGAACGACGTGATGATCGAGCGGGTCGCCGCCGAGCACGCCGCGATCGCCGAGCACCTCGCGGCCGGCGACGTGCCCGGCGCGACCGTCGCCCTGCGGGCGAACTGGATGAACGGCATGCGTCGCATCGTCGACAGCGCCTCGAGCGCCTACTTCACCGCCTAGCGTCGGTCCCCCTCGCCGAAATGCAGGAAGAACTGCGGCCAGCCCGGCGGGTCGCGGGGCAACACGCTGCAGACCGGTGAGTTCTTCCTGAATTTGCGTGGCGGCGGCGGGTCACCTATGCGTCATCGGATGTCCCCTGAGGAGGCCGAGGGCACCCTCGGCCACTACCCCCAATCGCGGCGCACCGAAAGTGCACTCGTCGCCTGAGAAGCGGCGGCCTCTGCACTCTCGGCAGGGGTTCACGGTCGATCGCGCCAGTTGAATCCACCGAGAGTGCACTCGCCGCCCTCATCTGGGCGATGTCTGCACTCTCGGCGGGGTGCCGTAAGGCGGCAGTTCAGGACCGCGCCGCCCCCGAGAGGCCGACCGCGAGGTCGACGAACAGGGCCGCCGACCAGCCGAACGCCGTCGTGGCGGTGGCCGCCTTCTCGCCCGTGATCGGGTTGAAGTACTCGTGCGGACCACCGCCGTGCATGACGAGCGCGACCGTGCGCTCCGCCAGGTCGAGTGCGAGCCCCGCGCGCCCCGACGCCCGCAGGCCGGCGACGACGAGCGCGTTCGTGTTCACCCACACCGGGCCGCGCCACATGCGCTCGGGCGAGAAGTCGGGGTCGTCGAGGGCGACCGTCGGCACCGCCCACGCGGCCCCGAATCGCCGCTCGTCGGCGAGCGCGGCCACCAGCCGGTCGACGATCCGCTCGGGAAGGTGCCCGGTGAGCAACGGCATCAATCCCACCACGGTGTCGCTCGCGACATCGGTGCCGGCCGCCCGCGCTCGGAACAGCCCGCGCTCGTCGTCCCAGAGGTCGAGGAGCAGCCCGAGCGTCCGCTCGGCGCGCGCACGGTGTGCTGCGGCATCCGCATCGCCGAACCGCTCGGCGAACCGCGCGAGCTCGAGATCCTGCAGCACGACGTACGCGCCGAGGTCAGGCGCCGTCGTCGGCAGCGGGCCGTCGAAGATCGGGCTGTCGTCGAGCCCCGACGAGTACGGATGACCGTACTCGGGCATGCCGTCGCCGTCGAGGTCCGACTCGGCGAACCACCAGTCCTGCGAGCGGCGGATCGTCGCGAGCTGCTCGCGCGCCCAGTCGTCGGCGGGCTCGACCTCGAGCACCTTCGCGAGCGCCCACGCGGCGAGCGGCGGCTTGGTCAGCGGCACCGGCGCCGAGGGATCCGCGATCGCCGAGCCTGCCCTGCGCAGGTTCTCGCGATCTCCGGGCGGCAGGTCGTCGCTCGTCGCGAGCACGCCCAGCTCGTGCACGACATCGGGCAACTGTCCGTCGGGGCTCGGGAACCGGAATGCGAGCTCGAGCTGCTCGCGGGCGAGATCGGGGTCGCCGTGCCGCAGGCCGACGGCGATGAAGTAGGCGTCCCACTGCCAGAGCCCGACGTACCCGATCTTCGAGGGCACGACTGCGCGTGCGCGCCCGAGCGTCGGCAGCTCGACGATGTTGGCCCCGAGCACCCACCAGCAGAACGCCGTCATCGCCTGCAGGTCGCGCCGCACGCGCGGGCAGCGAGAGAACCAGTCGAGCCAGATCGCCTCGGTCGCCGCCAGGTCGGCGAGGTGCGAGTCGGATGCCGCGTGCCGAACACCGCGGTCGGCGCCGATGTCGATGCGCACGGCGGTGTTTTCTCCATGGAGCTCAATTCGGGTGAGCGCGCCGTCGGGCGTCGTCCACTCGATGATCGCTGCGGCCTCGGCGCCAGCGCGGAGCCCTAGGGTGAGCGCGCCGGGACCGGCGAACGTCAGGTCGACCACGCCGCCGAACTCGATCACGTGCGGCAGCACCCGCGTGATCGGCTGCGCCGCACCGCCGCGGTCGCGCACGATGAGCGTGTCGAGCACCCGGCACTCGGCGAGCGACCGCTCGTACTCCGAGGTGTGCACGCGCACGCCGTCGCCCTCGCGGAAGACGAGGATGCGCGAGCGGGGCAGGGTGAACGGCGCCCGCACGAGGTCGAGGTGCTCGCCCGCGAGCGCGGCGATGGCAGCGGCATCCGTGGTCTCGATACGGAGCTGCGCGCCGACTCGACCGGCGAAATCTGCTCGATCGTCCGCCATCAACGCCCGCCGAGGCCCGATGCGGCCATGCTGTTGAGGATTCGGCGCTGGCCGATGACGAAGGCGATCAGCATCGGGATCGTCGCGACCGCCGACGCCGCCATCACGAGCCCGTAGTTGAGCGAGCCGAACTGCCCGCGGAAGCTCGACAGCAGCAGCGGCACCGTGAACAGGTCGGGCGAGTTCAGCAGCACGAGCGGGAACAGGAAGCTGTTCCACACGTCGAGCGCGACGATGATGCTGAGCGCGCCGAGCCCTGGCTTCAGGTTCGGCAGGATGACGCTCCAGAAGATCCGCCAGCGGCCGGCGCCGTCGACGAGCGCCGCTTCCTCGAGTTCCTTGGGCAGGGAGAGCACGAACTGGCGCATCAGGAACACCGCGAACGGGTTCACGAGCATCGCGGGCACGATGAGCGACAGATGCGAATCGACCCATCCGAACTGCGCCATGAGCAGGTAGAAGGGAACGAGCGTCACCTGCTTCGGGATCATCTGCGTCGCGAGGAACACGACGAAGATGATCCGGCTGCCGCGGAAGCGGATGCGCGCGAAGGCGTACCCCGCCATCGAGGCGGTCAGCAGCGTGCCGATGACCGCGAGCACGACGATGTAGATGCTGTTGAAGTAGGCCTGCGCGAACGGCGCGGCGTTCCAGGCTTCGACGTAGTTGTCGAGGGTCCATGGCGCCGGCCAGAAGCTCAGCGGATCCTGCAGCAGCTGCGGCAGCGTCTTGAACGACGTGATGAGCATCCACACGAACGGGAACACCATCGCGACGCCCGCCACGATGAGGGCGACGTGCAGCACGGTCGCGCTCAGCCGGCGCCGCCCGCGCCCGGGTCGACCGCCGCCCGGGCGGGGCTCGAGCTCGGGAGCCACGATCGCGATGGTCGAATCGGTCGGAACCGAGAGCTCGTCGCGGGTCAGTGAGGGAATCGGTTTGGCGATCATGCTGCGTCGTCCTCGTAGTGCACGAACTTCTTCTGGGCGCCGAACTGGATCGCCGTGATCACGAGCGTGAGCAGCAGCAGGATCACCGAGGCAGCGCTCGACGGGCCGAACTCGAAGCGCCCGAAGCCGAGGTCGTAGATGTGGTAGACGATGGTGCGGGTCGCGTTGTCGGGTCCGGCGTCGGCGGTGAGGATGAACACCGTGTCGAACGTCTGCAGCGACGAGATGAAGGCCACGATCGACGAGAAGAAGATGATCGGCGAGAGCAGGGGCAGGCGGATGCTGCGCAGCAGCCGGAATGCGCCGGCACCGTCGATGCGCGCCGCCTCGATGACCGACGGCGAGATGTTCTGCAGGCCCGCCAGGAAGATGATGACGTTGAGGCCGAGCGCCGACCAGATCGACACGATGCACACGGCGATGAGCGCGAGGCGCGGGTCGCCGAGCCAGTCGGGCGGCGCGATGCCGAAGATCGCCGAGATCGTCTGGCTCAGCACGCCGTCGACGCGGAACATCTGCTGCCAGATCATCGCGACGGCGACCGTGCTCGTCACGACCGGCGCGAAGAACAGGATCAGGTAGAGCGTGCGGGTCTTGAGCTTCTCGAGCGCGACGGCGATGACGACCGCGAGGCCGAGGCCGATGGGCACGGTGATGATCGCGATGAGCAGCGTGTTGACGATCGAGCGGAGCAGCAGTTCGTCCTGCAGCTGCGCGGTGAAGTTCTCGAGGCCGACCCACGTGAGCTCAGTGAGACCGTTCCACGAGGCGAATGCCAGCACCATGCTGGCGACGAACGGCAGCAGCACGAAGACCGCCATGCCCACCACCTGCGGGCCGATGAAGACGTAGCCCCATCGACGGTCGCGCCGCCGCCAGGCGGACTCCTTGTTGAGTCCGCCCGGCGCGGATGCCGCGGGGTCAGCGGGTGGCGCGACGGTCGTCGCGGCCGCGCCACCCGGCTGGAGCGTCATCTCGTCGCTCACTTACCCGTCTTGTCGGCCACGAGGTCGGCGACCGCGTCGAGCGTGCCCTGCGCGTCGGCCTTGCCATCGTAGAGGGCGAGGAACAGGTCGCTGATGTCGGTCGACAGGCCCGGCACCGCTGCCTCGCCCGGGTGGTTCGCGAAGCCGATGTCGCGCATGTCGAGGAAGGTCTGCGCGTGAGCCGGGTAGTCGGCCTCGAGCACCACGTCGTCGGCGCCCTGGATCGACGGCACGGCGTTGCCGCCGCCTTCGAGGCGGAAGGTCTGTCCTTCGGCGCTCAAGAACTCCGTCCAGAACGTGAAGGCGGCTTCCGACGCGTCGGTGCGACCGTTGATCGCGAGGTACGACGCGGCGACACCCGTCGGCGCCTCTGCGCCGTCGGGCGTGGGCCAGCGGACGATGTCGTAGGACTCCGCCACGCCGGCCGATTCGACCGTGCCGATCGTGTAGCGGCCCTGCGAGAAGAATCCGGCCTTGTGGGTCACGAAGGTGCTGTCGGCGCCGGCGCCCTCGGGCATCGTGTCCGCGACGACGAAGGTGCCGTCCTGGAAGTACTCGCCGAGGGTGTCGACCGCGGCGACCGTCGTCGGGTCATCGTTCCCGACGAACGCGCCCGACTCGTCGTACGCGGTGCCGCCCTGAGATGAGACCCAGCTCCAGTGCGTCGCCCAGTAGTTCCAGTACATGCTGCCGATGAGACCGGCCGCAGCGAGCTTGTCGTTCATCTCGAGGAACTTCTCGGTCGTCCACTCGCCGCTCTCGGCGAGGGCCGCAGGGTCCTCCGTGATGCCGGCGGCGGCGAGCGCCTCCTTGTCGTACCAGAGCACGTCGGGGTTCGAGTCGTTCGGGGCCGCGTAGGTCTCGCCGTCCTTCTGGGCGGCGCCGAACAGGCCGGGGAAGAAGTCGTCGGGCTTGGTCTGGCTCGCCTCCGACTCCATGAGCTCGTTCAGGGGCGCCAGCACGCCCGCGTCGACGAACTCGCCGATCTTGTCGTCGCCGACGTAGAAGACGTCGGGCGCGGTGTTGCTCGTGAGCTGGGCGAGCAGCTTCGAGTGGTAGTCGGCGTAGCTCGCGACGGGCTGGAGTTCGACCTTGATGTCGGGGTGTCGCTTCATGAACTCGTCGTTGAACTCCTCGAAGCGCGTGAGCTCCTCGGGGGTTCCCCACGTCGACCAGACGACGGTGTCACTGTCGGATCCACCTCCTCCCGCGCTGCATGCTGCCAGACCGATCATCAGGGCGCTCGCGGCTCCAACCGCGAGTAGGCGCCTCATCTTCGAGTTCGCGCGGGGCATTCCGCCACCTCTTTCGTCATTGCAGGGGTACCGGCGGGGGCCGGTAACAGGAAATCACTCGCTCGTATTCTGTATACAAAACGCAGAATCGTCAAGTGCAGAAGGACTGGTGGTCGGATCAGAGCCCCAGTCGCTCGAGCTCCTGGTCCATGCGACGGGCGATCTCGGCGTAACCGTCATCGTTCGGATGGACGGTGTCGGCGGACATCCACTCAGGGTGCCCCTCGATCCACCTCGACGCGCCGTCGATGTAGTCGGCGCCGACGAGTGCGGCAGCGGACTCGACCCACCCGATGATCTGCCCGACCGACTCGGGCCGCTCATCGAGGTGCCAGAAGGGCTCGACGACGACCAGTCGGGCATCGGGCAGCTCCGCCCTGAATCGCGTCAGGTCCGCCTCGATCGCGGACTCGATGTCGTCCGCGTCGGGCGGCAGCACGAAGTTGTCGTTGAGCCCCATCGTGACGATCACGACATCGGGCGGCGGCTCGTGATCGACGATCTGGTCGACGAGATCGTCACCGGCGAAGAAGTCGCGGTTGCTGACGTACCCGATCCCATCGACGCTCGGATTGAACTCGAACCAGCCGCGCCCGGCGCTCACGATCGTCGACCAGCGCCGCTCGGGCGAGCTCGCCCCGGTGCCGCGCGTGTACGAGTCGCCGTAGAAGGCGGCCACGACCTGACCCGCGGAAGGGGATGCCGCCTGCCCCGGCGCGGAGGTCACCGGCATCGTGCAGGCCGTCAGCGCGAGGCATCCGATCGCGACGACGATCGCCGTCGTTCGCCGGAAGCCTCGAGCGATCACGGCTCGAGCCGGGTCCGCCCTAGACGGCCGTCGGCAGCTTCGCCGCGACGAGCTCGGCGATCTGCACGGCGTTCAGGGCCGCGCCCTTGCGCAGGTTGTCGTTCGAGACGAAGAGCACGAGACCCGTTCCGTCGGGCGCCGACTGGTCTTGGCGGATGCGGCCGACGTAGCTCGGGTCGTTGCCCGCGGCCTGCAACGGCGTGGGCACGTCGGAGAGCGCGACGCCCGGGGCATCCGACAGCAGTTCGGTGGCACGCTCGGGCGTGATCGGGTTCGCGAACTCGGCGTGGATCGAGAGCGAGTGCCCCGTGAACACCGGCACGCGCACGCACGTGCCCGCGACTCGCAGGCCAGGCAGCTCGAGGATCTTGCGGCTCTCGTTGCGCAGCTTCTTCTCTTCGTCGGTCTCGAGGTCGCCGTCGTCGACGATCGAGCCGGCGAGCGGGATCACGTCGAAGGCGATCGGCCGCGGGAACTTCACCGGGTCGGGGAAGGTGACGGAAGTCCCGTCGTGCACCAGCCCGATCGTGTCCTGCTCGATGGCGGCGCGCGCCTGCTCGAGCAACTCCTCGCCGCCCGAGAGTCCCGCGCCCGACACGGCCTGGTACGTCGAGACCATGAGCCGCTCGAGGCCCGCCTCGTCGTGCAGCACCTTCAGCACGGGCATCGCGGCCATCGTGGTGCAGTTCGGGTTGGCGATGATGCCCTTGCGCGCCTCGTCGATGGCGTGCGGGTTGACCTCGCTGACCACGAGCGGCACGTCGGGGTCCATGCGCCATCCGCTCGAGTTGTCGATGACGGTGACCCCTGCGGCGGCGAAGCGCGGCGCCTGCGCCTTCGACGTCGTGGCGCCGGCCGAGAAGATCGCGATGTCGAGGCCCGTGGGGTCGGCGGTGGCGGCGTCTTCGACGACGACGTCTTCGCCCTTCCACGGCAGCGTCGTGCCGGCCGAGCGGGCCGAGGCGAAGTAGCGGATGCTCGTCACCGGGAAGTCGCGCTCCTCGAGCAGCTTGCGCACGACTGCGCCGACCTGTCCGGTCGCGCCGACGACGCCGATGTTCACTCCGTCAACCATGGTGTTCCTCACTTCGCGTACTTCAAGTCTGGAGGACATTTCGCGTTCAGGGGACGCTGGGCGGTGCCGTCGTCCCACGAAGGCCGGAATACCCTCGGATTCGTCAGGATGTTGTGGTCAGCGACCCGTGCCGCCGTGCACGACCGCATCGTCGTCGCCGTCGAGGTCGAACGCCGCATGCACCGCGCGCGCGGCCGCATGCACGCTGTCGGCGCGCGTGACGACCGAGATGCGGATCTCGCTCGTCGAGATCATCTCGATGTTGATGCCCGCGTCGTAGAGCGCCTCGAACAGGCCCGCCGACACGCCCGTGGCCGAGCGCATCGCGTTGCCGACGAGCGAGAGCTTGCCGATCTGGTCGTCGTACTGCAGCGACAGGAACCCGATGGCGTCCTGTGCGCCCGCGAGGGCCGTGAGGGCCTTCTCGCCCTCGGTCTTCGGCAGCGTGAACGAGATGTCGGTGCGGCCGGTCGACGCGGCCGAGACGTTCTGCACGATCATGTCGACGTTCGCGTTCGTGTTCGCGACGATCTTGAAGATCTTGGCGGCGACACCGGGCTTGTCGGGCACGCCGACGACCGTGATCTTGGCCTCCGAGAGGTCGACGGCGACACCGGCGATGACGGACTCTTCCACAGTTGCTCCTTCGGGAAGACGCGAGGGGTCGTAGACGATCGTCCCCTCGTTGTTGTTGAACGACGAACGCACGTGCAGGGTGACGCCGTGCCGGCGCGCGAACTCGACGGCGCGGATGTGCAGGACCTTGGCACCGGATGAGGCGAGCTCGAGCATCTCTTCGGACGTGATGCGTTCGAGCTTTCGCGCCTTCTTGACGACGCGCGGGTCGGCCGTGAACACGCCGTCGACGTCCGTGTAGATCTCGCACACGTCGGCCTCGAGCGCCGCCGCGAGGGCGACCGCGGTCGTGTCGCTGCCGCCGCGGCCGAGGGTCGTGATGTCGCGAGTGTCGCGGTTGAAGCCCTGGAAGCCCGCCACGATGACGATCGCACCGTCGTCGAGCGCCTCACGCAACCGCACGGGGGTGACATCGACGATACGTGCGGCGCCGTGCGTGGCATCCGTGATCATTCCGGCCTGGCTGCCGGTGAAGCTGCGCGCCTCGTGCCCCATGCTCTTGATGGCCATCGCGAGCAGCGCCATCGAGATGCGCTCACCCGCCGAGAGCAGCATGTCGAGCTCGCGCGGCGCCGGAAGCGGCGTGACCTCATTGGCGAGGTCGAGCAGCTCGTCGGTGGTGTCGCCCATCGCCGACACCGCGACGACCACGTCATTGCCCGCCTTGCGGGTCTCGACGATGCGCTTGGCGACCCGCTTGATGCTCTCCGCGTCGGCGACGGACGACCCGCCGAACTTCTGCACGATCAAGCTCACGTGGTCTCCTGGGGGTGGATTGCCCGCGCCGTGCTCTGCGATCGGCGCCGAAAGTCCAATCATACGGCGGGGTGCATGCGGCACCCTTCATGTGACGCCTGGGGTCGGTGCGTCCGGCTGACGACACGGCGGGTGCTTCCCCGCGGGTGCAGCGCTAGAGTGCGGTCATGGCCGACGCGATCGAAGGCTGGAGCGAGTTCAACGTGGCGATGCTCGGCGCCACCGCCGCGCTCGCCGGTCTGCTCATCGTGGCGATGTCGGTGAACATCGGCGAGATCATGAAGACGGCCACGCTCCCCTCGCGGGCCGCCGCCGCGATCGCGACGCTCGTGGTCGCGATCGTCGCGACCGCGCTCGGGCTCGTGCCCGGCCAGCCGCATTGGCTCTACGGCGCCGAGGTACTCGCGGCCACCCTCGTCGCCGGCGAGCTCGAAGTCCACGCGATGCGCACGATCCTCAACGAGCCGGGAACGAGCGGCGGGCAGCGCATCGCAAAATCGGTGGTCGGACTCCTGCCGCTCGCCTCGTTCATCGTCGGCGCGGTGCTGCTCATCGTGGGCGGCGCCGGCGGCGGGCTCGCCCTCGTCGCGGCCGGCCTCGCGTTCCTCGCCGCGGGTTCGGTGCTCGCGGTCGTGACGGCGATCCTGTACGCGTGGATCGTGCTCGTCGAGGTACTGCGCTGACCGGATGACCCGTAGCGCGGGCTGCCTGCGGCGCGCCGCGCGCCCTCGACGGGCGGTCAGTGCGGGCGGGGCATGTACCACTCGGTGTATTCGGTGGCACGGCCGCTGGGGTCGAGTCGGATGACCCAGAGGTTCAGGTAGTCCTTCTCGGCCGGGTACTCGGTGCGTCCTTGCACGATCACGAAATTGCCGGTGGGCGTCTCGTCTTCGTGGAGCAGCTTCCAGTCGAACGCCCACGTGCCCGGATCGTCGAGGTCTTCGAGCCACCCCGCGATGATCGCCTCACGGCCGCGCCTCGGCTGCGCATCGGGGGCGGTCAGGTACACGGCGTCGTCGGTGAAGAGCGCCCCGATCTGCTTGGGATCGTTCGACTCCCACGCGGCCACGTACCCTGCCACCCACTTCGCGCCCGCGCTCACCATCTCCCCGTTCTAGTGCCGCCGCCCGAGTGCGTCAAGCTCGGCGCACCGAGGGCCCCGCACCGCACGTCAGCCGACGATGCGGCGACCCTCGAACGCGCGCCCGAGGGTGACCTCGTCGGCGTACTCGAGGTCGCCGCCGACGGGCAGGCCGGAAGCGAGGCGGGTGACCTTGATCTCGAGGGTCGTGAGCAGCCGGCTGAGGTAGGTTGCCGTGGCCTCGCCCTCGAGGTTCGGGTCGGTCGCGATGATGACCTCGGTGACCGTGCCGTCGGCGAGCCGCTGCATGAGCTGGCGGATGCGAAGCTCGTCGGGGCCGATGCCGTCGATCGGGCTGATCGCGCCGCCGAGCACGTGGTAGAGCCCCCGGAACTCGCGCGTGCGCTCGATCGCGACGACGTCTTTCGCCTCTTCGACGACGCAGATGAGCGCGGGGTCGCGCCGCGGGTCGCGGCAGATCGAACACGTCGCCTGTTCGGACACGTTGCCGCAGATCTCGCAGAACCGCACTTTGTCGCGGATCTGCACCAGGATCTCGGCGAGCCGGCTGACGTCGAAGTGCTCGGTCTGCACGATGTGGAACGCGATGCGCTGCGCCGACTTCGGCCCGATGCCGGGCAGGCGCCCGAGCTCGTCGATCAACTCTTGGACGATGCCTTCGTACACGGGCTAGCCACGCTCCCCGAAGCCGGTGCGGGCCTGCGGGGCCTCGGTCTCTTCGATGAAGGTCGCCCCGAGCACCTCGCGCACGACCGCCTCGCCGTAACGTTGGATGCCGCCGTCGGTCGCTGCCGGCGCCGAGGGCGCGCGGCGCGACTTCGAGGGCGCGGCCTTGGTCGCCGATGCAGGGGCACTCTTCGGCGCGGATGCCTCGACCACGACCTCGGGCTCGGGACCCGGGTCGAACGGCGGCTCGAGGTCTTCAGGCGGGGCGGCGCTGTCGTCGAGCGGCGGTGCGTCGTCGGCCGCGGCCGGCACGACTTCACGCTCGGCGACCAAGGTCGTGACGCGTGCACGCGAATCGGGCTCAGCCGCTGCGTCGACAGCAGGATCGGTCGGGATCGCCACGGTCGCCCACGAGTCGACCGGACCTGCCGGCGCGCTCGGGGCGGTGGACATGGGAGCCTGTGCCTTCGGAGCCGCGGCCTGTTGCGCGGGTCGGTCGGCCGGCTGCGGAGCGGCCGCCCCGACTCGATCGGACCCGCCGTCGGCGGCGGGCGCGCTCGCCTGCGGCGGCCCGGCGGGACCGTCGGCGCCGGGACCGGGTGCGGCATTCGCGCCGATGACCCGCGGGAGGAACTTGACGGTCACGCCGAGCACGTCGTGGATCGCCGTGCGCAGGAGCTCGGCGGAGTTCTGGGTGCCGGTGCCCGAGCGCAGGCCCTGCACCTCGCTCGGGCTCGCGAAGCCGAGCACGAGCACGTCGTCGTCGGTGCGGTACTCGAGGACCTGCGCCGAGAGTGCGGCCATCCACGCGGTGCGCTTGGTGCGCTGCAGCGCCTGGAGCACCTCGGGCCACGCATCGCGGATCTGCTGGAGGGTCACCGGGCCGACCGGCTTCGCCTCGGCCGCAACAGCAGGTGCCGGTGCTGGGGCGGCGCGTGGCGCCGGGGCCGGGGCCGGGGCCCTGTCGGCCTCGGAAGCTCTTTGAGCCGCCGACGCATCGACGCCGACCGACGCTGCGCGGGCTGCCGGGGCCTCGGTGCGCGGCTCGGCCACTCGACCCGCCGCGGGCTCTGCAGCTCGCCCGGCGGCGAACTCGCCCCCCGCGACGCGCCGCTCGAGCTGCTCGACCCTCGCGATCGCTCCGCGCTCGGAGTCGTCGGCGCTCGGCACGAGCACTCGGGCGAGCATGAGCTCGAGGTGCAGGCGCGGCGAGGTGGCCCCGGTCATCTCGGTGAGGGTCTGGTTGACGAGGTCTGCCACGCGCGACAGTTCGGCGGAGCCGAACGCGCCGGCCTGCACGGCCATGCGGGCGAGCTCGTCTTCGGGCACCCCGCGCAGCACTGCCGCAGCCGCCGCGGGCGATGAGGCCGCGACGACGATGAGGTCGCGCAGTCGCTCGAGCAGGTCTTCGACGAACCGCCGCGGGTCTTGCCCCGTCTGCACGACGCGGTCGGCCGCGGCGAACGCCCCCGCCGCATCGCGTGCGCCGATGGCGTCGACGACCTCGTCGAGCAGTGCGCCGTGGGTGTAGCCGAGCAGCGCCACCGCACGCTCGTAGTCGATGGTCGTGCCCTCGGAGCCGGCGATGAGCTGGTCGAGCAGCGACAGCGTGTCGCGCGGCGAACCGCCACCCGCCCGCACGACGAGCGCGAGCACCCCCGGCTCGACCGTGATGCCCTCTTCGGCGCACAGCTGCTGCACGTACTCGAGCATGGGCGCCGGCGGCACGAGCCGGAACGGGTAGTGATGCGTGCGCGAACGGATGGTGCCGAGCACTTTGTCGGGCTCGGTGGTCGCGAAGATGAACTTCACGTGCTCGGGCGGCTCTTCGACGATCTTGAGCAGCGCGTTGAACCCGCCCGACGTGACCATGTGCGCCTCGTCGATGATGAAGATCTTGAAGCGGTCGCGCGCCGGGGCGAAGATGGCGCGCTCGCGCAGGTCGCGGGCGTCGTCGACGCCGCCGTGGCTCGCCGCGTCGATCTCGACGACGTCGAGCGCCCCGCCCCCGCCCCGCGACAGCTCGACGCAACTGGGGCACACGCCGCACGGGGCATCGGTCGGACCCTCGACGCAGTTCAGGCAGCGCGCGAGAATGCGCGCCGACGTGGTCTTTCCACACCCGCGCGGACCGCTGAACAGGTACGCGTGATTGACTCGATCGGTGCGGAGCGCCGTCATCAGCGGCTCCGTCACCTGGGACTGGCCGATCATCTCGGCGAACGTCTCTGGCCGGTAGCGGCGATACAGGGCGGTGACCACGCATCAATCGTAGTTGCCGCGTCTGACACGCCAGCGGATGCCGCGGGGCGTACGATGCTCGGACGGAAGGACGTGATGACGGTGACGATGATGACTCCGGCACAGCTCGAGCGGTTCCAGGCGCGTCTGCTCGCCGAACGCGCCGACGCAGAGGAACGGCTCGTCGAGTTCGACGACGCCATGACCGAGGTGCGCGCCGCCCGTGCGGGTGCCACGGCCGACGACGAGCACGACCCCGAGGGCCCGACGATGACGCAGGAATGGTCGCAGCGCACCGCCGTGCTCGCGGACGTCAACGGCGAGCTCGCCGACATCGACCGCGCCCTCGCGCGCATCGCGGACGGCACCTACGGCGTGTGCGCGCGGTGCGGCAAGCGCATCACGGTCGGGCGCCTCGACGCGAGGCCGACCGCGACACTCTGCATCGACTGCGCGCGCCTCGCGCGCTGACGCGAGGTCTCGATACGCGGCTGCGCCGCTATTCGACCGACGTGGCGGCAGCCCCGCGCGCGGCCGCGAGACCGCCGAACGAACGCAGGTAGAGCGGGCTCGAGCCGAGCACGAGGTACAGCAGGCCGCAGGCGACGAGCGTCGGGATCAGCCCCAGCTGCTCGGCGGCGAACCCGCCGAGGAACGCCCCGAGCGGCATCGTCGCCGCGACGCCGGCCGTCGTGGCGCCGAACACCCGCGCCCGCATGCCGTTCGGGATCAGCCCGTACATCGCCGTCGAGATCATCGGGTTCAGCGCTCCGGCCGCGAGTCCCGACGCTGCGAGCACCGGCAGCAGCACGTGCACCGGCGCGCCCGCCGCCATCGCCAGGTACGGCGCAGTGCCCGCCAGCACGAAGCACATCGCGAACATCACCCGCCCCGAGAACCGGTGGCCTACGACCCCGAACAGCGCCGACCCGGCGAGGGCGCCCGCTGCGAAGCATCCGACCATGAATCCCAGCAGCGCCGGATCGCCGAGCACCTCGGTCGCGTAGAGCGGCTTCAGCACCATGACCCCGGCCGCGTCGATCGCGTTCGTGAGCGTCACGAGCACCACGATCGCCCGCAGGAGCGGCGAGGTCACGACGAACCTGATGCCGGCGACGAAGCCGGGGCCCGAGGCATCCCCCGGCTCGTGCGCATCGGTTTCGTGCGAATCGGATGCCTCGACCCGGCGTGGCACGAAGCACAGCACGAGCAGCGCCGAGACCAGGAACCCGCCTGCGTCGACGACGAGCGCCGGCATCGGGCCGAGCAGCGCGACCAGGGCACCTGCGGCGCCCGCGCCCACCATCATCGCGGTGCGCTGCACGGCCGACTGGGCTCCGGCGGCGCGGGCGATCGGGGTGCGGGCGAGCGCCGCGAGGTCGGGCGTGATCGAGGTCTTCGCGGTGTCGCCAGGAGGGTCGAGCAAGCCGCCGAGGAAGACGAGCGCGAGCAGCACGCCGAACGGCAGGCCGACCGTCGCGTGCAGCACGGGGATCGCGAGGACCGTGAGACCGCTCGCGACATCGGCGACGATGCTCGACGTGCGGTAGCCGAAGCGGTCGACGAGGACGCCGCCGAAGGCTCCGCCGATGACGAGCGGCACCGTGGCGAACACGCCGACCACACCCGCCGCGAGCGGGGAGCCGGTCTGCGTCAGGGCGATGATCGGAATCGCGACGAGCGCGATCGCATTGCCGCCGAGCGAGAAGAAGGCCGCGGTGAGGTTCGCGATGAGCGGGAGGCGGCGGCGCTGCGGCTGCGTCGGTCGAATCGGGCGCGCAGCGCCCGTATCGAGACCACCCGAGGGATCGAGTGCGGTAGCGGATGTCCCGGCGCCGGTTGTCGCGCCTGTCATGATGCGCTCCTCGGGAACGTGTGCGTGATCCAGCGCACGAGGCGCGTCCCCTCGCGGGCGTCGTGGCGGCGGGCCCACCACTTCTCGCGCACCGCGGCGAGGTCGGCGTTGAGCTCGCGGAACTCGTCGAGTGTCAGGTGCGCAGCGCCGTCGCTCGAGTCGGACGCCGCGACCCACTCGGGCTCGAGGTCGATCTCGGCGTTCAGCGCGTCGACCAGCTCGCGGTGATACGAATCGAGCACGGTGCGGCGCATGGCCTCGGCCGCCTCTCGCCGCTCGGGGTCGCCGATGAACTCCTCGGTGCGCCAACTCGTCATCTCGTGCGCGGCGCGCCACCAGCGCTCGCGGCCGTCGCGCTCGAACTCGGGCGCCGGCACGACGAACCCGTGCTTCGCGAGCGTCGAGAGGTGGTAGCTCACCGAACCCGACGCCACGCCCGTCGCTTCGGCGAGCATGCCGACCGACTGCGGGCCGCCGCCGCGCAGCAGTCCGAGAATGCGCAGTCGCAGCGGGTGCGCGAGCGCTCGCATGGGCCCGGCGTCGTGCAGGTCGATGGCCCTGCGCTCGTGAGCGTCGCCGGACCGTGCGTCGCCCCCTTCGCGGGGTGTGATCGGTTCGCTCATGCTCTGATGGTACTTCTACAAGAGTCCTTGCACAATAGTTCTTGCACAATATCTCTTGCTGAACTTCGGCGAGCTGAAGGAGCACTGTGGGATGCGCCCAAGCCCGCTCACCCGTAAACCGAGAGTGCACCTGCCGCCCACCCCGGGGCGAGGACTGCACTCTCGGACAACGAGGCCCGGGAAGCCCGCTCACGCGCACACCCGAGAGTGCACCTGCCGCCCACGCCGGGGCGACGACTGCACTCTCGGACAACGAAGACGACTGCACTCTCGGACAACGAAGCCGAGCCGTGCCGCGCCTACGCCTCGACGACCTCGAGCGTCTGACGGGCGATCTCGAGCTCCTCGTTCGTGGGCACGACGAGCACGACGACCTCGGAGGCGTCGGTCGAGATCACCCGCGCCTCACGCGAGCGAACCTCATTCCGCGACGCGTCGAGCTCGATGCCGAGGCGCTCGAGTCCGGCGAGCGCCGCGGCGCGCACGGGCGCGGCATTCTCGCCCACACCCGCGGTGAACGAGATCACGTCGACGCCGCCGAGCTGGGCGAAGTACGCCCCGACGTACGCCTTGAGCCGATGCACGTACACATCGAAGGCGAGGGTCGCCGCCGGGTCTCCTGCGGCGCGGCTCTCGAGCACGTCGCGCACATCGTTGGTCCCCGCGAGCCCGAGCAGGCCGCTGCGCTTGTTGAGCAGCGTGTCGAGCGCGTCGAAGTCGTACCCGGCCCGACGGTGCAGGTGCACGAGCACAGCGGGGTCGATGTCGCCCGAACGCGTGCCCATGACGAGGCCCTCGAGCGGGGTCATCCCCATCGAGGTCTCGACCGACCGGCCGCCGTCGATCGCCGTGATCGACGCGCCATTGCCGAGGTGCAGCACCAACTGGCGCAGCTCGCCGAGCGGTCGCCCGACGAGCAGCGCCGCCTGCTCGGAGACGTACTTGTGCGAGGTGCCGTGGAAACCGTAACGCCGCACCCGGTACTGCTCGGCGACGTCGGCGTCGATCGCGTAGCTGTACGCGGCCGGCGGCAGCGTCTGGTGGAACGCCGTGTCGAACACCACGACGTGCGGCACGTCGGGGAACACGTGCTCGGCCGCCTCGATGCCCTGCAGGTTCGCCGGGTTGTGCAGCGGCGCGAGCTCGGCGAGATCGGCGATGTTGATCTTCACGAGCTCGGTCACGACGGTCGGCTCGAAGAACCGCTTGCCGCCGTGCACAACCCGATGGCCGACGGCGACCGGCCGGTGCTCGGCGAGCGACGGTCCGTGCGCCTCGAATGCGTCGAGCATGACCCTGAACGCAGCGACGTGATCGGGAATCGGAAGCTCGCGCTCGGTGGTCGAGGGTGCGTCGGCGCGGTCGACCGACGGCACCTCGTCCCACGGGATCGTGTGCACCGCCCGCCCTGCACCTTCGCCGATGCGCTCGATGAGCCCCGATGCGAGCGTGCGCTCGGTCGCCATCTCGATGAGCTGGTACTTCAGCGACGAAGAACCCGAATTGACGACGAGGATGTCGCTCACGGGGCATCGGCCGCCTGGATCGCGGTGATCGCCACGGTGTTGACGATGTCTTGAACGGTCGCGCCGCGCGAGAGGTCGTTGATGGGCTTGCGCAACCCCTGCAGCACCGGGCCGATGGCGACCGCGCCCGCCGAGCGCTGCACCGCCTTGTACGTGTTGTTGCCTGTATTCAGATCGGGGAATATGAACACGGTCGCTCGCCCGGCCACGTCGGACTCGGGCAGTTTCGTGCGCGCGACCGCGGCGTCGGCGGCGGCGTCGTACTGGATCGGGCCCTCGACCGCGAGCTCGGGAGCCCGCTCTCGCACGAGCGACGTCGCCCGCCGCACCTTGTCGACGTCGGCGCCGAATCCCGACTCGCCCGTCGAGTACGACAGCATCGCCACGCGCGGCTCGATGCCGAACTGCGACGCCGTCGCCGCCGATGAGACCGCGATGTCGGCGAGCTGCTCGGCCGTGGGATCGGGCACCACTGCGCAGTCGCCGTAGACGAGCACCCGGTCGGCGAGTGCCATGAGGAACACGCTCGACACCACGTCGACCTCGGGCGCCGTCTTGATGACCTCGAACGCCGGACGGATGGTGTGCGCCGTGGTGTGCGCGGCTCCCGACACCATGCCGTCGGCGAGTCCCATGGCGACCATCATGGTGCCGAAGTACGACACGTCTTGAACGGTGTCGCGCGCCTGCTCGAGCGTGACGCCCTTGTGCGCACGGCGACGCTGGTACTCGTCGGCGAGGCGGTAGACGAGCACGTGGTCGTGGTTCGAGAGCACGGTCGCCCGCGAGATGTCGAGGCCGAGCCCGATCGCCCTGGCGCGGATCTCGATCTCCTCGCCGAGGATCGTGAGGTCGGCGACGTCGCGCGCGAGCAGCGTGGCCGCGGCACGCAGGATGCGGTCATCGTATCCCTCGGGCAGCACGATGTGCTTGCGCACGCGTCGCGCGCGCTCGAGCAGGTCGTACTCGAACATGAGCGGCGTGACGACTTCGGGCCGTGCGATCTCGAGCCGGTCGAGCAGTGCGGCGCCGTCGACGTGCTGCTCGAACAGCGAGAGCGCGGTGTCGCGCTTGCGCTGCGATTCGGCGGCGAGGCGCCCGCGGGTGTTCCTGATCGCGAGCGCCGTGTCGTAGGTGCCGAGCGAGGTCTTGATGATCGGCAGGCCCGCCTTGAGGCCCTCGATGAGTCGCTCGATGTGCTCGGAGAGCGGGAATCCGCCGTTCAGCACGATGCCCGAGATCGACGGGAACGTCGCCGACGTGTGCGCTGTGAGCACGCCGAGCAGCACCTCGCTGCGATCGCCCGGCACGATCACGACCGAGCCCTCGATGAGCCGCGGCAGCACGTTCTCCATCGACATCGCCGCGATCACCACGCCGAGCGCCTCGCGATCGAGAAGGTCGGGATCGCCCGCGTACAGCTCGCCGTCGACGGCCTGCATGATCGTGCGCATCGAGGGAGCGACGAGGAACGGGTCCTCGGGGATCGCCCAGACGGCGACGCCGCCTCCACCATCCCATCGCGCCGCCACACGCACCGCCTCGACGATCTCATCGAGGCGTTCGGGGTCGGCCCGGTTGACGACGATGCCGAGCACGCTCGCGTGTTCGCGCTCGAGTTCTTCGGCGGCGAGTTCGGTGAGCTGCGCGAGGTCGCCGGAAGTGCGCGCATCGCTGTGCCCGAGTCGCTCGGTGTGGCCCAGAACCGTGCCCTCGCCGACTCGGCCCCCGAGCACGAGCAGCACGGGCGCCCCCAGGTTCGCCGCGATCCGGGCGTTGTAGGCGAGCTCGGTCGGGCTGCCGACGTCGGTGAAGTCGGAGCCGAGGATGACGACCGCATCGCAGCGATCTTCGACGGCCTTGAACCGGCGCACGATCGTGGCGAGGGCGGCATCGGGGTCGGCGTGCACGTCGTCGTAGCCGACGCCGATCGCCTCGTCGTACGACAGCTCGACCACCGCGTCGTGGGCGAGCAGCAATTCGAGCACGTAGTCGCGCTCATCGATCGAGCGCGCCACAGGCCGGAACACGCCCACGCGAGTGGCCCGGCGGGTCAGGGTGTCGAGGGTTCCGAGGGCGACCGTCGACTTGCCGGTGTTGCCTTCGGCCGAGCAGATGTAGATGCGGTGCGCCACTCCCCCAGCCTATTGGGCGGCACTCGACTCGGGGCTGGATCGTTCGATCGCTGGCAGCTCGTACGAGCCGTCGAACACGGCGGCCTCAGGGGCGTACATGCGCAGGATCGGGCGGAAGGGCGCGTTCGGCGCTGGGAGCCAATTCGCAACCGCGTTCGCGTCGCTCGGCCTTGCGTTGCTCATCGTGATCGTGAGCCCGCCGTCGTCGTCGAAGACGATTCCGGGGGTGCGGTCGCCGATCGAGTACCGGCGGATGTCGTTCGCGACGAGGAAGAAGTCGGGGATCGAGTACATGGTGAGCGACCAGAACGCCCCGACCGGCGGGGTCGGGCGCAGCCGCAACGTGTACTCGTTGGCGCCATCGAGCTGCTCACCATCGGAGTCGAGGTAGATCATCGCGTATGCGGCCTCGTAGCCGTGGTTGCCCCACAGGCCCGCGAGGGCTGCGGCCGCTCGCTCGCCGATGCGCACCTCCGGATCGGCGAGCTTCCACTCCGGTGCGTCGATGGTGCCGACCTCGAAGTAGTCGAGGTTGTAGTCGAACACGTGATACGTGAGGTTCCAGCCGTTCACCACGGGGCTGCTGCCCGAATGGAGGCTGTTCTCGAGGGTCGCCTTGCCCTCGATGAATCCCGCCTCGAGCACCGCCTTCGTCTCGTGGTCGGCGTCGGCGAGCGATGCCTCCCCAGTGAGGCCGAGAGGCGCGAACGATGCCTGCAGCGGCTCGTCGCGAGGCGCCGGCGGGAACTCCCGCGAGTACAGCCGCAGCTTCTCGTAGAACTCGAGCGCGTCACTCAGCCCGGTCGTGAGGTCGGGCAACCCGGTCGGCGGCATGAGCGAGCGCCGCAGCGGCGTGAGCGTCAACGCGTCCTGCATGGCGTGCACGGCGGGCAGGTCGTCGACGCCGTCGCAGGCCCATCGCCCCACGATCGACGCGATGCGGGTCGGGAAGCGGACCGCCGTGGCATCCCCCACGCCGTCGCCCTCCCAGTCGGGCGGAAGCAGCAGGAAGTCGCGCGCGCCCGTGCCGGTGGCGCGCTTGCCGACATAGGCGAAGTTGTCCGTCCACGCGTCGACGAACTGCAGTACGTAGTAGCGCCCGGCGGTATCGGGGACGCTCAGCAGCACCGGCCCGACGCTCAGGTCGACCTGAGCCATCGAGTACACGGTGTCGTTGTTGATCGACACGAACGTGTCGTCGGGCGTGGCAAGCTCGCGGGCGTGCCCGAACGTGTTGAACGGCGCGGCCGGATTCGACCCGACACCCGTGGTGACGAACCGTCGCACCTGGTCGAGATCGAACACGATCGGGAACCCGTACACGTACGCGTCTGCCGCCAGCTTCACGAGCCCTGCATCAACCATGATCTCCCCCATCACATCGGTGCTCGAAGCATATGGGGCGCGCCCGCTCACGGGCGAGACCCAACGCCGGGCACGAAAAGACCCCCCGCGCACCTCGCCCATGAACGCAGCCCCGGTTACCCCTGGGCACGAAAAGACCCCCGCGCACCTCGCCCATGAACGCAGCCCCGGTTACCCCCGGGCACGAAAAAGACCCCCCGCGCACCCGCCAGAGCCCGGTTACCCTTGCTGCGTTTCCGCCCTGGGGGAGTTGGCCTGGATGGCGCCACGCGGGGAGCCGTCGTCCATTCTACCTGCTCCCCGCTGCAACTGAGACACCGAGCGGATGTCGCGGCACGAGGCATCCGCTCGCCCGTGAACTGAACGCCGCCGGAAGTCGGGTAGCATTTCATGAGGTCGCGCGCGTGTTCGCATGCTCGCGCCCACGGAGGATTCGCCTAGTGGCCTATGGCGCACGCTTGGAAAGCGTGTTGGGTGAAAGCCCTCGGGGGTTCGAATCCCCCATCCTCCGCCAAGCAACACCCGCCGGGTCAGCGCGCAGCGCCCACTCACGGGGTTCGAATCCCCCATCCTCCGCCAAGGAACACCCGCCGGGTGAGCGCGCAGCGCCCACTCACGGGGTTCGAATCCCCCATCCTCCGCCATTTTCATCACGACGGCAGGTGCGCCCACTCGCCCGAATGGCTCTTCACTCAGGGTTGCACCTATGCTGTCCTGAGCCGGGTCGTGAGGGCCCGGGGTGTCGACGAAGACGAAGGCGTTTCGTAGACCCCACGACGCCGGCATCAGCTTCCTCCACCCATCCGTTCAACCCCCTCAGCGGGCGCCCTGCTCAGGAGAATTGCACCGAGCCCCCGGACCACGGGGGCATGCCGCCTCTTTTCCTCAGTCGCGGCGACCGAGAACGTCTCCACGTCGGCCAACTCGGCACCCGTGTCCTCATTAATGCCGAATAGCGGCCGTTCGCGGCCCGACGGATGATATGAGGGATGTCGGTTGCAGGGGTGGAAACACGGAGTGGGGATGCAGGGGGCTCCTCCGCTCGAGCAACGGCAGTAAGGGGCGAGGGCCTCAGGGTGATCACCCTGAGGCCTCGCCGTTCCCTCGGCTGGAGCGTCGGGCTCCCGGTCGCCGCACTCGCATTGCCGTTGCTCGCGGCCGAGCTGTGGATGCTCGACCCGAGCGGCGCCTGGCCGATCGTGGCGTGGACCGCTGCTGTCATCGCCGCACTCAGCCTTGCGGCGTGGATCGCGTACCGGCGAACGCAGGTGTCGATCAGCCGCTACGGCATCGTCGAGCGGGGTTTCTTCGGGGCCACGACCACGGTCGCCGCGCGCGACATCGACGAGGTGCTGCGCCTGCCGCTGTATCGCGCGAACAGCCTCGAGACCACGCGGGAGCTCTTCGTCGTCTGCCGCGGCGGACGTGGGCGGTTCCGCATGCGCGGCAAGTTCTGGGACCAGCGCTCGATGGACCTGGTCGCCGCGACCCTCGGCGCCGACGAGTCGATTCGCACCGAGCCGGTGACGCTCGCCGAGCTGCGGGCGAGCGACCCGAAGCTGCTGTATTGGTTCGAACGGCGCACGCTGAGCGCCTAGCCTCTCGCGCGCTGCGACTGCGACCAGCATCCGTTGACCCCCATCCGCCGCGAAACACCCCCCGAACAGGGGTCGCCGCCGCCGCTGCGTCGCGGGATGATTCGAGCGCGGCACTGCGGGCCCGGGCACTGTCGCCTGACGGAACGAGGGAACCATGTCTGCATCCACCCGGCACTCCGGCGCGCGCCGACTTCTCGCCACCGGAATCGCGGTCGGCCTCGCCGCGACGGCGCTGCTCGCGGCCCCGGCCACGGCCAAGCCACTCGAACACAGCTCCTTCTCCGAGGAGTTCTTCGAATCGATCGATGACTTCTGCGACGTGCCCGGTCTCACCATCGACCGGGAGGCGACGGCCGAGGGGAAGATCCTGTTCAACGCCCGCAAACCCGGCACCGCTCCCTACTTCCATCTGGTTGCCTCGTCCGAGGCGCGATACAGCAACGCCGAAGGCGATTTCGTGACCGAGAAGGTGAACATCGTCGAGAAAGACCTCAAGATCACCGACAATGGCGACGGCACGCTGACGATCCTGGTCCTCGTCACGGGCAACGCCACGACCTTCGGCCCTGACGGTAAGGCGATCGCCCGCAACCCGGGTCAGGTGCGGTTCGAGGTCCTGATCGACCACAATGGCACCGTCGACGACCCGTCCGATGACGTGTTCCTCGCGGACCTCGGTCTGGTGAAGGGCTCGACGGGGCGGAGCGACGACTTCTGCGCCGCCGTGGTCCCCATCCTCGGTTGAACCCGGGGCGCTCATTCGCCGAGCCGAATGCGCGGCTCCCGCGTCAGCTCGTCGCGATTCCGAGCAGCGGCGCGTTCAGTGTGCTCGACGGCAGCTCGTGGAAGCCGAGCCGGTCGTAGAACGCCCGCGCGCCGGTGTTCGCCGCGTCCATGCCGAGGTGAACGGCGGCGACACCACGCGCGGCGAGCGCGCCCCGCAGCGCGTCGATGAGGCGGCGCCCGAACCCCATCCCCTGCAACTCGGGCAGCAGGTCGATGTGCAGGTGGGCCGGATAGTCGGCGAGCTCGGCGATGCGCATGCGTTCGGGATCGAGGCCGGCCGCGATGAGGTCGGCCTCGGTGAACGACGGGTCGTGTCGGGTCGGCGATCCGGCCGACGGATGCCTCGCGGCGAACCCCGGGGTCCACTCGCGCTTCCACCACTCGATGAAGGCGGCGGTGTCGGCCACGGCGATCACGTAGCCGAGCACCCGGTCGGCGTCGGCGACGACGAACGCGAGCTCGGGCGCGTATTCGACGTAGGGCAGCGCGTAGACCTCGGGCATGAGGGTGTCGTCGGAGTACACGCCCGTCGCGTCGCCGCCGCCGGCTGCGGTGAGCAGGCAGATGCGGGCGACAGCCTCGCGGTCGGCGGGTCGGTAGGGGCGGATCTCGGGCACGAGCGTGTGTGGGCCTACTTGCGCTTGGCCATGCCGAAGATGCCCGTGATGACCTGCTTGAGGATGGTCTGCGTGGTGCGGGAGCCGAGCACCTCTTCGAGCGCCGACTTCTCGGGCGACTTCCGCGACCGGCTTCGCGACGAGCTCGACGTCTGCTTCATGAGCCGGTCGTACTCGGCCTGGGCCTTCTTGTCGGCCTTCGCCGCATCGGCCTGGATCTTCGCCTGCATCTTCGCGTACTCGGCGTCGGCCTCGGCCTTGGCGGCGGCCGCGGCTTCGGCGTCGACCTTGGCAGCGGCATCCGCCAGCTTCTTCGTCAGGATCTCGTGCGCCGACTCGCGGTCGAGCCCCGTGCCGTACTTCGCCAACAGCGGCGACGCGGCGACCGTGGCGTCGATCGACGCGTCGGGCGACGGCGACATCGACGCCTGCGGGGCGCGCAGGCGCGTCCAGGCCACTGGCGACGGCGCGCCCTTCTCGTTCATGACGGTGACGATCGCCTCGCCGGTGCCGAGCACGGTGAGCGTCTCTTCGAGGTCGTAGCCCGACTTCGGGTAGGTCGACACGGTGGCGCGAAGCGCCTTCGCATCGTCGGGGGTGAACGCCCGCAACTGGTGCTGCACGCGCGAGCCGAGCTGGGCGAGTACGTCGCCGGGCACGTCCTTCGGCGTTTGCGTGACGAAGAACACGCCGACGCCTTTCGAGCGGATGAGGCGCACGGTCTGGGTGATCTGCGCGAGGAACTCCTTCGAGGCGTCCTTGAACAGCAGGTGCGCCTCGTCGAAGAAGAAGACGAGCTTGGGCTTGTCGAGGTCGCCGACCTCGGGCAGGTCGGTGAACAGGTCGGCGAGCAGCCACATGAGGAACGTCGAGTAGAGCGCCGGCTTGTCGGCGACGCCCGGCACCTCGAGCAGGCTGATGATGCCGCGGCCGTCGGGTGCGGTGCGAAGGAACTCGGCCGTGTCGATCTCGGGCTCGCCGAAGAACACGTCGGCGCCCTGGTCGGCGAAGGTGATGAGCTCGCGAAGGATGACCCCGACGGTCGCCTTGGAGAGGCCGCCGAGGCCCTCGAGTTCGCCCTTGCCCTGGTCGCTCACGAGGTAGGCGAGCACGGCCCGGAGGTCTTCGAGGTCGAGCAGCGCGAGGTTGTTCTTGTTGGCGTAGTGGAAGACGAGCCCGAGGCTCGACTCCTGCGTGTCGTTGAGGCCGAGCACCTTGCTCAGCAGCAGCGGGCCGAAGCCCGAGATCGTCGCCCGGATCGGCACGCCGCGGCCGACGCCGCCGAGGGAGAAGTACTCGGTGGGGAAGCTCGCGGCCGCCCACTGCTGGCCGATGCCCTCGGTGCGCTTCAGCAGCTTCTCGTTGCCCCCGCCCGGGGTCGCGACGCCCGACAGGTCGCCCTTGATGTCGGCGGCGAACACCGCGACCCCGGCGGCCGAGAGCTGCTCGGCGAGCACCTGCAGGGTGCGGGTCTTGCCGGTGCCGGTCGCACCCGCGACGAGCCCGTGGCGGTTGGTCATCGCGATGGGGATGCGCACCGGCACATCGGGCATCGCCTCGCCGTTGACGAGCGCGCCCATCTCGAGCGCGGGCCCCTCGAAGGCGTAGCCCGCACGGATCGCGTCGACGTGCTCGGCGTCGAGCGGGCCGCCGGATGTCGCGGACGCGGCCTGCTTCGCCGGCTCGGGCTTCGCCGGCTCGGGCTGCTCGGGCTCGGCCTCGGCAGGGACATCCGCTGCCGGTTCGCTCTGCTCTGCCTGTTCGGCCGCCGCCTTCGCGAGCGCTGCCGCCTCTTCGGCCGCCTTGATGGCGGCTTCGGCCTGCGCCTGCAGCGCCTTCGCCGCTTCGGCCGCAGCGGCGGCCGCCTCCTGTGCCTGCTTCACCGCGTCATCGGCCATGGGCACGATCCTATCGACGGACACCACTTCCCCATCCGGGATTTTCATGTCAAGCTGATTAACATGAAAACTCGCTCGTACACGATGTCGACCCGCGCGCACTCCGTGCGGGCGACCGGCGAGCGGATCCTCAAGGCTGCCCTCGCACGGTTCTCCACCGACTACTACGACGACGTCACCCTCGACGCGATCGCAGCGGATGCGGGGGTGACCGTGCAGACCGTCATGCGCAGGTTCGGCTCGAAAGAAGGCCTGGCACGCACGCTCACCGAGTCGACGGTCGCGTCGGTGACCGCCCAACGCGCGGAGGCGCCGGCCGGCGACGTCGCGGGTGCGATCGCGAACCTCATCGAGCACTACGAGCAGGTCGGAGATCTCGCCATGCTCCTGCTGCGCCAAGAGGAGCGCGTCCCCCCGATCGCAGAGACGACGACGATCGGCAAGCGCGTCCACCTCGACTGGGTCACCCGCGTCTTCGCACCATGGCTCGACGAGATGTCGAACCCAGGCCGCGAACTGCTGCATGCGCAACTGACTGCGACGTGCGACGTCTACACCTGGTACCTGCTACGCCGGCAGGCGGGGCTGTCCCGCGACCGCACCCAGCAGGCTCTGACCGAACTCGTGAAGGGAGTACTGCCATGAAGGTCCTCGCCTACACCACGCCCGCTCGCGGGCATCTGTACCCCACCGTGCCGATCCTCCTCGAATTGCGCCGCCGTGGTCACGCCGTCACCGTGCGGACGCTCGGCGCGGAGGTCGGGCACCTGCAGCAGCTGGGCTTCACCGCCGAGCCGATCGATCCGCGCATCGAGGGCATCGAGTTCGACGACTACCTCGCGCGATCGTCGGTCGGGGCCATCAGGCGCTCGATCCGCACCATGTCGGCACGAGCGGTATTCGAGGTCGACGACCTGCAGCAGGCGATCGAGACCGAGTCGCCCGACGTGCTCCTGATCGACGGCAACGCAGCTGGGGCCGTCGCTGCCGCCGAGGCGTGGGGAGGTCCGTGGGCGCTGCTGCAGCACTTTCCCACACCCCTGCCGGCCGACGAGATCCCGCCGTTCGGTCCGGGGTTCCCTCCCGCGCGCGGCTGGTTGGGGCGAATGCGCGATCGGATGCTGCGGCCGGCGATCCTCGGCGGCTTCGAGCGCGTGCTGCTCCCTCCGCTCAACGAGATCCGCCGCGGGCTCGGCCTGCGGCCGGTGCACGATGCAACCGACCTGTACACGCGCGCACCGCTCACCCTGTACCTGACGTCGACGACATTCGAATACCCACGCGAAGCCTGGCCCGACTCGTTCTGCCTCACAGGCCCGATCCTGTGGGAGCCGCCTGCGGACCGGCCGGAATGGCTCGCCGCAGTTCGACGCCCGCTCGTACTCGTCACGACATCGTCCGAATACCAAGACGACGGCGCGCTGGTCGCTGCGGCGCTCGCGGGACTCGCGGGCGACGAGTACGAGGTCGTCGCGACGGTTCCTGCCGGAGCCGTCCCCGACGATGCGCCCGCGAATGCCCAGGTCGAGAGATTCCTGCCGCACACGCCGTTGCTCGGGGCGGCCGCGGTCGCCGTCACCCACGGCGGCATGGGCGCGACGCAGAAGGCGCTCAGCGCGGGCGTTCCCGTCGTCGTCGTTCCGTGGGGTCGCGACCAATCCGAGGTCGCCCGCCGCGCCGAGACGGCAGGGGTGGGGGTGCTGCTGCCCAAGCGCAAGCTCTCGCCGCGGGCGCTGCACGGGGCCGTCGAACGGGCGCGCGCGCTCGGCCCTGCGGCATCCGCGTTCGCCGAAGCCATGCGCCGAGAGGGCGGCGCACCACTGGCGGTCGACCGACTCGAGCACCTCGCGATCGAGAACGCGCAGGTCCGCGGGGCGCCGCACGCCGGCTGAGCGGTGCCCGCCCGTCAGCGTGTGTGATCAGAGCCGCAGTCGAGGCGGCGGCCGTAGCCGCTCGGGCTTCGCGAAGCCCCCTCGGGTCAGTCGCACCGCCGAGTTCAGGTACAGGAACGCGAGTACCGCGAACTGCAGTGCGCCGATGATCGAGTCGACGACCGAGAACATCTCGACGGCCCCGACGGCCCGCACCGCGAGGAATACGAACGACACCGCCATGAACGCGAACAGGATGCCCAGGTTCTTGCTCAGCGTCGGCCACGCGGTCATGCGCCACCACGGCCGGGGCGGCGCGACCGCCTCACCGGCGCCACGGAACCACCGCGCCCCGAGCACGAACGCGCCGATCGTCACGGTCGCGTCGACGAGGCCGGGCACGAACGGCGCCGCACCCGCCGCGAAGAGCAGTGCGCGGATCGGGTACCCGATGCCGTAGGCCACGGCGACGTAGAGCAGCTTCAGCTCCCAGCGCACGATGCGCAGGCCGAGGATGCGCCGCATCGGGGTCCTCTCGTTCGGGGCAGGTGGCACCACGCTACCGTGCGGCTTCCGCGCGTACGCTGAACAGATGACGGATGCCGCCCTCATCGGAGGGGTGACCGCGCCCGAGGTGCACGTGATGACGTACAACATCCGTCGACGTGTGTCGGGAAATCGACCGGGCAGCCCCGACCGGTGGGCGACGCGAAAGGTCCTGGTCGAGCGGATCCTCGCCGCCGAGCAGCCCACGATCGTCGGTGCGCAGGAGGCCCTCGCCGATCAGGCCGACTTCGTCGCCGAGGCCCTCGGCTCTCGATATCGCTGGGTCGGCGACGGCCGAGACCCCTCGGGGCGCGGCGAGAAGTGCCCGATCTACTACGACGCCGAGCGCCTCGACCTCACCGGGTGGCGTCAGCGTGCGCTCTCGTCGACACCCGACCACCACGGATCGCGATCTTGGGGCAACGTGACGCGGCGGATCCTGGTTTCCGCCGAGTTCACCGACGTCGAGACGGGCACCCGCCTGTTCGTCTTCAACACCCATCTCGACCATCTGTCGCGGCGCTCGCGGCTGCACTCGGCGCACATGATCGTGCGCCTTGCGCGGGCCGCCACGACCGCCGAGCCCGACGCGGCGATCGTCGTCATGGGCGACTTCAACGCCGATGAGTCGTCGCCCGTGTACCAGACACTCATCGCCGGCGGCACACTGCACGATGCATGGGAGGCTGCCGCAGAACGGGTCACGCCGCCGTTCGGCACCTTCTCGAACTACCGGGGCCGTCGACCCGGCGGGCGGCGCATCGACCACATCCTCGTCGGCGGCGCCGTCGAGGTGACCCGCACCGGCATCAACACGACGAGGTTCGACGGCAGGGCGGCCTCCGACCACGAACCGGTGCAGACGGTGCTGCGTGCAGGCTCCGCGACGGTGGACGGGTCTAGAGTGCTGCCATGATGCGCACGGCGCTGCGTGCTCCAGACGGTCCCGCCGAGGTGATCGCCGACGTGCTGCGCCTGCTCGCCGTGCTGAGCATCGTGGTCGCCGCCATCGGTTGGGGTCCGCTCTCGGGCCTCAGCTTCCTCGCCGTCCTCGCCGTGATGCTCATCCCGCGACTGCTGCACCTGCGGGCCGGCTTCGACATCGCGTTCGGCATCGCCGTGCTGTTCTCGACCTGGAGCAGCGTGCTGGGCGTCTATCACACGACCCGCTGGTGGGATGTGCCGATGCACTTCCTCACCAACGGGCTCCTCGCGGCGCTGGCCTTCGTCGTGCTCGTGCGGCTCGGCGTGCTCGCCGACCCCGCGACACTGCCGCACCCGATGCTGTCCGCGACCGTGGCGACCACCGCGCTCGGACTGACGATGGGGGTGATCTGGGAGCTCTTCGAGTGGTTCGGCCGCGCGTTCATCGACGACGACATCCTGGTCGGATACGCCGACACGCTCGGCGATCTCCTCGCCGGCGGCCTCGGCTCGGTGGTCGCAGGCCTCAGCATGCGGTTCCTGATGGCCCGACCACGTGCGCGAACGCAACCCGAGGTGAAGACATGAGTACCGCGAACGGCGACGCCCGCGTGCTCGAGATCGGCGGCCGCGAGGTGCGCATCTCGAACCCCGACAAGGTGGTGTTCCCCGAGCCCGGGCTCACCAAGCTCGACCTCGTGCAGTACTACCTGGCAGTCGCCGATGGCGCCCTGCGGGGCGTCGACCGCCGGCCGATGGTGCTCAAGCGCTTCGTGAAGGGCATCTCGCAGGAGGCGTTCTTCCAGAAGCGGGCACCCGAGAAACGCCCCGAATGGATCGAGACGGCGACGCTGCACTACGCGTCGGGCAATTCGGCCGAAGAGGTCGTCGTGACGGATGCCGCGGCCCTCGCCTGGGTCGTGAACCTCGGCTGCCTCGACCTCAATCCGCACCCGGTGCGCGCCGACGATCTCGAGCATCCCGATGAGCTGCGCGTCGACCTCGACCCCATGCCCGGGGTCGACTGGAGCCAGATCGTCGACGTCGCCATGGTCGCGCGCGAGGTGCTCACCGACCACGGGCTCGTGGGCTGGCCCAAGACGTCGGGTTCACGAGGCATCCATATCTATGCGCGCATCGAGCCGAGCTGGGACTTCCGCCAGGTGCGACACGCGGCCGAGACGCTCGCCCGTGAGGTCGAGCTGCGAGCGCCCGGCCTCGCGACGGCGCGCTGGTGGAAGGAGGAGCGCGGCGAGAGCGTGTTCGTCGACTTCAACCAGAATGCGAAGGACCGCACGGTCGCGTCGGCGTACTCGATCCGGCCGTTGCCCGACGCGCGCGTCTCGACGCCCCTCGACTGGGGCGAGGTGCGGGACAGCCGCCCCGAGCGCTTCACCGTCGCGACAGTGCTCGAGCGGTTCGCCGAGCGCGGCGACCCCGCCGCGGGGATCGACGAGGCGGTCGGCAGGCTCGACGGGTTGCTGGCGCTCGCCGAGCAGCTCGGACCTGCCGAGAAGCCGCCGCGGGCGTCGGGTGCGGCAGGGGGCACGGGCCGGCGCCAATCGACCATGCCGCTCATCGAGATCGCCCGGGCCAAGACGAAGCCCGAGGCGCTCGAAGGGCTCGAGCGTTGGAAGGCCCGGCACCCCGACGTGGTCGCGCTGCTGCAGCCTGCCGACGTGCTCGTCGACGGCATGCGCGGCAGTTCGTCGCTGTGGTACCGCATCCGCGTGAACCTGCAGCACGTCCCCGAGGCGCAGCGCCCCGCGCAGGAGCCGCTCGAAATCGACTACGACCCGTGGGCCGGCAAGGAGTGGAACCGCTCGTGAGCGACCTGGGTCCGGTCAATCCCGGTCATGCCGCGGAGGCCGCCTGGGTGCGGCGCTGGCGCCTGCGCCCCGACGCCGATCCGGTCACCACGTCGTCGAGCACCCTCATCCCGGTGCGCACCGAGTTCGGCGAGCCGGCGATGCTCAAGCTCGCGCAGACCGACGAAGAGGCACGCGGTGCCGACCTGCTCGTCGCGCTCGACGGGCGCGGCGCCGCCCGGGTGCTCGAGCGCGACGGTGCGGCGGTGCTGCTCGAACGAGCCACCGGCGGTCGCGACCTCGTGCGCATGGTCGAGGCAGGCCACGACGACGAGGCCACGCGCATCGTCTGCGCCGCGGCCGAAGTCATCCACGGTGCATCCGCGCTGGTGCAGGCGGCCGACGACCCGCCCGAGCTCATCGGCCTGCCGACCTGGTTCCGGCACCTGTTCTCGAACGCCGACGAGCTCGGCGCGTTCCATCGGCGCGGTGCCGACACCGCCGCGAGGCTGCTCGACGACCCGCGCGAGGCCGTGGTGCTGCACGGCGACCTGCACCACGGCAACGTGCTCGACTTCGGCGAGCGCGGCTGGCTGGCGATCGACCCGAAGGGCCTCCTCGGCGAGGCCGCGTTCGACTACTGCAACCTGCTGTGCAACCCCTCGCACGAGCGGGCCCTCGCCCCCGGCCGACTCCAGCGGCAGTTCGGCGTCGTCGTCGACGCGACCGGCGTCGACGCCGCGCGGCTCGCCGACTGGCTCGTCGCGTGGTGCGCCCTCTCGTCGACGTGGTTCGAGATCGACGACGATCCGCGACTCGCGGCCTCGGCTGCGGCGATCGGCCACGCGGCGGTCGAGCTGCGTCGCGAGGCGGGGGCGCCGTTCAGCGCGTGAGCGTCACGGGCTGCGCCGACGCCCACTCGCGAATCAGCTCGTCCCGCACGGTGACACCCGTGCCCGGGCCATCCGGAACCTGCAGCTGGCCGTGGTGCTCGCCGGTGCCGAGCACGAACGGCTCGGTGAGGTCCTCGGCGTAGTAGCGCGATGACCCCGACGTGTCGCCGGGCAGCACGAACCCCGGCAGCGCGGCCAGCGCCACGTTGGCCGCGCGGCCGACCCCGGTCTCGAGCATGCCACCGCACCAGGCCGGCACGTCGAGCTCGACGCAGATGTCGTGCACCCGCAGCGCCTCGAGATAGCCGCCCATGCGGCCCGGCTTGATGTTGATGATCGACGTGGCGCCGCGCTCGATGGCGTCGATCGCCGTCGAGACGCCGAGGATCGACTCGTCGAGGCACACGGGCGTATCGCACTCGGCGGCGAGCCGCGCGTGCGTCGCGAGGTCCTCCTCGGCGAACGGCTGCTCGATGAGGAGCAGGTCGAGATCGTCGAGGCGGGCGAGCAGCGGGATGTCATCGGCCGTGTAGGCCGTGTTCGCATCGACCTGCAGCATTCCGGCGGGCCCCATGAGCTCGCGCACCGCGCTGACGGGCACGAGGTCCCATCCGGGCCGGATCTTCAGCTTGATGCGCCGGTACCCCTCCTCGAGGTAGCCCGTGACCTCGTCGAGCAGCTCCTCGAGGGTGGGCGCGATGCCGACGGACACGCCGCAGTCGACCCAGTCGCGCTCGGCGCCGAACGCCGCGCCCATCGACCGTCCCTGCGCACGCAGTTCGGCGTCGAGCACCGCCGCCTCGAGCGCGCCCTTCGCCATGCGGTGCCCGGCGACGAACGCGAGCGCAGGCGCGACCGCGGCCGCGAGCGGCACCGAGGCGCCGCGCGGCATCAGGTCGCGAGGCGCCGGCTGCGGTCCCTCGACCCGCAGCCGGTCGAGCAGGGCCGGGCCGAGATGGCGTTCGATCACGGATGTCGCGCCGTCGACGTACTCCGACGAGTAGAACGGGTCGCGACCGGCCACGCACTCGCCCCAGCCGTCGCCCGCATCGGTGCGCACCCGCACCATGAGCACCTCGCGCACCGTCTCGCGGCCGAAGCTCGTCTCGAACGGGCGGATGAGCGGCACCTCGATGCGGTGCAGCTCGATCGCGTCGATGCGGGTCGTCTCGCTCATCGGGCCTCCCGGTCGGGGTCGTCGGTCGTGAAGACGTAGTCGCCCGCGGCGTCGAGCTCGACGCGGAGCCCCAGCCCGCGGTCGCCCAGGGCGGCGAAAGCCGAACGGGACTGCTCGCGCAGGCGCGCGGCCTCGGCCGGGTCATCCGACCGCAGCCCCTCGAAGTCGGGGACGAGCGCGAGGCCGCCGCGCGCCGACCAGACGGGCTGCGGTTCGCCGGCGAGCGCGCGCGTCGTGCGCGGCGAGTCGAGGCGCCAGCGCACCTCGAAGCGGTCGCTGCGGTCGGCGCCCGTGATGGCGTCGTCGAGCCGACCGTAGAAGTCGGGGTGGTACGCGATGACCTCGGCGCCGAGGCGCACCAGGTTCATGCGGGCGTTGCGGCGGATGAGGGGATCGTAGGTCCAGCGCACCTCGTCGATGCCGTGCTCGAGGCAGATCGCGCGCTGGCGCAACTTCAGGGCCAGGCCGATGCCTCGGCCGCGCGCGGCCGGGTCGACGGCGTTCATGTGGGAGTGCAGGTGCACGCCGTCGCCCCAGCCGAGAAAACCGAGGAGTGCACCGAGGGCTGGGACGGGTGCGCTACCCGGCCCCGTCGGGATCGCGATGAGCAGCGTGTTGCCCGCATGGTCGAGCGCCTGCAGCATCGACCGGTCGGGGCCGCGGCCCACGCCCCACGTCACCGTGAAACGGGCGAGCACGGCATCGAGCTCATCACCCACGGCCGGGCGCGTGATGACGGCGGCGCGCCGATCGGCGACATCCGCCGCCGCATGCGCCTCGCGAACGATCGCGGCGACGACGTGTGGCGGAGCGGCGGTCACGCGGCCCGGTCCTCGATGCGCCACGCCTGACCGTACCCGCCGTCGGTCACCGGGCGCGCCATGAGCTCGAGGAACGGCGCGGCGTCGAACGCCTCGGGTCCGAGCACTCCGCGGCCTTCCCACACGCCGGTCGCGAGCAGTTCGAGCGCGATCACCGGGTTCAGGGCGGTCTGCCACACGACGCACTGGCTGTCGTACTCGCGCATCGTCCACTCGTTGTCGGCGACGTGGTACAGGTACGACGACCTCGGGGCGCCGTCGGTGCCCGTGCCCGTGACCCACAGGCTCGCACAGGTCTTGCCAGTCATGCGCGGGCCGATCGTGGCCGGGTCGGGCAGCGACGCCGCGACCACGTCGCGCGGCGCGACGTGGACCGGCCCGTTCTCGCTGCGCACCCGCACCGGACTCGTCGAATCGAGCCCGAGCAGGTGCAGCACCTGCAGCACGTTGATGAACTCGGCGCCGAGGCCGTACTTGAATGTCACGCGCTTCGCGTCGACCCATCGCGGCATGAGCAGCACCTCTTCGTGCTCGACGTTCACGCACTCGACCGGCCCGATGCCCTCGGGGAACTCGAACACCTCGGGCTCGCTGAACGGCGCCGTCGTGTACCAGCCGGTGTCCTCCTCCCAGATCACCGGCGGGTTCAGGCACTCCTCGATCGTCGTCCAGATCGAGAACGACGGAGCGAAGATCTCATTGCCCTCGTCGTCGGTCACGACGAGGTTGGCGCCGTCGCGCACCCCGAGCTCGTCGATCTCGCTGAAGAGGTGGTCGGCGGCGAAACGGGCGAACACGTCGGAGAGGCCGGGCTCGACCCCCATGCCGACGAGTGCCAGCCTCCCCGCGGCATCCCAATCGGTCGTCTGCGCGAACTGGTCGTCGCCCAGTTTCACGCCCGTCTTCTCATATGGGTCGGTCGGATGCGGCTCGCTCAGGCTCATCGCCATGTCGAGGTAGTCGGCCCCGGCCGCAAGCGCGCCCGCGAAGATCGCCGGCACGAACTTCGGCTCGACCGCGTTCATCACGTGGGTCGCCTCGTACTCGCGAGCGACGGACGTCACGACCTCGGGATCCGACGCGTCGATCTGCGCCGTGGCGAACCGGGCCGCGACCTCATCCCCGTGCCTGGCCCTGATCCAGTCGACCGTGCGTTGCGCACGGGACTCGTCGTAGTCGCTCACCACGAGCAGCTCGTAGAAGTTTCGACGGGCCGCGATCTTGGCGATGGCGTCTCCGACGCCTCCGGCGCCGACGAGGAGGATGCGCATGCCTCGACGCTAGCGCGGCAGCGCCCCGCGGTCGAGGGTCGGGGGGTGGGCGGCCGCTCCCGGGCGCCGCCTGCTGCTCCCCTTCACACCTCCCCTTCACACCTCCCTTTCACACCGAGAGTGCACGCCCCGCCCTGCCATACTCACCGAACGTGCACTCGCCGCCCTGCCATACTCACCGAACGTGCACTCCCCGCCCGAAGGAGGGCGCCAACTGCACTCTCGGCGCGGGCCCAGCTCACCCGCTCCTTCCCGAGAGTGCACCCCCGGCCCCTGGAACGGCGGCAACTGCACTCTCGGCGCGGGCCCAGCTCACCCGCTCCTTCCCGAGAGTGCACCCCCGGCCCCAGCAACGGCGGCAACTGCACTCTCGAAACCGCGGAGCGAGCGCAGCCTTGCAAGGGCGGGACCCGAAGACGGACTACGCGCGAGACCAGCCGCGAAGTTCGAGCGCCTCACTCAGCTGACGTGCGATCGAATCGAATGCGGAGTGCTTGTTCACTCGAATCACGAGCCACCCGTTCGCCGCCAACTCGTTCAGGCGATCGACATCCTTCTCCCATTGCGAATCATCCTCGCGGTGGTGATCGCCGTCGTACTCGAGCAGCACCTTCCAGCGGCGGAAGACGAGATCACCATGAGTCGTGCGACCTGAGCGCAGCACGATGACCCCGTTCGGCTCGTGATCAGGGAACCCCGCCGCGACGACCTTGAGGCGCAACTGCGTCTCTTTCGGCGATTCGGAGCCAGCACGGAGGTGTTCGCGCGCAGCTCTGAGCACGCGACATCCGCGCCGCTTGCCGTACCGTGCGACCGCTTCGTCCACCTCCGCAATCGTGGCAAGCGGATGGGGGCGGCCGAGCAGCCTGTCCCCCGCTTGGATCAACTCGAGTTCGGTCAGCTGCGTTGACAGCTGACACCACGTGTCGGCCGGACTCACGAGCAGCAGCCCACCCTTGCGCTGCGTGCGCGGCCGCGATGCGGAACGATGGCCGACGACGTTGCGAACCCTGGGCGGGTACACGCCGCCCCAGACGATCACGTGCACAATGCTCGCGGTCTGCAGGCGGGATGGAAGCGGCAGCCCCCAGAGCAGCGCAGCGGTGGCGTGGCTGAAGGCTGAGGTGTCGTGGGGTAGATGCAGGGTGAGGGCACCGCATCTCGCCATCATCGAGGACGCTTCAGCCCGCGGAAGCCTCACGCCTCGCACCGGAATCATGAGGTCGGAGCCCCGGAGCCGCTTGTCACTCAACCCCCGCGCGAGACCCGCGTGCCGCGTGAATGGCCCAAGCGAGAAGTCGAGCGGGAGTGGATGTCGGGCGACCATCACTCAAGGGTGGCCGGTATGTCTCGGTCAAACACGGAATCGCGCGGGCCCGTGAACGACTCGTTCGAAGTCGGGGGTGTTGAGGAGGGGTCGAGGCTTGGTGTGCCGCAGTCGAGATTGCATCGGGTGGGCCGAGAGTGCACTTCAGGCCTGAAGAATGGCGGGGGGGTGCACTCTCTACGCGAGGTGCCGCAGATGTCCAGAAGGGCCGGGGAGACGCAGGGCATCGAAAGTGCAGTCGACGCCCGGGGAACGGCGAGGAGTGCCCTCTCGATGGGAGGGCGCTCGAGCGGTGGCGCCGAGAGTGCATCTGACGCCCGATGGAGGGCGAGGAGTGCACTCTCGACTGCGGGGTGGTCCGTGCGCGTCAGCAGAAGCCCGCGACCGCCTCCCATGCCGCGGCGGGCGAGTCGACGCCCTCGCGGACGACGGCGGCCTCGATGAGACCGTAGGGGCGGTCGGCGGCGTAGAACACCTCGTTGGGGTTGTCGAGCCCGAACGGCGAGAGGTCGACCACGAAGTGGTGCTTGTTCGGCATCGAGAGGCGGATCTCGGCGATCTCATCGTGCCGTTCGAGCACCCGGCGGCCCATGTCGAAGAGCGTGGTCTGCAGCGCCGCCGAGTACCCCTCGGTGAACGTCTCGAGCAGCAGCCCGCGCACGCTGTCGTAGGCGGCGTCGTAGTCGAAGCCCGCGTCGACGCCCGCCCCGCGATACAGCCACCTGGCTGACACGTCGGTCGCGAGGATGCGGTCGCGGGTCTCGGGCAGCGTCGTGTACCGGTCGCGCGGGTACCCCTCGAACCCCGATTCGGTGGTCTTCAGCACGGTGAGCTCCTTGAGCCCGGCGAGGACGTGCCGGGTGCGGTCGCCACCACCGCCGCCAGTGCCTCCAGTGCCGCCGACCCCACCCCCGGCGCCCTCCACCACGACGAGCGCGGTTCGCACTTCCTGCCCCGACCGCACGAACGAGTGGTCGTGCGGTTCGCCGTGCGCGACGATGCGCTGCCACGCGAACTTCTCGGCCTCCCACCGCCCTCCGGTCACCCAGTCGAACGAGCCCGTGAAGTGGTCGGCGAGGCGCAGCAGGAACGCCTCGGGCGACCCGATGCCGTCGCGCGCGAACGCGAAGATCGTGTTCTTCTGCGTGTCGGTGGGCACGACGTGCGCGTTGTCGCCGGCGAGGTGCGCGGCGGAGAAGTCGCCGCGCAGCTGCGAGGTCACGTTGAGGTCGTCGATCTCGTGCCGGGCGGTGTCGCGCGTGACCTTGACGACTCGCACCTCGGCCTTGCCGTACTGGTTGGCGCCGAGGACGATGCCGGATGCCGCGGACGATTGCTGCTCGGTCATGGATCAGCTCCCTCGGTAGGTCGAATAGGCGAATGGGCTCAGCAGCAGAGGGGCGTGCACGTGCCGGCCGTCGTCTTCGATGCGCACGGTGATGACGACCTCTGGGTAGAACGTGTCGACGCCCCGCGCGGCGAACCAGGCTCCCGTGTCGAATCGCAGCCGGTATTCCCCGGGCAGCAGTTCGTCGGGTCCGAAGTGCGAGATGCGGCCGTCGTCGTCGGTGACGGATGCCGCGACGCGGCCCCACTCGTCACCCGAGGGGCCGAGCAGCTCGACGGTGAGGCCCGCGGCCGGCCGGCCGGTCGTCGCGTCGAGCACGTGGGTGGTGATGCGCGAGGTGCTCATGATTCGAACAGTCCCTTCATTCGAACAGTCCCTTCAACCGCAGTACGGCGATCTGGCGCAACTGCTCGGCGACCACGGGCAGCTCCTCGTCGTCGGTGTGCCCGAGGCGCTCGTTGAGCGCGCCGAGGATCTCGGTCGCCGACCGTCCCGCCACCCGGATCAGGAAGACCCGGCCGAATCTCCGCTCGTACGCGAGGTTGCCCTCGGCGAGCGCGGCGGCGACCGCCGTCTTGGGCGTGCCCACTCCCGCCTGCTCGGCGCGCGACATCCGTGCCTCGGCACTCGAACCGCCCGCGCGCTCGCCGATGCGGGGATGCTGCGCGAGGGCGCCGTCGACCTCGGCGGTGGTGAACGGCGATGCGGCCACCTCGGCCGCCGCCACGAGGTCGCCCGCTGAGGCGTACGGACGGCCGTCGACGAGCGATTCGCACCAGCGCGGGATGTCGAGGCACGGCCGCAGCGACGCGATCGCCTCGTCGCGCGCGGCGGAGTTGAACACGTGCAGCGCGTGCGCCGGGCTCACCGCGCCACCTCCCTTCGCAGCAGCCGCCCGCGCGGGGCCGACCGGTCGACCGGCTCGCCAGCGAGCAGCGTCGACCGCACGACCCCGGTGAGCTCCTGCCCGTCGTACGGCGAGATCGGGTGCCGATGCTCGAGCGTCTCGGCGTCGACCGTGAACAGCTCGTCGGGCGCGAACACCACGAGGTCGGCGGCGCGGCCCGCGGCGATCGCTCCCTTCGCGTTCAGGCCGACGCGACGGGCCGGGGCCTGAGACATCCATTCGACGACCTGGGTCAGCCCGATGCCGCGCCCGCGCGCCTCGGTCCACACGAGCGGCAGCCCGAGCTGCAGCGAGGCGATGCCGCCCCATGCCTCGACGAAGTCGCCGTCGCCGGCGAACTTCACGGCGGCCGGCGCGGGCGAGTGATCGGAGACGACGAAGTCGATGATCCCGGACTCGAGCCCGCGCCAGAGCGCGTCGCGGTTGCCCGCCTCGCGGATCGGGGGGCAGCACTTGTATGCCGTCGCCCCGGGGGGAACGTCCTCGGCGCACAGCGTCAGGTAGTGCGGACAGGTCTCGACGGTGAGCCGCACGCCGTGACGTTTCGCGGCGTCGATGCGGTCGAGCGCGTCGGCGTCGCTGAGGTGCAGGATGTGCGCGCGCACCCCGGTGCGGGCGGCCCGCTCGATGACCGCGGCGATCGCTGCGCCCTCGGCCGCGCGGGGACGTGACGCGAGGAAGTCGGCGTACGACGAGCTGTGCGGGTGCGCTGCGCCCTCGATGAGTGCCGCGTCCTCGGCGTGCACGATGATCAGCGAGTCATCGGCCTCGACGAGCACCCGCATCGCCGCCTCGAGTTCGTCGACCGTGACGGGCGGGAACTCGTCGACGCCCGAGTGCACGAGGAAGCACTTGAACCCGAACACCCCGGCCTCGACGAGCGGCACGAGGTGGCCGTCGTTGCCAGGCACGACGCCGCCCCAGAACCCGACGTCGACGAACACCTCACCCTCGGCCGCCGCACGCTTGATCGCGAGCGCGTCGACCGTCGTCGTCGGCGGGATGCTGTTGAGCGGCATGTCGACGATCGTCGTGACCCCGCCGGCCGCGGCGGCCCGGGTCGCCGACGCGAAGCCCTCCCACTCCGTGCGCCCCGGCTCGTTGACATGCACGTGCGTGTCGACGAGCCCGGGGATGAGCACCTCGTCGTCCGCGAGCTCGAGGGTGCGCACTGCGCCCGACTCCGACACTGATGCCGAAACAGCATCAGTGTCGGAGTCGCCGACCCACGCGATGACTCCTCCGCGCACTCCGACCGTCGCGGGCACGAACTCTCCGCCGACGAGCACCCGCTCGCCCTTGACGACGAGATCGAACGGTTGGGATGTCGCGACGGGGGCTTCGGTCATCAGAATCCGCTCTTCCCGGCGCCGGTGAGCCGGACTTGGCGGTTCACGTCCTTGTAGAGCAGGTAGCGGAACGGCCCGGGGCCGCCCGCGTAGCAGGCCTGCGGGCAAAAGGCCCGCAGCCACATGAAGTCGCCCGCCTCGACCTCGACCCAGTCGCCGTTGAGCCGGTAGACGCCCTTGCCCTCGAGCACGAACAGCCCGTGCTCCATGACGTGCGTCTCGGCGAACGGGATGACGCCGCCGGGCTGGAACGTCACGATGTTCACGTGCATGTCGTGCGCGAAGTCGTCGGGGTCGACGAACCGGGTGGTCGCCCAAGCGCCGTCGGTATCGGGCATCGGCCGCGGCGCGACATCCTGGTCGCGAGTGACGAACGAGGCGGGCGGTTCGATGCCGTCGACGGGCTCGTACGCCTTGCGGATCCAGTGGAAGCTCGTCGGCGCGCCGCCCTCGTTCGCGACCGACCACGTCTCGCCCGCGGCGAGGTAGGCGTAGCCGCCGTGGGCGAGCACATGCCGCTCGCCGCCCGCTCCCGCGCCCGCGCCCGCGCCCCCGCCGAGCGTCAGCGTGAGCTCGCCCGCCGTGACGAACACGACGCCCTCGACCCCGGCCTCGACCTCGGGCCGCTCGGCGCCGCCGCCGGGCGCGATCTCGACGATGAGCTGCGCGAACGTCGTGGCGAACCCGGCGATGGGTCGCGCGAGGATCCACGAGCGGGTGCCGGTGAACCCGGGCAGGTTGCTCGTCACGATGTCGCGGAGCACGCCCTTGGGGATGACCGTGTACGCCTCGGTGACGATCGCCCGGTCGGTGAGCAGTTCGCTCTGGGCGGGCAGGCCGCCCGGCGGGGTGTAGTAGCTCATGTCGCCTCCTGGTGACGCGTGGGGTGTGCGAGCGCGACGAGGGTCGCCTCGTCGATGCCGGTGGCGTCGGCGACCTCGTCGGCCGAGATGGCGCCGCAGCGCACGCCGCGCAGCACGAATCCGGCGAGCGCGCGAACCGTGGCCGGTTCGTCGAGCACCGCCCCGGTGGCGGTACCGCGGCGGGCGTCGCGAAGGCGTTCGGATGCCTCGGGCCAGCCTTCGCGGTAGAAGGCGTAGGTGGCGAGGTACCGCGTGACGAGCTGGTTGGGGTGCAGGTCCCACCCTTGGAAGAATCCGCGCTCGAGCGACCTGCGGACGAGCCGTGCGTGCAGCCGCCACGCGTCGGCGGTGCGCCTGCCGACGGGCAGGATGTTGGTCGACCCGTCGGAGAGCCGGATGCCCGTGCCGGCCGCCGCGAGCTGCATGATGCCCTTCGCGAGGTCGGCCGCCGGATGCTCCATCGACTGGTAGCGCGCCGCGATGCCGAGCGCGGCGCTGTAGTCGTACGTACCGTAGTGCAGCCCGCTGATGCGGCCGGGCACGGCGAGTGCGAGTTGCGCCACGGGCGAGGAGCCGTACACGCCGAGCACGAGCTGCGGGGTCTCGACCTGCACCTCGAAACGCAGCCGCCCGTGCGGCAGTCCGTGCGCCCGCTCGAGGACGGTCATGACCTCGGCGGCGGCCTCGACCTGGGCGACCGTCGACACCTTCGGCAGGGTGAGGGCCAGCCCCTCGGGCAATCCGCCGTGCTCCATGAGAGTGCCGATGAAAAGATCGAGCGTTCGGATGCCCCGGGCCCGGGTCGCGGCTTCGAGCGACTTGAACCTGATGCCGATGAAGGGCGGCGCGAACCCGGCACCCGCCGCGGCGGCGACGCGCTTGGCGGCGCGCATCGCCTCGGCGTCTTCGGCCTCGTCGCCGTGGTCCCCGTACCCGTCTTCGAAGTCGATGCGCAGGTCTTCGATGGGCTCGACGGCGAGCTTCTCGCGCACGCGCGGCACGACGTCGGAGGCGAGCGCGGCATCGAGGCCGATGAGCGACGCGACCGCATCGAGCCCGCCGGCGTCGTCGACGGCGTCGCGCACCGTGCGTCGCCACACGGTCGCCAGCTCGGGCGTGAACCGGTCGGCGGGCACGTAGACGGTGTGCACGGGCTGGCGCGATCCGTCGTCGCCGGGGTACGCCGTGCGCAGCAGGTCGTCGGTCGTGGAGAGGCGAGCGTCGATCGCGGCGAGATCGGCCGGGGTGAGCGAGGTGACCACGCTCAGTCCAGCATCTCGTAGGCGGGCAGGGTGAGGAAGTCGACGTACTCGTCGGCGAGGCACAACTCGGCGACGAGTTGCGCGGCGGGCTCGGTGTAGGCGGCGAACCACTCGGGCGGGGTGTCTGCGCGCAGGTGCTCGACTTCTTCGTCGAAGACCTCGCGCACGAGTTCGGGCGTCATGGTCCGTCCCGTGTCGGCGAGCACGACGTCGTGCTGCACATGCTGCCACACCTGCGAGCGCGAGATCTCAGCCGTGGCGGCGTCCTCCATGAGGCTGTGCAGTGCGACGGCGCCGCTTCCGGCGAGCCAGGCGGCGGTGTAGGCCACGCCGACCGACAGATTGGTGCGAAGGCCGGCCTCGGTGACGTGACCGCCGCCTGCCGCGATGTCGAGCAGTTGCCCGGCCGTGACCTCGACTTCGGGACGCTGCCGGTCGAGCTGGTTCGGCCGGTCGCCGAGCACCGCGTCGAACACCTCGCGACAGACGGGCACGAGGTCGGGGTGCGCGACCCACGACCCGTCGAATCCATCGTTCGCCTCGCGGGTCTTGTCGGCGCGAACCTTCTCGAACGCGACGGCGGTGGCCTCGGGGTCGGCGCGGTTCGGCACGAACGCCGCCATGCCGCCCATCGCGACGGCGCCCCGGCGGTGGCACGTCTTCACGAGCAGGTCGGTGTACGCGCGCATGAACGGAGCCGTCATCGCCACCGACGCGCGATCGGGCACGATGAACTCGGGACCCGCGTCGCGGAACACCTTGATGATGCTGAAGAGGTAGTCCCACCGGCCGGCGTTGAGCCCCGACGCGTGCTCGCGAAGTTCGTAGAGGATCTCGTCCATCTCGAACGCCGCCGGGATCGTCTCGATGAGCACGGTCGCCCGAACGGTGCCGCGCGGGATGCCGAGCGCCTCCTGCGCGAACACGAACACGTCGTTCCAGAGCCGTGCCTCGAGACGGCTCTCGAGTTTCGGCAGGTAGTAGAAGGGGCCGTCGCCGTCGTCGATGAGCAGTTGCGCCGTGTGGAAGAAGTGCAGCCCGAAGTCGACGAGCGATCCCGAGGCGCGCTCGCCGTCGATGAGCACGTGCTTCTCGGGGAGGTGCCAGCCGCGAGGACGGGTGACCACGGTCGGCCGGCGCAGGTCGGTGCGCAGTGCGTAGGCCTTGCCCTCGGGCGAGGTGTAGGCGAGCGTTCCGCGCGCCGCATCGCGCAGGTTGCGCACGCTGCCGACGACGTTCGCCCAGGTGGGGCTCGACGCGTCCTCCATGTCGGCGAGCCAGACGCGCGCACCCGAATTGAGCGCGTTGATGGCCATCTTCGCGGGCATCGCGGGCCCCGTGATCTCCACTCTTCGGTCGGTGAGCGCATCGGGCGGGGGCGGCACGTGCCAGTCGGCCGCACGCACGTCGGCGGTCTCGGCCAGGAAGTCGAGCGGCTCGCCCGCGGCGATGCGATCGCGACGCGCGTGCCGCGCGGCGAGCAGCTCGCGACGCCGCGCGTCGAATCGCTGGTGCAGTTGCTCGACGAAGGCGAGTGCCTCATCCGTGAGGATCTCACGGCTGCCCGCGACTTCGTCGTCGCGGGCGATCTCGATGCTCATGCGGCTGCCGCTCCCTTCCGGGGATGTCGCTCACACGCTCTGCTTCATCTTCGCGCAGATGCGACCGCGTCGGTACCGGAACACCGGGTACGGCGCGGCGTAGACTCCGATCACGAGGAGTTCGACCATGGATCACATCGTTGTGACGGTCAACGGGCAGGCCCGCCCGCTGCCGGGTGCCGCCGCGCACACGACCCTGCTCGATGCGTTGCGCGACCTGGGGCTCACGGGCTGCAAAGAGGGTTGCGCCGAGGGCGAGTGCGGCGCGTGCGCCGTGATGCTCGCCACGTCCGACGAACGCGGCGGCACCGAGTGGACGGCCGTGAACGCGTGCCTCGTGCCGGTCGCCGCGGTCGACGGTCAGGAGGTCGTCACCGCCGAGGGCCTCGGCACGCCCACGGCGCCGCACCCCGTGCAGGCCGGTCTCGCCGCAGGTGGCGGCTCGCAGTGCGGGTACTGCACGCCCGGCTTCGCGTGCAGCATGGCCGCCGAGTTCTACCGCGCCGGGCGAGCGCCGACCGACGGCGCTTCGCAGGACGGCGACGGCGAGCTCGGGCCGAACGGCTTCGACCTGCACGCGCTCAGCGGCAATCTCTGCCGGTGCACGGGCTACCGGCCGATCCGCGACGCCGCCTTCGAACTCGGCGCGCCCGAGCCCACCGACCCGCTCGCCGAACGCCGTTCCCGGCCGGCGCCCGATCCCGTCGGCACCGACCTCGGCGACGGCAGCGCCCGCTTCGTGCGCCCGGTGTCGCTCGACGGGGCGCTGCGTCTCCTGCACGACGAGCCCGACGCGGTGGTCGTCGCCGGATGCACCGACTGGGGTGTCGACGTCAACCTCCGCGGGCAGCGGGCCGAGCTCGCGATCGCGATCGAGCGGCTGCCCGAACTGCGCGAACTCACGGTCGGCGACGCCTCGATCGAGATCGGCGCCGCACTCTCGCTCTCCGAGATCGGGCGGCGCCTGGCGGGCGAGGTGCCGCTGCTCGACCAGGTCTTCCCGCAGTTCGCGTCGCCCCTCATCCGCAACCGGGCGACGCTCGGCGGAAATCTCGGCACCGGCTCGCCCATCGGCGACACGCTTCCCGCCCTGCTCGCCCTCGAGGCGCGCGTCGTGCTCGCATCGGTCGACGGCGAGCGCGAGGTCGACCTCGCCGACTACTTCACCGGGTACCGCACCACGGTGCGCCGCCCCGACGAGCTCATCCGGGCGGTTCGCATCCCACTGCCGATGGCCCATGTCACGGCCTTCCACAAGATCGCGAAGCGCCGCTTCGACGACATCTCGAGTGTCGCCGTCGCGTTCGCACTCGATTTCGATGACGGTGTCGTCGCCTCGGCGCGCATCGGGCTCGGCGGCGTCGCCGCCACCCCCATCCGGGCTCGAGCCACCGAGGCGGCCCTCTACGGGCAGCCGTGGAACGACGAGATCGTCCGCAATGCGGCATCCGTGCTGGGATCCGAGGGCACGCCCATGTCCGACCATCGCGCGAGCGCCGAGTACCGCGCGCTCATGCTCGAGAGCGCCCTGCTGAACCTGCACCGCACCCACCCGATGGCGAGCGAGGAGGTGCCCGCATGAGCGAGCTCGCTGCACGCCCCGCCGACCCGGTCGTGGGAGTGCCCCTCCCCCACGAGAGCGCTGTCCTGCACACCACGGGCACCGCGATGTACACCGACGACCTCGCCGCCCGCACGAGTGGCGTGCTCACCGCGTGGCCGGTGCAGTCGGTGCAGGCTCACGCACACGTGCTGCTCGACGTCCGCCCCGCGCTCGAGGTGCCCGGCGTCGTTCGGGTGCTCACCGCCGCCGACGTTCCGGGCGTCAACGACGCGGGCGTCAAGCACGACGAGCCGCTGTTCCCCTCAGAGGCGATGTTCCACGGCCATGCCCTCGCGTGGGTGCTCGGCGAGACCGCCGAGGCCGCGCGGCTCGGGGCGGCCGCCGTGCGCGTCGAGTACGAGACGCTGCCGTCGATCGTCACCGTGCCCGAGGCCATCGAGGCGGGCTCCTTCCAGGGCATCCCGCGAACGATCCGCCGGGGCGATCCCGAATCCGTGCTCGCGACCGCGCCGCACGTGTTCGAGGGTGTCGTCGAGATCGGCGGCCAGGAGCACTTCTACCTCGAGACGCACGCGTCGCTCGCGCGCATCGACTCGGAGGGGCAGGTGTTCGTCGACTGCAGCACGCAGCACCCCTCCGAGACGCAGGAGATCGTCGCGCACGTGCTCGGCCTGCCGAACAACCGTGTCACCGTGCAGGCGCTGCGCATGGGTGGCGGCTTCGGCGGCAAGGAGATGCAGCCGCACGGCTTCGCGGCGGTGGCCGCGCTCGGCGCCATGCTCACGGGCCGTGCAGTTCGGCTGCGACTGAACCGCACGCAGGACCTCACGATGACCGGCAAGCGGCATCCGTTCCACATCGTGTGGAAGGCGGGGTTCGACGACGACGGCCGGATCCTGGCCCTCGCGACCACCCTCACGTCCGACGGCGGCTGGAGTCTCGACCTGTCGGAGCCGGTCATGGGGCGTGCGCTCTGCCACGTCGACAACGCCTACTGGATCCCGAACTTCGTCGCGCAGGGGCGGATCGCGAAGACGAACAAGACGTCGCAGACGGCGTTCCGCGGGTTCGGCGGGCCGCAGGGGATGTTCGTCATCGAGGACGTGCTCGGCCGGGTGGCGCCCGCGCTCGGCATCGATGCTGCGACCCTGCGGGAGCGAAACCTCTATCAGCCCGGCCAGACGACACCGTACGGCCAGCCCGTGCGGCACGCCGAGCGGATGCACGAGATCTGGGGCCGAGTGCTCGACGAGAGCGCGTTCGACGAGCGGCGGGCGCAGATCGCCGAGTTCAACGCCGCCCACCCCGACACGAAGCGAGCCCTCGCGATCACGCCCGTGAAGTTCGGCATCTCGTTCACGCTCACCGCGTACAACCAGGCCGGCGCGCTCGTGCACGTCTACAAGGACGGCTCGGTGCTCATCAACCACGGCGGCACCGAGATGGGGCAGGGCCTGCACACGAAGATGCTGCAGGTCGCGGCGACCGCGCTGGGCGTGCCGCTCGAGACCGTGCGCCTCGCGCCGACTCGGACCGACAAGGTGCCGAACACGTCGGCGACCGCCGCCTCATCGGGCGCCGACCTGAACGGCGGCGCCGTCAAGGACGCCTGCGAGCAGATCCGTCGGCGCCTTTCCGCGGTAGCGGGGCGCTTGCTCGGCGTCGACGAGCGCGATGTGCGGTTCTCCGACGGCCGGGTCGCAGGGCTCGGTGCATCCGGACCCTGGTTCACCTTCGCGCAGGTCGTGCAGGCGGCGTACGACCAGCGCATGCAACTCTCGGCCGCCGGCTTCTACCGCACCGAGGGCCTGCACTGGGACACCGAGCGCATGCAGGGCTCGCCCTTCAAGTACTTCGCCTACGGCGCCGCGGCGACGGAGGTCGAGGTCGACGGGTTCACGGGCGCGTACAAAACCCTGCGCGTGGACATCGTGCACGACGTGGGCGACTCGCTCTCGCCGATCGTCGACCGCGGGCAGGTCGAGGGCGGCTTCGTGCAGGGGGCCGGATGGCTCACGCTCGAGGAACTGCGATGGGACGAGTCCGACGGCCCCGGCCGCGGCCGCCTTCTCACGCAGTCGGCGAGCACCTACAAGCTCCCGAGCTTCTCGGAGATGCCCGAGGTCTTCAACGTGCACTTCTTCGAACGCGCCACCGAAGACGGCGCCGTCTACGGTTCGAAGGCGGTCGGCGAGCCGCCGCTCATGCTCGCGTTCAGCGTGCGCGAGGCGATCCGCGAGGCGGTCGCCGCGTTCGGGCCCGCGGGGCACTGCGTCGAGCTGGGCTCGCCCGCGACGCCCGAGGCGGTGTTCATGGCGATCCGCGCGGCGCGGGGTGCCGCCCCGAGGCGCGACGACGCCGAATCGGATGCCGCAACCGCGCGCACGACGTCGCAACGGCTCGTCGCATCCGACACCTGAGCCGGAGGCCTGCCGTGGACTGGGTCGACGCCGTGCAGGGGCTGCGCGCCGCGCGCACGCCGTTCGTCATCGTCACCCTCGCGATGGTGCGCGGGCATGCGCCCCGCAACGGCGGCGCGAAGATGGTCGTCGCGGCCGAGTCGCTCTTCGGCACCGTCGGCGGTGGCAATCTCGAGGCGACCGCCGTCGACCGCGCCCGGACGATGCTCGGCGCGGGCGCCGCCGAGCCCGAACTGCTCACGCTGACCCTCAGCGACCGGGCCGTCACCGATTACGGCGTGCAGTGCTGCGGAGGAGAGGTCACCATGCTCTTGGAACCCGTGCGGGTCGTCCCGTCGGTCGCGATCTTCGGCATCGGCCACGTCGGCCTCGAGCTCGCTCGGGTGCTGGGCCGGCAGCAGCTCGAGCTGCACCTCGTCGACTCGCGCGCCGAGATGCTCGCACCTGTGCGCGTCGGGGTGCTCGCGGATGCGGTGGCGACGGTGCACCTGCATCACCTGCCGGTGCCCGAGGCGGCCCTGGCCGACCTCCCCGACGGCGCGCACGTGCTCGTGATGACGCACGACCACGGCGAGGACCTCGCGATCGTCGAGGCGGCGCTGAACGTGCCGGGCCTCGGCTCGATCGGGCTCATCGGCTCCCGCTCGAAATGGGCGAGGTTCCGCTCGCACCTCGTCGAGGCTGGTCACGATGAGGCCGAGCTGGCCAGGGTCACGACGCCGATCGGCATCGACGGCATCGCGTCGAAGGACCCTGCCGCGATCGCGGTGAGCGTCGCCGCACGCATCCTGCAGCTCGTCGAGGAGGCGGCGGTCCGCCCCCCTGGACCGCCGCTCCCCCGCTGATCAGACCGCGGCCGGCTCGGGCGCCGGCGGGGCCGGCTCGGGCTCGCTGTCCGCGGGCGGCGGGCTCTCGCGCTGCGACTTCGGCTTGGCGAACCGCAGGTACAGCGACGGCACGACGAAGAGGTTGAGCAGCGTCGAGGTGATGAGCCCGCCCAGGATGACGACGGCCATCGGGTGCTCGATCTCGTGGCCGGGGATCTCGCCCATGACGACGAGCGGCACGAGCGCGAGCCCCGTGGCGAGCGTCGTCATGAGGATGGGCGACAGTCGCTCGGCGGCGCCGCGCATCACCAGTTGCTTGCCGAACTTCTCGCCCTCGTAGCGTTCGAGGTGCTGGCAATGGTTGATGAGCAGGATGCTGTTGCGCGCGGCGATACCCATGACCGTGAGGAATCCGACGATCGAACCGAGCGAGAGCACGCCACCGGTGAGGAACGCCGCGAAGACACCGCCGACGAGCGCGACGGGCAGGGTGAGCAGGATCAGGGTCGCCAGTCGCCAGCTCGCGAACGCCGCCTGCAGCAGCAGGTAGATGACGAGGGTCGCGGCCACGGCGAGCAGGAGCAATCGGTTGGTCGCCGCCTCGCGCTCCTCGGCTTCGCCGATGATCTCGGCGTGGAAACCGGCGGGCAGGTCGATCTCGCGCAGCCCCTCCTCCATCGCCGCCACGACCGAACCGAGCTTGCCCTCTTCGACGTTGGCCTCGATGTCCATGCGGCGCGAGTTGTTGTCGCGCTCGATCGCGTTCGGGGTCGCCCGCAATGACACGTCGGCGACCGCCGAGAGCGGGATGACCTCGCCCGACGGCGTATCGATCGGCAGGTTGCGGATGCTCGTGACATCGGATCTGATCTCGACCGGGCTCCACACCTGTACGTCGTAGGCCTTGCCGTCGCGGAAGACGTCGCCGACCTCCTCACCCGCGACGAGCGTCGCCGCGGCGCGACGCACGTCACCCGGCTTCAGTCCGTGCTCCTGCGCGGCCTCGAGATCCACCGTGACCTCGAGCTGGGGAACGTCGACCTGCAGCGACATGTGCTCGTCGATCGCCCCGTCGGTCTCCAGGAAGACGTCGAGGATCTCCTCGCCCGTGTCTCTCAAGGTCTGCAGGTCATCGCCGTACAGCCGGACGACGACCGCGGTGTCGCCGCCCGTGAGGACCTCGCGGATGCGTTCCTTGAGGTAGGTCTGCACGTCGCGGCGGATGCCCGGGTAGCCCTGCACGAGCTCCTGCACCTTCTTGAGCGTCGCGTCGTAGTCGACCGCCGGATCGATGCTGATCCAGTTCTCGCCGAAGTAGACGCCGTAGACCTCGTCCCCGTTGTACGCCTGCCCGATGTGCGCGCCGCAGTTGCGCACGCCCTCGATCTCGAGCAGTTCCTGGCAGGCCCGCTCGCTGATGCGCACCTCCTCGGGGGCGGAGGTTCCGGGTTGCGTGACCCAGTGCATCAGGAAGTCGCGCTCCTTGAAGTCGGGCAGCAGCGACTGACCGAGGAACGGCACCGTGACCGCGCCGACGACGATGAGCGCGCCGAAGAACACGTACCCGGGCCATGGGCGGTCGACGATGGGATCGAGCGACTTGCGGTAGCCGCGCTTGAGCACCCGAACGACCGGCGGATCGCGCGGGTCGAGCGGCGCCTTGCGCAGCAGGATCAGCGCGAGTGCGGGCGTCACCGTGAGCGCGACGACCATCGACGAGAGCACGGCGAGGGTGTAGGCCAGCGCGAGCGGACGGAAGAACGCCCCGGTGAGGCCCTCGAGGAAGAAGATCGGCACGGCGGCGACGATGATGATGAGGGTCGCGTAGATGATCGGACCGCGCACCTCGAGCGAGGCCTCGAGCACGACTTTCGCGGTGGATCGCTGCCCGCCCCCGGCGCGTTCCTGGCGCAGGCGTCTCACGATGTTCTCGATGTCGATGATGGCGTCGTCGACCACGACGCCGACGGCGATCACCAGCCCCGCGAGGATCATGGTGTTGATCGGCGTGCCGGTCAGGTAGATGACGAGCGCGGCCGAGACCAGGGAGAGCGGGATCGCGATGATGCTGATGAGCGCGGTGCGCCACTGGAACAGGAACAGGGCGAGCACCATCATCACGAGGAGGATGCCGAGCAGCAGCGCGAGCGAGAGGTTGCCGATCGATTCCTCGATGAAGGTCGCGGGGCGGAAGATCTCGGTGTCGATCTCGATGCCGCGCAGGCCCGGAGCCAGCTCCTCGAGCACCGCCTCGACGCCCTTCGTCACCTCGAGTGTGTTGCCCCAGGGCAGCTTCTCGACGATGAGCATGAGCCCTTCGCCCTCGTTGATCACCGCGTCGCCGATGAGCGGCTGGTGATCCTCGACGACGCGGGCGACGTCGCGCAGCCGCAGCGGATCGCCGCCTCGCTCCTCGATCGTCACCTCGGCGAGTTCTTCGGGGGTGGTGATCGGCAGAACATGCTGGATCCCGAGTCGCTGCTGGGGCGTGGCGATGTACCCGCCCGTGCCGATGACGGAACCATTCGAGAACTGCAGCAGCCCGGCGTCGAGCGCGTCGGCGGTCACCGTCATGACCTGCTCGAGGCTGACCCCCTCGGCGGCCATCTTCTCGGGCTCGGCCTGCACCTGCAGCATCTGCAGCCGCTCGCCCCAGATGGGAACGTTCGCGACCCCTGGGACGCGCAGCAGGTGCGCACGGATCTTCCAGTACGTGATCATCGACATGTCGATGACCGAGTGCTCTTCCGAGGTCAGGCCGATCTTCATCACCCGGCTCGTCGACGACAGCGGCTGCAGCATGATCGGGGGCGATGCCCACGTCGGCAGGGTCGGGGTGGCGTTCGTGAGGCGCTCGGCCACGAGCTGTCTCGCCTTGAGCAGGTCGGCACCCGGCTCGAAGATCAGCACGATCGACGAGATCTGGCTGACCGACTTGGATCGGATCTCGTCGAGTCCCTCGACGCCGTTCAGCGCCTCCTCGAGCGGCACCGTCACGAGCTGTTCGACCTCGCTTGCGGTCAGGCCGATGCACAGCGTCTGGATCTCGACCCTCGGCGGCGCGAATTCGGGGAACACGTCGACCTGCGCCGAGCTGAGCTGCACGCCGCCGAACACCATGATGCCGATGGCCAGCGTCATCACGATGGTCCGGAACTGGAGGCTGAACCCGATGAGGCGTCGCATGTCAGTGCCGTCGCGATCAGTGCGCGGTGTCGAATTCCGCACCGAAGAGCTCGGCCGCGCCGAGCGTCACGACGCTGGTGCCCGGCTCGGGGCCCTCCGAGAGGAAGGCGGTGTCGCCCTCGATGCGATCGACCACGACCGCCGCCCTGACGAACACCTCGGGTTCGGTGGTGGTGTACACCCACGTGTCGCCGTCGTGATCGTAGATCAGCGCGGCGTAGGGGACGGTGAGTCCGCCATCGCCCGCTTCGACCTCGGCGGTCTCGAGACCGAGCCGCTCGATGGCCTGGGGCGTGAGGGTGAGACTGCTGAGCTCCTCCGAGATCTCCTCCTTGACGGCCGGCTCGGGTCCGGCTGCGGCACCGGCCTCCGTGACCTCGGCGCAGCCGGTCAGGCTGAGCGCGCCCCCGACGATGGCCAGTCCTGCGAGGACCGTCGCGGCCCCCCGCCGGACCTTCAGCGTTGCATCGTTCATGACGGTTCCTGCCTCCATTCCGCCACTGGAGCATTCAAGTTCACGAGCGAACTGTCGGCGGCCCTCGTGCCGCCCCACGCGAGCACGAGCAGCGGCAGCACGATCAGCGAGACGAGGATCGACGTCACCGTGCCGCCCCAGATCACGGCCGCCACCGGCAGCACGGTCTCGACGCCGACCGTGCCGCCGAAGAACGCGGGCGGCGCGAGCAGTGCGACGGATGCCGCGAGCGCGACCAGTGCCGGCCGGATGCGGGCGCCCGCCGCTGCCCACATGGCCTTCGCGGGAGACTCGGCCTGCCGGCCGGCCACAGCCGTCTGGTACGCGCCGATGAGCATGCCCGCCTCGCGCACGGCGAAGGCGAGCACCGGCACGAGGGCGATGATCAGGACGAGCGAGTCGAGGCCGCCGGCCAGCCACGCGCCGATGAGACCGCCGGCGAGTGCCAACGGGAGAGTCAGCAGTGCGATCGCCCCGAGCCGCCACGAACCGAGCACCGTCTGCAGCAGCACGAGGATGACGACGGCTGCGGCCGCGAGCAGCCACCACGTGAGCTGGCCCGAGGCCTGCTGTTCGCCGTACTGCTTCGGGATCTCGGCGTGGTACTCGACGGGGAACTCGACGTCGGCGATCGCCGCACGCACATCGGCCTCGACGTCGGCGAGGCTGCGGCCCTGCACGTCGGCGGTGATGTTGATGCGCCGATGGGTGTCGTCGTGCCGGATCACCGCGAGGTTCGGGCTGATGCGCACGTCGGCGACCTCGCTCAGTGCGACCGTGTCGCCGCCCGGCGTGTTGATGATGAGATCCTCGACCGACGTGAGGCTGTGGCGGGTGTCTTCGGTGCCCTTGACGACCACCTGGAAGACCTTCTGCTCCTCGAACATGTAGCCGACCTCGAAGCCCTGCAGCACCGCGGCTGCGGCTCGGCGCACGTCGCCGGGCTTCACGCCGAACTGCTTCGCCTTCTCGAGGTCGACCTCGATCTCGGTGATCGGCTGCACGAGGTCCTGCTGGATCGTCGGTTCGACGAGCCCGTCGATCCCGGCCATCGCGGCCTGCAGCTCGGCGGCCTTCTCCCGCAGGATGTCGATGTCGATGCCGTACACGCGCACCTGGAAGTCGCGTTCCTGGGCGGCGCGCACCCGCTCGACCTGCCGCTCGGGGTACGACATGACGCGGTTCGCGAGTCCGGGATACCCGTCGATGACCTGCTGCACGTCCTCCTTGACCGCGGCGTAGTCCGCGCCGTCCTCGAGGGTGACCCACATCTCGCTGCCGCTGACGTCGGACTCCGTGTCCGACGTGATCGCACGACCGACGTGTCCGCCGACCGCCGCGACCCCGGCCAGGGTGCGCAGCTCATCGGCCGCGCGTGCGGTGATGCGGCTCATCTCGTCGTTCGAGGTTCCGGCGACGGAGTTCCACTCGACCAGGATCGTCCGGTCGGGCACTGAGGCGAGCACGGGCGCGTCGGTGGTCGTCAGCGGGATGGTTCCGAGTGCGAGCACGCCGAGCACGACGGCGACGAGCGCGCCGATCCAGCCGCCTCTGCCGGCGGACGCGCGTTCCATCGCGCCGGAGAACTTCGTCGTCATCCCGGTCACCGCGGCGGGCTCGCGCGCCGCCTCCGTGTCGTCCTTGCGCCGCAACAGCAGGCTGGCGAGCGCCGGGGTCACGGTCAGCGCCACGATCATCGCGACCAGGAGGGTCACGAGGTAGGCGATCGCCACGGCCCGCAGGATCTCGCCGTCGAGACCGGGCACGAAGAAGCTCGGCGCGATCGCCACCGCGGAGACGAGGGCGCCGAACAACGCGGGCAGCCTCGAGCGGCGCAGCGCCGTGGTCAGGATGCCGGTGCGACGGGCGGCGGCATCCGTCGACGACTCCGGAGACGAGTCCGGCGCCGAGTCCGGCGCCGATTCGGCGGCGTCACCACGCGAGCGCGCAAAGGCGCCCCGTGTGCGCAACGACTCGAGGTCGGCGACGACGTCGCCGATGGCGACCGTGAGCGCGAGGGCGAGCCCCACGAGGGTCATGGTGTTCATGACCGTGCCGGTCAGCTGCAGGGTGAGCGCGGCGGCCGTGCCCGAGACGAGCATCGCGAGGGCGGCGATCAGCGCGTACCGCCACGAGCCGAGCCCGAGCCCGATCACGAGCGCGGCGAGCAGCAGCCCGGCGAGCGCCGCCCACCCGAGTTGGCTGACCGCGGTCTCGAGGAAGGTCGCCGGCTGGAACACGGTGGTGTCGACCTCGATGCCGGCCAGGCCCGGTGCGAGATCGGCCATGGCGGCCTCGATGCCGCGGGTGACCTCGACGACATCCGCCTCGGGGAACTTCTCGATGACGATGAGCAGGCCGGGCGCATCCCCGGTGATGGCGTCGCCGATGAGCGGCTGATGGTCTTCCTTCAGGTCGGCGACGTCGGCCAGTGTGAGCTTCTCCGGGTTGCCCTCGATGACGACCTTTCCGAGGTCTTCGGGCGTCTGGATCGGCAGCACGTGCTGGATGCCGATGCGCTGGTTCGCGGACTCGATGAAGCCGCCGGTGCCCGGCGTCGAGGCCTCGAGGAAGCTGAGCGGCGACACCCACACCGCATTGCCCGCCGTCGTGATGACGTCGTCGAGCGTCACGCCCGCCGCATCGAGCCGTTCGGGCTCGACCTGCACCTGGACCTGCTGCTCGCGCTGCCCCCAGGTCGAGACGTTGGCGACGCCGGGGACGCCCATGAGGACGGGCTTCACCGTCCATCTGGCGAGCACCGACATGTCGATGAGCGACACGTCCTCCGAGGTGAGCTCGATCATCATGACCCTGCTCGTCGACGACAGCGGCTGCATCAGCACGGGCGGCGCCGACACGTTAGGCAGCGCGTGGGCCTGCGTGAGCCGTTCGGCGACGAGCTGGCGGGCGCGCAGGAGATCGGTGCCCGGCTCGAACACGAGCTCGATCGATGAGAGGCTGGGAACCGAGACCGAGCGGATCTCATCGAGCCAGGCCACGCCGTTGAGCAGGTCGGCCTCCATGGGGCTGGTGATCAGCTGCTCGACCTCTTCGGCCGACAGGCCGAGCGCCTCGGTCTGGATCTCGACATGCGGCGGGGCGAACTCGGGCAGGTTGTCGACCGCCATCGTCGGCAGGCTGACGAGCCCGAACCCGAGCACCCCCGCAGCCACGGCCGCGACGAGCAGCCGGAATCGCAGGCTCCAACGCACCAGCCACGAGATCATGACGTCCCCCACGCCTGCGCCTGGTGCCGCGTCGGCGTCGCCGGCAGCACCTGCGCTCCCCCTGTACCCCTGTGCAGACCGCGTCAGCCGCGAGTCTGGGCGCGTGGATCGCCTCGGAATGTGCCGGCGGCCGCGCGCCGCATGCTCGATTTCCGAATAGTGCCGCGCTGGAAACTGAGCAATCGTCGTCAGTGTGGCACAGCCCGTCTGGCACTACAACTTTTTCGATTGACGAAATCGACACCGATAAGTTAGGATAGCCAATCCTTCATTCGGATGACGCTTTCCGGCCCTGCTCCAGCGCTCCGCTGATTCGGTGTGATTCGACTGTTGTTCCCGCAGTTGCGGTCGTATTGTCGTTCTCATGACGCAGTATCGGATCAGTGAGGCTGCGCAGCTCATCGGCGTCAGCGATGACACGATACGTCGATGGTTGCGAGATGGCCTCCTTAATGGGGGTACCGACGAGGCTGGGCGACAGGTCGTCCCCGGCGGCGAGCTCGCGGCGCGCGCAGTGGCCATCGCGACGGCCGTCGACGATCGCGGGACCGTGCGGCGCAGCGCACGCAACCGGTTCGTCGGCCTCGTGACCCGCGTCGAGATCGAGGGGCTGATGGCCCAGGTCGAGCTGCAGTGCGGGCCGCATCGGGTCGTCTCGCTCATGTCGGCCGAGGCCGCGCGCGAACTCCGCCTCGAGGTCGGGTCCCGGGGCGTCGCGGTCGTGAAGGCGACCATGGTCGTCATCGAGACCGACGGGGAACCTCGCGCATGAGACATCCGATCGTTCGAACCGTGCTGCCTGCCGCGCTCGCCGCGTTGGCGCTCACCGCGTGCGCCGCCCCCGGCGACCACGCGCCCGACGGCGGCACCTCCACCGCGGCGGCCGACGGACTCGCCGGAGAGCTCACGATCTTCGCCGCGGCCTCGCTCGCGGCGGCGTTCGACGAGCTCGCCACCGCATTCGAGGCGCGGCACCCGAACCTCGACGTGCTGCCCATCACCTACGACGGCTCGTCGGTGCTCGCGACGCAGCTCATCGAGGGTGCGCCGGCCGACGTGTTCGCCTCGGCCGACGAACGCAACATGACGCGGCTCGTCGATGGCGGCCTCACCGTCGAACCTGTGGACTTCGCGACCAATGTGCTGACGATCGCGGTCGCTCCCGGCAACCCGCTCGGCATCGATGACCTCGACGATCTCGCCGACGGCGCGACCGAGACGGCCCGCGGACTGCCGGCGACGGTCGTGCTGTGCGCCCCAGAGGTGCCGTGCGGCAACGCCGCCCAGACCCTCTTCCGTGATGCCGGCATCACCGTGACCCCCGCGAGCGAAGAGCAGAACGTCACCGGCGTGCTCACCAAGGTGAAGAACGGAGAGGCCGACGCCGGCCTCGTCTACGTCACCGACGTCGAGGCGGCAGCGGGCGAGGTCGACGGCGTCGAGATCGAGAACGCGGATGTCGCGACCAACGTGTACCCGATCACCGCGCTCTCCGACGCGGCGAACCCCGAGGCGGCGAGCGCGTTCGTCCAGTTCATCGCGTCCGACGAGGGCCGAGCGGTACTCGCATCGTTCGGCTTCGGCGCGCCATGACGACCACAGCACCAGACGGCATCAGGGCCGGCGCGAGTGACACCCGTCGCGACGACCCCGTGGCTGCGCGACGCTTCCCCCTGTGGCTGTACGTTCCGGCGGCCGTCGGGGTGGCGGTGCTCGCGCTGCCCCTCGTCGCCCTGCTCGTGCGCCTCGACTGGAGGCAGGTGCCCGGCGCGGTCGCCTCACCGGCCGCGTTGCAGGCACTCACCCTGTCGCTCGCCACCGCCGCGATCGCGACGGGCGTCTGCATCGTGCTCGGCGTTCCGCTCGCCATGGTCATCGCCCGCAGCTCGAAGGGCGTGGCCGCCGTGCTGCGCACCCTCACCACGCTGCCGCTCGTGCTGCCCCCGCTCGTCGGCGGTATCGCCCTGCTCGCGCTGCTCGGGCGCAACGGACTGTTCGGCGAGACGCTCGGCGTCCTGGGCCTGCGCATCCCGTTCACCACGACCGCGGTCGTGATCGCGCAGACGTTCGTCGCCCTGCCGTTCCTCGTGATCACGGTCGAGGGGTCGCTGCGCACGGCGGGCACCCGCTACGAGACGGTCGCTGCCGGCCTCGGAGCCAGACGGTTCACGGTGTTCCGGCGCATCACGCTGCCGCTCGCGGCGCCCGGCCTCATCGCCGGCACCGTGCTGTGCTTCGCGCGCGCACTCGGCGAGTTCGGCGCGACCGCGCTGTTCGCGGGCAACTCGGCCGGCACCACCCGCACGATGCCCCTCGCCATCTACACGGCGTTCAATGGCGCAGGCGTCAGCGAAGACACAGCCATCGCGCTGTCGCTCATGCTCGTGCTCGTGGCCGTCGCGGTGCTGGTGCTCATGCGCAGCTGGCGTGAGGACGCCCCCCGATGACCAGTGCGGCCGGTGGTGGGCTCGACGCCCGGGTGGTCGCCGGGGTGGGCGACTTCAGGCTCGATGTCGAACTCGCCGTCGCGGCATCCGAGGTGCTCGCGGTGCTCGGCCCGAACGGGTCGGGCAAATCCACGCTGCTCGCCGCCATCGCCGGCCATCGCGCGCTCACGGCCGGCATCGTGCGCGTCGGCGAGCGCGTGCTCTCGCGCGCCCCGTCGATCGGCGGCGACGACGAGCCCGGCGGGGTCGATGACAGCGGCGCCGCCGACGTCGACCTGGCCGAGCGTTCCGTGGGCCTGCTCGGCCAGCACCCGCTGCTGTTCCCGCACCTGACCGCGCTCGAGAACGTCGCGTTCGGCCCGCGCGCGCAGGGCAGCGCGAGGCGCGAGGCTCGCGACGCGGCATCCGCGTGGCTCGACCGGGTCGGACTCGCGGGACTCGAGCGGAGGCTCCCGTCAGCGCTGTCGGGCGGGCAGCAGCAGCGGGTCGCGCTCGCCCGCACGCTCGCAGCGCGCCCCGACGTGCTGCTGCTCGACGAACCGTTCGCGGCGCTCGACGTGCAGACGGCCGCGGCGATGCGCCGACTCGTCGCCGAGCAGCGCGCGACACTCGCGATCCCGACGCTGCTCGTCACCCACGACCCGCTCGACGCGATCGTGCTCGCCGACCGCGCCGCCATCCTGCACGACGGGCGCATCGTGCAGCAGGGGCCGACCGCCGAGGTGCTCGGGCACCCGCGAACCCCGTTCGCAGCCGCGCTCGCCGGCGTCAACCTCCTCACCGGCGTCGCCGTCGCGCGCGACGCGGTACGCGTGGCGAGTGCGAGCGGGCCCATCGTGCTGCGCGGAACGGGCGAGACGCTGCGCGTGGGCACTCCCGCCTCGGTCGTGTTCAGTCCGGCGTCGGTGCATGCGCGGGCCGCGGCATCCGCCGACCCCTCGCAAGCGGCCGACTCGGCGCCCGCCGACAACGCGTGGTTGGGCGCCGTCGCGTCGCTCGAGCCCTCCCGCGGGGGCGTGCGCATCGTCACCGACCAGCATCCCGACCTCGCGATCGACGTGCCGTCGACCACCGCCGTCGCCCTCGACCTGAGCACCGGCGCGACCCTCGCGTTCCACGTCGCGCCCGCCGACGTCTCGGTGCGAGAGCTTTCATGATGCGGTGTTAGCGTAGACGCCACCGAAGAGGGGGTGACCCGTGACCACCCTGCTGCCCGTGCGCGCAGTCGATGCACCTGCGAGTGCGGTACCGCGAGCCCGCCGCCTGCCGTCGACGGGAACGACCCTCGGCGCGCTCTCCGACGCGTTCTCCCGGCCGATGCGCGACCTGCGCATCTCGGTGACCGACCGGTGCAACTTCCGCTGCGTGTACTGCATGCCGAAGACGGTCTTCGGGCGCGACTACGCGTTCCTCGACCGCGACGAGCTGCTGACCTTCGACGAGATCACCCGCATCGCCCGCGTGGCGGTCGCGCACGGCGTGCACAAGCTGCGGCTCACGGGCGGCGAGCCGCTGCTGCGCCGCGGCATCGAGGAGCTCATCGAGCGTCTCGCCGCATTGCGCACCCCCGACGGCCGGCCTGTGGAGATCGCCCTGACGACCAACGGTTCGGCGCTCGCGGTCAAGGCGGTGTCGCTCAAGGCGGCCGGGCTCACACGCGTCACGGTCTCGCTCGACTCGCTCGACGACGCGGTGTTCCAGTCGATGAACGACGTGCGGTTCCCGGTCGACCGCGTGCTCGCGGGCATGCAGGCCGCGCACGACGCCGGGCTCGGCCCGATCAAGGTCAACATGGTCGTCAAGCGCGGGCTGAACGACCACGAGGTGCTGCCGATGGCCCGGCACTTCAAGGACTCCCCCTTCACGTTGCGCTTCATCGAGTACATGGACGTCGGCACGTCGAACGGCTGGCGACTCGACGAGGTCGTGCCCTCGGCAGAGATCGTCGGGGTCATCGGCGCCGAGCTGCCGCTCGAGCCCATCGGCGGTGCGGCGCCCGGCGAGACCGCCGCCCGATGGCGCTATGTCGACGGCGGCGGCGAGATCGGCGTGATCTCGAGCGTCACGAACGCCTTCTGCGGCACGTGCAACCGGGCGCGCATCTCGACCGAGGGCAAGCTCTTCACGTGCCTGTTCGCGTCGGAGGGGCACGACCTTCGGGCGTTGCTGCGCGGTGGCGTCGACGACGACGGACTCGCCGCGGCGATGGCCTCGATCTGGGGCGCGCGCGACGACCGCTACTCCGAGGTGCGTGCGACGCTCACGCCCGAGCTGCGGGCTTCCCGTCCGAAACCCGAGATGTCGTACCTCGGCGGCTGACGCCCGCCGGGTCACCGTCCTCTCTCGTCCCCGAGAGTGCACTCCCCGTCATCCCGTGGGCGACACCTGCACTTTCGACCCCGGTGCGACGCGTGCAAGCGCCGACCCCTCCCGCCGAACGTGCACTCCCCGCCCTCCCCCCGGGCGACAATTGCACTTTCGACGACGTCGTGCGCACCGGTGGCGGCGATGAAGCCGCACGCCTCAGAGCCCGACCCACTCCGACACGCCGTCGGTGAAGTGCTGCCGCTTCCAGATGGGCACCTGTTGCTTGATCAGGTCGACGAGGCGTTCGCACGCGTCGAACGCCTCGGCACGATGCGGGGCGGATGCCGCGGCAACGAGTGCCACGTCGCCGATGCGCAGTTCGCCCACGCGGTGCGCGGCGGCGACGGCGAACCCGGTCTCGTCGGCGATGCGTCGCACGCACTCGGCGAGGAACCGCTCGGCCTCGGGATGGGCCTGGTAGTCGAGCGCGAGCACGTCGCGACCGGCGTCGTGGTTGCGCACGACCCCGTGGAACATCACGACCGCCCCGCTCGTCTCGGCCTCGACGGCGGCGCGCACGGCGGCCTCGTCGATGGGTTCGGCGGTCACGACGGCCGTGTTCGCGTTCATGCGTGCCTCTCTCGTGGTCATCGTCGGGAGTTCGGCCGTCAGCGGTGCACGAGTTCGCCGGCCACCGACGAGAACGCGTCGATGCCGCCGGCGAGATACACGACGTCGACGTACCCGCGTTCGCGGAGGAGCCGCGCCGCGCGGCGCGACCGGGTGTCCTGCTCGCAGTAGACGACGAGCGCGCCGTCGCCCGACCCGGGATCGGCGCCGGCGGCGAGCGCGCCGAGCGGCACGAGTTCGCTACCGCTGATACGTCGCAGCGCGGCCTCGACGGGTTCGCGCACGTCGAGCAGCCGCAGCGGCTCGCCGCTGCGCATGCGCCGCAGCAGCTCGGCCGCCGAGATCGGAGCGGCGGATGCCTCGGCCTGCGCCGTGCTCGCGGCGCCGTCGACCCCGCAGAAGACCTCGTAGTCGATGAGCGAGGTGATCGCCGGGGCATCCGCTATCGCCTCGTATGCGATCTCGCGGCTGCGACCCGAGAGCGCATCGATCGTCGTGACCCGGCCGAGCAGCAGCTCGCCGATGCCGGTGACGACCTTGACGACCTCGGTCGCCATGAGCGCGCCGACCGTGGCGCAGAGGGTCGGCAGCACGCCGCCGAGTTCGCACGAGAGCACTTCGTCGGGTGCCGGCGGCACCGGGAAGAGGTCGCGGTAGGTGGGACCGTGTTCGTGCCACGAGAGGCCGACCTGGCCGTGGTAGCGCAGGATCGCGCCCCAGACGAGCGGCTTTCCGTCGAGCAGCGCGGCGTCGTGCGTGAGGTAGCGGGTGGGGAAGTTGTCGCTGCCGTCGACGACGAGGTCGTAGGGCGCGAGGATGTCGCGGGCGTTCGCCGCCGTCATTCGCGCGGGGTGGCGCACGACCCGGCATTCGGGGTCGATCGCGGCGACGGTGTCGGCGAGCGAGTCGACCTTCGGGCGTCCGACATCGGCGAGGCCGTGGCTCACCTGTCGGTGCAGGTTCGAGAGCTCGACGACGTCGTCGTCGGCGAGGCCGATCGTACCGATGCCCGCGCCCGCGAGATAGGGCACGAGTGCGCTGCCGAGTCCGCCCGCACCGACGACGAGCACGCGTGCTGCGGCGAGTCGACGCTGCGCGACCTCGCCGAATCCGGGCAGCATGATCTGCCGGCTGAACCGGGCGATGCGCTCAGGGCTGAGCGGCGCCGACGGCTCGACCAGTGGTGCCGGACGCGCGCGCATGCGGCAATTGTACGTTCGGCCCGAGGCCGGCGCGGCGACCTGGCGCACTCGACCCACGCCAGCGCACCCGACCATGCGCACCCGACCACTCAGAAGTTCGGTTCATCGGGCAGCGGGGGCTGCGCGAGGTCTGGTGGCGGGTCGGGGATCGGATTCGCCGCATGCGTCAGGTGCGTGGCACCGGCCGGTGAGGTCCATTCGAGGGTGCCTGCGCCGGTGTGGCGTGCCGACCATGCGGTTTCGTGTTTGAGGTGGTGGTGCGCAGCGCACAGATGGGCGAGGTTGTCGAACGCGGTGCGACCTTCGTCGTTCCAGTCGATCGTGTGGTCGAGGTCGCTGCGTCGTGCTGCTCGGTTGCAGCCGGGGAATCGGCAGGTGCCGTCGCGGACCTGGAGCCACCGGGCGAGGTCAGCCGGGGGTCGGTAGCTCTGGCGGTCGATGTCGAGCACGGTGCCTGAGACCGGGTGGGTGAGGATACGGGTGAACGACGGGGCCTGGGCGGCGAGTCGTCGCGCGGTGTCGGCGTCGATCGGGCCGTATCCGTCGAGCATGCCCGGGGTGTCGGCTTCGCCCATGAGGGTGAGCACCGGGACGGTGACGTGCACGCTCGGCCGTACCCGGTCGACGGCGTCGGCGAACTCGGATCCGGATGCGGCGTCGAGTGTGCCGTACAGCAGCAGGTCGCGGGCCGCGTCGGCACGCACCTGGTCGGCGGTGAGCAGTTCGGCACGGAGCCGAACGGAACTGCGGTCGGTCTCGGCGACGGCTGCCCCGGCGTCGCGGTTCGCTCGGGCCACGCCGTCGAGCCGGTCGAAGATCAGCGCAGCGTCGGCGGCAGGCAGGAACGCATGCAGCCAGGCCATGCCGTCGGCGGCGGGCTCGAACTCGATCCGCCGCTTCGCCCGTGCACGGCGCTGTCGCTCGGCAAGGTTCTCGGACACGACCTCGTCACGCAGATGCCGGGCCTTGCGGCGCACGGTCGCGGCCGTGTTCGACTTCGAGAACTCAGCGAGCAGTTCGTCGAGCCTCGCCACCGCTTCGCGGTCGTCGCCGAGATCGCACGTGTGCTCGATCACGACCCGGGCGTGCGCCATGGTGATCGCCCCGTCACGCATCGCCGCCAGCGTCGCCGGCAGCCGGGTCGACAGCGCGGTCGCGTCGTCGAGTTGCCGCTGCATCGTGCGCTCGGGCACGTGCAACGCGGTCGCAAGCTCGGCGGTCACGGCACGGTGCGCCATCTCCCGACGCCGCTCGGGGGTCAGGGACGCCGCGACGAACGCCTCGGCGGCGCGCACCGCGTAACTCACCGTGAGGAACAGCACATCGACCCGCATCGCCGCGTTCATCGCCTCGACCCGTTGCGCCTGCACCGACGCCCCGATCAGCTCGGACAGCCCGTCTTGCGCGATCGCGTACGGCGACCGGTCATCGAGCACCGCCACCGCGTGTGAACCCTCAAAATCACCAGCTGATCTGGCCTTCGAGGGTTCATCGCTCATATCCCAAGTGTAACTGAACTCGTATCCACATTCTAGAGTCGATCATGTCTGCATTGCTTGATTCGAATCTTTATTCGAGTAGTTCATTCGTGAGACCACGCGAACGTCCAGCCGCAGCCGTCCCGCGTGCGAGTCCGCAGGTTTGCGTCCAGGGTGATCGGAGGCAGAGAATTCGGGCATGAACGCCGTGGCATTGGTGTTGGCAGCGCTGTTGGGGCTGGTGCTCATCGGAGTCGGCTCCCTGGAAGCGTTCCAGTATCGGAATCAACGGTGGTTCTCGATGTTCCGCATTCGACCACAGGATCATGATGCTGTGCGCATCTGGGTGATGTTCGTCGGGTTCTACAACATCGTCTATGGACTCGGCGCACTCACCGGCGTGATTCTGACTATGAACGGGCAGACCGCCGCGGGCGCGGCACTCGTCGCGTTCGTGTGCATCTCGCACATCGTTCTGGCGGTCGTCCTGCTGGTGGTCGAACGGAAGCTCTGGCGAAACTCGATCTCCGAGGCTGTTCTGCCGGTCGCGATCCTCATCGCGATGGCCTTCTGACCGCCGGAAGGTCGTCGGCGCCGGACCGACGCTCGGCGCGTCCACGATCGTCAGCGTGCGCGTCGCGCAGCAGCGCCAGCGCGGTCGTGGTCGTGCGAATTCCGGGGTTGACGATGGCGATCCAGCCGAGCGACCCGTAGACGGGGTGCGGGAGGATCACGTCGGGCTCGGTGAAGTCGCGAGCAGTGAAGTCGCGCGGCGACTCTCCCGTGAGCTCCGCGAATCTCGCCGTGCCGACATGGATGTTCAGCCTCCAGCGGCCTGGCGGATCGAGATTCGACAGCGCATCGTCGGGATAGTCCTTCGTGACGATCGTCGCGTAAGGCTGCCGGTTGCTCGGGATCGAACCGTCGGGTGAGGCGTAGAAGAAGTGGTCGCCCCACGCGATCTCGGGGAAACCACTGCCGGGTCCGGGAGCGAGCTCCAGCACGCCGTCGAAGGCTCGAACGGTTTCGAGGATCAGCTGCATACTCATAGTTGAAGTGTGACGTTGAAGTGCTTATGGAGGGTTCCAGACCGTGCCTGATGCGGAGACCGACCTCGGCCTGATGTCGACTGCGGAGCTGGCGGGCTTGTCGGGATACTCGGTGCAACAGGTGCGCGACCTCGAACGCCTCGGCGTCATCCCGCCGGCGCGTCGTGGCGCCAACGGGTATCGGCAGTTCTCCTCCGTCCACATCGTGGCGTTGCGCGCATATCGCGACCTTGCGCTCGCTGTCGGACCGGTCGAGGCACGCCAGGCGCTGCGCGCGATCCGCAGGCTGCCGCTCGACCCCGCTGCCGCACTCATCAACTCCTTCCACGTCACGCTCGCCCGGGCGCGAGATGAGGTGCTTGCGGCGCTACGAGCACTCGACCAGATCAGGGCGGAGTCGACGACGGATTCGCCTCCCGACGCGGACGACGCGATGACGATCACCGAGCTCGCCGCCGCGTTGGGGGTGCGATCGTCCACCCTCCGATTCTGGGAACGACAGGGACTGGTCGCGCCAGAGCGGGTGACCCGGCTGAACGTGCGGCGATACCCCGGATCTTCCATCCGCGAAGCACGGATCACCGCTGCGCTCCGGTCCGGCGGCTACGGCATTCCCGAGGTCCGAGCGCTCCTCCACTCCATTCGCGAGTTCGAAGGAGTCGACGACCCGCACACTGCCCTTCACGAGCGACTCGACACCATCGCGAAGAAGACACTGGCGTTGCTGACGGCGGGGACCGACATCGTCTCACTCATCGCAGACGAGACCGCCGACCGCCCGCCGACGGCCTCGTCGCCTGCGGGGTAGCATCATGGCCATGGCGCTCGTGACCGTTCGGTACTTCGCGGCGGCCGCAGAGGCGGCCGGCGTCGACGAAGAGCGACTCGAGTTCGCCGACACGGCGACGCTCGGAGCATTGCGCGATGAACTCGTCGCCCGGTACGGCACCTCGATGGAGCGCGTGCTGCGGTCGGGTTCGTTCCTGGTCGACGGCACGGTACAACGCGAGGCGGGTCATCCGCTCGCCGACCGGGTCGACATCCTGCCGCCGTTCGCCGGCGGCTGAGCCTCGGAGGCCACGATGCGCACGTTCGTCGAACACCAGCGCGCGGTGCGCGAGTTGCTCGCCCCGCTGCACGCGTCGCTCGAGGCTGCCGAGGGCGCCGAAGTGCTCGCACTCGACGCCGTCGCGGGACCCCACGGTCGGGTTCGCGCCCATGGTCGGGTACTCGCCCACGATGTGCTCGCGCCCGGCGACCTGCCGGCGTTCGCGAACTCGCAGATGGACGGCTATGCGGTCTCCTCGACAGATCTCGCCGCAGCGCGGCCCGAGAAGCCCGTCGAGTTGCCCGTCGGTCGCACGACCGCGGCCGGCGACCCGATCCGCACGCACGCGCGCGGAACCGCGTCACCCGTGATGACGGGTGCGGCCGTACCGCACGGCGCCGACGCCGTCGTGCCGATCGAGGCGACCGATCCACCGCGGTTCCCGGGGCTCGGCGGGGACGCCCACGACGTGCCGCCGGGCACGACCGCACGCTTCGCAAACCCCGTCGCGGCGGGCGCGTACGTGCGGGCGATCGGCACCGACGTCGCCCGTGGCGAGGTGCTGCTGCCCGCGGGCGCACGCCTCGGACCGCCCCAGCTCGGCACGCTCGCCGCGGCCGGCATCACCGAGGTCGCGGTGCGCCGCCGCATCACGGTGCTGCTGCTCTCGACCGGCCACGAGCTGCGAACGGCCGGGGCCCCGCTCGAGCCCGGACAGATCCACGACGCGAACACGCCCATGCTGCGCGCGGCACTCGACGAGGCGGGTGCGCTCGTGCGCGACGCGCTGACGCCCGACGATCCCGACGCCGTCGTCGAGGCGCTCGAGGGCTCGGCCGGGCTCGTCGACCTCGTGATCACGACGGGAGGGGTGAGCGCCGGCGCGTTCGAGGTCGTTCGCGACGCGCTCGCGGCGCGCGGCGTCGAATTCGTCAGCGTCGCGATCCAGCCCGGCGGTCCGCAGGGGCTCGGCCGGGTCATCCTCTCGCCCGGAACGCCCGGGGTGCCCGTCGTGACCTTCCCCGGCAACCCGGTGAGCGCGCTCGTCTCGTTCGAGTTGTTCCTGCGGCCGGTGCTGCGGGCGTTCGCCGGGCTCGCTCCCGACCGCCCTCGCGCCCATCTCAAGCTCGCGCACCCGGTGACATCGCCGATCGGCAAGCACCAGGTGCGCCGCGGCGTCATCGACGGCGATGGCGCGGTCGAGGTCGGTGCGCCGAGCTCGCACCTGCTGCACGCCTACGCGAACGCGACCGTGCTCGTGCACCTGCCGGTCGGCGTCGACGCGCTGCCCGCGGGCGCACCCGTCGACGTCTGGCGGATCGATGACTGAGCCGCGCCCGGCAGTGCGACGCACCCCGTTGGCCCGATGAGCGCCGGCGACCTCGAGACGGTCGACGCGCACCTGGCGCGGGTGCTCGGCGCGGTGCATCCGCTCGCCCCCGTCGAGGTGCCGCTCGCGGAGGCCGACGGGCGCGTGCTCGCGGTCGACGTGCGCAGCCGGCTCGACATTCCGCTGTTCGACAACTCCGCGATGGACGGGTACGCCGTGCGCCACGCCGATGTCGCCGCGGCGAGCGCCGACCACCCGGTGACGCTTCGGGTCGTCGCAGAGGTCGCCGCAGGCAGCGCCGACGATCCCGCGATCGGCCCGGGCGAGGCGGTGCACATCATGACCGGGGCGCCGCTGCCGAGCACGGCCGACGCGGTCGTGCCGGTCGAGCACACCGATGCCGGCCACTCGGCCGTCGCCGTGACCATGGCGCCGAGACCCGGGGCGCACGTGCGGCGCTCCGGCGAAGACCTGCACGCCGGCGATGCCGTGCTCGCGTCGGGGGTGCGGCTCACCGCGATGCGCGTGTCGGCCCTCGCCGCCGCGGGGCACGCCCTGGCCACGGTGCATCCTGCGCCCCGCGTGGGCGTCGTCTCTACCGGCAGCGAACTCGTCGCCCCGGGACATCCGCTCGCGCGCGGACTGATCCCCGAGTCGAACTCGCTGCTGCTCGCCGGCCTCGTCCGCGAGGCGGGCGGCGAAGTCGTGCACGTCACGAGCGTGCCCGACGACGAGTCGGTGCTCGACGACGAGCTCGCCCGCTGCCTCGACGCCCGCCTCGACCTCATCGTGCTGTCGGGCGGCGTGAGCGTCGGCGCTCACGACGTCGTGAAGGCGACGCTCGCGCAGCTTCGCACCGTCGGATTCCACACGATCGCGATGCAGCCCGGCAAGCCGCAGGCGTTCGGGATGCTGCACCGCGACGCCGAGACGCCGATCCCCGTGTTCGGGCTGCCGGGCAACCCGGTGGCGACCGCCGTGTCGTTCGAGGCGTTCGTGCGGCCGGCGCTGCTGCGCCTGCAGGGGGCGGCCGACGTGCATCGGCCCCGCATCACGGCGGTCGCAACCGAAGGCTGGCGGGTGCCGCGCGCGAAGCTGCAGTTCATGCCCGTCGCGGTCGTCGCGGCCGCTGACGGCCGGCCTCGCGTACGGCCCGCGACCCGCGGCGGGTCGGGCTCGCATCTCGTCGGCGGCCTCGCCGCGGCCGACGGGTACGCGATCGTGCCCGCCGAGGTCGACGAGGTTCGCGCGGGCGACCCCGTGACTGTCATGCTGGTGACCTGATGAGCAAGCAGCCATTCACCCACCTCGATGCCCGCGGCGAGGCCCGCATGGTCGACGTGACGCAGAAGAATCCCACGGTGCGCAGCGCCACCGCGACGGGCCGCGTCGTGTGCGGGCCCGAGGTCGTCGCCCATCTGCGCGACGGCAGCGCGCCCAAGGGCGACGTGCTCGCGGTCGCGCGCATCGCCGGCATCCAGGCCGCCAAGCGCACCGCCGAACTGCTGCCGCTCGCGCACGTCATCGGCGTGCACGGCGTGGTCGTCGACCTGACCGTAGGCGACGCCGGCGTGGACATCGCCGCCACCGTGCGCACGGCCGACCGTACCGGCGTCGAGATGGAGGCCTTCACCGCCGTGTCGGTCGCCGCGCTCGCGATCGTCGACATGGTCAAGGGCATCGACAAGTCGGTGTCGATCGAGGGCATCCGTCTCGAGGCGAAGACGGGCGGCAAGTCGGGCGACTGGCACCGCCCGTGAGCGTCATGCCCGTCGCTGGCATCGTGCTCGACGCCGTCATCCTCGCCGGGGGCAGGTCGTCGCGTCTCGGCGGTTCGTCCAAGGCCGAGCTCGTCGTCGGCTCGCGGCGGCTCGTCGACCTCGCCGTCGATGCGGCGGCCGCTGTGGGGGCGCGCACCACCGTCGTCGTCGGCCCTCACGGGCTCGTCGCGCCCCCAGTGCTCATCACGCGCGAAGACCCGCCCTTCGGGGGGCCCGTCGCCGGCATCGCCGCCGGCCTGGCCGCACTCGACGGCGTCGACGCCGGCGACGATGCATCCGACCGTCCCGCCGACCGCTGGGTGCTCGTGCTCACGTGCGACCTGCCGCTCGCCCGCCCAGCTGCGGCCGAACTCGTCGCCGCCGTGCCCCGCGCCCCGCTCGACACGCACGGCATCCGCCTCGACGACGGCCGACCGCAGTGGCTGCCCGCCGTCTACCGGCGCGACGCGCTCGCGCGGACACTCGCCGCCCTCGGCGACCCGCAGGGGGCCTCGATGCGCGCGCTCGCCGAACACCTGACGCTGATGACGATCGCCGACCCGGGCGGGCTCACCGCCGATGTCGACACCTGGCAGGACCTCGAGGACGCCCGACGTGCGCATGCGCACCCTGAACCGCCCACGGAAGGATCGAGCATGCCGAACACGCCGAACTCCCCCGAGTCGCTCGACCGGTGGCTCGTCGCCCTCGCGACCGAACTGGGGGTCGATCCCGCCACGGTACCCGTCGGCGACATCCTCGACCTCGCGCGCGACGTCGCGCACGGCGTGGCACGGCCGGCCGCCCCGCTCAGCACGTTCGTGCTCGGGCTCGCGGTCGGAGCCGGCAACGGCTCGCTCGCCGAGTTGTCGGTACGTACGAGCGCCCTCGCCGACGGCTGGTCGCCCGACGAGACCGCCTGATCGCCGAACGTCAGTGATCGCCGCCGTCGAGCTGCGCGATCAGGTGCGGCATCAACGGGATGAGCACGTCGAGCCCGTCGGCGACGCCGCCGGTCGAGCCGGGCAGGTTCACGACGACCGCGCGCGGCAGCCCCGCCGGTGCGGCGACGCCGGCGAGCCCGCGTGAGAGCACGGCGGTGGGGACGACGGATGCCCCGCGCCGGCGGATCTCGTCGGAGACCCCGGGCAGTTCGGCCGAGAGCAGTGGCCTCGTGCCCTCGGGGGTGAGGTCGCGCGGGCCGATGCCGGTGCCGCCCGTCGTGACGACGAGGCGGAACCCCGCCGTGAGCGCCGCCGCGATCGCCGCCTCGACCGAGGCGGCGCCGTCGGGCACGGTCGCGACGTGCACCGCCTCGAACCCCGCGTCCGTCAGCCGGTCGGTCGCGGCCGGCCCCGAGACATCCGCCCGCTCGCCGCTCGCCGAGCGGTCGGAGACGGTGATCACCGCCGCCCGGATTCGCTTCCCCCCGTCGGTCACAGCCTGCCCGATCCCTGCTCGGGCGGCGAGACCTTCGCCTGTGCGCGGGACTCGCTGCGGTCCGAGACGCGTTCGAGTCTCGCCAGCCGTTCGCTTTCGAGCGGCCGCGCGAACGCGGCCCACAGCACGAGCGCGACCCCCGCGCCGACGAGCATGCCGCCGACCGTGTCGCTGAGCCAGTGCGCACCGAGGTACGTGCGGCTGAGCGCCATCAGCACCGCGTACACGGCGCCCAGCACCCACACCCACACGTGCGGGAAGAGCACGCCGAACACCACCGCGATCGTCGCCGCGTTGGCGGCGTGGCCCGACGGGAACGAGCCGAAGTCCGACGCGACGATCATGTCTTCGGGGCGGCCCCGGTCGAAGGTGTTCTTCAACAGTTGCACGACGCCCGCGCTCGCGGCCGAGCCCACGATGAAGTAGCCCGCCGCCCACGGCCGGCGCACGATGAGCAGCACGACCGCCGTGGTGACCGGCACCGCGAACACCGCGAACCGCCCCCCGCCGATGAAGTTCATGAAGTACGAGGTCGTGTCGCCGACGGGCCCGCGCACGCCCAGCATCACGGCGGCCCACCATTCGTCGACGGCGAGCACGATGCCGGCCTGGCCGAACGTGATCGCCGCGCCGAGCAGCACCGCTGCCACGAGCGCCGCGCTGCCGATCGCGAGCGGCATCCGCCACTCGTGTCGTCGATACCACGCCGCACGGTCGTCGCGTTCGGCCATGCCTTCACGCTAGCGGCGCGAGCGCCCGGATGTCAGGAACGGATGCCCCGGCGCGCGGGCCGTGTCGATCCCCCGCGACATCCGATCGCCGTTCAGTCGCTGAGCGCGGGAACCGATCGCGGCCGAACCAGCGCCCACAGCGCAACGATCGACACGAGGGCGGCGAGCGCCATGACGAACGCCATCGGCACGGCGCTGCCGACGCCCATGAGTCCGATGAGCGGTGAGATGGCGCCGGCGAGGCCGAAGTTCAGCGCACCGAGCAACGACGCGGCCGTTCCGGCCTCGGCACCGTGGTGCGCGAGTGCGAGCACCTGCACCGCGGGGAACGCGAAGCCGCACGCGAGGATGAAGAACCAGAGCGGGATCAGGGTGCCCCAGAGCCCCGTGCCCGACATGTCGAGCAGCATGATGGCGCCCGCGAGCAGGAACTGCGCGGTGGTCGTGCCGGCGAGGATCCATTGCGGCGGAACGGGCCCGCGCATCAGTCGCGAGCTCGTCTGCACGCCGATGATGACGCCGACCGAGTTCACGCCGAAGAGGATGCCGTACTCCTGCGGGCTGAAGCCGTAGACCTCCTGGAAGAGGAACGACGACGTCGAGAGGTAGCCGAACAGGCCCGTGAAGGTCATGCCGCCGATGAGCGCGGCACCCAGGTAGACGCGGTCGCGGAAGAGCACGGCGTACCGCTGGCGGAGCGTCGAATGCCCGGCGACGTGTCGCTTCGACGCGGGCAGCGTCTCGACGATGAAGAACGCGACGCAGGCGACGACCACGGCACCGTAGACCGCGAGCACGACGAACACGCCGCGCCAGTCCATGACGGCGAGCAGTTGCGAACCGATCACCGGTGCGAGCACGGGTGCGAGGCCGTTGACGAGCGCGAGGCGCGAGAGCATGCGCACGAGCGGCTTGCCGCCGAACAGGTCGCGCACCATCGCCATGGCGACGACACCGCCCGCGGCCGCACCGAAGCCCTGAAGTAGACGGAACACGCTGAGCCAGATGATGTCGGGGGCGAGCGCCGCCGCGACCGATGCCGCGATGTGCAGCGTGGTCGCGAGGATGAGCGGCAGCCGTCGGCCGACCTTGTCGCTCCACGGGCCGACGATGAGCTGGCCGAGCCCGAAGCCGATCATGGTGCCGGTGAGCGTGAGCTGCACGGCCGTCGCAGATACGCCCAGCTCGGCCTGCATGACCGGGAACGCCGGCAGGTAGAGGTCGATCGTGAACGGGCCGAGCGCGGTGAGCGCGCCGAGCACGAGCACGTACACGAGTCGCTGCCGGCTCGTGAGCAGCTCGCCCGGATGCGACGACACGACGGGGGTCGACCGGGTGTCGTCGGGCCGGACGATGGGGATGGAGCTGGTGACGGACATGCGCGTTCCTGATGGAGGTCTCGTGATGGCGACGCGCATCGTCGGGCGCCGGGAGTGCGGAAGGCGGCGCACGCGGCGCCGCCCTCGGGATCCGATTATCGCGATACGAGTCTCGAATCGATTCGACAGGCTTGTCAGTCTAGCGGGTGGGAAGGGCTCGACGCGACACGACCCGACGGGCGATCGACCGGCTCGGCGCCGTCGCGGCGCGGATAGGCTGGGGTGATGTCGTTCGATCTTCGGGGTATTCCGCTCGACGCCACGGCCGCCCGCACCCTCGCCGCGAAGGGCCTCGAGTATCGACTGGTCGACACGAGCGACGTCGCCGCCGCCACGGCGTGGATCGCGGCCGACTTCCGCGGGTTCCACCATGCGCGCCCACGGCAGGTCAGCGTCGACTACGACCTCGCCGTGATCGCCGAGCGGCGGGTGCAGGGCGTCTACGACCCCACGATCAGCGACCCCGCGATCCCGGTCGCAACCGTCTCGAGCTGGCCCACCGGGCTCAGCGTGCCCGGCGGGCGCAGCGTCGACGCCTGGGCGGTCAGCTCGGTCACGGTCTCGCCCACCCACCGCCGGCGCGGCATCGCCCGGGCGCTCATGCTCGCCGAACTCGAGAACGCCCGCGCCGCGGGCGCCGCGCTCGCGGTCCTCACCGCCACCGAGGCGACGATCTACGGTCGCTTCGGGTACGCCCCGGCTGCGCGAGCCGCCACCGTGCACGTCGACCGACGGCGCACCCACTGGATCGGCCCCGACGCGCCGGGGCGCGTGCAGTTCGTCGAGGCCGAAGACCTGCGCAGGATCGCTCCGGCGCTCGCGCGGCGCGCGGTCGCCCGCACGCCGGGCGAGATCGACCGGTGGCCCGGCATCCTCGATCGGGCGCTCGGCCTCGTCGACCCCGAAGGCGAGCACTCGCGGCGCAAGCGCGTCGTGCGCTACGACGACGAGCAGGGCAACCCGCAGGGCTTCGCCGTGTTCCAGGTGGTTCGCGAACCCAATGAGCACGGCGTCGTCGAGTTCGACTTCCTCGCCGCCGCGACCGACGACGCCGAGCGGGCGCTCTGGCGCTTCCTCGTCGAACAGGACTTCGTCACGAGCGTTCGGGGTCTGCTGCGCTCGGTGGACGAGCCGCTGCCATGGCTGCTCGAAGACCCGCGGGCGATGACCGTGTCCGACGTGGTCGACCACCTCTGGGTGCGCGTGCTCGATCCGGTCGCCGCGCTCGGGTCGCGCCGCTACGGCACGGCCGGCACGCTCGGCATCGACGTCACCGATCCGCAGGGTCATGCGGCCGGCCGATTCGAGCTCGTCGTCGACGAACGCGGGCGCGCCGAGGTGCAGCGCGCCGATGGCGCCGGAGCCGGTGCCGGCGGGTCGACCGCGAGTTCGACCCCGGGCATCCGACTCGGCGTGCACGAGCTGGGCGCGATCTTCCTCGGCGGCGTGCGACCGTCGGTCCTGGCCCGAGCGGGTCGGCTGACCCTCTCGGCGCCCCGAACGGCCGAGCTCGCCGACCGCATGTTCCTCGGCCCGCGCACGCCGCACCTCAGCATCTGGTTCTGATCGCGCGACGTTCGCCGGCCTGCCGCCGGTGTCGGCATGCGGCGTAGGCGGCCGGCGCCGGCCGCCGACACGCACCCCCAGAACGAGGGCTTGCGTGAGAGCGCTCCCCCGCCGTTCCGCGCGACAGTGGGGATTCGTCCGCCGACCGGGTCGTTCAGTTATCCAAGCGTTACCTTCGGAAATGTTCGGCACGGAGACAAATGCGGGATCATGGCCTTGCCTCCGCCAATGCCGACGGAGACACCCGGAGGGGTCACCTCACCTTGAAGAAGGGGAGAGCCATGAAGACGTCTTCATTGGTCTCTACTGCCGCGGTCGTCGGTGTCTCGGCGCTACTGCTGGCAGGCTGTGCAACCGGTGACGGGGGCGGTGGAGAGAACACGGGCGACGCGACGGCATCGCGCGCTTGCGTGATCCTCCCCGACGCGGCCTCGTCGCCTCGCTGGGAGAACAACGACCGTCCGTACCTGCAGGAAGGACTCGAGGCTGCAGGCTTCGAGACGGACATCCAGAACGCGCAGGGCGACGTCAACAAGTACGCCACCATCGCCGACCAGCAACTCAGTCAGGGTTGCGGCGTGATGCTGCTCGTCGACTACAACGGCGCGGGCGCCGCGGTCGCCGAGAAGGCCAAGGCCGAGGGCATCCCGGTCATCGCCTACGATCGCCCGATCGCGGGCGCCGACTACTACGTGTCGTTCGACAACGCCGAGGTCGGCAGGCTCGAGGGCCAGTCGATCCTCGACGGCCTCGCCGCGGCCGGCAAGGATCCGGCGACCGCGATCGTCGTCTACATGGGCGGCGACCCCGCCGACGGCAACGCGAAGATGTTCCATGACGGTGCCGTCGAGGTCATGGAGGCCGCCGGCATCAAGCCCGCCGCCGAACCGCCGGGCGTCTGGGACGGCGAGAAGACCGCGACGAACTTCGAACAGGCCCTCACCGGGCTCGGCGGCAAGGTCGACGCGGTCTGGGTCGCCAACGACACGAACGCCGCGGGCGTCATCACGATCCTCGACAAGAACGGCCTCGTCGTTCCCGTCTCGGGTCAGGACGCGTCGATCGCCGGCCTGCAGAACGTGCTGCTCGGCAAGCAGACCGCCACGGTCTACAAGCCGATCAAGCTCGAGGCCGACGCCGCGGTCGAACTCGCCATCGCACTGCTCGGCGGCGAGACCCCGACGGCCGACCAGGAGCTCGAAGACGGCACGCCCTATGTGGCGGTGACGCCGCAGCTCGTCGGACCCGAGGAAGTCGTCGACGTCGTCGACGCCGGCGACGCCGACCCGGCCGAGCTCTGCCAGGGCGAAGTCCAGGCGAAGTGCGCCGAGTTCGGCATCGAATAGTCGCACCATCACGGGGTCCCGCCTTCGGCAGCACGAACGCCGGGCGCGGGGCCCCGGTTCCCCTCTCCCATGCTCCGCATCCGAGTGCCACACTGAGAGCCAGACAGCGTCGTCGAAAGGAATCGACATGAACATGGGCGCAGATCCAGGCGGCGTGGGCGCGCCGATCATCGAGCTCGAAGGGGTCGTCAAGAGCTTCGGCCCCGTCAGCGTGCTCAAAGGTGTCGACCTCGCGGCCTACCCGGGAAAGGTCACGGCTCTGGTCGGCGACAACGGCGCCGGCAAGTCGACGCTCATCAAGGGGCTCGCGGGAGTGCAGCCCTACGACGACGGCGTCGTGCGCTTCGACGGCGATCCGATCACCCTGCATACGCCGCGCGATGCGGCCCGACTCGGCATCGAGGTGGTGTATCAGGATCTCGCGCTCTGCGACAACCTCGACATCGTGCAGAACATGTTCCTCGGGCGCGAGGAGACCGGCCTCGGCACGTTCGACGAGGGCCGCATGGAGAAGGAGGCATCCGACACGCTGCGCTCGCTCTCGGTGCGCACCGTGAAGTCGGTGCGCCAGAAGGTCGCGAGCCTCTCGGGCGGCCAGCGGCAGACGGTGGCGATCGCCCGCGCCGTGCTCAAGCGGGCGCGCGTCGTCATCCTCGACGAGCCGACGGCGGCGCTCGGCGTCGCCCAGACCGAACAGGTCCTGCACCTCGTGCAGCGGCTCGCCGAGCAGGGCGTCGCCGTCATCATCATCAGCCACAACCTCGCCGACGTGTTCGAGGTGGCCGACCACATCAACGTGCTCTACCTCGGCCAGATGGTCGCCTCGCTCGACGCGAAGCAGACCACGCGCGACGACGTCGTCGGGTACATCACAGGCACCAAGACCCAGCAGGGAGCGAACGCATGAACGCGAACCCGACGCCTCCCGGCACCATCGCACCCGACACTTCTGCGAGTGATGTCGCACCCGACCTGATCGGCAGCGGTCAAGAGGGAACGATCGGCGACCAGGTGCGAGCCTATTTCCAGCGCCTCCGCAGCGGCGACATGGGCGCGTTGCCCGCCATCGGCGGGTTCGTGGTGTTGACCATCCTGTTCAGCTTCCTCAGCCCGTTCTTCCTCACCGAGCGCAACTTCGCCAACCTGCTGACGCAGGCGGCCACGCTGGTCATGCTCGGCATGGCCCTCGTGTTCGTGCTGCTGCTCGGTGAGATCGACCTGTCGGCTGGCGTGACGAGCGGCATGACCATGGCGCTGTTCATCGTGCTCGTGAACGTGCACGCCGTGCCGTGGATGCTCGCCCTCGCCATCGCGTTCGCGGCCGGCATCCTCACCGGTGCGCTCATCGGGTTCTTCGTCGCGAGGGTCGGCATCCCCTCGTTCGTCGTGACCCTGGGCCTGTTCCTCGGGTATCAGGGCATCACGCTCATGATCATCGGCGCCGGCGGCCTCTACCGCGTGCAGATCTCCGAGATCACCGCCATCCAGAACCGCAACCTCCCCGTGTGGGCGGGGTGGGCGATGCTCGTGGTCATCCTCGCGGTCTCGGCGGCGACATCGTTCTGGGACCGCGCACGGCGCACCCGCGCAGGCGTGCCGAATCGCACGATCTCGCTCGTGTGGGTCAAGCTCGGCGTCATCGCCGTGATCGGCGGCGCCGTGGTCGCGATCCTCAGCCGCAATCGCGGTCAGTCGGTCGGGGTCGTCGAGGGCGTTCCGATCGTCGTTCCGATCGTGCTCGTCATCCTCTGGATCGGCACGTTCGTGCTCGACCGCACTCGGTTCGGCCGGTACCTCTACGCGATCGGCGGCAACGCCGAGGCTGCTCGTCGCGCCGGCGTCAAGGTCATGCTCATCCGCTGGAGCGCCTTCATCGTGTGCTCCACACTCGCCGTCGTGTCGGGGCTGTTCTCGATCAGCAAGGTCGGCTCGGTCGACGCGGCCGCGGGTCGCGAGATCGTGCTCTCGGGCGTGGCCGCGGCGGTCGTCGGCGGCGTGAGTCTCTTCGGCGGCCGCGGCCGCCTGCTGCATGCCGCGATCGGCGCACTCGTGATCGCCGTGATCACGAACGGGCTCGGCCTGCTCAACCTGCCGGCCGGAGTGAACCTCGTGGTCACCGGCGGCGTGCTCATCCTCGCAGCGACGGTCGACGCGCTCTCACGGGTTCGCGCCGGCGGTTCGATCATGCGCACGTGACCGCGAGACGACGATGACGGATGCCGCGGCACGGCGCCGCGGCATCGGTCATGAGACCGCTACGCCGAGTCCTGCCGGGGGAACAGCACCTTCTCGATGACGATGATGAGCGACGCGGCCACCGGGATCGCGACGAGCGCTCCGAGCACGCCGCCGAGCGTGCCGCCCGCGACCGCCGCGATCACGACGAGCGCCCCGGGCACGGCGACCGCGCGGCTCATGATGCGCGGGCTCAGCACGTAGGCCTCGACCTGCATGTAGATCAGGTAGTAGATCGCCGCGGCGATCGCGGTCGCGGGCGATGCCGCGAGCGAGACGAGCGTGATGATCACCGCGCCGGTCAGGGTACCGACGAGCGGCACGAGCGAGAACAGGAACGCGATGAACGCGAGCAGGATCGGCGCGGGCGCGCCGATGATCGACAGGTAGATGAGGCTCAGCACGCCGTTGATCGAGGCGAGGCTGACCTGCCCGATGACGTAGCGGCCGACCGAGCCCGTGATCTCCTCGGAGACCTCGCGGTAGCCGCCGCGCGAGCTCGCCGGCACGAACCTGGCGGCGTAGCGCTTCATCGAGTCGAGCGAGGCGAGGAAGTAGAGGGTGAGGATGAGCACGATCGTCGCACCCGTGAACCCGCCGGCGATGCCGGCGCCGACCGCGAGGATGCCGCCCCCAAGGGCCCCGATGTTCGCGGGGTCCGCGAGCCAGTCGCCGAGCGAGGCGATGCCGTTCTGGATGGCGTCGTCGCCGACGATCGAGTTGAGCCAGACCACGAAGTCGCTCTGCTCGACATTCGCGACGATGTCGTCCCAGTTCTCGATGAGGTTCGTCGTCTCGCGCACCACGATCGGCACGATCGTGGCGATGAGACCCACGAAGAGGCCGATGACCGCGGCGAAGACGATGAGGATCGCGACCCACCTCGGCATGCCGCGCCGCTGCAGCCAGCTGACGACGGGATCGAGGCCGAGCGCGAGGAAGAGTGCGAGGGCGACGTAGAGGATGACCGTGCCGAGCTGGCCCACGATGCCGCCCAGCAGCACCGCGAGCAGCACGCCGAGCGCGCCGACGAAGCCGATCTGGAACGCCCGGATGCGCACCTCGGGCACGCGGGTGTTCGCGTCGCTCGTGACCTCGGCGCGCGGCGCCTCGGGTGCGACCCTCCGCTTCGTACGAATCCGCATGGTGCCGACGCTACACAGGGGCAGGGACATCCTCGTGGAATGAAAGCGCACGCCGTCGGATGCCGAAGATGGGAACCTCGCCCCGTTGGGCCGTCTTGAGGATTCGCCGGCCGAGTGGGCCGGCCCCTCACGCCGCCCGCGCGAGTTCGGCGCCCGCCCGCTCGAGCCACTGCACCGCATCGGACATCGCGGCTGCGCCGCTTCCGGCGAGAACAGAGAGCGAGGCGGATGCCGCGAATCCGGCCGCCTCGGGATCGGCGTCGATCGCTCCCGCGGCGAGCGCAACCGGCACCCCCGCCGCCCGCGCGAGCCGGGCGACTTCCGACGGCACCTTGCCGGCAGCCGACTGGCCGTCGAACCTGCCCTCGCCGGTGATCACGAGCGCTGCACCCTCCATCGCCTCCGGCAGTCCGATCGCCTCGGCGACGACTCGCGCCCCACCGCCCATCTGCGCGCCCCACGCGAGGAGACCGAACCCTGCCCCGCCCGCTGCACCCGCGCCGGGCGTGGCCGGGTCCACGGTCGGCACGAGCCCGGCCAGCCGCGCGAGGTTCGACTCGAGCGCTCCGACAACAGCGGGAGTCGCGCCCTTCTGCGGCCCGAACACGGCGGCGGCCCCGGCGGGACCGAGGAGCGGATTGGTCACGTCGCCGAGGATGACCGCACCGCCGCGCGGCAACGGGCGGAGGGTCGAGAGGCGAACCTGCGCAAGGGCGCCGAGTCCACGACTGCCGAGCCGGATCGGACGACCCGCGGCGTCGAGGAGCCCCGCGCCGAGCGCGGCGAGCGCGCCGGCACCGCCATCGGTCGACGCGCTGCCACCGAGCGCCAACAGCAACCGTTGTACGCCGTGATCGAGTGCCGCGGCGATGGCCTCGCCGAACCCTGCCGTGTGTGCGTCGAGGGGTGCCAGCGAATCGAGAAGGGTAATGCCCGACGTCGAGGCGAGCTCCACGACTCCCGTGCGGTGGGGACCGGGAAGCAGCAGCCACGACGACTCGACCGGCTCCGAGACCGGACCGCGCACCGTGACCGGCATGCGCACCGCGCCAGGAACAGCGGCGGCGAACGCGTCGAGGGTCCCCTCGCCGCCGTCGGCCATGGGGCGCTGCACCACGTCGTCGCCGGGACGCACGGTGCACCACCCGCGGGCGAGGGCGGCCGCGGCATCCGTCGCGCTCACCGTGCCCTTGAACGAATCGGGAGCGAAGACGATACGACTCACGCGACACCGGTGGTCAGTGCGGGGACGCGGGAGAGCCAGTCGAGCGCGCGGGCCAGGAGCGCGCGATGCCCCGCCGACTCATACGAGCGCGCGTCGTGGCCGAGGGCGTCGTAGACGAGCCTCGAACGGCCGAACTCCCGAGCCCAGATGAGCGGATGGCGAACTCCCTCTTCCTCGTGCTCGGCGATCGGCTCGATGACGTCGAGGAGGCGGAATCCCGTGTAGCGCTCGTCGAACACGCTGAAGTCATCGAGCCCCTCGGCGATGACGTGATTGCCGACGATGTGCACAGTGGCGTCGCCGATCGGCGGATGCCAGGACACGTCACGAACCCAGCGGGCGCCGAGCGCGCGCTCGAACGCCGTGTAATCACGAAGGCTCGCGGCCGCCGTGTGCATCGCGAGGATGCCGATGCCGCGATCGATGGCCGCAGCGAGCGCGTCGTTCGCGGCCGCGACGGTCGCGGAGTCGACGATCGCGCCCGGTTCGGCGCGCTCGCTCACGGGTATGGGCGAATCGAGTACGTCGGGCGGCACCGGCCCCTCGGAGTCGCCCGCATTGACGATGACGAGGCGGACGTCGGCGCCGAGCCCCGCGAGTGCGGTATCGGGCTCATCGGCGACCTTCACCGTGAATCCCGCCGCCCGCACGATCTCCGCCAGCGCTGCACTCGTCTCGGTGAACGGATGCCATGGGTCCCGGTATCGCCCGGAGCCGCTCAGGATGATCGCCTCGGCCATGTCAGCTCCCTCGTCGATGCCTCCAGCGTGCCACGCACCGCGATTCGTTTGACGCTGGAAAGCGCTATCCATCGTACCAGCCCTGCGCCCGCCCGCATCCCGACCGACGTGGAAGAATGAGGTCGTGGACCGCGAGACGACCCGATCGGGTGCGACCCTGCAGGATGTGGCGCGCGAGGCCGGCGTCTCGCTCGCAACCGCTTCGCGCGTGCTCAACGGCAGCACGCGCACGGTGAACGACAAGTACCGTCGACTCGTCGTCGACGCCGCCGCACGGCTCGACTACTCGCCCAACCTCTCGGCACAGGCGACCGCCCGCGGCATGACCACGACGGTCGCCCTCCTCGTCGCCGACATCGCCGACCCCTACTTCTCGTCGATCGCCGACGGCGTCGTCAGCGAGGCAGACCGCGAGGGCCTGATCGTGCAGATCGCGGCGACCGGCCCCGAGCCTGCTCGGGAGCTCGAGCTGGTCCGTACGCTGCGAGGGCAGCGCCCTCGAGTCATGATCCTGGCCGCCTCTCGGCACTCCACCCACGCCGCGCCGGCGCTCTCCGACGAGCTCGCCTCGTTCGAGGCGAACGGCGGCCGCGTGGCCATCGTGGGCGGTAACGAGCTGCCGTTCCGCACCCTGCCCGTCGACAACGCCGCAGGCGCCGACGCGCTCGCCCGCGCCCTGGCAACGCTCGGCTACCGGCGCTTCGCGATGATCGCGGGCGACGAGGGCCTCACCACCTCCGACGATCGGCTGCGCGGATTCGCCGCCGGCCTCGAGGGCTCGGGTCTCACCCTCGATTCCGAACGAGTCGTCCGGTCGGACTTCACCCGCGATGGCGGCTACGAGGGCATGCGGCGACTCGTCGAGGCCGGACTCGACGACATCGAGCTCGTATTCGCCGCGAACGACGTCATGGCGGTCGGCGCACTCGCGGCGCTTCGCGACGCCGGATTCGAACCCGGCCGGGATCTCGCCATCGCGGGATTCGACGACATCCCGACCGTGCGCGACGTGACGCCGGCACTCACCACCGTGCGCATCCCCCTCGACGAGGTGGGGCGTCGCGCGCTCCGGCTCGCACTCGACGACTTCGAGCCCGCGACCACCGCCGCCGTGCCGACCGCGGTGGTGCTGCGTGGCAGCACCCCGGCGATCTCCGCGCTGACCCCGAGGCCCCCGTCGGGCCCCTGATGCCCACCGCGAGGCACCGGCGAAGCACACTTGCGGCCCTCTCGCTTCCCCTTTACACTCCCCGGTAAGCGCTTTCCAATGCTCTGCACGTTGCGAGCATCGGCGCCGATCCACACCCCGAAGGAGTCACACCTTGTCCGCACCCACCATCGGCATCATCATGAACGGCGTCTCCGGGCGCATGGGCTATCGTCAGCACCTCGTCCGCTCGATCCTCGCGATCCGCGAGCAGGGCGGCGTGCTCCTCGCCGACGGCGAGACCCGCGTGCAGGTCGAGCCGATCCTCGTCGGCCGCAGCGAGAAGAAGCTCGCCGAGCTCGCCGCCCGCCATGGCATCGAGCACTACACGACGAACCTCGACGAGGCCCTCGCGGACCCGCGTTGGCAGATCTACTCCGACTTCCTCGTCACGAAGGCCCGCGCCGCAGCGCTCAGGAAGGCCATCGCCGCCGGCAAGGCCATCTACACCGAGAAGCCGACCGCCGAGTCGTTCGAGGAGGCACTCGAACTCGCGCGCCTCGCCGAGGCCGCCGGCATCAAGAACGGCGTCGTTCACGACAAGCTCTACCTTCCCGGGCTGCAGAAGCTGAAGCGGCTCATCGACTCGGGCTTCTTCGGCCGCATCCTCTCGGTGCGCGGCGATTTCGGCTACTGGGTGTTCGAGGGCGACTGGCAGCCCGCCCAGCGCCCCAGCTGGAACTACCGCGCCGAAGACGGGGGCGGCATCATCGTCGACATGTTCCCCCACTGGAACTACGTGCTCGAGAACCTCTTCGGCCGAGTCGAATCGGTCTACGCGAAGGCCGTCACCGAGATCCCCGAGCGCTTCGACGAGCAGGGCGAGCCCTACCTCGCGACCGCCGACGACGCCGCCTACGCGATCTTCGAGCTCGAGGGCGGCATCACTGCGCAGCTGAACTCCAGCTGGACGACGCGCGTGAACCGCGACGAGCTCGTCGAGTTCCACGTCGACGGCACCCACGGCTCGGCGGTCGTCGGCCTCTTCGGCTGCAAGATCCAGTCGCGCAACGCCACGCCGAAGCCCGTGTGGAACCCCGACCTCGCCGACCAGCACGACTACGCCGGCGACTGGATCGAGTCTCCCGGCAACCGCGAGTTCGAGAACGGCTTCAAGTCGCAGTGGGAGGAGTTCCTCCGCCACGTCATCGAGGACGCCCCCAACCGCTTCGACTTCCTCGCCGGTGCCCGCGGCGTGCTGCTCGCCGAGGCGGGCCTGCGATCGAGCGCCGAGGGCCGGCGCGTCGAGCTGCCCGTCGTCGGCGCCGACGCGGCGGATGCCTCGGCCGAGCGTGCGGGCGAGGCATCCGCCCTCGCCGGGGTGCGCTGATGACCGCGCTGACCCTGCTCGGGCCACTCGGCGAGCTGCGCACCGCGCCGCTCGCCGAGGCACCCGCCTTCCGCAAGCCGACCCGGCCGCTCACGAGCCGCGTCGCCTACGCCGCCGCGCACGTCGTGCCGAAGCCGTTCGCCGACAACACGCCGGGCCGCCCCGCCGAGATCGACTGGGAGGCGACGCTCGCGTTCCGCCACCACGTGTGGTCGTGGGGGCTCGGCGTCGCCGACGCCATGGACACGGCGCAGCGCAACATGGGCCTCGACGCCGCCGCCACCCGCGAGCTCATCACCCGCAGCGCCGCCGAGGCGGCCTCGGTCGGCGGCGCGCTCGTCGTGGGCGTGAACACCGACCATGTCGAGGCCGAGACGATCTCGCTCGACGAGGTCGTCGCCGCCTACACCGAGCAGCTGCACCACGCCGAAGACGCCGGCGCGGGGGTCGTGCTCATGGCGAGCCGGCACCTCGCCCGCGCGGCAGACGGCGCAGCCGACTACCTGCGCGTGTACCGCGAGGTGCTCGCCGCCGCGAGCGCGCCCGTCGTGCTGCACTGGCTCGGCACCGCCTTCGACCCGGCCCTCGCGGGCTACTTCGGCTCCGACGACGCCGCGACCGCCTCGGACACCCTGATCGAGATCATCGCGCAGGCGCCCGACAAGGTCACCGGGGTCAAGATGAGCCTCCTCGACGCCGACGCCGAGATCGCCGTGCGGCGCCGCCTGCCCGAGACGGCGCGCATGTTCACGGGCGACGACTTCCACTACGTGGGGCTCATCGAGGGCGACCAGGTCGGACACTCCGACGCCCTCCTCGGCGCCTTCGCCGCCGTCGCGCCCAACGCCTCGGCCGCGATCCAAGCGCTCGACGCGGGCGACGTCGCGGGCTACCGCGCGATCCTCGGCCCGACCGAGGAGCTCTCGCGCCAGGTCTTCGCCGCCCCGACCTACTACTACAAGACGGGGGTCGCGTTCCTCGCGTGGCTCAACGGCCACCAGGCCGCGTTCCAGATGGTCGGCGGGCTGCACGCCGCCCGCAGCCTCCCGCACCTCTCGCGCATCGTCGAACTCGCGAACGACTCGGGCTCGCTCGAGCGCCCAGAGCTCGCCGCGGCGCGCTGGCATGCGCTGCTGACGCTGAACGGCATCGACGCGTCGAGCGGGCCGGATGTCTCGTCGCCGGCCTCCCAGGCCGGGCTCGAGGTGTTCGCATGAGCGCCCACCCCCGGCTCTCGATGAACGTCGGCACGATCAAGCACGCCGCCTTCGACGAGTCGCTGCAGGTGCTCACCGGCGCTGGCTACGAATCGGTCGGCCTGTGGCGCGAGCCCATCGCGGAGGTCGGGCTGCGCGTCGCGGCGAAGCGCTTCCGCGAGAGCGGGCTGCGCCTCTCGACGCTCTGCCGGCAGGGCTTCTTCACCATGCGCGAGGGGCCCGCCCGCCGCGCCTCGATCGACGAGAACCGCCGCGCGATCGAAGAGACCGCGGCCCTCGCCGAGGCGGGCGCCCCGGGTTCCCGCGCGGTGCTCGTGCTCGTCGCCGGCGGGCTGCCCGAGGGCTCGACCGACCTCATCGGCGCCCGGGCACGTGCGGCCCAAGCGCTCGAGGAGCTCGCGCCCGAGGCATCCGCCGCGGGGGTCACACTCGCCATCGAGCCGCTGCACCCGATGTACGCCTCCGACCGCGCCGTGGTCTCGACGCTGAAGCAGGCGCTCGACCTCGCCGCGCCGTTCGAGGCGTCGGCGGTCGGCGTGACGGTCGACACGTTCCACATCTGGTGGGACCCCGAAGTGCTGCCGCAGATCGCCCGCGCCGGCGCCGAGGGCCGCATCGCGAGCTACCAGGTGTGCGACTGGAAGACCCCGCTGCCCGCCGATGTGCTGCTCGGCCGGCACCAGCCGGGCGACGGCGTGATCGACTTCGCGACGCTCACGCGGGCCGTCGAGGCAGTGGGCTACACCGGCGACGTCGAGGTGGAGATCTTCAACCAGCGAATCTGGGACGCCCCGGCGCACGAGACCGCCCGGCGCACCGCCGAGGCGTTCGCCGCCGCGGTCGCGCCGCACCTCGCCGGCGAACGCGCCGACGCGGCCTGACGCATGAAGGGTGGGCTCGAGACGAGGTCTCGGGCCCACCCTTCGTGGTACTCGCTCAGCGGCGCGCGAGCCGGTCGATTCCGGTGCCCGGGAGCAGCACGGCGCGCACGCGATCAGCCCAGATGCGGGAGGTCGTCGACGCGCACGAGTGTGCGGCCCCGCAGCGTGTAGACCGCGCCCTCCTCGTCGACGTTGAGGTGCGGGCCGCTGTACCAGCCGCCGTTGATGCCGGGCACGACCACGGTGACGGCGAACGTCTTCGGGTCGATTCGGAAGAGCGTCGTGTCGGAGACGCCGTAGATCACCCCTCGCGCCGACTTCAGCGCCGCGAAGCCCGGGCAGAGTGCACGGTGGTCGGCGGTGTGCACGATCGCCCGAGTCGCCCGGTCGATGACGATGAGCGTGCCCTTGATCGTCCAGGCGAAGAGGTGGCGCCCGTGGCTCTCGAGCGCGGCGATGCCGTTCGGCTGACCTGTCTCGACGCGCCAGAGCTCGGCGCCCGCGACGTGGTCCCACGCGACGACGGTGCCGCGCGGGCCGGTCTTCTGCGCGTTGTCGCCGCCGAGGTAGGCGATGCCGTCGACCGCGATGACCGCCCGCACGAGTTGCGCCTCGTCGATGGGGTTCACGGCGATCGTCGACGCCCTCGTCAGGGGGTCGAAGGCCCACAGCGAACCGCCGCCCTCGGTGTCGGCCTGGGCTGCGACGAGCAGCAACCCGTTCTTCGCATCCCAGTTGGTGTCGAGCGGGCGATTCTGCTCGGAGGGGAAGCTCGCCACCCGGTGGATCGGCTCGCCCGAGCGCGGATCGTACGACCAGATGCCCTGCGAGCTGTACTGGCCCGTGTAGAGCACCCCGTCGACGACCTCGGCGTCCTTCGCCTCGCCGGGCGCGGCGAGGTTCACGACCCCGCCGCCGGTGAGCGAGTGGCGGGCGATGCCGCCGTTGCCGCCGACGTAGGCGAAGCCGCCGCCGACCGCGATCCCCATGCACGTTTGCGGGCTGACGGGCGCGCCGGCCTCGCCGAGGTCGATGCGCCGGCGCACCGTTCCGCTCGACGCGATGTCGGCCACGAAGCCGTAGCCCGAGACGACGAGGAGCCCGTCGCCGTGCGGGTCGAGCCCCCAGATCTCGCCGAGGTCCACCGAGCCGGTGTCGAGCTGTTCGATCGTGCCGGCGCCCGGCCGCCAGCGCAGCACCCCGCTCTCGTTCGCGCAGTACACGGCGTCGCCGAGCACGGCGAAAGTCTTCGCCGTCTTGCCGATGGAGGTCGCGATGGCGGTGACGGAGTGATCGGCGAGCGAGATCGCCGCGAGCTTCGTCGGCTCGGTCGAGCCCGCCGTCGAGACGAGCAGGCGGTCGCCGTCGACCGCGAGTTCGCGGATGCTCGGGTCGCGCCGCATCTCGGCGGGGGTGATGTCGGTGAAGGTGCCCGCGGCCCGGTCGTAGGCGAAGAGCGCGGCCCGCCCCGTCGACCCGCCGCCGCCGAACGTCGTGCCCGCGCCGAAGTACACGGTCGTATCGGTCGCCGCGACCGCCCGAGCGAGGTTCACGCTCGAGTCGGGCACCCCGAGGCTCGTCAGCTGCCCGGTCGCCGGGTCGAACTGCCACAGCGCCGGCGCCGTCGGCCCCGAGCCGCCGACCGCGAACAGGGTGCCGTCGGGCGCGACCGCGAGGTCGCGCACATCGCGGTCGCCGCCGATGCGGCCGATCGGCTGGGCCGGCACCTCAGGCGTGTCGAGCGCCCAGCGGTAGACGTTCGGCTGCCCGGCCGACTTCTGCAGCACCCCCAGGTAGAGCACCCGGCGCGCCCGGTCGAGCGCGAGGGCCTGCACGCTGTGCCCCGAGGTGAGGGTGGTCGAGGCGATCACGGTGCCGGTCGCGACATCCACTCCGATCGCCCCGGTCGGTTCGAGGTTGCGCGAGCCGATGTACGCGACCCCGCCGTCGAACACCCCGCTCATGAGCGAGTACTGCTGCATGCCGGGCCCGAGCTCGGTGATGCGGGTGCCGGCGGGCGGCGCCGCGACGGCGCGCGGCGGCGCTGCGAACTGCGTGAGGGCCACGAGACCGCCGGCCACGCCTGCGGTGAGGACGGCACGACGCGTGAAGCTGGGGGGAACGGACATCGGAAACTCCTTCGGTCGATCGATGCGGGGGAACGGCGCTGACGCGAACGGCAGCACGGTGCCGCGAACGGCAGCACCGGGTACCGCGACGCACGGACGGCGCGCCGCGGGGTGGGTCGGGTGGGATCAGGCGGTGATGGCGAGGCGCTCGACCTCGACGCGGTGCGCCAATTCCTCCCCGTCGGTCAGTCGACGCAGCTCGTCGAGCACCGAGCGGGCGAGCCGGCCGAGCTCGGTTCCGAGGGAGCCCGCGATGTGCGGAGTGAGCAGGACACGGTCGGACGAGTAGAACGGATGCCCCGCCTCGAGCACCCAGGGCACGGTGACGTCGAGGATCGCATACAGCTCGCCCGCCGTCACCCGGGCGACGAGCGCATCCTGGTCGATGATCTCGCCGCGCGAAGTGTTCACGAGCGTGGCTCCCGTGCGCATCCGCCCGATGAGGGCCGCGTCGAGAAGGCCCCGCGTCGAGGGCAGCGACGGCGCATGCACCGAGACGACATCGCTCGTCGCGCAGAGCTCCTCGAGTCCGACCGAGCGGACGCCGAGCCGAGCCGCTTCCTCGACGTCGAGGAACGGGTCGTAGACGACGACCTCCAACGAGTACGGCCGCAGCAGCTCGATCACGAGTCGCCCGATCGTCGACGCGCCGACGATGCCGATCCGCTTGTCGTAGTTGCCGAGCGGAAACTCCGCCTCGACGTCGAACTCCGCCTCGAGCACGCGGTAGCGCGCCGCGATCGGCAGGACGTGCTTGTTCGCGAGCAGGATCATGGCGACCGTGTACTCGGCGACGGGCGCGGCGTTCGCCGCGGCCGCCGAGCTCACCCGGATGCCACGCGCGAGCACCTCCTCCGTCAGGTACGGCTTGACCGTGCCCGCCGAGTGGAGGATCGCTTCGAGCCGGGGAGCCGCCGCGAGCACCGCTGCGTCGATGCGCGGCGCACCCCACCCCGTCACGAGCACGTCGACCTCGGAGATCACCCGCCGCGAGGCATCCGACTCGAACTCGGTGAGGAAGCCGGCGACGTCGGCGACCGCTTCGAACTCGGCGATGCGCTCGGCCGGGAACACCCGGCGCCGTACCGGCTCGGACATTGCGAACGCGATCCGTCGCCGCCCGCTCACTTGACGCTCCCGGCCGAGAGGCCCGCCCGCCAGAAGCGCTGCAGCATGACGAAGGCGATCACGAGCGGCACCACCGAGACGAAGGAGCCGGCGATCACGAGGGTCGAGAACTCGGGATTCTGCTGCACCTGGCTCTGCCAGAGCGCGATGCCGACGCTCGAGGGGAACAGCTCGCGGTTCTGCAGCATGATGAGCGGCAGCATGAAGTTGTTCCAGATGCCGACGAACTGGAAGAGCGCGATCGTGACGAACCCGGGCACGAGCATCGGCAGGCCGACCTGCAGGAAGCTCCGGATCGGGCCGGCGCCGTCGACGCGCGCCGCCTCGAGGGTCTCGCCCGGCAGGTAGCCCGAGCTGAACACCCGGGCGAGGTACACGCTGAACGGGTTGCAGAGCACCGGGATGATGACCGCCCAGATGGTGTTCGTCGCGCCGGCCGCCGCGGCCAGCAGGTAGAGCGGGATGACGGTGGCGGTGTTCGGGATGAGCACACCGACCAGCACCATCGCGTAGAGCGGACGCTTGCCGCGGAACTCGAACTTGTCGAAGGCGTACCCGGCCATGAGCGCGATGAAGCCACCCACGATCGCGCCCACGCCGGCGTAGAGGATGCTGTTGGCGAGCCAGCGGAGGAAGATGCCGTCGTCCTGCGCGAGCAGGTGCTGGAGGTTCGCGATGAACTCGCCGCCGAAGGCGAAGGCATCGCCCGAATAGAGCCCCGTCGTGCTCTTCGTCGCGGCGAAGACCAGCCACAGGAGTGGGAGCACCATGTAGGCGGCGCCGAGGATCAGCAGTCCGTTGACGCTCGCGACGGCGGAGATGCGGCGGCCCGAGCGGCCGCGGCGCCGCGCCTTCTGCTCGCCCGCGGAGTTCGCATGCGCCGCGCGCGCGGCGGACGCTCGCGGGGCGTCGAGCGTCGCACGGTCGGTCACGGTGCTCATCGGGTGCGCTCCTTGGAGATGAACCGGGTGACTGCCCACGAGAGCACCCCGGCGAGCAGCGCCAGGATGATCGAGGCAGCTGCGGCCTGCGGCAGGTTGTTGCGGTTGAACGCAGCGTCGTACGCCCACATGTTCGGCACCCAGGTGCTCGTGACCGCGGTCGTCGCGGAGGAGAGGATCTTCGGTTCGGTGAACAGCTGCAGCGAACCGATGACCGTGAAGAGGAGCGCGACGCCGAGCGCGGGCCACACGAGCGGGGTCTTGATCGAGAGGGCCGTGCGGATCTCCCCCGCACCGTCGACGCGCGCCGCCTCGAGGATCTCTCGCGGCACGGCCTGAAGCGCCGTGAACAGGATGATCACGTTGTAGCCGGCCCACTCCCACACCGCGATGTTCACCATCGAGGGGAGCACCATCTGCACGGAGAGGAAGTCGATCTGGATGCCTCCGGAGGCGAGCGCCTTGACGATGGGACTGACCCCGGGCGTGTAGAGGTACGCCCAGATCAGGGCGGCGATCACGCCCGGTACCGCGTGCGGCAGGAACAGCAGGAGCTGGAAGGTGCGCCGGGCGAAGGTGACGGTCGCATCGAGCAGCAGGGCCAGGAGGAGCGCAACACCGAGGAGCGCCGGAACGTACATCAGGCAGTAGAGCGCGAGTCGACCGAAGCCCTCGACGAAGTTCTGGTCCGAGAGCACCTCGACGTAGTTGCCGAGTCCGACGAACTCGACTGTGGCGCCGCCGAAGCCGAGGCCGCTGCGCTGTTCGGCGAAGAGGCTCATGCCGATCGCGTAGGCGACGGGGGCGATCATGGTGACGGCGAAGAGGGCGAAGAACGGGATGAGGAAGATCGCGGCGGTGCGGCCCCCGGTGCCCGGAATGGACCGGGCGCCGCGCGAGCTGCGACGGACGCTCGTCTGGGAAGTCATGATGCTGTTCCTTCGATGGGGCCGACGGCCGGGCGGCGATGCGCACGCGCCCGGCCACCGGCGGCCTACTACTCGGAGATGTCGAGACCGAGCTGCTCGAGACCGTCGACCGTGGCGTCCTGCGTCGCCACGAGGGCCTCGCCGAGGGTCGGGTCGGCGGTGACCGCGTCCTTCATGGCCGTGTTGGTGATCTCGTAGTTGGGACCCCATGCCCACGCGCCGAGGTTCGCGGATGCCTCGTCGAACACCGCGTAGATGTCGTTCGCGAAGTAGTCGACCGGCGCGACCGCTGCCGCGATCTCGTTGAGCCCCGGATAGGCGAGGTAGGCGGTGCCGACGGCGCCGCGGGCATCCACGGCCTCCTCGGTGGTCGTCAGCCATTCGGCGAACACCGCGGCGGCGGCTTGGTTCTCCGAGTTCTCCGTGATGGCGAAGCTCGTGCCGCCGCTCAGCGCCGCGCTCGGCTCGCCGTCCCAGGTCGGGGGCACGGCGGCGACCCACTTGCCGGCCTGACCCGAGCCCTCGGTGCGGGTCATCAGCCCCGAGGCGCTCCAGGAGCCGCCGACCCAGCCGTTGACGACGCCGCTGTTGAGGTCGGCGGTCCACTCGTCGCTGAAGCCGATCTGCTTCTTCACGAGGTCCTCGTCGATGAGCTTCTGCCAATAGTCGGCGACCTTCGTCGAGGCCTTGTCATCGATGGCGACCTGCCAGTGGTCGTCCTCGACGCTGAACCATTCGGCGCCCGCCTGCCACGACAGCGGCGCGAGCTGGGGCTCGTTCGTGAAGAAGCTCGTGAGGTACGCGTTCGGGTTCTCGGCCTTCACGGCGCGTGCCGCGGCCTCGAACTCGTCCCAGGTCGTGGGGACGTCGACGCCCGCCGCATCGAGCACATCCTGGCGGTACCACATGACGAGCGGCGGGGCGTCGTAGGGCAGCGCGTAGGCGGCGTCGCCGAAGGAGACCTGACCACGCACCTGCTCGTCGTATGCGCCGAGGACCTCCTCGTCGACGAGGCCGTCGAGCGGCAGCAGCTGCTCGGCGGCGACGAAGCCGGGGAGGCGCTGGTACTCGATGCCGACCACGTCGGGGCCGGTGCCGGATTCGATGGCGGCGGCGAGCTTGGTGTAGCCGCCGTTGGCACCGTTCGGGATCTCCTCGAAGTCGACGGTGATGTCGTCCTGGCTCGCGTTGAACGCGGCGGCGACATCGGCCATGCCGCTGAGCGATGACCAGAACGTGATCTCGCCCGTGGCCGGGCCCGCCGACGGGGCGTCGGCGTCGGCGCTGCCGGAGCCGGAGCCGGATGCGCAGCCGGCCAGCAGGGTGCCGGCGGCCAGCAGTGCTGCCGCGGCGAGGGGGAATCGACGCAGGGACATGAACGGGTTCTCCTTTGAATCTGTGACCGTGCGGAATCGATCATCTGCCCTGCCGCGAGTTGCCACAATCTGCGAACGCCCAAACGAACAGATTCGCACATCAGTGCGCGCGTTCGGTCGATTCCCTGACGACGAGCGCGGGCAGCAGGATCATCCGCACGATCGTGTGAGGAGTGCCCTCGGCCTGCCGGAGGCGGTCGAAGCACAGGCGGAGCGCGGCATGCCCGAGTTCGTGCTTCGGCGGCGCGACCGCCGTGAGGGGCACGGCCGCCAGCTCGGAGATCTCGTCGTCGTACGCGACCACCGCGAACTCCTCGGGGATGCGGATGCCGCGCTCGAGGACGAGATCAGTGAACGCCATCGCGTCGGCGTCGCCGAGCACGACGGCGGCGGTCACGCCGTCGATGAGGCAGTCGTCGAGGAAGGCCGACAACTGGGATGCCGCCACGTTCTCCCCGACGAGGGGCGTCGAGAGCACGCGCCGCAGCCGGTGGCCCTCGGCACCCAGGCCCGCCATCACGCGCTCGTACCCCTCATCGAGGCCGGCCGCAGTCGCAGACTGGCGCGCGCCGAGCGCGATGCGGCGGTGACCCTGGGCGACGAGATGACGCACGGCCAGCTCGGCCCCGTAGGCGTGATCCGACCTGACCCATTCGAGGCGCCCGGCGATGCGGTCATCGACGGTGCGTTCGACGAGCACCACCGGGATCCGCGCCGCGGCGAGAACCTCCTGCAGCGGGGAGGCATCCCGCATCGCGTCGTGCGGGGTGATCATGAGCGCGTCGACGCCCGCGGCGATCAGCCGCTCGGCCTGGCGCAATTCCTCCTCAGGCGAATAGTTCGTCGCACCGACGACGAGTCGGCAGTTCAGCTCACGCGCGGCCTGACTCGCCCCGCGGATCACCTCGGGGAAGTAGTAGTTCGCGGTCGGCACGATCATGCCGATCGTCGCGACCGGGCGGCTGGCCGCGCGGGCGCCCCGATCGGCCCGGTCGGCACGATCCCCCGCCCGCTCCTGCTGCGCGGCGACCGAGCTCGAGATCGCTCCCCCGTGCACCCGAACGAGCAGGCCTCGCAGCTCGAGTTCGAGGAGGTCGCGGCGGAGCGTCATCTGCGACACCCCGAGTCGCGACGCGAGGGCGGCATTGGCGAGCGAGCCGCGGAGTTCGAGCTCGCGCAGGATCGCGTCATGTCGGGCGGCGGCAACCATCGCACTCCTCGGGGGACGTTGGATGTGTGAATTCACGAACGAACGAATTCAAACACACTCGGGACCCGGGGTCCGTCTCGCTGGGTGCGAGCAGCTGGCGATCCGGCGACGATGAGCGCTGTCAGGAATGAATCCCACCCCGACGCGTTCTACCTCAGCGGGGCCGGCACCGTGCGCCCCGGCGAGGAGCGAGCGTGGCCGATGTGACGGGTGTCGGATTCCGTTCGGAGCGCGGGCCCGTGCTCGTCGCCGTGATGCTCTCGACCGCGCTGATCGCGATCGATTCGACGATCCTCGCGACAGCCGTGCCGTCGATCGTCGCGGACATCGGCGGGTTCGCGCAGTTCCCGTGGCTGTTCTCGATCTACCTGCTCGCCCAGGCCGTCTCGGTACCGGTGTACTCGAAGCTCGCCGACACGGTCGGCCGCAAGCCGATCATGCTCGTCGGCATCGGGCTGTTCCTCGTCGGGTCGATCCTCTGCGGGTTCGCGTGGGACATGACCTCGCTCATCGTGTTCCGCGCCGTGCAGGGCCTCGGCGCGGGCGCCGTGCTGCCCGTCTCGATCACGATCACCGGCGACATCTACTCGGTTCGCGAGCGCGCTCGGGTGCAGGGGTACATCGCGAGCGTCTGGGCGGCGTCATCGGTGGTCGGCCCGACCCTCGGCGGCGTGTTCGCCGAGTTCGCCTCATGGCGGTGGATCTTCTTCGTGAACATCCCGCTCTGCCTCATCGCCGCGTTCATGCTGATGCGCAACTACCACGAGTCGGTCGGACGCGAGAGGCACCGCATCGACTACGCCGGCGCCACGGTGCTCACCATCGGCCTCACGCTCGTGATCCTCGCGGTGCTCGAGGGCGGGCAGGCGTGGGAGTGGCTGTCATGGCAGAGCTTCGTCGCGTTCGGTCTCGGCGGCGCGCTGCTCGTCGCGTTCGTCTTCATCGAACGACGTGCGGCCGAGCCCGTGCTGCCGTTGTGGGTGTTCTCGCGGCGGCTCATCGTCACGACGTCGCTGATCTCGCTCGGGGTGGGCGGCGTGCTCATCGGCCTCACGTCCTACGTGCCGACGTTCCTCGAAGCGACGGCGGATGCCTCTCCCCTCGTCTCGGGTCTCGCGGTGGCCGCGCTCACCCTTGGCTGGCCGATCGCCGCCTCGAACGCCGGACGCCTGTTCCTGCGCATTGGATTCCGCCGCACGGCGCTCATCGGACTGACGATCACCGTCATGGGCGCCGCCGCCCTGCTCGCGGCCTCGTTCGCGCCGAATGTCTGGACGACAGCGCTCGCCTGCTTCATCGTCGGCCTCGGGCTCGGACTCGTCGCCTCGCCCACGCTCATCGCCGCGCAGTCGTCGGTGCCGTGGGCCGAGCGCGGCGTGGTCACCGGGGCGAACATGTTCCTGCGCTCGCTCGGCAGCGCGGTCGGGGTCGCGATCTTCGGCGCGGTGGCGAACGGCGTGATCGCCCGCTCGGGTCTCGGCGAGCACTCCCCCGTCGCGATCCAGTCGGCCTCGGCCGCGGTGTTCCTCGCGGTGGTCGTGACCGCCGTCATCACGATCGCCGCCGCCGTCGCGATGCCCGCCGCCCACGTCGACGACGTCGAGCACCGCGAGGCCGAGACGGCACCGCTGGTCGAGTAGCGCTCGAGCGCCGGCGCTCAGAGCGCCGCGATCACCCGCTCGACGAACCAGAACAGCCCGACGGAACCGACCAGGGCGCCCGCGATCCAGGTCGTGGGTCGGCCGGCTGCGGTGCGCCTGACCAGCACGAGCAGCGGGAACATGACGGCGATGATCGCGAGCTGCACCGCCTCGATGCCGAGGTTGAACGCGATGAGCGACCACAACAGCTCCCACGACCAGGCCTCGTCGACTCCGAGCGCGCCCGCGAAGCCGAGCCCGTGGAGCAGTCCGAACGCGAACACGACCGGCATCCGCCAGCGCCCCGATGCGTCGCGGCTCGAGACGACGGCCACCGCCGCCGCGACGATCGACAGCGCGATGAGCGGTTCGACGATGATGGCCGGCAGGTTCACGACGCCCATCCCCGCGAGCAGGAACGTCACGCTGTGCGCCACGGTGAACATCGTGGCGGTGAGCGCGACGCTCCGGATGGTCCGGGCGCCGAGGAGCAGCGCGAACAGGAACAGCAGGTGGTCGAGCCCGATGAGCAGGTGCTCGGCGCCGAGCAGGAAGAACTCGCCGAACCGGGGCGACTGCCCGTCGAGCTCGAGCGTCGGCGACGCCGCATCGAGCAGTCCGTTGCCGCGTTCGCCGTCGAGGTCCCACGCCACGATGGTCTCGGTGCTGTGCACGAACCCCTCGGCGTCCGGGAACAGGGCGCTCGAGACGGCGATCGCGCCGGGTTCCCGTCCACCGCAGTCATAGCTGAAGCGCACCACCGCGAACGCGCGGTCGTTCCGCTCCCGGATGTCTCCCGTGCCGGCCCGTTCGGGAACGCACCGCCGCCCGTCCGCGTCGACGGCGAACCGCTCGGTCACGTATTCCTCGACCGCGTCGGCGTTCTCGGCGAGCTGGCGGAGCTGCTCGTCGCGCTCCTTCGCCTCGTACGCCTCGGCATACAGCCACGCCGACTTCATCAGCAGGTCGTACTCGAGCTCGAGCTCGGCCGTGATCGTCGAGCCGTGCCGTTCGACGACGGCATAGGCGTCCGACGTGGCGTCGTGCGCGGCGGCTCGCGGCGCCGACCCGCCGAGCGCGACCGACATCGCGGCGATCATGGCGATCACCACGACCATCGCGGCCCGCAGCACCGGACCCCATCCGCCTCTCGATCGCATGCTCGCGCCCCCTCCGTGGTGTCGGCTGCCGAAACCTCCGGCACGGAGGGACGATCCTGCATGCCACGCTCGCGAGCGCAGATGAACGCCCGGCGTGCTGCAGGCGACGGGACGGGGTCGCGCGGGCGACGTCGAGGCGAATGCTCAGCGAAGGCGAGCGGGGCCGATGACGTCGCCCTCGAGCGTGCGCACCCAGCGATCGCCCGTCGCGCGGTGCTGTGCGCGCGTCGCGAAGCGGTAGTGGTAGGCGCGCGCCCGCACCCACCGAGGTGCTTCGCCGTCGAACGGATCGTGTGCGAGCAGCTCGAGCGTCGGGACATCCGCCTGCAGCAGGCGCTTCAGGAACGTCTCGAACCAGGGTTCCCACATGCGCCCGAGCGGCAGGAACCACATCAGCCAGTCGAGGCGCAGGTGGTACGGCGCCCACTGCCGCGGCAGGGCGCGCACGTCGCCGGGCTTGCCCTTGAAGCCGTACTCGCGCCAGTCGGAGTCGTCATCGGGTGAGGCGTCGAGCGTGCCCGCGACGACGATCTCGATGCGCCGCTTCGTGACCGTGCCGAACGCGCCGTAGGCGTTCACGAGCATCCACCGGTTGAAGCTCGCGTTCATCAGCTGCCGGCGGGAGAGCAGGTTCCTGACCGGCCACCAGCTCAGCACGAGGAGCAGCACGCTCATCGCGGCGACGATGGCGAACCACCAGAGCGGTGTCGTCGCGGAATCCGTGCCCAGGTCGGCGGGGATCGCCGGGATGAGCCAGTGCCATGCCGAGTCGGAGATCGCCGAGGCCGCGAGCACGACGGTGATCCAGTTGAGCCACGCGAAGTTGCCCGTCGCGATGAGCCAGAGCTGGGTGAGGATGACGATCGTCGCGGCGACCGAGCCGACAGGCCCGGGGATGAACAGCAGGAACGGCACGACGAGCTGCGCGAAGTGGTTGCCGAGCACCTCGCCGCGATGGAACCAGGCCGGCAGCAGGTGGGCCTGACGGCTCAACGGGTTGGGCATCGGCTGCGTCTCGTGGTGGTACATGAGCGCCGTGAGATCGCGCCACTCGCGGCCTCCGCGGATCTTGATCATGCCGGCGCCGAACTCGAGCCGGAACACGAGCCACCAGATCGCGACGACGATCGTGATCGGCGGCGGCTGGTCGTTCGACCCGAGGAACGCCACGGTGAACAGCGCCTCGCACAGCAGCATCTCCCAGCCGAACCCGTAGAACGTCTGCCCTACGTTCACGATCGACAGGTAGCCGATCCAGAGCGCGAGGAACACGAGCATCGGCACCCACGGCGGCCCGAGCTGGGGCAGGCCGAGCACGACCGATCCCGCGAGCACCATGCCGGCGATCGCGAGCGCGACGAGCCGCCGGTCGGTGTAGCCCCAGCGGAACACAGTCGGCCCCCGCAGTCGCGATGCGCGCCCCAGCAGCACGGGAACCGGCAGCAGCCCGTGCTCGCCGAGCAGAGGACGGAACTGGTTCAGCGTCGACAGGAACGCGACGAACGCGAGCGCGCCCACCCCGCGTTGCAGCACCTGGCGGGCGATCTCGTAGTCGTGCGCGTCGAACCAGCCGACCCAGTCCACGCCCTCACGCTACGCCGAAGCGCTCGCGCAGCGCGAGCTTGGCCGCCCACCACCCGTTCATGCCGTGCACGGCCGGGCCGGGCGGCGTTGCGCTCGAGCAGAGGTACACGCCCTCGACGGGGGTGCGCCACGGCGCCGTCGACACCACCGGGCGCTTCACGAGCTGCAGCATCGAGAGCTCGCCGGCGTAGATGTCGCCGCCGACGTAGTTGCGGTTGTACGCGCCGATCTCGGCCGCCGACCTGGCCGTCGACGCGAGCACCACGTCGCGGAAGCCCGGCGCGAACCGCTCGATGGCCGAGGTCACGACCTCGGTCGCGTCGAGCGTCGAACCTGCGGGCACGTGCGTGTAGGCCCAGAGCACGCCCATGCCGGCGGGCGCGCGGGTCGGGTCGACGACGCTCGGCTGGGTGACGAGCACGTACGGATGCCGCGGGGCTCCCCCGCCCGCGATCCTGGGGTTGAGCCCGGGCTGAAGGCCCCGGGCGACGGCATTCTCGGCGGCGGCCATCTCGCGGCGGCTGCCGCCGACGTGCACGGTCGGGGCGAGCGCGACGGCGGGGTTCGCCCACGGCACCGGCTCCATGAGCGCGAAGTCGACCTTTGCGACGCCGGAGCCGTAGCGGTAGCGCCGCAGCGCCCGCTCGTAGCGCGGCGGCAGGTCGGCGGTCAGCAGCAGGTCGGGCGACGTGTCGAGCAGCACCGCCCGCGAGTCGGCGGTCACGGCGTCGAGCGCGTCGACCGGGGAGTCGGTCACGATCTCGACACCGCGCTCGACGAGCTCGGCGGCGAGCGCGTCGGCGATCGCCTGCGACCCGCCCTTGGGGAGCCCCCAGCCGACGCCGTGCGCGTGCATCGCGAGCAGCAGCGCCGCCCCGGCAGTGGCGAGCGAGGGCATGCCGCCCGCGGCATGTGCCGCGACGCCCGTGAAGAGGGCGGGGGCGACATCGCCCGAGAAGCGCGTGTTCCACGCGCCCGAGCCCTGTTCGAGGGCGCGCAGCCCGAAGCGAAGTGCGGCGATGGGGTCGCGCGGGACGCGCAGCAGCTGCCCGCCCGTGAAGTCGACGACACCGCGCTGTCGCGCGAGCAGCGGTGCGATGAGACGCCGCCACGCGGGCCCGTCGGCGCCGAGCCCCGCAGCGGTGCGGTCGAGGTCGCGCCACGCGATGCCCGCGCGCCCCCCGGGCAGCGGGTGCGCGTAGGACGCCTCGGGCACGATCCACTCGGGCGCGTGCGGGCCGTCGAACAGGCCGAGCTTGCGGAACACCGGCGAGGCGAGCCCCGCCGGGTGCACGGCCGAGCACACGTCGTGGCGGAATCCGGGCAGGGTGAGCTCGGCCGTGCGCACCCCGCCGCCGATCGTCGGCGCGGCCTCGAGCACGCGCACGCTCAGCCCGGCGCGGGCTGCGATGACGGCCGCGACGAGCCCGTTGGGCCCGCTGCCGACGACAGTGACGTCAGCCACGGTTCAGAACGCGCTCAGATAGACCCACGGCAGTGAGTCCATCACGAGTCGGTGGCGGGGTCCGGCAGCGCCCGCGGGCTCGGCGGCGGGGTCGTACTCGGCGTCCTCCTGCCAGAGGACCATGCGGCGAGCATCGTCGCGTCGCGCGCGGAAGTCGTGCACGCCGCGGCCGGCGAGGTCGGCGAGCGCCTCGTCGACGGATGCCGCGTGCGTGAAGCCGTGCAGGGTGACCCAGGTGGGCGGCCACAGCAGCATGGCGCCCTCGGCATGACGGTCGAGCGCGTCGGCCGGCCGCACCCATTCGGTCGAGACGACTTCGTCGGGCGCGAGCACGAGCTCGCCGTCGGGCACGCGCACGGCGAAGAACGTCGTCGTGAGGGGCTTCGGCGCCCCCTGCGGCGGAGTCCACACGGCGATCGGCACGAGCTCGTCGGCATCGACCTCGAGGCCGACCTCTTCGCGGGTCTCGCGCACGGCCGCACGACGGGCGGCCTCGATACTGCCGATCGCGTCGCCCGCGACATCCGCCGGCTCGACGGCTCCGCCGGGGAACACCCATGCGCCCGCGAACGAGCCCCGGTCGCCCGGTCGCTCTGCCAGCAGCACCTCGAGGCCGCGCTCGCCGTCGCGGAGCAGCACGACCGTCGCGGCCCAGCCCGCACCCTCGATCGGTCGGTTCGGTGCGTTGTCGGCCATGCGGTTCAGCCTATGCCCGGCGCGACACCCGCGCAGCGGCGGCGGATACACTGCGGGCATGGACGAGCCCCGACCGGCCGGAGTGGCGGCCACGACCTTCGCGCGGGTCGTGCTCGCGCCGAACCCCTCCCCCATGACCCTCGACGGCACGAACTCGTTCGTGCTGCGCGCGCCCGGGTCCGAAGGCGTCGTGGTGGTCGACCCCGGTCCCGCCGATGCCGGGCACCTCGCGCGCCTCGCGGGCTTCGGTCGGGTCGAGCTCGTGCTCGTCACCCACAACCACCGCGATCACACCGAGTCGCTCGCCGAGTTCGCGCGCATGACGGATGCCCCGGTCCGAGCGATCGACGCGGCGTTCTGCATCGGCGGCGACCCCCTCGTCGACGGCGAGCGCATCGACGTGGCCGGGCTCGTCATCGACGTCGTCGCGACACCGGGTCACACGGCCGACTCGGTGTGCTTCGCGCTGCCCGGTGACGCGCCGCTCGGCGATGGTGCGTCGCACGGTTCGGTGCTCACGGGCGACACGATCCTCGGCCGCGGCACCACGATCATCTCCGACCCCGACGGCGCGCTCGGCCCCTACCTCGCATCGCTCGAGCGACTGCGCGCACTCGGCACGCCCGGCCCGGTGGTGGCGCTCACGGGGCACGGCCCCGTGCTGCCCGACCTCGCCGCGATCTGCGACGCGTACCTCGCGCATCGCGCCGAGCGGCTCGACCAGGTGCGCGCAGCGCTGCGCGAGCTCGGCGACGACGCGACGACCGCGCAGGTCACCGACGTCGTCTACGCAGACACGGATGCCTCGGTGCGAGTCGCAGCCGAGGCATCCGTTCGTGCGCAATTGCGGTACCTGCGCGGCACCGCCTGAGTGGTTACGCGGCGACCGCGAACCCACCCGTCCACTGGATCTTCTCCTGCACCGCGAGGGTGAGCTGCAGGAAGCCGACGGCCTCGAGCTCGCGGGCGCGCTTGAGCGAACCGGCGTCGACGGCGGCGACGCCACCGGCGCGCACGATGTCGATGAGGGTGTTCTTGGCGTCGGCGTCGTCACCGGCGACGAGCACGGTGGTGGGCTGCCCGCCGACCTGCTTCGAGGCGAGGGTCGCCGCGAAGTTGGTGTTGAAGGCCTTGAGCACGCGCGAGTTCGGCAGGGCCGCGGCGATCTCGCCCGCCTTCGAGCCGTCGGCGGGGGCGACGAGCGAGTCGAAGGTCTCGAAGTTCAGGGGGTTCGTGATGTCGACGACGATCTTGCCGGCGAGCTGTGCGCCGCGCTGCTCGAGGATCTCGGCGACCGCGGGGTGCGCCACGGCGAGCACGACGATCTCGCCGTTGATGTCGGCGGTGTCGCGGTCGATGTACTCGACCGTGTGGCCGCCCGCGGCGATGATGCCGCCGATCGCAGAGCCCATGTTGCCGTTTCCGATGATGCTGACCGTCGTCATGATGTTCCTCCCCGCATCGATCTCGATGCGTTTACTTGTTCCGACAACCAATACCCTAGCCCACTTCAGTTGTTGCGTCAACTATTGCGGTAGACTGATCGCATGACGAGTGAAACGAAATGGCTGAACTCCGAGGAATCCGCCGCCTGGGTACGCCTCGTCGCGCTCGCAGAACTGCTGCCCGGGGCCCTCGACACGCAGCTGCTGCGCGACGCGGGACTCACGCATTTCGAGTACGGCGCGCTCATGGCGATCGCCGACGCCCCCGACCGCACCATGCGCATGACCGAGCTCGCGTCGCGCACGAACGCGACGCTGCCGCGACTCTCGCACGTCGCGCGCAGGCTCGAGGAGCGCGGGCTCATCCGCCGGTTCCCCTGTCCCGAAGACCGTCGCGCGACCAACGCCACAATCACCGACGCCGGCATGCAGCTCATCGCCGAGGCCGCCCCCGGGCATGTCGCCACCGTGCGCGAGACCGTGCTCGACGCACTCACGCCCGAGCAGCTCGAGCAGCTCTACGCGATCGCGGGCGCCGTGCTCACGCGGCTCGACCCCGACTCGCGCCTCACCGCGACCTCGTGCCAGTTCAGCGAGGGCCCGATCCTCGCCCACGCCGGCTGAACCGCTCACTGCACACCCGCGCCGCGCCTTCCCTTCACCGAGAGTGCAGTTCCCGCCTGATTCAGGGCGGGGAGTGCACTCTCGGCGCAGTCGAACAGGGCAGGTCGAAGCCCGCGCTGCCCACGGCAGTGCTGCCGTGAGCGGCATCGGCCCCACGGCGCGGGCATCGCGCGCAGGCTGGGGTCATGACCGATCACGAGACCCCACCGATCCATCCGATCGACGCCGAGCTCACCCGACGCCTCTTCCATGAGCGGGTGATCGTGCTCGGCGACGAACTCGACCAGGCGGGCGGCAACCGCCTCATCGCCCAGCTGCTCACGCTCGCGGCCGACGACCCGCGCCGGGACATCCGCTTCTTCATCAACTCGCCCGGCGGCTCGGTGCCCGCCATGCTCGCGATCATGGACGTGATGCGCGCCATCCCGAACGACGTCGCGACCGTCGCGATCGGATGGGCGGCGAGCGCAGGGCAGTTCCTGCTCACCGCGGGCACGCCCGGCAAGCGGCTCGCACTGCCGCACGCCCGGGTGCTCATGCACCAGGGCTCGGCGGGCATCGGCGGCACCGCGGTCGACGTCGAGCTGCAGGCCGACGACCTTCGATACACGCGCGACGTCGTGCTCGGCATCACCGCCGAGCTCACCGGCCAGCCGATCGAGCGCATCACGCAGGATTCGCTTCGCGACCGCTGGTACACGGCCGAGCAGGCCGTCGACTACGGCTTCGTCGACCGCGTCGTCGAGGAGTTCGACGAGCTGTACCCGAGTCCCGCGCACGCCGCAGCCGGATTGCGGGTACCGGCATGAGCGGTTACACGATCCCCTACGTGGTCGAGAGGCGCGGCAACAGCGAGCGCTCGCTCGACGTCTACAGCCGCCTGCTGTCGGAACGCATCGTCTACCTCGGCACCGAGATCGACGACGGTGTCGCGAACGTGCTCATCGCCCAGTTCCTGCACCTCGCGTCGGAGTCGAGCGAGACCCCCATCAGTCTGTACCTGAACTCCCCCGGCGGGTCGCCGAGCGCGGCCCTCGCGGTCTACGACACGATGCAGCACATCCGGCCGGATGTCGCGACCACGTGCGTCGGGCAGGCCGGTGGGCCGGCCGCAGTGCTATTGGCGGGCGGGGCCAAGGGGCAGCGCGCGATGCTGCCGCACAGCACGGTGACGCTGCACCAGCCGTCGACCCAGGGGCGCGGCACGGTGCCCGACCTCATCATCCACGCCGACGAGGTCGTGCGGGTGCGCGCCGAGCTCGAGGCGGCCCTGGCCGCCGACACCGGGCGCTCGGTCGAGGCGCTGCGCCACGACACCGATCGCGACCTGATCCTGCCCGCCGCGGCCGCCGTGGCGTACGGACTCGCCGATCACGTGCTCGCGGCGCAGGCGTGACGTCGGCGCAGGCGCGAGATCGGCGCCCGGCGTGAGCACGGCGCCCGACGTGAGATCGGCGGCCGGTGCTACCGTCGAAGCATGACCCCGCAGGAGCTCGAGACCCTCGCGCACCTGCGCCGCGCCAAGGACCTGATCGACCGCGACTACGCGAAGCCGCTCGACGTGCCGACCATGGCCGACAAGGCGCTCATGTCACCCGCGCACTTCTCACGCCAATTCCGTGCGGCCTACGGCGAAACACCGTACAGCTACCTCATGACGCGACGCATCGAACGGGCGATGGCGTTGCTGCGGGTCGGCATGAGCGTCACCGACGCGTGCATGGCGGTCGGCTGTACGTCGCTCGGCTCCTTCAGCTCGCGGTTCACCGAGATCGTCGGAATGACCCCGTCGGAGTACGGGCGCCACGAGCACGAAGCGATCAGGGCCATGCCCCCGTTCGTCGCGAAGACGCTCACACGCCCGGCCCGGAAGGCATCGAGCAGGATCGGAGAAGCGACCGGTCGAGCCGGCGCGTAGCGTCGCTGACATGACCATCGCACTCCAATTCCTCAACATCACCGTCAACGACGTCGACGAGTCGCTTCCCTTCTACCGCGACGCACTCGGCCTCGACGTGCAGAACGACGTGTCCTCCGGCGACTACCGCTGGGTCACCCTCGGCAGCGACGCCCAGCCGGGCCTCGGCATCGTGCTCTCGGTGCCTCACGCAGGCCGCTCGCAGGCCGACGGCGACGCACTTCAGGAGCTGCTGACCAAGGGCTCCCTGCCGCTGCTCGTGTTCCGCTCCGACGACCTCGACACCACGTTCGAGACCCTGCGCGCATCGGGCGCCGAAGTGCTGCAGGAGCCCATGGACCAGGGCTGGGGCCCGCGCGACTGCGCGTTCCGCGACCCGTCGGGCAACACCGTCCGCATCGCGCAGGCACCTGCCGCCTGACCGCGCGACTCGCAGCCCGGGCGCTCCACGCGAGCGCTCGGGCCGCGAACAGGACTCAGGCTGCCAGCAGGAACGTGTCCGCCGAGCGGCTCGCGGCTGCGACATCCGATTCGAATGCAGCGAGCGGATGCCGCGACGCGGCGTCGAGCCGGAACGCGAGCGACGCCTCGACGGCGAGCCGCTCGCGACGCTCGGCCTCGCGACGCTCGTCGTCGAGCCGGCTGGCGAGCCGCTCGCCGACGCGCCGCACGACGTCGAACAGGTCGAGGCCGAGGGCGTCGGCCACCGAGCCGAGGATCTCGCTCGACGGCTCCTTGCGACCGCGCTCGATCTCGGAGAGGTACTGCGGCGAGACGCCCGCCGTGGCGGCGACCTCGGTGAGGATGCGCTCCTGATCGAGGCGCTCTGCGCGCAGCACCTCGCCCAGCACATCGCGCCACAGTGGTTTCGAGATGCGCGGGCGAGTCTCCCGCGCGAACTCCACGACGTCACCCATGTCGAGAGGCTAACCGCCGGGCGGGTGGCCCGGAAGGTCGATCCGCTCAGAGCAGAATGATCGGGCGGTTCAACCTGCGGACATGTGTTCGACGTCGCGCTGATCGCGCAGCCGATCGAGCAGGCGCGCCGAACCGCTCGCGATGGCCGCCTTCTCGTCGGCGGTGAGCACGTCGAGGAAGTGGGTGCGGATCGCGGACGCGTGGTCGCGCATGGCACCGAGGAGGGCGCGCCGACCGTCATTGGTGAGCACGACGAGCGAGCCTCGGGCATCGGTGTCGCAGTCGACGCGCTCGACGAGCCCCCGCGCGGCCATGCGCGTGAGCTGGTGCGAGAGGCGGCTCTTCTCCCACCCGATCGCGTCGGCCAGCACGCCCGGGCGCAGCCGTCGGTCTTCGGCCTTGAAGAGCGTGAGCATGACGGTGTAGTCGCCCTGCGAGAGGCCGGCGTCGCTCATGAGCCGACGATCGAGCTCGCGGGCGAGTTCGCGGTGCACGAGCACGAAATCGGCCCACATCGCCCACTCGGATTCGTCGATCGCGGACACCTCGGACATGGTTCGACTCTACCGACGCGTGCGTCGGCAGCGTCGGGAGAGCTGGCAGCGTCCGCAACGTCGAACCCCGGACGGCGTCATCGGTCCTGATCACGGGCGCGCCGCCACCGCCGAGGCCTAATCGAGGTCGATGTCGACGTAGATCGCGGCGTGATCGGACGCGGCCTCGTGTTCGGCCTCGATGGTGTCGAAGTGAGGGAACAGGGTTCCGTTGATGCCGCCCCACACGCCCATGCGGAAGATTCCCGCGCTCGTGGCGCGGGCGAACAGGCCGGGTGACAGCAGCAGGTAGTCGATCTTGTTCGACTTCGTGCCGTTGCCGAACGTGCCGGGCCGATCCTCGTCGGGGTCGCCGTCGTCGAACGGCTGCACGGCCGCGATGTCCTTCAGGTCGGTCTCCGCGAGCAACGGCTGCAGCGCTTCGCTCTCGGGCGTGTCGTTGAGATCGCCGAGGACCACGACATGGTCGACGCCCGCGGCGCGGAGCTCGTCGTAGATGTCCGCGACCCGTTCGGCCTGGCGTTTGCGCCTGGCGATGCTCGCGGGGTTGTTGCCGCCGAACTTGCTCTTGAAGTGATTGACGAGCACGACCAGCTGCTGCCCGGCCAGCGCGGATCCCGCCGGGAAGGTGAACCAGTACTCGGGGCAGTCGCGACTGAACACCCGGTCGCCGAACGGACCGTCGTCGATGTGAGAACGCATCATGCCCAGCGGGAACTCCTTCGTCGCGAGGACGCCGACGTCGATGCCACGGGGATCGTTCCCGTCGATCACCATGACATGCGGGTACCGCGGCTCCGCGTCGACCGGGTCCAGAAGCAGGGAATCGGCGAACCGCGCGAGGGTCAAGCGGTCCTCGGCCTCGACGACGCCGACGATGTCCGCCTCGACTTCACGGATCACGCGGGCGGTGTTGGTGATCGCCTTCTCTTCGATGCGGTCCTTGATCAGCTCGACCCATCCCGTCCAGTCGCCTCGCCCGTTCGCGATCACGGTCACCTGCGACCCGTCGGGGTCGTTCCGAGGTCGCCGCAGCAGCCGCCCGCGGATGCGCCGCAGGATGGCGAACGTCGACGTGCGGGTCGCATCGCCGTCGTCGCGCAGCAGCCTGAGCTCGTCGAGCAGCAGAAGGATCTCAGCCTTCACCGCAGGCGTGTACACCTCCTGTTCGAACAGCTCATTCACTCGCGCATGCGCTCGCAGCACCGCTGCCGCGACCGCTACCGGCTGATTCATCGCGCGTGGACGCGAGAACAGGTTCTCCACGTTGTACGCCGCGATCCTGATCGAGTGCTGCACCATGGCTTCCCCCTCGGCCTGTACACCACCAGTGTGACAACTGCGCCGGTCACACGCCACGCGGCGCGGTCCCGGCGGACGCTCGTCTCAAGCGCCGGTCGGTCTCGGACGTCCGCGGAACGGCACCGATGCTGCGAGCGCGAGCGTGAGCACCGACCCTGCCCCGAGCACCGCCGTGAGTGCGCCACGCGGCTTGGACAGGGCGAGACGGGATCCGCCGATCGACGGCACGCTCGCGGCGGCACCGACTGCGATCGCCGCGGCGATCGCTCCCGTCGCCACCCGTGACCACTTCGGTCCCCGGCCGGCGACGGCATAGCCGCCGCCGATCGCCGCGAGGGCCACGCCGCTCGCAGCGCTGCCCTCGCCGGTCTGGCGCAGGGTCGCCACGGCTCCGGGCCGGGTGAGCGGGAGCAAACCGATCGCGATCGGGGCCGCGGCGATCGTGCGGCGGAGTGGGAGGTCCTCGCCGTTCGCTCGGCGCTGCTCGGCCCAGCCGAAGAGCGCCCCGACGGCTGCCGCGGGGAGGAGGATCGTGCCGAACGTGCCGTACCAGGTGACCTTCGACTCCGTGCCGACGAGCGACGCCATGTATTCGCGGAATCCGGCGGCCCACGTCAGGCCGGCGACGGCGCCGACGGCGACACCAGCGCCTGCGGGCATCATCGTGCCGCTCCGTTCAGGAGCGCCCCGCGCGGCGCGGCCCGACACGGTGTTCGTGGATTCGACCTGCGTGACAGCCATGTCGACGCACCCCCGATCTCGAGGCCGTTCACCGGGATGACCGGTGGTGCGGCCAGTCTATGACGGGGGCGTCGGACGCCATCGGGGCCAGCGGTTCCCCTGCGGACCGCCAAGGATGGCGGTACCATGAGTTCGACCTATGTCGCCGGGCTGACCGTTGGGGATGATCAGCGGCGGGCGTGGCTCGGCCGGTCCGTGATGCGGGGTGTTGCGCGACTGATTCACATGGGTGACGGTGTGCGAGGGGGCAGACATGATCCGTCGTCGGAGTCGGCTGGGGTTGGCGTTGGCAGCTGTGTCGCTCGCGGCGGTGATGTCGGTCGGCCTGGCCGGGCCGGCCCACGCGGCCGTCAGCGTCGAACGGGCTGAGGTGAGTGGCGACCGGCTGAGGATCGAGGGGTCGGCGATCGCCAACCGTGCGATCACCGTCGACGGTGTGCAGATGGCCACGAGCGACGGATCCGGAGAGTTCAAGATCGACCGGTCGGGTTACACGCGGCCCGCGGACTGCACGGTGGACGTGAACGACGGCTCGGCGACGGCCACCACCGTCGGGCTCTCGGGATGCACGGTGACCGCGGCCGCCCTCAGCTCGGTCACGCTGAGCCCGTCGACCGTGCAGGGAGGGGCCTCGGGCTCGGCAACGGTGACGCTCACGGCCGCCGCCCCATCCGGGGGCGCCGTCGTGTCGCTGACCAGCAGCAACACCGCCGCGGCCACCGTCCCCTCCAGCCTGACCGTCCCCGCGGGGGCCACGTCGGCCACGACGGCCTCCGTCGCGACAAGTTCCGTCACCTCCACCACCACGGCGGTGATCTCCGCGACCTACAACGGCATCACCCGAACGGCCACACTGACCGTCACCGCGCCGGCTCCGCCGCCGACGACGGCCGCACTCGACACGGTCAGCCTCAGTCCGGCGAGCGTGCAGGGAGGATCCGCGTCGTCGACGACCGTGACGCTCACCGCGCCCGCCCCTGCAGGCGGGGCCGTCGTCTCGTTCTCGAGCAGCAACACGGCCGTTGCGACGGTGCCGGCCACGATGACGGTGCCTGAGGGGGTCAACAGCAGGGTGGTGGTGAACTTCGTGTCCACCAGCCCGGTCTCGGCCACCACCACGTCGGTGATCTCCGCGACGTACAACGGGGTCACTCGGACGGCCACCCTGACCGTCACTCCGCCTCCACCACCGCAGCCGGGCGGCGCGCTCGCGTCGATCACGTTGAGTCCCTCGACCGTGCAGACGGGCACCACGAGCACCTCCGCCACGTTGACGTTCACCGCCCAGACGCCGACCGGCGGGGCGACCGTCTCGCTGGCGAGCAGCAATACGGCGATCGCCACGGTTCCCGCCACGGTGACGGTTCCGGCCTTCAGTTCGACCGGCGCGTTCCCGGTGACGATCAGCCCGTCGGCCGTCGGCACGGCCACCATCTCCGCGACCTACAACGGGGTCACCCGTTCGGCCGTGCTCACCGTCACCTCGCAGTCGTTGTTGCGGATCACGACGAACTCTCCACTCCCGAACGCACGGGTCGGGGCCAACTACGCCGGGTTCATCGAGGCGTGCTGCGGTCAGGGCAGCGGCCCGATCCGGTGGTCGCTCGTGAACGGCACCGTGCCCGACGGGCTCCGGTTCGCCGGCAACGACCTGAAGCTGTCCCAGACCACGGCCGTCACCGGTGTCGCGACGCGGGTCCAGACGACGACGTTCACCGTGCGGGCGCGTGACGGAGCGGGCAACACCGCCACCAAGACCTTCACGCTGACGGTGGATCCGGCGAGTCCACTGGTCATCACGAATGGCACCGACCAGCTCAGGGACGGCAACGTGGGCGTCGCCTACCAGGCCAGCCTCTTCCCGGGTGGCGGCACGCCGCCGTACTCGTGGTCGCGCATCGCGGGCACCCTCCCGCCGGGCCTGAGTGTGCAGGCATCCCCCGGCAGGGTCCTCGGCACACCCACGACTGCCGGTACCTACACCTTCACCGTTCGTGTCAATGACAGCGGCGGACAGACCGCGTCGCAGCAGTTCACCATCCGAATCCTTCCCTGAGTCCAGGTCGGGGTGACCGCTTGGAGGCAGCGTCGACGGTCGCTCCGACGAGCGCCTCCGGCACCGTCGTCGCACGGGGATCCGTCAGCGCGACCCTTCGTCGCGGCCGACTCGGATCACTGAGCGATCCAGCGGCAGTTCATCGTGGCGGATCCCGGCATCGACGCCTTCGAACGGCAGCTCTCCGGTGGGTTCGAGACCGAGGTTGTCGTCCCAGAGGCGTTCGGTGATGTGCCCGAGCAGTTCGAACTCATCGAAGACGTAGGGCACGCCGTCGGATGGGAAGAAGGTGGGCTCTGTCTGCAGATGGAAATGCAGGTGCGGGGTGGTGGAGTTTCCGCTGCTGCCGATGAGTCCGAGCTCCTGACCCGGCTCCACGCGGTCGCCGACTCGTACCCGCACCGATCCGGGATCCATGTGACCGTAGAGCGCGAAGATCCCCGGTTCGATCTCGACGACGACGTGGTTGCCGACCGTGTGCTCGATCGGCGGTATCGGCGGTGGTCCCGGCAGCGACGTGGTGTTCGGGATCCCGTCGATCGCCGCCACGACAGTGCCAGCGGCGGCCGCCACGATGGGCTGCTGGTAGGTGAAGTAGCTCGAGAGCTGACTGGGATCCCCCTCCCACGTGCGGTGCTCCTCGTCGAGCAGGTAGAAGTCGATCGCATAGCGCTGGGGAACGAGTGCCTCGCCGTTGATGGGCGCAAGACCCCGGCGGTGGTGAGTGCTCTCGGCGCAGCATCCTTCGCTCATGTACCAGATGCCGTCTTGCACGGGTACGCCGACAACGGTCGCGGACCGGTCATCCACCGCCGTCGTGCCGACGGTGGATGAGAACTCCGCGGGTTCGCCTTCCGGACGGATGATGGCCCCGGATGCCGCGAGCTCAAGTGCTTTCGGAACGTCGGCGTCGGTCGCGATCGGAACATCGACCCACGCGACCCAGGTTTCTGCCGGACCGAGGAGCAGTGGGTCGGTGCTGTCGACGCCATCGGCTGATTCGCCGAGACGCGTGACCGACAGGTTCAGTTGCGCGCCTTCCTCGGTCAACAGTGCATCGCCGGAATCCGCGTCACGCACCTCGAGACGATCGAGTTGCACCGGCAGGGAGGTGGCGTTGGTGATGAGGATGTCGTAGGTCAGATGAACCATCTCATCCGTGCCCTTCACCGGCATCGGCGGTGTGAGCACCGAGGTGGCGAGCGGGGTGAATCTCGTGTCCGGGTCGAGGTCACCGCCCTCGGCCGGCAGTGCAGTGCTCGCCGGCGGTGTGCTGCCCGCCGTGTCGGAGGGCCCGGCCGTGCACGCGGCGAGGACGCCGAGGACAGCCAACCCGACGCACAGTCGAGCGATGGTTCGCGATGGTGACGAATGGGAACGAAGCACCTCTACCCCCCGGTGAGATCCGCCCGCAGACTGTGTCCGATCACGCAAAAGACTTCGCCCCAGGACCTGAGGCGCAGATTATCACCACCCCGCCGCAGCGCCCACGGCACTCGGTGCCGACCGGCCGCGTTCGATTCCGCTGGAGTGTCAGCGAACCTCGTAGGTGAGGCAGTCGGCGCTGTCGGCGCCCGGGCCGATGCGCACCGAGGCCGCCGTGCACTCGAGGTTCGAGTTGTGGATGCATTCGCCGCGCTGGCACGCGCCCACGTGCGTCAGCACCTTGTCGAGCCCGCCCTTGCTGCTGAGCGGAATGAAGGTCGCGCATTCGGCGTGGTCGGCCGTGCCGGCGATCGTGACGGCTGCCGCGTGGCAGTGGGAATGGTCGTTGTAGGAGCATCCGGCCACCGAACACTCGGCGACAGCGGGCAGATCGTCGAGCGTCATGCTCATGGTGACCTCCAGAGGCGGTTTCGACCGTTCGCGTATCTGGATGGTAGCCCTGTGCACCTCGATCGCGCAGTACCCCGCTGGACGGTTTGCGCAGATCACGGCAACTTTTTACTTAGGTGAGGCTCACCTTTCGACGCCGGATCCCCGCGTCATGAGGTCGCTACGCCGGCGCGTTGTCGGGGTCGACCGACTCGATCGTGTCCTCTTCGACCGCGTTGTCGGCGTCGAGGTCGTTGGGGTCGTCGCCGCGCTGGAGCTCGCCGTCGATCTCGTCGTCGCTCGCGGGCACCTGCCGCCCGTCGTCGCGCCCGCCCTCGCGAGGCTCCAGCGGACGACCCCGTCCGAGATCTTCGTTGTTCGTCATGCGTCCAGCGTGCGCGGCGACCACGAGGCCCGTCAACGCCTTGACACGCGCCGCTCGGCGCTCAGTACTCGCGCACGTAGCCCAAGTGGGTGTGCGCGACCTCGAATCCGTGCGCCGTGTAGAGGCCGAGCGCGCCCGTGGGGTTCTCGGCGTCGACGTCGAGGGTGGCCTTCTCGAGCCCGGCGCGCCGGCAGGCCTCGAGGTGCTCGGCGAGCAGCGCCTGCGCGATGCGCCGTCCACGCCACTCGCGCACGACACCCACGAGTTGAACATACGACGACGTGAACCCCTGCCCGGCCCAGTCCGACTCGTTGCGCAGCGCGAGCACGAACCCGACGACCTCGGCACCGGGTCCGGCACCGGGACCGGCGCCCGCATCCGCGATCGCGAGGAACGAGAGCTCCGGCGCGAACTGCTCGCCGTCGACGAACCTCGCCCAGGCCTCGACGCCCCTCGACTGGCTGCCCCAGTGATCGGCGAACGCGGCATTGCGCGCGCGCCTCGTCGATTCCGACCAAGCCGCCGCCCAGTGCACGAACTCGACGCCGGCAGGAACGGGTGCGTGGCCGACCGGTGCCTCGAGTTCGCGCTCGAGGGTGAAGAAGTGGCGCTGCAGGGACAGCCCGGCGCGCTCGAGCAACGCCTGCGCGTCGGGCGCCCGCTGCTCGGCGTAGGCCATGATCCAGCCCGGCAGGAGCTTCTCGCTTGCCGCGAGCTGTTGCCGAGCACGAGCAAGCTCCCAGTCGAGCAGCGCCCGCCCGATGCCGCGGCCGCGGACGTCGGGTCGCACGGCACCGAGCACGATCGATCGCACGAGCGTCTCCTGTCCGGGTGGGCAGACCACCGAACCGCTCGCGAGGATGCGCCCGTCGGCGCCGACGCCGACGAGGGTGTCGCGCTCGGGTTCGATGTACGAGAGCTCGAACACCTCGACCACGTCGTCGCGCGTCTCGACCCAGTTCGGATGATCAGCGCGAGCGACCGCGGCGGCGAAGGCGAGCAGTTCGTCGGTGTCGCCGATCACCGCGGGACGCCAGGTCACGACGTCGGGGTGCAGGGGCAAGGCGACGGGTGGCACGGTGCCGAGTCGGGCGGCGAGCGGAAGGGCCGGGGCGGACATGCGTCCGATCCTCGCAGGTGCCGGCAGGTGCGATCCAGCGGCGCGCTGGCCCGTCGCGCGCCGACCGGTGCAGAATGGGACCACTGACGTGGAGGTGTGCGGTGTCAACCGAATTCGTGCTGTGGTCGATCATCGGACTGATCGGGCTGGTAGGCGGCGTGCTGTTCCTCGCCGCGGGCTGGGCGCTCGTGCGGCGACCCCCCGAGCGCTGACCTGCGGGCGCGCGGCCGCGGCGGGCGAAGCTGCGGCGCCCGTCAGCCGATCGCGTCGGCGATCGGCGTCTCGCCCGCGTTGAAGCGGATCGTGCGCCCGATCGTCGTGGGACGCTGCAGCACGGCCGCGGCGACGGCCGCCACGTCGGCACGGCTGACGCGATGACTTTCGGATGCCCCGGCGTCGATCAGTCCCGTCGCCTCGCCGTCGGTGAGCGTGCTCGGTCCGAGGATCGTCCAATCGAGGGCCGTCGTCGCGAGATGCTCGTCGGCGGCCGCCTTCGCCTCGGCATAGGCGTGGAACGAGTGCGACTCGGGCACGGAGTGGTCGGGCGAGCCGAAGTACGACACCATCACGTACCGGGAGGCGCCCGCCTGCTCGGCCGCCGACATGCTGCGGATCGCGGCGTCGCGGTCGACCGCGTAGGTGCGCGCGGGATCGCCGCCGCCGGCGCCCGCCGACCAGACGATCGCATCGCGCCCGCGGAACAGTTCGGCCAAGCCGTCGACGTCGAGCGTCTCGATGTCGGCAACCACGGGGGTCGCGCCGGTCGAGGCGACATCGAGCGCGTGATCGGGATTGCGGATGACTGCCTCGACCTCGTCGCCGTGGTCGGTCAGCAGACGTTCGAGCTGCAGCGCGACCTTTCCGTGACCCCCGATGAGTACGATGCGTGCCATGGGTGACTCCTTCGCGTGCGATGCGTGCGATACTCCACCACGTTATCGGGCACGCATGATGCGGCAAGGTGGCGTGCCGTGCCCGTGACGAGCGCGGGACTCCTGCTCTTCCGCGGCGCACCCGACCTCGAGGTGTTCATCGCACACATGGGCGGCCCCTTCTGGGCGGCGAAGCACGAGGGCGGTTGGACGATCCCGAAGGGCGAGTACTCCACCGACGAGGACCCGCTCGCGGCCGCGCGCCGCGAGTTCGCCGAGGAGATCGGAGTGCCCGCCCCCGACGCCGAATTGCTCGATCTCGGCGAGTTCCGGTACTCGAGCGGCAAGCTCGTGCACGTCTTCGCGGGCGCCGCGCCGACGTTCGAGATCGAGGCCGTGCAGAGCAACCTCTTCGAGCTCGAGTGGCCGCCGCGCTCGGGCCGCCGCGAGTCCTTCCCCGAAGTCGACGAGGCACGCTGGGTCGCGCTCGACGAGGCGCGCGTGCTGCTCACCAAGGGCCAGCGGCCGGTGCTCGACGCCCTCGTCGTCAGCCTTGGCCTCGTCTGAACGGCGACGCGCGATCAGCCGCCGTCGAGCACCTCGTCGACCCAGGCGGGCACGACCATGCTCGCCGGGCCGTGCCGCACCTCGTCGAACAGCGGGGTGATCTCGCTCGCGGCCAGGTTGAGCTCGATCGTGCGCGCGCCGCGCTCGGCCGCGACCATGACGAACCCGGCCGCGGGGTACACCGCGCCCGACGTGCCGATGGCCGCGAACTCATCGCACGCCAGCAGCGCCTCGTCGATGTGGTCGAGCTCATAGGGCACCTCGCCGAACCACACGACATCGGGGCGGAGCATCCGTTCGCCGCATTCAGGGCACGGGGGCCGCTCGACGAGGTCCGCGCGCACGGGCGATCGCGCACCGCACGCGGCGCACAGCGCCGACCCGAGCTCGCCGTGCATGTGCACCACCCGGTGCGACCCGGCCCGCTCGTGCAGGTCGTCGATGTTCTGCGTGACGATGAGCAGGTCGTCGACGAGCTCCGCCTCGAGCCGTGCGAGGGCCAGATGCGCGGGGTTCGGCTCCGTGAGCGCGACGGCGTGTCGACGCGCGTCGTAGAACCGCTGCACCGTGTCGGGGTCGCGATCGAACGCCTCGGGCGTGGCGACGTCTTCGACGCGATGGCCCTCCCACAGCCCGCCCGCGTCGCGGAATGTCGGCACGCCGCTCTCGGCCGAGATGCCGGCACCGGTGAGCACGACGAGTCGCATCCCCCCATTAGACCGTGTCGGCGCGACGTTCGACAGCCCTTCTGCCCTGGCCCCCGATCCGACAGGATGGTCTGCATGCCCGGCGACGCGCTCACCGAGATCGCGGCGGAGCTCTACGGCCTCCTCCCCGATGAGTTCACCGCGGCGCGCAACGAGCGCGGCCGAGCTGCGCGCGGCGACGATCGCGATCTCGCCGCGCGCATCCAAGACCTGAAGCGACCGTCGCCGGCGGCCTGGCTCGTCAACCAGCTCGTGCGCCATCGCTCCGCCGAGCTCGATACCGTGCTCGAGCTCGGCGCCGACCTGCGCGCGGCGCAGGACGACCTCGACGCGGCACAGCTCGCGCAGTTGACGAAGCAACGCCGGCAGCTCGTCGCGGCGATCGCGCGCGAGGCGGGCGCGCTCGCCGAGGAACTCGGCAATCCGGTGCGCGGCCCCGTGCTCGACCAGGTCGCGCAGACGCTGCAGGCCGCGATGTCGGATGTCGCCGCCACGGCCGCGGTGCGCACCGGCCGGCTCGTGCGCGGTCTCGAGGCCGTCGGCCTCGAGGTCGATCTCGACGGCGCGGTCGCCGGCGAGGTACCGGAGACCCCGGGGTCGGGTGGATTGAAAGACGACGAAGGAGCATCTCGAAACCTCGCTCGATCGCCCGGCGGGCGGGGGGCGGGCGCAGCCGGCGCGACTCGTGAGTCCCGCGAGGAGCGTGCCGCCCGAGAAGCGGCGGAAGCCCGCGAACGAGCGGCACGTGCAGCCGACGACGCGGAGCAGCTCGCCGACGAGGCATCCGATCAGCTCACCGAACTCGACGCTCGCGTGGCCGACCTGCAACGCGCGACCGAGGAGCGCACCGCGGCCCGCGATGAGCTCGAGGCGCAGCTTCGCCGGGCCGACGACGAGCTCGCCGAGACCGAACGGGAGTTGCGCGCGGTCACCCGCGATCGCGACCGCGCGGCGCGGGCCGCGACGGCAGCGCGGCGCTCGGCCGACGACGCGCGAGAGGCACTCGAAGCCCTCGAGGGCTAGCACTCACGCTCCGGGCGACCGCCCGTCGAACAGCAGCGTGGGCACGGGCCCGAACGGCAGCGATCGCACCCGCACTCGCCGCACGTCGGCTGGCTCGAACCCGGCGGCGGTGAGCGTGGCGAACGTGTCGCGGTCCCAATGGCAGCCGTGGCAGCAGCGCGAGGAGATCGGCGTGGCGACGCGTTGCACGGCGCGCTTCAGGGTTCGCGGCGGGGCGACGACGTGGTCGATGAACACGGCACGCCCGCCTGGCACGAGCACGCGACGCACCTCGGCGAGCGCGGCGGCGGGATCTGCGACCGAGCAGAGCACGTACGTGCCGACGACCGCGTCGACGGAGTGGTCGGGCAGCGGGATCGACTCGGCGACCGCGTCGAACGGCGTCGAGGTGTGGCCCCACTCGCGAGCTCGGGTCGCGAGCTCCTTGCGGCGCTCGCCGTCGGGCTCGAGTCCCATCCACAGCACGCCCGGATCGAACGCGCCGAAGTTCTCCCCCTCGCCTGCGCCGATCTCGAGCACTCGTCCGCGCACGCGCCCGACGAGCTCGCGCTCGAACTCCTCAAGCTGCTCGTCGTCGATCAGTGCGGGGGCTGCGCCGTTCGGGTACGTTCCCACCCCGCCATGCGAACACGTCGGTGCGCGCGAGTCAACCCCGCGCGTCAACCTGCGCGCCCGGTGTGGCACCCGTAACCCGACGGGTCGAGGCGCCTCAGCGTTCGATCGAATCCTGCGAGCGCGAGCGTCCGATCGCCGAGCGCAGGACGAAGAACACGATCACCGCGACGACGGCCACGATCGCGAGCTTGCCGATGAACCAGAGCAGGCTGAACAGCACGTCGACGAGGAACCACGCGATGATCACGGCGAGGATGACGCCGATGACGGTCCAGGCGGTGCGACTCATGCGTCAAGGCTAGCCGCTGCGCCTGACCGTGAGCCGGGCCGCTCCTCGCACCACGGTGGTGCACAGCTCAGGAGATGGGGCCCTATGGGCGCTGAGACGGGGGTATGGGTCCTCTTCTCCTCAGTTATCGTCGCCGCCACGCCGGGGGCATGTGACGGGCTCCGGGCGAGCCCGGCCGCGCGGGTCGCGGCGTCGATGAACGCGGGGCGCACGCGCGCTCCCAGCCGTCGAGGTAGCCCCCAAGGGCGCGGAGCTCACGCTCCGCGCCCTTCGCCGTGCCGCGTATCCTGACGAGGCGAACGGATGTCCCGTGCCGCGACACTCCCCGGAGGACCCCGCCATGACCGACCCCACGACTCCCCTGGCGCTACGACCCGAGACGGTCGCGGTCGTCGCCGGGCGACCCTCGCACACGGCGGACCAGCCGCTCAACGTGCCGGTGCACCTCGCATCGACGTACGTCGCGGGCGGCGAGCTCGAGTACGGGCGCTACGGCAACCCTTCGTGGACGGCGTTCGAAGACACCCTCGGCGCGCTCGAGGGCGGGCGCTGCGTCGCGTTCGCGTCGGGCATCGCGGCGGTCTCAGCCGTACTCGACCTGGTGCCGACGGGCGGTCGGGTGGTGGCTCCGCGGCACTCGTACACGGGGACTGTCATGCAACTCGACGATCGGGCCGCGGCCGGACGCATCACGGTGGAGTACGTCGACATCACCGACACCTCGGCGGTGACCGCCGCGTGCGAGGGCGCCGCGATGCTCTGGTTCGAGTCGCCCACCAACCCGGCGCTCGAGGTCGCCGACATCCCCGCGGTCACCGCCGCCGCGCACGCGCACGGTGCGCTCGTGGCGGTCGACAACACGTTTGCGACGCCCGTCCTGCAACGGCCGCTCGCCGACGGCGTCGACCTCGTCGTGCACTCGGCGACCAAGTACATCTCGGGTCACAGCGACGTCCTCATGGGCGCCGTGGTCGCCGCCGACCCGGCCCACGCCGATGCCCTCACGACCCGCCGGTCGCTCGGCGGCGCCATCCCGTCGGCGCTCGAGGCGTTCCTCGCCCTGCGCGGCCTGCGCACGCTGCCCGTGCGCCTGGAGCGCGCACAGGCCACCGCGACCGAACTCGTCGCGCGTCTCGCCGACCACCCGGCCCTCGACGAGGTGCGCTACCCCGGCTTCGGCGCGATCATCTCGATCGTGCTCCGCGGCGGCGCGGCCGCCGCCGACGCGCTCGTCGGCCGCACCCGGCTGTGGATCCACGCGACGAGCCTCGGCGGCGTCGAGTCGACCTTCGAACGCCGGCGCCGGTGGGCGGCCGAGGCACCGACCATCCCCGAGGGGCTCGTGCGCCTGTCGGTCGGGCTCGAGCACGTCGACGACCTGCACGCCGACCTCGTGGCCGCGCTCGACGGGGTCGCGGGCGACGCCGAGTCGCGGCATCCGCTCACCTGAGGTTCTTCCGCTCGTCACCGTGGAGGCCTACCGTGTCAGGTGAATCGGCCGTGTCACGAAGGAGAGCGCATGTCCACGAAACACCGCATCACCACCGCACTGACCGCCACCGCGGTCGGCGTGCTCGCCGCCGCGACCGTCGGCGCGGGCGCCGCGGTCGCAGCCCCGCCGGCGGGCGCCGGCACCACCGACCTGCGGGTGGCCACCTACAACCTGTCGCTCAACCGCAACGTCGCGGGCCAGCTCGTCACCGACCTCAGAACCACGACGAACGCCCAGGCGAAGACCGTCGCCGAGATCATCCAGCGGGTGAATCCCGACGTCGTGCTGCTCAACGAGTTCGACTTCGTCGAGGGCGGTCTCGCGGCCGACCTGTTCCGCGAGAACTACCTCGAACTGTCGCAGGGCGGCGCCGACCCGGTCGTGTACCCCTACGCCTTCGTCGCACCGTCGAACACCGGTATCGCGAGCGGCTTCGACCTCAACAACAACGGCGCGACGGTCACCACCCCGGGTGCACCGGGTTACGGCGACGACGCCTTCGGATTCGGCGCGTTCCCGGGCCAGTTCGGCATGGCCGTGCTTTCGAAGCACCCGATCGACACCGACGCCGTGCGCACGTTCCAGAACTTCCTGTGGAAGGACATGCCGAGTGCGCTGCTGCCCGACGACCCGAGCACGGCGGCCCCGGCCGACTGGTACTCGGCCGAAGAGCTCGACGTGTTCCGCCTCTCGAGCAAGTCTCACTGGGACGTGCCGATCGACGTGAACGGGCGTACCGTGCACGCGCTCGTGTCGCACCCGACACCGCCCACGTTCGACGGCGCCGAAGACCGCAACGGCAAGCGCAACCACGACGAGATCCGGTTCTGGGCCGACTACGTCACGCCCGGCACGACCTCGCGCTACATCTCCGACGACGAAGGCGCGACGGGCGGTCTCAAGCCCGGCGAGTCGTTCGTGATCCTCGGCGACCAGAACGCCGACCCGCTCGACGGCGACTCGGTCGACCAGGCCATCGACCAGTTGCTCGACCACCCGCGCATCACCGACCCGCAGCCGGCCTCCGCGGGTGCGGCTGAGGCGTCGGTGCTGCAGGGCGGCGCCAACCTGGCGCACGAGGGCGACCCGGCGCTCGACACCGCCGACTTCAACGACAACCCTGCGCCGGGCAACCTGCGCGCCGACTACGTGCTGCCGTCGAAGGACCTGCGCGTGCGCGACGCCGGGGTGTTCTGGCCGGTGCAGGCCGACCCGCTGTCGGCGCTCACGGGCGTGTTCCCGTTCCCGTCGAGCGACCACCGGCTCGTGTGGGTCGACGTGAAGGTGCGCGGCTGACGCCGCGCTCGGTGAGCGACGCATGACGGATGCCGCGGGCTTCGGCTCGCGGCATCCGTTCGTCGTCGCCCAGTGGTGCTCGCCGGGCGTTCGCGGCAGTCAGGCGATGTGCAACACGACGCTGCCCGTCTTGTGGCCGGTGTCGACGTGGCGGTGCGCCTCGACGACGTCGTCGAGATCGTAGGTGCGGTCGATGACCGGCCGCAGCGCACCGGAGTCGGCGAGCCGCGACAGCTCGGCGAACCGCTCGTGCGAGACGGGCGCGCCCGAGGCCGTGACGAGCTTGCCGCTGCGTCGGCTGTCGCGTGAGGCCCGAAGCATCCCGCGCAGGCTCGTGACGACCAGCAGCAGAGCGCCGCCGGGCTTGATCGAGTCGGCGACCCGGTCGAACGGCGCGTTGCCGACGCAGTCGAGGATGGCGTCGTAGGTCTCGCCGTTCTGGGTGAAGTCGTCAGACGTGTAGTCGATGACCCGGTCGGCACCGAGCGAGCGCACCAGTTCGACGTTGCGCGTGCCGCACACGGCGGTGACCCGCGCGCCGCGCTGCTTCGCGAGCTGCACGGCCGCCGTGCCGACGGCGCCCGACGCCCCGTTGACGAGCACCTCGTCGCCGGGCCCGACCTCGGCCCGGTCGAGGAACGCGAGCGCGGTGTGCCCGCCGAACACGAGCGCGACCGACTGCTGCATGTCGAGGCCCGCCGGCTTGCGGGCGATCGCCTTCGACTGCGGAATTCGCGCGTACTCGGCGTGCCCGCCGAAGGTCGAACCGAGCATCGCGATGACCTCGTCGCCGGGCGCGAACCCCGTGACCTCGTCGCCGACGGCGACGACCACGCCCGCGACGTCCATGCCGAGGACGGGCTTGCGCGGACGGAACACGCCGAGCGAGATCGGCACGAGGAACCCGAGCCCCTCGGGCAGGTCGCGGCTGCGCATGCGGTGGTCGGCGATGCTCACGGTGCTCGCGTGCACGCGGACGAGCAACTCGTCGGCCCTCGGGGTCGGCATCGGCCGCTGCTCGACGCGAACCGCCTCGGGGCCGCCGAACCGGTAGGCGACGGCGGCACGCATCCGCGTGCCCTGCTGCTGTTCGGTCGTCATGACTGCTTCCCTTGCCTTCACCTTGAACCTTACGTTGTAAGTCTTACGCTGTAAGATAGCGCGATATCGTAGAGATGTCGAGGGGTTCTCGAGAAATATCCGTGATCGAGTCGGCAGCAGGCGCCGCTGTGTACCGTTGACGCGAGGGGAGGCAGCCGATGCCGTCGATCGCCGAGCAGGCAGCAGAGCCGGGCCGCGCGCGTCGCACCCCGCTCACCCGCGACCGCGTGCTGCAGACCGCCGTCGACCTCGCCGATGCCGGCGGCATCGCGGCGCTCACCATCCGCGCGCTCGCCGAGCAGCTCGGCGTCGAGGCGATGTCCCTCTACTACCACGTGGCCAACAAAGAGGCGATCCTCGACGGCGTCGTCGACCTGGTGTTCCGCGAGATCGAGCAGGTCGCCGGCGGCTTCGAGGTCGCCGAGACGGATGACTCGTGGAAGGCCTCGCTCCGCGCACGCATCCTCGGCGCGCGCACGGTCATGCTGCGGCATCCCTGGGCTCCCGGCGTCCTCGACACCCGCACCGGTCTCGGCCTCGCCCAAGCCCGCTACGTCGACTCGGTCGTCGGCACCCTGCGCGCGGGCGGGTTCACGTACGACCTCATCCACCACTCCATGCACGCCCTCGGCAGCCGCATGTTCGGCTTCTCGCAAGAGCTCGGCGACGATGGCGACGCCGGCGGCGGCGACCTGGCACAGCTCGCCGAGCACGTGCCGCACCTCGCGAACATGCTCGCGGTCGTCGCGCACACCGACCCCGAGTCGACCCTCGGGTGGTGCGACGACCAATTCGAGTTCGAGTTCGGGCTCGACATCGTGCTCGACGGACTCGAGCGGGCGCAGCGGCGCGAAGCGCACGGCTGACGGCTCACGCTGGCGCGCGCAGCCCGTCCGTCGGCGATCAGCTCGCGGGCTGCAACTCCCCGGCTCGCTCGAGGTCGACGAGCACGTCGTCGAAGGGGACGCCGGCGACGGTGAGCACCCGCCACGCGGCATCCGTCGACCGCGACGCGGCCTCGGCCGACGCAGCCGACCGGTTCGACCGAACGTGCGACCACGAGAGGTTGTCGAGCCGCGGGTAGTCGCGAGCGTCGTGCCCGGTGATCGCCGCGAGGGTGTAGCGGATGAGGGTGCCGTGCGCGACGACGAGCACGCGCTTGCCATCCTGGTCGCGGGCGACGCGCTCGAGGCCGAGTACGCCACGTTCGCCGACCTCGTGGTCGGGCTCCTTGCCGGCGAAGTCGCGGTTGGGCCAGCGGGTGTCGAGGTCGGCGACGAGGGTGCCCTCGGCCTCGCCGAACTCCTGCTCGACGAGCTCGTCGTAGGCGGCGCCGAGCGGCAGGTCGAGGTGCTCGGCGAGGATCGCGGCGGTCTCGCGCGCGCGGCCGAGCGGCGAACTCACGACCGCATGCCACGGCTCGGCGGCGAACGCGGCCGCCGCGGCACGCGCCTGCGCACGACCGGTGTCGTTGAGCGGGATGTCGGTGCGGCCCTGCATGCGGGCGGCGAGGTTCCAGTCGGTCTGTCCGTGACGGATGAGGGCGAGCACCATATCCTCCAGCCTATGCATGCAAGATGAACGGATGCCCCGTGCGCCCACCCCGGGCGCACTTTAGGCTGATGCCGTGATCAGGCGGTTCGCATCGGGGGTGGCCCTGCTCGCTCGCGGCTTCGGCTTCTGGCGCCGGCGCCCCGAGGCGATGGCGCTCGGCCTCCTGCCTGCCGCGATCGTGTTCGCGGTCATGGTCGCCGGGCTCATCACGCTCGGCATCAACCTGCCGGGTCTCGTCGAGTGGGCGACCCCGTTCGCCGACGGCTGGGACGCCTTCTGGGCGAATGCGTTGCGCTACGCGATCGCGTTCGTCGCGTTCACCGGCGCGGTCGTGCTCGCGGCCATCACCTTCACGGCGCTGACGCTCGCGGTCGGCGATCCGTTCTACGAGCGCATCTGGCGCGCGGTCGAACTCGACCTCGGCGGCGAGGTGCCCGAACATGGTGCCGGGTTCTGGAAGGGCGTCGCGGATGCCGCGGGGCTCGTCGCCCTCGGCATCGTCGCGGCCCTCGTGGTCGCACTCGTCGGCTTCATCCCGCTCGTCGGCGGCGTCGCGGCTCCCGTGCTCGGCGTCGTCGCGTCGGGCTGGCTGCTCGCCCGGGAGCTCACCTCGCGCGCGTTCGACGCGCGGGGAATCTCGGGCTCCGACCGGGCCGCGCTGCTGCGCGGGAGCCGCGCGCAGTTGCTCGGGTTCGGCGTCGCCACCCAGCTCTGCTTCCTGGTGCCGCTCGGCGCGATCATCACCATGCCCGCCGCGGTCGCCGGCGGGGCGATGCTCGCCCGCGGCGTGCTCGACACCGCGCCTGCGGCTCCCCTGCCGGCCTCACCCGCCGAGCTTCCCCCGCCCGCCTGACGGAATGCAGGCGGGCGCTCAGCTCGCGGCGGTGCGATACCCCTCGGTGACCTCGTCCTTGTGGGCGGCGAACGCGGCGAGGACCTCGCCCTTCTCGCGTTCCGGCACACCGACGGCGTCGAGCGTGCGCCCGAGCTCGGCGGCCACCTCGTCGAATTCGTCGGGCGAGATCCGCAGCTTGCGGTGGGCCTCTTCGAGACCGAGGACCGTGCTGCCGGGAACGGTGGCCGTGTACTCGAAGGGTCCGCCGGCCACATTGCAGACCCAGAGAGTGCGCATGAACTTCAGGCCGGGGAGCCTTCCCAGATTCTGGGTATGCCACTCGCGGAGGGCCGGATTGGCTGACTGCTGGCCGACCATCGGATTCTGCACGACGGCGTCGCTGAAGTGGTCGACGACGGCGGCGATGGCGAACACGCCACCGAGGCGTTCGTAGAGGCTTGGCTCTGACATGGCTGATCCCCTTTGATCTCGTGTCTGATGGCCGACGCGGTCACGGGACTGCCTCCCGTGTTTCTATAGTCGACCGATGTTGATTATACAGCGTGGGCCATCCGACGTCCATCGGCTGTTCCTTGACACCGGCCACCGGCCGGAGGAGGCTCGCACCGAGGACCACGGGCGCGCACCCGCTCACGAGGAGGTGGGGCCGATGACACGACCGATCGAGGGAGTCGGCACAGCGGTTGCGGCCTTCGTCGGGCTCGCCCCGGGCCCGCCCGACTTCGAAACGCCGACCACGTTCGACGAATGGGGCACCGACGAGGACGCGCTCTTCGACCACCTCCGAGGTCGTGCCCTGGGCAGCGCGGTGCGGGCCTTCTTCGAGAACGGAGGTCGGACCGCGGTGGTGATCGGCGTCGAGGACGCCGGGTCCGCAGCCGTGCGGGCCGGCCTCGAAGCGCTCGACACGGTGGACCTCGTCAACCTGCTCGTGCTCCCGGCGGAGTCCGCGGATCGCGAGGACGCCCGTGACACCGTGGCCGAGGCCGTCGCGTTCTGCGAGCGCCGACGAGCGATGCTGCTCGTCGGCCCTCCGCCGGGCTGGACCGACACCGCTGCGATCGAGGCCGCACTGGCGCGGGGCGTGGAGGCGGCGGTCGGCACCTCGAGCCCGAACGCCGCGCTCTACCTGCCGCGGCTGCGCTGGTCCGACCCGGTCCAGGGCGCGGTGCCCGAGGTGTCGTCGGCGGCCGGCGCCGTGGCCGGCGTGATCGCCCGCACCGACGCGACCGAGGGTGTGTGGAGCGCTCCGGCGGGGATGGACGCCGAGCTTCGCGGGGCCGTCGGCCTCGATTTCGAGCTGGACCAGGACGACGCGCATGCACTGAACACCGCCGGCGTCAACACCCTGCGCATGTTCCCGGGGCGGCGGAGCCCGATCGTCTGGGGCGCGCGCACCCTCGCGGGCGCCGACTCCGCAGCGAGTGAGTGGAAGTACGTGCCGGTGCGCCGCACCGCGCTGTTCCTCGAGGAGAGCATCGAGCGCGGCTTGGACTGGACGCAGTTCGAGCCGAACGACGGGGCGCTGTGGGAGACGGTGCGCGACGCGGTGGGCACGTTCCTGTACGACCTGCACCGGGCAGGCGCGTTCCAGGGTCGATCGCCCCGCGACGCGTACTTCGTGCGTTGCGATCGCGACACGATGACGCAGCACGATCGCGAGACGGGTCGCGTGGTCGTGCGCGTCGGCTTCGCGCCGATCAGGCCGGGCGAGTTCGTCGTGCTCACCATCCTGGCGTCGGCACTGCCCGCGACCTGATCCGATGCCGCACCAGGACGGCGCTGCCGAACCGCGCACGGCGCGAGCGCCGCGCACACCGCGCTTCTCACGATCGTCCTGGACGATCGCGGCGCTCTGCAGCGGCACCGCGCTGAGCGCACTGAACTCGGGGATGATCGCCGTCTCGCTCAGCACCCTCCGGCGCGAGTTCGCGGTGGATGCGGCCGCGGTCACCTGGGTGATCTCGGTGTTCTACCTCACGTCGGCGGTGCTCCAACCGCTCATGGGGCGCCTCGCCGACCGATACGGGCCGCGCCGCGTGTTCAGGATCGGTATGTGCATCGTCATCGTGGCCGGCGTGCTCGGGCCGTTCAGCCCCTCGCTCGAGTGGCTGTGCGCCGCCCGGGTGGTGCTCGCGGTCGGCACGGCGACGACGTTCCCATCGGCGGCGTCGATGCTCCGGTCGATCTCGGCGGTTTCGGGCAGGAGCGCGCCGAAGATGATCGGCCGCATCCAGCTCATCGACACGAGCACGGCCGCGATCGGACCCATCGTCGGCGGCGTGCTCCTCGTGCTCTTCGGATGGGAGGCGATCTTCTGGATCAACGTGCCCCTCGCCGCGATCGCGATCGTCAGCACCTCGATACTCGCTCCGAGAGACGGGACTCGCGACCGCCTGCCGTTGCGAACGACCCTCGCCGAGTCGGACATCCCGGGCATCCTCGCCTTCAGCGTCACGATCGTCGCGCTGCTCATGTTCCTGCTCGAGGTGACGACGGATCCGAACTGGCTGCTGCTGCCGGCCGCCGTCCTGGCTGCGGGGCTGTTCGTGTGGCGCGAGCTGCGCTGCGCGGCGCCGTTCATCGACCTGCGCCTGCTCGCCGCGAACGTGCCGCTCATCCGCGTGTACCTCACGTTCATCCTCGCGAACCTCGTGCTCTACAGCGCGCTCTTCGGCATGCCGCAGTTCCTCGAGGACCACGCCGGGTTCAGCACGGCAGCCGTCGGTGCGATGCTCGTTCCGCTCGCCGCGTTCAACATCGTCATGACACCCGTCGTCGAGCGGCTCATCGACCGCCGCGGCCTCCGCACCGCGCTCGTGATCGGATCGGCCGGACTCGCGGTCGCGACGCTGGGGCTCCTCGTTCTCGCCGTGTCGACCGCGGCGTGGGTGGTGCTGCTCGTCACGGCGGCGATCGGCATTCCGTACGTCGTCGTGCTCATCGCGATCACCCAGTCGCTCTACGTGGCGGCGCCGCCCGATGAGGTCGGCGAGGCCGCGGGGCTCTTCCAAACGGCACGATCGCTCGGATGCATCGGCTCGACGGTCGTCGTCGGCGTCTCGTTCGCGTCGGGCACCGGGCCGATCGATTGGCTGCTGCTCGCCGGCACCACCGTGGTGCTGGCCGTGCTGGTGCTCGTGGTCATCGTGTTCTGGCGGACACGACCCTCGGACGGATAGGCGAGCGGATGCCGCGAGCCTCAGCCCGCGGCATCCGCCCGACGTGCTCCAGCGGGTGACCCGGATCAGCCCCGCAGCGACGCGAAGAAGGCGCGGATGTCGCCGACGACGGCGTCGGGCACCTCGAGTGCGGCGTAGTGACCGCCCTCCTCGAACCGGCTCCAGTGGACGATGTTGGAGTTGTCGCGCTCGGCGAACACCTTGATCGTCTGGAAGTCGTCCTTGAACACCGCGACGCCGGTGGGCGCGCCGTTCACCTGCGGCCCAGTCTCGTCGGACGCGGCATCGGCCCGCGCGTTCTCGAGGTAGCTGCGGCTCATGCCGGCGGCGGCGTTCGCGAACCAGTTCACGCTCACCTCGGTGAGGATCTTCTCGAGCGGCACGAGCGAGGTGCCGTTGCCGAACGAGTTGAACAGCTCGCTGTAGGCGAGCAGGGCGACGGGCGAGTCGCTGAGGCCGACAGCGACGGTCTGCGGCCGCGAGGCGTTCATCGTGTTGTAGCCGCCGACCGACTGGAACCACTGCATGTGCTCGAGCCCCGCGTAGTCCTGCGGCTCGAGGCGCTCGAACTCGCTCGGGTCGCCCGACGGGAACGAGAACAGCTGCAGCACGTGCAGGCCGAGGAAGCCCTCGGGGCTCTGCAGGCCGAGCTCGCGGGCGACGAGCGCGCCGTTGTCGGAGCCGTGGATGCCGTACTCGGAGTATCCGAGCCGGTGCATCAGCTCGTCATAGGCGCGGGCGACGCGGGCCATCGCCCAGCCGGTCTCGGTGACGGGGTTCGAGAAGCCGTAGCCCGGGGCATCCGGCACGACGACGTCGAAGGCGTCCTCGGCGCGCCCGCCGTGCGCGACCGGGTCGGTGAGCGGGCCGATCATGTCGAGGTAGTCGACGGATGACCCGGGGTAGGTGTGCGCGAGGATCAGCGGCGTGGCGTCGGGGTGCGGCGAGCGCACGTGGATGAAGTGGATGGGCTGCCCGTCGATCTCGGTGATGAAGTGCGGGAACGCGTTGATGCGCTCCTCGGCGGCGCGCCAGTCGAAGTCGCGCCACTGGTCGACGGCGTCGCGCAGGTAGTGGTTCGGGGTGCCGGAGTCCCAGTCGTCCACGGCTGCGGGGTGGGGCAGGCGGGTGCGCGCGAGGCGCTCCACGAGGTCGTCGAGCTCGGCCTGGTCGACCTCGACGCGGAACGGGCGGATGTCGGTGCTGAGTGTCGTGGTGTTCGTCATGTCTTCGACGGTACGGTGCAATCAGGCACGTTCCGTTCCTAATTTCGGAAGAGAATCACGATATGTCCGATACCGCCGCACGCCTCCTCGCGCTGCTCTCGTTGCTGCAGTCGCGGCCCGGCTGGACCGGGAGCGAGCTGGCCGCTCGACTCGGCGTGACCCCGCGGACCATTCGCAACGACATCGACCGACTCCGCGAACTGGACTACCCCGTCGACGCCGCTCGCGGCGCCGCCGGCGGCTACCGCCTCGGTGCCGGCGGCAAGCTGCCGCCCCTCCTGCTCGACGACGAGGAGGCCGTCGCCGTCGCGATCGGCCTGCGCGCCGCAACCGGCATCGCCGGCATCGAGGAGTCGAGCGCCCGTGCGCTCGCGAAGCTCGAACAGGTGCTCCCGGAACGCCTTCGGCCCACGGTGTCGGCGATCGGCGCGGTCGTCGACCGGGCACCCGAGAACACCGGCACGGATGCCCCCGACCCCGAGGTCGACCCCGCCGTGCTCGCGGCCATCGCCGCCGCCATCCGCGACGTCGAGTGGTTGCGGTTCGAGGACCGCGGCACGCCGCGGCTCGTCGAGCCCTACCGTCTGCTGAGCTGGGAGCGCCGCTGGTACCTGGTCGGGCGCGACCCGCGCTCGGACGAGTGGGGCGTGTTCCGGGCGGACTGGATCGAGCCGCGGATGCCGACCCGCCGACGATTCTCACCCGTTCCGTTGCCCGGCGGTGACTACTCGGCCTTCGCGATGCGCTCGATCGCCATGAGCGGGTGGAACGTGCACGCGAGGCTCCGCGTCGCCGCCCGGGCGGACGCCGTGATCGCGCGCATCAACCCGACCGTCGGCGTCGTCGAGGCGGTCTCCGAAGCGGAGTCGGTGCTCGTGACCGGCGCCGACAGCCTCGACACGATCGCCGCCTACATCGGGATGCTCAACATGGACTTCACCGTGGAGTCGCCGCCCGAGCTCGTGCCGCTGCTGCGCACGCTGTCGCGACGGTATGCTCGCGCGGCCGACGGTGCGAGGCTTGAGGCATGACGACGAAGATCGTGCTCCACGTCGATGTCGCGGCCTCACCCGAGGACGTGTTCGACCTCGTGTGCGACCTGCACAGCTACGGTCGCTGGCTGCCGTCGGCCGGCGACTACGAGGGCACGAGCGAGATCTCGCCGCCGCCCGTCGCGGTCGGCACCACCTACGTCGAGCACAGCCGCACCGGCGTGCGACACGGCCTCGTGATCGCACTCGCCCGGCCCGACGTGGTCGCGTTCCGACAGCCGATGGCCCTCCGTCCGCGCAGTCTCGGCAGGATCGAGAGCATCGTGAGCATGTCGTTCGCCGCGACCGCCGGCGGGGTGCGCGTCACGCGCACGGTCGAACTCGGCATCCCCCGGCGGCTCAAGCTCGTGCGCTCGATCATCGTCGGGCGCTACGCCCGCGAGAGCGAACGGATGCTCGATGCGCTGAAGGCGTACGCGGAGCGACCCGGCGCGGCCGGGACATCCGCCTGACTGCGACGACGCCGCCGCGGACTCAGTTCGCGCCCGGCAGGCCGACGCGGTCGGGAATCGCGCCCCTGACCTTCGGCAGCCACGCATCGACGTCGGGCCAGGCACGCGCGGTCGGCAGGTGCCGCAGCAGCCCCGCGAGCGAATCGTCGGCCGAAGGCCACGGGATGACCCGGCTCGGCGACGCGCTCGAGAGCACGCCGAGCCACCAGTGCTTCCACGTGACGGGCAGCACCTCGGGGTGGATCACGACGTAGTAGTCGGGCACGCTGAAGTCGTGGCGCACGGCGGCGTCGAGTGCGCGCTCGATCTCGAGTTCGAGCACGCCGTAGGTCGACTGGTCGTCGAAGAACTCGACCCATGCGGCCGCGACATGTGCGAGCGGATCGTGGTCGTGCACGACATACGGTGCGGCGGAGGTGGCCGACCAGCGCGCGACCTCGGCATCGGTCGCGTCGTGCAATGACGCGGCCTGCACGTTGGCGTACCCCTCGAGCGCATGGATCGCGTTCGTCGCCTCATCTCCGACGACGACCAGGGTGGTGCTGGCCGGGGCCTCCATTTCCGAAGTCTACGTCTGCCACGGCCGTCGCAGGGGCAACCGCGCCGAACCGTGATCGGGTCGTGTCACGCGGCGTGCCACGCGGCCCGCTTCGGCCGAAAGTACGAGGTGATTCGAGCCCGGCGGCCGATGTCGCCCCCGGCGGGAGTCGCGAGCATCGAGACATGACCGAATCATCCGCCGCCCGCCTGTCCGCGCACGTCGGCGGCGCCTCGCCCAGCCGTCCCGCCTCGAAACCGCGAGCCCACTGGCTCGCACCGACCGGGCTCATCCTGCTCAGCCTCGTGCCGATCGCGGCGGGCGCATTCCGCCTCACCGAGCTCACGAGCGGCGGCGCCGTGACGCCCGCCAACGCGAGGTTCTTCGACTCGCCGGTTCCCGTCGCGGTGCACATCGTCGCCTCGAGCGTGTTCCTCGTGCTCGGGGCGCTGCAGTTCGCGCCGGGGCTGCGACGGCGTCGCTGGCACCGGTACTCCGGGCGCATCGTGGCGCCCGCGGGCCTCGCCTCGGCACTCTCGGCGCTGTGGATGACGCTGTTCTACGCAATGCCCGCGGTCAACGGCGAGGCCCTCTTCGTGATGCGCCTCGTGTTCGGCACCGCGATGGCGGCGGCGATCGTCGTCGCGTTCGTAGCGATCCGCCGCGGTGATGTGGCGACGCACAGCGCGTGGATGACGCGCGCCTACGCGATCGGGCTCGGCGCCGGGACCCAGGTGTTCACTTTCCTTCCGTGGACGCTCGCGCTCGGCGCTCCCGACGAGACGATGCACGCGGTGCTCATGGGTGCGGGCTGGGTGATCAACCTCGCCGTCGCCGAGCTCGTCATCCGGCGCAGAGCCGCGCGATCGACCCGCACGTCCCGTACTTCCGGCCGATCCGGCGCCGCCGATGCCCGCCTATCATGAGGGCATGACGCGCCTCGTCCGCTCGCTGTGGAATGCGCCGGCGGCGGCGTCGCCGCCTCCGCGGCGGGTGTGGCGCGACTGGGTGCTGGTGGCGGTGATTCCGCCGCTGGTGCTGTTCGAGGCCGCAGTGCGACCGGATGTCCCGTGGCGGTGGCTCTGGGCGGCCGTGCTGATCGGGCTCGTGCCGACGCTGCTGTGGCGCCGCACCCGACCGCTCCTGATGCTCGCGATCGCGTTCGCCGTCGGCTGGGTGGGCTCAGCCGCGACCGGCGGCGATCCGCAGCTCGTCACGACCGCGTACTTCCTGATCCTCGTGTACGCGGTGTTCCGCTGGGGCGACGGTCGCGCATTCGTCGGCGGGGCTGCGCTGCTGGTGGCGTCGTCGGCGGTGTCGTTCGTGCTCGGGTCGACGACCGTGGGAGATGTCATCGGCGGGCTGGGCGTGCTCGTCGCGACCGTCGCCCTCGGCGTGGCGTTCCGCTGGCGCGCGGGTGCGCGTGCCCGCGAACTCGATCGCGTCAAGCTCGTCGAACGCGAGCAGCTCGCACGCGACCTGCACGACACGGTGGCGCACCACGTCTCGGCGATCGCGATCCAGGCGCAGGCGGGCACCGCGGTCGCGGCGACGAGCCCCGATGCGGCCGCCGCCGCCCTGCGGACGATCGAGCTCGAGGCGTCGCGCACCCTTGCCGAGATGCGCTCGATCGTGCGCGTGCTGCGCAACGACGATGCCGCCGAACGCACACCCGGCCCGGGCATCGCCGATCTGCGCGCGCTCGCCCGAGCCGAGCCCGGCTCGCCGATCGTCGACGTTCGCGTCGAGGGCGACGTCGACGCGGTGCCGCCGACCATCGCCGCCGCGCTCTACCGGCTCGCGCAGGAAGCCGTGACGAACGCGCGACGACACGCCCGCAACGCCACGCGTGTCGACGTGCACGTTCGGGTCGACGCCGCTGACATCAGGCTCGACGTCGACGATGACGGCGAGCCTGCGACATCCGCGACGCCCGGATTCGGCATCACGGGCATGCGAGAACGTGCGACGCTGCTCGGGGGCACCTTCCGGGCCGGCCCTGCAGCGGGCGGCGGCTGGTCGGTCACGGCCGTCATCCCCCGCACCGGGTGGCCGACGTGACCGTGCGCGTGATCGTCGCCGACGACCAGGAACTCGTGCGCGCCGGCCTGCGCATGATCCTCGACGTGCAACCCGACATCGAGGTGGTCGGCGAGGCCGCGGACGGAGCCGAGGCGGTCGCCCTCGCCCACCGGTTGCGGCCCGACGTCTGCCTGCTCGACATCCGCATGCCCGTGCTCGACGGCATCGACGCCACCCGCGAGCTCGCGGGGCCCGATGTCGCCGATCCGATCCCCGTGGTCGTGATCACGACGTTCGACCTCGACGAGCACGTCTATGCGGCATTGCGCGCCGGGGCGCGCGGCTTCCTGCTGAAGGACGCGGGCCCCGCGATGCTCGCCGAAGCAGTCCACGCGGCCGCGCGCGGTGACGCGCTCATCGCCCCGAGCATCACGGTGCGCCTGCTCGAGGCATTCGCGGGGTCGGCGCAGTCGGCGCCGGCGGTGAATCCCGCGGAACCGCTCACCCGCCGCGAGCAGGACGTGCTCGCCGAGGTTGCGCGCGGCCTCGGCAACACCGAGATCGCCGCCGAACTGCACATCTCGCTCAGCACGGTGAAGACGCACATCGCGAGCATCATGGCCAAGATCGGCGCTCGCAATCGGGTCGAGCTGGCGATCTGGGCGCTCGGTCGGCGAGGCCGGGACTCGCAGGTGCGGCACCCCGAATGAATCCGGGAGCACCCTGTCAAGGCAGCCACATCGGGCCCCGGCCTGCGTAGGCTGGAGCCGATGAAGGTCGTCAGCTACAACCTCCGCAAGCACCGGGCAATCGATGAGCTCGCTGCGCTCGATGAGCGGTACTCCCCCGATGTGCTCTGCCTGCAAGAGGTCGAGACCACCGGGCTCGCCGAGCACGTCGGGCGGCTGCAACTGGCGCACTCCACCACGGGCAATCGGCTCGGGCTGGCCGTGTACTTCCGGCCCGACCGCTACGAGTTCGAGGTCGTGCAGAGCTTCGCGCTCAAGAAGTCCTTGCACGACCACCTGCTGCGGCCGGCCCACGAGCGCCTCGTCGGCGTGCGGCTGCGAGACCTCGCGGCCGACCGCGAGTTCGTCGTCGCCTCGTTCCACGCGGCCCCGCTGACGGCGCTGAACTCGCTCCGTCGTCACCAGATCCACGCGGCGCTCGCCGAGCTGCAGGGCATCGGGCCCGGCCTGCCGATCCTCATGGTCGGCGACTACAACTACCCCGTGTTCAAGGACAATCTCGCCGAGAAGGTGCGCGAGGCGGGCTACGAGCTCACCCTCAGTGACAGCCGCACGTACACGCGCTACAAGTTCTTCCGCGGGCACTTCGATCTCGCGACCTCGGTCGGCTTCGACATCGAACGGGTCGAGACGCTCCCGCGAGGGTCATCCGATCACCTGCCGATCCTCGTCGACGCGCGCTACACGTCCGCGGCCGAATCCGAGATCGAGGAGGCCATCGGCGCCTGACCCCGACCGAAGGAGCACATCATGGGAACCATCGTCGCCGACCTGTTCGTCACGCTCGACGGCGTCTACCAGGCACCGGGCGGTGCGAACGAGGATGACGAGGGCGGCTTCGAGTTCGGCGGCTGGCAGGCGCCCTACTTCGACGGCGAGACCGGCGAGGCGCTCGACGCGGGCTTCGCCGACTTCGACGCGCTGCTGCTCGGCCGCAAGACCTACGACATCTTCGCCGGCTACTGGCCGAAGCAATCCGCCGACATGCCGATCGCACGGAAGCTCAACGAGGTGCCGAAGTTCGTGGTCTCGCACACGCCGTTCGAGCCGACGTGGCAGGGCACGACGGTGCTGACCGAGGTCTCGAGTGAGATCGCACCGCTGAAGCAGCGGTTCGGCACGACACGCGTGATCGGCAGCGGCCACCTCGTGCAGTCGCTGCTCGAGGCCGACCTCGTCGATCGCCTGAACCTGTACGTCTACCCGATCACGTTCGGGTCGGGCAAGAGCCTCTTCACCCGCGGCGTGCCGGCGGCGTTCACGCTCGCCGAGCCGCCCCGGGCGTTCCCGAAGGGCGCGGTGCTGCTCGCCTATGACCGCGCGGGCGCGCCCGTCACCGGGATCGATATCGACGCGTAGCGGTTCGCTCAGCGGCGCAGCCGACGCGCCTCACACGCGTCACACGCCTCACACGCCTCACACGCCTCACTCGCCTCACACGCCTCACACGCCTCACACGCCTCACACGCCTCACACGCCGATCGTGAGCGCCGCGGTGTAGCCGTTCGCGACCGAGCCCGACATGCTCGCGATCTGGTGGATGCCGCCGTCGTCGCCGAACACGTTGTCGCCCGCGAGGCTCACCTGCGACACGTTGCGCACGCTCTGCTCGTAACCCGCGGTGGAGTAGACGAGTGCGTTGGCCTCTTCGGGCAGCGCGATCTGCGAGGTCTTCACGATCGGCCCAGAGGCGACGGCGTTGTCGACATCGGAGTAGACCTCGAAGTGGATGTGCGGCCACCGCCCCGAGTAGCAGGCCGGGTAGATCGAGGTGAACCGCACGGTGCCCATCTCGTCGGTCGCCTGCACGCCGCGCAGGTAGTTCACGTCGTCGAGCCCGCCGGTGTACAGCGAGTAGTCACCGTTGCGGTCGCAGTGCCAGAGGTAGACGCCCGCGCCGACGAGCGCGCTGCCGGTCGCCGCATCGCGCACGGTCAGCTCGATCGTGAGCGGCACGCCCTCGGCGACGACCGTCGAGGATCCGAAGCTCGAGCGGATGTCGCTGCGCACGATGCCCGAGTCGTCGAGCACGTTCACGCCGTTCGAGCCGTCGCCCGGGTAGGGTCCGCCGGTCTCGTCGGGCACCTCGGTGAGCGGATCGGATGCCCCGGCGGTGGCGGATGTCGACGGCGATGCGTCGCCCGTGGCGGGGGTCGTCGCACTCGCGGGCGTCTGGGGTTCGGGTGCGGCGCACGCCGCGAGCAGCGAGGTGAGGCCGATACCGCCGAAGATGCCGAGGGCGCGGCGGCGGTCGATGAGGGTGCGGATGTCGTAGACGAGGCCGCGGTGGTCTTCGTCGATCGGGTTGCCGTGCTCGTCGAGCCAGCGGGGGTCGGTGGGGGTCTCGGTCATCGTCGTCGTCTCCTTCACGTTGCAGCCACCGTGCCACTCGAATGCGGTTGCGTGCTGTGCGCGGGCTATGAGCGCGCCATGAGCGCGACGTCATCGAACGAGCATGAAATCGCCCTATACATCCGATCTTTCCTTCGCCATCATGGAGGGTGTTGCCTGCGGATGCCGCAATGCTGTACGCAACGCGATGAAACAACAGACCAATGATGCTCAGGAGACTTCATGATTCTCGAATCTCAACTGCCCCGCCGACGTGTCCTCCAACTCGGCGGCATCGTCGCCCTGTCGCCCCTGCTGACCGACTTCGTCGCCTCGCGACCGGCCGCCGCCGCCCCGCTCACCGGCTCGGCATTCCGCGCGGCGGGTGCACCAGTCACCGTGCCCGACCTCTCGCCGAAGTCGCTCTGGTACCGGCTGCCGGCCACCGACTGGCAGTCGCAGGCCCTGCCGATCGGCAATGCGCGCCTCGGCGCGATGCTCTACGGCGCCCCCGAGGAAGAGGTGGTGCAGTTCAACGAGCAGAGCCTCTGGGGCGGCGTCAACAACTACGACAACGCGCTCATGGGCCAGCCCGACGGCGCCTTCGACACCGGCATGCTCGGCTTCGGCTCGTACCGTGACTTCGGGTCGCTGCGCATCACGTTCGCTGCTCGCCCGAAGGTCACGTCGCCGGGCGGCCCGTACCAGATCTCGGGATCCGAGAGCCTCGAGAAGACCTACGACGGCAACGCGGGCACCAAGTGGTGCATCATCTCGCCGCCCGCCACCGTGCAGTGGCAGGCGCAGCTCCCCGAGGCCACCGTCGTCACGAGCTACACGCTCACGAGTGCCAACGACGTGCCCGCGCGCGACCCGCAGGACTGGGTGTTCGAGGGTTCCGCAGACGGCTCCGCCTGGTTGACGCTCGACACCCGCCACGTCGCGCCGTTCGAACAACGGTTCCAGGCCAAGCAGTTCACGTTCTCGAACTCCGAGGCGTACCGCTTCTACCGGTTCGTGATCACGCCCAAGCCAGGCGTCTCGCACTTCCAGGTCGGCGAGATCGCGCTGGGTGGCGTCAGCCTGGCATCAGGGGCGACGGTCTACGTGTCGTCTCCCAGCGGCCACGCGGCGGGGGCATCCGCCGGTTCAGACATCACGCGCAGCGTCGACAACGACGCCGCGACGGTGTGGCGCGTCGATGAGCCGGGCGACGGCGTGCAGTGGCAGCTCGACCTTCCCGCGGCACACGCCATGACGTCGTACCGGCTGCAGGCGGGCCCCGACGCTCCCGAGCACGACCCCCGGGGCTGGGTGCTCGAGGCGACGGTGAACGGGCGCGACTGGAAGACCCTCGACACGCGTACGGGCGGATCGCCGTTCACGGCTCGCGGCGAGGAGCAGCGCTTCACGTTCGCGAACTCGACGGCCTACTCGAGCTACCGACTGACGTTCACGACGGCCTCGCCGACCACGCCGCTGCAGTTGGCGAGGGTCGCGTTCGCGAGCGCATCGACCGACACCGCCACGCGCGCCGCCGTCGCGGAGTACCGCCGTGCCCTCGACCCGGCGATCGGCCTGCACGCGACCTCGTACGCGACGGTCGCCGGCCGCGTGCTGCGCGAGGCGTTCGCGAGCCGCGACGCCGACGTCATCGTGCTGCGCTACACGACGGACTCCGCGGCGGGCATGTCGGCCGAGCTGTCGCTCACCTCCGCCCAGGAGAACGCCCCGACCTCGGCTCACGGCGACGGTCGCGGGCTCGGGTTCGCGAGCGCCATGGGCAACGGCCTGAAGCACGCGGCGACCGTGCGCGTCGTCGATGCCGACGGCGAGATCTCCGCGTCGGGCGAGACGCTTCGCATCGCCGGCGCCACGCGCCTCACCCTTCTGCTCGATGCCCGCACCGACTACAAGATGAGCGCCGCCGACGGATGGCGCGGGGCCGCCCCGCAGCCCCGCATCGATGCGGCGATCGCCGCCGCGGCGGGTCGCTCGTACGACGACCTCTTCACGGAGCACGTCGACGAGGTCTCGGAGCTGACCTCGCGCGCCGCGATCGAGTGGGGCGACACCGACCCCGGCGTGCTCACGCTGTCGACGAGCGAGCGGCTCGCCCGGTACGCGACGGGCGCGGCCGATCCCACGCTCGAGCAGGCCATGTACGACTACGGCCGATACCTGCTGATCAGCTCGTCGAAGCCCGGCGGGCTCCCCGCGAACCTGCAGGGGCTGTGGAACAACAGCAACCAGCCGGCATGGGCTTCCGACTACCACACGAACATCAACGTGCAGATGAACTACTGGAGCGCCGAGACGACCGACCTGCCCGAGAGCCATGAGGCGCTCGCCGCGTTCATCGAACAGGTCGCCGTGCCGAGTCGTGTGGCGACGAGGAACGCGTTCGGCGAGGACACCCCCGGGTGGACGGCCCGCACGTCGCAGAGCATCTTCGGCGGCAACTCGTGGGAGTGGAACACCATCGCGAGCGCCTGGTACGCGCAGCACCTCTACGAGCACTGGGCGTTCACGCAGGACATGGACTTCCTCGAGCGGCTCGGCTACCCGCTCATCAAGGAGATCTGCGAATTCTGGGTGCACGAGCTGAAGGAACTGCCCGACGGCACCCTCGTCGCACCCAACGGCTGGTCGCCCGAGCACGGCCCGCGCGAAGACGGCGTCATGCACGATCAGCAGATCATCTGGGACCTGTTCCAGAACTATGTCGAATGCGCCGAGGCGCTCGAGGTCGACGCCGAGTACCGCACGACGATCGCCGGCCTGCAGTCCCGACTCGCGCCGAACAAGATCGGCCGCTGGGGCCAGCTGCAGGAGTGGCAGACCGACCGAGACGACCCGAACGACCTGCACCGCCACACGTCGCACCTGTTCGCGGTCTACCCGGGCCGGCAGATCACCGCGGCGACGCCCGAGCTGGCGGCCGCGGCGCTCGTCTCGCTGAAGGCGCGCTGCGGCGAGAAGGAGGGCGTGCCGTTCACCCCCGGCACCGTGTCGGGTGACAGCCGCAGGTCGTGGACCTGGCCGTGGCGTACGGCGCTGTTCGCGCGCCTCGGCGACGCCGAGCGGGCGAAGGTCATGGTTCGCGGCCTGCTCACCTACAACACGCTGCAGAACCTGTTCTGCAACCACCCGCCGTTCCAGCTCGACGGAAACTTCGGCATCGCCGGCGCGATCCCCGAGATGCTGCTGCAGAGCCACGGCGGTGTCATCCACCTGCTGCCCGCCCTGCCGAGCGACTGGGCGCCGAGCGGTTCGTTCACCGGCCTGCGTGCCCGAGGGGGCTACGAGATCAGCTGCGAGTGGCGTGACGGACGGGTCACCTCGTACGACGTGCGCGCCGACCGTGCACCGAACATGAGCAACGTCACGGTCGTCGTGAACGGCGAGCGCCGCAAGGTGAAGCCCGCGAACGTCAAGAACGGCAACCCGATGCGCGACCTCGGGACGGCCGCGGACTGAGTCGACGACGGTGCGGATGCTGCGACCACGCGGCATCCGCATCGTCGCGTTCCGGGCGCTCCCTGACGAAATCTCCGTGTGCTGCACGGATGTCGCGACTCGGCGGTGCGAGCACGCTGGCCCCGAAGCATCCGAATCTGCCTGCTTCCCATCCCAGCAAGGAGACCACCGATGTCCGACGCCCAGACCATTCCCGCCATCCGATCCGACGCCGACCGCGCGCTCAAGCAGAAGCACCGCGCGATGTGGGCCTCGGGCGACTACCCGAGGCTCGCGAGCGAACTCATCTGGCGGCTCGGGCCGCGCCTCGTCGCAGCAACCGCGGTGCAGCCCGGTGAACGCGTGCTCGACGTCGCGGCCGGCAGCGGGAACGTCGCCATTCCGGCGGCACTGCACGGTGCGACCGTCGTCGCGAGCGACCTCACGCCCGAATTGTTCGACGTCGGTCGGCGCCTCGCCACCGAGGCTGGGGCCGAGCTCGAGTGGCGCGAGGCCGATGCCGAGGCGCTGCCGTTCCCCGACGGCTCGTTCGACGTGGTGCTCTCATGCGTGGGCGTGATGTTCGCACCCCACCACCAGCAGGCCGCCGACGAGCTCGTCCGCGTCACCGCGCGAGGCGGGCGCATCGGCCTCATCAGCTGGACCCCCGACGGGTTCATCGGCCGCATGTTCAAGACCATGAAGCCGTTCGCGGCGCCGTTGCCCGACGGCGCGCAGCCGGCACCGCTCTGGGGCGATGAGCAGCACGTGCGCGAACTGCTCGGCGACCGCGTCGACGACGTCGACGCCAAGCGCCAGACCGTCGCGATCGACGCCCTCACGACGCCCGAAGCGTTCCGCGACTACTTCAAGACCAACTACGGCCCCACCATCGCCGTCTACAACCGCATCGCCGACGACCCCGACCAGGTTCGTGCGCTCGACGATGCCCTCGTCGCCCTCGCGGCCGAACACGGCCTCGGCAGGACCGGCGAACCGATGCAGTGGGAGTACCTGCTGCTCACCGCGCGAAAGCGGTGAGCCTCGGGGCACCCCCGAAGGAGAGACCATCATGTACCTCAGCGAAGACTACGTCGCAGCAGCACTGCACCGCGCTGCCGAGCAGCGCATGCTGCGCGACCTCGAGCGGCGACGAGTGATCGCCGAGCGCGCCGCCGAGACCGCCGAGGCCGCCGCGGGGGTGACGGATGCCGCGCGCCCGCGCCGAGGCATCCGCGCCCTGCTCCCCCGGCGCCTCGGGCCGCTCATGCCACCGCGCCCGCTCGCCTCGTAAGGCACTCGCCGGCGACGCCCTGCGCGCACTGGTCGCCCCGGTCGCACTGGTCGCCCCGGTCGCACCGGTCGCCCCGGTCGCCCCGATCGCCACGGTCGCCCCGGTCGCCCCGGTCGCCCCGGTGACATCGTGGCCGCCGAACGGGCACGAAAACCCGTGCGGCGCAGGGCGCGCCGTTCTAGACTGAGCGCCGTGTCGACCCGTGAAGACACGCTGACCCCTCGCGAGAGCGCGGTCCTCGCCGCAGTCGAGCGGCGACTGAGCAACCCCGAGATCGCGGCGGAGTTGTTCATCTCGGTGCGCACCGTCGAGAGCCACATCGCGAGCCTGAAGCGCAAGCTCGGCGCCGAGAGCCGGGGCGAGTTGATGGCGGCGGCCGGCGAGCGACGCGAGCGGGCGGCATCCGTTCGCCTTCCGCACAACGCGTTCGTCGGCCGTGAGGCCGACCTCGCCGCCCTCGGCGCGCTGATCGACGACCACTCGTGGGTGACCGTGGTGGGCCCGGGCGGTGTCGGCAAGACGCGGCTCGCGCTCGAGTTCGCGAGCATGGACGAGCGCGTGCCGGTGGTCGTCGAGCTCGAGCATGCCGAGCCCGGCGACGTCGTCGCCCGCATCGCGCGGGCGCTCGACCTCGAGGCCGGTCCGGGCAGCGACGTGGCGTCGTCGGTGTCGCTCGCGCTCGCCACCCACCCGTACCTGCTGGTGCTCGACAACGTCGACCGGGTCGGTGTCGCAGTCGGCGAGACGGTCGCGCGGGCGCACGCCACCGCGACGGCGCTGCGGGTGCTGACCACCTCGCGCACGCCGATCGGCGACGCCGGCGAAGCGGTCTATGCGCTCGCGCCGCTCGCGGTGGGCGACGAGCATGCCCCCGCCGTGACGATGTTCCTCGACCGGCTCGCGGCGGCCGGGCGAACCGAGGCGGCGCCGATGCGTCTCTCGGCATCGCGCGCGTCGCCGGGCGAGGTGGAGCTCGCGGCCGAGGTCTGCGCTCGTCTCGACGGGCTGCCGCTCGCGATCGAGCTCGCGGCGGCCGTCGCGCGCCACCTCTCGCTCGCCGAGCTCGCCTCGCGCCTCGAGCGCGACTTCGCCACCCTCGACCGCGCGGTGCCCGAGGGGCGGCATCGCACCCTCGAGACGGCGTTCGAGTGGACCTGGGACCTGCTGACCGACGAGGAGCGCGAGGTGCTCTGCCGGCTCGGCGCGCTGCCGCGCACGTTCGACGTCGACCTGGCTGCCGCGGTCACGCATCCGGGTGCCGAAGGGGTCGTACTGCGCCTCCTCGACCACTCGCTGATCGTGCCTGCGGGCGGACACCCGAGGCGGTTCCGCCTGCTCGCCGTCACTCGTGAGTTCGTGCGCTCGCGCACCGATCCCGAGATCATCCACGAGGTGCTGCGGCAGCACGCCGAGTACCTCGACCAGAGCGTGCTCGTGTTCGTCGCGACGGCCCGCACCGACAGCAGCCTCGAGGCCGTGCACCGGTCCGAGACGCTGTGCCCCGAGGTCAACGCCGCGCTGCGGTGGGCGCTCGCGGCGCGGCATCCGGCTGCGGTCTCGCTCGCGAACTCGCTCTCGATCGGCGTCGAGCAGTTCGGATCCGACGCCGACAGCATCCGCACGCTCGCGATGGCCGCGCACGACGAGGGCTTCCTCGCGGCCGCCTCCCCGTCGCAGCTGCTGTCGATCGGCACCGCACTGGCGTTCATGGACGTCGCGCTCGTGAGCGAACTCGCGCAGCGCGCCCTCGCGCTGGCGGCCGACGATCACGACCTGCTCGCGGCGCACCACCTCGCCGGTCTGGCCGACGCCTACGCCGAGCGCCACGACTCGGCGCTCGAGCACCTCGACGAGGCCGCCCGTCTCGCCGCCGCACAGCACGAGGAGTGGGATCTCGCTGCCGTGCGCCAGATGCGGGGCCTCGCGATGCGCGACTCGACGGTCGAGGGGGCCCGGCGTGCGATCGCCGAGTTCGAGGCCGCGATGCGCGGCTACGCGCTCGCCGGCGATGAGATCCACGTCAACAACACGCGCTACATGATGGCGCACACCGCCGCCGAGGCCGGCATCGAGCTCGACCGCGCGGCGCAGTGGGCGGCCGAGTGCGTCGACTACGCGCACTCGATCGGCAACGAGCACGAGCTCGCGCACGCGCAGCTCGTGCAGGCCACGCTCGGTTCCGATTCACCGGGCGAGCTCGAGGGGCTCGTCGGCAGGTTCCGCAGGCTCGGCGACCTCCGGTGCGTCACCCGCGGCCTCGTGCTGCGTGCCGAACGGGCGACACCGCTCGAGCGCGTCGCCCTGCTCGACGAGGCGCTCGGGGTCGCGGCAGACGCCGGCGACACCGCCAAGCAGATCGCGATCCTCTCGCGCCTCGTCGAGGTGCGCTGGTCGCTCGACGACCGCCAGGGTACCCTCGTCGCGCTGGATCGACTCGCCGCCGTCGGCGGGCCGGATGTCGCAGCCGAGGCGTGCCCGCACGAGCTCGCCGATGCAGTGGTGGGCGCGAGGGCGGGGTGACGCGCGCGCCTTCCCTGCCCCCGCGCGCGAAAACAGGAACTCTCGCGCGACACGCCGTCGCGATCGCCTGTTTTCGAGCCCGCTACGGCGTGTCTTCCTGTTTTCGGTACGAGCGGAGGCGCGGAACCCGGCCGCCGACACGTCGCCTGGAGCCCGGGTAGCCGCCGGTGCCCGCCGCCGGTGCCGGCCACCAGCGACCGGCGTCAGAAGTCGGTGTGGCCCAGGTCGGGGCGCGCGACGAACCGCAGCGTGGGCCGGGCCGCTCCATGCAGCTCGAGCACGATGATCTCGTTGGCGCCCGCCGTGAGGAACGGGGCGGGCACGTAGAGCGTACGCTGGGGGCCCGCCGACCAGTACCGGCCGATCATCGACCCGTTGATCCACACGACGCCCTTGCCCCAGCCGCTGGTGTCGAGGAAGAGGTCGGCGGGCGCGTCGAGTGTGAATCCCCCGCGGCGATACGCGGGCCCGACGACAGGTCCATTCGGAACGAGACGAGGTCGCACGGCATCGAGCCGGCCGATGTCGAGGGGGCGCACGCACCAGCGCCCGAGCGTCTGGCCGTTCAGTCGCGCCGAGCCGATGAGGCCCTTGGCCTCGCCGATGCGGGGGCCGTAATTGACCCGGCCCTGGTCCTCGACGAGCACGTCGAGCCGACCTCGCACGTCGTCGGGGAGGCTGATCGCAGACGCGCGCTGCTCGCGCTCGAGGACGCCGACCGGTCGCTGATCGACGAAGACGTGGGCGCGGTCGCGCACTTCGTCCACGTCGAACACGGCGGAGCCGTCCGCCGCGATGTCCGCCGAGTACAGCACGAACCCCTCGAAGATGCCGAGGTCGTCCATCGTGGGGAGTTCGTCGTGCGGCGACTGCTCGCCCAGGTCGTCGGTCACGCTCCACAGCGAGGCGTGGCCCTCGAGCTCGACCACGAGTTCCGGGGCGGGACCGGACATCGCGGGCTTCTCGTCGGGGACGGGTGCGTAGCGCGCGATGACCTCCCGGAACGCCCAGTACTTGGCCGTGGGGTCGCCCGCCTCGTCGAGCGGGGCATCGTAGTCGTAGCTCGTCACGTACGGCTGGTAGGCGCCCTTGTCGTTGGCGCCGTTCGTCAGGCCGAAGTTCGTGCCGCCGTGGAACATGTAGATGTTGACGGATGCCCCTGCGGCGAGCAGCACGTCGAGCTCGCGAGCGGAGGATGCGGCATCCGTCGTATGGTGGTGCGCGCCCCAGTGGTCGAACCAGCCGCACCAGAACTCGCTGCACATGAGCGGTCCGGTCGGCTGGTGGCGGCGCAGCGTCGCGAGGCGCTCCGTCACGCGGGAGCCGAACGACGCGGTCCTGTGCAGGCCGGGGATGCTGCCGCGCTCGAGCATCTCAGGCTGCGGCTGGTCGACCGTGATGAACGGCACGGTGAGGCCGATGCCTCGATGGAGCTCGACGAGCCGCTCGAGGTAGCTCGCATCGTCGCCGTAGGCGCCGTACTCGTTCTCGACCTGCACGAGCACTACGGGGCCACCGCGATCGACCTGGCGGGGCACGAGGATCGGGGCGAGCTGGTCGAGGTACTCCGCGATGGCGTCGAGGTACTGCGGTTCGTTGCGTCGCACACCGACCGACGGGTCGGTGAAGAGCCACGAGGGCAGGCCGCCGTTCGTCCACTCGGCGCAGATGTAGGGTCCGGGGCGCACGATGGCGTGCATGCCCTCGGCCGCGATGAGATCGAGGAATCGCCCGAGGTCGAGCCGGCCGGTGGTGTCGAACGTCCCACGCTGCGGGGCGTGCGCGTTCCACGCCACGTACGTCTCGATGGTGTTGAGCCCCATGAGACGCGCCTTGCGAAGGCGGTCGGCCCATTGCTCGGGGTGCACTCGGAAGTAGTGCATGGCACCTGAGATGATCTGGTGGGGTCGGCTGTCGAGCAGGAAGTCCTGCTCGCCGATGGTGATGGTCGCCACGTGGTGATTCCTCGGTTCAGGCTGGAAGGGCGTGGGGCCGGCTGTCGCCGGCCGCACGCCGGGTGATCGCAGTGCTAGTCGTTCTCGACGGTGAAGCCCTGCTCGTTGCCGTAGTCGGTGCTCGCCTCCTGCCATGCGGCGAGGCCCTCGTTGAGGTCGCCCTTCGACGCGTAGGCCTGCCCGACGGTGTCGCCGAAGATGCTGTTGGCGTACGTCTGGAAAGGCAGGTACTGCCACCCGGGTACGACGTCCTTCGCGGCCTGGACCAGCACCTCGTTGATCTGCTGCCCGCCGAAGTACTCGCTCTCGTAGCCGAGGAATTCGTCGGACTCGAGGTCGGCGAGGGTCGACGGGAAGCCGCCATTCGCTGCGTGGATCGCGGCGCCCTCGGGCCCGTTCAGGAACTCGAGGAATCCGTAGGCGACGAGCTTGTTCTCGCTCTGCTGCAGCACCGCGTCTCCGCCGCCGCCGTTCTCGGCCGCCGCGGGCGAGCCGTCGTAGCTCGGCATCGGCGCGACTCGCCACTCGCCGGCTCCATCGGGAGCACCGGACTCGAGGTTCGCGGGCATCCACGCTCCGATGACGAGGGTCGCGATGCTGCCATCGCCGAGCGCCTGGAACCACTCGTCGCTCCACGACGGGACGGGTGCCACGAGGTCGTTCTGCACGAGCCGGTTCCATGTGTCGGCCCACTTCGTCGAGCCCTCGTCGGCGAAGTCGATCGTCACGTTCTCGCCGTCGACGCGGTAGGGCTGGCCGCCGGCCTGCCAGATCATGCTCGTCGTGAAGCCCGCATCGCCGATGTCGTTCGTGATGTACGCGTTCGGGTCGGCGGCGTGGATCTTCTCGGCTGCGGCGATGTACTCGTCCCAGGTGGTCGGCACTTCGATGCCGTGTCGCTCGAAGACATCCGCGCGGTAGAACATGGCCATCGGGCCGGAGTCCTGCGGCAGCGCGTAGATGCCCCCGCCGATCGCGACGGAGCCCCACGTCGAGGCCGTGTAGTCGTCTTCGAGCTCACCTGCGCCGAAGTCCGTGAGGTCGACGAACGCATCGGAGAGGGCGAACTGCGGCAGCGCGTAGTACTCGACCTGGGCGACGTCGGGAGCGCCGGTGCCGGCCTTGATCGCGTTCTGCAGCTTCGTGTAGTGGTCGTTGCCGGTGCCCACGTTCTCGAGCTTCACGTCGATCTGCGGGTACTTCTCCTCGAAGGCCTCGACGATGGGCTCGAGCTGCGGCGCCCAGCCCCACACTGTGATGCTCGACTCCTCCTGGAGGGCGGCGGCGATCTCCTCGGCGGTCGCGCCGGTGGCATCTCCGGAGCCCTGCTGGGCGCCTGGTGCGCACGCGGCGAGCGTGGCGGTGAGCGCCGCGGCGGTCGCGAGCCCGACCCAGCGGCGGGTGCTGCGGTGTGCGGTCATGGTGTTCCCTTTCACTTCGATGTGCGGTTGAGAGTGCTGATGAGCAGGACTGCTCGGTGGAGCGATGAACGCGAGGTCGCCACGTGTCGTGCGGGGCCGCGCGGTGTCGGCAGTGGCATCCGTCACTGCTTGACGCTTCCCGCCGCGAGCCCCGACTGCCAGTAGCGCTGGAGCACGAGGAACGCGACGATGATCGGGATGATCGTGAGCAGTGAGCCCGTGATCACCAGGTTGAAGATCGCTTCGCCGCCGGCGGTGAACGCCTGGGCGTTCCACGCGTTCAAGCCGACGGTGAGGGGGTACCAGGTCGAGTCGCTGAGCATGATCAGCGGGAGGAAGTAGTTGTTCCACGTCGCGACGATGGTGAAGAGCAGCACCGTGACGAATCCCGGCGCGAGCAGCTTGGCGGAGATGGTGAAGAACGTCCGGAACTCTCCCGCGCCGTCGATGCGCGCCGCCTCGAGCAGTTCGGTCGGGACGGCGTCGATCGCGTAGACCCAGATGAGGTAGAGGCCGAAGGGGCTGATCAGCGAGGGCAGGATGATCGCCCACGGGGTGTTGGTGAGCCCCATCTGGCTGAACATGAGGAACGTCGGCACCGCAAGCGCAGTGCCCGGCACCGCGACCGCGCCGAGCACGACGGCGAACACCGCGCGGCGACCGGGGAAGTCGAACTTCGCGAGGCCGTACCCGGCGAGCGTCGCGAGCAGGGTCGCCCCGCCTGCACCGAGCACGACGTAGAGCACGGTGTTGCCGAACCAGCGCACGAAGGCGCCGTCGTCGTAGGTCAGGGTCTGCACGATGTTGTCCCAGAGGGCGAAGTCGCCCGAGAACCACAGTCCGAAGCTCGACAGGAGCGCCTGCTGGGTCTTCGTGGAGTTCACGACCAGCCAGAACAGCGGCAGCAGGGCGTAGAGCGCGAGGAGTCCCATCACGATCGTGAGCAGGATGGAGCGCCTCGGTGCCGTGCTGCTGCGGCGCTCCGTGGAGCGGAGTGCGGCCGGGCGGCGGCCGGCGAGCTTGGCGGGCTGGGTCATCGCGCGCGTCTCGGTCATCGTGTCCGCTCCTTCCGTGCGCCGGAGAGCTGGACCGCGTACGCGATGACGACGGTGATCAGCCCCATGATGATGGCGACCGCGGCCGAGTAGTCGAATTGCTGGCCGGCGAACGAGAGGTTGTATGCGTACATGTTCGGCGTGTAGTAGGTGCTGATCGCGTTCGGGGCGAGCGGCTTCAGGATGTTGGGCTCGTTGAAGAGCTGGAAGCTGCCGATCACGGAGAAGATGGCGGCGATCACGATGGCCCCGCGGATGGCGGGGATCTTGATGTGGCGGACGATGCGGAAGGCGCCCGCTCCGTCGAGGGCGGCCGCTTCGTACAGATCGGTCGGGATGACCCGGAGCGCGGCGTAGAAGATGAGCATGTTGTAGCCGACGAACTCCCAGGTGACGATGTTGCCGATCGAGGCGAGCACCCAGTTGGCCGAGAGCGGGGCAGGCAGATCGAGTCCGAGGAAATCGTTGATGTTGCCCACGAGCCCGAACCGGGTGCCGTACATGAAGCCCCACATGAGCGTCGCGACCACCGCGGGCACCGCGTACGGGAGGAAGACCGAGATTCGGAAGAAGGCGGCCAGGCGGAGTCGGCCGCTGTCGATCGCGAGCGCGGCGACGAGCGCGATGCCGAGCATGATCGGCACCTGCACGACGAGGAAGAGGAGCACGCGTCCGAACGCATCCCAGAACTTCGGGTCGGCGAGGGCTTCGGCGTAGTTCGCGAGTCCGACGAAGCTCGTGCCGCCGATCAGCTGCTCGCGGAAGAGGCTGAGGTAGATCGCATAGATCACGGGGGCCACGAGCACCAGGGCGAACACAGCCATGAACGGTGCGACGAACGCCCAGCCCGTCCAGTTCGGGCGGTCGCGGCGCACGGTCGCTGGAACCGGGGGTGCGGACGTCGCTGTCATCGTCTGTTTCCAATCGGGTTGCATGTTCACGTCAACATGCGATGCGACCACCGTAGCATGTTGACGTGAACATGCGCTACTGCCAGCATGGATGGATGAAGGAGCGAGCATGACGACCATCCGATCGGAAGCGACGTCCGCCCGCCGTCGCGGGCCGTCGATGGCGGATGTCGCGCGCGCGGCGAACGTCTCGGGCCAGACGGTCTCGCGGGTGTCGAACGGTCGCCACAACGTCGACCCCGAGACCCGCGAGCGCGTGCTCGAGGCGATGCGCAGGCTCGGCTACCGCCCGAACAGCGCCGCCCGCGCGCTCCGCTCGGGCCGGTTCCACAGCATCGGCGTGATCATGTTCACGCTGTCGAGCTTCGGCAACATGCGCACGCTCGACGCCATCGCGATCGCGGCTGCCGATGCCGGCTACTCGATCACGCTCATCCCCGTGCCGCATCCGACCCAGGGCGAGATCTCGGTCGCGTTCGACCGCCTCAGCGAGGAGGCGGTCGACGGCGTGATCATCATCGTCGAGGCGCACCTGCTCGACGAGAACGACGTCGTGCTCCCCGCCGGCCTGCCGGTCGTCGTGGTCGACTCGACTGCAGGCGACCGCTACCCCGTCGTCGACACCGACCAGGCGCACGGCGCACGCCTCGCGACCGAGCACCTGCTCGGCCTCGGACATCGCACCGTTTGGCACCTCGCGGGGCCCGAACGGTCGTACTCGGCCACCCACCGACGGGAGTCATGGGAGGCGACGCTGCGCGCCCACGGCGCCGACGTGCCGCGCGCGCTCGTCGGCGACTGGTCGAGCGAGTCCGGCCACGAGCTCGGGCTCCGGCTCGCGGCGGATCCCGAGGTCACGGCGATCTTCGCGGCGAACGACCAGATGGCGCTCGGCGTGCTCCGCGCCATGCACGAAGCGGGTCGCTCGGTGCCGGGCGACGTGAGCGTCGTCGGCTTCGACGACATGGAGGAGTCGCGCAGCTTCTGGCCGCCGCTCACGACCGTGCGGCAGTTCTTCGGCGAGGTCGGCCGCCGATCGGTCGAGGCGCTGCTGCACGAGGTCGAGTCGGGCGAGCGCGACGAGAGCATGCTCGTGGCGACCGAGCTCGTCGTGCGCGCGAGCACCGCAGCCCCGCGCGCCTGACCACGTCGTCATCACCCCCGCAGCAGCCCCCGCAACGCCTGGATCGTGTCTGCGTCTTCGGGCCGCTTGTCGTCGCGGTAGCCCTTGACGCGCGCGAAGCGCAACGCGATGCCGCCCGGGTAGCGGCTCGAGCGCTGCACACCGTCGATGGCGATCTCGACGACGACGACCGGTTCGATGAACACCGTCGACTCGGTGCGCCGCACCTCGAGTTGCGGGAACCGCTCGGTCTGCCATCGCAGCACCGCATCGGTGAGCCCCTTGAACGTCTTGCCGACCATGACGTACTCGCCCGGCTCACCGAACTCGCCCACGGGATCGAGTGCCCCGAGGTGCAGGTTCGACAGCCAGCCGGTGCGCCGCCCGTAGCCCCATTCGGCGGCGAGCACGACGAGGTCGTAGGTGTGCACGGGCTTCACCTTGATCCAGCTCGACCCGCGTCGCCCGGCCGCGTACGGCGAGTCGATCGCCTTGACGACGACTCCCTCGTGCCCGGCGGCAAGCGCCTCGGTCGAGACGCGTTCGGCGACCTCGGGATCGGCGGTGACTTCGCCGGGCATGCGGTGGCCGGGTGCGATGCGCTCGAGTTCAGCGAGGCGCAATGAGAGCGGCTCGTCGAGCAGGTCGCGCCCGTCGACGTGCAGCACGTCGAAGAACCACGGATGCAGCACCGTCGCACGCGCGCGCTCGGCGCCGAAGCGCGACATGGTGTCTTGGAACGGCCGCGGCCCGCCGTCTTCGTCGAGCGAGAGCGTTTCACCGTCGAGGATGACGTCGCGCACGGGCATCGCCCGCACGACCTCGACGACCTCGGGCAGCCGGTGCGTGATGTCGGCGAGGTTGCGGGTGAACACGCGCACCTCGTCGCCGGCGCGATGCACCTGGATGCGCGCCCCATCGAGCTTGAATTCGACGGATGCCTCGCCCACGGCCTCGACCGCCTCGCCTGGAGTCGCCGCCGTGGCCGCGAGCATCGGCAGCACCGGCCGCCCGACGACGAGGCCGACCGCGTCGAGTTCGTCGGCCGTGCCGGTGAGCGCGAGCCGCGCGGTCTCGCCGAGATCGCCCCGGAGCATCGCCGCTCGGCGCACCGCATCGCCCGGCCGGTCGGCGGCTCGCGCGATCGCGTCCATGAGCACGCCCTCGAGCGCGCCGGTTCGCATGTCGCCGATGAGCACCCGGCCGATGAAGTCCTGCTCGCGCTCGGTGGCCCGCACCGTCAGCTCGCGCAGCTCGCGGGCGCGCGCACCGCTCGACCCCGAGCCCGACCCCGACAATGCGGCCAGCCGGTCGAGCAGCGCGTCGAGATCGGCGATCGTGAGGCCCGGGTCTTCTGCCGGATCGCCCATCGCCGCCGCCAACCCACGCCACCCGACGCCCACCCGCCCCTGTCGCGCCCTGCCGACCAAGAACCCGACCGCCGGTGCGATCTCGTCGGGTTGGAGCCGGCCGAGGAGGTCGGCGAGCGCGTCGACCTTCGCCAACCGCGAGCGGGTCGCGGCGACGGTGTCGGTGGTCGTGACGAGCTCGTCGAGCAGCACGGGCTCAGTCTGCCACCGGCCGCCGACACGCGGGACGGATGTGCTAGCCTGCCGGGCAATGGGTACGTTGATCTATTCATAGGTGGGCGGCCGCGTCGAGCTCAGCTCCGCGGTCTCGTTCTGCGCCTTCGTGCGTGACCACCGATCGTTCCGAGCGTCGCTCATCGCTATCGCCTGCCGCCCATCCACCGGGCTTCGATACCGCGAGCTGGCACCGCGACCTCGGGTGTTCCGAAGGACTTCGATGTACCCGTCTACCTCCCAACTCTCATTGCACGCCGTCACGAAGCGCTTCGCCGATCGTCTCGTGCTCGACCGGGTCGATCTCACGGTGCGACCCGGCGAGCGCGTCGGCATCATCGGCGACAACGGCTCCGGCAAGTCCACCCTGCTTCGCCTGATCGCCCGCGACCTCGAGCCCGACAACGGCGACGTGCGTGTTGTCGCGCCCGGCGGTGTCGGGTATCTCGCGCAACAGGTCGAGCTCGCGACATCCGCCACCGTGGACGACGCGATCGGCGCAGGGCTCGCCGACCTGCGCGCACTCGAGGCCGACCTCGCCGCCGCCGAACGCGCGCTCGCGGGACTCGACGGCGACGCGCTCGCGGCGGCGCTCGGCCGGTACGGCGAGCTCGTCGATCGCTTCACGGCTCGCGACGGCTACGCGGCCGACGCCCGTCTCGAGGTCGCCCTCGACGCGCTCGGCGTCGGCGGCATCGAGCGCGGTCGCCCGTGGGCGAACCTGTCGGGCGGCGAACGCTCGCGCATCGCGCTGGCCGCGACGCTTGCTGCGGATCCCGAGCTGCTGCTGCTCGACGAACCCACGAACGACCTCGACGACGCCGCATGGGAATGGCTGCGGGCGCGCCTGCACGCGCATCGGGGCACGGTCGTCGCGGTCACGCACGACCGCGCGTTCCTCGACGAGCTCACCGACGTCGTCTGGGAGGTCGACGACCGCGGAGTCTCCCGCCACGGCGACGGCTACGCCGGCTACCTGGTCGCGAAGGCGACCCAGCGCCGCGAGGCGATCGAGGCGTACGAGACGTGGAAGGCCGAGCTCGCCCGCAATCGCGACCTCGTCGCGGCGAACGCGTCTCGGCTCGACGCGATCCCGCGCAAGCTCGACAAGCCGGGCATGGGCACCGGCGCGTTCCGCGCCCGTGGCCGCGACCACGGCGCCATGGGTCGCATCCGCAACGCGAAGGAGCGCATCGCACGCCTCACCGAGCACGCGGTCGCGCCGCCGCCCGAGCCGCTCACGTTCACGGCGCCGCTCGGTGGCGAACGCGACGAGACGGATGTCCCGGGCGCGGCGATCGCGCTCGACGACGTGCGGGTCGGGGATCGCCTCGCCGTTGATCACCTCCACGTCGAGCCCGGGGAGCGGGTGCTGATCACCGGACCGAACGGTGCGGGCAAGACCACGCTGCTGCGGCTCATCGCCCACGAGGCCGCACCCGACGCGGGCACCGTCCTCGCACCCCCGAGGGTCGGGCACCTGCGGCAGGCGAGCGCGATCGCCCCGACCGACGAGACCGTCGTCGAGGGGTTCGCGCATCGCACCCTGGTCGACCTCGACACGAGCGAGCAGACGCTCGGGTCGCTCGGACTCTTCCGCCCCGACGACCTGTCGATGCCGTTGCACGCCCTCTCATACGGCCAGCGCCGCCGGCTCGAGCTCGCGGTGCTCGTGACCGGCGGGCACGACGTGCTGCTGCTCGACGAGCCGACCAACCACCTCGCCCCCGCGCTCGTCGAGGATCTCGAGCGCGCGCTCGCGTCGTTCCCCGGCACGGTGCTGCTCGTGACCCACGACCGTCTCATGCGAGCCCGCTTCGCGGGGCGTCGCCTGCACCTCGAGGCCGGCGCGCTCGTCGAGCCGGCGGGGCGGTGATCGCGGCGATCGGAGCGCGCGGCGACCTACGCGGGCTCGGCGCCGGGCCCCATCGCGACCGTGCCGTCGGAGAGCACGGGCGAGATCAGCCCGATGATGTTGCGGTCGGGGTCGAGCAGGTAGCCGCCCCGGCCGATGCCCGGCCAGTCTGTGGCGGGCAGCGCTTCGGTGCCGCCCAACTCGACGCCCTTGGCCATGAGCCCGTCGACGTCATCGACGCCGACCACGATGTTGCATCCGTTGACCGGTGCCCTGACCTCAGGCGCCGGTCCCTCTCGCTGGGTGAGCCCGCCATTGATGCCGAGGCCGGGCTGCCCGGCGACGTTGCCGATGGCACCCTCGCCGGTGTCGATGACCCAGTACGGCGTGTCGGGGTCGTACCGGGTGAACTGCCACCCGAGCAGTTCGGAGTAGTAGTCGACGAGCCGCTGCGGCTCGGACGCGTGGATCTCGAAGTGCACGACGAGATTCGCCATGATGTTGCCTCCTCTGGATCGAACGGATACCTGGATCAACGAGTGCCTCGGACGACGGATGCATCGCGCCCCCGCCTGCGGATGCCGCACACGGTACCCCGCACGGGGGACATCCGCGAGCGCCGCCCACGATGCGACCGCCGGACGTCCGCGCCGGCTTGACATCGGTGCGGGACATCCGCTGCAATATATTGCATGCCGCTGCCTGCCACGCGCTCCGCCGAGCGCCCGAGTTCGCTGCGCGACTACGCCTATCGCGAGCTGCGCGACGCGATCGTCAGCGGCGAGCTCGAGCCCGGCGAGCGACTGCGCGACCCCGAACTCGAGCAGTGGCTCGGCGTCAGCCGCACGCCCATCCGCGAGGCGATCGCACGGCTCGAGACGGCCGGCCTCGTGCACACGCGCCGCGCGAAGCAGACGGTCGTCGCACCGCTCGACACCCGCACCGCCCTCGCGGCGCAGCGCATCGCCGCGGCACTGCACGAGCTCGCCGTGCGCGACGCGGTGCCGCAACTCACCGAGGCCGACCTCGACGAGATGCGGGCGGCGAACGCGCGGTTCGCCGCGGCACTGCAGGCGAACGACGTCGCCGCCGCGGTCTCCGCCGACGACGACTTCCACGGGGTCGCAGTGCGGGCGAGCGAGAACCCGCTGCTGCCGACGCTGCTCGAGCACGTCACGCCCCTGCTGCGGCGTCTCGAGCACGCCCGGTTCTCATCGCTCGCGGGGCGCGGGTCGGTCGACGACCACGACCGCATCATCGGACTCTGCGCGTCGGGGCACGCCGACGAGGCCGCGGCGGCTGCGCACGCGAACTGGTCGACGCTCGGCCGGCTGCTGCAACTCGACGAACCGCTCCACGAGTCACCCCGCGACGCGAGCACGACCGCGCCCGGGTCATCCGCCACCTGAACCCGCCACCTGGATCAAGGAGCCCTCATGGCACTCGCCGACTTCCCCCGCCACCAACTGACGTTCGGGCCGAGCCCCGTGCACCCGGTGAACCGCTTGAGCGACCACCTCGGCGGCGCGCGCATCTGGATGAAGCGCGAAGACGTGAACAGCGGCCTCGCCTTCGGCGGCAACAAGACGCGCAAGCTCGAGTACCTCGTGCCCGACGCGCTCGCCAAGGGCGCCGACACGCTCGTGTCGATCGGCGGCGTGCAGTCCAACCACACGCGCCAGGTCGCCGCCGTCGCCGCGCACCTCGGCATGAAGGCCGTGCTCGTGCAGGAGCACTGGGTCGACTGGCCCGACGCCGTGAACGACCGGGTCGGCAATATCCTGCTGTCCCGGCTCATGGGCGCCGACGTGCGCCTCTCCCCGGCCGGGTTCGGCATCGGCTTCAAGGAGTCGTGGCGCCAGGCGATCTCCGACGTCGAGACCGCCGGCGGCACGCCCTACGCGATCCCGGCCGGCGCGAGCGACCACCGGCTCGGCGGTCTGGGCTTCGCCAACTGGGCGCACGAGGTCGCCGCACAGGAGGCCGAGCTCGGCGTGTTCTTCGACACCATCGTGGTGTGCGCCGTCACCGGGTCGACGCAGGCGGGCATGATCGCCGGATTCGCCGACCTCGAGGCGAACTTCGGCGGGCGCCCGCGACGCGTGCTCGGCATCGACGCGTCGGCGAAGCTCGACGCGACCCGCGACCAGGTCGCCCGCATCGCGCGCAACACGGCCGCCCTGATCGAGCTCGGCCGCGATCTGCGCGACGACGAGATCACCGTGCTCGAGGGCTGGGCCGGCGACGAGTACGGTATCCCGGTCGAGTCCACCGACGAGGCCATGCGGCTCACCGGCCGCCTCGAGGGCGTCATCCTCGACCCGGTCTACGAGGGCAAGTCGATGGCGGGACTCATCGACCTCGTCTCGAGCGGCGAGATCCCCAAGGACGCGAACGTGCTCTACGCGCACCTCGGCGGCCAGCCCGCCATCAACGCCTACAGCGGCCGCTATCACTGAGCCGTCGCGCGCGTCGGAGCCGCGCTCCTCACAGCACCGCTCCGACGATCGCCTCGCCGAGCGGGGTGCGGAGGTGCAGCACGCTGGCGCCCCTGCGCGTGCTCGCCACGAGGCCCGCGTCGCGCAGCACCGTGAGGTGATGCGAGGCGGTCGAGGTCGCGAGGCCGGCATCGGCGGCGACCTGCGAGGTCGTGCGCGGCTCGTGCGCGGCGAGCAGGATGCCGGCGCGCGCGGGGCCGAGCAGCGCGCCGAGCGCCCGCTCGGCCTCCTCGGGGTCGCGCGCCCACGTCTCGGTGACTCCGAGCGCGGGGTAGAAGAGGGTCGGCTGGGCGGGCGGCTCGGTGAGCACGGCGCACCGCTGGCCGCCGAACACGGAGGGCACGAGCACGAGGCCGCTCCCCCGGCAGTCGAGCACCTCGCTGTGCAGTCGCATGCCGACGCGCACCGCGTCGCCGTTCCACGCGACCGTGGGGTGCAGCGTCGTCACCATGCCAGCGAGGCCCTCGGTCGCCGCACGCCGTGACCGCACGGCGATGTCGGCGCGAAGGATCCGCTCGAGCTGCACCCAGACCGGCGCGAGCAGCGCCGCCCATGCCTCCTCCCACGCGTCCGCGATCAGCTCCCGCGCCCGCTCGGGCTGCTCCCGCAGGCGCGTGATCGCCGCCTGCCGAGCGCCCGTGGACCGCAGGATCATCTTCGCCAGGTCGGCCCGCACGAGGTCGGCCGGCACGGATCGCAGCCGCTCGGCCTCATCGCCGGGCGTCATGTCCCAGCTCGGCGTCGCAGTGAAGAAGTCGGGGAAGTACCCCTCGGCGCCGATGACGACGGCGAGCAGATCGAACGCCTCGCGCGGCACGCGGTCGCGCACACCCCGCAGCCACCCCCACTGCAGCGGATGCTCGGCCGGGCGCTGCAGCACCCGCACCGCATGGCAGAGCTCGTGACCGGGCGACACCCCGAAGCGGATGGCCGAGATGTCGTCGGGGGCGAGCCGGAAGTCGACGAAGTTTCGATCCACATCGAAACACTAACGGCATCGGATGTCCCGGCGGGAGTCTGTCTGCAGGCACCGATCCTGACCACACCGACCAAGACCGAACCGGAACGAGGTATCCCAAATGAACGCCGCCGAGATCACCATGACCCCGACGATGACGCCGCCCGCTGAGCCCGAGCTCGTCACCGCCGTCTCGCTCGTCATCGGCACGGGCCGCACCCGCCGATTCGTCGGGCGCGACCACGGCGCCGGCATCTCGTACTTCTACGTCGACAACGAGCCCGGCGAGGGCCCCGACCTGCACTGGCACCCGTACACCGAGACCTGGGTCGTGATCGAGGGCACCGCGCGCATCACGATCGGCGACCAGCAGCTCGTCGCGACCGCGGGCGACACCGCGACCGTGCCGACGGGCGTCTGGCACGGCTTCAAGAACGCCGGCGACGGGCGTCTGCGGATACTCTGCATCCACGCGTCCGACGTCATCATCCAGACCTGGGCCGACTAGCCCGGACCACCGACCCGACACCGACACCGACACCACAGGAGGAGCACGCACCATGTCGTTCCAGGCCTACCTCGACAACATCGAGGCGAAGACGGGGCTCACGCCCCGGCAGTTCATCGAGCTCGCGCACGAGCGCGGCTTCGACGAGACGACGAAGGCGACGCCGATCGTGGCGTGGCTGAAGGAGGACTACGGTCTCGGCCAGGGCCATGCGATGGCGCTCGTGCACGTCATCACGAAGGGCCCGAAGATCCCCTCGAAGCATGTCGGCACGGGCGGCACGCACAGCGACGAGTCCGACACGCTGTGGCTCGACGGCGTCGCGACGAAGCCCGGAGGCTGACGCTCGCTCGCGGGCTGCGCAGGAGCGCGACGTATCCTCGATGGATGCCCGCCGCCACCCTCTCCGCGCCGACCGTCGTGCTCGACGCCGCCGTCTGGGGCGCACGCGAGCAGGCGCACGCCGACCGCGCCGAGGTCCTCACCGCGGGCCACCGCGCCCGTGCCGCGCGGGGTGAGCGGCACCCGATCGAGGACTTCCTGTTCACCTACTACTCGTACTCGCCGTCGCTGCTGCGACGCTGGCATCCCGGCGCGGGTATCGAGCTGGCGGATGCCGCGGCAACGCCCCGCGCGGAGTGGCGCTGGTACGCCCGGGGCACGACGCCCGAGGGACTCGTCGTCGACCGCGCCGCCCTGGAGCGTGAGAAGCCTGCGATGCTCGGCCTGGTGCGGCGCATCCTGGGAAGGACGGCGGGGCGACCGGCATCATTCGGCTGCTTCGGGCTGCACGAGTGGGCCATGGTCTACCGGCAGGGCGAGCACCGGCACGCCGTGCCGCTGCGGCTCGGCCAGGCGGCGACCGACGAGGTCGTCGAGGCGCACGAGCTGCGGTGCACCCACATCGACGCATTCCGGTTCTTCACGCCCCACGCGGTACCCCGCAACCGCTTCGCGCCGACCCGCGAGACCCAGCCCGAGCTCGAGCAGCCCGGCTGCCTGCACGCGAACATGGACGTCTACAAGTGGGCGGTGAAGCTCGGCCCGCTCGTGCCGGGCGAGCTGCTGCTCGACGCGTTCGAGCTCGCACGCGACATCCGATATCTCGACATGCAGGCCTCGCCGTACGACATGCGCGAGTGGGGCGGCGAGCCCGTGCGCATCGAGACGCCCGACGGCAAGGCCGAGTACGTGCGCCGGCAGCGCGCCTTCGCCGAACGGTCGACGGCGCTGCGCCACCGCATCCTCGAGGCCTGGAACGGCGATCCGGCGTGCGCGCCGACTACACCGTGAGGTAGTGCGGGCGCGGCACGGCGCTGAGCGCGGCAGCTCCGGCGACGACGATCGCCACCGCGATGAGCCCGACCGTCATTGCCGGCGGCACCCACCCCGCCAGTGCGAATCCGTCGATCACCGCGGCATTGTTCACGAGGACCACGCCGATGCCGCACTCGATCACCGCGATGACCGCCGCGACCGCCCCCACGACGTACCACCGGTCGACGCCCCGCTGCGAGTTGCTCGAACTCATGTCTCCCCCTCAGGATTCCCTTCACGAGAGAGACGCGTTCCGCGCTCGATCATGACGCGGAACGCCCGAGGTCGTGCGCCCCGGCGCGTGTTCCGGGGGTTTGCCCCATGTCGGCCTCGCGAACCGCCGCCCTAGCCTGCCGGCATGTCCACGATCACGCGCCCCGAAGTCACGCCGGCAGCGCCGCCACCCGCATCTCATCGCATCGGCACCCGTGCCGGGTGGGCATGGGTACTGCTCTCGTCGATCGGCATCGCCGCCTTCGCGGTGACGCCCTACCTCACGTCGTCGCTGGCGGCGCTCGTCGAATCACCGACGTCGGGCCTCGCCGCGAACTACCTCGACCGGCCCTGGTTCATCGTCGCCGCGTTCTACGCCCACGTCGTCACGGGCGGGTTGGCGCTGGTGCTCGGGCCGTTGCAGTTCTGGCGCGGGCTGCGCACCCGCCGACCGCGGATGCATCGCTGGACCGGGCGCACGTACCTCGTCGCGGTCGCGATCGCCTCGGTCTCGGGCCTCGTGATCGCGTTCGTCAACGACGCCGGGTTCGTCGGCTTCTTCGGATTCGGCACCCTCGCGGTGCTGTGGTTCGTCACCGGCTGGCGCGCGTACCGGGCGATCCGGCGGCGCGACATCGACAGCCACCGGGCCTGGATGATGCGCAACTTCGCCCTGACCTACGCCGCGGTGACGCTGCGCATCTGGCTGCCGCTGCTCATCCTGTTCCAGGTGCTCGTGCCGCCGGCGCCCGGTACCGACTTCGGCGCCGTCTTCGCGAACGCCTACGCCGCAGTGCCGTTCCTCTGCTGGCTCCCGAACCTCATCGTCGCCGAGTGGCTCATCCGCCGGCGCGGCCTGCCGTCGTACCGGCTCACTCCGAGTCCAGCTCCTCGAACAGCGTCAGCTGCAAACCTGCCGGCCCGTTGAGCCGAGAGTTCACCGACCGCCACGGTGTCTGCCGCGGCTCGGCGACGAGTTCGGCACCGCCCTCGACCGCGTCATCAGTCGAGGTCGCGGCATCCGTCACCTCGAGCGCGACCCGCAGCGTCGCACTCGGCTGTCCCTCGGCCTCGACGCGGTCGATGTACCGCACCTGCGCAGCGTTCGACAGTTCGAGGGTCGCGCGGCCGGCGCCGAGGATCACGACGCGCGCGTCGTCGTCGCCCTCGTAGGCCTCCTGTTGCGGCATGCCGAGCACGTCTCGGTAGAAGGCGAGCGCGGCCTCGAAGTCCTCACCCTCGGGCACCGACACCACGAGCCGCAGTTGCTTCACGCGGCCGTGCGGGTGGGGCGGCTTCGAGGACTCAGCGGATGTCTCGTGCATGATGCACCTCCGATTCGGAGACTATCGCAGGGGGCGCCGCCTGCCGAGGAATCCGCGGGACGGTGAGCGCATCGCGCTGCACCACACGGCGCAGGGGAAATCGGTAGTGCCCCGGATGCGGTGCCGAACCCGCGGCGGTAGCTTCGCGCCATGACCCAGATCCAGAGCCTCCGACTGCCGCGCACCCACGCGCCGCGGGCGGCGCGTGCGCCCGCGGCCTATATGGGGCGCACGCAGATCGAGCGCACACACGCGCCTCGCGCGCGCCGGCGTTCGGCCGCGTCGGTCGAGCTGATCGTCTGGTCGGTCTTCACCGCGGCGACGCCGTTCGCGATCGGGATCGGGATGCTCGGCTCGCTGATTCGCGCCGAGGCCGGACACGGATTCGGCGGCTACGACGTGCTCTTCTACGTGGGCCTCGCCACCGGCATCGCCGCAGGGCTCTTCGCGCTCGGGCTCGGCGCCTGGCCGTGGGCCGCTTCCCTCGTGGCGTCACCGGCGCTCATCGTCGCCATCGGGTCGGTCTTCGACGGCGACTGGGTGCTCATGGCCCTGATCGCGAGCCCGATCCTCGTGTTCGCCGGCATCCTCGGCGTGCTCGTCACCGCCCGCAGGGCGACCGATCGCACCTGGGAGCTGTGAGCGAACGCGTCGTCGAGACATCCGTCGGCCGGATCCTCGCTCGCCGTCGCCGCGAACGTTCAGCGGAGCGCGAGCCGCGCGATGCGGGCCCGGGCGTTGCGCTCGCTCGGCGAGACCGGGCCGAGCACGAGGACACCCACGGCGAGCGCGATCCTCGTGAGCGTGATCGCCGGCCAGCGTGGGCGCCGCAGCCCGAGGAGCCTGCGGTACTCGGGTGCGAGCGACGCGACGGCACCACCGAACAGGATCGGGTACGCCAGGCCCGTGAGCCCGGGCAGCCCCGGACGCCGCAGGAACCGCACCGCCTCGACCACGCGCTCATCGACCTTCGCCTCGCGAAGGAACTCCGAGATCTCGGCACGGAGCGCGTCGACGGACGTGGGCGGGTCGGTCACGCCCATGAGCCGGCCCGCCTGGGCCCACTCGCGCACATAGGCGTCGCCACCGCCGGGGATCGCCTTGCCCCACGTCTCGTGCGCCCCGAGGAAGGCCTCGGTGAACGCGTCGTGCACCCAGCGCAGCAATTGCTCTTCGTTCGCGGAGTACTGACGCTCGACGCCCGCCGCATCGGTGTAGGTACCGGTGACATGCTCGTGCAACCGACTCACGAACGCCGATGCCGCGGTGGCGCTGCGCCGGTCGCCGAACGTCGTCGTCGCGACCCAGCGCACAGTGCCGTCGAGTCGCCCGAGCGGATCCTCGTTGTAGTGCGACCAGTCGTGCACGCCCGCCATGGCACCGGGATGCAGCGTCTGGAGGAGCAGCGCACGGATGCCGGCCACGAGCGTCGGCAGCGCACCGTTCACCGCCCACACCGCGCTACCGGGTCCGAAGAACCCGGCGTCGTCGCCCTCGGCGAGCGCTCGGGTCCACGCCGGCAACTGCTGCGGCGAGCGCGCGATGCGGCCGCGCACCCGCCAGCGAGCCCCTCGGGCTGGCGTGTCGGCGGTGGCTGCGGCCATGCAACCAGCCTAAGGATTGCGGCGACGCGGCTCCACACGCGCACGCCGCGCCTATCCTGATCGGATGGAGTTCGAGTTCCGCGGCGACCTGTGGTTCTGGCGGGGTCCGGCGCCCTGGCACTTCGTGAGTGCGCCCACCGACACGTGTGATGCGCTCAGTGCGATCTCGCCGATGGTCAGTTACGGCTGGGGCATGATCCCCGCGACCGTGCGCATCGGGTCGAGCGAGTGGCCCACGGCGCTCTGGCCCAAGGACGGCGGCTACATCGTGCCGGTGAAGGCGTGGGTTCGCGAGGCCGAGCACCTCGACGTGGGCGACGAGGTGCAGGTGCGACTCGTCATCGCGACGTAGACTCGCCCGGCGCTCCGCCGGGTCGGCGAGCTCCGCGTCAGTGCGCGCGCCAGTACCCGCAGAACGCGACGTTCGCCTTCGGCACCGAGCGCTCGTTGACGAGGTGGCGCCGCGCGCCGGTGGCGAGCTTCGACTCGCCCGCGGCGAAGGCGTTGACCGACCCGCTGAACGGCGGCAGCTCGCGCAGGTGCTCGAGCGCGGTGGCGCCCACCGCGACGTCGGGTCGGCGCACGATCCAGTGCACCGACATGCCCTCGGGTGCGGTGACCTCCTGCCGGTCGCCGAGGTCGGCGACCTCGATGAGCGCGTGCCCCGACGCGTCGCGCGGCAGGTCGCGCAGGATGCCGCCGACCGCGGGCAGCGCGCTCTCGTCGCCGATGAGCAGGGTCGTGTCGGCCTCGACCCGGCGGAACCCGCAGCCCTGGTCGATAAGTGCGACCTCCTGCCCGATGGGGAGGCCCGCTGCCCAGGGCCCGGCCACTCCGTCGTCGCCGTGCACGACGAAGTCGATGTCCATCTCGAGCAGCTCGGGCCGGAACTCGCGCACGGTGTAATTGCGGATCACGGGCCGGGTCGAACGCGGCAGCATGAGGTACTTCAGGTAGCCCGCCATGTCGAAGGTGCCGGCGAGGTTATCGAACCGGGTGTCGCCCGAGGTCGGCACGGCGAGCCGGAACCACTGGTCGAAGCCGACGTGCCGCCACTCGCGCAGGCGCTCACCGCCGATCGTCACACGCACGAAATGCGGTGAGATCTGCACGGCTTCGAGCACGTCGGCGGTGACGACCCCGGAGTCCGCGTGCGTGACGGCGATGTTGCTGGAAACCACGGGGACTCCTTCGAGTTAGGTAATGCTTACCTTACTCGAATGCGGATGCCGCCGGCTACGCCGACCGAGCCGCGAGCACCGTCAGCACGACCGGGCCGGCCGCGTCCACCGAGACGAGCCCGAGCTCTGCGGACGAGACGAACAGCCGCACCGCGTTCGCGTCGCCGATGACCGACGGAACGGTCAGCAGGCGATACTCGTCGATGCCATCGGCGGCCTGCAGCGCGCGCACGACGCTCGTGCTGCCGATCACGACCACGTCGTGTTCAGCGGCGAGGCGGGCGACGCCCTCGACCACGTCGCCATCGAGCCGCTCCGAACCCGCCCACGCCGTGAGGTCGGGCGACCCGGTGGACGCGACGACCTTCCGGGCCCGGTTCATCGCGACCGAGAACCGATCGGTCCGCTCAGGCCACAAGCGTGAGAAATGCCCCCACGTGCGGTGGCCGAACAGCACCACGCACCCGTCGAGCACGGGCCCGAGCCGGAAGACATCCCCCGCGATCGCCTCCCGCCCGAACCGGAACGCCCAGCCACCGAATTCGGCGCCCCCGCGGCCGTCGGGGTCCTCGATCACACCGTCGAGCGTGATGAACTGGATGACGATGACCTTGCCCATGTCGACTCCCCCGGACGCTCAGGGCTGCTCGGGCGTTCCGACGAGCGGCGCCTTCACGGGCGCGGCCATGCCGAGGTAGACGACGAGCCCGTCGCCGAACGGGTCGATCGGCCGCGGGACCGCGACCCAGTTATTGGTGAGCCACACGTTTCCCGAGGGGTCGACCTGTACACCGGTGTTCCGCTGCAGGCCGTCGAATCCGTAGCCTTCGTCGGGCGAGATCGCGTGACCGGTCGTGCCGGCCGGGCACGTGCTCGCCCGGGCACCGCACAGGTGCGACAGCCGCTGGTCTGCGAAGTTCGCGACCCAGAGGTTGTCGTCGCCGTCGACCGCGATGCCCCACGGCACGGTGAGCCCCGCTCCGCCGAAGCTCTCGGTCGATCCGTCGGAACCCACTCGCGCGATCGTGCCATCCAGGTCCGCACCCGGCGCGGGCACCTCGAGCGTGTTTCCCGTGCTGCACGGGATGTCGACGACGCCCGAGTTCGAAACCCAGACGTTGCCGAGGCTGTCACTCGCAGCCCCGAGCGGTCTGCGGATCGTGGAGGAGTCGCCGAACGGCGAACCCAGCAACGGCGACCCGTCGGGCGCGAACCCGTACACCTGGTCGCCGGCGTTCGCGGTCGCGAAGACCGACCCATCCGTGTTCTGCGCGACGTCGAACGCCTTGGGAATGTCGGTGCCGGCCACGAACGACGAGGTGTGGTCGCCGCCCGGGTACACGACGACGGAGTCGTTACCGCAGTTCGCGATCCACATGTTGCCGTCGACATCGGACTTGACCCCTTGCGGCCAACTCAACGGCCCGTCGGTGAATCCGTCATCGCCCGAGATCGGCTCGCCGTCGGACTCGAACGCCGACACGCTGTTGGAGGTCGGGGGCCCTTCCGTGCACTGGGAACCGGTGAAGCCGAAGTTGCCCACCCACACACGATCCCGCGTGTCGATCGCGATGCCGAACCCTGCACCGTTGAGCCCGCCGCCCGTGAACGTCTGCATCGGCTGCCCTGTCGCATACGGGTCGAGGTGGAACATGTCGGTTCCGGGGCAGATCCGCGAGGGCTGCCGAGACCAGTTGGTGTTGTTGTTCGCCCACACCCTGCCCTGAGCGTCGAACGCGACGTTGCCCGGCCCGTTGAACTGCCGCCCGTCGCCGTAGAACCGCAGGGCGATGACCCACGCCGACGGCGCCGACGTGCGGACCGGCGTGAATCGCGGGTCTGCGGGCACCTGCGCGAACACGCCCGGCGAGTCGCCCGACGGGTTGGTCGGCAGCAGCGTCATCGCCTGCCATGTGGTGTCGGGTCGCACGCCCCACGCGTCGGTCGCCGCGTCGAGGAACGCGTCGCAGTCGTTCGAGTCGTCGACGCATCCGGCGATGATGCTCGCGAGCGAGTTGAACGTCGAGAGGGTCTCGGTCGCGGTTCCGTTGGGGGCCTGCAGCAAGAACTTCGCCTGCTCACCCCTCGCGACGTCGACGAGGTTCCGGGGCATCCGCGCCGCGTTCTCGAGACCCGGTGACGGCCCGCCGACGACGCCGGCCACCGCGAACTGGGCCAGCGAGTACCCGGCCGCGACCGTCGTCATCTCGTCGATCGTGATCTTGCCCTTGCGCAGGTCGGCGAGCGATGCTGCGAGCTCGACCGTGTCGGGCACCGGCTGCCCATCGACCGTGCCGCCCCGCGCCGTCGCGTACAGCACGTCGTCGGCTGCGATCGTCTGCGGAACGCTCACCTTGAACCGCCCGTGCCGGTCGGTCGTCTCGGTCGCCACCTGCGTCGCACTGCCGGGGGTTTCGCCGGCGGCGAAGAGCTTCACCGTCGCGCCGCGGACCCCGGAGCCGTCGGCGACCACGGTGCCCGTGAAGCCCTGGCCGGTCCCGGCAGCCGTCGCCATCGCCGACGCCGGCACCATCACGGCCGCGGCGACCGCCGCGCTCGTGACGACGAGTGCGATCCTGCTCGGATTCCTCGACATGGCACGTTCCCCTCCTCGGCGGCCCGAGCCGGCCAGGCCGACAACGATCCGAAGGGTACGCCGATCTCGACCGTGCGATCAGCCCCAGAACGGGTGAGGATGCCTCATCTCAGGCTCTGCGCGCCCGGCGCGCGAACTCACCCGATGATCGCCACCGCGAACGAGAGCGCCCTTCCGAGGGGCTATACCCTACCGGGGTACTCCACAACTCATCGCCCGAGCAGGGTAGTCATCCACGTCGGCCCGGCGACGACGACACCGCCGGGCAGCCGCGCGCGCAGGCCGCGGTCGGCGGTGACCACCAGCACGCGCGCGCCTGCATCGGTGTATCGCTCGCCGGTCGACACGATGGCGCTGTCGCCATCCTTCGGCGCACGAACCACGATCACGCCGTCGGGTGCGGCGATCTCCCGCGCCGCGCCCTCCACGACGGCAACGATCTGCTCGACGACGATCTCCTCGCCCTCGGGAACGGGCACTGTTCGGCCGACGAGCCCGGGCATGCGCGCGACGAGCTTCGTCGCCGCAGCGGCGCGATCCTTCCACCAGCCGTCGGGGCGCGAGCCCATCACATTGGCCACGTCGACCACGACCGTCATCGGCACGCCTGATGCCCCGCCCCGGGGCATCCGTTCGGCCTCCATCGGCTCAGCGTAGCCTTGCACCGCCTCGCAAGGCGATGGTCAGCCGAGCGCGGCGATCGCCTCCTCGACGAGCTGCACGACCGTGGCCTCTTCGTCGGCGTCAGGGGTGAACCCCATGCGCACGACCACGAGGTCTTCGCTCGGCACGACGAGCACCTTCTGCCCGTCGTGGCCGCTCGCGTAGAACGTGTCTTCGGGCAGTTCGGGCCAGCGCAGGGTGCCGCCGGGCAGCGGGTTCACCCGCCAGCCCATGCCGTAGCCGGGGTCGTCGGTCACTTCGACGTCGGGAACGGTGAGGCTCCGCTCCATCCAGTCCTCGGGCAGCAACTGCTCGCCCTTCCACTCGCCGTTCTGCAGCGCGAACTGGCCGATGGCGGCCCAGTCGCGCGGCGTCGCCCACAGGTAGGAGGAGCAGACGGGCGTGCCCGCGGCGTCGGGCTCGAAGATCGCCGACGAGAGACCGAGCGGTTCGAGCAGGGCCTGCCGCGGCAGGTCGGCGCCGAGTCCGGTGCGTTCGGCGAGGATGTCGCAGAGCAGCGTCGTGCTGCCGCTCGAGTACAGCTGCACGGTGCCCGGATCGTGGACGAGCGGCAGGCTCGCCACGTAGGCGCCCATGTCGGGCTCGAGGTAGAGCATGCGCGTGATGGGGGTGCCGAGGTCGTAGGTCTCGTCCCATTCGAGGCCGCTCGTCATGCGCAGCAGGTGCTCGACGGTGATGTTCGCGCGTTCGTCGGTCCATTCGGGCCGCAGGTGGTCGTCATCGAGCGCGACGACTCCCTGCTGCACGAGCACCCCCGTCAGCAGGTCGGTCACGCTCTTCGACATCGACCAGCCCAGCTGCGGGGTCGCGGCGTCGAACCCTTCGGCGTAGCGCTCGGCGACGAGTTCGCCGTCCTTCACGACGACGACGGCCCGCGTGCCGAGCGCCGCGGCAGCCCCCTCGGACCGATTCTCGCCGAACGCGCGCGCGATCGCCTCGTCGAGTGCGGGGTTCGCGGCGGGCGTCGGCGCGTCGGTGAACGGGTTGCCTCGCGATGAGATGGCGGATGCCTCGCCGAGTTCGGGCCGCTCGCCGGAGAGCGTGCAGCCGAACCCATCGGTGTACCAGGCCTGCTGATGGGCGAACTGCCCGTACAGGGTGGCGGTCGTCGGATCGCCCGCGCCGTCGACCTGCAGGTAGGGCACGAGCGGATTCGGCGGAAGGTCTGTGGCGGGGTCGTCGCGACCGGCGACTGCGGTGACCGCGCAGGCGTTGTGCGCCGCGTAGCCCGTTCCCGTCAAGAGGATCGGCTTCTGCCCGAGGTAGCCGCCGGCGAACACGGCGATGAGGACGAGGGCGGTGACGGCGACGATGACGATCACCCGACGAAGGATGTGCACCAGCGGATGGTAGCAAAGCGGATGCGGGTGTCCGAATCGCTCGACAGGGTCACTCGAACGGGGACTGGAGGGCGTCGGTTCCGAGGTCCATATTCGAGACAATCGGATTTCCCGAGCAATCCTCACGACAGGAGCGATCATGGACGCGTCGGCGTTTCGAACGGTCCAGCCGGCGCACTTCCCCTTCGGCTCCTGGGTCGTGCGCTCATCGCCCACCGGCCCGGTCCTCGTCACCGAGCGCACCCAGGAAGGCGCGATCAGTGCTGCTCGGGCCGATCTCGCGGCGAACGGCGGCGGTCAGGTCGCCGTGTACGGCCGTGACGGCACTGAGCAGCAACGCCTCACCGTGAAGCCGGCAGCGGTGGCGGGGCAACCGGTCTCGGGCGCAGACCTGCTGGATGCCGCGGGCGCAGCGGGCGCACGGGTGCGGGGTGAGGTGTTCGACGGCGATGGCGACGGCGAGGCCGACGGCGACGGCACGCTCAACCGGCTGGTCGAACTCGGCCCCGACGGACCGGCGAAGGACGCCATCCGGCAGGCCAGGCAATTGCTCGCGTGGTTGACTGCCGCCCTCGCGTTGTTCCCGCTCCTGCCGGCCTCGGTGATGAGCGCCGAGCTCGGCGGCGGCTTCGCGGGCATCTTCCTCGGCACCCTGGCGTGGTCGCTCGGGGTCGCGATCATCGCGTACGCCGTGATCGCCCACCCCAGTGTGCGCTCGACGGTCGGCCTCTCACTCGTCGGTCTCGCGGCGTTCTGGGTCTCGAACGGCCTCGCCGGCCTCTTCGGCGGCACCGTCCTCACCGTGGCCGCACCGCTGCCGACCGATCCCGGCCCGACCGGGATCTTCACCTGGATCGTCGACATCGGCGCCGCCGCCATCGCGAACTACGGCTTCCTCGGGTTCGTGATCGGCACGGTGCTCGGCGGAATCGTCGGGTGGCGTGGCGCCGAGCTGTACGAGCGGCTGCATCCGTAGAGCCGATCGCCGTTGATCCGGGCCCGACCTTCGGGCATCCTGAACCCATGAGCGACCGTGAGGAATTCCTGGCCTGGCTCGACGGCGAACTCGTGCAGGCGGAGCGAGCCATGTTGAACGGCGATACCGGCCCGCGCCGTGAGATCTGGTCGAAGGTCGAGCCCGTGAGCGTGCTCGGCGCCTGGCGGAACGCGGTCGGTCGAGAGGACCTGGTCGAGGCGTTCGAGCTGCTCGCCCCGAGCTTCTCGAACTGCACCGACTACGCGTTCGAGCTGATCTCGTTCGATATCGCCGACGGCATGGCGTACACGGTCGGCTACGAGCGCATCTCGGCCTCGATCGATGGTCAGCCACGAACGTTCACGTTGCGCGCGACCCAGGTGTACCGTCGCGAGGACGCCGGCTGGCGCGTGGTGCACCGGCACGCTGACACCCTGTAGGTTCGCGCGGCCCTACTCGGTCGCCGCAGTCGACGTTCCCCACTCGAAGCCATCGGGGTCGGTGAAGGACCCGGCATCGCCGTTGACCTGGAGCCGGTGCGATCCGGAGCCCTCGGGAGCGACGCCGGCGGACTTCGCGAGCGCGCGGCGCTTGTAGAGTCCGAGGCCGATCGGGCTGCCCGGGGTCGCGAAGTCGACGTAGCTGCCGAAGCTCTTCGCGACCCCCAGCCCGCGGTCGACGTAGAACCGCTTGGTCGCCGGAACGTCCTCGGCTCCGAGCAGGAGAACGATGCTGTCGAACTGCTTGCTCGCCGGGCGGGTGTCCTTCTTGGTCGAGGTCGCGAGGTTCCAGATCGCCCCGTCGGGTGCCTGGACGACGCCGCCGACACCCCAGAGCGACTTCTCGACGGGCTTGAGCACCGTCGCCCCGGCGGCGACCGCCGAGTCGAACAGCGCGTGCACGTCGGCCGGCTGCGCCACGACGAGCGACATCGTGAATCCGCGGAAGCCGGTGGTCGGGGCATCCGACGCACGTGTGCGCACCTGATCTTGCAATCCGAAGGCATCGGCGTAGAAGCGTACGGCCGCTTCGGGATCGACGACGTCGAGCGTGATCGAGTCGATGGACGTGAGGGTGAGGGAGTCGGTGTTGTTCATGCCTTCGACGTTATTCACGGCCGACCGCGCGTGCTTCTCGAATCCTGCTCGATCAGGCTGGCGCTGCGCGCTCAGACCGGGCGCACCGGCTGGCGCAGGATGGTGCGGAGCTTCTCGGGCGCCGTTCGACGGGCATCGCTCAGGTAGATCTCGTGGTGGTCGCCGTTGAACGTGAGTCCGTGCTGCGGCATCCACTCGTGGTGCAGCCGCGCGAGCGTCGGTGCCTCGTCGTCGTACGAGCCGACGTGGAGGATCTGAGCCGAGCGCCCTTCGCGGAGCTCGCGGAGTCGCAGCCTCGCGAGCGCGGGCCGCTCGCCCTTCGCGCGCACGGCCGTGACGGCGTCGGCGACCATCGCGTCGTCGATCCAGTCGGGCTGCGAGATGAGCATCGTCCAGCTCCAGGCCGTCTTGTCGCGAGTCACGAACGATTCGGGATCGTCGGCGCGCCAGAGTCCCTCGAGCGGCGCGACGACGAAGTCGCGACCGAGCTGCTGCTTGCTGCGGAACTTCACCGCGTAGGCCACGCTGAAGAGCGCCTCGACGGCGTCGGCGTACGCGGGCGCGGTGTTCGGATCGCCGTGCCCGTCGACCGCGAGGTACGTCGCCGGCGGCACGTCGACGATCGTGAAATCCCGAGCGGATGCCCCGTAGAGCTCGCGCCGGTCGCGCTTGACGTCGTATTTCTCGCTCGGGTCGACGCTCATGGGTCAGCCCGCGGCTGTTGCTGCCGCGCCGATCACCGCGGAGGTGATGAACACCCAGTCGTTGATGATGTGGGCGCCGGCCGACACCCAGACGTTCTTGGTGCGGATGAATGCGAGGGTGAGCGCGATGCGCGCCGAGCCGATGATGACGATCGCCTGCACCCAGTTCCAGTCGTAGGTGGGCAGGTGGGCCGCACCGAACCAGACCGACGAGATGATCCAGGAGAGGATGATCGCCGTCTTACGCGAGACGCCCGCCTTCGCGAACAGGAAGTACATGAGGGCGAGGAACGGCAGCACGACGAACACCTCTTCGCCGACGAGTTGGATGCCGCTGCCGATGTAGAGGGCGATCGTGTCGGCGACCCCACCCGTTCCTGCGCCCTCGATGGTCGTGTTCGGGGCAACCGGGAAGACGAGCGAGACGAGCCCGCCGATGACGAACGTCAGGGCGATGTTGAGGGCGGCGAAGAAGAACATGTTGCCCACGTCGACGACGCGCACGCGGCGGAAGATCGCCGTCCAATGGCGACCAGCGACGAGGGCGAGCACGGCGAGCGGGATCGCGACGAACAGCGCACGCGGCAGGATCGCCACGAAGTTGTTCGGCTGCGGGATGAACATGAGCGCCAGGATGCCGACCGCGGCCGAGGCCCAGACGAGGATCCACCTGCCCACCGAGAGCTCGACCGGCACCGCGTTGTAGAACGGGAAGTCGGCCCCGTCGCGCCGTTCGATGAGGCGCCCGAAGCGGTCCTTCTCGGTCACGGGCCGGATCTGCCCCGACGTCGTGTTGGGCTCGGTGGTCATTCTGCTCCCCTGAGTGCACGTGGCCGCTCCCCCTCGGAGCGTGCCCGCCTATCCTGACAGAGCGAGCAGTCGGATCGCGCGGAACGATCCCGTGCGTCACCCCGACAGCGATGGCGTGAACGCGTCCCAGGCCCGGCGTCGTTCGCTGCGCGGATCTGCCTCGACGCGGTCCGTTGCGTCGATCACGAGCGTCGATCGCGCCTGCTCGTCGTATCGGGGCCACTGGGGCCCCGGCGTTCCGGTCTCCGCGAAGTGCAACCAGTGCTGCCGCATCCGCTCGCCCGCCGCCGCGTACTCCTCATAGCCGCCCAAGGAGGTGATGAACCGAGCCATCGGTGCCCCGATCTGGTTGAACAGTGCGAACATCTCGACGCCGTGCGTCGCGTCGAGGCCGACGAGCTTGAGCAGGCGCGGCGCGAAATCGAACCGGTACGACCAGACCGGCGCGTGCCGGGAGCAGGTGTCGGCCACCCGCGTGCTCGGGTACCAGAATCCGTAGTCGCCGCCGAAGTCCGCGGCGGCCCGCCGCGAGGAGCGCAGCTCGGGGTACGCCTCGCGCATCGCTCGGCGCGCGACGCCGGGGGCCCGGGCGAACACCTCGCTGATCCGCTTCTCGGTCCGCGGCAGGATGTCGCCTCGACCACGGAAGATCGAGCCCTCCCGATCGTTCGTGCCGATGATGAGCGGCACCCGGCTCGAGCGGCCTTCGCGAAAGGCGACGAACGGTCGCTCCGGGACGATGTCGCCGTCGATCACCGGCGCGAAGCAGAACGCGCCGGCGTAGGCATCGGGCGTCCGCACCTGGAGTGCGACGGATGCGGCGACGAGGTCGTCGGCGCTCGCGTCGGCCAGCAGCTGCTGCGGCGTCGGGGGCGTCGGCGGGACGCCGGCACCTGGCGCCGTCTCGCGCGCCGCGGCATCCTTCTCGTCACGCTCGCTCACGACCCCGCGCAGGAGCGCGACGTACTCCGCCGCCCACCTCGCCGTCATCTTGCGCTCGTAGACCGCGTCGGGCGGCGGGCTCTGCGCGATGGCCCCGGCGAAGAGCTCGCGCGCGGACGGTGTCGCCATGAGCGTCGTGACCGCGTTGCCCCCCGCCGACTCGCCGAACACTGTGACCCGAGCGGCATCTCCACCGAAGGCGGCGATGTTCTCCCGGACCCATGCGAGCAACGCGATCTGGTCGCGCAGCCCGAGATTGCTGTCGAAGCGGCGTCGGTCGGTGGTGTACCGCGTGAAGTCGAGGTAGCCGAGCGCGCCGAGCCGGTAGTTGAAGCTCACGTACACGACGCGCCCGCTGCGGACGAACCCCTCACCCTGTCCCGAGAAGTCACGCGACGAACCCGCACTGTATCCCCCGCCGTGGATGAAGACCATAACCGGCAGGGGCACGCCGTCCGCCTCGCGAACGGGTGCCGAGACGTTCACCGTCAGGCAGTCCTCGTCGGCGGTGACGGCGCTCACCGCAGCTCCGAGCAGGCGAGGACGCCAGCCGTGCTGGGGTGCGACCGCGCCGAACGCCGACGCGTTGCGGACACCGATCCACGGCAGCACCGGCGCAGGCGCCCGGAACCGCAGATCCCCCGTCGGCGGGGCCGCATACGGCATACCGCGCCACGCGAGCATCTCGCCCTCACGAACTCCGCGCGCGACGCCACCCGTGACGCGGACGTCGAGCCCGTCATCCGTTCCCGCGTGCGCGGTCACTCCCGCCCGCCGCTCATCCCCTCATTCAATCCCTGCCGTGTCCGTTCCGTCTACCTCGCCGCGGGCGGCGTGTACACGGCGAGGCGTTCGCGCAGCGAGCCGGCATGCAGCTCGAAGAGGTGGCCGTCGTCGTCGTAGAAGTAGACGGAGTCGCCTTCGCCGTCGACCCGCGAGCGCGGTGGGCGGATGTCGAGGCCGAGGTTCGCGATGGTCGCGCGCAGGCCGGGCAGGTCGGCCCGCTCCACTTGGAACGCGACGTGGTTGTAACTGCGCGGCAGGCCGCCGTCGCCGAACATGATCGCCACCCAGGTCGCCGCATCTCCGTCGCCGATGAGGAAGAACCGCTCCTCCGAGAGCGAGAACGTGCGGCTGCCGCTGTCGTAGACGCGGACGGCGCCGAGCACGTCCGTGAGGATCCGCTCCATGCGATCGAGGTCGCGCACGATGAAGGTCACATGACTGAGTCCGCTGCTGGTCACCCCGCAACGCTATGCGACGCTCGGCACTGAGAGAATCGCCATGGATGCCCGAACGGAGGCGGTTGATGCGAGAAGACGAGTACGTCGAGCAGGAGCTGCGGCGAGAGCCCGGCCTGGCGGATGAATGGCTGCGGCAGAACAACCTGATGTACGGCGCCCTCGTCGGCATCTGCATCGTGCTCGTGCAGCCGCTCGTGACCGTTGCCGCGCCCTCGTCGCTCGGGCTCGCGAGCATCATCCTCTTCGCCATCGCCATCCCGTTGCTCGCTGCGCTCATCATGCTGAACTGGCAGGAGCACTACCGCCATCGCCTCGCGAGGTCTCGCACGGTGACCGTGGCCCGGTCGCTCGCGATGGGTGCCGCGTTCGCCGGGGTCGTGACCACATTCTGGGAGATCAGCTGGATCGCCGGGGTCGGGCTGCTCGTCAGCGCGTTCGTCGCGTTGTTCGTGCACGGCGCGGGGTACGCGGGGGTCGAAGGAATGCTGAATTGGCAGAACTGGTCGTGGCGACCTGAGGGCCGCCTGGCATCCGGCCCGCCCGTGGCAGCCGGTGGCGAGGCATCCGGTCAGCCCGGCGGCGACGACGCGCCGTTCACGCTCTGCTGCCTCCTCTGGGCTCGGCCCGGACTCGAAGACGACCTCGTCGCCTACGAGGATCGCGTGCTCGCGCTGCTCCCCGACTACGGCGTCGAGGTGACCGAGCGAGTGCGGAGCGACCGAGGGCCGGAGCATCCGCTCGAAATCCAGCTGTACCGCGTCCCGAGCCAGGTGCTCCTCGACGCGTACCTCGCCGACCCGCGGCGGCTCGAGCTCGCCGCCGAACGCGACCGCGTCGTCGCCCGCACCGAGCTGTTCCGGGTGCCCCGCCCGTAGGGCGCTCATTCCTCGACAGGTGCGCGCTGGTCGCGGTCATGGTGCTCCTTCAGGTTGTCAACGACGGTGATGACGGTGGCGAAGCGCAAACGCGGTCTCAGTACGATGCGGCGGCGGCGGTTGCGGCGGCGGCGAACTCCAGTGCCGGCCACCAGGCCGGGTCGGTCCACAGGGCGAGTTCCTGCTCGAGCGCGGCGCCGACGCGGAACACGGTGGCGTCGTCGTACGTGCGGCCGACGATCTGCACGCCCGTCGGCACGCCGTTCGGGGCGATGCCCGACGGCACCGCCAGCACCGGCACCCGGCCGATCACGTTGAACGGCAGCGTCATCAGCTTCGAGAACACGTCGGCACTGTCGGTGCAGGGTTCGTCGGCGGCGAGGCCGGTCGTCGCGATCGTGGGGCAGATCAGTGCGTCGTAGCCGGTCATGAGCTCGGCGAACGGCCGGTAGAACGCGGATTCCGCCTCGAGGCCGCTCACGTAGTCGCCGCCCGCTGCGGCCTCGGCGGCGAACGCGCGGGTGTACGGCATCAGCTGGGCGGCGCGAGCCTCGTCGCCCTCGGCGATGCTCTCGATGAACGGCCCCATCACGGCGCCGAAGTGCGGCCATGCCGTCGACAGCACCCGCTCGGGCCCCCACGGCAGGGCGACCTCGTCGACGGTCGCGCCCGCGGCGACGAGCGCCGCAGCGACGGCACGGGTGTTCGCCTCGATCGCGGGGTCGACGTCGTAGCCGCCGAGGTCGAGACACAGGGCGATGCGGATGCCCCGCAGCGAGCCCGCCGCGCCCGAGACCGCCGCGACCTCGCGAAGCGATGCGGCGTCACCGACCCAGGGGCCCGAGATCACGTTCTGCAGGAGCGCTACGTCGGCCACGCTGCGCCCCATTGGCCCGTCGGCGCAGTAGGTGTCGGAGTTGAACGGCGCCATCCCCGGTACCCGGCCGAACGGCGGCTTGAACCCGACCACGCCGCAGAACGAGGCGGGGATGCGGATCGACCCACCGATGTCGGAGCCGGTCGCGAGCAGCGTCGACCCGGCCGCGAGCACCGCTCCCGAGCCGCCCGACGAACCGCCCGGCGTGAAGTCGGGGTTCCACGGGTTGCGGGTGATGCCCCACAGCTTCGAGTGAGTCACCGGCGCGCAGCAGTATTCGGGGGTCGTCGTGCGAGCGTGGATGACCGCGCCGGCCGCCTGGATGCGCTCGACGATCGGATGCGTCTCCTCGGCGATGGTGCCCTGTTCGAGCAGGCAGCCGTCTTCGAGCGGGCGGCCGGCGATCGGCTGCTCATCCTTCAGCATCAGCGGGATGCCCTCGAGCGCGCCGACGGGCTCCTCCGCGACGAATCGCGCCTCCGACCTGGCGGCCGCCGAGCGCGCCTCATCGATCCACTGCTCGGTGACGGCGTTGATCATCGGCTCGGTGGCCTCGGTGCGCGCGATCACCGATTCGAGCAGGTCGACCGGGGAGAGTTCCCGGCGTCGGAACAGCTCGGATGCCTCGGTGGCCGTCAGTCGATACAGGTCCATGCAGGTCTTGCCTTTCGTGCGTCCGTACAATGTACGGACGATACTGTTGCACGCATGGCGCGACGTCAAGAGGTTCCGCAGGAGATTCGGCAGAACCTGGCCCGGCACGACCTCACGTCGGCCGCGATCACACTCATCGAACGCGATGGTCTCAACGCCTTGACCATGCGGCGACTCGCCTCAGAGCTCGATTGCGCCCCGATGAGTCTGTACACCCACGTGCGCAGCCGCGACGACCTGATCGACGCGATCGTCGCCCACCTGATCGAACGACTCGACCTGCGCGAACCCAGCGGCGAGTCCTGGCAGCAGCTCATCCGGCAGACGCTCGACTCCTACCGCGACCTGGCGGTGCAGCTGCCGAACTCCTTCGAACTGCTCGCCCTCGCACCGTACGGCTCGTCGCCCGTCGCACCGCATCTGGGCACCGTCGTCGCACGCCTCGAGCAGACCGGCCTCGCGCCCGAGCACGCGCGCCAGATCCTCGGCATCGTCGACGCCTACGCGTCGGGGTTCCTCGTCGTGTGGGCGCGAAGCCGGGCTCAGGGCCCGCTGAACGATCAGCTCGCGGCGCAGTCCGGGATCACCGGCCTGCGCGACCTCGAGATGTTCGATCAGGGTCTCGATGCGCTGATCGCCGGCCTCGACGCGACGCTCGTCCGAGGCGGCCCCTCCGACGCGTAGCGGTCCCCACACTCCGGCGTGTGTCCGCTATCCGCCGATGCAGTTCGGGTCGCCCTCTCCCATGCACGTCGGGCCGCGGGGCACTTCGGGCGCCGGTGCCGGCTCAGGAAAGAAGCGGTCGGCCGGAACCGGCACGGCGAACGCGAGGATCACGCCGAGGCATCCGATGATGCACGCGGTGATGATGAGCCCGCGCCGACGGCTGACCGCGGCGAACACGATGGCGCCGACGTAGGCGCCGAGCGTGAGCGCGGCCGTGACGAGGTACCTGTCCTCCTGCGCCGGTGTGACCACCACTGGCGACCCCCAGATCGTGAAGTACGTCTCGAAGGCCTGCCAGAGGAGCACGAGCGTGAGCAGTCCGCCAAGGGCGAGCAGCCCGCCCGCGATCCTCGCGGACGTGCGCCGTTCCCGGCCGAGGAACGCCGCGGAGAACACGATGCCGAGCGCGACGACGGCGGTGAGGATCCCGGCGTCGATCCAGGCGATGCCGCTGCCCAGTACCGCGGCGAGGCCGGCGCCGGCGAGGCTGGGAAGACTGCGCACGGCGGTCGCCAGCAGCACCGCGACGGGCGCGGCGAGCAGGATCAGCGCCCAGCGCCCGGGCCTGCGCATCGATCGCAGCCCGAACTGCACGACCGCGGTGAGCGCGACCCACGTCAGCAGGTTCGGGTCGGCGACCAATGCGATGAGCGGGAACAGCGCGTCGGTCGAGCCGAGCCCGTATGACGAGACCACGAGCAGCAGCACGCCCAGCAGGCGAAGCACCACGACGGATGTCACGAGCACGACGGTCTCGACGACGCGCGCTCGCAGGTCGAACGCGCGGTCGGGCGCGACCGGTCCGCTGGCGCCGGTGTCGCCGTCGGCTTCGGAGAGGGCTCCGCTCATCCGCCAAGCGTCCTTCGGCCGGCGGGCTCCCGCATCAGGGTCGCCCCGGAAACGCTGCGGCCGCAGCCTCGGACGACGATGGCCCTGCGCGATCGACTCCTTACGACGCCTCGGACGCGGTACCGCGCACGCGCGCGTAGTGCTCGCGAACCCGATTGCGATTACCGCAGTCCGACGCGATGCACCACCGGCGATTGTGCCGCGGCGAAGTGTCGAGGAAGACCCAGCCACACTCCGCATCCGAGCACTGGCCGAGCAGGTCGAGATCGTCGCGCATCAGTAGGTCGACTGCGGCGAGCGCGATGCGCCGACGGGGCAGCGCGAGGTCGGCCGGGAACTCCCACGTCCATCGGTCGCCGTCCCGGTCGAGCCGACCCGCCGCGACGGCCTCCGCGTGCGCCTCGACGAGCGGTTGCGTGGGGCCGTCCTCGTATGCGGCCGAGTAGAGCGCCTCACGCAACGCGATCACTCGTGCCACCTCGGCCTCGGCATTCACCGGGAGCTCTTCGGCGAGCACCCTGAGCGCTGCGTCCTGGGCGTCGTCGATGAGGCCGAGCTGGTGCGCCCACCGCCGCACGGCGTCGTAGTCGACGAAGTGCTCGATGAACCGTTCGGCGCTGAGCCGCCACGACACGGTGTTGACCAGATCGAGAGCGACGGCACCGCCGACCTGCGCGTAGGTGTCGCGCGAGCGCAACCTCACCGAGGCAACCATCCACCCAGCATAATGCCTGATTCGGATTTCGCCCATTTGAATCGAGCTGTCATTGTGTAACGCATGGATCGTGAATCACCTATTAGTTCAGGCGAGCGAGCGTGGCCTCGCGACTTCGCGCGGCTTTGGCTCGCCCAGGGTGCGTCCGTCGCCGCTCAACAGGTCGCCGAGCTTGCCCTCCCGCTGCTCGCAGTACTCGTGCTGCATGCCTCGGCGATGGAGCTCGGCCTGCTCGGCGTGGCCCGCTGGCTGCCCTTCCTGCTGCTCGCCCTGCCTCTCGGGGTGCTCGTCGACCGGCACCGGCGCCGCCCGCTCATCGTCGCCTCCGACTGGGCCCGAGCCGCAATCACCCTCGCGATCGTCGCCGCCTCGGTGGCGGGCGTCCTGTCCTTCCCGGCCCTCGCTGCGCTCGCCGCGGCGATCGGCTGCTTCACCGTGCTCTTCGAGGTCTCGTACCAGTCGGTGCTGCCGAGCGTCGTGCCCACGTCGGCGCTCGCCGGTGCGAACACCCGGCTCGCCGCGACCGCCTCCGCCGTGCAGGTCGGCGGGCCCGGGCTCGGCGGCCTCCTCGTGCAGGCCGTGGCCGCGCCATTCGCCCTGCTCGTCACCGCGGGCGGCTACATCGTCTCGGCGATCTCGGTCGCCTGCATCCGCGCACCCGAGGCCCCGTCGGGGCGAAGCGGCGGGTTCCTGGCCGAGCTTCGCAGCGGCCTGCGCTTCGTGGCACGCGACCGCTACCTGGTGGCGAACCTCGGGTTCTCGGCCCTCTACAACCCGTTCATCCAGTGGATCCTGGTGCTGTTCACTCTGTACGCCGTGCAGGAGCTCGGGCTCGACGCCGCCCAGCTCGGCCTCATCCTCGCGATCGGGGCGGTCGGCGCCCTCGCCGGCTCGATGCTCGCTGGACGTATGGTCCGCCGCTTCGGTGCGGGTCGCCCGATCATGTGGTGCGCGGCCGTCAACTGCCTCGCGCTCTTCGCCGTGCCGGTGGCGGATGCCTCGTGGGGCGCCCCTTGGCTCATCGCTGGGCTCGGCGCGGTGTTCGCGATGAACGGGGCCAGCGCGACGCTGTCCAGCGTGATCCTCGTGACAATCCGTCAGCTGCGCACGCCCGACCGGCTGCTCGGGCGGGTGAACGCGAGCATGCGGTGGGTGTCGTTCGGCACGATCGCTCTCGGCGCGGCGGCCGGCGGCTTCGCCGGTGAGCTGCTGGGCACACGGGCGGCGCTCGCCATCGGCGCCATGCTCAGCGTCGGATCGCTCGTCTGGGTCGCCCTGTCGCCGCTGCCTCGCATCGGCAACCCCGGCGAGCTCGCCATCGCCGAGCGACGAGAGCCCGATCGCGCGGCCGCCGAGCCGGTCGAGTAGGCACGCCAGGCTGGTACGGATGGCGCATGCGCTCGCTCTCCCTCGCTCCGACCGGCACCCGGGCGCGGGCCGCGGGAGTCGCCACACAGGCGTGACGCCCGGCGAGCGGGATTGACGAACGGCCGGCCCTCGAAGTGAAGGCCGGGCGTTCGGATTCGACCGGTTACGGCCGCCGCCTCATACGGTTACGTGCGACGCCGCGAGGTGGTTACGCCGCGGTAGCCAGATCCACGGTCGCGCGCGGCACCGGAACGACGATGAACTCGCCGCCCGCGGCATCCACCTTCACGGCCGCCGGCGACGGTCAGGCCGTCTCGTACGGCTGGCGATCCGCCCGATCGGGCTCCTTCTCGTCCTCGTGCTCGGGCTCGCGGATCTTCTCCTCGCCGACCACCACGGAGAGCGCGAAGCGGCGCTCGAATGCGGGGATCGGGTTCGTGTTGACCGCGTCGCCCACAACGAGCCGCTCGCCCACCTCGGGATAGAACGCCGAGACCCCATCACTGACGACGGCGACCTGGAACGTATAGATGCCCTCGAGATCGTGGGTCTCGTCGAACAACGCGGAGTACATTCCGTCCTTCGGTACGGCGTCGCCGGTCAGCGGATCGCCGTCATCGCCGAACCGCACAGGTGCCGTCGATCCGTCCGGGAGTGTGGCGACGCCGCTGACCTGGAGTCCGCTGAGGGGCTGGTCGAAGTAGGTCTGGAGGAAGAGTGGGATCACGTCCCCCGGAGCATACTGAGGCGTCGGGGTGAACAGCGCACCGTCGACGTGCGGATTCTGGCTGAACACGTACAGCTGGCCGCGGCCCGTCGCCCCGCCTTCCGATCGGATCACGATCGTCCATTCGCCCGGTGTCGGCTTCTCGATCTGGAACCCGGTGTACGGGAATCCGCTGTCGATCGGACGCGCTTCCGCGGGGAAGGACCCGAGAGAGATCGACACACCGTCGGGCGACTCGAGCTCGAGCGCGACACCGCCGGGCTGGCCCTCCCAGGTGACCGCGAACGTCGCCGATTCGCTCCCGTCCTCGATCAGTACCCGACGCTCGATGAGCTTCTCCTCGGCGATCTCTTCGGGCCGTGTCGTGACGACTCCGCCGTTGTCCCGGGCGACGCCGGAGATCTCCTGGAGCACCGTTCGGATCCGGAACTCCTGCGCGGATGCTGACAGGGTGGGGTCGATGCGGTAATACGTGCCGCCCGTACCGCTTGCGATCGCCTGCAGGAGCGTGCTGTCGATGGATGGCCCCACGCCGATGGTGTACACGCGAACGCCGTTGGCTGTCAGGTCTGGAATGACCGCGCCGGGGTTCTCTCCGAGGTTGTGGAGCCCATCGGTGAGCAGCACGATCACCTGGGTCGCTGCGCGCTGACCGGCGGCGAGAATCTCGTTGAGTCCCTGCCGGAGCCCGTCGCCGATTGCAGTCTGACCGCCGGCGGCGATCCCGCCGATCGCGTTCTGCACTGCGACGCGGTCGGCATCGCTCGTGATGGTGGTGAGGCCGATGTCGGTGCGGGTCGTCGTCGCGAATGAGACCACGCCGAGCCGGTCGTTGTTCTGCGCGTTGTCGGCCCACCAGTCGGACCCGATGAGTGCCTGGTCGATCTTGTTCCCCTGCATGCTGCCCGAGCGGTCGATGACGAGCACGTAACGCTGCTCAGGTGCGAGCACAACCCAGGTGATCGTGCCGGCCCCGCCGGGAGCCGGGGCGCTGGGTGTTCCAGCCGGCACTGTGAGACCCGGGTGATTCGCCACCATCGTCTGCCAGCAGGCCACGCCGTGAACCTCATCCTGATCGGTGTCGCCGTCGGGGTCGTGATTCCCTGCGACGCAGAACTCGCTGACGCGTCCACTGACGAGCGCACCACCGGTGGCGGCGTTGCCGAATCGATCCCCGTCGGACCAGGCTGACTCCATGATGCACGCGTCGGACGTCGTGCCGCCGATGCATTCCGCGGCTCCCGCACTGCCGTTGTACTCGTCGTACACGCCGTATCCGTAGTGCCCGAACTCGTGGATGACGATGAACGGCTTGAACCGTTCGTCGCCGTACAGCGTCATGTGCGCCGTCTCGGAACCGAGCGCGTCGACCGCGGACACGGATCTGCCATCGGGCTCGAGGAGCCACGCATCGGCATTCCGGCCACCACTCGAGTTGTTGCAGACCCAGATGGTGCCGAACCTGTGCTGTCCATCGGTCGCGTCCCACAGAAGCCTCGACGCCTGCGCGAACGATGCCTCCCATTCATCCACACGCGCCTGTGCGGCGTTGTGGCGAATCGACACGATCAAGTCGAAGTGGTTGCCGACCAACCTTCCGATGCCCATCTCATTCCCCCCAGAATCGTGACGTCCGTATCGGACCGTCGTTCACTCATCGTCGAGTTCCGGGGGACGTCCAGCATCGCTGCAGCCCGTGGCGCGCGACATGTTCTCCCCCAGACACATGGCAGCTGCCGAGGTACAGCGTTCTCCGCTCGGTGATCCGCCGCAACCGGTGAAGAACCCCCCGTTCGGGTACCCGAGTCACTCCGAGTCGAGTTCGGCGAGGAGGTCACGATCTCTGCAGCCACTTCCCCCGGGCTGTTTCCTGGATGGAGGTCGGGCAGTCGCTGACGGTCACCACCGACGGATGGATCGTCGAGGTCGGTGTGTATCCGGCCAACTGGTCGTCCGTGGCAGAAGCCCGCACGGTCGAGACCGGGCTGCGCATCATCGACGGCAGCGGGCTGGCGGGCGCGACATTGAGCGGCCCGCAGACTGTCGAGTGGGATCTTCTGGCCGGCGGCAGCACGCAACTGCAGATGGTGACGCTCGATGAACCCGTGCAGGTGCAGTCGGGCGACATCGTCACGATCGGCCTCCCGGACGGCTGCGATTTCGGTATTGCGTGGGGCAGCTCCAGCGTCTTCGGCACGTACGCCGGCCGCAACGTCTTACGTCGGCACGGTCGCAGACACGATGGATCTCGGCTTCCGCGCGGTGATCGTCGACTCGCTCGTGACCGACGGCGACGGCGACGGCGTGACGGATGACGCGGATGTCTGCCCGGGCACCGACCTCGCCGCCGAGTCCGACGCCCCCTCGAAGTCGCTGAAGCCCAACCACCTGTGGTCGACCGCCGACGGCTTCGTCGACCGCACTGGCAGCGTCGTGTACTCGTTCGAGGACACCGGCGGCTGCTCCGCCACCCAGATCATCGCCGCGGCTGCCCTCGGCGGCGGCCACGCGAAGTTCGGCATCTCGTCAGCGGCCATGGCCGCCTGGATCTCCGGGCTCGACTGACCCCGTTCGACGCCGGTCGAGTAGGCGCGCCAGCGCCGTATCGAGGCCAGCCCAGGTGGTCTCGATACACGCTTCGCGCTACTCGACCGGCGGGTCGAGGGGCCTCGATACGCACTCCGCGCTACTCGACCGACGACGAGGGCGTGTACGCCGCGAGGCGCTCGCGCAGCGAGCCGGCGTGCAACTCGAAGAGGTGCCCGTCGTCGTCGTGGAAGTAGATCGAGTCGCCTTCTCCATCGACCCGAGAGCCTCCGGAGGCGAGGAATGTTCGAAACTGTTCGGCTCGGTCACACCCGGCGGCACCGGCGGTTACCGTGTCATCACGTTCCGCGTCCGCTTCAACGATGGGTGATGACCTTGGCCGCTTTCCCCCGCTCCCCGCTCTCCCGACGCCACCTCCTGCAGCTCGGTGCTGCCGGCGGTCTCGCGCTGGCCGCCTCGGCGGCCACGCCCGCCCACGCGAGCGGAGCGAGCTTCGGCGCAGCTGCCGCAGCTCAGGCTCCGACCGTCAGCGTGACCGACCTCGGCCCGGCGGTGACCGCGTTCACGCACGCAGGGGCGACGCTGGTCGGCGACACCGTCTACGTCGCGTCGCGCAACATCGATCCGATGCGGGTCGTTGGCTATCACATCCCGACCGGCAAGGTCACGAGCGTCACGAACGGGCCGGGCATCAGCACGCAGCTGCTGGTTCCCGATGCCGCTGGACGCTACCTCTATTCGGCGATCCGCCAGTACAACACCGCCCCGGGGCCGGGTCTCATCCGGCTCGACCTCAGCCAGCCGGGCGCGCCCAAGGAAGACCTGCACGACATCCCGGCTCTCGACCCGTACGGGTTGACAGTCACGCCCGACGGCGTGGTGTACTTCGGCGGGCGTGAGATGAGCGCCGATCTTCGCCCGCGCCTTCGCCGGTACGACCCCGCGACCGGGCGGCTCGACGAGGTCGCGATCCCCGACCCGCGTGCCACCATGATCCGGTGCCTCGCGTCGAGCGAGACCGAGGTCTACATCGGAACCGGCAGTTCGCTCAACGCGCTGCCGACGAGCTCCAAGGCGGGGCTCTGGGTCATGGATCGTGCGACCAACACCGTGCGCTCGATCCTGCCGCCCGAGTTCGCCGGCGGCGTCGAGGTGCGCGACGTGACGATCGTCGACGATGACACCCTGTGCATCATCGGCACGACCGCCCAGGGCTCAGCGCTGGCCTTCATCGACCGGGGGAACCCGTCGTCGTACACGATCGCTCCCGTCGGGCGCACCGGCTCGGGCAAGAACCTCGTGCACGCCGACGGCAGGATCTACTTCCTGCTCGGGGGCATCAACGAGTACGACCCGGGCACCGGCACGTTCCGAAACCTGAGCCCGAGCGGCGTGGACCTCGGCGAGCAGTGGGGGCTGTTCGTCCGCGACGGCAAGGTGTGGACCGTGTCGGCATTCGCCCTCGCGGTCGAGGTGGACCTCGCTACGGGTGAGTCCACCCTGCATGACCTCATCGAGGCGGGAGCCCCGGCAGGCGCCCAGCTGGCGATGTCGGTGGCGGCGGGCGCCGGCGGAGTGTACGTGGGCGGCACGAACGCGGTATCGCGCCGGGATGCTGCGACGGGCGCCGTCACGAGGCTCTTCGCCGGATCCGAAGCCAAAGACATCGACATCGTGAACGGCGTCGGCTACTTCGGCCAGTACAGCGGTGTCGGCATCCTCGCCCACGACCCTGCGACCGACGGCCAGTGGCCGCGCTTGGTGGAGAAGTTCCCCACCGCGCAGAACCGTCCGCACCAGGTGGTGTGGGACGAGGTCAACCAGCTCCTGCTGCTGGGCATCCAGAACGACACGAAGGGCGGCGGCAGTCTCGTCGCCTACGACCCGGTGCGCGACGTGTCGACCGCGGCGATCAATCCGATCGACGCTCGCCAGATGGTGCGCTCCGTGGCGACACACGATGGTGTGGCGTACCTCGGCGGCGATGTGACCGGGGGCCGCGGCGTCGTGGTCGCTTGGGATCCGGTGACCCACACCGAGCTGTGGCGGGTGGATCCGCTCGAAGACACGGCGGGGGTCACCGGCCTGGTCGTGCGCGGCCCGCACCTCTACGTCATGGGATACCGCGGCGAGCTGGCGGTGCTCGACCTCGAGACGCGGGCCGTGATCCACCGCTCACGTCACCGCGACGTCGTGCCGAACTACGGAACGCTGCTGGTCAACCGCGGCATGGTGTACGGAACCTCCAGCGCCGCGTTCTTCCGGTTCGACCCCAAGACATTCGAGCGCACGACCCTGACGACGCTCAACGGCGAGTGGTACGGCATACCGCGAACCGCAGTCGACGAGGAGGACAACTTCTACGCGATCAAGGGCCGCAATCTGGTGCGCATCGAAGTCAGCCAGCGATGATCGGCCGCGGCGAATACCGCCTTCACAGGAGACATCCTGTCGCCGGAATCCGGCCTCCCTCACCGGCGGCCTGCACGGAGTCCGCTCGCGCCTACGCGAGCGGACGCTGCGTGATCCGGCTGCGCCCCACAGCCAGCCAGATCCCGGCGATCGTGAGCCACAGCGGCATCAGACCGCCCGGCAATCCCGGGACGCCGCTGACGACCACTGCGCCGAGCGTGCCCACGGCGGCGAGTCCGCAGAACGCGCCGAGCACCCGCGAGACGTTGCGCTCCACGTACGCCATCCAGGCGAGGCCGCCCGCCGCGACGACCACGCCGAGCCAGGGCATGTAGGCGCCGAAGTCCGTGAGCATGTAGTAGATGAACAGCCCGTCGGGGCTGTAGTTGTGCGACTCCGGCCCGAGGTAGGTGGCGAGGCCGCCGCGCCAGCCGTAGCCGAGCACGAGGCCGCCCGCGGTGGCGATGATGCCGCCGCTCACGGCGCGCGCACCGGCGGAGCGGGTGAACTCGCTCTCGATGTTTCGCCGCCACACTGCCTGGAACACGAGCAGCGCGACGATCGCCACCACGCCGGCGACGTAGCCGTACCGCGCGAGCGTGGGGTCGAGCTCGACCATGTCGGCTGCGGTCACCCTGTAGAGCTCGCCGTTGGCGATCGCATCGATCTCGCCCTGGGGGCGCAGGTCGGTGATCACGGTACCGATGAAGCCGGCGGTGCCCGCGAGCGCCGCCCAGAGCGGCCAGGCGCGGAATCGGGTGGGCGTCGTCTCGGGGCTTCCTGCCGGGTGGGCCATGTGCGGGGACTCGGTGCTGGAGGACATGGGTCTGCTTTCGTTCGTCGGCGGCGCCCTCATGCGGGCGGCGCGCGCCGCGGGGGCGCGGCACTGATCCAGCCTCCGGTGCCCGGTCGTCCGACGGGCAGGTGTGGATGTCCTCGATCGACCGGGACGTCCGCCCCGACGGCACCGACGTCAGGGCGCGGTCGTCGACGCCCCGAAGCCCGCTTCGCGCGCCAGGACGATGAGCGCACTGCGGTCGTGGGCTCCGAGCTTCGTGATGATGGCGTACACGTAGTTGCGCACGGTCTTGCTCGTCAGCACGAGCGTGCGCGCGATCGAGCCGTTGTCGAGCCCGCGTGCGACGAGCTCGAGCACATCCGTCTCCCGCTCGGTGAGCTCGGGGAACGGCCGCACGGCCGACTCGGGTGCCGTGCCGCTGAGCACGGCGACGGCGCGCGCCGCGACCTCCGCCCCGAAGAGCACCTCGCCGTCGGCGACCGCGTGGATGGCCCGCTCGACCTCGCGCGGCGACGCGACCTTGAGCAGGTACCCGCGCGCTCCCGCGCGCATCGCCGCGAACAGCGAGTGATCGTCGCCGAGCATGGTCAGCACGAGCACCGCGACCGACGGATGTCGCCGCGTGATCGAGCGCGTCGCGTCGATGCCGGATCCGGTACCGAGGTCGAGGTCCATCAGGACGACGTCGGGGACCCGCGCGTCGACGAGGTCGAGCGCCTCGTCGACCGTCGCGGCGTCGCCGACGACCTCGACGTGCTCGAGCGTTTCGAGCAGCGAGATGATTCCCCTGCGGAAGAGCGGGTGGTCGTCGACCACGGCGACCGTGATCGTGTGCTCCGCGTCCATCGCCGCTCCGTTCATGTGCGTTCCGCGCTCCAGTGTGTCACCTCTCGGCGACCGCCCGCCCTGCCCCCGGCTCCTCGGTTGCCGCCGGTCCCGGCAGCGGCAGGCGCGCGAGAACCGTGGTGCCGGATGCCCCGGACTTGACTTCGAGCGATCCGCGCAGCTCGAACGCACGCTCGCGCATCGACCGCAGCCCGACGCCCCGCGGCGCGCCGGGTGCGATGCCGGAACCGTCGTCCGCGACCCGCACTTCGAGAGAGCTGTCGTGCGCCACGACATCGACGTCGATGCGACCGGCGTCGGAATGGCGCACGGCGTTGGCGATGGCCTCTGCGGCGATGAGGTACGCCCCGTCCTGGACGTCGCGCGGCACCGCGTGTCGCGGCTCGAGGTCGACACGCCGACGGATCTCTCGTCCCGGAGCGTCGAACCGGCCGGCGAGGTCGGCGAGCGCCGCGTCGAGACTCGCGCCCTCGAGCGGCGACGGTGTCACCGCATCGGCGAGCGAGCGAACGTCACGGACGCGCCGGGTCAACTCGTCGCCGAGTTCGGCGAGCAGCGACTCCGCCTTGCGGCGGTCGCGATCCCCCTCGAGCAGGTTCTCGACGGCGGCGAGGCCGAAGCCGACGCCCGCGAGCGAGGGGCCGATGGCGTCGTGCAGTTCGCGGCGGATTGCCCGGCGCTCCTCGACACGGCGGGCGATGAGGTCACGGCGGGCCCCCTCGAGCACGAGGTTCGTGTCGATGAGCTGCAGCGCAGCGGCGACGAGGCCTGCGATGTCGGCGAAGAGCCGCAGCGTGCGGGCGTCGAACCGCTGGCCGTGGCGGGGGTGCATGATCAGCTCGCCGATGCGCCGTCCGTGCGCACGGAGCGGCAGCACCACGGGCTCGCCGCTCGCGGAGCCGGCGGCTGCGGCGAGCTCGGGGCGCACGACCGAACGCACCTCCACGGCGCCGAGCCGCAGGGCCAGGCGAAGCGCCTCGCACACCTGCCGCAGCCCGGCGGACCCGGGTTCGAGCTCTCCGATCCGGTCGCCTAGCCGCTCGAGCAGCACCGCCGGGTCGGCGCCTTCGCCGTAGACCAGCACGTCGATGCGCCGTTGGAGCCATGCCCGCACGGGCTGTGCGACGAGCGCGATCAGCACCGGTACCACGAACCACAGGCCGCCAACCGGACCAACAGTGAAACCGCCAGCGAGCACGGCCGGTAGGAGCGCGACCAGCCCGAGGTAGAGCACCATGCCGCTGATCGTGAGCAGCGACCAGAGCACGATCCTGCTGACGATGAGCTCGACCCCCCACAGCCGCTGGCCGAGCACGACGACCAGGATCGCCGCGGGGTAGAGCACCTGACCGAGCATCGGCGCGACCATGCCGAACCAGGTCGCCCAGGGCGGCACGTCGAGGCCCTCGGGCAGCACGAGCGCGAAGTACGACAGCGTAAGGAAGGCGTGCCCGAGCGTGAGCCAGGCCACCCCGGCGCGGGACCCCCGGCCCGACCGCGCCCACCGCACAATGAGTACGCCGAGGGAGAGGAACGCGATGGCGACCCCGACGAACGACAGCGCGGCGTACAGCCCGGGCACGATCGCCTGGTAGGCAGGCACGGTGATCGCGAACGGGTTCCGCGGTTCGGGCACGCTCTGCTGGGTGAGGCTCAGCACGAACGCGACGGCCGCGACTACCATGGCGATCACGACCACCCCCCGCTGCCATCCGGGCATCGTGCCGCGGCGGATGAGCAGCGGCAACGCCGCCGTCATGAAGGTTCCCGGCACGAAGCCCCAGCCCGCGGCGAAGGCGAACAGCCCCCAGAGCGGCAGCCCGGGAACCTCGGCGCCGAGCAGACCGTACTGCACGCCGAACGCGGTGACGCCGGAACCCACGGCGTGCACGGCGAGGATCACACCGACCGGATGCGGCCGACGTATGAGGATGAGGGCGCTCACCGGTCCGTAGATGAGCGCGACCGTGACGCCGAGGTCATCGAACCGGGAGTGCAGCTCGGCCGGAGCGGGCGAGAGGGTGACGCCCGGCAGCGGCTCCTGCGGCAGGCCGAACGACCAGGCGATCAAAAGCGACGCCAGCGCGAGCGCCCAGGACACCGCCCACACGACCGTGGCTGCGACACGGCGACCGCGCACGTCGCGGCTCATCGCACGATCACCGCCTCGACGGTGCGGGCGGGCCCCGAGGAATCCGCTCGCAGCGTCGCGCCGAGTTCGGCGCTGCGGTCCGCGATCGCATGGCGGAGCGACTCGACATCGCGCTCACTTGCCCGATCGAGGCAGAGCTCGAGCACGGCGGCGTCGTCGCGCAGCCGAACGCCGATCGCCAGGCCCTCGCCGTCGCCCTGAGCGCGAACGTGACGCACCGCCTCTGCGGCGAGGAGGTACACGGCGAGCTGCGTACGGTCGTCGAGTACGTCCGCCCCGGTGGAGTCCACCGTCACCCGCCGACCGTCGTCGGTCGACCGCTGGGCGAGCTCACGCAGCGCTGCGTCGAGGTCGCCCTCATCGAGCGCGGCGGGGAACAGCGCACGGGCGAGCCGGCGCACCTCCTCGGCACGTTCGGCAACCTCCCCCCGGAGCGCCGCGACGGCTGCTCCCGCTCCCGCCGAACCGACCACCACGAGGCGGCGAGCAGCTGCGACGCCGTATCCGAGGCCGGCGAGCGACGGCGCGAGCTCGTCACGGAGCTCGCGGTGCAGCAGCCGACGCTCCTCATGGCGAACCCCGAGCATGCGTCGGCGGGTTTCGACGACGTCGCAGTTGAGGTCGGCGAGGAGCACGGCGACGGCGAGGAGGCCGGAGATCTCCTCGAGCACTGGTCGGACCGAGCCGTGCAGCACGCCGTGGTCGCCACCCGTCACCTCGACTGCGCCGACGCGGCGGCCGCCCGCGACGAGGTGGACCGTGAGACTCGACGCTCCGGTGGCGCCCACGCGCCTGGCCGCGCCGCTCGCCCCGTCCTGTCCGCCGTCTTCGCCCGTGATCATGACCGAGTCGAGCGCCCAGGTCGCGCGGAGCGCCTCGGCCAGGCCGCGAAGCCCCTCGCCCGTGTCGGGTGCGTCGGCCAGGTGCTCGTCCAGCGACTGCAGCAGGTCACGGGCGTCCGCACCGGCCGGAGCGACGATCGCCTCGGTGCGGTGGCGCACGAAGCGGTTGACGGGACGGAACGCGAGCGCGAGCGCGCCACCGGCGAGAGCACCCGCCGCAGTGTGGTCGAGGCCGAGGAGCATCCCCGTCTCGAGCACCACGAGGAAGAGGCTCACGGCGACGGCGATCGCCTGCACCCAGACCGTGGCGGCGAACAGGCGACGGTCGCCGCCCTGCTCGCCGCCGAGCGTGACCGCGAGGATGGCGGTGGGCAGTATGCCGCTCGCGAGCACGAACAGGGCGTTCGCGAGTGTCATCAGCGGGTCGGGAAGCGCAACGGCGATCGGCAAGTACGAGAGTACGAGCAGCGCGCCGCCGAGGCCGAGCCAGGCCAGCGCGTCGCGCCGCGGGCCGTGGTCGCGACGCCACTCGTCCGCCAGTTCGATGCTCGCCACGACGAACAGTGCGAGCGGCACGACGAGGGTGACGAGCACGATCGGTCCGAGGGGCTCCGGCGTCAGCGCCACGATGGTGGTGACGACGATGTCGACCGCGACCGCCGTGATGCCCAAGGCGAGGCCCGCCCGCCTGAGGCGCGGCCGCCGCCGCGTGAGGAGCCATGGGAGCACCGCGAGTGCCGCGATCTCGGGAACGCGCGGCCAGAACAGCACCCATCGCAGCGCCTCGGCGAACTCCGAGCCGTCGATGAGCACCGTCGAGTCGAGTGCGACCAGCAGGGCGAGCCATCCGCTGTTCACGGCCAGCGCGCCGAGGATCACCGCAACCGCCGAACGCCGCCGGACGAGCATGACCGCCGCGACCGGCGCGTAGACGAGCGCCGTCACGATCACGCGCAACGGTCTCTCCCAGCCCGGTTCACCGGAGGTGAGGAGTACGGCTGCCACGATCGCGGGCGCCCACGCGAGCACCACGATCGCCACCCCGAGCCGTCGCGGCGCGCGGCCGGCGCGCCCCGGCGCCCGCCACACGTCCGCCGTCGCCCGCTCCCCGCGCCCGGCGGAGGAAGAGGTGGAGGCCGTCATCCGTTCAGTATGGGATGTCGGACGTCCACTCGGGGAGGGGCGGATGTCCCGGATCCCGGGTTCGTCGCAGTTGATCGCAGACTGACGCCAGTCGGGCTCAGCGACCGAGGCGGTAGAACACGAACGGGATCGCCGACACCAGGCAGCTGGCGGCGGGTACGAGCGTGAGCGATGCGAAGACGGTCCACTGCATCTCGGGGGTCACTGTGACACCGGCCTCGTAGCCGGCGAGCCCGATGAATATGCCGAAGACGAGCACCGCCAAGGCGGCCATGGTCTGGGATACGAAGGTGAGGGTCGAGAACGAGATGCCGTCGTTGCGCACCCCGGTGCGGCGCTCGATGTCGTCCACGGCGTCGGCGATCATCGTCGCCTGCACGACGAGGAAGATGCCGAGAGTCATCCCGGTGAGGAAGATGAATACCAGCAGCACGGCGATGTTCTCGAACCCGGCGAAGAACATCGCCAAGAACAGCGCCGCGCCGATCACCGAGCTGCCGATCGCGAGAATCTTCGCCGACATGCCCTTGAGCAGCAGCGGCGTGAGGAACGACGCGAGCACCATGCCGATGATGATCGCTGCGCCGATGAGGGTGAACGCGCCCTCGCTGTCGTAGGCGATGACGACGAACACCGCGCCGCCGGCCTGCACGATGAAGCGGCCGAAGCCGAGCACCGACCCGATCAGCACCATGAGCAGCGGTGTGTTTCGCAGCAGTGTGCCGAACAGCTGCCGGAACGTGAGGCGATACTGCACTCCGGGGCTGTACCGCTCGCGCGTGTTGGTGAACGCCAGCAAGAAGAGGCCCATGCCCAGGAACGAGACGACGCCCACCGCCAGCGACCATCCGGTGCCGGTGGTCTGGTCGCCCGGGCTGAGCAGGAGCGCGAGCCACGGCATCCCGAGCGTCGCCAGCCCGAGCGCGATCCCGCCGTACGCGCGCACGTTGGAGATCACGCGCATGCGGTAGTCGGATTCGGAGAACGCCGAGCCGATGAGCCCCCAGAACGGCACATCGCACACCGTGTAGGCGACGCCCCACAAGACGTAGCAGACGGCGAAGAAGACGAGCTTGCCCGTCTCAGACACATCCGGCACGGTGAACAGCAGCGTCGACAGCACCGCGACCGGCACGGCGGAGAAGAGGATGTACGGCCGCAGCTTTCCCCACCGCGTGCGGGTCATATCGACGAGACTGCCCATCACCGGGTCGTTGATCGCGTCGAAGATCTTCGCGGCCGTGATCACGGCGGTGACCACCGCCATGCCCTGGGTGCTGATGCGGGCGTACTGCAACAGGTACAGGAGGATGAACGTCGTGACCGTCGTGAGAACGAGGTTCTGGCCGAACCCGGCCACGACGATCGAAATCCGCTGCGTGCGGCGGCTGGGGATCCGCGCTTCGGCGGCGCCGACGCTCACGGGCGTTCCAGAAGGATCGTCTTGATCTCGAACGGGCGGAAGCTCAGGTGCGCGAGATCCGCCGAACCGAGACGTCGTTCGATGAGGTCGGTCGCGAGGGCTCGCGCGTGGGGGATGCTGGTGCGCAACGCCGTCTGAGTCGGCCGCCCGAGGCTCTCATACAGCCGCACGACCACGCCCGAGCCGTCCTCGGCGGGCTTGACGGTCTCGACGACCACCCCCGGGTCGTCGGCCGAAACGGCGCTGTCGAACACCACGCCGTCGGCGAGCAGCAGCGGATTGTTCAGGCGGTAGGCCTCGCGCACGACGGCGGCCAGATCGTCTGGCGCGAAAGGCATGAACGCGTACGTGAACTCGTGTGTGCCCCGGTCGGCGGTCTTGTCGGGGAAGGTCGGCGCCCGCAGCAGGTTGAGGCTGACGAGCCCGTTCTTCGCCCGATGCCCGTACTTGGAATCGTTGAGCAGGGCGAACCCACCGGCATCCCCTCTGTCATCCGGCCCACCGGCATCCCACCCACCGTCATTCGACACGGTCGCGATCCACTTGTGTGCGCAGATCTCGAACTGCGCCTTCTCCACGGAGTCGCGCTCGGTCGTGGGGCGTGCGATGTGCCCGAACTGGATTTCGCACAGCGCCTCGGCGCCGTAGTGACGCGGGCGGAACTCGGCACGCAGCATCCTGTGTCTCTCACGCCAGTCGACGTGCGTCTCGAACCGGATGACGGGGCTGCCCGCCTCGAGCACGACGCGCTGATGCACGGTGACCTTCGGCGCACGGTACTCGTGGTGGCGGATGACGAGGGGCCCGTCGATCGACGTGCGGTGGGAGGTGACAGCCAGCACCTGCGGTTTCGTGTCGACGTAACCGGGGTCGATGTCCCACGCGTCCCACGGGAACTGGTACGGGTCCTTGTACACCGCGAGGCGGTTGAAACCTCCGGCCACATGCTCGGTGCCTACGGCGTCGACGCACGAAACGAGCTCGCCGCTGGGGTCGAAGCGCACCGTGAGCAGTCCGTTCGAGATCGTGTCGGCGGTGTCCGACAGTTCCGAGAACGAGCCGACCGGCTGCAGTCGGGAGGCCGCATACGGGTCGACGTCGGCCGACCACCACCGACCGCCGACGCGGAGGTGGTCGCGCCGGGGGAAGGAGGTGAGGTTGATCGCCGACGCGCCGGTATCGCCGCGGGGCAGCTCGCCCGTCAGTCGCGCACCGATGCGGTCGAGAGCCGTCTCGATGGCGGTGTACGACTCGCGCGCTTCGCGGTTGACGCGCTCGATCGACGAGCCGGTGATGGTGTCGTGGAACTGGTTCAGCAGCACGTCGCGCCACAGCGGCCCGAGTTCGACGTTCACGTCAGCGCCCGCCAGCGCGGCGAGCGCCTCGACCTCATGCAGCTTGCGTTCGGCGATGCGGTTGTGCCGCTTCGTGTGCCCGATCGTGGTGTACGTGCCCTGGTGCGTTTCCAGGTAGAGCTCGCCGGAGTGTCGCTGGGGGATGTCGCGGTGCTCGAGAGCTCGGAAGAAGGCGGATGCCGTGGACTTCTCCACCTTCGGAAGTCCACGCAACGATCCCTCGCGCCGGAGCAGTTCGTGGTGCACCTCGCCAGGTCCGCCCCCGCCGTCGCCGGCGCCGTACACCAGTAGTGCCGTCCCCAGGTCGCGCTCGGGGTACTGGTCGATGCCCTTGAGCAGGCCGTCGGCCGCGGCACGGCTGTTGTAGTCACCTTCGGGCGGCATATGCACGAGCACCGAAGACCCGTCGATGCCCTCCCAGTGGAACGTGCGGTGCGGGAACACGTTGACGCGGTTCCACGACAGCTTGATGGTCTGGAACCAGTCCATGCCGCAGCCGCGAAGGATCTGCGGGAGGTTGCCGCTGTAGCCGAAGGTGTCGGGCAGCCAGCATAGCCGCAGGTCGTCGTCGTCGAGCCCGAACTCCTCCTTCAGGAATCTTCTGCCGACCAGAGCCTGGCGGATCAGCGATTCCCCGCTGGGCAGATTCGTGTCGGGTTCCACCCAGAACGAGCCCTGCAGTTCGATGCGGCCCTCCGCCACGGCATCCTTCACCGGCTCGAACAGTTCAGGATGACGCTCCTTCGTCCACTGCAGCTGCTGCGGCTGGCTCGTCCCGTAGATGAAGTCGTCGTAACGGTCGATTGAGTCCAGCGCCTTGACGAACGTGCGCGCGGCCTTGCGCTTGGTCTCGCGGATGGGCCAAACCCACGCCATGTCGAGGTGGCCGTGACCGACGGCGCTGTACGTGAACGCACTCGTGGAGGGTTGCGAGAGCTCGTCCGCGAGCCGGACGCGGGCGGCTCGGGTGTCTCCGTTGGCGAACCGGGAGAACGCTTCGCCGAGCGCTGCGTGCAGGTCGGCCGCGAGCCGAGAATCACCGGTCGACTCGGCCAGGGCGAACAGCGCGAGGTAGTCGTAGTAGAGCCCGAATGCGTCGTCGTCGCGCCTGGCGAGGTGCGCGCCGAAGTACACGCCGCGCCCGACTCCGAGGAACAGGAAGCCGTTGAACGCGACGTCGGCGTACAGGTCCACCCGGCCGCTCGACAGGTCAGCGTGGGGAACCGGCCGGAACCTTCCGCCGCTGTGCGGCAGATCGCCCTGGATCCACACCGTGCTGATCGAGTCGAGCATCGTTCCGTCGGACGAGTAGACGAGTCCTTCGCCGCGGATGCCGAGCATGACGACGGGATCTGCAGTTGCCGCCGGCACGTCTCCCGTGATGTGCAGCCACGCGCATTCGAGCGTCTGGCCGAAGCGGGCGCCGGCGCGGATCGGTTCGAATGCGCCATGGTCGAGTTCGGCGAACCGGATCGGCTCTCGGGAGCGTACGACCTCGGCGCGCAGGCCAACGATTCTGCGGTAGACGCGGCTGCGAATCGCGCGCAGTCGCCGGCCATGGAACGGATGCTTGTCGACCAGCCCCGGCAACGTCGCCAACACCCCGAGCATCCGACCTCCCGCCGACGCGCGGCGCCCCTTTGCCGCCACGACCAGCCTATGTGTTGACCATTGACGGAGACGGGCGATTCCGTCACCTCGAAGGCGACCTCGCGTGCCGCAAGGCGAGCGGGGATGCCCCGAGCATGAGTCGCACGATCTGCTCGAGCTGCGACTGGTCGAGCTTCTGGAACAGCACGATCTCATCGATGCGGCCCAGGAACGCGGGGCGCCGGCGCATCGCCTCACGCACCTTGCCCATGACGCGGTGCGCACGAGTCACGGGGGTTATCTGGATGGCGGGTGATGCACGTGCTCTTTAGATTCGCAGCATGCCTCTCGCCACCTTCCTCCGAACCTGGCTCGCCTCGATCGTCGGCTGCCTTCCGCTCTTCGCGTTGCTGCTCATTCCCGAGCTCATGCGCAGTCGAGCGGGCAGCGGGCAGCTGCTCATGATCGGCATGTTCGCTCTGCTCGCGCTCCTCGTCGCGGCATTCATCGCCGCCCCCGTGATGAGCGCGATCGCAGCGCCGGTTGCCGACCGATGGACGGCTCGGTCGGCACTGCGGGCGACGCGGGCGGTGTGGCGGGTGCGAACCGCGCAAGCGTGGTTGACGCTCGTCGTCGCTCTGCTCATCTACGCGGCAGGGCAGGCTGTCGGGTACTGGGTGGGCGCGGTCGTGCCATCGGTGAGCGACAACCCGGCTTTCGGCACCGACGAGTCGGAGGCGCGATGGCTCATCGATTACCCCGCCTACGCGCTGCAGGCCGTTGCGATCTACGCGGTGACGACGCTCGCGATCGCCTGGTACGGATGGCGCATCCGCACCCTCGCCCTCGCCCTGACGGGCGCCGGTGCTCGATCCGCCAGCCCATGACGTTGGCGACGTCGATCACGACGACGAGCGCGGTTCCGGATGTCGCGGGGCGGGCCATCCGCCGATCATGGCACCTTCTGCACCGAGCAAGCCCCGAGGTTCCGCAGTGGTAGTAGTACTATCGATAGTGCTACTATCAGCGCATGCGGATCTCCGAACTCAGCCGGCGAAGCGGCGCTCCCGTCTCGACCCTGAAGTACTACCTGCGTGAGGGGCTGGTGCACGAGGGCGATCGCCTGAGTGGCAACCAGACCGATTACGACGAATCCCATGTGCAACGCGTGCGCCTCGTGCGCGCCTTGCTCGAGACGGGTGGGTTGTCGATCGCCGCCGCAAAGCGGGTGCTCACGACGCTCGACGCCGAGGACAGCTCGATCGCCCACACGTTCGCGGCCGCGCAGCACGCGATGACCGACGGTCGCGCGCACGGCGACGCATCCGAGACCTCGCGAGCACGGGTGGCCGCACTCGCCGACGCACAGGGCTGGCGCACGTCGCCCGACAATCCGGGATTCGGCGTCGCGGCGCGTGTGCTCGACGACTTCTCGGCGGTCGGCTTCGAGCCGTCCGACTCGTACCTCGGCGCGTACGCCTCGGCGGCCGACCAGATCGCACGGGCCGATCTCTCGGCCCTGATCGGCCGCGAAAGCCCCGAGCTCACCGCCGAGTTGATGGTCGTCGGCACCGTGGTGGGCGACGCGCTCATCGCGGGGCTCCGGCGCCTCGCCCACCAGGAGGCGACGGCCGAGCTGTTCCCCACCTCCGACGCAGCGAGCCCGCACACCACGCAACGAAAGGATCTGCCATGACCACCCACGTCGTCCTCGGGGGCAACGGCGTCGTCGGACGCGAGACGATCGCGGCCCTCCGCGCCGGCGACCAAGAGGTGCGGGCGGTGTCGCGCACGCCCTCGCCGTCGGAGCCGGGCATCACCCGGGTCGCGGCCGACCTCCGCGATGCGACATCCGCGACCGACGCACTGCGTGGCGCCGACGTCGCCTACCTCACGGTCGGCCTGCCGTACTCGACCACGGTGTGGCGGCGAGATTGGCCGGTCATCGTGCGCAATGCGATCGACGGATGCCTCGCGGCCGGCGCCCACCTCGTGTACTTCGACAACGTCTACGCGTACGGCCGCACCGACGCACCGATGACGGAGTCGACGCCGATCAGGCCGACGAGCCGCAAGGGCGCGCTGCGTGCCGAACTGCTTCGCATGCTCGATGCCGCCCGCGACGAACACGGGCTGGAGGTCACCGTGGGTCGGTCAGCCGACTTCTACGGCCCCGGGGCGGCGACGAGCGTGTTCAACTTGTTCGCGATCGACCGGGCCGATGCCGGCAAGCCGCCGATGTGGTTGTTCGGCGCGAACCAGCCCCACTCGATGACCTATACACCCGATGTCGGCGCGGGACTGGCGGTATTGGGTACCGACGACCGTGCCCGCGGGCTTACGTGGCACCTCCCGACCGCGCCCGCCCTGACGGGCGAACAGTACCTCGCCCTCGTGTCGGGTGGCCGACTCGCGCATCGCACCATGTCACACGGCATGATGCGGTTGGGCGGGCTGTTCGCGAGCACTGCCCGCGAGACGCTCGAGATGGCCTACCAGTACACGTCGCCCTATCACTTCGACTCGACGGCATTCGAGCGCACGTTCGACGTCGCACCAACGCCGTACGCCGAGGGCATCGCGAGGTCGTTGGGATACGCCGCGGCGAAGGTGTGACGCGGGTTCAGGTGGCGGCGCGAGTGAGTCGCATCGACGCGTGGCGCCCGGTAATCGGAGCGAAGCTGCAGACTCCTGGTGTTTCTCTCACGCGAGCAAGGCAAAGGACGCGGGTTGCGGATCGATGCTGCGGCGGCTCGCTCGGCCGCCCCGCCTAGTGCGATGCAGCCCAGTTCGTCAGAACGGTGAGGCTGATGCCCGACTGGGATTCGCGCTTGCTCAACCCGAGCGCGCTCGCGATCTGGCTCGCCGAGCATCCGCCGGCGTCGATCACGGTGTGGCCCGACGCCTTGCCGGTGCCATCCACGAACCGACCGCTCGAGAGGGCATAGTACTTGCCCGCGACCTTGCGGGACACGCTGTCGGGGAGGATGGTGCCGGCGCACGAGTCGGCCGAGTTCGCCACGCCGTCGCGGTCGGTGTCGGTGGTGGTGGTCGTGCCGCCGGTCGAGCACGTGAACGTCCACGTGAGGCTCGAGGGCCGGGTGCCGGACGTCTTGAGCGACCAGCCGAGGTTGAATGTGCCGCCGTACGGGGCGGTGTACTTCAGGCCGGATGTCGCCGGGGCGGAGTAGAACACGAAGTTGAGGCCCGAGGTGACGCTCAAGAAGATCTCGTCGCCGACGCGCGCCGGAGAGACGGTCGCGCCGATCACCTCGCCGGCCTTCAGGCTGACGGAACTGCGGTTGACCGTGTCGGCCGTCACGGTGAGGCCGTTGAAGTGGGCGCAGGTGTAGGTCGAGGTGGCCGTCGCGGTCTGGCCGGAGGGCTGAGGCTTCGCCGCGGACGCGGACGCGGACGCAGGCGCGACGGCGGTCGTCGCGGCCAGCGCCAGGCCGATCATGGCGCCGATGGCAGCCAGACGAGAGGTACGTGCACGTGCTCGCATGGTGGGGCACTCCTTGCCTTCAGGTCGCGGTATCGCCATTGACACCGCGCCCGTCGAGCGGGCGCGATACATGAGATTTCCTATCAGATCAGGCGGAATGACGCCACTGTGCTCGCACGTCGAACGCCCGGCCCTCGCGTTGAGGGCCGGGCGTTCGGGGTCTCGATACGGCGCTGGCGCGCCTACTCGACCGACGGCTACGCGGCGAGCGAGACTGTGGCGCGCGGCACCGGGACGACGACGAACTCGCCGTCTGCGGCATCCACTCGCACGCCCTCCCCGTCGCCGAGCGCACCGCTGACGAACAGGTCGCTGATGCGGTCGTCGATCTCGCGCTGGATCACGCGACGCAGCGGGCGGGCACCGTACTCGGGCTCGTAGCCGCGCTCCGCGAGGAGCGCCACCGCGGCATCCGTCACCTCGAAGGTGACCTCGCGCGCCGCGAGGCGAGCGGCGGATGCCCCGAGCATGAGCCGAACGATCTGCTCGAGCTGCGGCTGGTCGAGCTTCTGGAACAGCACGATCTCGTCGATGCGGTTCAGGAACTCGGGCCGCATGGCCTCGCGCACCTTGCCCATGACGCGGTTGCGCACGTCGTCGGCTGACGAGAAGCCGGAGCCGTCGATCGACGCGACGAACCCGAGCGCGCCCGAGCGCGACGCGAGGAACTCCGAACCGAGGTTCGAGGTCATCACGATCACCGTGTTGCGGAAGTCGACCGTGCGTCCCTGGCCGTCGGTGAGGCGCCCGTCGTCGAGCACCTGCAGCAGCAGGTTGAACACGTCGGGGTGCGCCTTCTCGATCTCGTCGAACAGCACGATCGAGTACGGGTTGCGCCGCACGCGCTCCGTGAGCTGCCCGGCCTCGTCGTAACCGACATAGCCGGGAGGGGCGCCGACGAGGCGTGACACGGTGTGCCGCTCGCCGAACTCGCTCATGTCGAACCGCACGATCGCCTGCTCGTCGTCGAAGAGCGACGACGCCAGCGCACGCGCCAGCTCGGTCTTGCCGACACCCGTCGGCCCGAGGAACAGGAACGATCCGACCGGACGCTTGGCGTCGCCCATGCCGGTGCGGCTGCGGCGCACGGCCTTCGCGACCGCGGTGACCGCGTCGTCCTGGCCGATGACGCGCGCGTGCAGCTCGCCCTCGAGGTCGCCGAGGCGCTCGCGCTCACTCTCGGTGAGGCGGTTCACCGGAATGCCGGTGGCCCGCGAGATCACCGCGGCGATCTCGGCCTCGTCGATGACGGCTTCCGCCGGTCGAGTAGGACGCGAAGCGCCCGTATCGAGACCCTCAGTGTCCTGGTCTCGATACGGCGCTGGCGCGCCTACTCGACCGGCGACGGTGGCCTCGTCGAGCTTCGCCTGCACCTTCGAGATCTCGTCGCGGATGCGCGAGGCCTCTTCGTAGTGCTCGGCGCCGACGGCGGCGTTCTTGTCGGCCTCGAGGGTCGCGAGACGCTCGATGAGGGCCGACACGTCGACCTTCACGCCGAGCCGCAGGCGCAGTCGCGCCCCGGCCTGGTCGATGAGGTCGATGGCCTTGTCGGGCAGCACGCGGTCGGTGAGGTAGCGGGCGCTGAGCTCGACGGAGGCTCGCAACGCGGCATCCGTGTACTCGACGCCGTGGTGCTCCTCGTAAGCCGACTTCAGGCCGTGCAGGATCAGCACGGCGTCTTCGATGCTCGGCTCGCCGACCTTCACCGGCTGGAACCGGCGCTCGAGCGCGGGGTCCTTCTCGATGACGCGGTACTCCTTGAGCGTGGTCGCACCCACGAGGTGCAGCTCGCCGCGCGCGAGGCGCGGCTTCAGGATGTTGCCCGCGTCGGTGCCGCCGTCGCCCGAGCCGCCCGCACCGACCACGGTGTGGATCTCATCGATGAACACGATGAACTCGCCCTTGTTGGCGGCGATCTCCTCCATGGTCTTCGTGAGGCGCTCCTCGAAGTCACCGCGGTAGCGGGTGCCGGCGAGCATGCCGGGCAGGTCGAGTGAGATCACTCGCTTGCCGAGCAGTGCCTCGGGCACCGACTCCTCGACGATCGCGCGGGCGAGGCCTTCGACGATCGCGGTCTTGCCGACGCCTGCCTCGCCGATCAGCACCGGGTTGTTCTTGGTGCGGCGGCTGAGGATCTCGATGGTCTGCTCGATCTCGTCGACGCGTCCGACCACGGGGTCGAGCTCGCCGTTCTCGGCGAGCGCCGTGAGGTCGGTGCCGAACTTGTCGAGCATCGGGGTTTTGGTGGATTGAGGAGGCGCGCCAGCGCCGTCTCGAAATTCGCCTGCGTCAACCGTCTCCCGCAGGCCTTGCGTGAGGGCCTCGGCGGTGACCCCGGCGCGCGCGAGCACCTGCCCGGCAGGGGCATCCTGCCCCAGCACGAGCGCGAAGAAGAGGTGCTCGGGGTCGATGTAGGTCGATCCGGACGAGCGCGCCACCTGGTAGCTGTGGAACAGCGCGCGGCTCGCGCTTGGGGTGATCGTGGCCGAATTGATGTCGGCCGTCTCACCGGCGGCGGGCAGGCGCGCCTCCGTCGCGGTGATGATGCGCTCGGGGGCGACGCCGATGCGCTCGATCGCCTGCTTCACGGCCTCGTCTTCGACGATGACGCGCAGGATGTGCAGGGCGTCGAGCTCGGTCTGGCCGCGCTCGAGCGCGAAGCGTCCTGCCTGCTGCAGGATGCCTTGCGTGCGGGCGGTCAGGAACCGGCTGAGGTCGATCGACCGAGCCTGACGCGCCTGCTCACCCGCAAGGTACCGGGACAGGAACTCGTCGAACGAGCTCGCGCCGGCTTCGGGGTTGAAGTCTTCGGGCACCAATCCTCCTGGGAACTTGAGTTGGGTACGCTCAAGTTCAACGCGGAGGGAGCGCGGGTATTCCCGTCGGCAATCAAAGGGCGCGTTAGTTGTAGCAGCTCCCCCGCGGCCATTTGAACGAGGATTGCATGCTCGCGGGCCCGTCGAGCCTTCTACCCCACTTCGGGGGTGATTCGGTCCCGTCTGCGCGGCTCGTGGGCCCATGTTCCTATGCGGCTCGTAGGATCTGCTCGATGGACGACCAGTCAGCGAGCGCGATTCGCTGGGCCCAAGAACTCGCCGCTGTCGCGCGCCCTGGTCCGGACGGAATTGGAAACTACCTCATCACTGTCGGTGAGGCAAAGGTGCTCGAAAACACGCGCACTCGACTCCACACACACTGGATTGCATTCGACGGAAACGGGCGCCCTCGGGTAGATGCCCTTGCGAAGCGGCTCTCCGAACTAGTGCTCGACTACTGCATCCCCCGGACACGCATCCAGGAGGCTCAGGACTACTTCATCGAGACGCAATCAACGAGCAAGCTCGTCGCGCTCCACAATGAAGCGCTCTCGCGCTTCACGCGCTTAGAGAAGTCAGGCGAAGGCGGCGAGCTGCTTCTCTACTTCCTGATGGAGATCGGGCTCAAACTCCCGCAGGTTCTTTCGAAGATGGCACTCAAGACCGATAGCCAGATGCATTTCAATGGTGCGGATGGTGTGCATCTTGGACCTGGGCGGAATGGCAATCTCGCTGTTTATTGGGGCGAGGCGAAGGTGTACGACAGTTTTGATGGTGCTGCGCGAGACTGCATGGCGGGCATCTCTGGTTTCCTCCTTGACGAAGGTTTCGGCAACTTGCAAGAGGATCTTCTCCTCGTCCGCGATCATCTCGACATCGGATCCAGAGAACTGTCGTTGCGACTCGTCAAGTACTTCACGGAGGGCGAAAAAGAGCGACTACATCTGGAGGCCCGTGGTGCTTGTCTGATCGCATACACACATGACGACTACCAGCACCCGCTCGATCCAGATGACATGTCGGTGCTCGCCTCTACTGTTACCCAGATGACGAACTGGGCCGAGTCGATTGGCAAGAAGATAAAGAACAAAGAAATTGCGCAGTTCGATCTCGAAGTCTTCTGCGTCCCCATGCCATCATCCGCAAAGTTTCGCGAGAGTATCCGTCTTGCTTTGAAGATCGATGGACGCTGACGACTACTGGCGCGAGGTCGGAGAGCTGCGAGCATTCCGAAACGCCGTCAACGTGCTCACCCTTCAGTCCGTGGCGCTTTCGCTTCCGGCAATCTCGGTCGCTCGCGAGGATCCGGTCGAATGGAGTGCCGCGCTCCTGGCTGCGTCCCTCGTGGAGCGTGGAGCACCCGAGTCGCTCCTGGATGGCGCATTGCGCATTGCGCAGGGGTGCGTGCAAGCCACCGATTCCACTCTTCTGCAACGGGAGGCGGGGCGGATCCTGCTCCAAAGGCTCGGTAATTCGCGCTCGGTGGAGTTGGCAATCCAGCGCGGCCTGCTAGCGCCGAACGCGCCTGTCTATTCAACTTGGGCCGAAATCGACGCATTTCGAACACACATGGAGCTGACAGTTCCCCTAGCGTCTGGTGAAGTTCTACACGCGAACGACTTTCAAGCGAGGTTCTGGAGGGCTGCCGAAACATCTCAGTGGGTAAGCGCGACGGCTCCAACCTCGGCCGGAAAATCCTTCATAGTGAAGCAGTGGCTCCGGGACCGATCCACCAATCAGGCAGTGTTCACCTGTGTCTATATCGTGCCCACCCGGGCGTTGATTGAGGAGGTAGCTGCCGACCTCCGCGAGGAAGGCGCCAACTTGTTTGACGTGTTCGAGCTGCCTTGGGACGAAAGGATCAAGCAAAGCCAGCGACGCGTTCTGGTTCTGACGCAAGAACGTCTCCATGTGTTGCAACAGGAAAACGCTGACCTGCGCCCAGACCTGATCTTCGTGGATGAAGCACAGAAGATCGGCGACGGCCGGCGGGGGGTCCTCCTCCAGCGCGTACTGGACGATGCCACGAGGCGCAACCCGGATGCGCAAGTGATGTTTGCAAGCCCGATGGCGGCCAATCCCGAGCTGTTGGTCGAAAACGCCATTGGCACAGTTTCGGTAATCTCTGACTCTGCACCGACGGTCAACCAGAACGTGATCTATGCACAGCAGGTGCGTGGCAAACCGCGTGAGTGGATTGCATCTGTAATGGCTGGAGGGGAATCTCGCGAAGTCGGCGGATTCACAATTTCGGCCCGTCCCGTACCAGACAGCAAGCGACTGCCGTTGGTTGCAGCCGCGCTCGGCTCGTCGAGTTCGGCGAACATCGTCTACGCGAACGGACAAGCGGACGCAGAGAAGATCGCGAGCCAGTTGTTCGATCTCCTTCCAGCGCAGACCGCTCTCCACGAGGACATCGAAGCCGTCCGAGAGCTGGTCGAGCGAACCGTCCACCCTAAGTACTCTCTGCGCACCTATCTGGAGCGTGGAATCGCATTTCATTATGGGAACATGCCTTTGCTCTTGAGGGAGGCAATCGAGTCGCTCTTCAAGACAGGGCGCATTCAGTTTCTGGTGTGCACCTCAACGCTGCTTGAAGGCGTGAATCTTCCCTGCCAGAACATCTTCGTTAGAGCACCGCGCAAGGGCAGGGGCCGTCCTATGCCGCCAAGCGATTTCTGGAACCTTGCCGGCCGCGCGGGGCGATGGGGCAAGGAGTTCCAGGGGAACGTCATCTGTGTCGACGCAGAGGATTGGGAGCACCCGCCGATTCGACGCGATCGTCAGAAAATTGTGCGGGCGACTGATGCTGTGCGCAGGGATCTCCCGCAGTTCCTTCGTTTCATCAACGGCGACGAACTCGAGATTCCGGCTGACCAGCATGCAGTTTTCGAGAGCACGCTCAGCCTGCTCGCGTCGCGAACTAGTGATGCAAATTCGTTCCCCTGGCTGAGCCTGGATCCCGACCAACAGAACGAACTGGCCGAACGCATGAGGAAGGCGCTCGGCGACATTACGGTGCCGAGCCAACTTGTTCAACGGCATGCCGGCATCGACCCTCGCGGCATGAACCGTCTACTCAAGTTCTTTGAGGCCTCAGGAGTGGGCGATGCATACGCGATTCCACAACCTGAAGCAGCCGAATCGGCCGGAAAGATCGCGACGGCACTGTCCCTGGTTGATCAGCACCTCGGCGGCACCTTCGGCGCACACACTGGGCGACACATGCAGCTAGCGATCCTTCTCGTCTATTGGATGCGCGGGCGCCCTCTTCCCGTGCTAATCGACGAACGGGTGCGTTGGGAGCGCTCCAACAAGCCGAATTTCAGTCTCCCCCGAACAATCCGAGACGTGATGAGCGACGTCGAGCAGTACGCACGGTTCGAAGCGCCCCTCTTCTTGTCCTGCTTCATGGATCTTCTCCAAGCAAGTGGCACAACGACCGATCTCGAACTCCCAGATATCGCGATGATGCTTGAACTCGGGGTGTCTCGCGGCACGGAGGTCTCTGCCCTGGCAATCGGCATCAGCCGGACGTCCGCGGTCGCGCTTGCAGAGCATATTGCTGCAGACGATCTGAGTCCGGCGCAGCTCGCGGAGTGGTTGCACACTCGCGATCTCGACGAGATTGACCTACCCGAGCTTGTGAGAAGCGATGTTCGTCGCGCGCTGGGGGGTTTTGTGGCATAAGTCCCTGCGAGGACTACGAAGGTGAGGTCAACACGGCGGCAGCCACGCTCGCTCGTCTGAACGCGGTCGCCGTGCCGCCTCGTGGGCGGCAACCAGTAGCGGCTGGGCAAGCTTGTCGTAAAAGTCCCGCCACCGACCCATCACGTCTGCGTCGCGAAAAGCAGTGCCAATCGCCGTTCTCCCATCGCCCGACGTGACGGCTATTGCGTCCCAGCCGCCTTCGCGTGCGGCGAAGGCGTACGTCAACTGTGCCCACGTGGGGTTCTCGTAGATCACGCGCGCTTCATGTTCATCCGCGAAAGGAAGGCCGCTCGAATCGCTGACCGTCGGACTAGACGTTGCGAAGCGACGGTCGCGGTACTCGATGCGTCGACCTTCCACCGCGCCTCTCATCGCTTCCTTCACATCCGACTTGTGCGAATGCGCGTAGATTGCTGTCCGATAGCTGAAGTCCACGGTTGACCCATCCGTTCGTCGGATCCAGATTCCCCGAGCATCGCTCCGGACGTATGATCTGCCGCCGTCCTTAGTGAGACCTACGTAAAAGAACTCGACTCCGCCACCGATCTTCTCGGCGTGATCCGGATGACGTTCGAGGAGCTCGCGCAGCATCTGATCATGTTCAGGGCTGTCTATCGGTGCATTCAACTCGTAACCCGAGTCCCTGAGAATTGCACGAAACGCCGCTTCCGCAGAGGAGCGCGTCGACCATCGGAAAGAATCCAGCACGACGGCGATTGCCATCACATCCCCCATCTACTGTCCCGACAACACATGATTCGACATACTCCCGCGATGTCGCGGACAGAGCTTCAACGAAGCTATCTCATGTGCATTGGTGGGTGAACCCGCCGGCACCTAGATCCACTTTCGTGACCCCACACACCCAAACACAGCGACCCGGCGGCACCGGATTCTTCGGACGCCACGTGGCCGAACGGCTCGGGCCCGAGGCATCCGTCGTCATCTCTCGCTGCACGTCGACACCAGTTTCGTCGACGCGCTCGCCCGAGCGTTCGAGGGGCACGGAGTCGTCGCGCGCTGCGCGGGTATCAACCGCGAGATCGACGACCAAGCCTGCCAGCGGGGGAAGCACCCAGACCCTTCGGAGAGGACGCCTGACGGACGAGACCCTGGAACCCGGGGACCGAGATCAAGGTCGACATGCGCGAAATCGTCGACTTCCACCACCGCGAGCACCACATGGACTGGATCGCCGTCCGGGAGGTCATTTCGGGGAGCCGGGGCCACCGATACGCGTGCACATGCAGTCACGGCCGTGCTCCTACGCAGAGCCGGAGAACATCCGAAAGGTCCGAACTGGCCGGTGACCCGACAACGGCTCCGCGGTGCCGAGCAGAGATCTACTCGCGCCCGCTCGCGTTGCCGTGCTGGTCGATGAAGTACACGATGGCCGCCCCGCAGATGCGGACGACGAGCGCGGCCTCCGCGGTCGTGACCTCCGCGTCGATGTACTGCGAATGCCGCGCCCCGGGCACCTTCGACACGTAGCCGTAGAGCGACTTCAACGAGGCGCCGAGCGCGTTGCGCCACGGGGTCGAGTCACGAACCAGATCCGACGCCGCATCTCCGAGCGAGACGCTGTCGCGGCCGGTGATGATCTTCAAGACCGCCTCGAGCGCGTTCACCGACTCCCTGATCGCGTCCTTCGGCCTGACGGGGAACGCGTCGAGAGCCTGCACCGCCCGCAGGTACTCCTCGCGGGCTGGTCGGTACCGGCCGATCATCACCTCGAGCGCGTCCCGCTCGTCGCCGGCGACGTCGAACTCGGCGCCGGTCTCGTCGAGGCGCTGCAGATGCCCGTTCACCATCTCGTAGGCGACCCGGGCCCGCGCGAACACCTCGTTCACCTTCTGGTCGTACCAGGCCCGCTTCGTCTCGCCCTTCGGGGCCTCCTGCTCTAGCAGCCGGTACACGCTCAGCCAGTCCAGTTGGGGTATCAGCTCGTCGAGCCTGCCGCTCACCCAGGTCGGGCTGGTGTAGTTGCTCGTGTCCTCGTCGAGCTCAGCGCCGACCAAGGTGAGCGCGCCCTTCGGCCCCAGCTTCTCGGCGAGGTGCTCCCTGAGAAATAGACGCACGAGCTGGGGTGCGTGCTCGACGACCGTCCGGTCGTGCTGACGAGGCGTAACGCCGAGGCGGGACTCGAGTGACATGCTGCTCCTCCGGGGCTAGTGCGTCCACGGTACCCACCAACCCGCGCCAACGCTCAGACTGCCCCCGGCGCGGCCGCTTCGCTCAGTCGAGTTGCGCGAGCTCGCCGTACTTCCTCGGAACGCACGGTCGTGGTTTGCTTCGCTGGCCGGGGTGTAGGGCCAGAGTCCGAGCAGTTCGATGGTCTCCTCGGCGGTGAGCCCGCCGTCGGCGAACTGGTAGGCGATCGCGCTCGGCGAGTCCCCGCCGCGTACTGCGACCTGGATCAAGCCGGCGGGGCGGTCGAGAGCCCGATGATTTCGCGGGCGACTTCCCCGACCTCGGCGACGCCGCTGGCCTGCCCGACCGAGCTCCGGCACCTGGACGAGCCACCACTGCCCATCGCGTCGGGCCGTCGCGTCGTAGGTCGTCGCTCCGTCATGCGCTCCATCCTCGGGCCTCGACCTTGGCGACAGGGGCGGAATCTAGTGGAATCTACCCCCGTCTAGTGAATACCTAGACGGGGAATGATCTTCGTAGATCCTCAGTTCTCGGCGGCCTCGACATGGTCGGGGTAGACCGGCCGACCATGCTCGTCGATGGTTACGCCGGCGTGCTCCCAGGTGTCGCGGAGCACGGCGTTGCGCTCGCCCTCCCATCGTTTCGTGACGTCAGGGTCGGGGGTGAAGTACGCCACGAGGATGTCGCCGAGGAAGAGGCAGCAGGCCGTCTGCATATGGGTGACTTCGAGGACGAGGGGCCTCGACATCGAGAGTGCGTCCTGCTCGGCGGTCATGAACATCTGGATGCCGGCCGATTCTGCGTGCGCGGCCGCCGAGAGCTGCGAGTAGCGGCGGCGCCCTCCAGCGTCGGGGGCGGTCTCGTCGAGGAGGTCGGTGGTGAGCTTGGTGGCACCTGGTGCTTTCGGCTCGTCGACCTCCAGCTCGGCGAGCATCCTAGTGAGCTGGGCCCGGTACTCGTCGACGTCCAGCGGGCCGCCCTCCCGGGTTGCCATCTGACCAGGCTCGGTGGCGTATCGCATCTCGGCGCGGGCGAGCGCGATGCTCCGGCCGAGGAGGGCGCCGGTGTCATCGCCCTCGGCGCCGAGGAGGTAACGTGCCCGGGCGAACGCCTCGAGCGCGCCGCGCGCCAGCGTCCAGTTCGACACCGTGCGGCCGTCCCGGATGCCGGCAGCGAATGCGAGCATGTGATCGGCGCCGGCGAGGCAGGCGATCCACGCAGAGGCCTGCGCATGCGCGAGGTGGGTGCTGCCGTCGGAGCTCTGGATGTTGAGCGGTGAGGCAAGGTCGGCCGCGGCACGCGATCCTTCGCCGGGGCCGTTCGCACGGATGCCGGCGATGAGCCGCCCGAGCGCGATGGCGATGCGCTGCACCGTCGCGTCGACGAGGTGAAGATCATTGGCGCCCACGGGCACCGTCTGCCAGTCCAGGTCGGTCGTCACCCCGAGAGACTACTGGCCGCCCCGCGGCCGCCGTCCCATCAGCGGGTGGCGCCGCGCGCCGAGCTCGGGTAGAGCCGGTGCACCTCGTCGAGCTTCTCCTCGAGCGAGATCTCGCGGGCGGCCCAGCGCTCGTACAGGGCCGCGTGTCGGCCGACACGCGGCCGCCATCCATCTCGATCGAGTGCCTCGTGTCGTCCAGCACTTCGCGACGAGCTGCCTCGGACTCGGATCGCTCCATTGCAGTCTCTCCCCTACTGCAGCGCGAGCGGGGTTGCCGTCCTCGTCGACCGCCCACGTTCCGGGCGCCCCGGAGTACTCGGCGTACCGGACCACTGGGGCGCCGGCCTCGCGGAGCATCTGCAAGTTCTCCTCGTGCTCACGGTCGTCCGCAGCCTCCCGGCGACGGCGATCATCCGCAACTCGGGCCTCGGCTACGCAATCCTCCAGTCCGGCACACCAGACACGCCTGACGTCCTCAGGTAGACGCGGGCTCACGGTCTACCCCTCCGCAGCCGAACGATATATCGTTGATATATCGTCGAGACCCGACCAGGGCCCGTTTCAGGGAGGTCATCATGAGCGGTTCGTACATGGGCGAGGGCTTCACCGGTCCCTCGGGCGGATGGGGGCAAGGCCGCTCAGGTCCGGGATTCTGGGAGGCCATGGAAGGGCTTCGCGGGATGTTCGAGCAGAAGGTCGCGCCGCGGATGGGTCGCGGTGACGTCCGCGCGGCGGTGCTCGCGCTGCTTGCCGAGCGGCCGATGCACGGCTACCAGATCATCAGCGAGATCGCCGAGCGCAGCGGCGGTGCCTGGAAGCCGAGCGCGGGCTCGGTCTATCCGACGCTGCAGCTGCTCGCCGACGAAGGGCTCATCAGCGCCGAGGAGGCGGACGGCCGCAAGACCTACTCGCTGACCGAAGCGGGGCGGGCCGAGGCCGAGGCATCCGCTGATCGTCCCGCGCCCTGGCAGACCTCGAGCGAACGCGACTCCGGCACGATCGGGGCGCTCCCGAAGGCCGGCATCGAGCTCGCACAGGCGGCGGCGCAGGTCGGGCGCACGGGCACTCCCGAGCAGATCAAGCAGGCGGTCGACGTGCTCGACGAGGCGCGTCGGAAGCTCTACTCGATCCTCGCCCAGGACTGACCCCGGTGCCCTCGGAACGTCGGGGTCCAGGAGACTCGACGCCCGATGTCGGCAACACGCGCGCCCGCTACCGGCGGATCCTGCGGTTCGCCGCGCGACACATCGTGCAGATCTGGTGGTTCGAGCTCGTGCTGCCCCGCCTCGGACTGGCGAAGGTCGCGGCACGCGGGCGGGAAGCGCGGCTGACTCGCATCGCCCAGCGCTTCCACGTGCTCGCCGTTGACCTCGGCGGCCTCATGATCAAGGTCGGCCAATACCTCTCGTCGCGACTCGACGTGCTGCCGCCCGAGATCACGCGCGAGCTCGCCGGGCTCCAAGACGAAGTGCCGCCCGTGCCGTTCCACGCGATCCAACGGCTCGCGGAGGCCGAGCTGGGCGTTCCGCTCGAGCGCGCGTACGCGTGGTTCGACCCGACACCGCTGGCCGCGGCATCCCTCGGTCAAGCGCACCGCGCCCGGCTCTCGCCGATCGACGCCGCCGACATGGGGTACGACGAGGCCGTCGTCAAGGTGCAGCGACCGGGCATCGAGACGATCGTCGACGTCGACCTGGCGGCGCTGCGCCGCGTCGCCGGATGGCTCAGCCGCGTGAGATTCGTCGCGAGCCACGTTGACGTCCCGTCCCTCGTCGAGGAGTTCGCCGCCACGAGCCTCGAGGAGATCGACTACCTGCAGGAAGCCGGCTACGCCGAGCGGTTCGCCGCGAGCTTCGCACACGACCCGCGGGTCGCCGCGCCCGAAGTCGTCTGGGAGCGCACGACGCGGCGCGTGCTGACGCTCGCCGACGTGACGGCGATCAAGATCAACGACCGCGAGTCCCTGGTGGCGGCGGGCATCGACCCGAAGGCGGTGGCGAAGCAGTTCGCGGCCGTCATGTTCGACCAGCTCTTCCGCGACGGCTTCTTCCACGCCGACCCGCACCCCGGCAACATCTTCATCACGCCGGTCGAACAGGTGACGGATGCCGCGCCGCGGGCTTCTTCGACGGTGACGGATGCCGCATCGCCGGCGTACCGGCTCACCTTCATCGACTTCGGCATGATGGGCGAAGTGCCCGACGGGCTGCGCCGCGGCCTTCAGCAGGTCATCCTCGCGATCGCTGCGCGCGACGGCAAACGCCTGGTCGACAGCATCCGCGGTGTCGGCATTCTGCTGCCGTCGGCCGATACGGCGGAGCTCGAGCGAGCGATGACCGAGCTGTTCGCGCGCTTCGGAGGCATGGGCCTCGCCGAGGTGCGGCAGATCGACGAGCGCGAGCTGCGCAGCTTCGCGATCGAGTTCGGCGAGGTGATGCGGGCGCTGCCGTTCCAGCTGCCCGAGAACTTCCTGCTCGTCATCCGGGCGATGTCGCTCACGTCGGGCATGTGCAGCTCGCTCGACCCCGACTTCAACATGTGGGACGCCGTCGAGCCCTACGCCGCGCAACTGCTGCGCGACGAGCGCGGCAACTTCGTGCAGGCGCTCGGGCAGCAGGCGCTGTCGGTCGCAGCCACGGTCGCGCGGCTGCCGCAGCGCCTCGATGCGCTCGCCGACCGCATCGAGGAGGGGCGCCTCGTCGCGAACTCGCCGCGGCTCGAGCAGCGGATGGCGCGGCTCGAGCGTACGGCCCAACGGATCGTCTCGGCGGTGCTGTTCGTCGGCCTGTTCATCGGCGGAATCCAGCTTCGCCCCGACGAGCCGGTGTGGGGCGTCGCGCTGATCGCGGTGTCGGTGATCCCGCTCTTGCACGCCCTGTTCGCCGGAGTGTTCCGCCGCGGGCCGCGGTGAGCGGAGCTCGCGTGGCGCATCAGGGCCAGCCCGGAACTGCGGAGGCGGGGAGAGGCCATAGAGTGTGGCGACCAGTGTCGCTGACCGCCCGAAGTGGAGCCCCATGAACGTCGCCACCCGCCGCTCCGCCCTAATCGTCTCGGTCGCCGCCGCTCTCGCGCTGACGGGGTGCACGTTCGGCACGGCCCCGGTGCCCACACCGTCGCCCGAGGCGGTCGCATCGATGACTCCGACGTCGACTCCCGAGCCAGTCGACCCGCTCACCACGGTCTCGGCGATCGTGGTTCGGCCAGAGCACTTGGACCTCCTCGACGCCGCCGGAGCCGTCGTCACGACGCTCTCCTACGACGCCGAGAGCGCCGAGTTCATCGACACGCTGTCGACGGTGCTCGGCGCAGAACCCACCCTGAGCGAGCACGGTGCGAGCATGGAGACCCCACCGAGAACCGAGTATGACTGGGATGGCGTGCGGGTCACCGACGATCACGAAGACGACGTCCCGACCGACAGCGGCGCGAACTACGGCGAGGTGGACATGAACGTGAGCGTGCACTTCAGAGCGCCGACGGTCGGCGACGGCGTGGCCGTGCGCACGGTCAACGGATTCCAGCCGGGCGGCGACGCGCAGGCGCTCGCCGCCGAGTTGGGCGAGCCGTGGTACGACAACGGCTTCGACCACGTGCGGGTCGAGACCGGCGAGCCGATCGGCGAGCAGCAGTCGTACACCGAGTACGAGAACGCGTACTCGGTCGCGGTCAACACGTGGGAGTGGGAAGGCGCGTCGAACACGGTGTTCGCGCCGTGGAACTTCGGCATCGGACACGTGTAGCGAGCGGCATCCGTCGTCCTACTACGCCACACTGGCTCGTAGGCTGGAAGGGTGCCCCGACTCCACGCAGAGCCCGATCGATCCAAGTGGGTACCCGTCACGGACTCCCTCGGATTCCGCGGTCGCCGCCACCGAAAGGCGGCGATCGGGATGCTGCTGGCGCAGGCCAAGGGCCCCGACGCAGCGCCGTCGAGCGCGGGCGGCGGCTTCACCGCCTGGGCGATGAGTCAGGCCGTTCCGTTCCTGATGCGCAGGGCGGCCGGCCGGGTGCTCGTGTGGGTCTGGAAGGCCGACCCCGAGTTGGTCGTGGCGATGGCCCAGGTGCAGACCGCGACACCGCAGTTGCGGGTCGCCCGTGCATCGATGCCGATCGAGTATGACGACACCGAGGAGTTCCGTGGCACCTACCTCGGCCTCGGCGAGAAGCTCGTCATGCCGCTTCCGCCCGGCGGTCGCCCGCCGTTCGCCACGTACACGTGGGACCTCGGCACGCACTTCGTGAGCGTGACGGCGGTGTGCGGCGATCGCGAGCGGTTCGGCACCGTGATCGGGGCCGTCGATGACCTCGCGCGCGGCATCCGCGTCATCGACGACCTCACCATCGGCGAGTCGGCGCCGGTACTGCGCATCGACCCGGCCTGATCACCGCCACGGCATCGCGGCGAGCGCTGAGAGGAGCCCGCGCAATGCGGCGCCCTACGCCCAACCGAGCTCGCGGAGCCGAGCGTCGTCCAGCCCGAAGTAGTGACCGATCTCGTGCACGAGCGTGATGTGCACCCGCGCACGCAGCGCGTCGAGGTCGGCGCTGTGATCCTGAAGGTTGTTCTTGAACAGCGTGATCCGATCGGGAAGCTCTCCGAAGCCATAGACCCCGCGCGTGGTCAGGGGATGCCCGCGGTACTGCCCGAACAGCCGCGGCCGCTCGCCCACCGGTTGGTTCTCGACGACGATCCCGACGTTCTCGAGCCCACGCACCATGTCGTCGGGGAGCGCGTCGAACTCCTCGGCGACCATGCGCTCGAAGTCGTCGTCGGAGATCTCGACCATGCCCCAATTGTGCCCGCTGGTTCGAGCCGATATCCGGGCGCTGACGGGTCTCGATACGCGTCGCCGCTTCGCGTCGGCGCTACTCGACCGACGGGAGGCGTCGCCGCTTCGCGACGGCGCTACTCGACCGACGGGGTCATCGCACCAACTCCGTCGCCTCGTCGAGCCGGCCGAGCTTGTTCGGGTTGGCGATCGAGAAGATCCGCGTGATCCGTCCGCCCTCGATCTCGAAGCAGATCGCACCGGCCAGCTCGCCGTCGACCTCGCCGCGGATCGCCGGGTGGCCGTTCACCCACGTCGGCTTCGCCTCGAACGCCACGCGGGCCTTCGCGAGCCCGCCGAGCAGGTAGCGGGCGATCTTGTCGGCGCCGAGGATCGGGCGCCGCGCGGCACCGCGCACGAGTCCGCCGCTGTCGGCGACGGAGACGACATCGGGTGCGAGCACGTCCATCAGCCCCTGCAGGTCGCCCGAGTTGACCGCCGTGAGGAATCTCGCGACGACCGCCTCCTGCTCGGCGGGGTCGACCGCGACGCGCGGGCGCCGGGCGGCGACGTGCTCCTTCGCGCGGTGGGCGATCTGCCGCACGGCCGCGGGCGACTTGTCGACCGCCTCGGCGATTTCGTTGTACGGCACGTCGAACACCTCGCGCAGCACGAACACCGCGCGCTCGGTAGGGCCGAGCGTCTCGAGCACGGTCAGCATCGCGATCGAGACGCTGTCGGCGAGCTCGACGTCGTCTGCGACATCCGGACTCGTGAGCAGCGGCTCGGGAAGCCACTCCCCCACGTACGACTCGCGCCGCCGCGCCAGCGCCCGCAGATGGTTGAGGGCCTGCCGGGTCACGACGCGCACGAGGTACGCGCGCGGATCGCGCACCTCGCTGCGGTCGACCTGATCCCAGCGCAGCCAGGACTCCTGCAGCACGTCCTCGGCGTCGGCCGCGGAGCCGAGCATCTCGTACGCGACCGTGAAGAGCAGGCCACGGTGGGTGACGAACGGGTCGTCGGTCATGACGCCGAGCCTACGACTCCGGCCGGGGCCTCGGTTGGGACATCCGCCGTCGTAGACGCCCGGGTGACGAGCGGCGGCAGCTCGCACGCATCGGCGTAGCCCTCGGAATGGATGCCGAGCGCCAGGTTCATGCGCGCGCTCATGTTCATGAACGCGACCTTGGCGGTGAGCTCGATGAGGGCGGCCGCCCCGAGTTCATCGAGCAGCGCAGCCGACAGCTCGTCGGTGACGGCCGGCGGGGTCTGGCTCATCGCTTCGGCGTAGTCCATGACGTGGCGTTCGAGGGGTGTGAAGACGCGTGCCTCGCGCCAGTTCGGCACCTGCCGCGCCTTCGCTTCGTCGAGGCCCTCGTTGTGCGCCTTGTAGTAGTTGAAGTCGAGGCACCAGCTGCAGCCGACGAACGCCGCCGTCGCCATCACGGCGTACGACGCGAGATTGCGGTCGAGCTCGTGCAGCCCCTCGATCTTGCGGCCGATGCCCATCGACGCCCGCATGAGGGCGGGGTGGTGCGCGAGCACGCCCATCGAGTCCGGCACGCGGCCGACCATCCGGCGGGCGGCGACCTTCACGACCGCCCCGAAGATTCCGGTGAGCTCGGTGGGCGGGATGCGTGTCTGGGTGGTCATCGTGTCCTCCTGCGATCGTCGACGGCCCGGGTTCGGTTTCCGGATGACCCGTCGACATGCAGACACCGCGCGCGGCGCGGTTGTGACATCGCGGCGATGCCGATCGAGTCCGACGACGCCGAGGAAGCAGTCGCGCCGCGGTAGCGGCCGAATTCGGGACGGCCCCTTGACGCCCCTCGCGGCGATCGCATAGGTTCGAGATCAACTTAGTTTACTGAGTTACTAAAGTGGGCCTGAAGGCGCGGGATCTCCCCGTCGCGCGAGTCCCGCGGTCGGGATAGGCCGCGCGACTCCGGCTCCGTCTGCGCGCCCTACCGCCATGTGCTGTGCTGCGTGCCGTCGGCGTGCGACGAGACCTCCGCTGCTCAGGCGATGAACAGGATCGTCGAGACGTTGGAGGCAATGATGCAATCAATTCGTAGGACGCTCGCGACGGCGGGAGTCTGCGCCGTCGCCCTGGCGGGGGTGCTCGTGCCGCTTCCGGCAGCAGCGGCCCCGCCCGCGGGGCCGCTCCCCGCTGTGAGCCCGACTCCGCAGTGGATCGACCGCGCCGGCGGCGACATCAACGTGCCGGGCCGCGTCGAGATCGTCGTCGACGACGGCACCGATGCGGCGGCCCTCGCCGAGCTGCGCGAGACCCTGGGCGAGCACGGCGTCGACCGCATCGACGAGCGCGTAAAGGCGACGGGCACCGCGCCGCTCACCATCACGCTGGGTGCGGCGTCGCGGGCCGACATCGCGGCGGCGCTCGGCGAGACGGATGTCCCCGACCACGCCGAGGGCTACGCACTGCGGGCCGACGCCTCGAAGGGACCCCTGGGCACGATCGCGCTCGGCGGTGTCGACGGCGCGGGCCAGTACTACGCGGTCAAGACCCTCGACCAGCTGTTCGTGCCGAAGGACGACGGCGGCTACCGCATCGCGGGCGCCTCGGTCAGCGACTACCCGTCGATGCCGCTGCGCGGCACGATCGAGGGCTTCTACGGCAACCCGTGGACCCACGAGGAACGCGTCGACCAGCTCGAGTTCTACGGCGACGTCAAGGCGAACACCTACGTCTACGCGCCGAAGGACGACCCGTACCACCGCGACCGCTGGCGCGAGCCGTACCCCGCCGACAAGCTCGCCGAGCTCGGCGACCTCGTGACGACGGCGACGGCGAACCACGTGCGCTTCACGTTCGCCCTCTCCCCCGGCAACACCGTCTGCTACTCGAGCGACGCCGACTACCAGGCGCTCACCTCGAAACTGCAGCAGATGTACGACCTCGGCGTGCGGGCATTCAACATCCCGCTCGACGACATCGACTACGGCCGCTGGCACTGCGACGGCGACCGCACCGCGTTCGGCGCGCCGAGCGGGCGCACCGCGGGCATCGCGCAAGCGACCTTCCTCGACCGCGTGCAACGGGAGTTCATCGAGACGCACGAGGGCGCGTACCCGCTGCAGATGGTGCCCACCGAGTACTACAACACGACCGATTCGGGCTACAAGAGCGCGCTGCGCGGCATGGACGAGGACGTCATCGTGATGTGGACCGGTGAGGGCGTCGTGCCGCAGTCGGTGACCGTCGCCCAGGCGCAGAAGGCCGCGACCGTCTTCGGCGGGCCGACCTTCCTCTGGGACAACTACCCCGTCAACGACTACGGCAACACCTCCGGCCGCCTGCTGCTCGCGCCCTACGACAAGCGCGAAGCCGGCCTCGGCGAGTACCTCTCGGGCATCGTCTCGAACCCGATGAACCAAGCCGCGGCCAGCAAGATCGCGATCTTCGGCGTCGCCGACTTCACCTGGAACGACGAGGCGTACGACGCGGGCGCCAACTGGTCGCAGGCGCTTCGATACGTCGCGAACGAGGATGCCGCGACGACCGCTGCGCTGCGCGTCTTCGCCGACCTCAACCACCTCGCACCGAGCTTCGGGGCGCCCTGGCAGCCGCAGGCGCCCGAACTCTCGGCCGCGATCGCCGGGTTCTGGGAGCAGTGGGACGCCGGTGACAAGACCGAGGCCGTCGCCGATCTCCGCGAGTACGCCGAGGCCATCGCCGCCGCCCCCGCGGCCATCCGCAGCGGCCCGACCGACCCGGCGTTCCTCGCCGACGCGAGCCCGTGGCTCGACGCGACGACGCTGTGGGGCCAGGCGACCGTGCAGCTGCTCGACGCCGTGCAGGCACGGATCGACGGCGACGAGGCGACCTCGGCAGAGCTCGCGGCGACGGCCAAGTCGACCGCGGCGCAGGCTGCCGCGACCGTCGTCGACCCGGCCGACAACAGCTGGGGCAAGGCGAAGGTGCGCATCGCCGACGGTGTGCTCGACCTCTTCCACGGTCGCATCGGGTTCACGCTCGCGATGTGGGAGGCGGGTGACGTCGTGAACGTCGCGCCGCAGGGCACGGCGACCGCGTCGAGCGTCGAGGTGCCGCAGTTCGGCACCAAGAACGTCAACGACGACAACCTGTCGACCCGTTGGGCGTCGGGATACAGCGACGACTCGTGGGTGCAGGTGAAGCTCGCCGAGCCGACGGTCGTGCGGGGCATCACGCTCAACTGGGAGTCGGCGTGCGCGAACGAGTACGCGCTGCAGACCTCGAACGATGGAGTCACGTGGACGACGATCCGCACGGTCGACGACTCGACCTGCGGGCTCGACCTGTTCACGTTCGATGCCGGCGACCCGGTTCAGTACGTGCGCATGCAGGGCATCGACCGCAAGACGACGTGGGGCTACTCCATCTGGGAACTCGGCGTCTACGCGGCGGGCTGATCGCGCCTCTCGGTGACCCGGGTGCCCTCCCGCTCGTGCAGAGCGGGAGGGCACCCGTCTTGGCGCGCCGTGACGCTGTCGCCGCCGAGCAGTCAAGACGTTCGCGTCGGCTGAGGCCTCGCCGCAACTCGCGGCTAACGCGTTGCAGCAGGTTCTGGTGCGGCGACTTCCGCAGGCTTGAGGAACCCGGTCGCCCACGCGGCGACGATCGAGACCGCCCCGACGACGGCGCCGGCCACGACGGCCGCTGAGACGCCGCCGACGTTGATCGCCACTCCCCCGAGGAACGCTCCGCCGGCGATTCCGGCGTTCACGGCCGACGCCGGCAGCGAGGCAGCGAGGGGCGCTCCGACTCCGGCGAGGCTGACGACCCGGTGCTGGAGCGAGGGTCCCGTCGCCATGCCGAACAGCCCGATGCCGATCACGGCGAGGGCGACGACGAACGGGTTGCCGCCGAAGCTGAGCAGCACGATGAGTGAGACCGTGACGCCCGCCGCCCCGACGATCAGCGCGCGCGTGGCGTTCGCATCCGCGAAGCGGCCGCCGACGAACGAGCCGATGGTGGTCGCGACGCCGTAGGCCATCAGGTATGCGCCGACCGCCGGGCCTGAGACATCCGTCTGCTCGGCAAGGAACGGAACCAGATAGGTGACTGCCGACTGGATGGCCACGAAGATCAGCGCCGCCAGGCCGAGCACGGCGAGTACCCGCGGGGCGAAGGCGAACCGGGCCTGTCCGACGGCATCGCCCTGGCGGGGTGTCGGCACCGACGGGAGGACCCGGGCGGCGACGAGCAGGATGGCCAGCGCGACCGCGACGACCGCCGCGAACGATCCGCGCCAGCCGACCGCCTGCCCGAGCAGCGTGCCCAGCGGCAGCCCCAGCGCGCTCGCCGACGCGAATCCGGTGATGACCACGGCCATCGCGCGGCCGGCACGATCGGGCGGCACGATCGAGGTCGCCGTCACCATGGCGGCCGCGATGAACAGCCCCTGTGCCGCGCCGATGACCGCACGAGCGACGAGGGATGTCGCATAGTCGGCGCCGAACGCCGGGAGGAGGTTCGCCAGCACGAACACGACCAGCGTGGCGAGCAGCACCTGTCGCCGATCGAATCGCGTCGTCAGGAACGTCAGCAGCGGGCCACCGATCGCCAGCCCCAGCGCGTTGGCGGTGACCAGCGCGCCCGCGGCCGGTACCGAGACCGACAGGTCGACGGCGATCAGGTCGATCAGGCCGACGACGAGCATCTCGGCGCAGCCCATGACGAACGCACCCGCGAACAAGACGGCGAGCACGAGCATCGGGCGGGTCGGTGTGCGGCGGTTGGCGGTCATGTCTCACTCCTCGGTTGTTGCTACGTGACAGTTACTGATTGACGCTCGGGCGGTGCCCGAGCCCGATGTCGCGGCTCAGTCGACGAGCGCTCCGGCCGACAGGTTCGCGATCGCCCCGGTCATCGAGCGGGCACGATCGGATGCCGCGAATGCGAGGTACTCCGCGACCTCGTCGAGCACCGGCAGTCGGCCGAGCAGGGTCATGCCGACCAAGCCGTTGAGCCACTGATCCATCGGGATGCCGCCGGCGTCGGCGATGCGGCCGAACATCTCGCCCGTGTACGAGGTTGCGAGGGCATCCGACATCGCGTGCGGACGCACGCAGACCACCCGAACACCATCGGGCCCGAGCTCGCCGGCGAGCGCCCGCGAGAACCCCTCAAGCGCGGCCGACTGGGCAGCATTGCCGAGGAGCCCGCGACCGGTGAGGCGCGCACCCGGCGTCGAGATCGTGAGGACCACACCGCTCCCCTGTGCGATCATGTGCCGCGACACGGCCTTCGCGGTCACGAAGTTCGTCTGCAGGTACCCGACGACGGGGTGCAGGTAGTCGTCGAGCGACGTCTCGGCGATCGGGAGGCCCTGCACGTGGTCGAACCCGACCGTGTTCAGGGCGATGTCGATGCGGCCGGCAGCGTCCGCCGCCTCGTCGACGTGCCGGTCGACCGCGGCTTGGTCCATCGCGTCGACGACGGCGATCGAGACATCCGCCCCCTCGGCCCTCGCGACGGATGCCGCAGCCTCGAGGCGCGGCAGGCTCTTGCCCGCGAGGAACAGCCGCGCGCCCTCGCGGGCGAACACTCGCGCGGCCGCGCCTCCGATCGAACCGCCACCGCCATGGATCACGGCCACCTTGTTCTCGAGCAGCATCGCGCGCCTCCATTCGTGTCGTCGTTCGTTCGAGACTGTTGCAACCAGATGGTTGCATATCGATGACCGAATCGCAACCCGTGGGTTGCATGTTCTTGGCGTCAGGGCGTCCGGATGTCAGGCGTCAGGGCGTCAGCGCGAAGGCGGAAGACCGTTGCAGCCCACGAACGGGGGCTTTCCTCCGCTTTCGCCACGCTCTAGGGTGATGGCGGCTTCGGCCGACGGTGCCGATGTCAGGACGGAGTGGTCCATGGGCAAGCACGGAATTGCGCGAACGGCCGGGGTTCGCATGTTCGTCGGCATGGGAGCGGTCGCACTGCTCACTCTCGGCACGGCGAGCGCGGCGTCGGCCGAAGAGGTCGTGATCGAACATCTGAGCGCCGATCCTGAGTCCCCGTTCGACTTCGGATTCACGCTGTGCAACGACGAAGCGCTCGGACAGTCGTTCACCGCCACCGCGACCGGATCGGTGACGGAGGTCACCATCTTCCGCTCGGGAATCGAGGCAACGACGACGCTCAGCGTCTACGACGGCGACGGTACGTCGGGCGAACCAGTCTCTACACAACTGGTGTCGTTCGCCGACGATTTCGGCTTCGAGCCGAGAGTCTTCACTCTCGAAGCACCGCTCCCGGTCGTCGCCGGCAACCGGTACTCCTTCGAATTCGAGCACATCCCCGAATGCCAGAACCAGGCCTTCGTGTGGGGCGCCTACGGATACAACGGAGGAACCAGCTTCCTCGATGATGTCGCCCAGGCCGATCTCGACCTCGCCTTCCGTGTCGTGATCGACACCTCCGACGAGGACGGGGACAAGGTAGCGGATGCCGCGGACCAGTGCGCCGGCACCACGTTCGGTGACGCGCCCGACCTCCGCCCGAACCGGTTGTGGTCGACTTCGGTGGCCGGGTTCGCGGATCGCGACGGAGTCATTCGGTACACCCTCGCCGACACCGCAGGCTGTTCAGCAGAGCAGATCATCGCCGCAGCCGGTCTCGGAAAGGGGCACGGCGCTCACGGAATCTCGGTCGGCGCATTGAGGGACTGGGTCGCTGCGACGCACTGACCCGTCCTGATCATACTCGCTCGCCGCTGCCGGTCAGCCCCGCTCGAACACGATCGCCGCGGGGAACCGCTTGAGCACCGGGCGGAACGGCGCCCTCGCGAGCCGCTCGGCGTCCGCTCCGTCGACGATCCGCGGACGGACGAGCTCGATATCGCGCGCCCTCCACCGAAGCGATGCGCCACCCGCCGCCACGACGTTGCGAGCCCAATTGGTCTTCGCGCCCCATGGCAGGCCGATCATCACGATGGAGGCGTCCGTCGTCGGCACGACCGCGATCGGCGTCTCGTAGGCGGTGCCGCTCCGGCGTCCGCGATGGCAGATGAGCGCCCAGAACGGCATCCAGCGGCGACCCGCCAATGCGCGCGCGACCGGCGCCGTGGCCTTCACGAGGCGGCGGGGAGGCCCTCCGCCGACGCGCGGATCGTGGAGTCGGGACCGATGAGACGTCTCGTTCATGCAGAGAGAACGGATGACCCGGGGTCGATGTGACATCCGATGGACATCGCAAGCGACATCCGTGCTTGCGTCACATTCGCTGCGGGTGGATCGTCTACATGTCATGACCGAGTTCGCCGACCTGTGGACCGCGCACCGGCACGTCGTCCGCGACGTCGCCTACCGGGTGCTCGGATCCGTCGCCGAGGCCGAGGATGTCACCCAGGAGACGTACCTTCGGTTGCTCGCTCGCGGCGACGAGCCCGACGCGCCACCGCTCGACGAGCCGCGCGCATGGCTCATCACGGTCGCGTCGCGTCTCGCGATCGACCGGCTGCGAGCACACGAGAACTCCCGTCGCACCTACGTCGGGCCATGGCTGCCCGAGCCGATCGTCACCGACGAGCGGATCCTCCCCGAGGACCGTGTCACACTCGACGATTCGGTGCGGATGGCGCTGCTCGTCGTTCTCGAACAGCTCACGCCCGCGGAGCGGACGGCGTTCCTCCTCCACGACGTCTTCGACCTCGGCTTCGACCGCATCGCCGAGGTCCTCGGCGTGAGCCCGGCGAGCGCGCGGCAGTCGGCGTCGCGCGCCCGGAAGCGCATCGCCGCGCACGGCGAGGCCCGATTCGCCGTCGACCCCGCCGCGGCCCGCCGATTGTCGGAGCGATTCGCCGCCGCAGCCTCAGACGGCGACCTCGACGGACTGGTCGCGGTGCTCGCCGCCGACGCCACGGGCCACTTCGACTCCGGCGGTGTCTTCCCGGATGCACCGACCGAGGTGGTGGTCGGAGCCGAGACCCTCGCCCGCCGGTTCCTCGCTGGTGTCGGCGGTCGCGGCCTCGACTTCGAGGTCGCGGAGGTGAACGCCGAACCCGGGATCGTCGTGCGCCGCCGGGGTCGGGTCATCTCCGTGCTCGCACTCGAGTTCGCAGACGACCGGATCTCGGTCATCCACGGCGTCGGCAACCCGAAGAAGCTCTCGCACGTACGGTGAGGCAATGGTGCGACCTCGGATGAGCAATGCGCGTCGTCGCTCGCTGGAACACTGGAGGAATGCTCCGCGATCTCGACCTCCCCGCCATCTTCGACGGCCCCTCAGGCCAGATCACTCTCCGCCGCGCGACATCCGATGACCTCGACCGGCTGATGGCGCTGCTGGCCGACGACGCGGTCAGCGCCTCCCGTGGCGATGTCGCGGCGCCGGACGACCGGCTCGCCTACCTCGACGCGCTCGAGCAGATCATCGGCGATGCGAGCAACGACCTGCTGGTGGCGACCGACCCGGCGGGCCGGCTCGTCGGCACCTTTCAGCTCACGCGGATCCCCGGCATGGCGCGCCGCGGTGCGACCCGCCTCCAGGTCGAGGCGGTGCGGGTGCGCAGCGAATCACGCTCGTCCGGCATCGGCACCGCGATGATGACCTGGGTCAGGGATGTCGCAGCGCCGGCGCTCGGCTCACCCCTCGTACAGCTCACCTCCGATGCCGCCCGCGCCGACGCCCACCGCTTCTACGAGCGCCTCGGGTTCCACGGCTCGCACGTCGGATTCAAGTACCGGGTTCCGGACGAGGCATCGCGGGGCGAGTGAGGTAACGCCCGCTCTGCGGTGCGACGCGAGATCCGTGCAGCACACGGATGACGCGGCGAGTCGCACCGCCTACCTTGCTGCCATGACCCCAGATACCGGCCGGCTCGACCCTGGGACATCCGAACCGAATTCGGGCTGGCTCGCGCGAACACCGCTGTGGGCGCGCATCGCGGTGCCTGTCGTGGTGATCGCGGGCGGCGCGGCGGTGCTCGCGGCCGTCGTGGCGGCGGGAGCGCAGCCGCCGGCGACCGTGGAGTCGATGTGCCGGTCGACCATCGTGGCCACCCTCGAATCGCGTGGGCACTCCGAGATCGAGGTGAGCCGATCCCTGAAGATCACCGAGGCCGACGGCGCCCAGCGCGTGTCGGGCACCGTGACCTCCGTCGACGACTCGGGCCGCGCCGATCACGCCCAGATCCGTTGCGTCGTCCGCGTCGACGGCGACACGATGCACGTCGTCAGCGCGCGCCTGTCGGATTGAGACCGCCATACGCCGTCTGATGCCTCCTCGACTAGGGTCGCCGGTATGGCCGACCATCGCGAGAGCACGGCGCCGCTCACGCCGCCCCGGAGGCGACTGCCCGAGCTCATCGTGGCGGTCGTGCTCGGCTACCTCACCGGCATCGTGCAGATCCTCGCGGGCATCGCGCTCATGTTCGCCCGGTACCTGCCCGACACGACGGCGACCGAGCGCGCGGTCTTCACCATCGTCGGCGCCTGCACCGTGCTGCTCGGCCTCTTCGTCATCACGATCGCCGCGGGGCTCACACGCGGTCGTCGCGACGCCCGGGTGCTCGTGACGGTACTGCTCGGCATCTCGATCGTGTTCGACGTGGTCACCCTCGTCTCGTCGCCCGATACCTGGTCGGTGATCGTGAACGTGGTGCTCAAGGCAGCCGTCGTCACGGTGTTGTGGACGGGTCGAACCGCGCGGTCCTTCGCACGTAGCGACGGTGCACGAACCGGATGACCTCGATCGCGGCGATGCTCACCACCGACACGACGAGCACGAGCAACGACGTGATGATCGACGGGTCGACGAGGACCAGGAACTCCGTGACCAGCGGCACCGAGTAGACGAGGATCAGGCCGACCATCATCGCGCCGATGATGAGGATCTTCCACCCATCGATCGGCCGTGAGAGCACGACGAGCACCCACAGGCCGATGATGGTGAGCAGCATGGTCGACCCCGTTCGCAGCTCGTCCTCGCCGATGCCCGCCTGAGTCGCCGCCCAGCTGTAGACGAACAGCGCGATGGCGACGACGATGCCTGCCGGGATCGCGAAGGTCAGCGACCGCCGCAGGAACCCCGGCACGTACCGCCGCGCGTTCGGCATGAGGGCGAGGAAGAACGCGGGCAGGCCGATCGTGAGACCGTCGATCACCGACAGCTGGCGTGGCAGGAACGGGAACTCGAGCACGAACGCCCCGAAGAGCACCGCGAGGCCGGTCGCGTAGACCGTCTTCGTGAGGAACAGCATCGAGACCCGCTCGATGTTCGCGATCACCTGACGCCCCTCGGCGACCACGCGAGGCAGGTGCGAGAACCTGCCGTCGAGCAGCACGATGCGCGCGACCGCCTTGGTTGCAGGCGAGCCCGACTCCATCGCGATGCCGATGTCGGCCTCCTTGATGGCGAGCGCGTCGTTGACACCGTCACCGGTCATGGCGACGGTGTGCCCGGCCTGCTTCAGCGCGACCACGATCGCCTTCTTCTGGTCGGGCGTCACCCTCCCGAACACGACGTGTTCCCGCAGCACCGCCGCGAGCTCGGCGGGGTCGTCGGGCAGCTGCCTGGCGTCGTAGCCGTCGGCCGCGTCGAGGCCGACGCTGCGGGCGATCGCGGCGACGGTCTCAGGGTTGTCGCCTGAGATGATGCGCACGGCCACGTCCTGCTGCGCGAAGTACGCGAGGGTCTCGGCGGCATCGGGACGGATCCGTTCGCGGAACGTCATGAGCGCGACCGGTTCGAGCGCGGCGGGCAGTCGTTCGGCCGCTTCGTCGAGCGGCTCGGCGCTGTGCGCGAGCACGAGCGTGCGAAGTCCGGATGTCGCGAGCTCGCGCGAGTCGCCGGCGAGTCGATCGTCGGGGAAGACCATCTCGGGTCCGCCGAGCACCCAGCTGCCCGCGGCATCCGTGTCTTCGGCGAAGGCGACCGCGCTCCACTTGCGGGCTGACGAGAACGGGATGCGCGCGACCGGCGCCGCAGCCGGCGCCGAATCGTAGGCTTCGGCGAGGCAGCGGGCGGTGGCGTTCGCGTCGGGTTCGCTGCCGTACCAGCCGAGCACCTTGCGCCAGCCGCCGCCTTCGGGTCGGCCGTCGGCAGCGCTCGTGCCGAGCCGGTGTTCGGCATCGAAGGCGATGGTGCCCTCGGTGAGGGTGCCGGTCTTGTCGAGGCAGATGAGGTCGACGCGCGCGAGGCCCTCGACCGCAGCGAGTTCCTGCACCAGGACCTGCTGTCGCGCGAGCTTCACCGCGCCGACGGCGAAGGTGATGCTCGTCATCAGCACCAATCCCAGCGGGATCATCGCCACCAGCGCCGCGATCGTATTCACGGCAGCCTGGCGCCAGTCGCCCGACTCGAGCGCCTGCTCCCAGCCGCCGAACACGAACATCTGCGCGTTGAACACGAGCAGCGCGATCGGTCCGACGATCCACGCGACCACCCGCAGCACCTTGTCGATCGAGGAGCGCAGCTCGCTCGCGACGAGCGAGAACTTCTTGGCCTCGGCCGCGAGCCGGTTCGCGAACGACTCGGCGCCCACGCGCACCACGATCGCCTCACCCTCGCCGGCGATGACCACCGACCCCGAGAGCACGTCGTCGCCGGGTGCCTTGTCGACGGCGTCGGACTCGCCGGTGAGCATCGACTCGTCGAGCTGCAGGCGAGCGGATGCCGCGACCCGAGCATCCGCAGGGACCTGGTCGCCCGCGCGGAGCACGAGCACGTCGTCGAGCACGATGTCTGCGACGGCGACCTCGGTGATGGCGCCGTCGCGGCGCACCCGCGCGCGCGGCGCGTGCAGCAGTGCGAGCCGGTCGAGCGCGGCCTTCGCGCGGAACTCCTGCACCGACCCGATGACGGTGTTCGCGATCGCGCTGATGCCGAACAGGGCGTCCTGCCAGCGCCCGAGCAGCAGCAGTACGAGGAAGCAGGCACCGATGATCCCGTTGAACAGCGTGAGCACGTTCGCCCGGATGATGCTCGAGGCGCTGCGGCTCGACTGCTGCGTGAACGCGTTCGACCGACCGTCGGCGACGCGCTGCGCCACTTCGGAACTCGTGAGGCCCGCTGGTGACTCGACATCGGTCGCGCGCATGTCGGGAGACTATCTGGCGGGCGCCGACCGCGTGCGGGTGGTACACCCGTGAAGGGGAAACTGCCGGGCAGGTCGCGCACGCTCTGGAGCGGTTGCAGCCCAGCAGATCGGTGGCGGGACCAGACGGGAGGGACATCACGGGGCGCGGCCTCCTGTCGCTCGGCGACCGGCTGGCCTAGTGTGTGCGGTGATGGCCGACCGCACGCACGAAGACGGCGATGGCACCCAGCCCTCCCGACGAGAGTTCCTGCGCGTCGGCGGCGCCGCTGCGGCCGGGGCCGCGGTGGGTGGTGCGGCCGGCTATGCGATCGGTGTTGCCGGCGCGGGGCGGCCGGGTGCGACCGGTGCGGACGAGGCATCCGACCCACCGCCTTCACCGCTGCCCGAGGGCACGATCCCGCCGCGCGCGAGCGGGCCCGGGTTCGATCACCTCGTCGTGGTGATGTTCGAGAACCGCTCGTTCGACAACCTGCTCGGCTACCTCTACGAGGCGGGCGTCCCCGAGGGGCAGGTGTTCGCAGGCATCAACGAGGGGCCGTTCAGCAACCGCGACCACGAGAACCGACCCGTCGAGACCCATGTCTACACCGGGTCGACCGACGAGATCATGAGCAGTCCGCGGCCCGACCCGGGCGAGGACTACCCGCACGTGAACACGCAGCTGTTCGGCACTGTCGACCCGTCGTCGAATGCGCACGCGCAGGTGGCGCAGATGCAGGCACCCTTCAACACGCCGCGCGATGCGACGGCCGCAGCGCCCCCGCCGATGGATGGCTTCGTGAAGGACTACGTCAACACGTTCCACGCCGAGCGCGGCACCGCACCGACGCACGAGGAGGCACGGGTCGCGATGGGCGCGTTCTCGCCCGACATGCTGCCCGTGCTCTCGACGCTCGCGCGGGGCTTCGCGGTATTCGATCACTGGCACTGCGCGGTGCCGGGGCCGACGTTCGCGAACCGGGCCTTCTTCCACGGCTCGACGTCGCACGGCTTCGTCACGAACCACGACGACGGCGGATATGCGAAATGGCGCAGCAAACGGGCCGACACGCCGACGATCTTCAACCGGCTCGAAGAGGACGACATCTCGTGGGCGGTCTATTACGACGACCGCCAGCGCGTGTCGCTGACCGGTCTCATGCACGAGCGCGCGCTGAAGCCGTACTGGCGCAGCCGGTTCTTTCCGATGAGCCACTTCTACCAGGCCTGCGCCGACGGCACCCTGCCTGCTTACGCGTTCATCGAGCCGCGCATGGCCTACGACCACAACGACATGCATCCGCCGGTCGGCGACGTGCGCACGACCGAGGTCGACGGCGTGCGCGTCACGGGCGGAGCCGTCTCCGACGTGCGCGCGGGCGAGGCGTTGCTGCACGAGATCTACTCGGCGGTGCGGGCCGCCGACTCCCACGATGGGTCGAACGCGATGAACACGATGCTGCTGGTGACCTTCGACGAGCACGGTGGCACGTTCGACCACGTTCCGCCGCCCGCAGCGGTGCCGCCCGGCGACGGCGCCGATGGCGAGATGGGTTTCGCGTTCGACCGTCTCGGCCTACGCGTGCCGGCGATCGCGATCTCGGCCTACACGGCGGCCGGCCGGGTGATCAACGACCCCATGCATCACGCTTGCGTCATCAGCACGCTCACGACCAAGTACGACCTCGAGCCGCTGACCGCCCGCGACCGCGGGGCACCGACGCTCGACCTCGCCGTCACCCTGACCGAGCCGCGCCCTGCGTCCGCCTGGCCGCAGACGCATCCGCAGTACACACCGCGCAACCCCGAGTCATCCGACCCCGTGCCCACCGGCGACGACGACCGCCCGCTCAGCCCACCCGGCCGCGGCCTCCTGGGCCTACTGGCGGCGCACAAAGGTGTGTCGGATGCCACGCCCGCCACGTATCGGCAGGCGCACGCGTTCCTCGAGCAGCACGGCGCAGGCCTCTTCGGCCCGGCGCCTGCGCCCTGATCGGCTCGAACACCGGTCAAGAGCGGGCGCCGGTGACCGCCTCGACCACGAACGGCCAGGCGCTCGGCGGCAGCTCGTGCCCGCCGCCGGGCACCGGCACGAGCCTCGCCCCCGGGATGTCCCGCGCCAGCGCCTCACCGTGGCCGATCGGGAACATCGGGTCGGCGGTTCCGTGCACCACGGTCGTCGGCACGCGGACATCCCCGAGCCGTTCGCGCCAGCGCGCCGCATCCTCGAACTCGTCGGCCCCACCCTCGTCACGATGCATGCCCGGTGACCTTCTCACCGTGTCGGTCCAGATCGCACGGTCGTGCGCCTCGTCGAACTCGTCGCCCGCATAGTCGCGATCGATCTCGATGTAGTGCTCGATCACGGAATCCGCGTCGTTCCAGTCGGGATCGGGATGCGGGTTCGCCCACGCCTCGCGGAGCCGTGCGGCCGCACCGGGGAGGTCGGCGTCGGCCTCGAACATCGTCGGACTCGTCGACACGAGCGTCAGCGCCCGCACCCGATCGGCGTGGTCGAGCGCGGCGAGCTGGCACACCCATCCACCCGCCGAGAACCCGACCCAGTGGGCTTCGCGTGCGCCTGCGGCGTCGAGCAGGGCGAGGGCGTCATCGACCCCCACGGCCAGGCCATCGCGGCGCGTGCCCGGCGGTCCGAGCGACGTCTCGCCCATGCCGCGCTGGTCGTAGCGCGCGACCCGCAGCCCGCGGGCGACGAGCAGGTCGCAGAACGCGGGTCGCCACCAGTCCATGGACGACTCGCCGCCGGCGACGAGCAGGACGAGCGGATGTCCCGGCGAGCAGATGAGCTCGGCCGCGATCACCGCGCCGTCGGGGCGCGGAATCCACAGCGACTCGACCTCGGCCCGGGACATCCGCTCGCCGTCGGAATGTTCCATGGCTGCTACGCCGGCGCGTACCTGGCGGCGATGATGCCCGAGTCGAACGTCTCCGCTCCGAGCAGTCGCAGCCCCACGGGGTGCGGCGTGCGCAGCCGATCCTCGGCGTTGCCCACCAGGAACGGATGGATTCCCGCGTGCACCTCGTCGACCAGGCCTGCGTCGACGAGCGTGGCGGCCAACTGGCCGTAGCCGTGCGAGATGATCGACTCGTACTGGTCGCGCAGGCGCCGCACCGCCTCGACCACATCGCCCTCGATGAGCGTGGCGTTCCAGTCGAGTGGACCCGTCAGCGTCGTCGAGGCGACGTACTTCGGCAGCGCGTTGTAATGCGCGGCGAAGCCGCGCTCATCGGTCTGCGCAGGCCAGTACTCGCGGAAGAACTCGTAGGCCTTGCGGCCGACCAGCACCGCGTCGGCACCGAAGACGAGTTCGTCGGAGTGGCGCACCAGCTCGGGATCGTTCACGTCGAACCAGTGCTCCATCTGGTCGAACACGCCGTCGAGCGTCATTTCGAATGAGATCGTCACTTTGCCCATGCGCCCCAGCCTGCTCCCTTCGCGGCCGGATGTCACGGGGCACACCCTGCCGTGCCGCCGTTCCGCCCGGCGGATGCCCAGCCGCCGCGGAACACCCGCGGCCCATCCGGCGTTGCCCCCAGCATGAGAGCGATGGCGTACTCGAAGACCGGTGATTCCCCCGTACTGCAGCTCGTGGAGCGCGGCATTCCCGAACCCGCTGCGGGCGAAGTGCGCGTTCGCGTGGTCGTGTCGGGCGTGAACCCGACCGACTGGAAGGCACGCGCCGGGTCGCACGCCGGCAGGCCGACGCCGTTCCCCGAGGTCGTCCCGAACCAGGACGGCGCGGGCGTCATCGACGCCCTCGGCGCCGGCGTGACCGGCTTCGAGGTCGGCGATCGCGTCTGGGTGTTCCTCGCCGCGCACGAGCGGCCCACCGGCACGGCGCAGGAGTTCACGGTGCTGCCGACCTCACGGGTCGTGCACCTGCCGGATGCCGCGGGCTTCGCCCTCGGGGCATCCCTCGGCGTGCCTGCCATGACCGCGCACCGGGCTCTCACCGTGCACGAGGACGGACCCGCGAGCCTGGCACCGGGAGCGCTCGACGGCCGCACCGTGCTCGTCGCGGGCGGAGCCGGCGCCGTCGGCCACGCGGCGATCCAGCTCGCGCGATGGTCGGGCGCGCGCGTCATCACCACCGTGAGTTCACCCGAGAAAGCCGCCCTCGCCACCGCGGCGGGCGCGCACCACGTCGTGAACTACCGAGCGGATGACCCGGCGAAGGCGATCCGCGCGATCGCACCCGACGGCGTCGACCAGGTCGTCGAGGTCTCCCCCGCCCGCAACGCCGAGCTCAACGCCCGCGTCATCGCGAACCACGGCTCGATCTCGGTCTACGCCACCGACGGCGGCGCCGAGATGACGCTCGACGTGCGTCGGCACTTCGCGCTCAACGTGCGCTACCAGTTCCTGTTGCTCTACACCGTCGGTGATGCCGCCCTCGCGACGGCCGCAGAGGACATCGTGCGCGCAGTCGACGACGGTGCGCTGCCGGTCGGCGAGCAGGCGGGGCTGCCGCTCACCCGGTTCCCGCTCGAGCGTGCGGCCGAGGCGCATGACGCCGTCGAGGCTGGCACGGTGGGCAAGGTGCTCATCGACGTCGCCGCCGATGCAGCGGGTACGACAGCCTGAACTCACAGCACGGCGGCGTTGTGCTTGTGATCGCGTGAACCCGGCTGCCACGATGGCGTCACCACCGAAGAGGAAGCAGAGCCGCATGCCCGAGACCCTCGCCAACCGCCCGAGCGCGAATCTCGCCACGCTGCCCGGTGCCGCCGTGCTGTTGCGGGTGCGAAGGCTGCTCGTGCTCGCGCTGATCATGTCGTTGGTCTACGGCTTCTTCACGCATGTCTCCAAGAGCTACTGCCCCGGTGGCTTCAGCGGCGACGGCGGGTTCGTCGACGCCGATGGTCGACCTACGGATGTCGCGCCGAGTTGCATCTCGCTGACCCTCGGGCCCAGTTGGCTCGTCTACGCGGCGATCGGTGTCGCCGTGTTCATGGCGATCACGCGAGTCCTCAAGCGCGCGGCGACCGAGGCCGACGCGCTCCGAATCCTCGACCGCGCTGCGGCCTTCATCGGCATCTTGGCCGTGGCCTCGATCGTGATCAGCCACGTGTGGTTCGCGCTGATCCCGATCGACGAGTCGGGCACCGGCGCCTTCCTGTTCCCGTTTCCGTTCGGCGCCGTCACGGTCGACATCTCACCGATGACGAACGGCTGACTCGTCGGCCGGCCCGGCGCGGCGGTCAGTCCGGGATCAGTTCGCGATCAGTTCGCGATCAGTCGCGGGCGTCCTCGAGGTGCGGTGCGCCGTGACTCAGCACCTTCACCACGAGGTTGTGGCGGCGCAGGGCTCGGATCGTACGCGCGACCTCGTCGCTGTCGCGGCCGAGGGCGCGCTCGTTCGCGACCACGAGCACGTCACCGGCTCGCAGCGTACCGAACAGCCGGCCGAGCCGCTGCTCCCACGGCTCCTGCGCCTCGGGGGCCGGGTGCTTGAAGTCGAGGATCGCAACGCCGAAGGCGGCCAGATCGCTGCGCTGCTCGGCGACCGTCGGCATGTCGTCGCGCGCGACCACGAGCCCGACGAGGCGTGCCCCTTCGGGGCGCGCCTTCCACCAGTCACGGTTTCGCTGCAGCTCCTCGAAGCACTCGGGGCAGCCGAGAGCGTGGTGCCCGGGGCTGTGCCGGGTGCGCGGTTCCTTCGTCGGTGCCGGTGTCGCGGCATCCGTCGTCGCGCCCGCACCGCTCGTCGCGCCCATTGAATCCGATGTCAGCTCGCCCATGCCGTGCCCCTTCGTGTCCGCCTTCCATCCTCCCCCCGATCGGGGCGAGCCGCGACCTGCGTACCATGGCCCCATGGACGACGACGAGTCGCCGCGCACCACCGACGCCAGGCCCGAGGGGGCGACTGCCCCTCGGACCTACCTCTTCACGCTCACGAACGCCGGCGGAACGGTGCCGCCCGAGATGGGGGTCGTGCGCCGCCTCGTGGAACGCGGGCATCGAGCGACGGTCGTCGCCGACGAGTCGATCGCCGATCAGGTGCGGCGCAGCGGCGCCGTGCACCTGCCGGCGACACCGAACCCCGCCCCCGAGCTCCGCGACTGGGAGCTCAGGTCGCCGATGAGCATCGCGCGTGCGACGACCGACTCGCTGATGACGGCGCCGGCGCCCGGGCAGGCTGCAGACACGATCGCGGCGATCGACGCGATCCGGCCCGACCTCGTGGTCGCGTCGTCGCTTGCGCTCGGCGCCATGATCGGGGCCGAGGCGCGCAGGGTTCCGTTCGACATCCTGATTCCGAACGCGTATCCGCTGCCCGCGAAGGGCATGCCGCCGTTCGGCACCGGGATGTCGCCGGCGCGGGGGCCACTCGGCAGGGCGCGCGATCGGCTCGCACGCGGGGCGAGCACCCGGCTGATCGACCGCTTCGCGCTCGCGAAGACCAACGCCCTGCGGGCCGAGCACGGACTCGTGCCGATCGCGCACACCTGGGACCAGATGGGTCGTGCGAGACGACAGCTGGTGCTCACCTCGTCGGCGTTCGACTTCCCCGCCGAGCTGCCCGCGAACGCCCGCTACGTCGGTCCGATCCTCGACGACCCGGCCTGGGCGGTCGGCGAGGCCTGGACGTCGCGACGCGGTGACGGGCGGCTGGTCCTGGTGGCGATGTCGTCGACGTTCCAGGACCACGTCGACTGCCTGCAGCGCATCACCGACGCCGTCGGAAGCCTTCCCGTGCACGGCCTCGTCACGACCGGCCCGGCGGTCGAGCCGGGCGCGATCCACGCTCCCGCGAACGTCGCCGTCGTGGCATCCGCACCGCATCGCCTCGTGCTGCCGCACGCCGACCTCGTCGTCACGCACGGCGGCCACGGCACGGTCATCAAGGCCCTCGCGGCGGGCGTCCCGCTCGTCGTGCTGCACCACGGCCGCGACCAGGCCGACAACGCCGTGCGGGTCACCGCACGAGGAGCGGGCATCGCCGTGCGGCGTACGGCGTCGGCGTCGCGGATCGCGATGGCGATCACCGACGTCCTCGGCGACCCGTCCTATCGAAAGTCGGCGCAGCGAATGGGCGAGGCGATCACGCGCGACGTCGAGAGCGGCGCGTTGGTCGCGGAGCTCGAAGGCATCTGAGCGGGCGGCGCCGTCGAAGCGCTCGTCGGGAGCGCCGGATGACATCGGGCAGCATGCTCGCCCTCAGGCGACGGCCCGCTCACCCGTGAGCACCGTGTTCGCCGAAGCGAACGCGTCGAGCAGCCGCTCGGTGTCCTCCATCTGCTCGTTCCAGATGGCGCGCACGATGTCGATCCGGTCCTCATCCTCCTGCAGCGACGCGAGGTATCGCTCGACACCGGCGAAGCCATCGGCGGATGCCTCATGCAGCGCGATCATGCGGATCGCGAGCTTGGCCTGCACACCGTACACCGGGATCTGCGGGCCGCGCGGAGCGGCGAGGCCGATGTAGTACAGCTTCTCGAGCCCCTTCGGCACGATGCCGCCCGCGTACCGCAGGGGGACGCCGCTGCGGCGCTCGAGGAGCGATTCCGACAGGAACGGCAGCGACGCGTTGAACCCTGTCGCCCACAGGATCGTGTCGTACTCGCGCGCCGTGCCGTCGGCGAAATGCACGGTGTTGCCGTCGAAGCGCGTGATGCCCGGCACGATGCGCACGCGGCCGTGCTGCACCCAATAGAGCAGCAGGTCATTCACGACCGTGCGGCCCTCGGCGAGCGTGCGGTACTTCGGCTCGGGCATGCCCGGATAGTTGTGCCACTCCCCGATGGAGACGCGCGCGAGCAGCCGGGCGATGAGGTCCTGCTCATCGGGCGAGAACTGCGACATCCACGGCACCTCCTGCCGCGGCACCCCGAAGTACGCCTTGGGCTGGAAATATGTGCCCTCGCGGATCACGATGTCGACCTCGAGACGGTGCTGTGCGGCATCCACCGCCAGGTCGCAGCCCGAGTTGCCCGCGCCCACGACGAGCACTCGCGTGCCCTCGATGTCGCCCGTGTTGCGGTACGAGCCCGAGTGGATCTGGGTGCCCGTGAACGCGCCGGGCACCGTCGGGACCTTCTGATCCCAGAGGTGCCCGTTCGCCACGAGCACGCCGTCGTAGTGGATGCGCTCACCCGTGTCGAGCGTGACGGTCCACCCCGCCGAGCCGACCGGGCCGTTGGCGGCGATCGGCTCTACCGACGACACGGCCGTGTCGAACCGGATGACCTCGTAGAGTCCGTGCACCCGCGCGTACGACTCGAGATACTCACGCACCTGGTCGCGCCGCGGGAAGTGCGGGTAGTCGGCCGGCATCGGGAAGTCCTCGAAGTGCGTCATGTCGCGCGAGGTGATGAGGTGCAGCGCGTCGTAGTCGGTGTGCCAATGGCCGCCGACGCGGTCGGTCTTCTCGAAGCAGTCGACCTCGTAGCCGGCCTGCCGCAGCTGCTGCAGGGCCGAGATGCCGGCAGCGCCGGCGCCGATCACGCAGTAACGGGTCATGTTGGTAGATCCTTTCGGTGGGTCTGGTGAAGCGAAGTCAGACGGCGCCGCGTGCGAGGCGGTGCTCGACCCACACCGAGAACCAGGTGGCGGGCACCGCGATGGCGGCGTAGACGAGTCCCGTGACCGTGTAGACCGCGAGGTACTGGAACGTGATCGTCGCGACCTGGTAGGCCTGGCTCATCAGCTCGTTCACCGAGATCGAGTACGCGAGCGACGTGGCTTGGAACGACATGATCGCGAGGCCCATGAGGGCGGGGATCGACGAGCGCAGGCCCTGCGGCAGCACGATGCGCACGAACGACGTCATGCGCGACAGCCCGAGCGCCGAGGCTGCCTCGCGCTGTCCGGCGGGCACCGATTGGATGCCCGCGCGGATCATCTCCGACGAGTATGCGGCGGCCGTGAACGTGAGGCCGATCACCGCCGCCCAGAAGTTCTCGAACAGCACGCCGAGCGCCGGCAGTCCGAAGTACACGATGTAGAGCACGACCAGTGCGGGGATGCCGCGCCCGACCTCGACCGCGACGAGCGCCGGCCACTTGAGCCACGGCCGCCTCGAGGAGACGCCGAGCGCGAAGACGAGGCCGATGACATACCCGAACACGACCGACAGCGCGGTCAGCTGGAGGCTGACGACCAGCCCCTGGCCCAGTCGGGGCAGGTACTCGACGAGATCCATCAGTGGGTCCTCCTCAGGCGGGTGTCGAGGCGCCGGGCGGTGATCGCCACGGGGATGCTGATGACGAGGTAGACGGCCGCGGCGATGAAGAACGGCACGATCCCGGCCGTCGTCGGGTTCTGGCGGGCGAACATCGTGGCGTTGAAGACCATGTCGGCGACGCCGATCGTCGAGGCGATCGACGAGTCCTTCAGGAGCGACAGCAGGTAGGTCGCGATCGACGGCAGCGAGGTGCGCAGCGCCTGCGGCGCGAGCACGCGGGTGATGGTCACCGTGCGTCCGAGACCGAGTGCGGCGGATGCCTCGGCCTGGCCGCTCGGCAGCGTCGCGAAGCCGCCGCGGTAGATCTCGGCGAGGTACGCACTCGAGATGATCCCGAGCCCCCACACGGCCGCCGACAGCGAGTCGAGCCGGAACGCACCGATCGTGATGCCGAAGTAGAGCAGGAACAGCCAGACGATGGGCGGCACGCCGCGGATGAGGTCGACCGCGAACCGGCACGCCAGGCGCACGGCGCGGGTGCGCGAGCGAAGGCCGAGCATGAGCGGGATGCCGCCGATGAGGCCGATCGTGAACGCCAGCACGGTCACGAGCAGCGTCATCGGGAGGCCGAGCAGCACGATGAGCAGTGCGTCGCCCATGTCAGCGCTCCAGCACCGCGCTGAGGAACCTGCGCGTCCGGTCTTCGCCCGGGTTCGCCATGATCTCGGCCGGGTCGCCCTCCTCGATGATGCGCCCGTCGGCCATGACGACGAGGTGGTCGGAGACATCACGCGCGAACTGCATCTCATGGGTGACGACGATCATCGTCATGCCCGCGTCGGCGAGTTCGCGCATCACGGTCAGCACCTCGACGCCGACCTCGGGGTCGAGCGCGCTCGTGGGCTCGTCGAAGAGCATCACGCGCGGGTTCAGCGCGAGCGCCCGAACGATGGCGATGCGCTGCTGCTGTCCGCCCGAGCACTTGCCCGGGTGCTGGTCCGCCTTCTCGGCGAGCCCCACGCGCTCGAGCAGCACGCGGGCGCGCGCCTCGGCCTCCTCGCGGCTGCGGCCGAGGATCCGCTCCTGCGGGAAGGCGACGTTCCGCAGCACCGTGAAGTGCGGGAACAGGTTGAACGACTGGAACACCATGCCCACCTGCCGGCGCAGGGCGAGGAGATCCTTGTCCTTCACACGCTCGCCGGCTCGGATCGTCTGCGAGCCGACCGTGATGCTGCCGCCGTCGGGCGTCTCGAGCAGGTTCACGCAGCGCAGCAGCGTGCTCTTGCCCGAGCCCGACGGGCCGATGAGTGCGGTGACGCTGCCGGGCTTCACGCGCATCGAGATGTCGTCGAGCACGAGGTTGTCGCCGAACCGCTTGGACAGGTTCGAGATGTCGACGCCGGCGATCGCGAGCTCGTTCGCCTCGGTGATGAGTGGGACGTTCACGGGGGGCTCCTCAGCGGCTTGGCTGGTCAGGGGGCAGATGGGGTGCCGGGCTCGGCTCTGGTGTCGAGCCCCGGCGGGCGCCGGCCGCGGGCAGGCCGGCGCCCCGACGGGATCAGAACTCGGTCGACGACTCGTCGGCGGGCACGAGCAGGTCGACCGGCAGGTCGTAGTCCGCAAGCAGGTCGGCGAGCGTGCCGTCCTCGCGGTACTCGTCGATCAGCGCGCTGATCGCAGCGATGAGCTCGGTGTTCTCCTTGGCGATGGGGAACGCGATGCGCGGCATCTCGGTCGTGATCGCCACGCGGTCGTCGACCTCGGCCGGCTCGACCGTGAACTCGGTGTCCGCGTACGCCGCGACCGCCACGGCGTAGCCGTCGAGCGCGGCCTGGATGCGACCGTTCTGCAGGTCCTGCTTCATCTCGATCGTGCCCGGGTACGACTTGAAGTGGTCGCCGAGGACCGCGCCCATGTCGGCCTCCCACGAGAACCCGGCGCCGCTGCCGACGTCGCCGATCGTCTCGAGCTCCTCGACGGTCGAGGCGCCGTCGGCTGAGATGATGCCCATCGTGTCGTAGAAGGTCGCGGTCGTGAATCCGACCTGCTCTGCACGGGCCTCGGTCACGTACCATCCGCCGGCGATCAGGTCGGTCTTCTTCTGCTCGCTGATCATCGGGATGCCGTTCCCGTACGTGATCGGCACGAATGCGACGCCCAGGCACTCGGCCTCGGCGATCTGCTTGATGAGGTCGATCTCGAGCCCCGAGGCATCCGTGCCCTCGGTCTTCGTGTACGGCAGGTTCTCGGGGACACCGATGGTGAGGACGCCGTCGGTGTACGTCGTGAGGCCCTCGTGGGCGGGCGTGCAGTCCTCGGCGACCGTCGAGCCGGCGGTCGAGGCGGCACAGCCGGCGAGGGCGACGGTTGCGAGCCCGAGAGCTGCCGCGGCCGAGATGGTGCGGATGGTGGTGCGCGTTGCGGTCATGCGTGACTCCTTCGATTGGGAATGGCAGGGCGATTCGTGGGTGCGGATCGAGATCGGTTGCGGGGAACTGATGGCGCGGTCGGCCGCCTCAGACTGCGGTGAGTCCGCCGTCGATGGTGACGACCGAGCCGGTGACGAACGACGACGAGGGCGAGAGCAGGTAGGCGATGAGTGGGGAGATCTCCTCGGCCTGCGCGCGGCGGCCGAGCGGCGCGCCGCTCGAGGAGCCGCCCGCGGGCTCGTCGTCGTTCATGGGCGTGGCGACGCCGCCGGGGGTGATGGCGTTGACGCGGACGCGGGGGGCGTACTCGACGGCGGCCACGCGGGTCAGCGCGAGCACCGCCGCCTTGGAGGCGGAGTAGGCGGCATAGCCGGCCGAGCCGACCAGCGCCGCAGTGGACGAGACGTTGACGATCGCGCCGCCGCCCGAAGCGGACATGAGCGGCGCGAGGGTGCGGATGCCGAGGAACGTGCCGTGCACGTTCACGCGCTCGTGCAGCGTCCACGCGTCGACGGTGGTGTCGGCGATCGAGGCGTGGCGCAGGATGCCCGCGTTGTTCACGAGCCCGCGGAGAGGGACACCGTCTGCGGTGATGCGATCGGCGAGGCCCGCCCACGCACGCTCGTCGGCGACGTCGAGCGGGTGGAAGACGGCGTCGACGCCTGAAGCGCGCAGCACGGCGGCCGTGCGCTCGCCCTCGTCGACGAGCACGTCGGTGAGGATGACACGGGTGCCGGGGCGTCCGAGGTGCGCGGCATGCGCGGCGCCCTGGCCGCGAGCCCCGCCGGTCACCACGACGCAGGTCGAAGCGGCCATCATCGCATCACGTCCCCGCCGGAGAGCACGACGGTCTCGCCCGTCATGAACGCGACGTTCCCGCCGCTCAGGAGCCAGACCCAGTCGGCGATCTCACTGGGCTGCGCGACCCGCCCGAGCGGGATCGACGCGGCAGCGGCATCCATCCGGCCGGTCGCCGCATTGCCGGGCGTGGCGACCCAGCCGGGCGCGATGCCGTTGACGCGGATGCCCGCGGGCGCGAGCTCGAGCGCGAGCGACTTGGTGATCATGACGACGGCGGCCTTCGACGCGCCGTACAGCAGCTGCCCCGGCGAGACCGTGAACGCGTCGACCGAGGCGAAGTTCACGATCGCCGAGCCCTCGCGGAGACGGGGCCGCGCGGCGGCGGTGACGTTGAGCACGCCGAGCACGTTGATGTCGAAGATGCGACGGAATGTCGCGTCGTCGTAGGTGTCGAGCGTCGTCGGCGGGTAGACGCCGGCGATGTTGGCGACCGCGTCGATCGCGGCGCCCTCGGGCAGCACGGCATCGACCGCGGCGGCGACAGCCTCACGATCGCGAACGTCGGCGACCACGGGCAGGAACGTGCCTGCGGTTCCGTTCGAGCCGACAGCCGCCTGGTCGGGCTCTGCCGCGACCACGTCGAGGCCGACGACCGTCCAGCCGCGGCGGAGGAAGGCCTCGGTGGTCGAGAGTCCCATTCCCGATGCGGCGCCCGTGACGATGACGGTGCCTGTGTTGTCCTGCATGTGCTGCGCGTCCTCCGGTTCGTGGTGTTGGAAACCCAGTGCACCAGCCGAGGATTCACAGGACAATACTTAATCCGCGATGCTAGATATAGGCAGAACCTTGAGGAGAGAGGACCGCGACATCGTGCTTCCGACCATCCGCCAGCTGGAGTACTTCATCTCGGCCGCGCACCTCGGCACGTTCGCGAGTGCCGCCGCCGAGCACCGCATCGCGCAGCCGAGCCTGTCGGAGCAGATCAGCGTGCTCGAGCGCTCGCTCGAGGTCCCACTGTTCACGCGCACCTCGCGACGGCTGCTGCTGACGGATGCGGGCAAGCAGCTGCTCCCCCTCGCCGAGCAGACGGTGGCCGATATGCGCGAGTTCGCGGAGTGGAGCCGACGGGTTCGCTCGATCGAAGAGGGCACGGTCTCGTTCGGCACGTTCAACAGCGCGCACCTCTACCTGTTGACCGACTTGATCAGCGAGTTCCATGAGCTGCACCCCGGCGTGCGCATTCACGTGGTGGGGCTCAACTCGTCGGAGGTCGCCGACGGCGTACGCGAGGGCAGACTCGAGGCCGGGCTCGTGCAGCTGCCGGTCGACGACCGCGAGCTCGAGGTCACGCCGTCGGTCTTCGCCGACCAGGTGGTGTACGTCTCGAGACGGCCCGAGCACACGCGCGAGCCCGTCGGCATCCGCACGCTCGCGCAGCGTCCACTCATCCTCTCGGAGGCACGCTGGTCGTACGACGACCCGCTGCGCGTCTCGCTCCTCGAGCGTGCCCAGCGCGAAGGCATCATCCTCGAACCCATCGTCGAGGTCGAGTTCCAGACGCACGCGCTCGAACTGGCCGCCGAGGGGGTCGGCGACTCGCTCGTGTCGTACCACGTCGGCCGCTCCCTCATCGCCGAGCGGGGAATGACCTGGGCGCCGCTCGACCCGCCGATCGAGGAGCACTACGCGTTCGTCACCCGCCGCGGCGGTGCGATCTCTCCTGCAACCGGCCAGTTCATGCGGCTCGCCCACCGCATCCTTCGGCGGATCGCAGGGTCGGACGGTTCCGGCTGACAGGACCCGTAGCGCGAAAGCCAGGACACCGCGTCGGGCAGAGACCCGCAGTCATGAAGCGAGTCGGAACTCCAACGCGGCGAGCGCCTCGCGCGCCTGCGTCGAGTCCGACCCTTCGGCAACGGCGACGAGCGCAGCGCGCCAGGCGGCCGCGAGAACCCGACCGAGAACGGGAGACGCCGGAGTCGTCGTGGCATTCAGCAGTTCAGCCAGGCGGTCGTGATCTGCCCCCGCCGGCGGGTCGCCGAGGATGCGGAGGAAGCCCTCGCGGACGGCGAAGTCGAATCCGATGAGCAACGCGGCCATCACGGCCGTCGAGCGGCCGGATGGGGCCGGGGATGCCGCGATGGCGCCCTCCATGCGATCGAGCATGCGCTGCTCGACATCGTCGCGCACGAAGGCGTACAACCCGAGCTTGCTGCCGAAGTGGTGGTAGAGCGCGCCGGTCGTGACAGTCGCCGCCGCTGCCAGCTCTCCCACCGTGACCTCGTCGAAGGGGCGTGCCCCGAACTCCTGCACAGCGGCGAGCGCGAGCCTGCCCTTGGGGGAGGTCGATATCGGAATCCACTCGCGCACACAACCATAATGGCGTTATGCTGTCCACAAATCCAATTACGACACGGAAGGATGCGCCATGAAGCTCGAGTTCCTGTTCGTTCCGACCTCCGACCTGAGCGCCTCGCTCGACCTCTACCGCGACGGCCTCGGCTTCACCGAGGTGTGGCGCGAGGGCGAGGCGACGGTCGCCCTCGCCCTGCCGGGCTCCGATGTACAGCTCATGCTCGATTCCCACGACCCCGACGCCCCGATCGGGCCGCTGTTCGTCGTCGACAGCGTCGAGGCGTTCCACGCCGCCCGCCCCGAGACGCTCACCGTGCTCGAAGCACCCGGCGAGATCCCTGGCGGCTACATGGCCACCTACCAAGACCCGGGTGGTGCGACCATCTACGTCATGGACCAGGCGACCGACGCCGGCGGGCAATAGTCACCCGCCGGCGAGATGCGACACCTGCTCGACGACGAGTACGACAGCAAGCACGATCATCGCAGCGCCTGAGATGCGCGAGATGGTGCGCACCGCCGACGGCCGCACTCGGAGCACCGTTCTCGCGCCCACACCCACGACCGAGTAGACGAGTGCACAGCTCGCCACGAAGATGAGGCCGAGCACGGCGAGCTGCACGGGAATCGGCCAGGCGCTCGCCGCATCGGTGAACTGCGGAAGGAGAACGACCAGGACGAGCAGCCCCTTCGGGTTCAGTCCGCTGACGCCGGCGCCCTGGGCGAGGCGCCGCCACGGCCGCGTGCCGGGAGCGGCGGCCGATTCCGCTGTGTCGCGGAGCCCCGTCGCATCAGCCGCGACGAGCGAAGGCGGGTGCGTGAGCACGCGGATTCCGAGATACGACAGGTAGCCCGCGGCCGCGAACGTGAGCCCGATGAGCACCCACGGCAGTGCGGCCACCGCAGCGCCGACCCCCACCGCGACCGCGGCGACCGCCGCCAAGTATCCGACGAGGATGCCTCCGAGCGACGGAACGATCGTGCGATCGCGCATCCCCGCGTCGATGATGTAGGCCCAATCCGGACCAGGCACGAGCACCATGAGCGTCATCATGCCCCAGCATGCGAGCAGCAGCTCCGTGTTCATGCCGCGCCCTCCCGTCGTCCGATACGACGAAACTACGCAAGAACCAGCAGAATAGGCTGCCGTGTTTCTCCCCCAGTGGCGGCACGCGTGGAAGAATTCACCCCATGGACGCCATTGATCGGAGAATCCTTGCTGAACTGCAGCAGGACGGCCGCCTGAGCCTCACCGACCTCGCCGCGCGCGTGCAGCTCAGCATGTCGCCGACACATCGGCGGCTGCACGCGCTCGAGGCCTCGGGAGCGATCACGGGGTACCGGGCCGTCATCGACCCCGAGGTGGTCGGGCTCGGGTTCGGCGCCCTCGTGTTCGTCACGATGGAGCAGGCGAATCGCGCGACCATCTTGGAGTTCGATGCCGCCGTGGCCGAGATCCCCGAAGTCATCCAGGCGCTGCGACTCTTCGGCGACCCCGACTACCTGCTGCGCGTGGCCGTGCCCGACCTGCCGGCCTACCAACGGCTGTGGGACGAACGACTCTCGGCCCTGCCGGGTGTTCGCCGCGTCGAGTCGACCCTGGTCATGAAGACGATCGTCGACGACCGGCCGCTGCCGATCTGACGGCGATCGCGGGTCATTCGGTCCGGGCGCGCCGAACGGATCGTGCGGCGGAATCTCACAGACAGTGCGGTACAATATTCAACAGATCGAATTATCTGGAGCAGATCATGACCGCCGGAACGCTCGTACGCTCGGCTCGCAAGAGTCGTCGGCTCACGCAGGCAAACCTCGGGCGCCGAGCACACTTGACGCAGTCGCACCTCTCGCTCATCGAGGGAGATCGTCAGAACCCGTCGTTCGAGACCGTCGAGCGCGCGCTCCGGGGCGCCGGCCACCGCCTGGTCGCCGTCCCAACACTCCGCGACGACGCCGCCGCGATCGCCCCCGAGATCCGAGCCGACCTGGGATTCGGACGACCCGAGCGAGCACTTCGACGGTTCATCCAGTTGAACGACGACCTGTCTGCAGAGCACGGCGCCATACGATTCGCGCTCGCGATCACCGAGCCCGAGTCGACGGGCTCCAAGCAGTGGGATGCCGCGATAGCAGCGCTCGTCGCGCATCACTTGGCGGCAGAGCACCTGCCAGTCCCCCAATGGGCTACGCACCCATCGCGCTTCTTGAAGCGCGCCTGGGTCTTCGGGGTCGGGCCGTACGCACTGCCTCCCGAACCCGATCGCGTCCCGGCGGCATTCCTTGAGCGGCGCATCCTCATCGACCAAGACACCCTGCGCAGCGTATGACCCTCTTCGATCGCGACCTGCTCGAGGAGGGCTTGCGTCAGCTTGTCGCTCGGCTTCAGGAATCGGGCGTCCGAAGCGGCATCCGGATCGTCGGCGGCGCCGCCCTCGCCCTCCGCTACTTCGATCGGGAATCGACCGTCGATATCGATGCGCACTTCATCGGGCCTACCGGAGTCGTCGAGGAAGCTGCCAGTGCGATCGCGCGAGCAAACGGCTGGCCCGACGACTGGCTCAACCGCAAGGCAGCGGGCTTCATACCCGAGTACGGGGCAAGGCCAGTGAAGTGGCTGACGCTTCATGACGACGCCGATGTGGTCATCGAGGTCGCGTCGCCCGAAGCGCTGCTGGCGATGAAACTCAAGGCCAACCGGCCCGGCCGCGATGAGACGGACGCCGCGAAGCTGATGGCGATCTGCGGTATCGCCGCTCTTGACGAGGCCGAACAGCTCTATGAGGAGCACTACTCGGGTGAGGTTCTCCCCGACCGCGCGATCAGGATGGTCGAGATGATCCTTCGGGTCGGGGTGCCCGACGTGCCGCCTCGACCGCCCGAAGTCGACATCGCACCGCGTACCGGCTGAGGGACGCTGTCGCGGCCCCTACGCGTCGCGCGCGCCGTGCCGCAGCATGAGGATGAGCGGCACTCCCGCTGCCAGGTGCATGATTCCGAGTGCCACCTTGGTGGCGATCGTGGCGTCGAGGAGCGCGAGCGGCGGAAGGGAGAGCACGAGCACCGCTATTGCGATGACGGTCCAGATCGTACGCGCCCGCGGGGTGCGTCGTTCGAGCAGCGCGAGCACTCCCCACGCGGCGAGGGCGAGGGGTATGGTGCTGACGATCACGAGCGGGACGTCGATCGTCAGCGTGCCGATCGCCGGACTGGTGACCTCGAAGCCGACACCCGCAACGGATGCGACGATCCACACGACGATCGGCGCCGCCACGGCGACCGCGATGGCGAGCAATCGGTGGCGAATACGAGCCGCGGCGGACGGGCGATCACGGGTGTCGAGTTCGGCGGTCATGTCGGTTCTCCTTCGGGTGCGCGGTACGCGAGATGAGATCTGAGGGCGAACTGCCTTCACTTCACTGACACGCGGCGCTGCGAGAATGTGACGGATGACCCGACTCGAGGAGTTCACGACCGGATTCGAGGCGCACCGCGACCATCTTCGAGCGGTGGCGTACCGCATGCTCGGATCGCTCAGCGAGAGCGACGACGCCGTGCAGCAGACGTGGCTCCGAGCGAGCCGGGCGAACACCGACGACGTGCGCAACCTCGGCGGTTGGCTGACCACGGTCGTCGCCCGGGTGTGCCTGAACATGCTGCGCGCCCGGGCCGCTCGCCCCGAGACATCCCTCGCCGTGCACATGCCCGATCCCATCGTGAGCCCCGTCGAAGGCTCCGATCCCGCATACCAGGCCGAGCTCGCCGATTCGGTCGGACTCGCACTCCTCGTGGTGCTCGACCGACTCACGCCCGACGAGCGGCTCGCGTTCGTGCTTCACGACACCTTCTCGGTGCCGTTCGACGAGATCGCATCGATCCTCTCGTCCACGCCGGCGGCAGCACGCCAGCTCGCAAGCCGCGCCAGGCGCGCCGTGAAGCAGGCGCCCGCGCCCGATCGGGATCCGGCGCGCCAGCACGAGGTCGTCGACGCGTTCTTCGCCGCCTCTCGAGACGGCGACTTCGAGGCACTCGTCGCCCTGCTGAATCCCGACGTCGTGCTCCGGTCCGACGGCGGGCCCGGGCGTCCCGACGTCTCGGCGGTGCTGCGCGGTGCACAGCAGGTCGCCGGCAACGCCACCGCCTACGCCGTGTACGCGCCGTCGGCTCGGCGCGCGCTCGTCAACGGCATGCCGGGCGCCCTCATCGGCACCCGTCAAGATCCGGTGGCGGTCCTGGCGTTCACGGTGAACGACGGAATGATCGTCGCGATCGACGTGCTCGCCGACCCCGACCGCCTGCGCGCCCTGGCCCGTTCGACCTGGATCGACTGACAGGACTGGCGGTGCCGGCGGGTGGGTGCCGTCGACCGCTCAGAGCCCCTCGGCGATCTCCTTGATCGCGGCGAGGCGGCGGTCCCACTCGGCACCGATGGCGTCGAGCCGATGCGCGGTGTCGCTCAGCTGCGAGCCGATGACCCGATAGCGCACCTCCCGCCCGACACGGATCGGCTCGACGAGACCGACGTCCTGCAGCACAGCGAGGTGTTTCGCGATCGCCTGGCGGGTCACCGGCAGGCGCCCGGCGAGGGCAGACGCCGACGCGTCGCCCTCGCCGAGTGCCGCCAGGATGCTCCACCTGGTCTCGTCCCCGAGTGCGGCGAACACCGGCACCAGCGTCGTCGTCACGCGTCGCCCTCGAGCAGGGCGACGAGCTTGTCGAGCTCGGAGACCCAACCTTCGCCGTGGCTCGCCATGTTGGCTGCCGGGTCGGACGTACGGTCGAAGCCGGTCTCGACGACGGTGAGCTCGGTGCCGTCGGCCACCGGCTCGAGCGTGAAGGTGAACACGGTCGCGTGGTCGTCGAGCTCCTCGGGCAGCACGCCGCTCGCGTCGTCGTTGCCCCAGCGGTACGACACGCTGCGCGGGGCTTCCAGTGCCTCGACGCGGATCGGGACCGAGCCGTAGTCGGGGAACGTGATCGTGCCCTTTGCGCCGACGCCCGCGCGGTCGAGCACGGTGCGCCCGAACCATCGCGAGATGTGCTCGGGTTCGGTGACGGCGACCCATACCTTCTCGATGGGGGCGGCGATGCGGATGGTTCGCCGAACGCTGAACGTTCCTTCGTCGATGACGGATGCCTCGTTGTCGGTCATGCTCACAATGATCAGTCCTTTCATGTTTGTCTGCAACTTCATGGTTGCATGTTGTACGGACACACGCAACCCTTTGGTTGCACACCAATCGACGCAATGTGTCCGTGTCGAATGACATGAGGCGCGAAGCGCATGAAGATCGAGGGATGGAATCCGAACAGCTCACGTCCCGATTCGATGCAGAAGTCGCCTTCGATGCAGACGTCGCCGTGATCGGCCTCGGTGCCGTCGGCTCGAGCGCCGCCTGGCGACTGGCGACCCGCGGGCTCGACGTGCTCGGCTTCGAGCAGTTCGAGCCCGGGCACGCACTCGGCGGCTCGACCGGCGCCACCCGGCTGTTCCGCGTGGCGTGCCTCGAGCACCCCGGGCTCACGCCCATCGCCCGTCGTGCGCGTGATCTCTGGCGTGAACTCGAGGCATCGAGCGGTCAGGCGCTCTTCTACGAGACGGGCGGCATCATGATCGGTCCGCCCGAGTCGCGCATCATCGAGGGCACGTTGCGCGCCGCCGACGCTCACGGCCTGCCGGTCGAGCGACTCGACGCCGACGAGGTCGCCCGGCGCTTCCCGGCGCACGCGCTGCACAACCCGGGCGACGTGGGCGTGTGGGACCCCGAGGCGGGCATCGTACGCCCCGAGGCCGCGATCGTCGCAGCGGTCGATGCCGCGCGCGCCGTCGGCGCCCGCATCCGCACCGGCACACGCGTGACGGCCATCGAACCCGACGACTCCGGCGTCACCGTGCGCACGGTCGACGCCGAGTATCGCGTGCGGCAGGTCGCCGTGACATCCGGCCCGTGGATCAGCCGCCTGGTGCCCGACCTGCCGCTCACGCCGCACCGCGTGGTGATGACCTGGTTCCGCGCACGCGCGGGCCACGACGCGAACCTCGACGTCCTGCCCGTGTTCATTCGCAGCGTGCCCGGGCGTGACACCTGGATCTGGGGCCATGGCGCGTTGCCCGGCGCCGACGGATTCGACGCGAAGGTCGGGCCCGAGTTCGACGGCCCGTTCACGCCCGACGACCCCGACGCGATCGATCGCGAGATCCATCCGGGCGAGACCGACGAGATCAGCGAACTCGTCGCGGCGACGTTCCCCAGCCTCGACGCCGACCCATCGGGCGTGACGACCTGCATCATGACGCACACGCGCGACGGCCAGTTCGTCGTCGGACCGACCGCGCACCCGCGCGTCGTCGTCGGCGGCGGGTGCTCCGGCCACTCGTTCAAGCACGCCTCGGCACTCGGCGAGCTCGTTGCGCAGTCGGTCGCGGGCGAGCAACCGTTCACGGATGCCTCGTTCCTCGACCCGCGGCGGTTCGCGCAGTAGTCTGGCGGCGGCACGCACCGAGGGGGATGCCGTGCCGCGCGGAACTCGGGCCTCTGGCACCGCCGCGTTCCGCGCCTCTCTCGTGTGAGGAGCGCTTCGATGCCTCTCGAAACAACGACGCCACGGCGCCGCGTGCACATCATCGGCGGAGGTCCTGTGGGCCTCATGCTGACCGCGTTGCTCCAGACGATGGGCGACTACTCCATCCACCTCTATGAGAAACGCACCGACTACACGCGCACGCGGATGGTCAAGCTCGACACGTACCTGGTCGCCGACTCGGTCGAGAGCTACTGCATCGACTACATCGACGAGGAGAACGTCCAAGCCGTCTTCGATCGCACCGACCTCGAGGAGGGCGTCGCGTCGAGGCAGACGATCGCGCCCGACCTGAGGGCGCTGCTGCTCGAATGGACGCTCGGATTCTGCCCGCTCAACACCATCGAACGGGCGCTGAGCGACCTGATCGACCGGCGCGGAACGCACTCGGTCGAGCGGATCACCGGGGTGGTCAGCGCAGAAGACGCCCTCACGATGGCGGGACCGGACGACATCCTGATCGATTGCACGGGAAGCAGGTCGCTGCTCCGGGACCACATCTCGCCCGCTTTCGGCGGCGAGGGCGGCCAAGCCAATGTCTTCAAGGTTCGACTCGAATATGCACTCGTGATCACGTTCCTCTACAGCCAGACGTACGCGTGCAACGAGTCCTGCAAGTACTACAAGAACGCCGAGAACCACACCTACAAGTTCATCCCCGCCGTGCACCGGACCTTCTACGACCAAGGCGTCAGCCACGTGACCGGCATCGTGAACATCACCGAAGACGAGTTCAACTCGATGCCGACTCGCGTCGACAGCGGCTGGATGCGTGAGAACTTCCACGGCGTCACCGCGTCGATGGACCGGTTCATCGACCAGATCAAGGGCGAGACGGGCGGGGAGATCATCGGCGAGCTCGAGATCGTCCGTATCCCCCTCGACCTCTACCACGCCCGCAACGTCTCCAGCCGCAAGTGGCACGCCCTCGGATCGGCCGCCGACCACCCGTTCGTGAACTCGCAGGCATTCCTCGCCGGTGACTCCGCGATCGGCTCGCCCTACTTCCAGTCCATCTCGCTGGGGTTCGAGTGCGCGATGTTCCTCGCGGGGCTCATCGGACAGCAGGACCTGGAGCTGCGGGAGAAGTTCGACCGGTACGAGAACTTCATGTACAAGCAGTGGCTGCGCGTCTACATGCGCAGCAAGATGATCAAGCACAACAAGGACCTGTTCGAGACCCTGGACGACACGCTCGCGTTGCTGCAGAAACTGCACATCTACTGACCAACGAGGAGGTTCCCTGATGGCCGAGCTCTCACCCATCCAGCCGTGCCTGCGGTTCGCCGAGCTCGAGAACGCCTGACGGTCATGCCGCGCAACCCCGACATCCCCGACGCGTTCGACGTCTACACGGTCGTCGTGCTGCGGCGGCCGAGCGATGCCCCGCAGATGTCCGACGATCAGCTCGATGCGCTCCAGGCACGCCACCTCGCCTACCGCGCCGAACTCGGGCGCAAAGGACTGATCGTCGTGAACGGGCCGTTCGACGAGCAGAGCGACCCGACGTATCGCGGCATGTCGATCTTCGCCTGCGACCCGGCCGAGGCCGCACGCCTGTCGGACGCTGACCCCTCGGTCGTGGCTGGGCGGCTCGCCTTCGACGTGATGGAGTGGTGGGTCCGCGCCGACTCGCTCGGCTTCCCGCTCTCCGACCGCACGGTCGGCGACCGCCGTTCGATGCCCGACGAGTGAATTCGGCGGCAGGATCCCGGCATCGCCGGAGACCCTGCCGCCGACCTGTTCAGCAGCGAGTGCGCGTCAGAACGAAGCGGGGATCACGCCGTCGTCGGTCTGGTAGCCCGTGACGGGGACGTGGGGGATCTCGTCCCAGCGATCCGCGTCCTCCTGCTGCACCTCTCCGGTGGCCATGCCCAGCAGCAGCTCCTGCATCGCGAGCACGTTCTGTCGGATCGACTTGCCGCGAGCCTTCTGGCCGAGGCTGCCGTCGCTCGAGTTTCCGCTCGTCTCGAAGAAGATGGCGGGGTTGCTGTGGCCCTCGGGGTTGAGGCCCTTGTAGTCGAAGCCGAGCATCATCGCCGAGACGACACCGCCCTTGATGTCGATCTCGAGGCTTCCGCCCACCTGGTAGCGATCCATGTTGATGTTGCCGTACTTCGCGAGCTCGTCGAAGACGTGCACGTGCATCTGTCGCGTGAGCACGTCATAGGCGCCGCCCTCGATCGACGGCAGGGTCGGCCCGCCGGGCGCGAGCGAGATGCCGAGCGAGAGCGTCACCTCGTCGCCGGTGCCGGCCTGCCGCTTGAGACCCTGGTGGTGGATGTCGATGGCGAACACCGGGTCGACCATCGTCCAGTACTCGTAGAACGCCTCGGACTCCGATGCGACGAACTTGCCCGCGCCCCAGTCGCGGTTCAGGTCGATCCGGGTGCCCGAGCCGTCCTGCAGGATCGTCTGGCGGATGTTGCCCTCGGACCCATCGGGGTTGTACATCGGCACGACGTGGAACGTGTACGTCTCGCGCAGCAGCTGCCAGTCGTGCGAGCCGTTCGTGCCGAGTTCCTTCAGCACGGCCAGCAACGACTCGGTGCCGTACGGCTCATTGCCGTGGATGCGACCCTGGAGCCACACCGCCTCGGGCCCGTCGCCGACGGTGGCGACGTAGAGGTCGCGACCCTGCTCGGACGTGTTGACCTCGGTGCCGACCTCGGCGAGCGTCGTGACGTCGAGGCCGTAGTTCGAGGTGCGCTCGAGTCGATCGAGCTCGGCGACCAGGTCGTCGTAGGTGACGATGCTGGCGATGTTGGTGTTGCCGTTGGGAGAGGGGAAGTTCGCGTCGGCGAGCGCGGGTGCACTCGCGGTGAGCGGGACGGCCACCGCGAATGCGGCTGCCGCGGCGAGGACGGTGGTGCGACGACGGTGATGCAGTGGGTTACGGCCAAAGCTCATCAGATACTCCTCATCGAGTGGGACATGCCGCCGGAGACGACACGAGTCCCCGGGATCCGCGTGGAAGACGCTTTCCCCGAGGGCTTGCTCGGAGCCTATGGATCCGGCTTCGCACTCGTCAAGGGCCGCTCGTCCGCACCTCGGGCGCGAGCCGCGCCGATCGTCCAGCCGTCACGGCCTTCGGCTCGCCATGGGCTCGCTGCCAGACTGAGGTCATGCAGAACGCTCCCATCGACCAGGCCGCTGCGATCGAGTTGTGGGAGGAGTACCGCGCCGCGCGACCGGATCGCGCCACCGACCCCGAGCCGCCGCCGGCAGAGGTCTTCGGCGACCATCCCGAGCTCACCGATGAGCTGCTGGGCCTCGTGCTCGACGGCACCAAGCGAGCCACCGCCGCACTCGTGGTCGAATTCGCTCTCGATGGCCAGCCCCTTCCACGCATCGGCGGTCATTGGATCGCCTGCGACTCGACCGGTCGTCCGAGGGTCATCCTCCGCGACACCGAACTGCGCATCGGCGCGTTCGCCAGCGTCGACGCGGCGTTCGCATTCGACGAGGGCGAGGACGACCGCTCGCTCGAGTCGCGGCGCGAGAACCACAGCCGGTACTGGCGGCGGGTGGGAGCCCAGCTCGGGTTCGAGTGGACGGAGCAGCACGAGATCGTCTTCGAGCGTTTCGAGGTCGCCTGGCCGGAACCCGCCGGCGAGGGTGCCTAGGCGGAGTCACGCCCCGGTGACCCTCGTTCGGGGGCATTCCGCGAGCATTCCTCCGGACTAGCATCTGGTCAGGCCTGCGCTGCTGCAGCCGACTCCTGCGGGGAGGGGTCATGATCAGCATTCTCGCCATGATGCGCGCGGGTCTGATGCGCGCCCAGAAGCTCACTCGAACGGCGCCCGAGATCCTCGAGATCCGGGTGCACGGCGTACAGAACACGCCGCCGGCCGAGATGCTCGAGATCGAGCCCGAGAACGTGCGGCGAGGTATCGGCGACGAACTGGGATCCTTCTGGTATCGGGCCGACAACAAACCCGAGGGCCGGATCCACTCGATCGAGGCCTTCTCGTGGGGCGCCCAGGCGCGTACCGGGGGAGGCAGCGCGCTCGCGGCGACGGGCCGTGCGATCGTGCATGTGGGATGGTTCCTCCTGCTCCCCTACGCTCTGGCGAATCTCGCCTACTGGACCCGGCGCATCGGCGAGCAGAAGACCGCGGGCTCCAAGAGCTGGGACGGCGCGCCCGGCGCTGCGACCGTGCGCATCTTCGGCCTCCTGCTCACGCTCATCGCGGTCGCGGCGTTCTCCTCGGTGGCGATCGACCTCGTCGCGATTCAGTGTTTCAGAGACGGCACCAAGGTGTGCGCGGCGCTCCCCGAGGTGTTCGACGGTCTTCGAGTACTCGACCGCGACAGTCGGGCCGCACTGCTCGGCATCGTGCCGATCGCCACGGTACTGGTGCTCTACGCCATCGGGCGCAGCGGACGCGTGCATTTCGAGGAACGCCTCAAGACCTTCGGCGAGGGGCTGGGCAGCGAGGGGCAGGGCAGCGAGGGGCAGGGCGACACCGAGGTCGAGGAAGGTCGGCCGTTGCTGGCGACGCGCGGCTTCTGGGCCGTCTCACGCGTCGGCCAGACGACGGAATGGCTGCATGTCGCGGCATCCGTGACGTTGGTGCTCATACTGCTGGCGCTCGATTCGGCGTACGCCGACGACGTCAACGGATGTTTCCGCGAGGCGACATCGACGATCACCTGGGACTGCATCGTCGAGGGCTGGAATCACCAGCTGGCCGCGTGGTTCGCCATCGGCGGGCTCATCCTCATGATCGCGATCGTGCTCCTGATCGTGCTCGCCTCGCACACGCCCATCGAGACGAACCGGCTCGGGAAGTGGTTCGTCGGGAAGTCCCACGCGAGGTCTCGCAAGCGCGGAGAGGTCGAGACCTCGTCCGGCGAGCTCCGTACCGTGTGGAAGCGCGGCGCCGCGATGGTCTGCCTCGTGCTGGCGATCGCGGGATACGTCGCGTGGGCCATTCTCGCGTTCACTCCGACGACGTCGAGCGAGAAGGATGGGCCTGGATTCATGGGCCTCATCGTCACGCCGATCGTGCTCGTCGTGCTCGCGATCTTCCTCGCGCTTGCCGGCATCGGATGGCGGGCCCTCCGCAACCAGATGGCGTGGCGCTGGGTGAGCGGCATCCTGCTCTCGCTCGGCGCGGCGGCACTGCTGTTCAGCCACGTCGAACTCCCCCTCGTCGTCGATCTCCTCCGCGACCTCGGTGTCCCCGAGGAGAATGTCCAGTGGCTGTTCGTCGCGGCAGCGGTGGCCTTCATCGGGCTCCATCTGCTGGTCGCCTGGGCGACGTCTGGCAACAACAGCAACGAGGCGTGGCGCGGCCAGGGACCGGCCGTGGCGATGATCCTCGCGCTGTTCACATCGATGGCGCTCTCGAGCCTGCTCGTGCTCGGTGCCGCGTCGTGGCTGGGCCGACCTGTCGACGCTGCTCCCGAGAGCGAGATCTTCCGCACGCCCGGCGCACCCCTGCCCGACGAGATCTGGAACACGCCCGACGCCTACGAGCGATTCGCGGTGGTGCTCACCGTCATCGCCGTGCTGATGATCGTGCTGATCATCGTCGCGGTCGCCGCGAACCTGACGAGGTTCATCGTGTTCTCGCTTCCGAACCTCATGCCGGACGACGATTACACCGACCCCGCCGGGGTCGGCGGCATCCTGACGCCCGAGGTGAAGTATCCGTCTCGCCTGGCGTACCCCCAGGGACAGCTGCGGCGCCGCGCAGTCGTGCGACGGAGTTCGCACATGCTGCACCGGGGCGAGCCGCTGTTCGGCTGGCTGGCCGTGGTCGCAGGCGTCGGATTCCTGAGCCTCGCCTCCACGACGGTCTTCACCGAGGCGAAGTTGTTCGTCTCGGGGATCGGTCGCGCGATGAAGGTCGATACCCTGACCACCGACATCCGCCTGGCCTCGACCGCCGTGCTCGTCGCCGTCGCCCTGGCCGCCGTGGCCGCCGTCGCCACACAGGCGACCACGAGCGGCGACCGCCCGCTGGGCGTGTTCTGGGACGTCGTCGCGTTCTTCCCCCGAGCAGGGCATCCGTTCGCGCCACCGTGCTTCGGCGAGCGCGTGGTGCCCGAGCTCTCCGCCCGCACGACGGCGTGGATGAACGGCGGCGGCCCCACGAAGCCCCGAGCAGTCATCTTCACCGCGCACTCGATGGGCTCCACGATCTGTGCGGCGACCCTGTTCGCCCTGCGTGGCGAGAAGATCGCGACGGGGCCGCTGAAGGACGGGGAGATCACGAGTCACATCGCGCTGCTCTCCTATGGCACGCAACTGCGCGCGTACTTCAGTCGATTCTTCCCCTCGGTGTTCGGGCCAGGGGTGCTGGGCGTTCCCGGCGTCCGCGCCCCATCGCTCTGGTACGGCGATCCGTGGCGCCGCCAGGTGCGCGATGAGTTCCGTCCCGAAGACGACTCCCGCAGGAAGTGGGAAGAGCACTGGAAGCAGAAGGAAGAGACGAGACGGCAGAAGGAGCAGGAGCGAAGGAAGCGGCGGGAGGAGAGGAGCACGAAAGGTCCGTTGGACCGGGAAGATGATCAGCAGGGGGCCGCCGGCGACGCCCTGACCCTCACCGCCATCCTCGGTGCCATGAGCACCGAGGGCGCCGCCGGCGCCGCGAGCGCCAGGCCCGCCACGGACTCCAAGCCCGCCGCGGTACCCCGGTGGCGCAGCCTCTGGCGTCGCACCGACTACCTCGGCTTCCCGGTCTACGGGTACCGCGGCGACGGCAACCCGATCGACGAAGGGGCGACCGAGTCCGCGCCGAAGACCTATCTGTGGCGCATCGCCACCCACAGCGACTACCTGGGCACCGAGCAGTTCCTCCGCGCTCGCGACGAGCTCGTCGACGAGCTGCGACGCAGTCGCGACTGACGACCGCCCTCCGCTGGGACATCCGCTCGTTCGCCGTTCGTCGCACGAATCGCCCGTTCGTCGCGCCGATCGGCCGTCGATCGATCCCGCCGGTTCTCGACGGCCGGCTCATCTCTAGGGTGATCGGGACCAACGCAACGCGGCGACCCCCAGGAGGAGCACAATGACGTCGCAACCCCCACAGCCGATACTCGACGCCGAACGCGGCGCCGCTCTCGAACCCGACTCGAGCCTGCCGCCCACCGCGGTCCCCGAGGCCGATCGCGCGCGCGAGCGCCGCTGGACCCTCCCGAAGATCCTGATCTGGACCGCGATCGCGCTGCTCGGCGGCATCGCGTGGGTGATGCTCGCGCTCGTGCGCGGCGAGACCGTCAACGCGATCTGGTTCGTGTTCGCCGCGGTCTGCAGCTACCTCATCGGATACCGCTTCTACTCGAAGGTCATCCAGCGATACATCACGCGCCCCGACGACCGACGCGCGACGCCGGCCGAGGTCAAGGCCGACGGCAAGGACTTCGTGCCGACCGACCGCCGAGTGCTGTTCGGCCACCACTTCGCCGCGATCGCCGGCGCCGGCCCGCTCGTCGGCCCGGTGCTCGCCGCACAGATGGGCTACCTGCCCGGCACGGTCTGGATCATCGTCGGCGTCATCCTCGCGGGCGCGGTGCAGGACTATCTCGTGCTCTTCTTCTCGATGCGCCGGGGCGGCCGCACCATCGGCCAGATGGCCCGCGACGAGCTCGGGAAGATCGGCGGCACCGCCGCGATCATCGCCTCGCTGCTGATCATGCTGATCATCGTCGCGATCCTCGCCCTCGTGGTCGTCAACGCGCTCGGCGAGAGCCCGTGGGGCGTGTTCAGCGTGGCGATGACCATTCCGATCGCCCTCTTCATGGGCGTGTACCTGCGCTACCTGCGCCCGGGACGCATCACCGAGGTGTCGATCATCGGGTTCGTGCTGCTCATGGCCGCGATCATCGCGGGCGGATGGGTCGCCGAGACGCCGTGGGGCGCCGAGATGTTCACGCTCGACCGCACCGCCATCGCGTGGGGCATCATCATCTACGGCTTCATCGCCGCGGTGCTCCCGGTGTGGCTGCTGCTCGCTCCGCGCGACTACCTGTCCACGTTCATGAAGATCGGCGTCATCGTGATGCTCGCCGGTGCGATCGTGCTCGTGCGGCCCGAGATCGCCGTGCCCGCGTTCAGCGAGTTCGCCGGCGGCGAGCTCGGCCCGGTCTTCTCGGGTTCGCTGTTCCCGTTCCTGTTCGTCACGATCGCGTGCGGCGCGCTGTCCGGTTTCCACGCGCTGATCGCGTCCGGCACGACGCCGAAGCTCATCGAGAAGGAGCGCCAGACCCGTTTCATCGGCTACGGCGGCATGCTCATGGAGTCGTTCGTCGCGATCATGGCTCTCGTTGCGGCCCTCTCGCTCGACCGCGGCATCTACTTCGCCATGAACGCCTCGGCCGCCGCGACCGGCGGCACGGTCGAGGGTGCGGTCGCGTTCGTGAACTCACTCGGGCTCGCCGGGGTGAACCTCACGCCCGACGTGCTCACGTCGACCGCCGCGGCGGTCGGCGAGGAGTCGATCGTCTCCCGCACGGGCGGCGCGCCGACCCTCGCACTCGGCCTCGCGAACATCATGCAGCAGGCGTTCGGCGGCGCGGCGATGGCCGGCTTCTGGTACCACTTCGCGATCATGTTCGAAGCCCTGTTCATCCTGACCGCGGTCGACGCCGGCACGCGTGTCGCGCGCTTCATGCTTCAGGACTCGATCGGCAACGTGCTCCCGAGGTTCAAGGACACCGCGTGGCGTCCCGGGGTATGGATCACGACCGCGATCATGGTCGCCGGATGGGGCTTCATCCTGATCCTCGGCGTCACCGATCCGCTCGGCGGCATCAACACGTTCTTCCCGCTGTTCGGCATCGCGAACCAGTTGCTCGCGGTCATCGCGCTCGCGGTCGTGCTCGCGATCGTCGCGAAGCGGGGACGGAGCTACGTCAAGTGGTTGTGGATCATCGCGGTGCCGCTCGCATTCGCCGCCGTGGTCACGATCACCGCGTCGATGTTCAAGATCTTCTCGCCGGTGCCCCAGGTGGGCTATTGGGCCAACCACTTCGCGTTCCGCAATGCCCTCGACGCCGGTGAGACGTCGTTCGGCACGGCGGGCAGCGTCGAGGCGATGGAGGCCGTCGTGCGCAACACGGCGGTGCAGGGCACCCTGTCGATCGTGTTCGTGACGCTCGCGATCATCGTGCTCATCACGTCGGTGCGGGCCTCGATCGTCGCGATCCGCAACGGCGGCGGCGAGAACACCGAGGACGTCCCCGTGGCATCCCGCCGGTTCGCCCCGGCCGGGCTGTTCGCTACGAAGGCCGAGAAGGCGCTCGAGCAGGAGTGGGCCGCTCTTCCCGCCGGCGAGCGCCCGGAGTCGGTGCGCCACTGATGACCGCCACCAACGCGGGCCGCCCCGCCCGGACTCCGGTCCGGGCGGGCGCGGCCCCGTCGTTCGGGCCCGGTGCGCGCGCCTCACTCGGCGTCATTCGCCGCGTCATCGGCGCCGTCGGATGGTACGTGCAGGACCTCATGGGCGACACCGCGTACCGCCGCTACCTCGAACATCACCGCGCGCACCACGGCCCGGAGCATCCGCCGCTCACCGAACGCCAGTTCTGGCGCGCGAGAATGGACGATCAGGACCGCAACCCGGGGGCCCGCTGCTGCTGACGCCCCCGCACGAGGAGGGCGCATGATCGGCGACGCGTGGTTGTCCGTCCTCGCCGGGGTCGGGATCGGCATCGTCCTCACCCTGGTCCTCCAGGTCGTCTGGCGGCTCGCGCGCGGTTCGCGCGATCTCGGCAGTGACGCCGAGCGGGCGACCTTCCGCACGCTCTCACTGGCCTCGCGCGCGGCGGTGCACCTGCGCGGTGGGCTCGATTCCGGCGACCCGCAGCGGGCCGCCCGTGCGCTGCGCTCGCTGCTCGGCAGTGACGCGATCGCGATCGCGGACCTCAGCGGCATCCGTTCGGTCGAGGGCAGGTCGGACGTGACGGATGCCGCGTGGCAGGTGGCGTCGAGCGTGATCGCGACCGGCCGGCGGCAGGTGTTCGGCACGACGCGCGTGGATTCGGCCGACCCGGTCGACGGGATGGACGAGTTCGACGGGTCGGCGGCCGGGACGGTCGGCGCGCCGCTCGCGGCGGTCGGGGCGCCGATCGTCGTGAACGGTCGGCTCGTCGGGGTGATCGTCGCGTTCGCCGATCGCGTGCGGCCGCCGCTCGTGCGGGCGACCGCAGAGGTCGCGCACTGGTGCGGCCGCCAGTTCGAGCTCGGCGAGCTCGAGACATCCCGCACCGCCCTCGCCGAAGCGGAACTGCGGGCACTGCGAGCCCAGATCAGCCCGCATTTCATCTACAACGCCCTCGGCGCCATCGCGTCGTACATCAGCACCGACCCCGAGCGCGCCAAGGACCTCGTGCTCGACTTCGCGGATTTCGCCCGGTACTCGTTCCGGCGCGAGGGCGAGTTCTCGACCCTCGCCGAGGAGCTGCGGAGCGTGCACGCCTACGTCGAACTCGAGCAGGCGCGGTTCGAGGAACGCCTCGCGGTGACCCTGCGGATCGAACCCGAGACGCTCGCCACCGTCATCCCGTTCCTCAGCGTGCAGCCGCTCGTCGAGAACGCGGTGCGGCACGGGCTCGAGCCGCGCGAAGAGGGTGGCACGATCGTCATCGCGGCGCACGACGACGGCACGCACACGGAGATCACCGTGGAGGACGACGGCGTCGGGATGCCGCCCGCCGAGCTCCGCACGCTGCTCACCGCCGGCGTGCGCACCGATCACGTCGGCCTGCGGAACGTCGACTCCCGGCTGCGACGCATCTACGGAGACGACCACGCGCTCGTCGTCGAGACGAACCCGGATGCCGGCACCCTCGTGCGCATGCGCATCCCCAAGTCCCAGCCGTTCCACGAGACCGAGAGGCCCACCGGCGGATGACCACCGTCCCAGATGCCGGTCCCGGCCGCGACGGCGCGGCCGGAACCATCGATGTCCTCATCGCCGACGACGAACGACCCGTGCTCGACGAACTGGAGCTGCTGCTCCGACGCGATCCGCGTGTCCGGCGCATCCTGCGTGCGTCGTCGGGATCGGAGGCCGTTCGCCTGCTCGCCGAGCACTCCGTGGACGCGGCATTCCTCGACATCCACATGCCCGGTCTCTCGGGGTTCGACCTGGCGGCCGCGATGTCGCGGTTCACCCGGCCGCCCGAGATCGTCTTCGTCACGGCAGACGAGGCGGGTGCGGTCGAGGCGTTCGACTTCGCGGCCGTCGACTTCATCCTCAAGCCCATCCGCCGTGAGCGGCTCGAGCGCGCCGTCGGGCGGATCCTCGCCGGACGCGAGTCGGCCGGTGAGCCTGCGGGCGTGCCCGACGAGCACATCCCCGTGAAGGTCGGCGACGTGATGCGCGTCGTGCACCGGCGCGACGTGCGGTGGGTTCAGTCGCACGGCGACTACGCGAGGCTGCACACCGAGACCGACAGCCACCTGATCCGCGAATCGATCTCGGATCTCGAGGAACGGTGGGCTGCGGCCGGCTTCATCCGCGTGCACCGATCGTTCCTCGTCGACCGCAACGCGATCACGACCGCCCGACTGAGCGGCGCCCACCCGGCGGTCACCGTCGCCGGCGAGGAGATCCCGGTCAGCCGCCGATCGGTCGGCGCGGTGCGCGACGCGATCCTGCACGCCCGAGAGGAGCCGCGGTGAACGAGCAGAACCGGCCCGCACGCGAACGCGTGACCTCGGTCGACGGCGCCGGCCGCGCCGCCGCCCGACGGCCGCCGGTGCGCACGGGACCCACGCCGGTCGGCGAGGCGGACACGATGTTCACCCGGAGCCTCATGCGCGCGCAGGCCCGGCTGGCCTTCGCGACCGTGCTCTCGTTCGTGGTCGTCGTGGCATGCGCCATCGTGGTCATCACCGCGGTGCCCGCGCTCGACGACGTCGTGTTCGCCGGCGTTCCGCTGCCGTGGCTGATCCAAGCCTACGGCTTCTACCCGATCATCCTCGTGCACGCGGTCGCGTACGCCCTGCTGGCGAGGCGTGCCGAGCGCCGGTTCAACGCACTGGTGGAGCACGAATGAACGCAGTCCTCACCGGCGTCGCCGTCGCGCTCGTGCTCCTGGTCACCGCCGTCATCGGCGTCTACGGCCTGCGCATCTCGCGGACGACGAGCGACTTCTTCGTGGCCTCCCGCACCGTGCGCCCGCTCTGGAACGCGTCGGCGATCAGCGGAGAGTACCTCTCGGCCGGCACCTTCCTCGGCCTCTCGGGGCTGGTGCTGCTCTCGGGCTCGGACGCGTTCTGGTTTCCCATCGGCTACGCCGCGGGCTACCTGCTCGTGCTCGTCTTCGTCGCCGCGCCGCTGCGCAGGAGCGGCGCCTACACGATCCCCGACTTCGTGCACGCGCGCCTCGACTCCCTCACCGCCCGCCGCATCACGAGCGTGCTCGTGCTCGTCATCGGGTGGTTGTACGTCGTGCCGCAGCTGCACGGCGCCGCGCTCGCGGTCAACGTCGTCGCCGACATCCCGCCCTGGATCGGGGCGATCGGCGTCGCGATCGTCGTCGGCGGATCGGTCGCGGCCGGCGGCATGCGCTCGATCACGTTCGTGCAGGCGTTCCTCTTCTGGCTGAAGCTCGGCGCGCTCGCGGTGCCCGTCGTGTTCTTCGCGATCACGTTCGGGGGGCGCGAGACTGCCATCGACCCGGCGCTGGTGTTCCCCCACGAGAGCGGCCCGGGCGGCATCGACCTGTACGCGACCGCATCGCTGCTGATCGCGCTGTTGTGCGGCACGATCGGCCTTCCCCACGTGCTCGTTCGGTTCTACACGAGTCCGACGGGGGCGTCGGCGCGCTGGACCACCGTCATCGTCATCGGCCTGATCAGCGTGTTCTACATGGTGTCCGGCACGATCGGCCTCATCGCGAGGGCCGTCGCGCCCGACCTCGCGCAGCCGGGTGTGGCCGACACCGTCGCGTTGCTGCTTCCATCGCGCGTGTTCCCGGGGGTCGTCGGCGACCTGATCACGGCGCTCGTGATCGCGGGAGCGCTCGCGGCGTTCCTCGGCACGTCCTCCGGGCTCGTCGTGTCGATGTCGAGCGTCGTCAGCCAGGACCTGTTCCGCGGAACCGTGCGGTCGTTCCGCTGGGCGGCGGTGTTCTGCACGGCCGTACCGCTCCTCGTCGCGCTCGCGACCGTGCCGCAGGGACTCGTGAGCTCGGTCGGCAACGTCTTCGTGTTCGCAGCGTCCTCGCTCACGTCGGTCATCGTGCTCGGGATCTGGTGGCCACGCCTCACCGCACGCGGCGCGATCGCGTCGATGCTCGTCGGAGCGTCGCTCAGCGGCGCGGCGCTCGCCGCCTCGACCCTGCTCGGTCCGCGTGCCGATGCCGGTGCGACGCTGCTGGCCCAGCCCGGAGCTTGGACGATCCCCGCGGCGGCGCTCACCGCGATCGTCGTCTCGATGCTCGACCGGCGCGCGCCGCAGAACACCGAGCGCATCCTCGGGCGGCTGCACCGCCCCGAACTGCCGCCGGCCGGCCCTCAGGGGTGACGCAGGGATCGGCCCGACACCCCCTGCGCACCGACCGCCCAGCCAGAGGTTCTAGGCTCGGAGGATCCCCGCCATCCCCGAGAAGGAGCCCGCACGCCATGAGCGACGCCGCCACCCTTGACGTCTTCGACCGCCGCGAATCAGAGGTTCGCGGGTACATCCGCGCCTTCCCGACGGTCTTCGACCGAGCGAGCGGCTCGACCCTCGTCGACGCCGACGGCAACGAGTACCTCGACTTCTTCGCCGGCGCGGGGGTGCTCAACTACGGGCACAACAACCCCGTCTTCACGCGAGCGCTCGTCGAGTACCTCGAGCGCGACGGCATCATCCACGGGCTCGACATGGCCACGTCGGCCAAGCGGGCGTTCATCGAGGCGTTCGAGCAGTACGTGCTCGCCCCGCGCGGGCTCGACCACAAGCTGCAGTTCACGGGACCGACGGGTGCGAACGCCGTAGAGGCGGCACTGAAGGTCGCGCGTCAGGCCACGGGCCGCTCGAACGTGATCGCGTTCACGAACGCGTTCCACGGTCTCAGCCTCGGCGCGCTCGCCGCGACCGGGAACAGCACGTATCGGGATGCCGCGGGCGTCGCGCTCGGCGACATCACGCGCCTGCCCTACGACGGCTATCTCGGGCCTGACGTCGACACGCTCGACCTGCTCGAGAAGATGCTCGACGACCCAGGATCGGGGCTCGACCTGCCCGCGGCGGTCATCGTCGAGGCGGTGCAGGGCGAGGGCGGCATCAACGTCGCGAGCGTGCCGTGGCTTGCCCGGCTTCGCGAGATCACCGCGGCACGGGGCATCCTGCTGATCCTCGACGAGATCCAGGCGGGCGTCGGCCGCACCGGCACCTTCTTCGCCTTCGAGGACTCCGGCATCGTGCCCGACATCATCACCGTGTCGAAGTCGATCTCGGGATCGGGGCTGCCGATGTCGCTCGTGCTGCTGCGTCCCGACGTCGACGTGTGGAAGCCCGGCGCCCACACCGGCACGTTCCGCGGAAACAACCTCGCATTCGTGTCGGCGCGCGTCGCCCTCGAGACCTACTGGGCCGACTCGGCCTTCACCGACGGCGTCGCCGCCAAGTCGGCGCTGCTGCGCGCCGAACTCGACCGCATCGCCGCCGACCACCCCGACCTCGGGCTCGCCCCGCGCGGCCGCGGCCTCATGTACGGGATCGCCTGCGACGGCGACCGCACCCTCGCCGGCCGCATCTCGGCCGAGGCGTTCCGGCGCGGGCTGATCATCGAGACATCCGGCGCCTTCGACGAGGTGTTGAAGTTCCTGCCGGCGCTCACGATCACCGGCGACGAACTCACCCGTGGCCTCGCGATCGTGCGCGAGAGCCTCGACGCGGTGCTCGCCGGCTGACCCGCCGCGGCCTCAGCCCGGGAGCTCGACGGTGTACGAGACGATCTCGGTGATGCGCCCGTTGTCGAAGTCGTAGACGTCGCACGACGCGACGATCGACACGTCTCCATCGGCGTCGGTGTACCTGGCGAGGCTGTCGACCGCGACGCTGTCCTCGCCCACGACCGTGCGCTGGCGCTGGAACTCGGTCGTCACACCGGCGAGGTCTTTGGCGGTGCGTTCGCAGGCCTTCTTCACGGCCTTGAGCCCGATCAGCGGGTCGGAGCCGACGAGGGTCCACACGACGTCGTCGGCGAGGTGCGGCAGGGCGACCTCGAAGCGGTGGCTCGAGAACGCGCACGCGATCTTCTCGGTCATGCGGTCGGTGGTGAGCTCGGTCGTGAGTTCGGTCGTGGGGTTCATGAGACCTGCCCTCTCGCGCGGCATCCCGCGCCGTTGCGGTTGACGTATGCGATCAGCGTGCTCCGGACTCGCGCGGGCGTCAAGCCTCGACCGCTCCGGAGCGGTCGCCCGAGCCTCGCCCGCCGTCAGGCCGCGTCGTTCTGCAGGAATGCGAGCACCGCCGCCACGCGCCGGTGCACGCCCGTCTCGGGCAGCCGCAGCTTCGTGAAGATCGCGTTGACGTGCTTCTCGACGGTCGACGAGGAGAGGAAGAGCGACTGCTCGATGCCCGCGTTCGTCTTGCCCTGCGCCATCTCGCGCAGCACCTCGAGCTCGCGCGGCGACAGCGCCGCGAGCGGGCTCGTCGCACCCGCGCTGCGACGACGCACGAGCGTGTCGACGATCTGGGGGTCGATGACCGACCCGCCCGCGCACACCTCGCGCAGCGCGTGCACGAGGTCCTCCAGGTCGCCGATGCGGTCCTTCAGCAGGTACCCGAGACCGGCCGAGCCGTCGGCGAAGAGGGCGAGCGCGTAGCTCTCGTCGGCGTGCTGCGAGAGCACCACGACACCCGTTTCCGGGTGGGTGGCACGGATGTCGCGGGCCGCGTCGATGCCCTCCATGTGGTGGCCCGGGGGCATGCGGATGTCGGTGAGCACCGCCTGGGGTGTGAGGCGCCGCACCGCGTCGCGCAGCTCGGTGGCGTTGCCGGTCGAGGCGACCACGTCGATCTCGCCGGAGTCCTCGAGCAGGCGGCGCAGGCCTTCGCGCACGAGGTAGTTGTCCTCGGCGATCACGACGCGCAGCGTGCCCGACTCATCCAACGCGGTCCGCCTCGCGCTCGGCGGCGACGGCCCCGGGTCGATCCACGGGGAGGTCGACGAGCACCGTCGTGCCCGTCGGCTGGGCCGCCGACACGGTGACGGTGCCGCGAAGCGCGGCCACCCGATCGCGGATGTTCGCGAGGCCGCCGGTCGCCACCGCGGCCGGTTCGAGGGCACCGATGCCGCGCCCGTCGTCGGTGATCCCGATGCGCAGGTGGCCGTTGCTGCGCGCGAGCGCCACCGACGCATGGGTCGCGTGCGCGTGCTTCGCGGTGTTCGCGAGCGCCTCGCGCACGACGTAGTACGCGGTCGTCTCGACCTCGTCGGGGAATCGCTCGCCGCGCACTCCCGCGTCGGCCTCGACGGTGAGCGGGATCGGGTAGCGGGCGACCCCCGACTCGACGGCGGCGACGAGCCCGTTGTCGCTCAGCACCGGCGGATGGATGCCCTGGGCGAGCTCGCGCAGGTCGGTGAGGGTCTCGCGGGCCTGGTCCTGCAGCTCGGCGAGCACGTCGGGCGTGAGCTCGCCGCGCTGCAGCCGATTCCGCGCGAGGCGCAGCCCGGCGATCTGCGCCACCACGTTCTGCTGGATGCCGTCGTGCAGGTCGCGTTCGAGGCGCTTGCGCTCGTCGTCCTGCGCGGCGACGAGCCGCTCGCGCGACGCGCTCAGCTCGTCGAGTTGCTCGGCGAGCTGCGCGGTGAGGCGCACGTTCGCAACGGATGCCGCGGCCTGGCCGGCGACCGTGCGCAGCAGCATCCGCTCGGCCTCGGTGTAGTCGCCGTGGAACCGCGGCCCCACCTCGATGCGACCCAGCGTCTCTTCGCCGCGCACGAGGTCGGCCGACAGCAACGGCTCCCCCGCTGCGTCGCCCGCAACCCCGACCGGCGACGAGTCGAGCACGCCATCCGTCGCGGCGAGCCGGATCCGCACCCAGGACGCGTCGAGGCCGTCCCGGACGGCGGATGCGAGCTGCATGAGCAGGTCGCGCGGCTCGCCCGCCTCCTCGAGTCGCACCCCGAGCTCGGAGAGCATGTCGAACTGCCGCTCACGGTCGCCGAAGAGCGCGCGATGGAGCCGCCGCTGCAACCACGAGCGCACCGGGAGCAGCGCGAGGGCGATCAGCGTCGTCATGAGCACAGCGGGGACGACGCGGATCCGATCGGACAGCAGCACGGCGGGCATGGCGACCGCGACACCGTAGAAGAGCGTGATGAGCAGGTTCGACGAGCGTGCGACGTTCCGCCCGCGGTCGCCCGGGGCGATGTCGAACGCCCCGTACCGCAGGATGCCATGGATCGCCGCGACCGGAAGGGCGATGAGCGTGGCGTACACGAAGAGCTCGACGATCAGGTAACCCGGCAGGAACACCCACAGCGCGAACGCGACCATGGCCGTGCCGACGGTCACCGCCATGACCCGCGTGCGGGTCCGCACCTCCGGTGCACCGAAGAGCGCTCGGGTGCCGAGCACCGTCAGTCCGAGGATGACGGCCGGCCACGCCTGGTAGACGAGGAGGTGCACGGCCGGCGCCGCCCACTCCAGCCAGGGCACGACGTACAGGTTCGGGATCCCGTCGCCGCTGATGCCGATATAGGGCGACATCACGACGTGCGGGGTCGTGAGCAGCGTCAGGGGACCGACGAGCATGGGCGTCCAGAGGAATGCCACGGCGATGCGCTGCCATCGCAGTTCAGGCACGCCGTCGGGGAACGTCGCGAACACGATGAGGAGCGCCGACGTCGCGGTGGCATCTGCCGTCAACCCGATCACGTTGAAGATCGGGAACCACGGCTCCGTCATGATCTCGATGTTGCGCTGCAGAAACGTCTCGTAGGCCGAGCCGACGAGCATCGCCGTTGCTGCGAGCGCGACGAGCACCGCGGTGCGCGATCGAGTCACGGTGAGCAGCCACATGCCAAGCACGAAGAACGGGAGCGCGCCGAGGAGCGGCCAGGCGAGTCCGTGGTCGGCGTCCGCCTCCACGAAGCCCCGCACGACGACGATGTACACCAGCGCGGCGACCCCGATCGGGCCGAGCGTTGCGATGCACACCCATCTTCGGTCCACGGTCCTATCGTCCTCCTGCTATGGCCGCCGCGGGAGAGGGCCATCCGTGTCCGCACGTGGGGGCTGTCCTCCATCGCCTCATGGGCTCAGCGGTCCCGCCTGCTCGGCCGCGACGAATCCCCGGACCGGCAGGTCGACGTCCACCGTCGTGCCGCTGCCCGAAGGGCCCGCGGAAGAGATCCGGACCGTGCCGCGCAGCACCGCGACGCGGTCGCGGATGTTCGCGAGCCCGCCGCTCGCCCTCGACACCGGGGAGACCGCACCCAGGCCGCACCCGTCGTCATGGATCGAGACGCGCAGCCGGCCGTCGGTCCGGGCCAGCGCGACGGTCGCCGTGCTGGCGTGCGCGTGCTTCGCCGTGTTGGCCAGGGCCTCCCGCACCACGTAGTAGGCGGTGGTCTCCACGTCGTCGCCGTACCGCTCGGCGCGGACCCGCGCGTCGGCGTCCACGATGAGCGGGATCGGGAACCGCGCCGCCCCGGACTCGATCGCGGCGACGAGCCCGTTGTCGCTCAGCACCGGCGGGTGGATGCCGTGCGCGAGCTCGCGCAGGTCCGTGAGGGTCTGACGGGCCTGCTCCTGCAGTTCGCTCAGCTCCGCCTCGTCGAGCTGGCCGCGCGCCAGCCGGTTGCGCGCCAGCCGGAGGCCGGCGATCTGCGCCACGATGTCCTGCTGGATGCCATCGTGCAGGTCGCGCTCAAGCCGGCGACGCTCGTCGTCCTGCGCCGCCACGAGGCGCTCGCGCGAGGCGGTCAGCTCGGCGAGCTGCTCGGCGAGCCGCGCCGTCAGACGCACGTTGGCGACGGATGCCGCGGCCTGACCGGCGACCGTGCGGAGCAGCGCGCGTTCGGCGTCGCTGTACTCGCCCCGGTGCCTGAGCCCCACCTCGATACGGCCGAGGACCTCGTCGGCGTGCACGAGGTCGGCCGCCTCGACCGGCTCGCCCACCACGTCGCCGGCGACACCCGCGGGCGACGTGGCGAGGGCGCCATCCGACGCCACGAGGCGGATGCGCACCCACGACGCGCCCAGTCCGTCCGCCACCGCGGCGGCCAGGTGCGTCAGGAGGTCGCTGGGCTCGCCCGCGCGCTCGAGCTCCGAGCCGAGCTCGCTGAGCATCGCGAGCTGGCGGTCGCGGTCGCCGAACACGACCCGGTGTATCCACCGCTGCAGCCACCCGCGCACCGGGAGCAGGGCGACGGCGACCAGTGCCGTGAGGAAGGCGATCCCGAGCGGCGTCATGACGTCGACGAGCAGCACGGCCGGTGCGACGACGGCGATGCCGTAGAGCACGGTGATGAGCACGGTGGAGGACCGCGTCACGAGGCGCGCCCGATCCTCGGCTGCGACGTCGAATGCGCCGTGACGGAGGATGCCGTGGATCGCCACGAGCGGGATCGCCGTGAGGACCACCAGCACCGCGGCGTTGAGCATCACGTTCTCGGGCAGGAACAGCGTGAGCGAGTAGCTCACGACGATCGCGAAGGCGAACCATGCCATCAGGCGCGTGCGGACGCGCACCTCGGGATCCCCGAAGAACGCCCGCGAGATCAGCACCGCGAGCGCGAGGAAGACCGCCGGCCAGAAGTAGACGATCCACTCCACGATCGGGTCCGCCCAGGCGAGAGCCGGCAGCGCGAACGGATTCGGGATGTCCTCGCCCTGCTCGGCGTGCACCTGCACCGTGAGGACGTGCGGCACGACCAGCAGCGAGAACGGGACGACGACCACGGGGACCCAGAACAACCCGACCGAGATTCGCTGCCACCTCCGCTCCGGGATGCCGGTGGGGAAGGTCGCGAACATACTGACGAACGCGGCGGACGCGACCGTGGAGGCCGTCAGCCCGACGATGTTGAAGACGGGGTACCACGGCTCCCGGATCACGTCGGCGTTCGTCAGCATGAACGTCTCGTATGCGGAGCCCACGGCCATCGCGGTCGCCGCCCACGCGAGGAACAGGGCCGAGCGAGCCGTGGAGGCCGTCAGCAGCCACATGGCGAACGCGAACACCGGCAGAATGCCGAGCAGAGGCCAGCCGAGGGCGGGATCCACGGTTCCTGCGAGGAATCCGCGCGCGATCACGACGTACAGCAGCGACGCCGCTCCGAGCGGCGCCAGGGCTGCGAGCCATCCCCACCTGCGGAGCACACTCCCATGGTCCTCCTCTCGCGCCGCCTTCGGGAGAGGGACATCCGTACCGACCCTTGGAGGCTGGCCTCCATCCGCGGTGCGGCACTCCGCCACGCGACATCCGGCCTGCCGTGTTCCGGCGCGCGCCGCCTTCGGCGAACGTTTCCACCAGCGGATGCCCCTCCGCGGCGCCGCACGAGACAGGGAGTGAAGCTCATGTGCAGGATCTACGCGGGCCTGGCCTGGATCATCGCCGCCGCGGTCGTCGTGCAGGCCGCCGCGATCGCGTTCGCATTCGGGGGCGTGCTCAACAACGTCGCCGAGGGCGGGGTCGTCGACAAGGCGCTCCTCGAGAGCGGCGGGGCCGGCGGCACCGGTGAGCTCGGCTTCTGGATCCACGGGATCGTCGGCGCCGGTGTCATCCCGCTGCTCGCCCTCAGCCTGCTCATCGTCTCGTTCTTCGCCCGCGCGAAGGGTGCGCGCCTCTGGGCCGCGATCACCCTCGGGCTGGTCGTGCTGCAGGTGACGCTCGGCTTCTCGATCACCGACATGCCGTTCCTGGGCCTCATCCACGGCGCGAACGCGTTCGCCGTCGTGGTGTCCGCGGTCGTGGCCGCGCTGCTCGCACGCCGCGCCCGTCGCGCCCGCGCGTCGCGCGCGACCGCCGAGGAGGCGACCGAAGATGCCGTCGCGGCGTGATCTCGTGCGGTGCGCCGTCGTCGGCGTCGCGGTCGCGACCGCGCTCGGCGCCGGCGCGCTGGCATGGAGCTCCACGCTGCTCGGCGAGTACTCGGTCATGGACATGGGAGGCGGCGGCCACGGGCACGCCGCGCACGACGAACCCGGGGCGACGGGCACCGGCGGGGCCGGGGCATCCGGAACCCTCACGGCGACCGGCGAGGTCAGCGTGACGTCGCTCGCCGCCGACCCCGACCGCCCCGCCGACGTGCGCGTCGAACTCGTGGCCCGGCAGCAGGTGATCGAGGTGCCCGGCGGGCACGCGGTCGACGGCTACACGTTGAACGGCACGTCGCCAGGCCCCGAGATCCGCGCACGGCAGGGCGATCTCGTCGAGGTCGAGTTCGTCAACGAGTCGGTCAGCGCCGGTGCCACCCTGCACTGGCACGGCATCGACGTGCCCAACGCCGCCGATGGGGTGGCGGGCATCACGCAGGACGCGGTGCCGGTCGGCGGCCGCCACGTCTACCGCTTCGAAGCTGCGGATGCAGGTACGTACTGGTACCACTCGCACCAGGTCTCGCACGAGCAGGTCAAGGGGGGCCTCCTCGGCGCGATCGTGATCGACTCCGCCGCGCCGCCCGCGGTCGTCGCCGACGTCGACGTCACGGCGCTGCTGCACGTGTACGGCGGGCAGCACACGCTCAACGGACGCGTCGAGGACCAGCACGTGGCGGCTTCGCCCGGCGAGACCGTTCGGGTCCGCGTCATCAACTCCGACCCGGGCACCGCCGCCGTCTGGTCGGCCGATACGATCCGGGTGCTCGCGACCGACGGGCACGAGGTGAACGCGCCGACCGCCGTCGAGGGGCAGCGGGTCCTCATCCCCGCCGGCGGGCGGGCGGATGTCGTGGTGCAGGCCCCGCCGAGCGGAGCCGTGCGCCTGCACGTGGGCGGAGCCCGCAGCATCGAGATCGGCGAGCCCGGGGCATCCACTCAGCCCGCCCGGCAGCCGTCGCGCACGCTCGACCTGCTCGCCTACGGCGACCCGGCGCCGCTCGGGTTCGAAGCGTCGTCACCCGACCGCTCGTACGACTACGTGGTCGCCCGTCGCTTCGGTATCATCGACGGCCGCCCGGGCAACTTCTGGACCATCAACGGCCGGCTCTTCCCCGATGTGCCGATGTTCCACGTGCGCGAGGGCGAGGTGGTCGCGATGCGCATCGTCAACGACTCGGGCGAGGTGCACCCCATGCACCTGCACGGCCACCACATCGCCGTGCTCTCCCGTGACGGCGTCGCGGCATCGGGAAGCCCCTGGATCGTCGACTCGCTCGACGTGCACCCCGGCGAGTCGTACGAGATCGCGTTCGTCGCCGACAACCCCGGCATCTGGAGCGACCACTGCCACACCCTCCCCCACGCCGTCGACGGACTCATCGCCCACGTCATGTACGAGGGCGTCACGACTCCGTTCACGATCAACGGCGACGCCGGCAACCAGCCCGAGTGAGCGGCTACGGCGCGATGTCGGCGAGCAGCGCCTGGAGCCCATCGGCGACATCCGCGAGGACGTCGCCGTCGACGGCCTCGAACTCCCGCTCGATCGCGGGAAGGTAGACGCGGGCCGCCGCGAGGAACCTGCGACGCCCCTCGGTCGTGAGCACGGCGTATGCCGAGCGTCGGTCGCCGGGATTCGGCTCGCGAGCAACGAGACCGGCGCCGACCATCTCGTCGACGAGCCGGCTCACGCGGGTACGGCTGAGCACCACGCGTTCGGCCAGCTGCCCCATGGTGAGACGACCGCCGCCGTCGCGGAGCTCGAGCAACACGTCGTACCAGGTGAGCGGCATGCCGCCGTGGCGGGTGACCGCGAGGTCGAGTCGCGGAAGCAACGCCGCATGCAGTCGCAGCACGGCCTCCCACGTGCGTTCGGCGTCGGTCGGCATGCGTTGATCGTATCGCAATTGTGTGCGTGCGCACGTACATGCTATCGTCGGCTCAGAATATATGTGCGTCTGCACGCAATGAAAGGACCAGCGCATGACCACACTCCTGCACATCTCCGCGTCACCCCGCGGCGAGGCATCCGAGTCGCTCGCCATCGCCCGCACGTTCATCGATGCCTTCAACGCGGCCGGTCCCACGACCACCGTCGACGAGTGGGACCTGTGGGACGGCTCGCTCCCCTCATTCGGCCCCGACGGCGCGGGCGCGAAGATGCGCATCTTCGCCGGCGAGCAGCCGGTCGGCCCCCAGGAAACGGAATGGCATCGGGCCCGCCTCGCGTTCGAGCGGTTCGCCGCCGCCGACCTCTACCTCTTCAGCCTGCCGATGTGGAACGGGGGCATTCCCTACATCGCCAAGCAGTTCATCGACGTCGTCAGCCAGCCCGGCATGGTGTTCGGCTTCGATCCCGAAGTCGGCTACACGGGCCTGCTCAGCGGGCGCCGCGCAGCTGTCGTCTACACGAGCGCGGTGTACGGCGACGATCGTCCGTCGTCGTTCGGCAGCGATTTCCAGCGGCCGTACTTCCACGACTGGCTGAACTGGGCGGGCATCACGGATGTCTCGTCCGTCACGTTCCGGCCGAACCTCGCCATCGCCGATGCCGAACCCGGCCGGCGGGCCGCGCACGACGAAGCCCGTCGGATCGGCGCCGAGTTCGGCCGGGACGCGATGCGCCTCGCGTCCTGACCGCCTCCCCGGCCGTCGCCTCAGAGGAACAGATGCTCAGCGGGCGCCGTAGGCGGCGAGGAACACCCGCACCGCCGCGCGCACGTGCTCGGTGCGCTCGGGCGCGGTCGGGATGGCCGAGTCGCCGAGCAGCATGGCGCGGTTCACCGGTTCGCCCATCACGAGCCAGTTGAATGCGGTGGCCGCCGCGGTCGCGTCGTCGACGTGCAGCAGGTCGCGTTCCGCCAGACGCTCGAACATCGCCGCCAGCATGCCGACGGCCCGCTTCGGGCCGTGCTCGTACAGCGCCTCGGCGAGGTCGGGGAACCGGCCGACCTCGCCGATCACGAGACGCCGCAGCTGCAGCAGCTTCGGCGTCATCACGACGTCGAGCTGCCGATCGGCGTAGGCCTCGAGGAATTCGACGAGGTCGTCGCCGTCGGCAGGGTCGGCGATGTCGTGGTGCACGCGGTCGCCGGCGGCATCGGTCATCGAGGTGACCAGCTCGACGAACAGCGCCTCTTTACTGCCGAAGTGCTTGTAGACGGTCTGCTTCGACACGCGCGACCGCGCGGCGAGCTCGTCCATGTTCGTGCCGAGGTAGCCGCCTGCGAGGAACATCTCTTCGGCGGCGGCGAGGATCGCGCGGTGCTTGCGCTCGGAGCGCCCGATCGGCTCCGCGCCTGCGTCACCAACCGTCACCACGTCGGGAGGCGTCGCCGCCACGACTCGATCACCCATCGCGAACCCCTCGTCGTTGACACCCAGTACTGATCAGTCTAGTCTGCTCGGAACGGAACTATACGGTCTAGTTTGATCAGAAGGGACACGACGATGACCGACTACCTCACCACCGCCCACGGCGACCGCGTCGCCTACGACCTCCGCGGCGACGGCCCCGCCCTGGTCTTCGTCGCCGGCGCCGGGCCGTACCGGGCGATCGACCCGTGGACCACCGAGACGGCCGAGCTCGCGGCCCGCGCCGGCATCCGCACGCTCGTGTACGACCGACTCGGCCGTGGCGAGAGCCCGGCCGCCGGGCGACTCGATCTCGACCGCGAACTTGCCGTGCTCGAGGCGCTCATCGAGCTCGCCGGAGGCAGCGCGGTGCTCTGCGGGCACTCCTCGGGCTGCTCGATCAGCCTCGCCGCGGCGGCCCGCGGCCTGCCCGTCACAGGCCTCGTGCTCTGGGAGGCGCCCTTCGGCCCGCACGGCGGACCGGCGCGGGAGTGGGCCGCCGAGGTCGAGCGCCGCATCGACGCCGGCGACCTCGAGGGCGCGCTCGAGCACTACATGAAGGACATGCCGCCCGAGTGGCTCGAGGGGGCTCGGCAGTCGCCCGAGTATCCCGAGTACGTCGCTCAGGTCGTGAGCTACCGCGCCGACGGCGAGTCGCTCGCCTGGGTCGAATCCGCGCCGATGGCCGAGCTCTTCCGCGACATCCGCGTGCCTGTCGAGGTGCTCCTCGGCGACGAGACGTTCCCCGAGCTCTTCGACGCCGCACGCGCGATCACGGCCGCCATCCCGGGTGCAACCTGGAAGCAGGTGCCCGGCGCCGACCACTCGTGGGAGCCGGCATCGATGGCGCGCGAGTTGGTCGAGTTCGTGACCGCAGCGGCGGCGCTGCCGACGCGCCGCGGCGGCGCCTGACGCAGCACGGATGCCCCAGGGCGGGCCGGCGGGCAGGGCGCGCGAGCCCGAACCTGTGAATTGCATGAGATTGCATACATCCGCTTCGTTGTCTCGACAACTATTGTGCGATAGTTGACGCGTCACCGACTCGGTGATCGGTTCTCATGAAAGGGTTCTCAGTGTCTGACCTCAAGATCGGCATCATCGTCGGAAGCACTCGTCCCGGCCGTCTCGGCCCGCTCGTCGGAGAGTGGGTGCAGCGCAACGCGAAGGCTCAGGGCGTGTCGTTCGAGCTCGTCGACCTGCACGACTTCAAGCTGCCGATGCTCGAGGAGCCCTTCCCCGCAGGAGCGGGCAACTACCAGGGCCCCGGTGCCAACGCGTGGGCGCACAAGGTCGCCGAGTTCGACGGCTTCATCTTCGTCACCGCCGAGTACAACCACTCGATCCCCGCTGCGCTCAAGAACGCACTCGACTATGTCAGCGCCGAGTGGAACAACAAGGCCGCGGGCATCGTGAGCTACGGCTCGATGGGCGGCGTGCGCGCCGGCGAGCACCTGCGCCAGGTGTTCGGCGAGCTGCAGATCGCCGACGTCCGCCAGCACGTCATGTTCTCGCTGTTCACCGACTTCGAGGGTGCGATGTCGGGCAACCCGACCTTCACCCCCGCCGCGCAGAAGGCCGACGAGCTGCAGACCCAGGTCGACCAGGTCGTCGCCTGGGCCGACGCGCTGCGCTCGGTTCGCGAGGGCGTCGAGCAGATCGCCGCGTAGCCGGGTTGGAACGGATGCCCCTGCCGGTCGGCGGGGGCATCCGTCTACGTTCGCATGATCGTGTCGGGAGAGCTATGGGCACGGATGTCGGAAACGCACCCCCGGAGTGTGATCGTGAGCTCGAGTGCGTTGGCGGTGTCGGAGGCCGGTGGCAGGGTGGGTGTATGGCGATCGAGGTGCGCCCGGCGACGGTGTTCGCCGACGTGAAGGCGATGGTGGGGCCCAAGCGGCCCGACGCGAACGTGTGCTGGTGCCTGAGCTACCGCGTCCCGTCGAAAGAGAACCTCGCCCTCAAGGGCACCGAGCGGGGCGACCGGGTTCGCGAGCTCATCGCGCAAGACCCGCCACCCGGTGTCATCGCGTACGACGGCGACGAGGTCGTCGGATGGGCGGGCGTGCATCCGCGGGCCGACACGAGCTTCGCGACGAACCGCAGGATCCCGCACGTCGACGACCTCGACGTCTGGTCGGTGTGGTGCATCCGCGTGCGGCCGGGGCATCGCGGCGAGGGCATTTCGCACCACCTGCTGGCCGGCGCCGTCGAGTTCGCCCGCGACCACGGTGCGCCGGCGATCGAGGGCTATCCCCTCGACAACCGTGGCGAGAAGATCGATCTCACCATGGCCTACGTCGGCACGCGCGCACTGTTCGAGAAGGCGGGGTTCACGAAGGCCGCCGCCACCGATTCGGTGCTCAACGGCTTCCCGCGCGTCCTCATGCGGCTCGACCTGCGCTGATGTTCACGCGCACCGGCGCGGTTGCCGCGGTCGGAGCACGGTCCTAACCTGAGAGGCACCAGTCCGCCGGACTGCCCTTCGAGACTGCATCTGATCGGGTCGCGATGTCTTCCGCCCTCTACGCCCTCGGCCGATGGGCGTTCCGGGCGCGCCGACGCGTGCTCGTGCTGTGGATCGTCGCGCTCGCCGTGCTGTTCGCCGGCGTCGGCCTGCTGAGCGAGGGCACCGACAACACCTACAGCATTCCCGGCACCGAGTCGCAGGACGCCCTCGATGCGCTCGCACGAACCTTCCCCCAGGTCAGCGGCACCTCGGCGCAGCTGATCGCGGTGGCGCCAGAGGGCGGCGACGTCACCGAGGCCGCCTTCGAAAGCGCGGTCGAGGATGCGATCACCGCGATCACCGCGATTCCGCAGGTGACGTCGGCCGCCTCGCCGTACGAGTCGACTCCGAGCGCGAACCTCAGCCCCGACGGTTCGGCCGCACTCGTGCCGATCCAGCTGTCGGTCGGCACCACCGCGGTGCTGCCGTCGACTTCCGAGGCCCTGCAGGCGGCCGGCGCGGCGCTCGAAGCCGCGCTGCCTGAGGGGTCGCAGGTGTCGGTCGGCGGCCAACTGTTCTCGCAGAGCGCGACGGGCATCAGCATCACCGAACTGCTCGGCATCGTGATCGCGTACTTCGTGCTGCTCGTCGCCTTCGCGTCGTTCGTCGCCGCCGGGCTGCCGCTCATCACGGCGCTGCTCGGCGTCGGGGCATCCCTCTCGGTCGTCCTCATCGGTACGCGGTTCCTCACGATCACGTCGACCACTCCCCTGCTCGCGCTCATGCTGGGACTCGCGGTCGGCATCGACTACGCGCTGTTCATCATCTCGCGGCACCAAGACCAGTTGAAGCGGGGAATCGAGCCCGAGGAGTCGGCCGCGCAAGCGGTCGCGACGTCGGGGTCGGCAGTGGTGTTCGCGGCGATCACGGTGATCATCGCGCTCGTCGGTCTGAGCGTCGCGGGAATCCCGTTCCTCTCGATCATGGGCATCGCCGCGGCGCTCGCGGTCGCCGTCGCCGTGCTCATCTCGATCACGCTCACCCCGGCCCTCCTGGGGTTCGCGGGGTGGCGGGTCGTCGCGAAACGGCACCGTCCGGGCGTGCCCGTCGAGACAGAGCGGGCGGATGTCCCTGCCGAGGCCGAGGCAGGCACCGAGGTCGCGACGGGCGCCGAGTCCGGCCCCGAGGCGCCCGACGCCGATGAATCCGACCCGTCCGACCCCGAGGCATCCGACGACCCGCGCCCCGGACGGTTCTTCCTCGGCTGGGTGCGTGCGGTCACCAGGTGGCCGATCGTCACGGTGGTCGTGATCGTCGCACTGCTCGCCCTTGCGGCGGTTCCGGCTGCGGGGCTGCGGCTGACGCTGCCCGACGCCGGCACCCTCGAGGAGGGCACTCCCGGTCGCGTCACGTACGACCTCATCGCGGACCACTTCGGGCCGGGGTTCAACGGCCCGCTCATCGTCACGGGCTCGGTGATCGAGAGCACCGATCCCGTCGGGCTCATGGACGACCTCGGTGCCGAGATCGCCGATGTGCGCGGGGTTGCGTCGGTGCCGCTGTCGACCCCGAACGAGACCGGCGACACGGGCATCGTGCAGGTCATCCCCGACGGCGCACCCGACTCGGAGCAGACCAAGCAGCTTGTGTCGACGCTGCGGTCGATGCACGACGTGTTCGAGCGGGAATACGGCGTCGATCTCTCGGTGACGGGATATACCGCTGCCGGCATAGACATCTCCGACCGCCTGGCAGGGGCGCTCCTGCCGTTCGGCCTGCTCGTCGTGGGGCTCTCGCTCGTGCTGCTCGCGATGGTGTTCCGCTCGATCGTCGTACCGGTCACCGCAGCACTCGGCTACGCGCTGTCGATCGGCGCGGCCTTCGGGCTGACCGCCCTCGTATTCGTCCATGGAGTGGGCGCCGACGCGCTCAACGTGGCGAGTGTCGGCTCGGTGATCAGCTTCATGCCGATCATCCTCATGGGCGTGCTGTTCGGGCTCGCGATGGACTACGAGGTGTTCCTCGTGAGCCGCATGCGCGAGGACTTCGTGCACCACGGCGAATCGCGCCGGGCGGTCGAACAGGGCTTCGTGGGCTCCGCCCGAGTCGTGACCGCCGCGGCGATCATCATGTTCTCGGTGTTCGCGGCGTTCGTGCCCGAGGGCGACGCGTCGATCCAGCCGATCGCGTTCGGGCTCGCGGTGGGCGTCGCGATCGATGCGTTCCTGGTGCGGATGACCCTGATCCCGGCGGTGCTCGTGCTGTTCGGGGCCGGGGCGTGGTGGATTCCTTCGTGGCTCGACCGTGCGCTGCCTCGATTCGACATCGAGGGAGAAGCGCTCGCGGCCGAGTTCGAGCTCGCCGAGTGGCCGTCGCCCGACGCGACGTTCGCGATCGCAGCCGAGGGTGTGCGCGTCGGAGGCGACGGTGCCGGGATCGCCCCGATCGATGCGATGGTCGGCGTCGGCGAGGCGCTCGTCGTGCACGGCGGCTCCCCGATCGACCGATCCTCGCTGCTGCTCGCGCTCGGTGGCCGAGCGGCCGTGACCGCCGGGCGGTTGAAGGTCGACGGGCTGGTGGTCCCGGCGCGGGCGTCGACCGTGCGCACCCGCACCGCGTACGTCCGACTCGAGCACGCATCGACCGCGCGCGAGGCGATCCACGACGGGCTCGCGAGCGGCGCCCGCATCGTCCAGATCGATGCGGCCGACGGCATCGACGTCACGGCCGCGGCCCGCGACATCCGCTCGCTCCTCTCGGCCGCGCGCGACGCGACCGGGCTCACGATCGTCGTCGCCGCCGGTGACGAGTCGAGCGCGCGCGCTCTGGTGCCGGAGGAAGCGGTCGTGCACACGCTGACGCTCGCCTCGGCGACGAGGGCGCGGGCGATGGCGGGGGTGAGGTGACGTGCGGGCGGCCGGAACGTTCGCGGCGACGGCGGGCTCCCGACACCTCGGATGGCTCGTCGTCGCGGGCCTGCTCGCGGTGCCGCTGCTCGTCGGCGGCGTCCTCAGCTGGGCACTCGCGACGCCGACGGCGCACCTCGACCGGGTGACGGCCGCGATCGTCAACGACGACGAGCCCGTCACGGTCGACGGGCAGACGGTGCCGCTCGGTCGGCAGTTCGCCGCCGGGCTCATCGCCGGCACCGCCGGCTCGGATCCGGGGAGCGCGAGCGCCGCCGCCGACGGCACGAGCCCCACGGATGCCACACCCGACGGCACGCCCGCTGCGTCGAACTTCGACTGGGTGCTCACGAACGACGACGAGGCATCCGCCGGCCTGAGCGCCGGGCGGTACGCGGCCGTCGTCACGATCCCGCCGACGTTCTCGGCCGCGGCGACCTCGATCGGCGGGCCTGCGGCCGCCGCGCATCAGGCCGTGATCGAGATCGAGACCACGCCGTCGTCGGCGTTCCTCGACCCCGCGCTGACCGACGCGGTCACCGCCGCGGCGACCGCGTCGCTCAACCAGCAGCTGATCTCGCAGTACCTCGGCAACGTCTACGCCGGCTTCAACACGATCAACGAGCAGATCGGCGAGGCCGCCGACGGAGCCGCGAGCCTGTCGACCGGTGCCGCGTCGGTCGCCGACGGTGCGCAGCAGCTGGCCACCGGCACCGACCAGCTCGTCGACGGCCTCACGGCACTCGACTCGGGTGCCGACGCGCTGGCCGCCGGCACCGCACAGCTCGCGACCGCGGCACAGCCGCTGCCGGGCGAGGCCGCCGAACTGGCACGGGGCTCCGCCGCGATCGCCACGGTCGTGGATGCCGTGACCGCCGCGCTCGATCGGGCGACCGACGAGTTCGCCGCGACGGTCGCCCAGGTCTGCCAGACGCCCGGCCGCGTGTGTGATCGTGCCACGGCGGCACTCACCCGCCTGCAGGCCGTCGACGCCCAGGTCGATCGGCTCGCCACGGTCGCCGACCGGGTCGCGACGGGCAACGCCGAGCTCGCCGCCGCGATGGGGCCGCTCATCGCCGGCATCGACGAGTCGGCGACCGGTGCCGGTGACGTCGCCGCCGGTGCCGACCAGGCGACGAGCGGCGCCGAGTCGCTGAACGCGGGAGCACAGAACCTCGCCGACGGTGCCGCGCAGGTCGACGCCGGGGCATCGCAACTCGCCAACGGGCTCACGTCGGCGGTCGAGCAGATTCCGACCTACTCCGACGACGACATCACCACGCTCTCGTCTGTCGTCTCGCAGCCCGTGCTCGCCGATCAGAACACGATCGCACCGGGATTCCAGTCCGTGCCGCTGTTCACGATCGTGGCGCTCTGGTTCGGTGGGCTCGTCATCGCCCTGGCCCGCCGCGCCGTACCGACCCGCATGCTGCTCACGGCGGCCCCGACCGGGGTCATCGTCGGAGGGTCGGTGCGGTGGACGGCGGCGCTCGGCGCCGGCCAAGGCCTCGTGGTCGCCGTCGCGCTGCTGTTCGGGGTGAGCATCGGACCGCTCGCCTGGCTCGGATTCACGGGGGCGAGCCTCGTCATCGGCGCCGCGTTCGCCCTCGTCAACCAGGGGCTGGCCGCCGCGTTCGGTGGAGTCGGGCGGCTGATCGCGGTGCTCATCGGCCTCGTGGCCCTGACCGCGGGCCTCACCTCGACGGTGCCTCCGGTGATCGAGTCGATCGCCGGGGCCCTGCCTACGTCGCCGGCGCACGACCTGTTGCTCGCCTCGCTCACCGGCAACGCGTCGGCCGTCGGGCCGGCGCTCGCGTGGCTCGCACTCGCGGCGGTGCTCGGCATCGGGCTCGTCGCCCTCGGCGTCGCGACCCGCCGCCGGCCGCGGCCACACGAGCTCACCGACGCGACCGACGCGGTGTGATCGCCGCCAGGCGAGGCGCTCACCGCTCGGCGCAGCGATGCCACCGCTCGTCGCACCATCCCTTCCGCTCGGCGCCGTACTGCGATATTTTCGACTACCTGACCGAACGATCGGTTGGTCAGGCAACCCGAAGCGCCCCACCCCGCGCTCCCCTCCCCCTACATGACCCAACGCCAGAACAACGGAGTTCGCATGACGTCTACCGTCCCCGAAACACAGTCGACCGGCCGCATGCCCCTCGAAGAGCGCAAGGTGCTCGCCAGCACGCTCGTCGGCACATCCATCGAGTGGTACGACTTCTTCATCTATGCGCAGGCGGCCGGCCTCGTGCTCGCACCACTCTTCCTCGCCCCTGTGGCCGAGTCCAATCCCGGTCTCGCACAGGTGCTCGCGTTCGCCACCATCGGCATCTCGTTCCTCTTCCGCCCGCTCGGCGCAGTGGTGGCCGGCTACCTCGGCGACAAGCTCGGTCGCAAGAAGATGCTGGTGTTCACCCTCATCCTGATGGGGCTGTCGACCTCGCTCATCGGACTACTGCCGACCTATGCCGCCATCGGCATCGCCGCTCCGATCCTGCTGATCCTGCTCCGCATCCTGCAGGGCTTTTCGGCGGGCGGCGAGTGGGGTGGCGCCGCGCTGATGGCCGTCGAGCATGCACCCACGGCCCGGCGCGGCTACTTCGGCGCCTTCCCCCAGATCGGCGTGCCGGTCGGCATGATCCTCGCGACTTCCACCTTGTGGATGCTCACGTCGTCGATGTCGCCCGAGGCGTTCATGGAGTGGGGTTGGCGCATCCCGTTCCTGCTTTCGATCGTGCTCATCGCCGTCGGCTACGTGATCCGCCGCGCGGTCGAAGAGAGCCCGGTCTTCAAAGACCTGCAGCGTCGCAAGCAGGAGTCATCGGCGCCGCTGCGCCAGCTCTTCCGCCACAACACCAAGTCGGTCATCCTCACCGCGGTCATCTTCATCGGCAACAACGCGGCCGGGTATCTGCTGATCGCGTTCTTCGCCACCTACGCCGTCACCGTGCTCGGCATGGACCGCCCGACCGTCTTGCTCGCGACGACACTCGCGTCATTCGGCTGGCTCGTCTTCACCCTCTGGGGCGGTCGCATCTCAGACCGGCTCGGCCGCGTGCGCACGTTCCAGATCGGCTACGGGTTCCTCGCGCTGTGGGCGGTGCCGATGTGGTTCCTGATCGACACGGGCGACATCGTCTGGTACTTCGTGGCGCTCTTCGTCATGACGTTCGGCCTCGGCCTGTCCTACGGCCCGCAGGCGTCGCTCTACGCCGAGATGTTCCCGGCGAACGTGCGCTACTCGGGCGTCTCGATCGGTTACGCGCTCGGCGCCATCCTCGGCGGTGCGTTCGCCCCCATGATCGCCGAGGCGCTCATGGGCGCCACCGGCCAGTCGTGGACGATCGGCGTCTACATCGCGGTGGCCGCGCTCGTCTCGCTCGCCGGCGTCTCGCTGGTGAAAGAGACGAAGGGCGTCGACCTGCACGCATAGCAGTGCATCGCGGCTTCGCCGCATCGAAGAAGGTAGCGGATGCGTCATCCGCTACCTTCTTCGTCTCGCCGGGCTGCCGTCGGGGGGGCAGGCATCGAAGCAACTCGAGGTTTTCTCATCTGGATCTCCCGCGACGCGCGAACCATCGGTATCGTTGAGGGGTCGAACGAGCCTCGGTCAGTCGCGGGGTAAGAGCGGGAAACCGGGTTTCAGACGACCTCCGGGTAGCGTCAAGCAGAGCGCGACTGGTCCCACCCGCCACCGACCCCAACTGATTCGCCGCGACCACACGGCGCGGCGATTCGAGGGGACGCGTGTGCGGGCATCGGCTAGTCGGGATCCTGCACGAGGCGACGAAGCAGGCGAACGAGCGTGGCTTGCTCTTCGCGCGTCAGGCCGCGCAGCTCGTTGCCCTCGCGTTCGGCAAGCTGACGCATCGCGTCATCGACGTACGACGCGCCCTCAGGGGTGAGCCGCACGAGGACACTGCGACCGTCGCGAGGATTCGGTCGCCGGTCGACGAACCCCCGCCGCGACAGGTTGTCGAGACGATTGGTCATCGCGGCGCTGCCGATCATGGTGGCCTCGATCAGCTGTGCGGGATTGAGCTCGTGCGGCGGCTCCTCGCGGCGCAGGGCCGCGAGCACATCGAACTCCCATGCAGCCAGGCCGGCAGACTTGAAGGCGTCGGCGCGCAGCCGGGCGAGCCGGTTCGCGGCACGCCGCAGGCGCGACATGACGTCGAGCGGCGTCAGGTCGACGTCGGGCAACCTGCGCGACCAGGCATCGATGAGCAGGTCGACTTCGTCGTCGCGCTCACTCGCCGTCGGGGACATACATCGAACGTACCGCGACTCATCGGCGTAGCCTTCACCCATGGACGCTGACACGGGCGAACCGACGCAGGCCGACATCGAGCGGGTTCGGGTCGAGGTCTATCGAAGCTACGCCGAGCAGGGACATCCGCCATCTCGTGCCGCGATCGAAGCGGCGACGCGACTGTCGCCCGCAGAGGTCGAGCACGCACTCGCCACCCTCGCCGAAACCCGTCACGTCGTGCTCGACGACGACGGCCGCATCATCATGGCGCACCCGTTCGCGAGCATCGACCTGCACTTCTCGGTGAAGGGCGAGCACACGCTCTGGTGGGGCGGATGCGCGTGGGACGCGTTCGCGATCCCGCACCTGGTGCCGGGCGAAGACGAGGTGCTCGTGGCGACGACGTGTGCGGCGTGCGGCACTCCCCACGCGTACGTCGTCGGCACGGTCGAGCCTCCCGCAGGCGACGAGGTGGCGCACTTCCTCGTTCCGGCAGCGCACTCCTGGGACGACGTCGTGCACACGTGCTCGAATCAGCGCATCTTCTGCAGCGAGCGCTGCGTCGACGACTGGCTCGCGTCCACGGGCAACGAACGCGGGTCGGTCTTCGATCTCGCGACCCTCTGGCGACTCGCGGCGCACTGGTACGAGGGTCGGCTCGACTCGCCCTACGTGCGACGGGAGCCGTCGGCGGCGCGGGCGTACTTCGCGGAGGTCGGCCTCACGGGCGCGTTCTGGGGGCTGGAGGCGTAGCGCGTTCGACAGGGTCGATCACACTCCGCGCGCAGCCGACCCGCGGCCCCCACGCCCGCGCCGTTTGACCTCCTCCGGAAAGGGGAGGAACCTTGTGTCGAGGGGTGAGCACCGAAGTGTCGACCGACGTCGACGCGGCGCCGAAGCAGGGGGTGCTTCGTGGCTACCGATTCCGCACAAGCCGAAGCAGTTCCGTGGTACCTGCGCGGCAAGACGATGATCATCGGGGCAGGAGCCGTCGCGGCAGCAGCCCTGGCCATCTTCGGGCTCTGGGACCGCCTGTTCCCGCCGGATCTCGCGGACGTGGCGACGGTGGAGTCGATCGACCTGATCCGCGCGTCATCGCTGCACGACTTCACCTCGATCGGCAGGGAGTTCCCGCTCGCGCCGAGCAGCGGCGATGCCTCAGGCGGGCCGAGCATCGAGCTCACCGCCGTCATGGTCCCGACGCCGGCCGCGCCGCAGGAGTCGCCCGTCGACCCGCTGCTCCCGCCGCCGATCGACGCTCCCGTCGCTCCCGACGCGCCCGCCGATCCGATCGAAGCTCCGACCGACGATCCCGGCCCCACTCCCGACCCCGACCCGGCGACGGAGCCGCCGACCCCGGCACCCTCGCCGACCGCCTCGGGCACGATGATCGATCCGCAGCGCTACCTGCCGTCGGATGAGTACCTGTCGACGATGACGTCGGACCCGGAGCTCGATGAGTACATTCCCGGAGACGTCTCGAAGCTGGCGGCCTTCCAGATCCAGCCCACCGACACCGAAGGCGGGGAGGAACTGCCCCCTGATGAGCTGGCGAGCAGGCTGAGCGAGGCGCTCAGCGTCGTCGAGGCGGCGGCGGTCGACGGGAAGGCCGACCCGCAGGGTTGGACCATCGCCGTGAGCCTCAGGCTCGGGGGCCTCGAAGGCGTCCCCCTCCTGCTGACCTGGTCGCTCGACGGCGGCGAGGTACCGGTGACGTGGAGCGCCGACAACGTCGCCTACCGCGTCGTACCCGACACCCCTGACGACACGGGCAGTGCTGAGATCTGGGTGCCCGACCTGCAGGCGCCGGGCGACTACCGCGTGAACGTCAAGATCTACCGCGAATCCGATCTCTCGCCGATCGCGCACGGCACGCCGTTGGCGATCCCGAACGAGTAGCGCCGGCCCGAGTGCGCGGATCAGCGGGACATCAGCCCGCCGCGAAGAACTCCACCGCCGCCTGCCGGAACACCCGCGAGCCGGGCGCATTGAAATGGTGCCGGCCGGGCAGCTCGACGAACCTACCGTGGGGAGTGGCATCCGCCAGCACTTTCGAACGCTCGAGGATGGCATCATCGCTACCGGTCGCGAACAGGATCGTCTGCGCGGGCGGGTTCGCCGGATCGGGGTCGGCGTCACCCAGCCGCATGCCCTCGGCGAGCGCGATGAGCGCGAGCAGGTCGTTTCCGTCGACCCGTTCGGCGAGTGTCACGTAGTTGTGGGTGACCTGGTCTTCGACCGGCGTGCCGTGCTCGGCGTACGCGCGTGCCTGTTCGATCTGCAGGCGGGCGAGCGGTCGCCCGTCGGGGATGCCGCCCAGCACCGCTCGCTCGACGTGCTCGGGCGCCTGCACCGCGAGCTGCCAGCCGACGCGCGCGCCGAGCGAGTAGCCGGCGTAGAGCACGCGGTCGAGCAGGTAGGTGTCGAGCACCGTGATCAGGTCGGCGACGAGCGCGTCCATGCCGTACTCGGCCGCATCGTACGGTTTGTCGCTCGCGCCGTGGCCGAGCTGGTCGACGCCGAGCACGCGATACCCGGCACGCGTGAGGTCGCGCACCCAGCCCGTGTTCACCCAGTTGTCGCGACAGCTCGACGCGAACCCGTGCACGCACAGCACCGTCGGCGCGTCGTCGTCACCCCACGAGTAGGTCGCGATGCGGCGGCCCTCGGCCGACATCACGAACTTCGGCTTCGGCATCTCGGTGAGAGCGGGAATCGCGGCATCCATGTCGCCATTCTTCCGGGCGAGCGGATGTCCCGGCCAGCGCCGCACTCGGATGCCGTCGGTCGGGCAGCTTCAGGGAGTCCACCACGGCCGCAGCGGCCGGTCGCCGACGCCGCCGCGGTCGCCGGGCCTGACCGCGAGCACCTGGTGCAACTGGATGCCGCCGCCCTCGAAGGCGAGCCGCGAGCCGGCCATGTACAGGCCCCACACCTTCGCGGTCGGGAGTCCGACCTCGGCGACCGCCTCCTCCCAGTGATCGACGAGGTTGGTGCACCAGTCCCGCAGCGTCATGGCGTAGTGGGGGCGCAGGTTCTCCTCGTGCAGAACTTCGAGTCCGGCATCCTGCGCCTCGGTGACGATGCGGCCCGAGCCGGTGAGCTCCCCGTCGGGAAACACGTAGCGGTCGATGAACCCGCGGGTCGACGGGCGGGATCGGTTGTCGGGGCGGGTGATGCAGTGGTTGAGCAGCAGCCCGCCGGGGCGAAGCCTCGACTGCAGGAAGCGGAAGTACGACGGATAGTTGCGCACCCCGATGTGCTCGAGCAGCCCGATCGACGAGACCGCGTCGAATCCCTCCTCGCGGATGTCGCGATAGTCGCCGTGACGGACCTCGGCCAGATCGGTCAGCCCCTCTTCGGCGATGGCCTGCTGCGCCCACGAGGTCTGCTCTCGCGACAGCGTCACACCGGTCGCGCGCACCCCGCGTCGGGCGGCGTAGCGCACCATACCGCCCCAGCCGCATCCGACGTCGAGCAGCCGGTCGCCCGGCTTCAGCCGGAGTTTCTCGAACACGAGCCGGTACTTGTTCTCCTGCGCCTCGTCGAGCGATGCGTCGATGCTCGGGTAGCAGGCGCAGGTGTACGTCATCGACGGCCCGAGCACCCACTCGTAGAACGTGTTCGAGACGTCGTAGTGGTGGTGGATCGCCTCGGCGTCACGGGCCTTGCTGTGCCGCAGGCCCTCGGCGACGCGTCGCCAGCGGGCCGGCACCTCCTGCGGCGGCGGCGCGATCGGCCGCAGGTGTTCGACCCCGATCGACCGAACGACCTTCGCCATCGCGCGCGGTGGCGGCATCCGGAACACCAGTTCGTCGGCCAGTGCCTTGAGCAATTCGTACGGGTCGCCCGGGTGCACCCCGTGGATCTCGAGGTCGCCTGCGATGTAGGCGCGCGCGAGGCCGAGGTCGCCGCGGCCGGTCGCGAGATAGGTCGTGCCCCGCGGCGTCTTCAGCTCCAGCCCGAGCGCTGCGTCGGGGGGACCCGCCGAGCTGCCGTCGTACGCGGTGAACCGCAGCGGCAGCCGGCCGCCCGCGAAGAGCCCCAGGATCTCGGCGAGGGTGAGCCTTCCCCCGGCGTCCGTCGTTTCCGGGGCATCCGTCGTCTCCGGCGTTGCCGGGACATCCGTCTCCTTCGGCGCCCGTCCCTTGATCGAGGTCATCGTCGTTGCACCGCCTTCGCGTAGAGGTCGAGGAGTCGTGAATCGGGGTCGTACCGCTCCTTCGCGGCTCGATAGGTTTCGCCGCCGTAGCGTTCGTCGAATTCCTTCCGCGAGTAGAACGCATCGGAGTACAGCGACTTGTGCCCGTCGAACTCGCTCACCTTGCGCTCGATCAGCCGGTTGGTCTCGCCCTCGGTCGCCCCGACCGGCACGGTCGCCCAGAATCCGACGTTGACGTAGGTGCGATTCGGCTGGAGCGGGTACAGCGGCCAGCGGTCGTCGTCACGCAGGCGGAGCGGGCACAGCCAGATCGGCTCGATCGGCACGTGGCCCAGGAACCAGTCGAGGAACTCCGCGCACCGCTCGATCGGCACCTCGACGTCTTGGATCACGCGTTCGCGCGGCGGACGGCCCTTGAGCTTCTCGAGGCGATCGCCGATGTCGAATCGCCGTTCGAATCGCATGAGCTTCGAGTAGGTGCTGCTGCGCCGGTATCGTCGCGGCCAGAACCGACGAACGAGCGGATGCTGCGCGCCGAACGCTCCCGAACACCAGAACCAGTCCGTGTCCCACCGCCACAGGTAGTCGTGGATGGTGAGGCGGTCGCGCTTCTCGCGGTCATCGTGCTGGATGGAGCGGTAGAAGATGCGCTGGCCGGTGTAGTCGCTGACCGGGCCCGGCGCGGCCGTCCGGGTGCCCACGCACAGGTAGCTCTCATCGGCGCTGAACACCACGCCGTCGAGGTAGTCGACGGCCACCCCGTCGAAGCGGCCTGTTTCGATGATGCGATCCATCGCGGTGACGAGGTCGATGAGCGCATGGAACCGCACGTGCGTGAGGGCGACGAACGGCTCGACCGGCTCCAGTTCGATGCGCAGGCGCACCGCGTAGCCGAGCGTGCCATACGAATTGGGGAATGCCCGGAACAGGTCGGCGTGCTCGCCGGGCGATGCGATGACGACTTCCCCGGCGCCGGTGAAGATGTCCATCTCGAGCACCGACTCGTGCGGCAGCCCGTTGCGGAACGAGGTCGACTCGATGCCGAGGCCGGTCACGGCGCCGCCGAGGGTGATCGTCTTCAGCTGCGGGACGACGAGCGGCGCGAGCCCATGGGGCAGCGTCGCGGCGACGAGGTCCTCGTAGGTGCACATGCCGGCCACGTCGGCCGTGCGCGCCTCGGGGTCGACCGCGATGACGTGCGTCAGCCCCGACGTGTCGAGGCCCGGGGCGCCTGTCATCGCGCGAGTTCGGAACAGGTTCGACGTGTGCTTGGCAAGCCGAACCGGGGCTGTCGCGGGAATTGCGCGAAAGCTCTCGAGCAGGCGCTCCACGCCGACGGCGTGAGCGGCCCGTGCGTCGCCTCGAGTGACGGACACGCCTCCACGCTATCCCTCAGCCGAGGCGACCACACCCACCCGACACCCGCGCGGTGGCTCAATGCTTCTTGTGCGCGCCATCCTTCTGATGCCAGGCGTCGGGCTTGTGCGCCCGGGCCGCCTCGTGCGCCTCTTGCACCGCATCGGACGCGGCGCTCATGTCGTGGTCGTGCTCCTTCGCGTGCCTCTCGGCGCGCTTCTCCTTGAGCGTCCTGGTGGCCGGTTTCTTGACGTGATGGTCGTGCGGCGACTTGTCAGGCATGATCTCTCTCCAACTACCCACTGTACGCGCCATGCCGCCGGTTCGAACGGTTTCAGCAGGCCATCAGGCGGGAGCGGGAGGCTCAGCCCTGGAAGTCCTCGGGGTCGACGTCGTCGAGGAAGTGCTTGAACTCGTCGACCTTCTCCTCGTCGTCGCGCAGGTCGGCCATCTCCGCGGGGATGCCCGCGTCGTCGAGCACCTCGTCGGCGACGAAGATCGGCGCCTCGGCGCGCACTGCCAGGGCGACGGCGTCGGACGGGCGGGCGTCGAGCACCTGAGGGCCGGTGGGCGTGGTGAGGGTGAGTTCGGCGTAGAAGGTGCCGTCGTCGATGCGGGTCACCTCGACCCGGTCGACCTTGGCGCCGACCGCGCCGAACAGCGTGGTGATGAGGTCGTGCGACAGCGGTCGCGGAGCGTGCTCGCCCTCGACCGCGATCAGGATCGACGTGGCTTCCTGGCCGCCGATCCAGATCGGCAGCACGCGCCCGGCGCCCTCGTCCTGGCCGATGGGCTTCAGCAGCACGATGTGCTGCCCGGCAGGGTCGAGCGCGATCCCGAGCACGCGGACTTCGATCATGACGCCTCCCGTCGAGCGATGGGCGATCGGGCGTGACACTGCCATGGTACGGCCGGCAGTCCGTCGCCGCTTCGGAGTGACGGACTGCCGGCCGAATCACGCGTCATCCCGGCATCAGGCGGGACCGGATGAGGAACCGTACTCCTTCGGGGGCTTCGAGCGAGAATCCGCTGCCGCGGCCGGGCACGACATCGACGGTCAGGTGGGTGTGGCGCCAGTACCCGAACTGCTCCGCAGACATCCAGAACGGGACGATGGCTTCTGCTCCCCCCGCGGCCGGCACCGGCCCGAGGTCGAGTTCGCCGAGCAGCACGTCGGCGTCGCTCGTCACGAACTCGTCGGCGGGATAGCACATCGGGGAGCTTCCGTCGCAGCATCCGCCCGACTGATGGAACATGAGCGGCCCGTGCTGCGTCCACAGGCGGCGGAGCAGGCCGGCCGCCGCGGGCGTGAGTTCAACCCGCGGCGACGCCTCCCCCGCGATCGTGATCGACCCGACCACGCGGCCGGCGATCGTCTCGAGGGACATCTGCTGCTCCGATCAGAAGAACCCGAGCGGGTTCTCGCCGTAGCTGACGAGCAGGTTCTTCGTCTGCTGGTAGTGGTCGAGCGCGAGCTTGTTGTTCTCGCGGCCGATGCCCGACGACTTGTAGCCGCCGAACGCCGCACCGGCGGGGTACGCGTGGTAGTTGTTCACCCACACGCGACCGGCCTGGATGTCACGACCGGCGCGATACGCCTCGTTGCCGTTGCGGCTCCACACCCCGGCGCCGAGCCCGTAGAGGGTGTCGTTCGCGATCGAGATGGCGTCGTCGTAGTCGGTGAAGCTGGTGACCGCGACGACGGGCCCGAAGATCTCCTCCTGGAACAGGCGCATGCGGTTCTGCCCCTCGAAGATCGTGGGCGCGACGTAGTAGCCCTCGCTGAGGTCGCCGCCGAGGTCGACGCGTTCGCCGCCGAGCAGCAGCTTCGCGCCCTCCTGCTTGCCGATGTCGATGTAGCTCAGGATCTTCTCGAGCTGGTCGTTCGACGCCTGCGCGCCGACCTGCGTCTCGGTGTCGAGCGGGTTTCCCTGCTTGGCGAGCTTCGTGCGCTCGATGGCGTCGTCGAGGAACGTGTCGTAGATCGACTTCTGGATGAGCGAGCGGCTCGGGCAGGTGCACACCTCGCCCTGGTTGAACGCGAACAGGCTGAAGCCCTCGAGCGCCTTGTCGTAGAACGAGTCGCGCCGGTCGGCGACCGACTCGAACACGATGTTCGGGCTCTTGCCGCCGAGCTCGACGGTCGAGGGGATGATGTTGTTCGACGCGTACTGCAGGATGAGCCGGCCGGTCGTGGTCTCGCCGGTGAACGCGATCTTGCGGATGCGGTTCGACGACGCGAGCGGCTTGCCGGCCTCGACACCGAAGCCGTTCACGACGTTGAGCACGCCCGCGGGCAGCAGGTCGCCGATGAGCTCGACGAGCACGAGGATCGAGGTCGGCGTCTGCTCGGCCGGCTTCAGCACGACGGCGTTGCCGGCGGCGAGCGCAGGCGCGAGCTTCCACACGGCCATGAGCAGCGGGAAGTTCCACGGGATGATCTGGCCGACGACGCCGAGCGGCTCCTGGAAGTGGTACGCGACGGTGTCCTCGTCGAGTTGGGTGAAGCTGCCCTCCTGCGCGCGGATGAGGCTCGCGAAGTAGCGGAAGTGGTCGCTCGCGAGCGGAAGGTCGGCGTTGAGCGGCTCGCGGATCGACTTGCCGTTGTCCCACGTCTCGGCGACGGCGAGCAGTTCGCGGTTCTGGTCGATGCGGTCGGCGATGGCGTTCAGAATGCCGGCGCGGTGCGCCGCGCTCGTGCGCCCCCACGCGGGAGCCGCCTTGTGGGCCGCGTCAAGTGCCGCGTCGATGTCGGCGGCGGTGCCGCGGGCGACCTCGGTGAACGGCTTGCCGTTCACGGGCGAGATGTTCTCGAAGTAGGCGCCGCCCGCCGGCCTCACCCACTCACCGCCGATGAAGTGCTCGTAGCGGGGCTTGAAGTCGATCAGTGCGCCGGGGCTTCCGGGCGCTGCGTACACGGTCATCGTGACTCCTCGGGACGTCGTCGTCTGGTTGCCCCCGCACCGTCGCAGGCGCGTGGTGCGGGGGTGCTCATCACGGTACGAGCCAGGGGGTTGCCGCTCGGTTGCGCAAGGGTTGCAGTCGCGTTGCAGTCGTTGTCGTCGTGTTGGGATGACGGATGCCGCAGCTCGCGCCGACCGTCGGACTCAGCGCAGGGACGGACTCAACGCAGCGCGGACTCGATGCGCGCGAGGTGCGCGACCACCGACGCACGGCGACGCGATCGCGGCGGCAGCAGCTCGAGGCACGCACGCCAGAGTTCGGCGTCGTAGCGGTGCTCGTCGCGCTCGGCGAATTCGAGCAGGAGTTCTGGCGGAGCATCCGACAGCATCGACTCGCGAACCCGGCCGGCGAGCTCCTCGCGGATCTCGACGATGCCGGGCGCGGTCGACGACGGCAACAGGGCGCCCGGGTAGCGCTCGAGCGCACGGCGCAGCGATCCCTGGCCGAGCAGGCGGGCGACGGATGTCGCGTCGAGGTCGACCTCGCGACCGAGGCGGTACGGGCGCGACTCGAGCGGCGGCTCGCCCGCGGCCTCGAGCACGCGGCGCAGCCGCACGAGTTCCGCGCGGAGCGTGACGGGTGACGCCTCGCCTTCGTAGAGCAGCGCCGCCAGTCGTTCGGCGCCGAGGCCACGCGAGTGCCACGCTAGCAGCGTGAGGATCTCGGCGTGCCGAGGACTCAGCTCATGCGTGCCGAGGCGCGGGCGCCGTTCGCCGAGCACGGTGAGCGTGGCGGGGGCGGGGCCCGCCGCGGATGTCGAGGGAGCGGCGCGCATGCGCGACCGGCGGATGGTGGCGCGCACGGTCGTCTCGAGGTTCGCGATGCGCAGTTCGGCCTCGACGGCGGCGACGGTCGCGGCGACGAGCGACATCGTGTGCGGCGCGACGGCGTGGTCGGTTCCCGTGATGTCGATGACGCCCAGGAGCGCGCCCGTCGCCGGGTCGTGCACGGGCGCCGCCGTACAGCTCCACGGGTGCACGATGCGGTTGTAGTGCTCGGCTCCCCGGATCTGCACGGCGCGGTCGAGTTCGAGCGCGGTGCCGGGGGCGCTCGTGCCGATGCTCGCCTCCGACCAGTCGGCACCCGCGACGAAGAGCATGTCCTCGGCTCGGCGACGCAGCCCGGCGTCGCCCTCGACCCACAGCAGGCGCCCGTTCACGTCGCCGACGGCGACGACGAGGCCCGATTCCTCGGCCCCGTCGACGAGCAGGCGGCGGATCACGGGCATGACGGGTGCGAGGGCGTGCGCCGCACGGTACTCGCGGAACTCGTCCTCGTCGAGGTCGAGACGCGGCAGGGCATGGTCGGGATCGATGGCGCCGCGGAGGGCCCGTTCCCACGACTCCCGCACGACGGGGCGCAGCGTCGGCGGCACGGTGCCGGTGGCGATCGCCGACTCCTGGGCGCGCAGCAGCCGCTCGCGCAGGTCGTGCAGGTCGAGTTCCTGCCCATGCTGCGGCACGGCCATGCCGACTCCGATCGCCATCAATCCGGGTGCAACCAGCATAACTGCGGCGCACGGACGTCGCCCGGCCGCCGTGCTCGCCCCGCAGACGCACCGCGGCCGCGGCGCCCCGTGGGGTTGCCGCGGCCGCAGCCGTCACCGACGTCGGATCAGCCTTGCGCCGTCACCGTCGTCGAGTTGTGGTTCTTCCCGTTCCCATCGGGACGGTAGTTCTTCTCGACGTTGCCCGCCGAGTCGACCGAGAACCAGTTGATCTTCGTGCCCGCCGGAACGGTGATCACCTCGGCGCCCTCCCGGAGACCGGCCGTGCCGTACAGCGTGGACTCGTAGGTCGGCTTCGAGCCGTCGAGGGTGTAGAACACCGCCGCCGACTCGGAGACGTCGAACATGACGTCCACCATGCCGGCCTCGGCGCTCGCGGACGCCTTCACCGAGCTCGTCGGGCGCTGCTTGTCCTTGTCGTAGTCGTACGCCACCCGCATGAGCTCGATGAGCCCGTTGGCGAACTCCTGCGACTCGGCGTGCGCGGATGCCCCGTTCGGGTCCTCGTTCTCGAACGGAGGCTGGAACTGCGTTCCGACCTCGAAGTTCCACGCGTAGATCCCGTGCTTGTACCAGAGCATGTCACCCGAGTTGCCGGCGGCGGAGTACAGCACATCTGAGATCGGGCCCGTGCGTGCCGGTGTCACCGACATGCCGCGGTAGCGCTTGATCTCCGTGAGGATCCGCGACGAGGCACCCCAGAAGTAGGACTCCTCCTCGAGCGTAGGGCGCGGCGTCGAGATGCGACCCGGCGTGATGTACGCGCCCGGCGACCACATGAAGTAGTTGCCCGAACTGTGCAGGTTCATCGCGAACTTGATGTTGGGGTTCGCCCCGGCGATCCAGTCGATGTTCGCGCTCTCGGGCTCGCTGAGCTCGGCCGGGCCCGCGTACGTGCCGCTCGTGCACGACGAGGACGCGCCGTTGTACCCGTCGAACAGGCTGTACGTGTCGTAGTTGCGGTTGTTGTCGACACCCCAGCTCGTCCGTGCGAGGAAGTCGGCGCTGCTGGTGCGCTCGCAGTGGTTGGTCATGTTCTTGCGCTGCGACGCGAAGTCGTAGAACGAGAAGTGACCGCCGTCGGGGTTGACCGAGGGGACGATCCAGATGTCCAGGTTGTTGACCAGTTGCTTGGTCTTCGCGTCCTGGGCGTAGTTGCGCAGCAGGCGCTCCGCGGACTCGACCGCGACGAGCGGCGGCACCCACTCACGCGCGTGCTCCTGGGCGTAGGCCAGCACGCCGGGCTTCGAGCCGTCACGCGTCTTGCCGATGCGGATCGCGTAGACCGGGTGCGGGTCGCGCGAGACCGTGTCGGGCGCCGAGAGACCGTCGCTGAGCGCGGCCGACGTCGGCGCGACGACTCCCGCTCCAGCGTTGCCGCGATACGTGTACGCGACGATCAATGCGGATGCCGCGGGCGAGGCGTTGAGCGCGGCGACCACCTGTGCCGCGGTGCTCGTGACTGCACCGCTGCTGTTCGTCGCCAGCGACACCGTGATGCTCGAGCCGTCGACGGCGACCGACAGCGGGGCGTCCGCGACTCCCGGGGACGTCAGCGCGACGCTGACGTCGTTGCCGCCTTCGTGACCCCATGCAAGCGAGTCGATCGCGACGCGGTTCGCGTTGCTGCTGCCGAGCACGGCCTGCGCGTGGCGCCGGTATCCGTTGGTCTGGTTCGGCAGTTCGACGATCTCCGATATCCCGGGGAACTCGGCGGCGAGCGCCTTGACCCGGTCGTAGAGCTCGGTGGGTGTGAGGTACGACGTGATGAAGTCGGTCTGGTAGTTCGGACCCCACGTCGCGTCGCCCTCGATCGGCAGCCAGTCGTTCACCTTGGCGGTGGCGACGTCACCGGTCGGGCTCGTGATCTGGATCGTGTCGGGCCGGGTCTCGACGACCGCCGCACCCCGGTGGTACAGGTACACGCTCGCGTCGACGAAGCGGCTGATGTTCTGGCTGCCGCCACTGCCCATCGGCGTGCCCGCTCCGCTGTCGCGCTGCACCGTCAGCTGGGCGGCGTTGGTCTGGCCGTCGGCCCATTTCGCCTCGACCGAGAGGTAGCCGACGCCGAACTGGGTGTAGTAGTCGGCTCGGATGATCTTGACGTCTGCGGCGTCGGCCGCGGCTGCGGCCGCGAACTCCTCGTTCTCCTCGACGGCAGCCGCGATGGTCGCATCGCGCTCGGCGAGCACGGCCTCGGTGTCGCCCTCGTCGTGGAGGGTGTCGCCGACCGCGAACCCGCGCGCCCGCAGGGCGTCGGCCTCGCCATCACTGATCACCGCATGGGCCGTGATGGTGCCGTCGGCGTTCAGGTGCGCGGCGTGGTCGAGATCCACTCCGGTGTCGACGAGTTCGTCGAGCTCGGTGTTGTCCGCGAGGGTCACCTCGACGACGCTGACCTCTTCGTCGGCGTTCCGTGTGAGCTCGGGGAGCGGCTCGGATCCGGCGGCCGGTCCGATCGGTGTCATCGAGGTGAGAACGAGCCCCAGGAGAGCAGCGAAAGCCGCCGACCCTCCAATGACTCTTCTTCGTTTCATCGTGTACATCGGGCATTACCTCCTCGTTGCGGTGGCGATGTCGTGCAGTCGAGCCGGAGTCATACGGATGGAGTCATGCAGAGTGGTCACTCCGACGGGGCACCGACTCGCTCCGGGTGGAGTCGGGTCGGTGCTTGCGTTCTGTCTATCGGACGGCAACTTGAAGCGTCAATACTGGCGAGCTCGCCATTCGTCCCTGTGCACTGTGCGAAGTTGTGCCAATCGTTCGGCGTAAGCTGCGCTGTCGAAGGCGAAACGGGCGGCGATGAAGCGGATGTGACCCTCCGGATTGGAAGCGCTCCCAGTCGATGCAGAACCCCCGAGTCCATCGGCCGGCGCGGACGCTCAGAGCGCATGCCGGCGTTCGCATAGGTGAGGTGCCGGGCCCTGGGATGTAAGCGTTTTCCCGCACTGCGCACGATCAGAACAGGCTGTGCGGCCTGAGGCGGGGGTTGCGACAGCGAGACGTGGGCCGTGCGTACTACCCGGCCGCCGCCGCGTACTCGATCGCGACCGACGCGACCTTGTCGACGTAGTCGTTGTCGTGGTTGTACGAGAAGATCGCCGCTCGCCAGCCCTCAGGGCTGGTCATCGATCCCGACGCGCACAGGTACCGCGCGGCTGCCTGGGCAGCGTCATCGATCTGGTTCGGGTCGGCGGCACCGTCGTCGTTCCCGTCGCTCCCCCACTTGTCCCAGGTCGAGGGGATGAACTGCATCGGCCCGACGGCTCGGTCCCATGTGGTGTCACCGTCGAGGACCCCGCCGTCGGTGTCTTCGATCGTGGCAACGCCGTCGCCGTCGAGCGCCCGGCCGATGATGTCGGGCTTCGGATACCCGTCGTCACCGAGCACGGAGTCGGCGTGGTTGCCGTGGTCGGACTCGATCGAGCCGATCGCGGCGATCGTGGTCCAGTCGACGCCGCACTCGGGTTGGTCCTCGGCGATCGCGACGTGCGCGAGCGCATACGCCGACAGGGCGCGCTCCGGAATCCCGGTGGCTGCGGACATGCGCGACGTCCACTCGGGGTCGACCTGGGGCATCGGCACGACCGTCGACTCGGACACCTCAGCCGACTCGGTCGGCGCCGTGGTGAGATCGTCGGCCGGCTGGGTCGGTTCGGCCTGCTCGAACGACTCGACCACGGGTGGAAGCGCCACCCTCGGTCCATCTGCGACGGGTGACCCGAACCCGCCGGGCCGGGCTGCGAGACCCGCGTAGTTCACCGCGACGACCACGCCGACGATCAGTGCGACCACGCCGAGCACGAGGCCCGTGTACCCGGCCGTGCGACGTACGAACTGCCAGCCGGCGGCCCGTCCCTTCGCCCGCGCTCGACGACCCTCGCCGTACTCGTCGGCGGAGAAATCATCATCCCAGGACATCGATGAACCGCTCCGTTCGGGCATTGGTGCGAAGGTCGCCCGCCCAGATCGGCCTGGCCCCACAGAGGTGCGCGCGGCCGACCCGCCCCTACAGACTACCCGCCACCTCGCGAACCGCCTACCCATCGACGACGAGCGCGAGGCACCTCAGTCTCTTCCGCGACGAACCGTCGACCGCAGCGACTTCAGTGTCTTCATCGGAAAGCGCGAGGCGACCTTCAGGATGCCCGGGATGGTGAGCACCCGCTCGGTGAGGAAGGCTTCGTACTCGGCGCGGTCGGCCACGGCGATGCGGACGATGTAGTCGGGCGAGCCGAACATGCGATGGAGCTCGATCACTTCCTGGCGATCCGCCATCGCCGACTCGAAGCGGCCGACACTGCCGCTGTCGAAGCTCGTGAGGTCGACGTCGAGGAATACCTCGAATCCCTGACCTACCGCATCGGGGTCGAGTTCGGCGCGGTACCCGACGACGACCCGGTCGGCCTCGAGCCGCTGCACCCGACGCAGGCACGGCCCCGGGGTGAGATTCACCCGGTCGGCGAGTGCGACATTCGAAATGCGGCCGTCGACACGCAACACCTCGATGATTGCTCGATCCGTAGCATCCATGCTTGATCATTGCACACGCCCTTGCTAGTCAAGCAAGAAATGCAATCGGATGCCCCGGCCGAAGTGAAATCGTGGATGCATGATCCTCTCCACACCGACGCGGCGCAGCGAGATCGCCGCCGGCTTGCGCGCGTCCCTCGCTGCCGGCCTCGGCATGTTCCCCCTCGGTATCGCATTCGGCCTGCTCGTCGTGCAGGCCGGGCTGCCGTGGTGGATGGCCCCCGCGCTCTCGGTCGCAGCATTCGCCGGATCGCTCGAGCTGCTGCTCATCGGCATGCTCACCTCGGGTGCGTCACTCGTCGCGATCGCGGCGACGACCTTCTTCGTGAACTTCCGGCACGTCTTCTACGCCCTTTCGTTCCCGCTCGCGTCGGTGCGGGGCGCTGTCGCACGGGCGTATTCGGTGTACGGCCTGATCGACGAGGCGTACGCTGTGACCGCCGCATCGCCGACCGGATGGACCGGCCCTCGGCTCGTCGCGATGCAGCTCGCGTTCCAGGCCTACTGGGTGGGCGGCGGGCTCGTCGGCGTGGCCGTCGCCGCAGCGCTGCCGCTTCGGATCGAGGGTCTGGAGTTCGCGCTCTGCGCGCTGTTCGTGACGCTCACGCTCGACGCCTGCCGCACCCGCAGACAGGTGCCGTCGGTCCTCCTGGCCGCGGCGAGTTTCTCGGTTGCCGTCGTCGCGACGCCCGACGCTGTGGTCTTCGTCGCCCTCACCGTGTTCGCAGCATCACTGCTCGTGCGCTTCTTCGCCACGAAGCTCATGGCGCGGGTGTCCGGCCGTCGCGCAGAGATGGAGTCCTGATGTCCCAGCCCGCCTACTTCGCCACAGCCCTCGCGATCGTCTTCGTCATCACCGTGGCGCTGCGCGCCGTCCCGTTCGCGGTGCTGCGGCCACTTCGGGAGTCCGAGTTCGTCGGCTCCCTCGCATCATGGATGCCGGCGGGCATCCTGGCGATCCTCACCGCCTCGACCCTGCGCACCTCGCTCGAAGGCGGCGACCGCGTCGCTGAGGCATCCCTCGCCGTCGCTGTCACCGTCGTCACGCACCTCGCGCTCGGCCGGCGGACCCTCCTCAGCGTCGGCCTCGGCACCATGAGCTTCGTCGTCCTCGCCAATATCCCCTGAGCCTGGACGCACAAGGCGCCGCCCGGGGACGAGCCCCGGACGGCGCCTCACCCCGACCATGCGAACGGGAAGGGTCTACGTGTTCCTCAGTGAGTCACTCCCGGGGCCCCCGACCTCGATCCACTCCGTGCCGTCACCTGGGCGAACCCGCGCGAGCCCGGCCAGTCCGAGCCCGCTGAGCACGCCCAGCACGCGGTCGACCACCTCGTCCCGCGCTGCCGCGGGGTCGATGTCGACATCGAAGTGCGCGCCGAACGCTCCGGAGCCGGCACCGCTGACCTCGCCCAGGCCGGCAAGTGCCTCGTTCAACTCGTCCTCGACGTCGTCCCGGTCTATCGGTAGCGCGCGGTCGAAGCGGATCTCCATGAAGTCCATGACTCCATCCTCACCCGAGCGGGTCGCCGCTCAGGTGCCGTCGTCGGTCGCGTCCTCCTCGGCGAGTTCGGCGAGCACGTCGGCCGCATCGCGATTGCCACCGGCCGCGAGTCGTCGCAGCTCCTCGAGGTCACCGGCTTCCGACGCGAGCTGCACGAGCTCGTCCATCGCATCCGTGCTGCCGCTCTCGGCGAGCTGACGCAGTTCGTTCGCGTCTCCCCGCTCGCCGGCCAACTCCACGAGTTGCGCGACCGCGTCCTGATCGCCGCGGGCGGCTCGTTCTCGCAGGTTCGCGAGCTCTGCATCCGACATGACGCCCCCTCTTGTCGATTCGACGGAGTCAATGTAATCCTCGGGGGCCACGGCCGCATCAGGCTCGTCGAACTCCGGCAGCGCCGCGCTCGGTCGGTGGCCGCTGGCAGACTCATGGCATGACCACGAGCATCGGCACTCCGGGCGGCACACCCGAACGGCCGGCCATCTTCTTCTCCGGGCCCGACGAGTTCCGCGCGTGGCTCGAGGCCAACCACGCCACCGAGACCGAGCTGTGGATGGGCCTGTTCAAGAAGCACGTGCCCGACGGCGGGCTGACGTGGGAACAGGCGGTGCCCGAGGCGCTGTGCTTCGGATGGATCGACTCGGTGTCGCAGCGCATCGACGACGACGCGCGCCGCCAGCGCTGGACGCCGCGCAAACCGTCGAGCATCTGGTCGAGCGTCAACATCGCCCTCGTCGAGAAGCTCACCGCCGAGGGCCGCATGCGGCCCGCGGGGGTCGCCGCCTTCGAACGACGACGTGAAGACCGATCGGGCGTGTACTCGCACGAGAATCCGAACAGCGAGTTGCCGCCCGAAGCGGCGGCACGCCTGTCATCGGATGCCGCTGCCTCCGCATTCTGGAACGCAGCGACCGCGACCTACCGACGCCAGGTCACCCACTGGGTGCTCTCCGCGAAGCAGGAGGCCACGCGCGAACGACGCCTCGCGCAGCTCATCGAAGACAGCGCGGCGGGGCGACTGGTGTCGTTCCAGCGCTACGGCGAGACACCGAAGTGGGTCGAGCGGGCGGCCGCCGCGGCGCGCGCCGCGGAATCCGATTCGGAGCCCGTCTGACGCGGCGTGATTCGCGATCGCGGCGTGATTCGCGATCCGAGATGACCTGCCCCGGTACGTGGGGTCAACGAGTCTGCCGGCGTCTTCGTCGACACCCCGGACCCTCACGACCCAGGCTGCGGCACCAGCATAGAACCGATGCTCGCGCCCAATCCGTGAGTTTGCTCAGAACTTCTTCGGCCGTGCGGCATCCTGAAAACAAGTAGGCTCCTGACTCGGTGCGGTCACGCGCCCGGAACCGATGCGGCAGAACCCGCATCCTGTGAGATTGGATGCGCGTGCAACGACGCCGACGCCCCGGCCGCTTGGTCGCGACCGCCCTCGCCTTCGCCCTGGGAGCCGCGACCATGAGCGTCGCTCCGGCGACCGACGCTGAGGCGGGGACCGTCTACTGCAATCCGCAGCCCCGAATGGTGCAGGACAAAGTCGAGCGGATCGCCGGGGCGGACCGCTATGCCACGGCCGTTGCCATCTCGAGGGCGGGATTCGCGCCGAGGGTGTGCAATATCTACATCGCGTCGGGCGTCGGTTACGCTGACGCGCTCGCGGCTGCCGCGGAGGCCTCAGGCCACTCCGGCCAAGACCCGGTACTCCTCGTCAGGCCGAACTCGATTCCAGCCGAAGTGGTGGCCGAGATCAAGCGCCTCCGCCCCTCTCACGTCACCGTCATGGGTGGCACCGGTGCCGTTTCCGACGCCGTGTTCAATCAGCTGTCTGCCTTGACCGAGAACGGCGACGGGCGTATCGCGGGAAGCGATCGCTATGCGACGGCAGCCGAGCTTTATCATGGCAGCGCCCCTGTCGACACCGTGTACGTCGCCTCTGGACAGAGATTCCCCGACGCGCTCGCCGGAGCACCGTACGCCGGACGGAACCGATGGCCGCTCCTCCTGGTACCGAGTACGAACGCGATACCCGAGAGCGTGCGGGTGCGCCTGCGCGACCTCAGGCCACGACAGATCGTGATCCTCGGCGGCACCGGCGCGGTCTCCGCAGCGGTCGCCTCGGGGCTGAAAGCGTACGCGGGATCGGTCGTGCGCCTCGCCGGCACCGACCGCTTCGCCACGTCGGTCGAGGTCTCGAAGAAGATGGCCCCGCCCGGCAGTTACACCGTCTACATCGCTTCGGGCCGCGACTACCCTGATGCGCTGGCGATCGCCCCCGTCGCGTCACTGTCGTGGGCACCCGTGCTCCTCGTCGAACGCGACTCGATCCCCGCGGTCATCGGTGCAGAACTCCGGCGACTCCAGCCGCGGCACATCGTGGTCCTCGGCGGCACTGGTGCGGTCTCGTCCGACGTCGAACGTCAGCTCCAGGAGTACCTCGTCGCTCCCTGAGCGCTCAGCGCCGTGGCGTCCACCCGAACGGTAGCGCGCCATCGAGCGCGGCGCGTTCCCGATCGGCTTGCGCCGACCAGCCCTGCGCGGCATCCGTACCATCGAAGCCGCCACGCGCGACCCGGAAGCCGACGTCCTCGTGGTGCATGCGCGGCGCACCCCCACGCCGGGTCGACGCCCGCACGCTCCACGCGTCGTCGGCGAACCCGCCGCCGCGGAAGACGCGGTACTGGTCGTATCGTGCGGGGTCCAGCAGATCCCAGCACCACTCCCAGACATTGCCGAGCGTGTCGAACAGCCCGTTGAGGTTCGGCAGCTTGGCGCCCACGGCCTGCGGCGTCGTGACGCCGTCGGCGCTCGTCCAGGCGACCTCGGCGAGCAGGCCGTAGTGCGGACCGGCGGAGCCGGCGCGGCAAGCGAACTCCCATTCGGCCTCGGTGGGCAGCCGGTAGCCGTCAGCGTCGACGTGCCACGTGACATCCTCACCGTCGAACGTGTACGCCGCGTCGAGCCCCTCCCACTCGGAGGCGGCGTTGCAGAAGCGAATTGCGCGCAGCCAGCTGACGTCGGTCGCCGGCCGACGCGGATGCGACGCCGTCTCGCCGAGCAGCTCGGCGAGTTGCTCTTGGGTCACCGGGTACACCCCGAGCTCGAACGGCTCGAGCTCGACACTCCATCGCACCTTGTTGCGCGCGTCATGCAAGGTGACGGCGCCGGCCTCGATGCGAGCCATCTCGATATCCGTCACCGATGCAGTCTCGCACGCCCCGTCGGGCGCAGGGCAGTGTCAGTCGAACTCGACGCTCGTGTGGCGCGGATAAGCTCCGTGGGCGAGCTTCACGAGGCGGGCGTGCGCGTATTCGCACACGAGCGCGTGCCGGTAGACCATGCGTGGCACGTCGACATTGGAGTCCATCCAGAGGCTCATGCCCGCGAGTTTCCAGTGGCGGAACGTGTCGTCGTCGGTGACGAGGGCGAGGATCTCGAGGAACGAGTCGTCGAATCGGATGGAGTGCACCGCACGTCGGTACTCCTCGACCGTGAGCGCCATCGAGAACGGGATGTTCATGAAGCAGAGGGCGGTCTGGATGTCGAGGCGCAGCAGCCGGCGACGCTGCCGTTCGGCATCGAGCAGCGGGATGTCGAGCTGCGTGAAGTCGAGCGTGTCGGGTCGCGTGAGTTGGACCGCGTCGAGGGCGATGAGCACGTCGTAGACGTTGACGTCGTGTTCGACGACGGCCTGGTCGCCGAGCCCGGAAAGCGCCTCGGGCCGCAGCGTGACCGGCTCCATCGAGACGGGCGTGTTGCGGATGATGAAGTTGACGAGGTTCGTCTCGACGACGAAGTGCCGGATGAGCAGCTCGACGGCGTCGGGCGACACGAACCGCCGCAGGAACCAGACGCACAGCACGTCCATCGTGTGGAGCGGCATCCACCGGAACGGCAGCACGCGCTTGACGATCGAGATGAGCGCGACCAAGATGCGGGACACCACGCGCGCGATCGGGTAGAGCCAGCGCCGCGAGAGACGGCGCTGGTCGTCGATGATCAGGCGCACCAGCGCACGATCGAGCGGCACGGAGGGATCGGCATACACCGCCTCCCACATGCTGGGGTCGGAGCGCACGAACTCCGCCATGTCAGCGATCCAGTTCTTCGAGTTGCAGCGCGTACAGCCGCGCGACGACCTGCGCGCAGCGGACGATCTCATCGGCGGCCGCGTCGTCGATGATCCCCGAGGTCAGGATCGCCTCGAGGTCACCGGTGTGCTCGCTGTCGGCCTCCTGGTGGTACTGCATGAAGTGCACCTGGTTGTCGGCCAGCCCGAGGACCTCCTGGAACCTCGCGGCCCACCCCGCCGCGCGCTTCGCGCCGAGTCCCTCGATGATGAACATCGCACCGAGCAGTCCGACCGGGTTGGGCCGATCGGCATAGGTGAACATGTACCCCGAGAGCGCTTCGGAACCGACGTTCTTGCGGCCGCCGCGCAGTTCGTCGAGGGAGCCGCCGATCGCGACGTAGTCGCGCTCGATCATGAGGTAGTCGCGGTGCTCTTCCTCGGCGTGGCGGATCGCCGCCGACCGCAGCTCGAAATGGTCGATGTCGAAGTTGGATGCCGCGCGGGAGATCCACGGCGACCCGTCGACGACCTGCTGGCGAAGGTTGAACAGCAGCCGCTGGTAGTCGTCGATGGTCACGGTGCCGTCGGCGAGCCGACGCAGCACCGGCACATGCTCGAGGCGCTCCTCGAGCTCGATCCATACCTCGGCGAGCCGGTCGGCGAGGGTGCGGGCGCCCGTGTCCGCGCCTGCGAGCGGCGCGTCGGCGGCGGATGTCGCAGCGATGGTCGTGGCGGTCGTCGTGTCGGTCGTCGTGTCGGTCATGTCGGGGCTCCTTGCTGATTCGGTGGGGCGACCACGGTGAGGTGGGCGAAGGCGAACGAGAAACGTCCGGACTCGGGCACCGCCAGCAGGACCGTCTCGCCCGGGGCGAATCTGCCGGTGCGCCAGGCCTCTTCGAGGGCGATGAAGATGCTCGCCGACCCGGTGTTGCCGCGCGTCTCGAGGTTCGAGAACCAGCGTTCGGTGTCGAGCGTCGGGATCCGGCGGCGCAGCCCGTCGAACGCGAGGTCGCGGAATGCGTTGGTGCTGTAGTGGCACACGACGTGGTCGAGGTGTCTGACGTCGACGAGTCCGATGTCGACGAGTTCTTCGAACTGCCGGAGCCCGGCCTCGGCGAGCTCGTCGAGCATGCTCACGTCCTGCCGCAGCACGAACATGCCGGCCGCCTCGGCGTCGGCGATGCCGACGTCCTGCCAGGTGGCGCCCGCGCTCGGCTCGGCACCCGCCATGCCCGAACGCATGCAGACGTCATGCTCGTGTGCGAGGGAGACATGGCGCACCCAGTCGAGTCGAAGCGATGGCCTGCTCGGGTGCGGCTGGAACTCGAGGACGACGGCACCGGCACCGTCGGACAGCATCCAACGGAGGAAGTGGGAGTCCATGCCCGCGCGGATACCGTCGAATCGAAGCTGCCGCAGGCTGCGGCTCGCCAGCTCGGAACCCACGACCGCGGCCCGCGGATGGTCGCCGAGCCTGATCTTGGCCGCGGCCGCATCGAGCGCAGCAAGGCTGGATGCGCACACGCCCGAGGCCGACAGCAGTTGCATCGGTCCGCCGCCGAGGCGACCGTGCACCATCGACGCGAAGCCGGGCACGAGCGCGTCGCCCATCGTGGTCGCGCACGCCAGCATTCGCAGGTCGGCCGCGTCGATCCCCCGATCGTCGAGCGCCGCACGCAGAGCCTTGACGGCGAGCTCCTCGTTGAGCTCGGTCGGCTCGCCGTGCTCGTCGAGCGCGTAGTGCCGCTGCCGGATGCCGTTCATTTCGAGGATGCGGCGCCGGATGCGCTCGGTCACCGCGTCGTCGCCGCCGAGCCGCGCCGCGATGCCGTCATTCTCGACCGGATCTCCGGGCAGGTACCGGCCGAAGCCCGTGAGGTATGCGGTCGCCGTCGTGCCCATGAGGTGACACTAGGGCACGTGGCCTCCCCGGCTGACATGACCAGGGGCTTGCCGCCCCGAATGTTAGTGACTAACATTCTGGCATGGCCACGGATGCCCCGACCAAGCGTGAGCGCACGCTCGCCCGTCTCATCGAAACGGGCCTCGAGCTCTTCGAGCGTCAGGGGTACGACGAGACGACCGTCGCGCAGATCGCCCGCACGGCGGGCGTGACCGAGATGACGTTCTTCCGGCACTTCCCCTCGAAGGAATCGCTTCTCCTCGACGACCCTTACGACCCCCTGCTCGTCGCCGCGATCGGGCGGCAGCCGATCGACCTTCCGCCGTTCCTCCGCGCCGTCCGCGGTATCCGGGAGGCGTGGCGCGCGGTGCCCGACCCCGATCAGCCGATGATCCGCCGACGCGTGCGGATCGCCGCGACGACGCCGTCGCTCCGAGGCGCGACGTGGAGGTCGACGGGCAACACGGAGCATGCCATCGTCGGGCGGTTGGTCGCCGACGGGGCGTCCGACCACGACGCGCGCATCGCCGCTTCCGCCGTGCTCGCAGCCCTCGTGGCCGGGCTCTTCGCTTGGGCCGAAGACGAGACGGCCGGGCTCGCAACGTCGATCGAGCGAGCACTCGACGTGGTGGACGTCGAGTGCGTCGTCCACGAGGCGGACGCGGCGGAGCCTGCGGAGGCGCGCGATGCCTGAGTCACGCGTCGAGCTCCGGGGCGTCCGGCGGGAGTTCCGCGGCGGGGCTGGCGTGCACGGTGTCGACCTCGCGATCGCGCCGGGCGAGATCCACGCGTTGGTGGGACTCAACGGCGCAGGCAAGACGACGCTCATGCGCCTCATGCTCGGGATGCTCCGACCGGACGCCGGCGAGGTGCGCATCGATGGCACGAGGATCGATGACCTCGCACCCGCCGCTTGGGCGAGGGTCGGGCAACTCGTCGAGCAGCCGCTCGCCTACGGCGAGCTCGATGTCCGCGACAACCTGCGTCTCGCGGCCCGGCTGCACGGCGCCTCCCGGGCCGAGGCGTCCGCGGTGGCGGATGCCGCGATCGAGGAGCTCGACCTCACGCGCTATGCGCGCGTGCGCGCCCACCGACTCTCGCTCGGCAACCGCCAACGGGTGGGACTCGCGGCAGCGCTGCAGAGCGGCCCGGCCCTGCTCGTCCTCGACGAGCCCACGAATGCACTCGACCCGGCGGGCGTGATCCTCCTCCGCGAGGCCGTCGTTCGCCGAGCTCGGTCGGGTGCCGGCGTGCTCGTCTCGAGCCACCACCTCGACGAGGTCGCCCGCGTTGCCGACCGCATCAGCGTCATCAACGAGGGGCGGCTCATCGGCATCCTCGACCCAGGCACGATCGACCTCGAGCGAGCGTTCTTCGCGCTCGTGCGCGCCGACGACGAAGCACAGAGCGCAGCATGAACGCCATCGGTATCGCAGTGGCCGTGGAGGCGCGCAAGGCCGTCGCGTCGCGTGTGGTCCCATGGACGACGGGGATCCTCGGCGTCGGGCTCGCGGCGCTCACCGGCGCCCTGCTCGCCGCGGCAGCCGTCGGCGACGAGCGAGTGCTCGCCCGGCTCGGTCCACTCGCGGAGGCCGACGGCTGGGCGCTGCTCGTGGGGACCGCGGCGCAGATCCTCGCGGCCGGCGGGTTCGGCGCATGCGGCATCCTGATCGCCTGGCTGTACGGCCGCGAGTTCGCCGACGGCACCGTTGCGGGGCTCTTCGCCCTGCCGGTGCGCCGATCATCGATCGCGCTCGGCAAGCTCGCCGTCTACCTGGCGTGGGCTGCGACCATGGCGGTGGGGCTCACCGTCCTGCTCACGGTGCTCGGCGCGGCGGCCGGATTGCCGGCGACCGATCCCGACGGCGCAACGCAGCTGCTGCGGATCCCGGTGCTGACGATACTCACGGCGTTCCTCGCCGTGCCGGCGGGTTGGGTTGCGAGCCTCGCCCGGAGCGTCCTCGCCGGCATCGCAACCACGATCATCCTTCTGGTGGCCGCCCAGGTCTGCGCCGTGCTCGGGGTCGGCTCATGGATCCCCCTCGTGGCACCCGCGCTCTGGGCGATCGACCCGGGGGCCGTGCCGTGGCCGGCCCTCGCCAGCGTGCTCGTGGTGCCCGCCGTGTTCGGCGGCGCGACCGCGCTCACCTGGGCGCGCATGCAGCTCGACCGCTGAGCGGGCGGGCAATAGCGCTCCGCGCGCGTCGTCGATCGACGTGGGCGGAGGCCGCGGCGGCATCGCTGCGATGATGGATGGCATGAACGAGGCCACGACACCTTCTGCGCCATCGCGCGAGGCGGGCCGGCCGCACGTGCGCGGCCTCGTCGTCGACGACATGACGCGGTGCGTGCACTACCGGACCGAGGTCGACATCGTGGCGATCCGCTTCGCGTGCTGCGGCGAGTACTACCCGTGCCACCTGTGCCACGCTGACACGGCCGACCATCCCGCCGAGCAGTGGCCCGTCGCAGAGCGCGACCGCGAGGCCGTGCTCTGCGGGGCATGCGGCGCCGAGATCACGATCGCGGCGTACCTCGCCACCACGGAGTGCCCCGAGTGCGGCGCGGCGTTCAACGAGCGCTGCCGGCTGCACACGCACCTCTACTTCGAGACCGAGGTCTGAGGGCGTCGAGCGTCGGGTGAGGTCACCCGGCACTTCTGGGGCTGGCCGACCAGGCTCTGCGTTTGGGAGAGTTGACCATGGCCAGCACGCCGCGATCACCGTCGCCGGAAGACCTCCGCGAGTGCCTCGAGGAGACGCCGCGAACCGTCTCGACGACTTCCGGACCGGTCGAGTACGCCGAGCGCGGAGACGGCGATCCGATCCTCGCCGTCCACGGCACCCTCGGCGGGTGGGACCAAGGGCTCGTGGGTGCGGAGTTCCTGCGCGTGAACGGGTTCCGCATCCTCGCTCCGAGCAGGCCCGGGCACCTGGGTACGCCGCTCTCGACGGGACGCACGTTCGCACAGCAGGGCGATGCCCTCGCGGCACTGCTCGACGCGCTCGATATCGACCGCATCCCGGTGATCGCCATTTCCGGCGGCGGACCCGCGGGCTACGAGCTCGCCGCGAGGCACCCCGACCGCGTGAGCAGGCTCGTCCAGGTCGACGGCGTCTGCATCCCCGGCCCTATTCCCGGCGCCGCGGCGAGAATCGCGGCGCGGGACTCCTTCGCCCGGGCGCAGCTCTGGCTCCTCCGCCATGCGACGAGGCCGACCCTCGCCGCCCTGCTCAGCGCCGTCGGCACCGATCCTCGAGCGGTCGCGTCCGATCGTGCGGCAAAGCTCGCGGCGATCCCGGGCCGCACCGCGACGCTCGAGGCGTCGCTGCGCGCCTCGCTCGGCGCTGCTCGACGACGCCCTGGGATGAACAACGACTTCACCGTCTTCACTCCCGCGCCGCTGGATCGCATCACCTGTCCGACGCTGATCGTGCACGCACGGTCGGACAAGATGGCCCCGCCGGCCAGTGCTGAGTACGCCCATGCGCACATCACCGGCTCCGAGCTCTACTGGATGGACGGATCGCACGTCGCGTTCGCGCTCGAAGCCGCCGACACTGCGCCGGCCTACGTCGTGAAGTGGCTGCGGAAACATGTAGTACACTAACTATTCGTGCCCAATCAAATGAATCCCTTCGTGGGGCGCTCCGGGTTCTGGAACCGCGTCAACCGCGTCGTCTACACGTTCACCGGTCCGGCCCAGGTGGGCATCGGGCTCGGAAAGATCGAGGCGCCCTACGTGCCACCTGCCGATCCTGCGTGCCCCATCTGCAACGAGCTCATGGCCGACCACGTGGTGCGGCGCGGCGACGCCAACACGCCCACCCACCTGATCTGCCCACGCCGATGAGCGAGACGACCGAGCGGCCGCTGCCCACGCCCGACGACCTGCTGCAGCTCGACCAGCAGGTGTGCTTCGCGCTCGCCGTCGCATCCCGTAGCGTGATCGCGCTCTACCGCCCCGTGCTCGAACCGCTCGGCCTGACGCACCCGCAGTATCTCGTGATGCTCGCGCTCTGGGAGCAGAGCCCGCGCACGCTCGGCGGGCTCGGTGCCCAGCTGATGCTCGAGTCCGCGACCCTCACCCCCATCGTGAAGCGACTCGAGGCCTCGGGCTTCGTGGTCCGGGCGCGAAGCGCGTCCGACGAACGGGCGCTCGCGATCGAGCTCACCGACGCCGGGCGCGCACTCCGCGCCGAATGCCTCGTCGTGCCGCAACGCATCATCGAACGACTCGGCGTCCCGATCGAAGAACTCGAGCGCACACGCGACGCCCTGCACGTGCTGATCGACGCCGCGCATCCACGCGCGAGCTGAGCCCGCACCGGTCGCAACGTCGGTCGGGATGTCGGCCCCTACGCCGGGGCCTGCTGCACGCCGCCGTCCCTCGGCGCCATCGCGCTGATGAGCTCGTACGCGACGTGGGATGCCGCGACCGCCGTGAGCTGCGCGTGGTCGTAGGCGGGCGCGACCTCGACGACGTCGGCGCCGACGATGTGCTTGTCCGCGAGCGCGCGAAGGATGCGCAGCAACTCCCGGCTCGTCAGGCCGCCCGCCTCGGGCGTGCCGGTGCCAGGGGCGTGCGCGGGATCGAGCACGTCGATGTCGATCGAGATGTAGAGCGGCGCGTCACCGATCCGCGCTCGGATGCGCTCGATCGCCGCGGCGACACCGTGCTCCTCGAGGTCCTCGCTCGTGACGATCGCGAAGCCGAGCCGCTCGTCGTCGGCGAGGTCCTCGACGCCGTAGAGCGGGCCGCGCGTGCCGACGTGCATGCTCGCGTTCAGGTCGATGAGCCCCTCCTCCGACGCGCGACGGAAGGGCGTGCCGTGCGTCACGGGAGCCCCGAAGTAGGTGTCCCAGGTGTCGAGGTGCGCGTCGAAGTGAAGGACCGCGACGGGGCCGTGCTTCGCGTGCACCGCACGCAACAGCGGGAGCGCGATCGTGTGATCGCCGCCGATGACGACGAGCCGGTCGGCGTGGCCGTCGAGCGCCCGCGCACCCCGCTCGATCTCGACCACGGCCTCGTCGATGCTGAACGGGTTGACGGCGAGGTCGCCGGCGTCGGCGACCTGCTGGGCGGCGAACGGGGAGACATCCTGCGCCGGGTTGTATGGCCGAAGCAGCCGGGATGCCTCGCGCACGTGCGCCGGTCCGAACCGCGCCCCGGGCCGGTAGCTCACACCGCTGTCGAACGGCACGCCGACCACGGCGATGTCGGCCCGCGGGACGTCTTCGAGGCGCGGCAGGCGCGCGAACGTGGCGATCCCCGCGAATCGCGGGACGCGGCTCGCGTCGACGGGTCCGACCGGCCCCGGGGCGGCAGTCGGAGGCGTCGTATCGGTGCCGGGTGCGGCGGCGGCATTCGGGTGCTCGGGGTGCGAGGAGTGCATCTCGATTCCTTTCGAAGAGCGGAAGTCAGTCGGAAGACGCCTGCGCGGTCACCCGCGCGGCTGTCGGATGTGCACGAGCTGGACGCCGCCCGCGGCGATCGCCGTGCGAATCGCGTCGCCGAGCTCGTCGGCGTCGTCGACGCGGCGGCCGGTCGCGCCGAAGGCGGTCGCGAGGGCGGCCCAGTCGGGCTGGACCAGGTCGACACCGATCGGGCGGATGCCCCGGTCGAGTTCGTTCTGCTTGATCTCTGCGTATCCGCCGTTGTCGACGCACACGATCGTCAGGTCGAGTCGCTGCTCGACCGCGGTCATGAGCTCGTTGACGGCGAACATGAGGGCGCCGTCGCCGAGCACGGCCACGACCGGGCGGCCGGCCTGCGCGACGCGCGCGCCGATCGCGGCCGGCAGCCCGTAGCCGAGCGTCGCGTAGGTCGGCGTGTACAGCAGGGAGTGTGGGCGTGACCGCCGCAGCACGTTGGCGAGTGCCAGGTAGATGATCTGCGACGAGTCCCCGGCGACGATCGCGTCCTCGGGCACCGCCTGCGCGATGCTTTCGGCGAGCGCGACCGTCTCGGGCGCGGTCGCCCGGATCTCTTCGGCGATCGCCCGCTTGGCCGCGGCGAGGTCCGGCTCGGCCCTATCGCCGGCGGGCAGTGCGGCGAGAAGCTCCTCGATCACCGCAGCGGTGTCGCCGACGATGCCGACGCTCGCCTCGAGGTTCTTGTCGACCTGGGCCGCCGAGCGGTCGATGCGCACGACTCGCCCACGGGGCTCGAGCCGGGGCGCCCACAGCTCGGCTTCCCCGAGCTTGGAGCCGAGTACGACGAGCACGTCGGCGGATTCGGCGACCTCTCGCCCGGCGACGAGCCGGAGGTTCGAGCCGAGGGACAGCGGATGACGCTCATCGAGCGTCCCTTTCCCGTTGAGCGTGGTCAGCACCGGCGCTCCGAGGCGTTCGGCGAGCGCGGTGACCTCGCGGACGGCGCGGGTGGCACCGCCGCCGACGATGATGACGGGCGCATCGGCCGCGGCGAGCATCGCGGCCGCCTCGCGGATGGCTGACTCGTCCCCGCGTGCAGCCGCCGGGGCCGGCCGCGCCGCCCTCGCAGCAGCAGGCACCTCGGCGGGCGACTCGAGCAGGTCGAGCGGGATCTCGATGTGCACGGGACGCGGACGCCCGGTGCGGAACAGCTCGAACGCGTCGTGCACGGCATCGACCGCCTCGGCCGCGCTCATGACACGCCGGGACCACTCCGCGATGGCGCCGACCATGGCCGAGGCATCCTTCGTCTCGTGCAGCGTGCCGACGTCGCTGAACTCGTCGCCGAGCGGAACGCCCGGTGAGAGCACGAGCAGCGGGCGCGACTCGCAGAACGCGGTGCCGATCGCACTCATCGCGTTCTGCAGGCCCGGTCCTGAGGTCGTGATGACGACTCCAGGAAGCCCCGTCTGCTGCGCCCAGCCGTCGGCGCCGTAGCCGGAGCCCTGTTCGTGCCGGTTCGTGACCGCACGGATGCCGAGGTCGGCGAGCGGCCGGTACAGCTCGAGGTTGTGCGTGCCCGGAATGCCGAAGACCGTCGTCACCCCGTAGGCGCGAATCGTCTCGAGCACCGCCCGCCCGGCGGTGTCGGCGTACGGTGCGGCGAGGTCGGCCTGCGTCTCCGCCATCGTCATCGACATCTCCCCTCCGTCATGCCGCACGGTGGCGCGGCTCGCCGCCCACCCACGTCTCGAGCACCGTGATCTCGGCGATCCGCTCCGGCGCGACCGCGAGCGGGTCGTCCGCGAGCACGGCGAAGTCCGCGTACTTGCCGGCCTCGAGCGAGCCGAGGTCGTCTTCGCGGCCGAGCGACACCGCGCCCTCGTAGGTGTGCGCGCGCAGCGCCGCTTCCGCCGAGACCCGAAGGCCGTCGGATCCGAGCCGGTGGCCGCGGCGCGTGACCCGAGTCACGGCGGTCTGAATCGCCTCGAGCGGGATCGGCTCGGCGACCGGGGCATCCGAGGAGATCGTGATCGGCACACCCGCCGCCTCGAACTCGCCGAGCGGGTTGAACCGCTCCCCCGGGGTGCCGATGGCGTCCTCGACGCCCTCACCCCAGTTGTAGTAGTGCTGCGGCTGGTTCACGGGGCGGATGCCGGCTACCGCCATTCGACCGATCTGCTCGGGTGTGGGCAGCCCGCAGTGCTCGATGCGGTGTCGCGCGTCGTCGTCGGGGCGCTCGGCGAGGGCCGCCTCGATCGCCGAGACGACCATCTCGATCGCGGTCGGCGACTGCGCGTGGGTCGCGGTCTGCAGTCCGGCGACGTGCGCCTTGCGGATCAGCTCGGCGTAGTCGGCGGGTTCGTGGTAGAGCTGGCCGGTGCGGCACGGGTCGCCGACATAGCCGTCGGGGAAGTACGCGGTCCAGCCGCCGAGCGTGCCGTCGGCGTAGAACTTGATGCCGGCGAAGCTGAGGTGCGCGTTGCCGAACTGGCCGACGAGCCCCATGTCGAGGGCGTCATCGAGCAGGTGCGAAAGCAGGTACATCGAAACCCGCAGCTCGAGCCGGCCGGCCTCGGCGAGCCTCAGGTACATGTCGAACTCGCGTCGCGACACCTGTGCGTCGCCGATCGTGGTGACCCCGCCGGCGAGGAACCGCTGCGTCGCGATGTCGAGCTGGCGCAAGTGCTCGTCGGGCTCGTCGGCGAGGTGGAAGTTCGGCCCGTGGTGGCCGATCTTCACGCCGTGGACGCCGGTCAGGATGTTGCACGCGGCATCCGACAGCTCACCGGTGAGCTCGCCGACGTCGTCGCGGAAGAACTCGCCGCCCTCGGGATTCGGCGTCTCGCGGTCGACGCCGTTGACGTCGAGCGTGTACGAGTTCACGACGCCCCCGTGGCCCGACGCGTTCATGAGGTACACCTCGCGGTCGGTCGCGACCTCGTCGAGCTCGAATCGGGTGGGATGCCGCTGCTCGACGAGGTTGCGGTGCTCGTATCCGTAGCCGCGCACGGGTCGACCGTCGGGCAGGTCGGCTGCCGCGGCCTGCAGCAGGGCGACGATCTCACGGATGCTCCCCGCCTTCGCCGGCCCGCAGTCGACCCAGGTCATCATCTGGCCGTACATGAGCGGATGCGCATGGGGGTCGATGAAGCCGGGCACGACGATCGCGTCGCCGAGCTCGACGCGCTCCGGGGCCAGCCCGGCGGCGTCGGCCGCCGCCTCGCAGTCGGCCGTCGAGCCGATCGCGAGGATGCGGCCACGGTCGAGGAGCATCGCGGTCGCCGTCGTCGACGCCTCGTCGACGGTGTGGATGGCGCGGGCGGTGACGATCCGCGGCGCGGCCTGGTTCGGCTGGTCGAAGGCGGTGAGCTTCCTCATGACAGGCGGGTCCCAGTCGTGTCGGTGCGGGCGGAGTACGACGCCGTCACGGGCGCCTCGTCGGAGTGCTGCGGTGCGAGCTTCGTGCAGATGCCGGCGAGCACGGCCATGCCGGTGAACATCGCGAGGACCGACCAGATGCTGCCCGTCCAGGCGATGAGCTGGGTCGCGAACCAGGGCGAGAATCCGGCCCAGATCGCCGCGCCCACGCCGTACGCGAGGGCGATCGAGGTGTACCGCGCCTGCGGACGGAACATCTGCGCCAGGATCGTCGCGAGCGGAGCGTATGTCGCGCTCATCGCGACGCGCACGAGCGCGGCCAACAGGAAGATGAGCGGCTCGACGCGGCCCGGGAGCACGAGCATGAACGGGACGAACGTCAGAACCGAGGTGACGAGGCCGATGTACATGACGTTCTTGCGACCCCACTTGTCGCCCAGCCAGGCGACCGGCAGCGTGACGAGGAACTCGATGAACGAGGCGATCGTCATGGCGTCGAGGATGACCTGCTCGCTCAGCTCGATCGGGGCACCGGTCGCGTACGCGGTGGCGAAGGTGGTCGCGAGGTAGTAGCCGCCCGTCGAAATGGGCAGCAGGCCGATGCCGAGCAGGATCGGCTTCCAGTTGGCACGCAGCGCGAACGCCAGCGGCATCGACTGCTTGCGACCCTCGACCTTCGCCTCGAAGACCGGGGTCTCTTCGACGCGGTAGCGCACCCAGAAGCCGACGCCGATCAGCACGATCGAGAGCAGGAACGGGATGCGCCAGCCGCCGTTCATGATGAAGTCGTCGCCGGCCCGCGACATGAGCGCGAAGATGCCGGAGGCCAGCAGTGCACCCGCGGGGTTGCCGAGCTGCGTGAATCCGCCGTAGAAGGTCTTCGACTTCTCAGGCGCGTGCTCGACGCTCATGAGCACCGCGCCACCCCATTCGCCGCCCACCGCGAGGCCTTGAAGGGCGCGCAGCAGGATGAGCAGGATCGGGGCGAGCATGCCGACGTTCTCGTACGTCGGGAGGCAGCCCACGAGCACCGTCGCGATGCCCATGAGCAGCAGCGTGATGACGAGCGACACGCGCCGGCCGAGCTTGTCGCCGATGTGGCCGAAGATGATGCCGCCGAGCGGGCGCACGAGGAAGGCGATGGCGAACGTGGCGAACGCGGCCGCGGTCGAGGCGAGCGGGTCGTCGCTCGGGAAGAACAGCGGACCGAAGACGAGCGCCGCCGCCGTTGCGTAGATGTAGAAGTCGTACCACTCGATCGTGGTGCCGACGAAGGCCGCGAAGCCGGCGCGCCTGGCCGTGCTGTGCGATGAGGTCATGACCGCTCCTTTGCGGGTGGGTGGGTGCCGGTGGATGGGGTGCCGGCGATTGGGGCGACGAGTTGGATGCTACGAGCGCCGGCGCACTGCGGCAAGCACGAAACTCCAGCGCAATGGGACATCCACTGGACTTTTGTGTACGCCGATGTGCAATTCACCGTTTCGCGTCCTCTTCCGAGTCGTCTACGCTGGCGATATGTCGATCACATCGAGCGTTCGAGGGAATCTCGGCAAATCGGGCCGCACATGGTGAACTTCGACGCCGAGCTCATCCGCGCCCTCCAGGACGACGGGCGGGCGAGCATCCACGACCTCGCCGCGGGCGTCGGCCAGACGCGGGCCGCGGTGTCGACGAGGCTGCGCGCGATGCTCGCCGACGGCACCGTGCGGGTCGTCGCCGCCGTCGACCCCGAGTTTCTCGGCCAGAACGTGCTCGCCCACGTGTCCATCCGCACCGACGGCACCGCCGAGCCCGTCGCCGAGCATCTGCGCGGCCTCGGGGAGACCGTGCTCGTCTCCGCGGTCGGCGGGGTGCACGACCTCGTCACCGAGATCCGGCTCGGCTCGATGCCCGCTCTGCATCACCTGCTCGAGCAGATCCGGGCGCTGCCGCGCGTCGTCGACATCAATACCCTGATCTACTCGACCGTGATCAAGGGCTTCTTCGTCTCCGAGTACCGCGGCGGGCTCAAGATCGACGCGACCGACGCCGCACTCATCGAGCACCTGCAGCGCGACGGCCGCACGAGCTTCCGAGGGCTCGGTGAGGCCGTGCGCCTGTCGCCGTCGGCGGTCGCGACCCGGGTCGAACGGCTCATCGCGGGCGGCGTCATCAAGATCAGCGCCGTCGAGGCGCGGGGTCTCGCGCATCGGCAGCTCTCACTCGGCGTGGGCCTGAACCTCGCAGGTGACGATGCCGCCATCCTCGACGCGATCCGCTCGTGGCGCGGCGTCGATTTCGCCGCGCGCACGCTCGGCCGGTTCGACCTGATCATGACGCTCGTCGAGCCGTCGGCCGGCGCCCTCTACGCCAGCCTCGAGCGGATCCGCGCCCTGCCCGGCGTGACCCGCACCGAGGCCTGGTTCCACCTCGCCGTCCTGAAGGAGGACTACGCACGCACCCTGCGCCCGGCCTCCGTTCGGGAGGGTTGACTGCCAGCGTCAGGCGAGCCGCATCGTCGCTCCCGCCCTGGCCGCGAACGCGGTCGCGGTGGTGGCGATCGTGTGCTGCATGACCTCGACCGCCGTAGTCGGCGCCACGTCGGCGGGCCGGGCGAGGCTGATCGTGCGCTCGAGTGTCGGGCCCCCGAACCGCACCGATCGCAGCCCGGGGCGGTCGATGAGCACCATCGCCGGGACGATCGCGACGCCGAGCCCGCGCTCGACGAACCGCAGCACGGCATCCATCTCTGCACCCTCGAGGACGACCTCGGGGGTCAGCCCGGCTGCGGTGACCGCCGAGTCGGTCGCGCTGCGAAGGTCGTACGTCGAGCTGAACACGATCTGCGGCAGGCGCGCGACCTCGTCGAGCCCGATGGTGTCGCGCGCGGTGAGCGGCGACCCGCCGGCCGACGAGATCACGACGAGCTCTTCCACGAGCAGCGGTGTCACCGTGAATCGCTCGGCCGACGAGGCATCCGATGTCGTGATCAAGGCGAGGTCGAGCTCGCCTCCCGCGAGCTCGTCGAGCAGCCGACGCGACCCCTGTTCCGAGAGGTGGAGTTCGATGGCCGGATGCTCCGCGTGGAACGCGCTCAGCACCTCGGCGACGAGGCTGATGCACAGGGTCGGGGTGGCGCCGAGGCGCACCCGGCCGCGTTCGAGGCCGGCGAGTTCGGCCAGTTCGCGCCTGACCGATTCGGCGTCGGCGAGCATGCGGCGGGCGAGCGGCAGCAGCGATTCGCCCGCGACCGTCAGTGTGCTGCCGCCGCGGGCGCGATGGAAGAGCTCGGCGCCGAGATCCTGCTCGAGCGCGGCGATCTGGCGGCTCAGCGAGGGCTGCGCGAGGTAGAGCTCCTCGGCGGCGCGGGTGAAGTTGCCGAACCGGGCCACCTCGACGAAGCTGCGCAGTTGCTCGAGGTTCACGAACGATAGCGTACGCGCATCGTCGCCACGACATAGATGCATTGGAGTAATCGGATGTCGCTGCCTAGCGTGGATCACATGACCACCTCAGGCAGAACCACTTCAGAGCGCCAGATCTCCACGACCGTGCTCGTGATCGGCACGGGCGGATCGGGCCTGCGCGCCGCCATCGAACTCGCCGAGGCGGGCGTCGACGTGCTCGCCTTGGGCAAGCGGCCGAAGTCGGACGCCCACACCTCGCTCGCGGCCGGCGGCATCAACGCGGCCCTCGCCACGATGGATGCCGACGACAGCTGGCAGCAGCACGCCGCCGACACCCTGAAGGAGAGTTACCTCCTCGCCAACCCGCACACGGTCGAAATCGTCACCCAGGGCGCGGCCCGGGGCATCGAGGACCTCGAGCGCTACGGCATGCCCTTCGCCCGCGAAGACGACGGCCGTATCTCGCAGCGCTTCTTCGGCGCGCACACCTACCGTCGCACGGCCTTCGCGGGCGACTACACAGGCCTTGAGATCCAGCGCACGCTGATCAACCGGGCCGCGCAACTGAACGTGCCGATCCTCGACACGGTCTACGTCACGCGCATTCTCGTCAACGACGACGGCGCCGTCTTCGGCGCCTACGGCTTCGATCTCGAAGACGGCACGCGCTACCTCATCCACGCCGACGCCGTCATCCTCGCCGCGGGCGGGCACAACCGCATCTGGCGGCGCACCTCGTCGCGGCGCGACGAGAACACGGGTGACTCGTGGCGCCTCGCCGTCGAGGCGGGCGGGCGCGTGCGCGACCCCGAACTCGTGCAGTTCCATCCGTCGGGCATCATCGAACCCGAGAACGCGGCCGGCACCCTGATCAGCGAGGCGGCGCGCGGCGAGGGCGGCATCCTCACCAATGGACTCGGCGAGCGCTTCATGGCTCGCTACGACGCTGAACGCATGGAGCTGTCCACGCGCGACCGCGTGGCCCTCGCCTGTTACACCGAGATCAAGGAGGGGCGGGGCACCCCCAATGGCGGTGTCTGGCTGGATGTCTCGCACCTGCCCCGCGAGACGATCATGCAGCGTCTCCCCCGCGTCTACCAGACCATGCTCGAACTGCAGATGCTCGACATCACGAAGGAGCCGATCGAGATCGCGCCCACGGCGCACTACTCGATGGGCGGCGTGTGGGTACGCCCCGAAGACCACGGCACGGATGTCCCGGGGCTGTACGCCATCGGCGAGGCATCCAGTGGTCTTCATGGAGCCAACCGGCTGGGCGGCAACTCGCTCATCGAACTGCTCGTCTTCGGACGCATCGTGGGGCAGGCCGCGATCGACTACTCGCGCGGGCTCTCCGTGCAGGGACGCTCGGCTGCCGCGGTGCAGACCGCGCGCGACGAGATCGCTTTGCTGCTTGCCTCGGATGGTTCGGAGAACCTGCGCGCCCTGCAGCGCGGCATCCGCAACACCATGACCGAGCACGCCGGCGTCGTGCGCGACGAAGCCGGCCTCCTCGCCGGGCTCGCCGAGCTCGACGCGATCGAGGCCCGCATGGCGGATGTCGGCGTGCACCCCGACATCGCCGGGTACCAGGATCTGGCGCACGCCTTCGACCTCAAGTCGGCAGCGCTGGCCGCTCGTGCGACGCTGTCGGCTGCGTTGGAGCGCCGCGAGACCCGCGGATGCCACAACCGCAGCGATTACCCTTCGCTGGATGACTCGCTGCAGGTGAACCTCGTGTGGTCGCCCGCGACCGGGGTGACGCGTGAGGCGATCCCGCCGATCCCTGAGGAGATCGCTGCGCTCATGCGAGAGGTGTCGACAGTCGGCAAGCTCGTCGAGTAGGCGAGTCATAGGATGTCCAGATGTCTCTCTTCGACCATCTCGGTATCTCCGTCGACGACCTGCCTCGCTCGATCGCCCAGTTCGATCCGGTGATGCAGGCGCTCGGCTGCACGCGGCAAGATGCGGACGACTCGGTGTCGTGGTACCTGGGCGAGGAGGAGCTGATCCTCTTCCCCGCCCGCGAGACCGGCACCGGACCGCACCGGCACGGGCGGGTGGGTTGGCAGCACCTCGCCTTCGCCGTCGAGACTCGTGCCGACGTCGACCGCCTGCACGAGATCGCCGTCGGCGCAGGTTGGACGGCAGTGCGCGAGCCGAAGGTGTACCCGCGGTTCAACGACCGCTACTACGCGTCCTTCGTCGAGGACGACAACGGCATCCGCCTCGAGTTCATGCACAACCCGCCCCGAGAGTCGGTCGCGGACTGAGTCTCGCGGTCGCTATCGACGCGTGTCGGTGGCGGCGTTTGGGTCAGTCCAAGGTCAGTCAGACGATCCCCGCTCGCGACGCTGTCGAGGCGTTGCGGGCCGCGAGTTCGGCGAACGCCTCGGTGAGCTCGGGCGGACCGATGACATCGACCTCGGTATCGAAGCGATTGAGTGACGCGGCGAGGGCTATCCAGGACCACGATCCGACTTCGAGACTGCACCGCTCGGGGCCGAGATCTTCGACGATGCCGTCGCCGGCGAACGGCAGCACTTCGCCGGCCGGCCGGTGGAGGACGACCTTCCCGGTGCAGGGCCACCGGTTGATCTGGTCGGATCCCTTGAACCGTGCGGACACGAATTCGGCGACGTCGCCTCCGGGCAGCTCTCGGGGTGCGAAACGGGGCCCGGTGGGGGTGCGTGGTGAAACGCGATCCGCGCGGAAGATTCGCCAATCGTCGTGCTCGAGGTCCCACGCGACCAGGTACCAGCGGCCGCGGGAAGTGACGAGGTGGTGCGGCTCCACCCTGCGCGGCGGTGCTGATCGGGGGTCGTCGCCGGGGCGGCGACTCGCGTAGTCGAACCGAAGCACCTCATGGGCCCGGGCCGCTGTCGACAACGCGACGAGGATATCCGGGGACACCGAGTCGGATGCCGCGTCCCCCGGCCGACCGGGGACTGTCGTGAACGCGAGGGCGTCGAGACGATGGCGCAGGCGCGACGGCATCACCTGTCGCACGGTGGTCAGCGCGCGCATCGCCGCTTCCTCGATCCCGGCGCCGGTGATGGTCGCTGCTCGAAGAGCGACAGCCAGCGCGATGACCTGTTCGTCGTCGAACAGCAGCGGTGGCAGTTCGCTCCCGGCGTCGAGGCGGTACCCGCCGTCAGGCCCCATCGTCGCGTGGATGTTGTAGCCCATCGCTCGCAGGCGATCGACGTCGCGACGAACGGTTCGATGGCTCACGTTCAGTCGTTCGGCGAGGACCGCGCCCGGCCAATCACGCCGGGCCTGCAGCAGCGACAGCAGATCGAGCAGCCGCGAGGTGGGCGTGGTCATTTCTCGATGCTAATCGAGGTCTAGGACCCGATCTGTCCTATACAGCTGGAAACGTAGGAGTTGCCGGGGAGACGCCCCGGCGAACGTCTCACGAGGAGCAGACATGAGCATCGCGACAACCACCCACCTCAACTTCCGCGGAGACGCCCGCGTAGCGCTGGAGTTCTACCAGTCCGTCTTCGGCGGCCGGGTCGTGATCGCGACCTACGGCGACTTCGGCATGCCGAAGGACGCGCCCGGTGCCGACAACGTCGTCTTCGGTCAGGTCGAGACCGAAGACGGATTCCGAGTGATGGCGTACGACATTCCTGGCCAGTCGGGAGGATCGGCGGGCAACGCGGGCTCCACTCGCCGCGAGAACGGTGCCACGATCACCGATCAGCCGTTCTTCGTCTCGGTGCGCGGCGAATCCCTCGATGAGATCCAGGGCTACTGGAACACGCTCTCGGACGGCGCGACGATCATCGAGCCCCTCGCCGCCTCGGCATGGAGCCCCGGCTTCGGCATGCTCACCGACGCCTTCGGCGTCACCTGGGTCATCGACGTCGCCGCGCCATACAACGCGGAGTAGTCGAGCACGGCCCCCCTGCCGTGTCATGGCCGGCGTCAGACGGGTGGCATGCTTGACGCCGGGGTCAGGATTCATCGAGGAGGACGCCCACCGTGAAGTTCGTTCGTCAGTTCAGGGCGTTCCCCATGTGGGCGAGGGTCGCGGCCATCGCCGCCGGCGCGGTCATCGTCGTCGGCGCCATCTCGATCCCGGTCGCCGCGGTCGCCGTCGACGAGCACAACCGGCAGCTGTCCCTCGAGAGAGCGGCGGCCGCCGAGCGGCAAGCCGCGGCGGAGGCCGCGGAAGCGCTCGCCGATGCGAAAGGCGACGCGGCCCGACTCAATGCAGGATTCGACGGGTTGACCGGCTCACTCGCCGCCACGGTGAGTCCCGACGCCGCGGCGACGTTCGAATCCGCACGCGTAAAACTCGCGTTCGCCATCGCGGACGGAGAACTCGACGAGGTATCGGCAGCCGTCACCGGCGTCACCGACGCCCTGGAGGGCCTCGCCGCCAGCGCCCAAGCACAGGCCGAGGCGCTCATCACGGCGAGTTCGCTCGCCGGCGCATCCCGAGACGCGCTCACCAAGGCCGTCGCCGAACTCGCCACCACCGACGACGTCACGGCAGCACTCACCCGGGTGAAGACCGCCGCAGACGCCGTCGTCGCCGCGCAGAAGGCCGGCAAGGCGGCGGCCGACGCCGCTGCGAAGGAGCGCGCCGAGGCCGAAGCGGAAGAGGATGCCTCGACCTGGGACGAGCCGGCCGACGAAGACCCTCCTGCCTACAGCGACCCCGGGGTCGAGCCCCCGGGGGTCATCGGGATGGAGCCGGGCGAGCGCGGAGACTGCGGCGCGAACCCGACGGGCCAGGTCGTCTCGATGAGCTTCAGCTGGCAGGCCCGCCAGGGCAACACCGTCGACGTCTACTACGCCCTCACCGACGGCGACTACAAGGCGACGAGCGGCTTCACGCAGCTCGTCTCGGGCGCCGGCCCATCGGGCTCGACGAGCATCCCGGTGACCTGCCCGGTCGGGCCGGGGCCCTACTCTTTCATCACCGTCAAAGTCGTCGCCAGCATCCCGGGCGACTCGGCTACCGCCCACTACTGGGGGCTCTGACGCAGGCTGCGTCGGAGACCCAGCAACGCGACCGGTGGTCGCGGCCGCCGACTTGGCGATGTCGTAGCCAACATTGGGGTCACGTGCGCGGTTGCCCGACCTTCGCCCGGATCAACGCGACGATCACCTCCGGTCGGACGCCGGATGCGTTCAGCATCGGATTCCGATGTGCTGTGGCTGCGAGCTGATACAGCTCGCGCTGCGCGTCGCCTCGCGACCCCGGCAGTTCGGGCTTGTCGATCCGCCACCCACCGATCTCGTCTGCGCCACGCAGATGGGCAACCTGCAGGAGGTTATGAATGTCGACGAGGTCTTTGGGCGCGTGGCGCGAGCTGTAGCTCAGCGCTTTCAGGATGAGGGCATGTTCGACGGTCGGTACCTTGATCGCGAACTGCAGCCGGGTGCCATCCGTGAGCGTCACATCGAGGTCGATGAGGATCGGATGGCCCGCCAAGACCACGCGCAAGCCGGGCACGGCATCGAATCCGCGCCCTCCCAGCTCGACCTGACGAAATCGGGTGTCGCTCGGCACGAGGACGTCGATCGCCCGGCCGTCTTCGGACTCGTACCGGTTCCCGCGCTTCGGCTCATATCCGAAACGGGTGAATGCGGAATGGAGAGCCCCCGACGCGGCCACTTGGGTGGAGAGGGCTGCATCAGCGTCGGCGGTCCTGCGGATGATCGCGGCCGCTGTCGGGAATGCGGCGAGCAGGAGCCCGACCATCTGGCCGCCCACAATGCGAGCATCATCGATGTCCTCGGTCGCAATTGCGACATCGTGGACTGCACGGTATGCGGCGTCGTCAGCATTCGACGTCGACACCGTGATTGCCGAACGACGAATCACCGAGCACCCCATTCGCGAGCAAGTTGCTTCACCACGTGTTCGACCGCTTCGTCGGCGTCGGAACCACCCGTGCGCAAGATGTCGTGCGCCACGATCAACGGGTCGGCCGTCGATGGGCGTTGCCCACCGGCATACGCGTTGGCGGTCGGCCACAGGGTTGGGTCTGCCGGCACCCGTAGCTCGAGGGTCGCCCGTTCAGCTGTGGTGTGCGCGAAGCCCGCCTTGGCCAGGTCGAGTCCCGCCGCTGCGTAGATGATCGCTTTCGCGGGAACGCGCCACGGAGCGATCCGGTCGGCGCCGACGTCGCCAGACAGGATCGCGTTCTCCGCGAGGCCCGCATTCAGCGCCGTCTCCGCTTGGGCATTCACCGGGTCAAGGGCGAACCAGTTGACCCCGATGCCGCCTGCGCCGGGGTAGTCCGCCAGAAACCTCGCTGCGAGCGGTCGCACATTCACGACCGACCATCCGGAGGATCCTCTCGCCACGAGATCGTTGAGCTTCGACACGGACTGCGACACGGCAGCCTGAGTGATGCCGACCTCGTCTGCCAGTTGCGCTTGCGTTCTTGGTTCGCGGGTGCGGCAGAGCGCCCGCATGACCGCGAACCTCCCCCACGGAGTGCGACGGGAGGACTTCGGCAGGGTCGGTGTGGTTGCGACCGCCGCCGACGGCCGGAACTCTTGACCGTCGATCAGCGCGACGCCGTCATCGACGGCGACGACGGCGAGATCCCGCTCCGCAGCCGCGCTTCTCAATGTGGGAGTCATGCGAGGCACTACGTAAAGCAGCTGTCCGCCCTCCGTTTGACGGAGGTCGCGGGCGATCTGCGACGGTGTTGCAGGCGTTTGTCGGACTTTCATCTCCACCGATCGCCGTCCGTCTCGGAGGAGGTCGACTCGGGAGGCGCCCTGCACGTCGACATCGACGCCTGATGCGATGAGCAGGTCGATCGCCCGGTCAGCCGTCACCCGATCCATCCGCTCACCCCACATAAGTTGATCTATCCATTCTCAGAATAACTTATATTGATGTTCTTCAACAGAACTTATGCTTGCGCAGTCGTCATCTGCGGGCTTTCCACCCGCAGAAGGTCGCCGAATCGAAGCTCACCCGATCGGGGGGTCTCGCGTAGAGGGCCTACCGGGCTAGCGTTTCAAGTTCGGTCCCTACATCGTGGAGGTCTCATGCGACCCGAACCAATGTCCAATATCGCGCGATCTGCTCGAGGCGCTCAATGACCGGCACGGCTCCCGCGGGCTGGTACCCAGACACTGCTTCGCCGAACACCCTTCGCTGGTGGGATGGTCAGCAGTGGACTGCGCACGTCAGCGAAGTTCATCCTGCCGCCGTAACCACGGTGCCAGCGGCAAGGACCGAACGGTCCACCGCGCGGATGTCGAAACGCGAGGCACGAGGTCGAGTGGAAGAGCTCGAGGCGCTCGTTGCGAAGCACGGGCTCAAGCAGTACGGAGAGATCGACGAGTATCGCGCGCGAGTCGAGATGGAGATCGCTGGCGCTCGGACGGCCGCGGACGCGGAGCACGCTTCACTTCGGGAGCAATGGGATCGGGCCATCGGGGACCTGGCCCGAGAGCATGACAAGCTCAGTGCGACGAATCAGTCCCTGCGTACCGAAATCGAGCAACACAAGCTGGAAGTCGTGAACCTTCGGGAAGCCGTCAGCCTCCAGGAGCTCGGGGTATTCGACTACGAACACCCGGCCGAGTCATCCGCTGATCTGGCAGGTGATCTGGAAGTGCTGCGAGGGCAGATCAAGGCGGCCATCAGGGACAAGCGAGCTTCGACTGCCAGCCAGAACTTCACGTTCAACAACTCCGCTGCAAAGGGCCGCAAGTTCGTCAACGACATGAGCAAGATCCTGTTGCGCGCTTACAACGCCGAGGCAGAGAACTGCGTCAAGACCATGCGTGCCGGCAACCTCGCCGCAGCGCAGCAACGTCTCGCGAAGGTGGCCGAGCAGATCGAGCGCCAGGGCTCGATGATTGATCTGAAGATCACGCCGTACTATCAACAGCTCCGGATGAAAGAACTCGCCCTCGCCGCAAAACATCTACAGGCAGTGCAGCGGGAGAAGGAGCTCGAGCGCGAACGTCGGGCCGAGCTGCGCGAACAGCGCAAAGCCGAGCAGGAACTCGCGCGCGAACATGAACGACTTGAGAAGGAGAGGAACCACTACCAGAGCGTGCTGGCGGCCCTCGAGGCGAGCGGGGATGTTGAGGGTGCCGACAGAATGCGGCAGAAGCTCGCCGATGTCGACCGCGCGATCGAGGACGTCGACTATCGGGCCGCCAACATCCGTGCGGGCTACGTTTACGTGATCTCGAATATCGGCGCGTTCGGCGAGAACATGGTCAAGATCGGGATGACCCGACGGCTCGAACCGATGGACCGCGTCAATGAGCTCGGCGACGCCTCCGTACCATTCAGGTTCGATGTCCACGCCCTGTTCTTCGCCGATGACGCCGTCGGCGTCGAGAACATGCTTCACGCGGCGTTCGCAGAGCAGCGCGTGAACAAGATCAACCTCCGCCGTGAGTACTTCCGCGTCACGCCAGCCGAGGTGCTCGACGCTCTCAAGGCGCACGACGTCGAGATCGTCGAGTACACCGTCGAACCCGCCGCTGATGAATACCGAGCGAGCAGCGCACCAGACCTACTCGAGCGGGTCGCACTGTGATGACGATCAGCCCCGAGACCAGCGCGAACGAGAAGCCGTCGAGCCCGAGGAGGCACACGACGCTACTTGTTGCCACGGCCGCTCTGCTTGTCGGCGGGATCGCCGGAGGTATGGCTGGCGCGGCAATCGGTAGCGCCGGCCCCTCGCAAGAACTTTCTGAGACGGATGCCGCCCTGGACGAAAGCGCGTCGAAGCTTGATGACGCCGAACGGCAAATCACCGAGCTGGAATCCGAGATCGACACCCTCGAAAGCGACGTGAAGGAACTCGCCCCTCAGGCGATCGCAGCAGATGCACCAGACGCGCCGCAACCGTCAGGTCCGGCCGGGAATCTCCCCGAGGGTTACCCCTTTGTCGTTCAAGTCTCGGAGCTGCCGGATCAAGTCAGGAACTGGTACGAAATGGGCTCGCACACCGAGGCGGTCGCGCTCGCGCCAGGAGTATGGACCGAGTTGCCGCCCGGTGCGGACATGGAGTCTGCGATCGCAGCCGGCATCGCCGACGGGTTCTGCGCGTCAGTTGAGGCGTACGAGCGCGACTACGCGAAGCGAGATCTCGCCGGGACCTGTTGGTAACGAGATCGCGCAAGCGAGGCTCGACCGCGGATCGAATGTCCTGCCGTTGCGACCTAGGTCAAGAATCGGAAGGTCGGAGAACCTGCGCGCCTGCAGCGCGCCACCCGCAACACCCTGACCGAATTCGGCTTGGAAGTTGGGCGTGTCCTTCTGCAGTGCCCGCCAAGGCCAGTAACCCGTTTACGGATACCTACGCATGCGCAAACGTCAGGCGTCGAGCCCCGGAAGGATCCAACTCCCGTGCTGTAGGTAGAACGCGAGAAACGGGTCTGCGACGTTGACGCGATCGTCCTTGTACGCAAATGCAGCGTCGCTTGTCCCCCGTCCCTTGCGTGCAATCTCGGCCATATGGCCGAGCGCACTGGTGAGCGGCTGGTTCTTCGGCACATCGATGAAGTAATTCTCAAGCTCATTCGCTAGAACCGAGTAGTGATACTCAAGCTTGGGACTTAGCGCCTTGATACCGAGCAGAATCGCGCCGTAGCTATCGGTCTTCCGGCCATCCTTCAAGAGTCGGCTCACTCGCTCCTGTCCGCGAGTAGGCGGGCCTTGCCGGAGCTTCTCAAATATTCCAGGAATATGGCGGTCAGCGACAGTCCGAAAGAATGTCGGCCACGAACCGGGCGCCGAAAGCGGCTGTGTGGATTCCCTGGATTTGTATGTTCCATTGGCCCACACGAGATCCTGACAGAGTTGCTGCATGATGAATGGTGCACCGAGGCTCGCCTCGGCCAGCTTTCCTCCGAGCTTGCCGCCATCGTCCAAGAGGTTTAGCACTCGGAACCCGTCGGTCGCGATCTCGGCCAGTTCGCCCACTTCCCAGGGCTCGACCTTTACGCCCCAGACACGACCGTTCATATCAGGACTGTCACGCACTGGATCGAACGCGACGTGCGGCACTGCGATCAGCACCACATGCGTCTTGAGGATTAGTTCCTTCACAACCAGCGTGACCTCTTTGCGCAGATCCTCATCCTCAATGTAGTGAAAGTCGTCGAGGACGATCGGGACTGGAGTGTGGGCAAGGTACTCGAGCACCGTGCTCGCCGCGGACCTCAAGTGCCGGCCGCTGATAGTAGCGCTCTTATCGAAGGCGGGGCGAACTCCTAGCTTCGCCTGCATGAAGTCTGGGATTCCAATCATGACGCTGGCTTCAACACCAACCTCAGATCCTTCAGACTCGGTTGTCGACACCTCGGTATAGGCGTCGAGCTGATCGACGATTGCAGACCAGACGTCTTCGATCGTCTTCAGCCGATTGCCGCTAATCCAGACAGCGAATTTCCGAGGCAGCATGTGCTCGACGAGTACCGTCTTTCCGGATTTGCTGGGACCGGAGATAACCAAGCACTTACCTCGTTGGCGGAGGTACGAGGTGATCTCTGACTCTAGGAGAGTCCCGCTGCGCGGATTGTATGTATGAGCAGGATAGTTGCCCGCCACAAAGACGTCGGCAACGTCAATCGGCTCATATTTCGTTCGCATGGTCAAAGGGCCTAGAAGTCCCAGTCCTCATCCTCAGTGACAACCGCCTTGCCGATCACGTACGAGCTCCCCGACCCCGAGAAGAAGTCGTGGTTCTCGTCGGCGTTCGGTGAGAGCGCCGAGAGGATGGCCGGGTTCACGTCGGTGACGGTCTTCGGGAACATCGGCTCGTAGCCGAGGTTCATGAGGGCCTTGTTCGCGTTGTAGTGCAGGAACTTCTTGACGTCCTCGGTGAGGCCGACGCCGTCGTAGAGGTCTTGCGTGTACTGCACCTCGTTATCGTAGAGCTCGTAGAGCAGCGAGAACGTGTAGTCCTTCAGGTCGTCGCGCTCGGCCTGCGACACCAACTCGAGCCCCTTCTGGAACTTGTAGCCGATGTAGTACCCGTGCACGGCCTCGTCGCGGATGATGAGGCGAATGAGATCGGCGGTGTTGGTGAGCTTCGCTCGCGATGACCAGTACATGGGCAGGTAGAAGCCCGAGTAGAAGAGGAACGACTCGAGCAGCGTCGAGGCGACCTTGCGCTTCAGCGGTGAGTCGCCACGGTAATACTCCATGACGATCGCGGCCTTCTTCTGAAGGTTCTCGTTCTCGACCGACCAGCGGAACGCCTCGTCGATCTCTTTCGTCGAGCACAGCGTCGAGAAGATCGATGAGTAGCTCTTGGCGTGTACCGACTCCATGAATGCGATGTTCGTGTACACCGCCTCTTCGTGCGGAGTGAGTGAGTCGGGGATCAGCGAGACCGCGCCGACCGTGCCCTGGATCGTGTCGAGCAACGTGAGGCCGGTGAACACACGCATCGTCAGCGTCTGCTCTTCGGGGGTCAGCGTGTTCCACGACTGCACGTCATTCGACAGCGGCACCTTCTCGGGCAGCCAGAAGTTGTTGACGAGGCGGTTCCAGACCTCGACATCCTTGTCGTCCTGGATGCGATTCCAGTTGATCGCATTGACGTGATCGACGAGCTTCACCTTGCCGCCGTGGGCCGGGTCGTTGCTGGCCGAGTTCACCGGGTCTGTGAGGGTCATTTGTTGTCTCTTTCGTTGTTGCGATCGTCGATGCAGTGCCGGCACGTCTCTTTGAAGACGCCCTTATTCGTATGGTGCCTCGTGTGTGCGTTTCGCACGCTCGAAGGCATTGCGCGTCCCTTTCGGACTGCAGACATCTTCGCCCGAGTCTCATCGCTTGCCGTTTTGCCGAAGTTCGGATTCAACTCTCCTCGACGCAACTCGGATAGTCGAGCGCGCGACTCCGCTGACATCGTGTGGCCGTAGCTCGGATGCTCAGAACCGAACTTGCCGAAGTTGGGATTCTCAGGCCCGGCGTTGGTGCCCTTCCGCATGGCAGACCACTTCGCCTTCTGCTCATCGGAATGGGTGCGCCCCCACATGGGAGCGTCCGGGCCGAATCGGTGAACGCCGGTCGGGCGTCCTCGCGCTCGGTCGCCAGCCGCCTTCCGCTGCTCCTCGGTCCAGACGTGCCCCTTCGATCCTCTTCCACCTTCCGCGAGGTTGAGCAAGCGATGCCCATCCCGCCTGAGCCGTGAGATCCACTCCCGCTCAGCCGCGCCGAGATCGTCAAGATTCGTCGTGACAACCGCGAGCGGAACCGCGATCGCGTGATCGCGACCGTGCTTCTTCAGCCAGTCGTGGAATGGGTTCTTCCGCCTGCCTGACTCGGCCGCCTTGAAGTGCTGACGCTCCCGAATCGTCACCGACTTTGTGGTGAGGCCGACGTACCGGAACTCACCGCTCTCGTACGTGCGGAACCCGTAGATCGCACCGATGAACGGTTCCCAATTCTTGGTGGCCATAGCCTCAGTCAACGCTGGCCTTCCTCCGGCATCCGTCACATCACAGCGTGCAACTGACGCAAAGATCCAGCTCGGTGCCCTCGAGCGCCAGCTGCCGCAGGCGGATGTAGTAGATCGTCTTGATCCCCTTCTTCCACGCGTAGATCTGGGCCCGGTTGATGTCGCGGGTCGTCGCCGTGTCCTTGAAGAAGAGCGTGAGCGAGAGTCCCTGGTCGACGTGCTGCGTGGCCGCGGCGTAGGTGTCGATGACCTTCTCGTAGCCGATCTCGTAGGCGTCCTGGTAGTACTCGAGGTTGTCGTTCGTCATGAACGCCGCCGGGTAGTACACGCGACCGAGCTTGCCTTCCTTGCGGATCTCGATCTTCGACGCGATCGGGTGGATCGACGCCGTCGAGTTGTTGATGTACGAGATCGACCCGGTGGGCGGCACGGCCTGCAGGTTCTGGTTGTATATGCCGTGTTCCTTGACGGATGCCGCGAGCTCGCGCCAATCCTCTTGAGTCGGGATGTGCACCCCTGCGTCGGCGAAGAGCTGCGTGACCTTCGCGGTAGCGGGCACCCACGGGGCATCCGTGTACTTCTCGAAGAATTCGCCGCTCGCGTACTTCGAATCGGCGAAGCCCTCGAACGTCTCGCCGCGCTCGATCGAGATGCGGTTCGACGCGCGCAGCGCGTGGAACAGCACCGTGTAGAAGTAGATGTTCGTGAAGTCGATGCCCTCTTCGCTGCCGTAGAAGATGCGCTCGCGGGCGAGGTAGCCGTGCAGGTTCATCTGGCCGAGGCCGATGGCGTGCGACTTGTCGTTGCCGTCTTCGATCGAGCGCACCGACGAGATGTGGCTCTGGTTCGACACCGAGGTGAGGCCGCGGATGGCGGTCTCGACGGTCTTGCCGAAGTCGGGCCCGTCCATCGTGAGGGCGATGTTCAGCGAACCGAGGTTGCAGCTGATGTCTTTACCGATCTGGTCGTACGAGAGGTCTTCGTTGTACGTCGTCGGGGTGTTGACCTGCAGGATCTCGCTGCACAGGTTCGACATGTTGATGCGGCCCTTGATGGGGTTCGCCTTGTTCACCGTGTCTTCGAACACGATGTAGGGGTAGCCGCTCTCGAACTGGATCTCGGCGATCGTCTGGAAGAACTCGCGCGCGTTGATCTTGGTCTTCTTGATGCGCGGGTTGTCGACCATCTCGCGGTAGTTCTCGGTGATGGGCACATCGCCGAACGGCTTGCCGTACACCTTCTCGACGTCGTACGGCGAGAAGAGGTACATGTCTTCGTTGTTCTTGGCGAGCTCGAAGGTGATGTCGGGCACGACGACGCCGAGCGAGAGCGTCTTGATGCGGATCTTCTCGTCGGCGTTCTCGCGCTTGGTGTCGAGGAACCGCATGATGTCGGGGTGGTGCGCGCTCAGGTAGACCGCGCCGGCGCCCTGGCGTGCGCCGAGCTGGTTGGCGTAGCTGAAGCTGTCTTCGAGCAGCTTCATGACGGGGATGATGCCCGACGACTGGTTCTCGATCTGCTTGATCGGTGCGCCCGACTCGCGGATGTTGCTGAGCAGCAGGGCGACGCCGCCGCCGCGCTTCGACAGCTGCAGCGACGAGTTGATGCCGCGCGAGATCGACTCCATGTTGTCTTCGATGCGCAGCAGGAAGCAGCTGACGAGCTCGCCGCGCTGCGCCTTGCCCGTGTTGAGGAACGTGGGCGTGGCCGGCTGGAAACGCCCGCCGATGATCTCTTCGACGAGGTCGGTCGCGAGCTGCTCGTCGCCCTGGGCGAGCCCGAGCGCGGTCATCACGACGCGGTCTTCGAAGCGCTCGAGGTACCGCTTGCCGTCGAACGTCTTGAGCGTGTAGCTCGTGTAGTACTTGAACGCGCCGAGGAACGTCTCGAACCGGAATTTCTTCGAGTACGCGAGGTCGTTGAGCTTCTGGATGAAGTCGAACGAGTACTGCGCGAGCACCTCGGGCTCGTAGTACTCCTTCTCGACGAGGTAGTCGAGCCGCTCCTTCAGCGAGTGGAAGAAGACCGTGTTCTGGTTGACGTGCTGCAGGAAGTACTCGCGAGCCGCCTCGCGGTCCTTCTCGAACTGGATCTCACCGTTCGCGCCGTAGAGGTTCAGCATCGCGTTGAGCGAGTGATAGTCCATCGCGGTGCGCGGAGCCTCCATGAGCGCTACGCCGTCTGTTGCTGCTGAGTTGACCAAAATGCGTCCAATCCATCGTTGACGGCGCGAACGTCGTCTGGGGTTCCGAATACTTCGAAGCGGTAGAGGTGCGGCACGTGGCATTTCGCGGCGATGATGTCGCCGGCGAGGCCGAAGGCCGAACCGAAGTTGGTGTTGCCGGCGCTGATGACGCCGCGGATGTACGAGCGATTCTCGGGATCGTTCAGGAAGCGGATGACCTGCTTCGGCACGGCGCCTTTGCCGTCGCCGCCGCCATAGGTCGGCAGGACGAGCACATAGGGCTCGTCAACGTGCACCTGCTGCTCACGCGCATACAGCGGGATGCGGGTCGCCGGGCGGCCCAGCTTCTCGATGAAGCGCTGCGTATTGCCCGAGACGCTCGAGAAGTAGACCAGGTTCGTCATGGTGCGTCCTCACGAGAGTGCGGGTTGAGGAGGCCGACGGCCGACTCGAAACCCGACCTAGGCGAGTCGCGAGGCGAGCTCGTCGATCTTGTCAGGGCGGAAGCCCGACCAGTGACCTTCATCGGTGATGACGACCGGGGCCTGCAGGTACCCGAGCTCTTTGACCTGCGCGAGGGCGTTCTCGTCGACAGACAGGTCGAGCACTTCGTACTCGATGCCCTTGCTGTCGAGGGCGCGATACGTCGCGTTGCACTGCACGCAAGAAGGCTTGGTGTAGACCGTGACCGTCATGATTTTCCCCTCGTTCTCTGCCCTGTTCAGGGCGTTCCCCCGTTGTGTGTTTCTGGACTTCTAATACTACATCTAGTGTTCATGGAACTCGACTGCCACAACATGATGTAGTTACATTCGTGTAGTTATCCACGGGGTTCTCCACCGGTTGTGAACAACGGATGTCGCGTGGATCGGCCTGTTTCCGCGGGAGCCGCCCGAGTTATCCACACCCGAGAAGAACTGGATCTCTTCGCCTGTGGAGTACCGCCGGGCGTGTCGCGGCGTGTCGCCGCCACGAGCCCTTGGGCCTCGAAAACCGCTCGACCCCTATATGTGGTGTTGTACCTCTCACGATGCCACCACCCACTGACATTGCCGTGGCTGCCGTTCGCCGGTCGAGTAGGCGCGCCAGCGCCGTATCGAGACCACGCACGTGATCTCGATACGCGTCCTCCTTCCTCGGGCGCTACTCGATCGGCGGTGGAGGACGGCCGCGGGGCGGCGTAGCCTGACCGCGAGGACTCGAGCAAGGGAGCCCGATGACCGAGTACGTGACATCCGCCGACGGCACGCGCATCGCCTATGACCGGCAGGGGTCGGGACCGCCGGTGATCCTCATCGCCGCCGCCATGCAGTTCCGCGCGTTCGACCCGACGACCGTCGAGATGGCGGGCCTGCTCGCGAGCCACGGCTTCGACGTCGTCAACTTCGACCGGCGCGGTCGCGGCGAGAGCCCCGCCGAGGCGCCGATCACGCTCGCGCAGACCATCGACGACCTGCGGGCGCTGATCGACGTGGTGCTCGACGGCACCGACGACGCGGTCGCGATGTTCGGCTTCTCGTCGGGCGCGTCGATCGCGCTCGCGGCGGCGGCCGCAGGCCTGCCCGTGTCGAAGCTGGCGCTCTTCGAGGTGCCGCTCGACCCGGAGGGCGGCAACGAGGGCGCCGTGTTCCTCGCGGAGTTGCGCGAGCGCATCGCGGCGGGTGACCGCGCCGGCACCCTCGAGACCTACATGGCCGACATGCCGCCCGAGTGGCTCGAGGGCGCGAAGCAGAGTCCCGCCTGGACGACGATGCTCGACGTCGCCCCCAGCCTCGAGGCCGACGCCGAGTCGCTCGCCTGGACGCAGTCGGCGCCGCGCGCCGAACTGTGGCGCGGCATCACGGCGCCGACGCTCGTGATGGTGGGTGAGCAGACCTTGCCGATCATGACCTCGGCAGCGGCATCCGTCGTCGCATCGATGCCGAACGCGCAGTCACGCGTCGTGCCCGCAGACAACCACGCGTTCGAGCCGCACTCGATGGCGCTCGCGATCGCGGAGTTCCTCGTCGGCTGACGGCGTCGCTTCGAGCGCGTCAGGACTTGGCGGACTTGGCCGCGGCCTTCGCCGCCTGCTTCGTGGCGCGCACCCTGGCGAGCGACTCGGGGTCGACGATGTCGGCGACCGAGCGGTGACTGCCGTCTTCGCCGTAGGAGCCGGCCGCCTCGCGCCAGCCCGCCGCCGCGACACCGAGCTGCTTGCCGAGCAGCGCCAGGAAGATCTTCGCCTTCTGCTCGCCGAACCCCGGCAGGGCCTTGAGGCGCTTCAGCACCTCGGCGCCGTCGGGGTCGCCCTGCTGCCAGATGGCCGCGGCGTCGCCGCCCCATTCGTCGACGACCGCCTGCGCGAGCGCCTGCACCCGACCCGCCATCGAGCCCGGGAAGCGGTGCACGGCCGGGGTCTGCTTGAACAGTTCGGCGAAGTGCTCGGGATCGTCGCCGGCGACGGCCTCGGGATTGATCGCGCCGAGGCGCTGCTTGATCTTGAGCGGTCCCGCGAACGCGGTCTCCATCGCGACCTGTTGGTCGAGCAGCATGCCGGTGAGCAGGGCGAATGCGTCGGTGCTGAGCAGCTCGTCGGCCGCGGGATCTCCGGTGATGTGCAATGCCATGCGCTCCATCCTTCCACCGCGGCACGCGGGTCGCCCAGCCCCAACCTCCGCCGCGATCCTTTCGTCGAGCGTGCACTCGGCGCCCCCGGGCGGGGCGGCGACTGCACTCTCGACGAAGGTCGGTTGCGCAGATGAGGCGTAGATGTGTGCCGAAAGTGCACTCCTCGCCCAAAGGAAGGGCGGCGACTGCACTCTCGACGAGTGAGGGAGGAAGAGAGAGAGAGAGAGAGAGGGAGGAAGAGAGAGAGAGAGAGTGAGGGAGGAAGAGAGCGAGCGCGTGCGGATGTCGCGGCTCGAGCGGATGTCGCGGCTCGAGCCGATGTCGCGGCTCCGGCGGATGTCACGACGGATGTCGCGGCGCGAGCGGATGTCGCGGCGCGAGCGGATGTCGCGGCGCGAGCCGGGGCATCCGTCGGTCGGATCTTGAACCGGACAGGAACTGGCCGCATGCTTGGCGAGACTGGTGGCAGGCGATTCGATGAGACGGATCGTGCCACACACACCCTACGAGGAGTGGAACATGGACTGGAAGATCGAACTCATCTTCGTGCCCGTCACCGATGTCGACCGCGCCAAGGAGTTCTACGTCGAGAAGCTCGGATTCAACGCCGACCACGACCAACGCGTGCACGAAGGCCTGCGGTTCGTGCAGCTGACGCCCCCGGGCTCGGCGTGCTCGATCGCGATCGGCGAAGGCCTCGGGCTCACGATGGCGCCGGGCTCGCAGGATTCGATCCAGGTCGTCATCCCCGACGCCGACGCCGTGCTGGCCGACCTGCGCGCGAAGGGCGTCGAGGCCGAAGGCGTCGACGAGCAGGCCTGGGGCCGGTTCATCACGCTGCAGGATCCCGACGGCAACCGCTGGACCCTGCAGCAGCTGCCGGACTGGTCAGCGTCCGCGAACGCTTGACCTGGCCCTGCGCAGCCCACGCGGCTCGCGCGGCTCGCGCGGCTCGCGCGGCTCGCGCGAGTGTTTCCGTTCGCGCCGAGTGTTTCCGTTCTGGCGGCGACATTCGGCGCGAACGGAAACGCTCGGCGGTGGGGGCGGCGACGCGGCGGGCCCGCCTGACCGGCCCGCGTGCTTCGATCAGAGGCCCTGGGCCAGTCGGAAGTAGGCCTGGTTCCAGCGTACTTCCCGCTGGAAATCAGGCAGCGTCGTCTGCTCGTCGATGACGAGCAGCTCGGTCTTCGCCATCTCGGCGAAGTCGCGGAACACGTCGACGCCGACCGCAGTCGACATCACCGTGTGGTGCGCGGCGCCGGCGGTGAGCCAGGCCGCAGCCGACGTGCGGAAGTCGGGCGCCGGCTTCCAGACGGCGCGTCCGACGGGCAGGTTGGGCAGCGGATGCCGCGGCTCGACGTTCTCGACCACGTTGGCCGTGAGGCGGAACCGGTCGCGCATGTCGCTCAGGGCGACGACGACCGCCGGACCGGGGTCGGCGGTGAAGACGAGCCGCACCGGGTCGTCCTTGCCGCCGATGCCGAGGGGGTGCACCTCGAGTGACGGGCGCGAGGTCGTGAGCGACGGCGACACCTCGAGCATGTGCGCGCCGAGGATGAGCTCGTCGCCGGGCGTGAGGTCGTAGGTGTAGTCCTCCATGAGGGAGGCGCCGCCGGGGAGCCCAGCGCCCATGACGTTCGCGATGCGGACGAGCACGGCGGTCTTCCAGTCGCCCTCGGCGCCGAAGCCGTAGCCCTCGGCCATGAGCCGCTGCACCGCGAGGCCCGGCAGCTGCTTCAACGCGCCGAGGTCTTCGAACGACGTCGTGAAGGCGCCGAAGCCGCCCTCCTCGAGGAACGAGCGCAGACCGAGCTCGATCGCCGCGCCGTAGCGCAGCGACTCGTGGCGGTCGCCGCCCGTGCGGAGCGACGGCACGACGTCGTAGAGCTCCTCGTACTCGGCGACGAGGGCGTCGATGTCGGCATCGGCCGTCGCGTGCACCGCGTCGGCGAGCTCGTTCACGCCCCACGTGTTCACCTGCACGCCGAACCGCAGCTCGGCCTCGGTCTTGTCGCCCTCGGTCACGGCGACGTAGCGCATGTTGTCGCCGAACCGGGCGAGCTTCAGGTTGCGCGATGCGGCGAGCCCGGCCGCCGCGCGCTGCCAGGTGCCGAGCTCGGACTGCACCCGCGGGTCGGAGGCGTGCCCCACGATTGTCTTGCGTGGCACCCCGAGTCGGGTCTGGATGTAGCCGAACTCGCGGTCGCCGTGCGCGGCCTGGTTGAGGTTCATGAAGTCGAAGTCGATCTCGCCCCAGGGCAGCTCGACGTTCGCCTGCGTGTGCAGGTGCGCGAGCGGCTTCTGCAGGGCGTCGAGGCCGGCGATCCACATCTTCGCGGGGCTGAACGTGTGCATCCACGCGGTCACGCCGATCACGCGGTCGTCGGCGTTGGCCTCGAGCGCGACCCGCTTGATCGCGGCCGAGTCGGTGAGCACGGGCTTCCACACGAGGCGCACCGGCACATCGGATGACCCGTCGAGCGTCTCGGCGATGACCCGAGACTGTTCGGCGACCTGACGCAGGGTGTCCCCGCCGTAGAGGCCCTGGCTGCCGGTGAGGAACCACACCTCGTACGCGTCGAGCGAGGTAGTGAGCGGGGTGCGGGTCATCGGTGTCTCCTCCTGGTGCGGTGGTCGGTGAAGCGTGTTCGGTGAAGCGTGTTCGGTGAAGCGTGTTCGGCGATGCGGTTCGGTGATGCGGTTCGGTGGATCGGTGTGCGGGGCGGCGCTCGCTTAGAGCGCGTCGACGGCGGCCGCCTCGGCGGTGAGGCCGGCTCGGTAGCGGTCGAGGTAGGCGGCGAAGCCGGCGACATCCGCCGGATCGGGGTCGACAGTGTCGACGGCGGCCTTCGCGAAGACGCGGTCGTTCAGGTACGCGCCGAGGTCGAGGTCGTCGGCGGAGGACAGGTACGACGCCAGCACGGCGATGCCCCAGGCGCCGCCCTCTGACGCGGTTTCGCCGACCGCGACGGGCGCGTCGAGCGCGCCGGCGAGGAAGCGCTGGGCTACCCCGGCGGTGCGGAAGATGCCGCCGTGCGCGAACATGCGGTCGAGTCCGACGCCCTCGCCGGCGAGCACCCGCATGCCGAGCGCGAGCGTGCCGTACACGCCGTAGAGCTGGGCGCGCATGAAGTTGGCGAGGGTGAGCCGGCTGTCGGGCGTGCGGACAACCATGGGCCGGCCCTCGGCGAGCCCCGCGATCGGCTCGCCGGCGAGGTGGTTATACGCGAGCAGCCCGCCCGCGTCGGCCTCGCCGTCGAGGGCCGCACGGAAGAGCACCTCGAACACGGCATCGTTGTCGACGGATGCCCCGGCAACGGCCGCGAACTGCCCGAATACGCCCGCCCAGGCGGCGAGCTCGCTCGCGCCGTTGTTGCAGTGCACCATCGCCACGGGATCGCCCGCGGGCGTCGTGACGAGGTCGAGTTCGTGGTGCGCCCGCTCGAGCGGGCGCTCCAGCACCACCATCGCGAAGATGCTCGTGCCGGCGCTGACGTTGCCGGTGCGGGGCGCGACCGAGTTGGTGGCGACCATGCCCGTGCCGGCGTCGCCCTCGGGCGGGCACAGCGGGGCTCCGGGCCGGAGCGCACCCGTCGGGTCGAGGAGGGCGGCGCCCTCGGCGGTCAGCTCCCCGGCATGCCGGCCGGCCGGCAGCACCTCGGGGAGCAGCTCGGCGACGTGCAGTCCGGGCGCGCGATCGGCGATGAGCCCGTCGCACGCCTCGAGCAGCCGGGTGTCGTAGTCGTTCGTCGAGGAGTCGATCGGGAACATCCCCGAGGCGTCGCCCACGCCGAGCACCTTGCGGCCCGTGAGTCGCCAGTGCACGTATCCGGCGAGGGTCGTGAAGAAGCGGATGCCCCGGGCGTGCGGCTCCTCGTCGAGGATCGCCTGATACAGGTGCGCGATCGACCAGCGCAGCGGGATGTTGAGGCCGAATCGCTCGCTGAGCTCGGCCGCGGCCGGGCCCGTCGAGGTGTTGCGCCAGGTTCGGAAGCGCACGAGCAGTTCGTCGTCAGCGTCGAACGCGAGGTAGCCGTGCATCATCGCCGACACGCCGATCGCGCCGAACGTGCGGGGCTCCACGTCGTAGCGGCGTCGCACGTCGGCGACGAGATCGGCGTAGGCGGCCTGCAGGCCCGACCACACCGCGTCGACCGAATAGGTCCAGCGACGGTCGACGAACTCGTTCTCCCATTCGTGGCCGCCGACGGCGAGCACCTCGCCCGCATCCTCGCCGATCAGGCACGCCTTGATGCGCGTCGAGCCGAGCTCGATGCCGAGCGACGTGCGACCCTCGAGGATCGCCGCTCGAGCGTCATCCGTCGTCTTCGTGGACTCGGTCATCGGCGTGCTTCCCTACTCTCGCCGTCAGCGTTCTGGATTGTCGTCACGGGGCTCCTTCGTGCGCAGCGACGGGCCCCCGCCGATGGCAGAGGCCCGTCGTCGGTCGCGCAGGGCTCGGGTCAGTTGCCGCCCGACCGGCGCTTGTTGTACACGTCGAACGCGACCGCGAGCAGCAGCACCAGGCCCTTCACGGCCTGCTGCCACTCGATGCCGATGCCCATGATCGACATGCCGTTGTTGAGCACGCCGATGATCAGGCCACCGATGATCGCGCCGCCAATCGTGCCGACGCCGCCCTGCACGGCAGCGCCGCCGATGAACGCCGCAGAGATCGCCTCGAGTTCGAAGCCGTCACCGGCCTTCGGCCCGGCGAGGTTCAGTCGCGCCGTGAAGATGAGGCCGGCGAGCGCGGCGAGCACGCCCATGTTGACGAACAGCCAGAAGTCGACCCGGCGGGTCTTGATGCCCGACAGTTCGGCCGCGTGGCGGTTTCCGCCGATGGCGTAGATGTGGCGGCCGAACACCGTGCGGTTCATGACGATGCCGTACACGAGTACGAGCACGGCGAGGATGATGAGCGTGATCGGGATGCCCTTGTACGACGCGAGCGAGTAGGCGAAGAAGCCGATCGCGACCGAGACGAGCACGAGCTTCGTGATGAACCACGCCATCGGCTCGACGTCTTGACCGTACTTCTGGCGGCCGCGGCGGGTGCGCACCTGCTGCACCACGAGCGCGAGGATCGCGAGCGCGCCGACTCCCAGTGTCAGCGGATCGATCTCGAACTCGCCGAACACGTCCGTGAGGAATCCGTTTCCGAGGGCGCGGTACTCGGCGGGGAACGAGCCGATGTTCGCATTGCCGAGCACGACGAGTGCGAGGCCGCGGAAGATGAGCATGCCCGCAAGCGTCACGATGAACGCGGGAATCCCCACGTAGGCGATCCAGAAGCCCTGCCAGACGCCGACGAGGGCGCCGATCGCGAGCGACAGGATCACCGCGAGCCACCACGGCAAGCCCCATTGCACGGCGAAGACGCCAGAGCAGGCACCGACGAAGGCCGCGACCGATCCGACCGACAGGTCGATGTGGCCGGCGATGATCACCATCACCATGCCGATCGCGAGCACGAGGATGTACCCGTTCTGCACGACGAGGTTCGAGATGTTCTGCGGACGCAGCAGGATGCCCTCGGTCAGGATCGCGAACAGCACGACGACCGCGATGAGCGCGATGAAGATGCCGTTCTTGCCGAGGTCGGCCAGGATGTGGCTCAGGCGGTCGGTGAGCTTGTTCTCGACGGGGTTGACATTGCCACCGCCGACGCGGGCTTCCTCGATGGTGGGGGGATTGGGGTTCGACATGGGGTTCTCCTGGTGGTCCGCCGGGGTCAGCGGGGCTTTTCCATGGTCATGAGCTTGAGCATCGACTCGGGCGTCGCCTCGGCGACGGGGAGCTCGCCGGTGATACGGCCCTCGGAGAGCGCGTAGACGCGGTCCGAGATGCCGAGGAGCTCGGGGAGCTCAGACGAGATGACGATGATGCCCTTGCCCTGGGCTGCGAGCCGATTGATGATCGAGTAGATCTCGTACTTCGCACCCACGTCGATGCCGCGGGTGGGCTCATCGAGGATGAGCACGTCTGGGTCGGAGTAGATCCACTTCGACAGGACGACCTTCTGCTGGTTGCCGCCCGAGAGCTTGCCGGTCTTCACGAGCACGTTCGGCGCCTTGATGTTCATCGAGGTGCGGTACTCGTTCGCGACCTTGTACTCCTCGTTGTCGTGCACGAGGCCGTACTTCTCGAGCTTCTTCAGCGATGCCATCGAGATGTTGCGCTTGATGTCCTCGATGAGGTTGAGGCCGTAGGTCTTGCGATCCTCGGTCGCGTAGGCGATGCCGTGCTCGATGGCCTCGGCGACCGTGCGCGTCCTGATCTCCTTGCCGCGCAGGAACACGCGGCCCGAGATCTTCGAACCGTACGACTGGCCGAACAGGCTCATCGCGAACTCGGTGCGCCCCGCGCCCATGAGCCCCGCGATGCCGACGATCTCGCCGGCGCGCACGTTGAGGTTGACCTTGTCGACGACCACGCGCGACGTGTCCTGCGGGTGATGCGCGGTCCAGTCCTCGACGCGCAGCAGCTCTTCGCCGATGTGGGGCGTGTGGTCGGGGTACCGGTGCTCGAGGTCGCGACCGACCATGTCCTTGATGATGCGGTCTTCAGTGACGTCGGTCTTCGCGATGGTCTCGATGGTCTTGCCGTCGCGGATGACGGTGACCGAGTCGGCGACCTTCTTGATCTCGTTCAGCTTGTGACTGATGATGATCGACGTGATGCCCTGGCCCTTGAGGTGCAGGATCAGGTTCAGCAGGTGATCGGAGTCCTCGTCATTGAGGGCTGCGGTCGGCTCGTCGAGGATGAGGAGCTTCACCTCTTTCGAGAGCGCCTTGGCGATCTCGACGAGCTGCTGCTTGCCGACCCCGATATCCATGATCTTCGTCGTGGGGTTCTCGCGCAGGCCGACGCGGGCGAGCAGCTTCGACGCCTCGAAGTTCGTCTTGTTCCAGTCGATGAGGCCGCCGCGCCCGCGAAGCTCGTTGTTGAGGAAGATGTTCTCGGCGATCGAGAGGTAGGGGCTGAGTGCCAGCTCCTGGTGGATGATGACGATGCCCTTGGCCTCACTGTCGGTGAGGTCCTTGAACTCGACGGTCTCGTTCTCGAAGACGATGTCGCCGTTGTACGTGCCGTGCGGGTAGACGCCCGAGAGCACCTTCATGAGGGTCGACTTGCCGGCGCCGTTCTCGCCGCAGATCGCGTGCACCTCGCCGCGCGCGACCGAGAGGTTGACGTTCGCGAGGGCCTTCACGCCCGGGAACGTCTTCGTGATGCCGCGCATCTCGAGAATGTCAGTGGTCATCGTTGCTCCTGCTTCACTGCCGGGTGATGAACCTGTCGGTGGGGGCTACCGTAGTACCCCCACCGACAGGTCGCGATGCACGGCTTCAGCCGTTGATTTCCTCTTCGGTCCAGTAGCCGCTGTCGACGAGGACCTCGGTGATGTTGTCCTTGACGACGATCTGCGACTCGAGCAGGTACGACGGCACGGTGATCACGCCGTTGTCGTAGTCCTTCGTGTTGTTGACCTCGGGCTCCTCGCCGTTCAGGATCGCCGCCGCCATGTCGACCGCGACGGCCGCGAGCTCACGCGTGTCCTTGAAGATGGTGGCGAACTGCTCGCCCGAGTTGATCGCCTTGACCGAGTCGAGCTCGGCGTCCTGGCCCGAGATGATCGGCCAGCCCTCGCCGACCGAGTAGCCCGCGTCGGTGAGCGCCGAGATGATGCCGCGCGACAGGCCGTCGTAGGGCGAGAGCACCGCGTTGACCGTCGAGCCGTCGGAGTACGTCGAGGTGAGGATGTTCTCCATGCGCTCCTGCGCGACCTCGCCGTCCCAGCGGAGGATGGCGGCCTGCTCGAAGTCGGTCTGGCCCGACTTCACGACGAGGGTGCCCGCGTCGATGTACGGCTGCAGCGTGTCGATCGCGCCGTTCCAGAAGAACGTGGCGTTGTTGTCATCCGGCGAACCGGCGAACAGCTCGATGTTGAACGGCCCGGCGGGGGCGTCGGCCGCCTCTGCGCCCTCGAGGTCGGTCAGGCCGAGGCCGTTGAGCAGCGACGTCGCCTGCTGCACGCCGACGATGTAGTTGTCGAACGACGCGTAGTAGTCGACGTTCTCGGAGTCGCGGATGAGGCGGTCGTACGCGATCACGGGGATCTCGGCGTCGGCCGCGTCCTGCAGCACCTGGGTGAGGGTGGTGCCGTCGATCGACGCGATGATGAGCGCCTCGGCGCCCTTCGTGATCATGTTCTCGATCTGCGAGACCTGGGTGGGGATGTCGTCTTCCGCGTACTGCAGGTCGACCTCGAAGCCCTGCTCCTCGAGCTGCGCCTTGACGGCGTCGCCGTCCTGGATCCAGCGCTCCGAGCTCTTGGTGGGCATCGCGACGCCGATGAGGCCGCCGTCGCCGCCGCCCTCGCCGCCGGCGGCGTTGCCCGAGCACGCGGCGAGCGCGAGCATCGAGCCGGCCGCGAGCGTCGCGAGAAGCACCTTCTTCGTGTTCTTCACGGTGTTTCCTTTCACTGTGTCAATCAATTGGACGTCGTTGTCTTGGTGACTGCCGGAGTCGGCTGCGTCCATGCCAACCGCCTCCCCTCGCCGACCGCCGAGGCGGTCGCAAGTCTCATGTGGAACTCTTCGCCGTTCGACGTGGGTCGGCGGCCTGCCCGTAGACGTTCTGGTATCGCTCGTGGAGGGAGTCGATCGCCTCCTGCGGGATCGGCACCAGCGGGCCGGCCTCGCGGGCCAGGTGCACGGTGCGGGCGACGTCTTCGACCATGACCGCCGTCTTCACGGCGTCCTTCGGGGTCGCGCCGATCGTGAACGGCCCGTGGTTCTGCATCAGCACGGCTCGGCTGCGATGCCCCGAGAGGGTCTGGACGATGCCGCGCCCGATCGAGTCGTCGCCGATGATCGCGAACGGGCCCACGGGAATCGACCCGCCGAACTCGTCGGCCATCGCCGTGATCACGCACGGGATCTCTTCGCCGCGCGCTGCCCAGGCGGTCGCGTAGGTCGAGTGGGTGTGCACCACGCCACCGACCTCGGGCATGTTGCGGTACACGTAGGCGTGCGTCGAGGTGTCGGACGACGGGCTGAGGGCGGCACCCGGGGTGCCCTCGATGACGTTGCCGTCGAGGTCGCACAGGATCATGTTCTCGGGCGCCAGCTCGTCGTACGAGACGCCTGAGGGCTTGATCACGAACAGGTCGGCGCCGGGAACGCGACCCGAGATGTTGCCGCCCGTCCAGACGACGAGCCCGTAGCGGGTCAGCTCGGCGTGCAGCCGCGCCACCTCGGCGCGGACTCGCGCCACGGCCACCTCGACCTGCGGTCCGAACGTGCTCATGCGACTGCCGCCGCCGCGGTGGCGCCCGCTTCTCGACCGGCGCACGGGTGATCGTGCAGCAACGGTGCAACGGTGGTCGGCACGGTCGGGACTCCTTCGTCGAGGGGATGTCGCGTCATGATCCGGTCTCGAATGTGACCGTTCACATGGCGACACTCATGTTAGCCACATGCCCGAACCCGCTGTCAACTCGCAAAAGTAACGGAACGGTAACGTCACGGTGGACGGCCGACGGCCGGCCACCCGAGCGGCCGGCAGTCGTCTGCACCCTGCCGCGGGGGCGGCGGGCAGGCACCGGCCGGTCAGAACGAGGGCCGGCTGGTCGATCCGCGCACGATGAGCTCGGGCACGATCGTGCTGTGATGTTCGACCGCAGTCGGGTCGATATCGCCCAGCAACAGGGCGACGCATCGCCGGCCGAGCTCCGCGAAGTCCTGGCGCACCGTCGTGAGCGGCGGCCAGAAGTGCGCCGCCTCGGGGATGTCGTCGAAGCCGATGATCGACACGTCGCCGGGCACATCGAGCCCCGCATCGCGCACGGCGTGCATGAGCCCGAGCGCCATCTGGTCGTTCGAGGAGAAGATCGCCGTGAAGTCGCGAACGGTGAGCAGCTCCCGCCCAACGTAGTACCCGAAGTCCGCGGTCCAGTCACCGAGGATCGGTGCGGTCGTGGGCACGTCCTGCGCGCTCATCTCGTCGAGGAACCCGCGCATCCGCGCCTCGGCCTCGATCCAGTCCTGCGGGCCGGCCAAGTGGTAGATGTTCCGATGCCCCAATTCGATCAGGTGCCGGGTGGCCAGGCGTGCACCCGCGATCTGGTCGACCGACAGTGTGCGAATGGGCTCGTCGCCGGTGGACTGCAGGGTCACGAACGGCACGTCGATCGACATCTCGGCGAGCGTCTCGAGCACCCGCACCTGCGGGGCGATCACGACGAGACCCTCGATGCTCTGCGCCGCGAGATGGGCGAGCGCGTCGGCGATCGATGCGGCGTCGGTCGACTCGAGGTTCGCCGTGCTGACCCAGTACCCCGACGCGCGTGCCGCCGCCTCGATCGCGGCGATGCTCGACGCGGGACCGTACTGGGTGCTCGACGCCGAAAGGATCCCGATGATGCGCGAACGGCTCGTGACGAGCGCGCGCGCCGCCCGGTTGGGCTTGTACTGCAGCTCGGCCATCACGTCGAGCACGCGCTGTTTCGTCTCGGGCCGAATGCTCGGATGATGGTTCAGCACACGCGACACAGTCTGGTGCGAGACCCCGGCGAGGCGCGCCACATCGCGAATGCTCGGCGCGCGACTGCGCTGTGTTTCCCCCGACACTGGACCTCGATCACGATTTCGGCATGTTCACGGTCACACACGCCGGCGAGTCCATTATGCACAGCACGCGAGGGAATGTGACAGTCACACATGTGACGGTCACATGACGCTCGAATGGCCTGAACGGCGGCGGATGCCCCGGCGTCCGACCCGTCGCGGTATCGTGCTGCCATCGCACCACCCGGTGCCACCGCGGCGACCTCGAAAGGCCCCGATGGCCGACTTCATGCACGACCTGCCCCTCAGCTGGCGCCCCCGGCGCGACGAGTCCGACGTCACGGGCGACTGGCGCGACGCCGTCGCCGAGATCCTCGACGTCGCGGCGACCCAGCTCGACGCCGCAGAGGTCGGCGACGCCACCCGCGAGTGGCTCGCGACCGACTTCCTGCGCGCGGCGAGCTCGCGGCGACTGAAGTTCGCCGAAGCCGAACCAGAATCAGAAACCGAGCCCGAGCCCGAGCCCTCCCCGGAGCCCGCCGCGGCGCACGACGCCGACGCAGGTCGGCCCGCACAGGGCCCGACCGCACAGGGCCCGACCGCACAGGGCCCGGTCGCCGCGCCCCCGGCCGATCGACTCCGCGCCGCCGCGGTCATGTCCCGCAACGCTCGAGCCGTGCCGGTGCGTGTCCTCGCGCGCGTGGTCGCCGCATACCTAGTTCTCGCACGCGAGATCGATGCCGCGCCGACCATCGCGTCGCGCACGAGCGGCGCCGTCGCCCTCTACCTGGCGGCGAAGGCACCGACGCCCATTCGCGCGGTCATCAACGGGCACACCCTGCGCGCCCGAGACGCCGACTGGGACTTCGGGCGCGGCCCGGTGCTCGAGGCCGATGCCGTGCCGATGCTCGAGTTCCTGCTCGGGCGCAGCGACTCGGCGCCGCGTCCCGCTCCGCGCTCGGCTCCGGGGACATCCGGATACTAGTTGACAATGCACCTAGGTGCGTTGTCTACTAGGGACATGATCCTCGCACGCATCATCCTCGGGCTGCTCGACATCGCGCCCATGAGCGGATACGACGTGAAGCGCTATGTCGACACGGTGGTGACCCACTTCTGGACCGCCGACAAGTCGCAGGTCTACCGCACGCTCGCCGGGCTCGTCGCCGACGGGCTCGCGCGCACCGAGACCGTGCCCGGAACGACGGCCCCCGACCGGCTCGTGCATCACCTCACCGACGCCGGCCGCACCGCGCTGCACGAGTGGCTCGTCTCCGCGCTCGACCGGCAACCCGAGCGCGACGCGTTCCTCGCACGGGCGTTCTTCGCCGGCGGCCTCGACGACGACGAGCTGGGCGAGCTGCTCGCGCGCCGCCGCGCCGCCGGCGAGCAACTGCTCGCCACCCTCGCCGCGATGCGCGAGAGCACGCCCGCACCTCGGGATCGCGCCGGGCGCCTGCGCCTCGCGACGCTCGAGAACGGCATGCGTCACGCCCGCACCGAGCTCGAGTGGCTCGACGACGTCGCCCGAGAACTCGAACTCGGCCACGACCGCGACCGCGACCACGACCTCGAAACGGCACGCTCATGACCGGCACCGACGCCCGACCCGTGTTCCCCGAGTTGCACCCGGCTTCGGCAACCTCGCGCGGCACGGTCGTGCTGCTGCACGGCGGCAACGTCGCGAACTGGATGTGGGCGCCGCAGCTGCCCGCCCTCACCGACTTCGACGTGCTCGCGCTCGACCTGCCGGCCTTCGGCGCCCGGGTCGGCGAGCCCTGGCCGGGCCTTCCCGGCGCCGCCGACGATGTCGTCGCGCGCATCCGGTCGTACGGCATCGACCGACCGGTGCACCTCGTGGGCCTGTCGCTCGGCGGCATCGTCGCGCTCCGGGCGCTGGAGCGGCATCCCGATGCGTTCACGTCGGGTCTCGCCTCGGGGGCTGCCGTGCTGCGCGTGGGCGGCACGGCCCGTTCGACCGCCTGGCTGCAGGACCGGTTCTGGGACTCCCCCGCGTTCTGGCGCGCGCAGGCTCGCGCGTTCCGGCTGCCGCGCGACTCGCGCGAGCTCTACGTCGAGCACGGCCTCTCGATCGATCGCGAGAGCGCCCGCCGCATGCTGGGCGAGGTCTACGCCGGCGGGGTCCCCGACCTGTCGGGATTCCCCGGCGATCTGCTCGCGGTCGCCGGATCGAGGGAACCCGCGGTCATCCGCCGCTCACTCGGCGCGATCGCCGGTGCCGGCCCTCACGTCACCACGCGCCTCGCACCCGGAATGCACCACGTCTGGAACATCGAAGACGTCGACCTCTTCAACGACATGCTGCGCATCTGGGTGCTCGAGCGCCGAGTCACGGCACGCCTGGTCGAGCCCCGCTGACGGCCGGCCGATCGCGTGCGGCCGCGCACGCGGCATCCGGGATTCAGACGTCGACGGATGCCCCGGAGCGAGGCCGCACGCGCGGCGCGAGCACCACCGCAACCACCGCGATCACGAGGGTCACGGCGAAGTCCGCGGCGAAGGCCCCGCCCGCGATCGCGCTCGACACGAGCGCCGTCGCCGCGAGCGCGACCGCCGCGCCGAGCGATTCGCCGATCGACAGCGCCGCGCTGTTGAACCCCTGTGCCGACACGGGCGAGAGGCTCAGCACCGCGACGGAGTGCCTCGGGTACATGAATCCCATCGCGGCGCCCGCGAGCGTCCAGGCGATGAACGCGATGACGGGGCTGAGCGTGAAGGCCGCGACCGCGAGCACGATCGCGAGCGCCACGGCGAGCAGCCCGGCACCGATCTGCACGGCCTGCGCGTTCGACACGCGGTCGCCGAGCCGGCCCTGCAGCCACGACGCGACCGCCCACGACACACCCGCGCCCGTGAGCACCGCGCCCGCGAGGCTCGGCGAGAACTCGTAGCGCTCGATGAACAGGTACGGCAGGTAGATCTCGCTGCCGAAGAACGCGCCCGCGACGATGAGCCGCAGGAGCACGGTCGCCGGAAGGCCGCGTGCAGCGCGGAGCGTGCCGACCGGCATGAGCGGGCGCACCGCCACGACGACGAGCACGATCGACACGACGGCGATGATCCAGCGCCAGGGCTCGGCGAGCTCTTTCGAGAGCGACAGCGCGAGCGCCGCCGCCGCCGTGAGCAGCGCCCAGCCGACCCGGCCGAGGCTCCACTGCACCGACCCGTCGCCCTGCACCTGGTCGCGCACCCGCAGGATGGGCGGCAGCATCATGCCGGCCGCGGGCAGGAGCAGCCCGATGACGCCGAGGAACACCCAGTGCCAGCTGAACGCCTCTGCGACGACGCCGGCGAGCGCGGGCCCGATGATCGACGGGATGACCCATGCCGCGGCGAACCCCGCGAAGACGCGGGCGCGCAACTGCTCGGGGTAGACCCGCGCGACGATGACGTAGAGCGGCACGATGACCGCCGCGCCCGAGAGTCCGTGCACGAATCGACCGACGATGAAGACGACCATGTCGGTGGCGGTTCCCGCGATGACGAGCCCCACGACGAACAGCACCGCCGAGGTGAGGAGCGACGGCAGGGGGCCGGCCCGGTCGGTCCAGTTGCCCGCGATGACCATGCCGATGATGCCCGCCGCGAGCGGAACCGCGAACGCGAGCGCGAACAGCGCCTCGCCGTCGAGGTCGTCGGCGACGAGCGGCATGATCGTGGTCACCGCCATCGCCTCGAATGCAGCGAGGAAGATGAGCGAGAACATCCCGATCGAGAGCCACCGGTAGGGCAGCGAGAGCACGCCCTTCGCGTGCGGCGGTGCGGCCGGCGCCGGCGCGCCCGACGCCCGCTCGGCCGAAGGCAGTGCCGCGGGCGACGACTCAGCCGCCGGCGCGCCCGATTCGTCGGTCGTGGTCGGGTTCGTCGGCGTCTCGGCGGTGGGTTCGGTCACCCGATCGACCCTAGGACTTCTCGTTCGTGCGAGCGCAATTCGGGGATCCCTCAGAACTCCTCGTGGGTGTCGGGATCGCCGCCCCACAGGCGTCCGCGCGACAGCGCCGAGATCGCGTCGACCTCTTCGGTCGAGAGCGCGAAGCCGAAGACGTCGAGGTTCGAGCGCCGGCGCGCGGCATCGGACGACTTCGGAATCGGCACGGTTCCCAGCTCGACGTGCCAGCGCAGCACCAGTTGGGCCGGCGTGACGCCACGGGCGGCCGCGAGCTCGACGATCACCGGCTCCTGCAGCAGCTGGCTGCGCTTGGCCAACGGGCTCCAGCTCTCGGTGCGGATCTCGTACTCGTCGTGGAAGGCTCGCAGCTGTGCCTGCGGGAAGTACGGATGCAGCTCCACCTGGTTCACCACGGGCGCCACGCTCGTCTCGTCGATGAGCCGCGTGAGCATTTCGGCGGTGAAGTTCGACACCCCGATCGAGCGCACGAGGCCCTTCTCGCGCAGCGAGATCATCGCGCGCCAGCTGTCGACGTACTTGTCGACGCGCGGCAGCGGCCAGTGGATGAGGTACAGGTCGACCCAGTCGAGGTCGAGCTTCTTGCGCGACTGCTCGAAGCTCGCGATGGTCTCGTCGAAGCCGTGGTGCCGGCCCGGCAGCTTCGTCGTGATGAGCAGGTCGCTGCGGTCGACGTCGGTGCGCCGGATCGCCTCGCCCACGGCCTCTTCGTTGCCGTAGTTGTAGGCGGTGTCGATCAGGCGATACCCGTCGGCGATGGCCGTCGTGATCGCGTCGATTCCCGCCTGGTCGTCGAGTCCGTAGGTGCCGAGCCCTATCGCCGGAATCGAGTTGCCGTCACGAAGCGCATAGGCGGGAGTGGTCATCTGTCCATCCTCACGTACGAGGGCGACGGATGCCACTGCCTGCCGGTCGCGTCGCCTAGCCTTCGGGCAGCCGCGCGAACGCTCGCACGGGGAAGGTGCCGAACCCGGCGACGCGGGGCGGCACCGCCGTGAAGCGCGCCCCGCGCACCGGGACCCGCTCGAGCGAGGTGAGGTGCTCGACGACGTGGATGCCCGCGGCGAGCAGGATCGAGTGCGCCGGGCGCGTGCCGCTGGATTCGGTGTCGTCGATGTTCAGCGCGTCGATGCCGACGATCGCGACGCCCGCATCGGCGAGGTGCTGCGCGCCCGCCTCGGTGAGGAACGGCGAGCCGTGGGCGTACCCGGGTCGTCCGAACCAGCGGCTCCAACCGGTGTGCAGCAGTACGGCAGTACCGGCGAGGTCGCGGTCGAAGAACACCTCGGCGGGGATGCCGCGCCCCGCGGCATCCGTCAATCGGAACACCTCAGCGGGGATGTCGACGAGCGTCTCGAGCGGCAGGCTCGCGAGGTCGCCGCCGTCGGCGTACCGGTGGAACGGACTGTCGAGGTAGGTGCCCGTGTTGCCCGCCATCGTGATGATGTCGATCTCGAACTCGGTGCCCGCCGCGTCGTGCTCGCGCGACGCCTCGCGGGTGAGGTGCGGCGTGATCGTCGGCGCGGGGATCCCCGGGTAGGTGACGAGCCCGGCGGCGATCTCGTGGCTGAGATCGACGAGTTCGCCGCCGGCCGGGCGGGTGGCGGAGGCCTCGGCCAGCACGTCGGTCGCGTCGATCACTCCGCGAGATCCGCGGTGCAGCTCCTCCACGATCTGGAGGTTCGACAGCTCGACGGCGTCGACGAGTGCGAGGCCGAGGTGTCGCACGAGGAGCTCGCCGATCTCGCGCTCGCCGAGTTCGGCCGACGGAAGATCGAGGCGGAACGACTCCGCTCGCAGCGACCCTCCGTTGATGAAGGCGATCTCGGCGTCGAAGTGGGCGCGGTACTCGGTCATGCGGGCTCCCGATCGTTGGGCACGTGCGTTGGTGCGGTCGCGGTGCTCGTGGGTCAGCGATCCGGCGCGGATGGCCCATACTCGGGGTTCGCGTGGGCGATGTGCGACGCCTCGACATCGGTCGTGCCTCGTCGAGCTCGCAGCCGGCGCACGACGGTGACCGCGACGGCCGCGGCGGCGAGCACGAGCGGCACGATGAGGTTCGCCCATGCGAGCACGAGCAGGCCGGCCGTCAGCACCGTCGCGACGACGGCGAGCCACCACCCGAACGACCAGCGGCGCAGCAGCAGCGTCGCGGCGAGCATGCCTGCGGCGTAGATCGCCACCATGTTGCTCGTGTGGATGAGGATGAAGCCCGTGAGGTCGAGGTCGTTCAGCAGCATGAGGCCGAAGTAGACGACGACGAGCACGCCCGTGAGCGCGAGCGCCCGGCGCGGCACCTCGCCGTCGGCCGCGCCCTTCGCGAAGAATCGAGGCAGGTCGCCGTCGCGCCCGAGCGCCGCGCCGAGCTTGCCGAACGCGGGCAGGTAGGCGTTCATGACGCCGAGCGTGACGATCGCGGCGATGATGGCGACGAACACCGGCCCCACTCCGGGTGCGGTGGTCTCGACGAGGTCGAGCAGGGGCACCTGCCCCTCGCCCGCACGGTCGCCGAGCACCGCGACCGTGACGAACTGCAGCGCCAGATATCCGGCGCCGACGACCACCACGGCGATCGCCGTCGCGAGCGGGATGGTGCGTCGCGGATTGCGGAACTCGCCCGCGATGTGGGTGCCGACCTCCCAGCCGGCGAACGCCCAGACGAACAGGCTGATCGCCACCCCGACTCCGGCCCAGCCGTTCGGCAGGAACGGCTCGAAGTTCGAGGCCTCGGCCGCCGGGAACGTCACGGCGACCACGGTGACGACCACCGTGATGAGCAGCCCGGTGAGCACGAACTGCACCCACCCGGCGACGCGCACGCCGAACCAGTTGGCGATGAAGGGCGGCACGAACACCGCGAAGCCGATGATCGGGACGGCGGCACGGTCGACGCCGAGCACCGCGACCACGTACTCGCCGCCGAGCACGGCGAGCACGGGCGCACCGACGCAGACGCCGAAGAAGAACCAGTAACCCGTCATGCGAGCCGCCGTGCCGCCGAGGGCGCGTCGCACGTAGCTCGCGACGCCGCCCGCATCGGGGAAGCGCGCGGCGAGGGCCGCGAACGTGCCGGCCAGCGGGATCGAGAGCACGAGCACGGCGGCCACGGCGACGATCGAGGCGGGGCCGGCGGCGGCGGCGGCGAGCCCGGGAAGCACGAGGATGCCGGTACCGAGCACGCTCGCGATGTAGAGCGCCGTGCCCTGCCCGAGCCCGAGCGTGCCGTGGTGCGCGCCCGCAGCGGTCGTCGCCGCGACCTCGGCGGTGGCGGTGTCGGGAGCGGGCTTGATCGAAGTCACCCGCTCATTCTGCGGCATCCCACCGTCATGCGACGTTGGCAGTAGCGACACTACCCGTCAAGATCCTGCCAGATTCGCCCCTCCGCGCACCTGCGCCGTCGCGGCCTCGCGGTCGATGAACCCCACGACCTCGCCGATCGAGTTCAGCAGCGGGGCCGGGAACACCACGAGCGTGTTCTTGTCGACACCCACCTCGACGAGCGTCTGCAACGTACGCAGCTGCAATGCGAGCGGATGCGACATCATCGTGTCGGAGGCGACGCCGAGCTTCACCGCGGCGAGCGCCTCGCCCTCGGCGGCGATGATCTTCGCCCGCTTCTCGCGCTCGGCCTCGGCCTGCTTCGCCATGGCGCGCTTCATCGAGTCGGGCAGCAGGATGTCCTTGAGTTCGACGAGCGTGACCTGGGCGCCCCAGTCGACCGTGGTCTCATCGAGGATCTCGCGGATGTTCACGTTGAGCTTCGCCGTCTCGGCGAGCGTCTCGTCGAGGTGGTGCTGCCCGACGACCTTGCGCAGCGTGGTCTGCGCGATCTGGTCGATCGCCGACTTCACGTTCTCGATCGCGATGACCGACTTCACCGGGTCGACGATGCGGTAGTACGCGACCGCCGAGACCCCGACGCTCACGTTGTCCTGCGTGATGATGCCCTGCGACTGGATCGGCACGGTCACGATGCGCAACGACACCTTGGTCATCACGTCGACGACCGGGATGATGAACCGGATGCCCGGGTCGCGCACGCTCTGCAGCCGGCCGAACCGCAGCACGACGCCCCGCTCGTACTGCTTGACGATCTTCACCGACATGAAGAACAGCACGATCGCGACGATGCCCACGATGATCAGGGTGACCCAGAACCAGACCATGGAGATCATCTCCTCGGCGCCGGTGACCTGCCGAGCGCCCGCAGTTCCATTCTCCCACCGCCCGCCGGTCGAGTAGGCGCGCCAGCGCCGTATCGAGACCCGGTGACGTGGTCTCGATACGCTCCTTCGTCGCTACTCGACCGACGGGCGAGCGGATGCCGCTACAGGCGCTCGAGGGTCTGGTCGATGTCGGCCAGCAGGTCGTCGACGTCTTCGATGCCCACCGAGAGCCGCACGATCGACTCGGGCACCTCGGCGTCGGTGCCCTTCACCGAGGCGTGCGTCATCTCGGACGGGTAGTTCACGAGCGACTCGACCCCGCCGAGCGACTCGGCGAGCTGGAACAGCTCGGTCGACTCGGCGAACCGACGGGCCGCCGCGCCCCCGCCCGCGAGCGAGATCGAGAGCATGCCGCCGAAGCCCGACATCTGCCGACCCGCCAGTTCGTGGCCCGGATGCGACTCGAGACCGGGATAGTAGACCCGCTCGATGCCGTCGTGCTCCTCGAGTCGCCGGGCGATCGCGAGGGCGTTCTGGCTGTGTCGCTGCATCCGGATGCCGAGCGTCTTGATGCCCCGCGACGTGAGGAACGCGTCGAACGGACCCGAGACGGCCCCGGCCGCGAACTGGGTGAACTTCACCCGCTCGGCGACCTCGGCGCGCTCATCGCCGGCACCGAACACGAGGGCGCCGCCGATGACGTCGGAGTGTCCGCCGAGGTACTTCGTCGTCGAGTGCACGATGACGTCGGCACCGAGCTCGAGCGGCTGCTGCAGGGCGGGCGACGCGAACGTGTTGTCGACGACGACGAGCGCCCCGGCCTCGTTGCCGAGCTCGGCGAGCGCGGCGATGTCGCTGATCTTCATGAGCGGGTTCGACGGCGTCTCGACCCAGAGCACCTTGGTGGTGCCGAGTTCGATCGCCGCCCGCACCGCGTCGAGGTCGCTCGTGTCGACGGTCGTGTGCCGCACGCCCCAGTCGCCGAAGATGCGGCGGATGAGCCGGTGCGTGCCGCCGTAGACGTCATTGCCGATGACGACGTGGTCCCCGGGCGCCAGCACGGTGCGCAGGAGCGCGTCTTCGGCCGCGAGGCCCGACGCGAACGAGAGCGCGCCGGCGCCGCCCTCGAGCGCGGCGAGCTGCGTCTCGAGCGCCGTGCGGGTGGGGTTGCCGCCGCGCGAGTACTCGTAGCCGCCGCGCAGGCCGCCGATGCCGTCCTGCACGTACGTCGAGGTCGCGTAGATCGGCGGGATCACCGCGCCGGTGGTCGGATCGAACTGCTGCCCGGCGTGGATCGCGCGGGTGTCGAATTGTGCGTCGCTGTTCATGGTGTCGTTCTCTTCCGGGTGCGTCGGGCCGGGCGGTGCCTCAGGCCGACAGGTAGGTGAGCAGGTCGGTGCGGGTGATGACGCCGAGCGCCTTGCCGCCGTCGGTGACGAGCATCGCGGATGCATCGGTGAAGGCGCTGCGGGCCGAAGCCACGGGCTCGTTCACGCCGATGAGCGGCAGCGGTTCGCCGACCACGCCGCCCACCTCGTCGGTGAGCTTCGCCCTGCCCGAGAAGACGAGGTCGAGCAGCGCCTCCTCGTGCACCGCCCCGACGACCTCGCCGAGCACGACGGGCGGCTCGGCCGAGAGCACGAGCAACTGCGACACGCCCGTCTCGTTCATGCGGTCGATCGCCTCGCGCACGGTGTCGTTGGGGTGCACGTAGACGAGCGGCTCGGTGCGGTCGGCCTTCGCCGCGAGGATGTCGGCGATCGTGTGGCCGGCAGGCGCGTTCCCGAAGCCGTATGCGCGCATCCACTTGTCGTTGAAGATCTTGCCGAGGTAACCGCGTCCGCCGTCGGGCAGCAGCACCACGAACACGTCGTCGGGGCCGGCGGATGCCGCGGCCTTGAGCGCCGCCACGACGGCCATGCCGCTCGACCCGCCGACGAGGATGCCCTCTTCGCGGGCGAGGCGGCGCGTCATCGCGAACGACTCGGCGTCGGAGACCTCGATGATCTCGTGCGGCACCTTCGGGTCGTAGGCGCCCGGCCAGAAGTCCTCGCCGACGCCCTCGACGAAGTAGGGGCGGCCCGTGCCCCCGGAATAGACCGAGCCCTCGGGGTCGGCGCCGATGATGCGCACCGTGTCGCCCGAGACCTCGCGCAGGTAGCGGCCGGTGCCCGTGATGGTTCCGCCCGTGCCGACGCCCGCCACGAAGTGCGTGACCTTGCCGTCGGTGTCGCGCCAGATCTCGGGGCCGGTCGTCTCGTAGTGCGAGCGTGGACCGTTGGGGTTCTCGTACTGGTTCGGCTTGAACGCGCCTGGAATCTCCCGGGCGAGCCGGTCGGAGACGCCGTAGTACGACTCGGGGCTGTCTGGTGAGACCGCCGTCGGCGTCACGACCACCTCGGCGCCGTAGGCCGTCAGCACGTTGCGCTTGTCTTCGCCGACCTTGTCGGGGCACACGAAGACGCAACGATAGCCGCGCTGCAGGGCCACGAGCGCGAGCCCCACGCCGGTGTTGCCCGACGTCGGCTCGACGATCGTGCCACCCGGCTTGAGCAGCCCGTCGCGCTCGGCGGCGTCGATGATTCGGCCGGCGATGCGGTCCTTCGACGACCCGCCCGGGTTCAGGTATTCGAGCTTCACCAGCACCGTGGCATCCGTCACGCCCTCGGTGACTCGATGCAGCTTGACGAGCGGGGTGTTGCCGACGAGATCGACGATGTTCTCTGCGTACTTCATGCCGTGTTCGTTCCTTGTGTCAGTGCGTCCGAGTGCGCCGAATGGTGCCCGACGCTGAAGAGGGGGTCGTCTGTCTCAGCGACGACAACACAGCAGCGAGGAGTTCACGCGCCCAGCCTAGCCCGAACGTGCACGGCGTCGCGGGGTGGTTGCGGGCACCCGATTCCCGCCGAGGGTACCGGCGAAGGGCGGTCGTGCCGCAGAATCGTAGGAACGGAATGCACGCACGCGACTGAGCGTTCTCCCAGCTGCATACGTTCGTATTGAACGAAGACGTCGTTCGATCAACCCCGTCCACCGAGAGAGGCCCACGCGTGAGCGCGACCCCGCCCGTTCCCCCCACCAAGGCGAAGAAGCCGACCGTCAAAGAGCAGCGCGCCGCAGAACGCCAGCGCAAGCTCGAGGAGTTCCGCCGCCGTGAGGCGAAGGCGCGGCGCAACCGTCGCATCCTCATCTGGGGTGGCTCGGTCGCCGCGGCCGTCGTCGTCGGACTGCTGATCACGTCGATCGTGCTCACCCCTCAGGCCGCCAGGTACACCGCAGGTGGCGAGGGCGCCACCATCGAGGGCGTCGAGACGTTCGAGAACACGTCGAACCACGTCGAAGGGGCCGTCGAATACGCCCAGACCCCGCCCGCCGGCGGCGAACACAACCCCGCGTGGCTCAACTGCGGCGTGTACACCGAGCCCGTGCCCAACGAGAACGCGGTGCACTCGCTCGAACACGGGGCCATCTGGGTCACCTACGACCCGAGCCTCAGCGACGCCGACCTCGAGACCCTCAGGTCGAAGCTGCCGTCGACCTACATCGTGCTCTCGCCGTTCGACGGCCTCCCCTCGCCCATCGTGCTGAGCGGTTGGAACACGCAGCTGCAGGTCGACGAGGCCGACGACCCCCGCATCGCGGAGTACCTCGAGGAGTACTGGCAGAGCCAGAACGTGCCCGAGCCCGGCGCGCTCTGCACGGGCGCGATCGACGGGCCCGGCAAGGTCTCGTGACCGAGGGGCGCGAGCACGACGGGGCGGGCGCGGGGCACGACGCCCATGAGCACCACCGCATGAGCCGCGGGGCTCGCGTCGCGGTCATCGTCGCGGCGGCCGTGGCACTCGTCATCGTCGCGGTCGCGGCGTTCTCGATCGGCCGCCTGTCGACGCTCGCCGAGCCCACCCCTACCGACACGAGCGCCGAGGCGGGCTTCGCCCGCGACATGCAGGTGCACCACCAGCAGGGCGTCGAGCTCGCGATGATCATCCGCGATCGCACCGACGATCCCGACGTGCGACTGCTGGGGTACGACATCGCGACGACGCAGGCCCAGCAGGCCGGGCAGATGTACGGATGGCTCGCCGAGTGGGATCTCTCACAGGCGGGCTCCGAGCCGTCGATGACGTGGATGACCCGTCCCGCCGAGGGCGGCGCCGGGCACTCCACTCACGACTCGCAGGACTCGCATGCGACGCACACCCCGGGCGAACCGATGCCGGGGCTCGCGACGCCCGAGCAGATCGCCGAACTCCAGGGTCTCGAGGGCCGGGCCGCCGAGGTGATGTTCCTCGAACTCATGATCGCCCACCACAGGGGCGCGGTCGAGATGGCCGAGGCCGCGCTCGAGCGCTCGTCGAACGACGTCGTCGTCGACCTCTCCAACTCGATCGTCGCCAGTCAGCAATCCGAGATCGACCTCATGAACGACATGCTCGCCGAGCGCGGCGCCGAGAGGCTCGAGTAGGCGCGCCAGCGCCGTCTCGAAACCCGTCGGGCAGGTTTCGAGACGCTCGCTGCGCTCGCTCCTCAACCCACGGATGGGCGGCCTACTCGACCGACGGGGTCTCGAGCACGGGGCGCTGCTCCTGCTGGCGGTAGAGCGAGGCGTAGACCCCGTCGACCCCGACGAGCTCGGCGTGCGTGCCCTGCTCGACGACGCGACCGGCGACGATGACGAAGATGACATCGGCCGCGACCACGGTCGAGAGCCGGTGCGCGATCGCGATCGTCGTGCGGCCGCGCGCGGCGTCGTCGAGCGCCTCCTGCACCACCCGCTCGCTGATCGTGTCGAGCGCGCTCGTCGCCTCATCGAGCACGAGCACGGCAGGATCCTTCAGCAGCACTCGCGCGATGGCGATGCGCTGCTTCTCGCCGCCCGAGAGCCGATAGCCGCGCTCGCCGACGACCGTGGCGTACCCGTCGGGGAACGACGCGATCGTCTCGTGGATGTTCGCCGCGCGGGCGGCCGCCTCGAGCTCGACATCGGTCGCGTCGGGGCGCGCGTACCGCAGGTTCTCGGCGATCGACGCGTGGAAGAGGTACGTCTCCTGGCTCACGATGCCGATGTGCGACATGAGCGACTCCTGGCTGAGCTCGCGCACGTCGGCCCCAGCGAAGCGCACCGCACCCGAAGACGCCTCGTAGAGCCGGGGCACGAGGTACGACACCGTCGTCTTGCCGGCGCCGCTCGGGCCCACGAACGCCGCGAACTGACCGGGCTCGATCGTGAAGCTCACGTCGTCGAGGGTCGGACGCGAGTCGCCGTCGGCGTCGGGGTACCGGAATGAGACCCGATCGAACTCCACCCGGCCGAGGACGCCGTCGGTGGGCACCGGGCGTGCGCCCGGGTCATCCGTGATCGCGGGCTTCAGGTCGAGGTACTCGAAGATCCGCGCGAACAGCGCGCTCGAGGTCTGCAGGTCGAGTGCAACCCGCATGAGCCCCATGAGTGGGAACAGCAACCGCGCCTGCACCGTGGTGAACGCGACGATCGTCCCGGCCGTGACATCCGCCGACCCGCCGGCGATCAGCCAGCCCGACACCAGGTAGACGATCGCGGGGATCGACGACATGAAGATGTTCACCATCGCGAAGAACCACTGGCCGGTCATCTGCTGGCGCACCTGCAGGCCGATCTGGTTCTGGTTCTCATCGGCGTAGCGCTCGATCTCGCTGCGCTGCCGGGTGAAGCTCTTCGACAGCAGGATGCCCGACACGCTCAGCGTCTCCTGCGTGATCGCCGTCATCTCCGACAGCGACTCCTGCGTCTTGCCCGCGATGCGCGCACGCACCTGCCCGACGCGTCGCTGTGCGATGACCATGAACGGCATCAGCACGAGCGCGATGATCGTGAGCTGCCAGTTCAGCAGCAGCATCGCGATGAACGCCGAGATCACCGTCACGGTGTTGCCGAGCACGCTCGACACCGTGTTCGTGAGCACGCTCGCGACGCCGCCGACGTCGTTCTGCAGCCGCGACTGGATGACGCCTGTCTTCGTGCGGGTGAAGAAGCTGAGCTCCATGGCCTGCAGGTGCGTGAAGAGCCGCACGCGCAGCGTGCCCATGACCTTGTTGCCGATGTTCGCCGTGAGCCACGTCTGCCACACGCCGAGGAGCGCCGACACGATGAACACGCCGATCATCGCGAGCACGAGCGTCGTCAGCACCGGGATGTTCGGGCCGGATGTCGCTCCACCGGCATCGACCGGGAAGAGGCCGTCGTCGAACGCGCGCTGGGTGAGCAGCGGCGGTATCACGCTCAGCGCCGCGCCGATGAGCACGAGCACGACCGTGGTGATGAGTGCGAGCTTGTGCGCCGCGAACAGCTCGGCGATGCGGCCCAGCAGGTGCGGGATCTTCGGCGCCTCGGCGTTCTCGGCGCGCTGCGCTGCTTCGTCGGCCGACGCGATGCGGGTACGCGCCTTGCCGTATCGGCCCGTCTGCCCGCCGGGCGCGCCCCCATGCATGCTCATGGGTTTCAGCCTATGCCGCGTGCTCCGCACTCTCGCAGGGTCCCACCCCTGCGAACGCTCACGCCGACAGCGGAATGTCGCGCGTCGAGGGCACGATGACCGACGCCACCTGCTCGAGCCGGGGGTGGAGCTCGTCGCCGTCCTCGACCACGCCGGTGCTCCACGTCATCCTCAGTCCGTCGTCGGCGTCGTGCAGCATCGCGAGGTTGTTGTCGAACCACGGCCCCTTGACGGTCTTCCAGCGGAAGGGCGGATCGGGAACCTTCACCGAGTGGGCGGCCGCAGCGCCCATCGGCGTGGCCACACCATACGACATCACGACGGCGAACCAGCGAAGGAATCGTGGGAGCGGGTTCCGTATCGGGGAGCAGACCGCCTGCACGATACGGCCCCCGCCGTCGCGCTCGACTTCGGCCAGGTAGGAGAAGTGCACATCACCCGACAGGAACGTCACGCTCAGCGGGGACGGGCCGCGCTCGCCGTCCGCGAGCTCGGTCGCGATGCGCGCCACCGCGTGGAAGCTGTTCTGGAAGGCGGCCCAGTGCTCGAGGTCGACGGCCTGCCTGAGCTTCTCGCCGACCCAGGCGGCGCCCCTCCCCCACGCCCCCAACGCGATCGCCTCGTCCCATGCTTCGACGTGGTGGAGTCCTCTCGGGAGGAGGAACGGCAGCGAGCTCGCCACCAGCACATGGCGGAATCCACCCTGCATCTGCTCGTCGAACCACGCGAGTTCCTCCTCGTCCAGCAGCCCGCGCGCCGACGGTTCGAGTTCCCTCGAGACTCGCGAGTCGACCACGATCAGGCGAACATCGTCGTAGTCCCGGCGATAGCTCCAGCGGTAGGACTCGGGATGCGCGTCGCACCGATCGGCGAAGGCGTCGAGGGCGTCGGTGAGGTCGAGTTCCCCATCGCCGTCGTGTTCGCCGATGGTCCGCCACAGTTCGTCCTCGGCGCGCTCGCGCGGTGAGAGGTTCCCGAGGTGCTGGTACACCCAGTACGACGCCAGCCCCGCGACGATTCGGCCCTTCCACCACGAGGTCTGCTCCATCTTCTTCCGCCAGTCGAGCGACGCATTCCAGTCGTCGCGGATGTCATGGTCGTCGAAGACCATCGCGGTCGGCACGCACGAGAGCAGCCACCGGTTCGCGGGGTCCGACCAGGCGAGCTGGTACAGGTGGGCATACTCCTCGTAGTCCTTGAGTTCCGTCCCGGGTTCCTCGCGGATGTCGCGCCGGCCGCGGATGAACTTCCGCATCTCCTCCGTGGTCGAGTCCGCGTACACCTGGTCGCCGAGGAACAGCAGCAGATCCGGTCGGATACCGGGGTCCCCCGCCGCCGCCAGAGCGAACGCGCGCAGCGAGTCGACGCCATGGGTACGGTTCCCCGAACGATCGTGCGGGACGCTGGTCCGGCAGGATCCGAAGGCCATGCGCAGCGGTCGTCCCGGCGTCCGAGTCGTGATCCGCGACTCCGGATACTCCGATCCCGGCTCGGGCCACACCGTCGCGCCGTCGATCTCCACCCGGTAGGCGAACTCGGCACCCGGATCGAGGCCGTCGAGCTCGACGAGCGCGTAGTGGTGGTCGTGGACGGCGAAGGTCGGGGCATCCCACGACACGCCCTCGGCGTGCACGCTCACCCGGCATTCCGCTCGTGTCTCCACCCAGATGCCTGCGGACGTCTCATCGACGTAGCGCACCATCGGGCCGAGCAGCAGTGGCGATGCGGCCATGCACCCTGTTCTACCGCGTCGACGCCCGGGCGGCCACGGGTTGCGCGTCGGAGGCCGCATCCCGAAGCATGCGGCCTCCGTTCACCATCACCGTGAGAACATCGGCCCGGCTAACCCTTCGTGGCGCCCGCGAGCAGTCCGCGCACGAAGTATCTCTGCAGGGCGAAGAACACGATGAGCGGGATGATGATCGAGATGAACGCCGCGGCCGTCAGCAACTGCCAGTCCTGGCCTCTCGTGCCGACCAACTCCGCCAATCGTTGGGTGATCGGTGCGACGTCCTGCGTGCCTCCCGAGAAGATGAGCGCGACGAGCAGGTCGTTCCAGACCCAGATGAACTGGAAGATCGCGAACGACGCGAGTGCCGGGGTCGCCAGCGGCAGCACGATGCGGAAGAAGATCTGCCCGTGCGTCGCCCCGTCGACCTTCGCCGCCTCGATGACATCGGCGGGGATCTCGGCGATGAAGTTGTGCAGCAGGAAGATGGCGAGCGGTAGGCCGAACATCGCGTGCGCGAGCCAGAGCGGCAGGTAGTTCTGCTCGGGAATGATCGGCACGACGTCGTGGAGCCACGCCTGCATCGGCCGGAGCCACGTCGAGAAGATCTGCAGCAGCGGCACGAGCGACATCTGCAGCGGGATGATCTGCAGGGCGAACACGAAGATGAACAGCCAATTCACCCACTTGAACCTGATCCACGCGAACGCGTATGCCGCCATCGAGGCGAAGACCAGCGTGATCAGTGTGCCGAGCAGGGTGATCGCGATCGAGTTCACGATGTAGGCGCCGAGCTGCGGCGATGACCTCGACGCCGAGAAGAGCACGTTCTGGTAGTTCTCGAGCGTGAAGCCGGGATTCTGGAAGATCGTCCACCAACCAGTGGTCTGGATGAGCTCGGCCGGACGGAACGACGAGACCAGCAGGCCGAACGTCGGGATCGTCCAGACCACGGCGATGATAATCGACGCGATCGTCGCGGTGCGTGAGGTGAGGCGCTTCTTGACGCGCGCCGTCTTGGTGCCGGGCTCGGAATCGGCGAGCTCGATGGCCTCGCCGTCGGCGAGTTCTCTGCCGATCGGGAGATCGGCCGGGGCGACGCTGCTCATCGGATCTCCCTCTGCTTGCGAAGCACGTTGACGTTGTAGATGATGATCGGCAGCACGAACACGAACAGGATGAGCGCGAGGGCCGACCCCCGCCCGATCTCGCTCGCCCGGAACGCCTGGGTGTACATCTCGTTCGCGACCACGCTGGTGTCGAAGTTGCCCGCAGTCATGGTTCGCACGATGTCGAAGACCTTCAGCGTCGCGATCGAGATCGTCGTGAACACCACGACGAGGGCGCCGCGGATGCCCGGGACCGTCACGTTCCTGAACCGTTGCCACGCGTTCGTGCCGTCGAGTTGCGCCGCTTCGATCTGCTCTGTGGGTACGCCCTTGATGGCAGCACTGAGCAGCACCATCGCGAAACCGGTCTGGACCCAGATCATGATGACGATCAGCAGGATGGTGTTGATCGGGTCGGTCTGCATCCACTGCACCGGTTCGCCGCCGAGTGCCACGACGATCGCGTTCAGCAGGCCGATCTGCTCACGACCGCCGGAGCGGTACTCGTAGACGAACCGCCAGATGACACTGGCGCCGACGAACGAGATCGCGATCGGCATGAACAGGATCACCTTGTAGTACTTCTCACCGCGCGACCGATCGATGAACACGGCGTACGCGAGGCCGATCACCGTCGACACGATCGGCGCGAGCGCCACCCAGATGAACGTGTTGATGAGCGTGCGGATAGCGGCGGGCTGGGTGAACATCCAGATGAAGTTGTCGAGGGTCCAGGCGCCGGAGTTGTCCTGGAACGCGAGAAAGCTCGTGCGGATGGCGGGATAGACCAGGCCGATCGCGACGAAGAGCATCGCCGGCAGCAGGAACAAGCCGAGCTGCCAGTAGTCGCGGCCCTTCTTGGGCGCCTTGTCGATGAAGAAGATGAGCAGGCCGACGACCGCCGCGAAGATCGCGAGACCCATCACCACCTGAAGGATCTTGCCGAGGAGATCGGCCGTGGTCATCGTGCCTCCCAATGTTCGTCATTGAACGGTCGTCGTTGAGACTGGGTGACGAGGGGCGGGGTTTCGAAGCCCCGCCCCTCGATCATGCCGCGTGCGGCGTGATGCGCGCTACTAACTCGCCGGCCAGCTGGCTTCGATGGTGTCGAGCACCTGTGGGGTGCTCTCTCCGCCGACCCAGGCCACGATGCCCTTCCAGAAGGAATCGGCGCCGACGGCACCGGGCATCAGGTCGGACCCGTCGAACCGGAACGTCGTCTCGGGGTCCTGCAGGATCTCGACGGCCTGCACGAGCAGTTCGCTCGACGCATTCTCGGGATCGAGCCCCTTGTTCGCGCTGACGACGCCGCCCAGGCTCACGCGGTTGTTCGCCCAGGTGTCACTCGAGAGGTAGTGGCGGAACGCCTCGACCTCTTCGGCGTCGCGGAACGCGACCGGGAACTCGCCACCACCGGTCACCGACAGCGGGTCGTCGGCGTTCGCGGGCGGGAGGAGGAATCCGAAGACCGTGCCGTCGGATGCCACCGTGTTCGCGTCGCCGCCCTCGGGGTTCCAGAAGGTCTCGTAGAACGAGGCCTGGTGGTGCAGCGAGCATTCGCCGTCGAGGATCGGCAGGCCGCCGGTCTGGAACGCCTCGGTGACGAGCGTCGACACGTCGCCGATGCCGCCGTTGACCATCTCCTCGTTCTTCAGGTACGCACCGACAGCGTCGAACGCCTCGGCGACCTGCGGGTCGTTGAACGGGATGCCGTGCGTCACCCACTGGTCGTACACGTCGGCGCCGTGCAGGCGCAGCATGTAGTCCTCGATCCAGTCGGTCCCGGGCCATCCGGTGGCGTCACCCGACTCGAGGCCGACGCACCACGGCTGGCGCCCGCTGTCGGCCGCGATCTGGTCGGAGAGCGCACTGAGCTCGTCGAGCGTCTGGGGGATCTCGTAGCCGTTCTCCTCGAACTCGGCGGGCGAATACCAGACCCAGCCCTTCACGCTCGCCATGAGCGGGGCGGCGTACACGGTGCCGTCGACGGTCGCGTACTCCTTCCAGATCGGGTCCCACCACTCGTCGATGTTGTCGACGACGGGCTGCGACGCCGGAATGAGCCAGCCGCCGTCGGCCAGCCGGTTCAGCAGGCCGGGCTGCGGCACGATGCCGACGTCGGGGGCGTTGCCGCCCTCGGCGAGCACCGCGATCTGGGCCTCGAACTCGCTCGAGCCCTGGTAGTCGACCGTGATGCCGGTGCACGTCTCGAAGTCGGCCCACGACTCGACGAGCCGGTCGGCCTCGAGGTCGAGGATCGTGCCGGCGACCGTGACCTCGGCGCCGTCGAAGGTGCCGTACTCCTCGTAGTCGGCGCAATCGGTGTCGGCCGCATCTTGCTGGGCGATATCGCCGGTACACGCGGTGAGCGCGAGGCCGGCCGCTGCGGCTACGGCCACGGGGCCGATCCAACGGCGATGCCGTGTGAGTCTCATGTCCATCTCCTCGTCGAGTGTGGTGCAGGTGGTGGTGCCGGTGTGGTGCCCAGTGCGAAAGGAAGACCGGGAACCGGTTCCAGCCTCCACGCTAGGACAGGTGCACGGGCGACCACAAGGGAACGCAGATCACGAATCGGGCACCATGCGCGAGGCCTCACGCTGCTGGTGGAGAGCGCTCCCACGGCGCGTGAGGGCCGCGGCGAGGCATCCGATTCGCACTCTGGAACCGGTTCCATGTCGGCGGTCGCAACCACTATGCTCAGCACCGGAACTGCCCGATGGAGGGGGTTGCTGATGGCCGCGATCGGCGACGTGGCACGGCTCGCCGGGGTCTCGAAGGCCACGGCGTCGCGCGCGCTCTCGGGTCGCGGGCATGTCGCCGAGGCCACCCGCCGCCGGGTCGAGGTCGCGGCCGCCGAGATCGGCTATATCGCGTCGCCGGCCGCAGCGAGCCTCGTCACGGGGCGCACCATGAACGTCGGCGTCGTGATCCCGTTCGTGAACCGCTGGTTCTTCGGCGAGGTGCTCGAGGGCATCGAGCGCGCGCTGCTCGAGGCGGGCTACGACCTGACGCTCTACAACGTCGGCTCGGCCGGCGAGGACCGCGATCGGGTCTTCGACTTCTTCCTCGCCCGCAAGCGGGTCGACGCGGTGATCGCCGTCGGCGTCGATCTCACCGAGCGCGAGACGGCCTCGCTCGACCGACGCGAGAAGCCGTTCGTGAGCCTCGGCGGCAGCGGCGCGGGTGGTGCGCGCCTCTCGATCGACGATCGCGCGGCCGGCGCCCTCGCGACCGAGCACCTGCTGCACCTCGGCCACACCCGAATCGCACATCTCGCCGGCGAGGGCGCGGCCTCGACCCCGGAAAGCGTACCGGGATGTCGCCGCGAGGGCTTCCTCGAGGCGATGGCGGCTGCCGGCCACGCGTCCGATGCCGACGCGCACATCGTCGAGGCCGAGATGACCATGCCGGGCGGGTACACGGGGGCGCTGCAGCTGCTCGGCCATCCCGGCCGACGGCCGTCGGCGGTGTTCGCGGCCTCAGACGAGATGGCGTTCGGCGCCATCCGTGCCGCCGAACGGCTCGGTCTCGCGGTGCCGGGCGACCTGTCCGTCATCGGCGTCGACGGCCACGAGTACGCCGAGATGTTCGGGCTCACGACGATCGAGCAGTACCCCGGCGCCCAGGGCCGTCTCGCCGTCGACGTGGTGCTGCACCTGCTCGGCGAAGACGCGGTGGCGGACCCGCTTCCCGACTCGGGCGCGCCGCTGCCGACCCGCCTGGTGGTGCGCTCGAGCACCACGGCCGCGCCACGCTGAGTCGGCCGCCGGCGCATCGACACGCGCCGCACCGCTACCCGCGCCGAGAGTGCACCTCCCGCCGCTTGGATGGCGTCGACTGCACTCTCGTGGCCGGGCTCCGTCAGGTGGTGTGATTCGTGAACGGGGTCAGGACCAGTTCCGCGAACCGCTCGCCGATGTGACGCTGGGCGTCGGGCCCCGGATGGAGGTTGTCGGGAAGCGGCATCCTCGCGGCGGCGTCGGGCCCGTAGAGATCCAGACCGTCCACGTATCGGAGCTCGGGGTCGGCGACTGCCCGAGTGGCGACGATCTCTCGGAGGTCCTCGCGGATCGAGGCGAGCGAGAGCTTGCCCTGGGCGACTTCGTCGCGGGTGCCCCCTGCCACCGACCACTCGAATGCCTTCGTCGGATCTTGGATCGTCGGTCCGGCGGCTCGCTCGGCCGGCTCGCACCAGATCGGCGAGACAACGACGATCGGCGTATCGGGATGTCCGTCGCGAATCGTGTCGATGAACCCGTGCACCGCCGGCAGGAACGCGCGTCGGCGCATGACATCTCCGTTCACGAGGTTGATGCCCACCTTCAGGCTGATGAGATCGGCGGCAGCATCACGCATCGTCCTCGCGGTGAACGGGTCGAGCATCGCGTTGCCCGAGAAGGCGACGTTCGTGAGGTCGGCACCCGCGGCGAGCGCGGCGACGACCGGCCAGGTGCCCGTCGTGAAGTCGGCGCGATACCCGTGGCTGATCGAGCTGCCGTGATGCAGCCATCGCGTTCGCTGGGCGTCACGCGGACGCTCGACCGGTGCATCCGCTCGCAGCGCCAGCACCTCGACCGCATCGGTGTACGGAAGCCACAGCTCGAGGTCCAGCGCGTCGCCGTCGAGCCCGGTGAACCGCACGGTCGATGCCGGTCCGTCGATGACCATGCCCTCGGGCCGATCGAACGAGAAGACATAGCGGGATCCTGCGGCCGCGTGGGACCGCCCGACCACCTCACGGCCCGAGGTGAGTTCGTAGGTGCTCGGCGGCAGCGGTGACTCCGCATCGGGTGTCATGCGCCGCGCCCGAACGTCGAGTTCGATCACGGTCGCAGTCGTGCGGAACGCCAGTCGGATCCCCGCGCTCTCGGCCGAAGTCTGGACCATGAACGCGTCGGGGATCTGCGCTCGCGCCCATTCTGGAAGGCGTCGGGGGAACAGTCCGTAAGGGGTGTGATCGACGGTGATCGCTCCGCGTATCTCGATCTCGTCCAGCCGCACGTCGCTGAGCCGCTCCGCGATCATCGAACGTCGACGACCGTTCCGTCGGCGTGGACGTCGACGATCCTGTCCCCGACGCGGAGGCCGCGGAGAACGGCGTGCGGATCGATCCGGTCGACGCATCCCTCGACCGTGCCGAGCCCGCCGATGCCGGGCGCGGCGCCGAACAGCGACTCGATGACGAGCGCGACGTAGGCGCCCGACGAGGAACACGCCCAGTCGTTGATGTACGGCAGCTGCGGTGGGGCCTTGCGCGCGCCGCCGTTGACGAGCGGTTGCGCCTCCGCCACGAAATGCGCCTGCGCGGGCGGCCCCTGATTCGCCGTGCGGGCGAGGCCGGGGAGCCAGTCGAGCGCGACCTCCGGATCGCCGAGCGCGACCAGCGCGCGTGCGGAGTCTGCCGGCCAGGCGGTGTACGCGCCGTTCCACTGGTGATCGGGCCGCACGCTGTACGAGGCATCAGGGTCCCAAGGCGAGAGGGCACGGAGCCACTCGGGCGTCTGCAGTTCGCGCCGGAAGAACGCGACCATCTCCTTCCGTGTCGCCTCGTCGAGATCGTCGGGGATCGTCGTGCCGACGATGTTGAAGTCGTAGCAGTGTCGAACCGGCAGCCTGGACCCGTCGGGCTGACGCGCGGCGAAGAAGCCCTCGCCGGGCAGGTACAGCTCCCGAACCTCGACGACCAGTTCGTCGGCCTCGGCGCGCAACCCGGCCGCGCCGGCCGCATCGCCACGAGACTCGAGAACATCGGCCGTCACCCGCAGGTTCCACACGTTCGCCGCATTGAAACTCGCGACCTCGTGCGTGTACGAGCTCACGCACTCGAGCAGGTTCTCGATCTCGCCGTAATCGGCGAGCTTCGAGGACCGTCGCAGACCCTGCCACGCACGCGCCCAGAAGCGCAGGTGATCGAGCACGCTGCGACCGTCGTCCAGCTGCTCGTCGAGGAACGCGTCGTCGCCCGTGAATCGCAGGTAGTCGCGCACGAGTCGCGTCATCGCGTAGTCGTTCACCGAGTACCACTGGCCGACCGGACCGCCGGTCAGCGACGACGTGCCGAACAGCGTGTGCGTGTCGTTCGTGACCCAGTGGGTGAGCTGCTTCCGCATCGCATCGGGATCGAGCAGTGCATGGGTCAGCGAGCTCAAGCTGAAATCCCAGAGGAACGTCGTCGTCGCCCAATAGTTCGGCATGAGCGTGTCGTAGCTGCGGCCGAGCACGTTGCCGTCGTAGTCACGACGGAAGTAGAGGATCCCCAGGATGCCCCACCAGTACAGCCGGCGCAGCGGCTCCGAAGTCGTCTCGAGCACCGGCAGATGGCCCGAGAACTCGCTGTTTCCCGGCGTTACCGCAGCCTCGAGCTGGGCGTTCCAGTATCGTTCGGATGCCGCGACCGCGCCCGGCACGTCGGCGGCGACCGCCTCGTACTGGCCGACTGCATCGTCGCGTCTCCTGCCGACGGCGTGCACATAGCCGAACCGTGCCTCGCCACCGGCCGGGACATCGAGGACCACGGTGACATCGCCGCCGCGGCCCATGCCGCCGATGCCGACCATGTAGTCCTCGGAGGGCGGTGCGACTCCACTCAGGCGCGCGGTCGCCGGGACGTCGACGCCCTGTACGCTCCACGCCGTCTCGGCGTCATCGGCGAAAACGAGCCGTGCTCCGTCGACTGATGCGACGTTGCTCGCATCCGGCGACTCGGGAGTGTTCCACGCCTCGGCCCCGGCGACGACCCGGGCGGCGAGCGAGAGCATGACCTCGACCGTGCGGTCCTCGCCGCCCGTGTTCCGGAGTCGCACGTCGATCGCCACCGCGGTCCGTCCGGGGACCGCCACCGTCGTGGTCTCGAGATCGAGGCCCGGCAGTCCGGCGCGGCGGATGACGCGGTCTGGACGCCACTCGTGCGTCACCGGAGCGCCGTAGGACTTCAAGATCCGGCCGTCGACGAAGGCCACTGCCGTCGTCGCGAGGCCCTGCGACACCGGCGGGAACTGGACCGCCGTGATGGACGTGAGGTCGTGGTCTACCCGAACCGTGCCGAGGTGGTTCGTCAGGCCGGCCGGCGCGATCATGTCGTCGTAATGGTGGGTGATCGGATCGGCTGCCAGATCGGCGACCGTGGGCACGTGGGACGTGCGAAGGGACATCCGTACTCCTAGTACTGCCCGAGGGCGAGCCCGCGGGAGAAGAACTTCTGCGTGAAGAGGAACAGCACGACGGTCGGCAACGACACGAGGACGGCCGCCGCGAGGACGGTCGACATCTGCGCTCCACCGTACGTACTCTGCATCCCGGACAGCGTCGTGACGATGGGTCGCACGTTGTCCGACTGGCTCAGGGTGAGGCCGAGCAGGAGGTCGTTCCAGATGAACGTCGCCTGCAGGATGAAGATCGCGACGAGCGCGCTCGATGCCATGGGCAGGTAGATGCGCGTGAAGATGCGCCACGTGGTCGCTCCGTCGAGCACCGACGCCTCGAACACGTTGTGGGCGACTCCGGTGAAGAAGTTGCGCATGACGAAGGCAGAGAACGGGATCGAGATCGCCGTGTACACGATGATCATGCCGGCATGGGTGTCGTAGAGCCCCACTCGCGAGTAGGCATCGAAAAGCGGCAACAGCACCATCTGCAGTGGGAACACTGTGCCTCCGAAGATCACGACGAACCACAGGAACCCGCGCTTGAGCCGGAGGGCGACGATCGCGAAGCCGGCTGCCGCGCCGACGACCACCGCGATGATGGGTGAGACGATCGCGTATGCCAGCGTGCTGACGACGCTGTCGCTGAGGCCCGAGAGCTGCATCGCGTCGGCGATGTTCGCGAACAGGGAGAAGTCGGTCGGGATCCATGCCTCGGTCGACGTGAATGTCGTCGGCGACTTGCTCGCGTTGATGATCAGGAGGTAGACGGGCAGCAGCCACACGATGCCCAGTGCGACGAGCGTTGCGGTGCGAAGGAATCTCGACATGATCACATCTCGTGCTTCTGGGAGAGCTGCTGGCGAAGGTAGAGCACCGACGCGACCAGCGTGACGACCGAAAGGAATACGGCGATCGCTGACCCGAGGCCGTAGTCGCTGTTGACGAAAGTCTCGCGGTACATCGTGAGCGCGAGCGTCTCGGATGCCCGACCCGGGCCGCCCTTCGTCATGCTGAGCACGATGTCGAAGGTCTTCAGGCTCGCGACGATCGAGAGTCCGACGACGACCGCGGTGAGCGGGCGGAGCATCGGCCACAGGATGCTCCCGAAGAGCCGGACGCCGGTTGCTCCGTCGACACGGGCGGCCTCGAGCGGCTCCTTCGGGATGGACTGGAGGCCGATCGTGAAGAGGAGTGCATTCACTCCGACGCCCTGCCAGGAGGCAGCGATGATCATCACGACCGTGTTCAGCGGGGCGTCGACGAGCCATCGAGGCGGGTCGGCGATGCCGATCATCGCGAGGGCCTGGTCGAGCGCTCCGTTTGCCGAGAGGATGAACGACCAGATGACGCCGACGCCGATGCCCGAGATCGCGTACGGAATCAGGAACGGCAGCCGGAGCCAGATGCCTCCGGGGAGGTTCCAGGTGAGCAGGGCGAGCGCGAGGCCGACGCCGACCGGGATCAGCAGCGTACCGGCGACCCAGAGCAGGGTGTTGAGCAGGGATCCGACGAACGACGGGTCGTCGAACATCTCGACGTAATTGTCGAGGCCGACCCACTCGGGGTCGCCGAGACCGTTGTACTCGGTGAAGCTGAGGAACGTCGTCCAGAGCAGCGGAAGGTAGAGGAGGACGGCGACCATCAGCACGCCCGGGGCGATGAAGCCCCGGGCGGCAGCCTGGTACGGCGTCTTGCGGCGGGGAGGACGGTGAGCGGCCTCGGGGAGACCCCCCACCGTCCGTTCCCTTTCGGGCGTCTGCAGGACAGCCATGCTGTATTACTCCTGGTCGGCCCAGTACTTGTCCGCCTCGGCCTGGATGGCCTCGAGGAACGGCATCGGGTCGCCCGGGTTGGCGTTGAACGCGCCGAACTGCTCGAGCGCAACCGTGAGGATCGGCGTCGGCGTCGCCTCGAAGTAGCGCGTGAACAGCTCGTGCTCGCCATCGGCGACCGTCGTGCCGAGGTCGGCGAGCATGGGGTCGTTGACCGTCGCCTTCGGGTTGAAGGCCACGTCGCCGCGGGCGGCGTTCCAGGCGGTCTGGGCGTCGGCCGACATCCACCACTCGGAGTACGCCAGGCCGAGATCCTTCTGCTTCGAATTCTCGGCGACGCAGAGCGGACCGGACTCCACGGCGACCGGGGTTGTGCCGAGGTCGGCGTTCACTGCGGGGATGACGAACATGTCGTAGTCCTCGCCCGAGACCATGCCGGCACCGTCGAGCGAGCCGTTGAAGAACGAGCCGAAGTTGATCATCGCGAAGTCACCCTGCTTGAGGCCGACCGCCGGGTCGACCGTGCTACCCGCGTCGCTGAACCAACCCTTCTCGTGCTGGTCGAGCCAGATGTCCATGATCTCGACGATCTCGGGGTCGGTGTACTTCACTTCTCCCGTCGAGAGGCCCTTGTACAACTCGGGGTCCGTGCCTGCGACGAGCTGCTGGAACCACTGGAAGGTGAACAGGGTGCTCGTCTGGTAGTACGGCGTGATGCCGGCGTCCTTGAGCGTGCCCGCGGCGGCGTCGAGCTCTTCCCAGGTCGTGGGCTTCTCGATGCCGTGCTCCTCGAAGATGTTCTTGTTGTAGTACATGACCCAGTAGGCGATGTTCATGGGCACGCAGTACTGCTTGTCGTCGATCGTGTACTCAGCGCGGAGGCCCTCGGTGGCCCAGCCCTCGTCGATCGCCTTCGTCCAGAGGTCGGTCGTCTCAGCGACGAGACCCTCATCCACGAGTTGCTTGAGCGAGTCGCCGGTGTGCCAGGTGAACAGTCCGGGGCTCTTCTGCGTGCGGAACGACTGCTTGATGAATGCGTCGTACTGGGCGGCATCGGAATAACCGGTGGTGTTCAGGGTGATCTCGGCCTGCTCTTCGCTCGCGGCGTTGAGCTCGTCGAAGTCGGGCTCCCACGCTGCCTTGTCGGTGTAGAAGTCGAGCGTGCCGGTGGTCGCCCCGGCCTCGTCGGAGCTGCCGTCGGTGCCAGAGCAGCCCGTCAGCAGGAGCGTCGCGGCGGTGAGTGCGGCAATGCCGGCACCGACCATGCGTCGTGAATTCATGGAACTCCCTCGTTCTCTGATTGGTATCGTTACCAACCGGCCCCGCAAAGTTACCAACTCTCGCGAGCTGATGCAAGGCGGCGACGGCCGGCCTGCGGATGGTCCGCAGTGCGGTGCGTGGTGCGTGTTCAGTTGTCGTGATGCGTATTCAGTGGTGCTACGTGTTCCGTCGTATCTATGGTGTGCACGCTCAGGAGTCGCTCGAACGCGTGCCCCGCACGTACGCCTTCACCGTCGCAAAACGACTGCTCTGCGAGCCGGCCGTCCGGCGGATGACGTACGGCCCGACAGCTGCGGGCACGATGAACGTCTCCGCGTAGTGGATCGTGTACGGCGCGAAGGCTCCGGTCGGGCTCACGACCTCCACTTCGTCGCCCTCCACCAGGTTCAGGACGTTGACGGTGCCCTCGGTATCGTGGGCGGCCTCGTCCTCGAACCAGTGCCTGCGGACCTCGATGAACTCGAGCTCGTGCAGGCCGGTGCGTTCCTCGATGAGGCCCGGGTCCCGCCGGAGTTCTTCGACCTGGCCGACGAGGTTCTCCTCCACCCACTCGGTGTCGCGATCCCATTGGATGTTGCGCTCGCCGTGGTCGAGGTGAACGGGTCGCGGCACGCCGTCGAGGCCGAGACGGCCCCAGTCCCAGAGCTTGAAGGTGAAGATGAACGGCGTCGCAGAGATCTCGAGCACCATCGAGTTCGCGCCGGAACAGTGGATGGTGCCTGCGGGGATGGCGAAATGGTCGTGCTTGCGTGCCGGGAACACGTTCACGTACCTCTCAGCGTCGAACGGGTGGTCGCCGTCGGTCGCCGCGCGGAGGGCCGAGATCATCTCCTCGGGGTCGACGCCGGTCTTCACGCCGAGGTACACCACGGCGTCGTCGTCGGCATCGAGCATGTAATAGCTCTCGTCCTGTGTGTAGGCCATGCCGAACGTCTCGCGGATGTACTCAGTGAGCGGGTGAACCTGGAGCGAGAGGTTGCCGCCGCCCATTGTGTCGAGGAAGTCGAACCGGATGGGGAACTCGGCCCCGAAACGGGCGAAGGTCCGGTCGCCGAGGAGTTCACGCGGGCGGCTGAGCACGAGGTCCATCGCCGGGATCTCGACGACCCGTCCGTCGGCCTCGAGCAGCAGCGAGTTCTCCTCGGGCACGCAGTCGAAGCACCAGGCATAGTTGGCCATCGATGGGTCGAGGTCGAGCGTGCTCTTCATCCATTGACCGCCCCAGACACCCGGGTCGAAGAACGGGACGACCCGGAATGGCCTACCGGTCGCGCCGGCGAGCGCCGTGCGGAAGTCCGCGCCGCGCACGGCGCCCGCGGTTTCGAATGCGGCGTTGCCGTCGACCAGCAGGTCGATGCGATCGAACAATGTTCGCTTATGCCGGTCGGCGGCACGCCACTCGACGAAGAATCCGCGCTTGTACTTGCGCAGAGCGTCCTCGCTCCCGTTGCCGGCGCGCCAGTTCGGCGCGCCCGCGCGTTGCCGCTGCTGGATCTCCCAGCGGGCGAGGTCGACGAGCACGAGCGCGTCCGCGGCACGGCCAGCCGCCAGGTCGGCACCCCAACCGACGAGCACGGTCGGGCCGTTCCGCTCCTCGACACGGCGTTGCAGCGCAGAGAGCCGATCGGCATCGTAGAACTCGTCGACCGTGAAGTGGCTCATCACGCCGAAGACACGGTCGTCGGTGAGGTTTCGCGAGATCAGGGCGTCGATTACCCCACGGTCTGCCGCAGCCGCGTCTTCGATGTCGATGACGTCGGCCTCCGGAAGCGCTTCGCGGATACGGGCCGCGATCGCGGCGACATCGGCGCCGGGATACACGTCCACGGCTATGAGCGGGTTCCCTGTCTTGGCCGCCCCGATCTCCATCGCGGTCTCCCAGGCCTCGTCGCCGACGAGTACGGTACTGCCTTCCGGCAGGGCCACGGTGGGCAGCTTCACATAGCTGCTCCGGTCGTCGAGCATGTAGTCCTCAAGCGGGATTCCGGGCGAGTCAACGGTCGTCATGGCCGTCCTTTGCTGTTGCTGATTCTGTTGCGGTCGAGGTCGGCGGCCAGTTCTGCGACTCCACGCAGAACAGAGGTGGAGGGGTCTTCGGGCGTCACGAATGACGGTCGGAACGAGGAGGACCAGAGATCGGCGTGCACGCGGTCTCGAAGCGCAGGGAGGATGACCTCGACTGCGCGCAGGACGCCGCCGGTGACGATGACGATGTCGGGATCGAACGCGTGACACTGGGTCACGATGACGGCGGACCAGATGCGGAGGTACCGGTCGAGGATCGCCGCGGACTCGGACTCGTCGCGCGTCTCGACGACGTCGCGGATTCCGATGCCCCCGTGCGCGGCGAGACGACGGGCCAACTCGGGGCCGAGCTCCTGGCGGCCGGTCGAGGCATCGCGGGCGAGTGCCCAGGTGCTGGCGAGCGCTTCGGCGCACCCGATGTTCCCGCATGGGCAACGCGGCCCGTCGATGTCTACGGTGATGTGTCCGCCGAGGATGGCCGCGTGACCGTGGCGTCCGCGAACCACATGACCGTCGAGCACGGCGGCCGCGCCGATCCCCGTGCCGAGCACGACGAGCACGGCGTCGCGAGCGCCTTGTGCGCAGCCGTCGGTGATCTCGCCGATCAGTGCCGCACGGGCGTCATTCTCGACGACGGCGGGACATTCGAACCGGTCGCGCGCCCACGACGAGAGGTCGAGGTCGTGCAGCGCGGCATACTTGCCGTGTGCGGCGAGGAGCCGCGAGCCGTCGGGATCGACGATGCCGGGGACAGCGATGCCGATCGCGTCGGGGCGCTCGCCCGCGAGCAACCGTTCGACCCGATCGGCGGTCTCGTCGAGGCCGATCTGTCCGTCGAAGGCGGCGGATTCCTCGACCGAGACGAGCCGGCCGCTATCGAACACTCCGAGCTTGACGGCGGTGCCGCCGAGGTCGATCGCCACCGTGCGCATGCTCGCCTCCTCGTCGTCGTCGGGCCGGATGTCTTGGTAACGTTACCATAGCGAGCGGCCCGAATTCGCGCAAGTGCGTGTCGTCGGGTCAGGGGGACGGCGCCGGTGCGAGCTTCACCGGCATTTCCACAAGGCGCGCAGACCCCTGGTGGCGTTCGCCGTTGCCCAGCCGCGAGAGGAGCAGCTTGGCGGCCTCCCGCCCGAGCTGGCGAGGATCATGGTCGACCACGGTGACCGGAACCGGCATGAGCTCGGCGAGCTCGAAGTCGTCGAAGCTCACGAGCGCCGGCATCTCGTCGGGTCGGGCACCGGAGCGCAGGCGGCGCCCGATCTCGCGCAGCGCCCCGATGCTGTTCCGGTTGTTCGCGCTGAAGATCGCGGTCGGCGGATCCTCGAGGTCGAGCAGGCGACCGGTCGCCTCACCGGCCGACCCGATGGCATGCTCGCGCAGGATGAGATCGCTGTCGGGTTCGATGCCGCGCTCCGCCAGCGCCCGCAGGTAGCCCTCGTAGCGTCGCGCGCCCGTGAACTCCGAGCTGACGTTGCCGAGGTAGCCGATACGCGTGTGGCCGGCGTCGAGCAGGGCGAGGGTGCCGCGGTACGCACCACCGACGTCGTCGAGCAGCACGACATCGACGTCGAGGCCGTAGATCCTGCGGGAGGCGAGGACGAGCGGCACGTCGCCGAGGCGCTCGGGCCGCAAGTGATCGGATGACCCGCCCGAGGGCACGAGCACGAGGCCCTCGACCTGACGGCCGAGGAAGTCCGCGACGAGCTGGCGTTCGCGAGCCGGATCGCCGCCCGTATTGCCCAGCACGATTCGGCGGCCGGTCTCGGCGGCGACTTCCTCGACCCCGAGCGCGAAATTGCCGTAGTACGGGTTGCCCAGGTTCGTGATGGCGACGCCGATGAGTCCGCTCGCCTGCCCGGGCCTCAGGCTCCGCGCGTTCTCGTTCCGGTGGTAACCCAACTCGCGGACCGCGGAGAGAACCTTCTCCTGCAGGTCGGGCCGCACATTCGCGCCGCCCGCAAGTGTGCGCGAGACCGTCATCGGGCTCACCCCGGCGTGCTGCGCGACCTCCTTGATGGTCGGCTGCTTGCGGGGTCGGGCACCACCGACCATGTGGATTCTCCTCTCGCGTGGTCGCCGGACTCACGGTACCGCTCCGCAGTCGTGTGACCCCGGAAGTTCGTGAAGCGCTAGGCAAGGTGTCGACCCGCTGCTACGCTCCCCGCTTGATAACGTTAACAGGAACGGAGCCGGAGCGCTCCCGTTCCCCGACCGGCAACGTTGCCGGGGAGGAGCACAACGGCATGCCCCAGCGAATTCGCACCCGATCCCGCCGGATCGCCATTACCTCGACCATCGGCGCGCTGGCGATCGTCACGACATCCGTGCCCCTGTCAGCAGCAGCGGCGACGACCTGCACCGACATCACGGCCAGCGTCGACACCGAACTGCGCGATCGCTTCGGCGAGTACGGCGACACCGCGGGTCGCTGGACGGGCGCAGACTCCGCGTACAGTGTCGAACTCCCCGACGGGCGGATCGCCTGGATCTACTCCGACACCTTCCTCGGCGCAGTGAACGAGACGCATGGTCGCCCGCTCGACTCGATGTTCATCCACAACTCGATCAACGTCGACGACGACGGCGAGATCGTGACATACACCGGTGGCACGCCCGAGGCGCCCGAGTCGCTGGTGAAGGTCGCCGGCGCCGACGAGGGCAAGGACTGGTACTGGTTCGGCGACGCGACCGTGCACGACGACGAACTCCAGGTGATGCTCGTCGAGTTCGTGAAGACGGGCGACACGATGTGGGACTTCAAGTTCGCGGGCAACGGGGTCGCGACCTTCGACGCATCGACCCTCGAGCTGCGGTCCGTCGACGACATCACGACCGACGGCATCAACTGGGGTTCGGCGATCTACGAAGACGGCGGTTACACCTACGTCTATGGTGTCGAGGACCTCGGCGCCCAGAAGTTCGCACACCTCGCGCGAGTGGCCGGAGGCGACCTCGCCGACGGCCAATGGGAGTACCTCGGCGAGGCGGGCTGGTCCACCGACCCTACGAGCACGAAGCGGATCCTCGAGGGGGTCTCGAACGAGTTCAGCGTGAGCAAGTTCCAAGGCCGCTACACCCTCGTCACGGGCGACGCGACCGAGATCCTGAGCTCGAAGGTCGTGATGTACCGCAGCGAAAGCGTCGAGGGGCCATTCACCGGCAAAACCGTGCTCTATTCGACTCCCGAGACGGGCGGCAATATCTTCACCTACAACGCGAAAGCGCACCCGCAACTCGGCGACGGGCACACCCTCTTCATCACGTACAACGTGAACAGCTTCGACACGAACGACCTTTACGTCGAGGTCGACAACTACCGACCGCGCTACGTCGCGGTCGACACCAAGGTGAAGAACGGCCGGTGCGACTGAGCGCACGCCCTTGACAGGCGGATGCGGCGTGGATCGAACTGCGCGAACCTTGACCTGCCGTTCCACCACTGGAAGGGTCGAGTCATGGCCGAGTCGACGCATGACGTGCACGTCATCCGCGAGTTCAACGCGCCGATCGAGCGCGTGTGGACCTCGTGGACGGATCCCGACGACCTCCGCGCGTGGTGGGGTCCCGCCGGATTCACCTGCCCACGGGCATCTGCAGACGTCCGGGTTGGCGGGCGGATCTTCGTCACCATGCGCGCACCCGACGAGTGGGGCGGCTTCGAACAGCACAGCACGTGGAACATCACCGAGGTGGATCCGCCGCAACGCCTGCGCTACGTCTTCCATTTCGCCGACGCCGACGGGAACACGATCACCCCGGCAGAGGCAGGCATCCCGGCCGACGGCGTCCCCGACGCCGGTGAACACGAGGTCGTGCTGACGGCTCTCCCCGATGGGCGTACGCGGCTGGAGATGACCGAGCACGGGTACACGACCCCCGACGCGCGGGACATGTCGCAGGCCGGCCTCGAGCAGTGCCTCGACAAGATGGCGGCGCTCGTCGAGAGTGGTTCTGTGTGATCGGTGACGCATCCCCACTTCGCCGTGGGGGTGTCAGTGGCAGCCCGGTGACGGTCCCGCGGCCGCGGTCGTAGCCTCCGCATCGGGCGACCCTGCGGTACCGATCGGACCGCAAGCCGTCCGCACTGATGAAGGAGGGCACTATGACCACCGAAACCGCTGCCGCCTCGAGCGGGGCGATCACCCCCGCCGATGGAATCACACTGCAGAGAATGGCCCGCGCGGGCGGCTACCGAGGTCCCAACGACGGACTACCGGGAGTGAACACTTGGAAGGGCCTCCAGCAGACCGTCAAGGGCTACGCCTACGCCGGACACCTCGACGGCGCTCCAGGCCCGGCTACGTGGGATGCCCTTCAGCGGCTCGCCGCCAAGGGCGGATACACGGGTCCCAATGACGGCGTCATGGGGCCCGCATCGTGGAAGGGCGTTCAGACCGTGCTCGCGGGATTCGGCTACGCCGGCCCCGTCGACGGCGTCCCGGGACCGGCCACGAACGCTGCGCTCCAGGTACTTGCTCGGATCGGCGGCTACTTCGGACCCTACGACGGTGTCCTCGGGCCGAACTCCTGGCGAGGTGTGCAGACCGTGCTCACGGGCGCCGGGTACACCGGCCCCATCGACGGCTTCCCCGGACCGAACACCTGGAAGGTCTTGCAGCGCATCGCCCAGCGGGGCGGGTACACGGGGCCGGTCGACGGCGTTCCGGGTCCCAACACCTATGCCGGACTCGCCAAGCTCCTCGTGCGGAGTGAGCACGACTGAGCAGAGCGAACGACGGATGCCCCGTGCCGAACGAATCGGCACGGGGCATCCGTGTGTTCAGGTGACGCAGGTCACCTCAAGCTGCGGCGCTCTCGCGAGCGCAAGCACTTGCTTGAGGGTGACGGTCGCACCCAGTGTGCTGCCCTCTTCGAGGGCGGCGACTACTTGAGGGTGACGGTTGCGCCGGCCTCTTCGAGAGCGGCCTTCGCCTTGTCGGCGGTCTCCTTGTTCGCGCCCTCGAGCACGGCCTTGGGGGCACCGTCGACGACGGCCTTGGCCTCGCCGAGGCCGAGCGAGGTGAGCTCGCGGACGACCTTGATGACCTGGATCTTCTTGTCGCCGGCAGCTTCGAGGACGACGTCGAAGGAGTCCTTCTCCTCGACCTCTTCAGCAGCAGCGCCGCCGCCTGCGGCAGCGGGGCCGGCAACGGCGACGGGGGCGGCCGCGGTGACCTCGAAGGTCTCCTCGAACGCCTTGACGAACTCCGAGAGCTCGATGAGGGTCAGGCCCTTGAACTGCTCGAGCAGCTCTTCAGTGGACAGCTTCGCCATGATTCTTCTCCTTTAGATTTCTTGGTTACTCACCGCTTGAGAGGCTCGCGCCTACGCAGCGGACTCCTGCTTCTCACGCAGCGCGTCGACCGTGCGAACGGCCTTCGACAGCGGTGCGTTGAACAGATATGCGGCTCCGAACAGCGAGGCCTTGAAGGCGCCGGCGAGCTTCGCCAGCAGCACTTCGCGGGACTCGAGGTCGGCGAGCTTGCCTACCTCTGCTGCGGTCAGGGGCTTGCCATCGAAGTAGCCGCCCTTGACCACGAGGAGAGGGTTCGCCTTGGCGAAGTCACGCAGCGCCTTCGCGACGGCGACCGGGTCACCGTGCACGAACGCGATCGCCGACGGACCCTTGAGGTCGTCGTCGAACGCGCTGATCCCGACGTTGTTGGCCGCGATCTTGGTCAGCGTGTTCTTCACCACGGCGTAGCTCGCGTCCCCACTGATGGACTTGCGCAGCGTCTTGAGCTGGGCAACAGTGAGGCCGCGGTATTCGGTCAGCAGAACGGCGGTCGAGCTCTCGAACAGGTTCGTGAGTTCGGCAACCGAGGCTTCCTTGTTCGCCATGGCCACTCCTTGTGAATTCAACGTGCATCGCGGAGGCGGTGCACGGCCTGGGAGCGCTGGAAGAATATGGAGAAAGAAAAAAGCTCCGGCGCAGTTGCGCGGAGCTCGGCCCGATTGCTCGGAAGTCTTCGTCACACCTGCGCGGGCCCTTGCTTTCGCAAGACTTCGGTCGGCGCCCGTTCTGTGATCAACACAGCGGGGCGCGCGACAACCAGCGGTCTTCGGCTCCGTCAAGGGTAACGGATGCCCCACCGAACGGCCAAATCGCTGTCGCTGAGGCCGAATCGTCGGTGGCTGACGGTAGACCGGAGGCATGGAGATCACACACCTCAACCCCGACACGCTCCACACGAATCCAGCCTTCAGCCAGGGCGTGATCGTGCGCGGCGCCCACGACACGCTGTACGTCGGCGGCCAGAACGGAACGGATGCCTCGGGCGCGATCGTTCCCGGCGGCCTCGGGCCGCAGACCGAGCAGGCACTCTCGAACGTGCTCGCCGTGCTCGCCGACGCGGGCGCCGACCAGTCCAATGTGGTGCGCATGGCCGTGTACGTCGTGGCCGGCCAGTCGATCGACGAGGGCTACGCCGCCTCCCTCAAGGTCTGGGGCCCGAACCCGACCGCGCTCACCGCGCTTGTCGTGCCGGGACTCGGGCGCCCCGATGCGCTCGTCGAGGTCGAGGTCATCGCGGCGGTCTGAGGAATAGTTGACACTCAGCAATAGTTGACATCAATCATCTAATTCTCGTAGAGTTGATCGAAGTCAACTATTTTCTGGAGCCCTCACCGAATGTCACGTACCTCAACGGCGCCCACCGAAGGCGCTCTCACCGAGGGAGGCATGACGCACCGCCAGGTGCTCGCCGCTCTCTCGGGCCTCCTGCTCGGCATGTTCGTGTCGATGATCGCGTCGACCGTCGTCGGCACCTCGCTGCCGCTCATCATCGCCGACCTCGACGGCGACCAGAGCGCCTTCACATGGGTCGTCACCGCGACGCTGCTCGCGACGACGGTCTCGACCCCGATCTGGGGCAAGCTCGCCGACCTCTTCAACCGCAAGCTGCTGCTGCAGCTCGCCCTGGTCATCTTCGTCGCGTCATCTGCGATCGCGGGCTTCGCGCAAGACCCGGCCATGCTCATCACGATGCGCGTGTTCCAGGGCCTCGGCGCAGGCGGGCTTGCCGCGCTCAGTCAGATCGTCATGGCCGACATCCTCAGCCCGCGTGAGCGCGGCCGCTACGCCGGCCTCTTCGGTGCGGTCATGGCCGTCGCCACGATCGGCGGACCGCTGCTCGGCGGGGTCATCACCGACACGCTCGGATGGCGCTGGAACTTCTTCGTCGGCCTGCCGATCGCGATCGTCGCCCTCGTGCTGCTGCAGCGCACCCTGCACCTGCCGAAGCTCCCGAAGAAGAAGGTGTCGATCGACTACCTCGGCATCGTCCTCATCTCGGCGGGCGTGTCGCTGCTGCTCATCTGGGTGTCGCTCGGCGGCAGCCAGTTCGAGTGGAACTCGCTCGAGTCGTGGCTCATGATCGGCGGCGCGGTGGTGCTGCTCGCGATCGCCGTCGTCGTGGAGCTTCGGTCGAAGGAGCCGCTCATCCCCCTCGGGCTCTTCAAGAACCGCACGTTCACCCTCTCGGTCGTCGCGAGCCTCAGCGTCGGTGTCGCCATGTTCGGCACGGCGGTGTTCCTCAGCCAGTACATGCAGCTCGCCCGGGGCGCGACGCCCACCGAGTCGGGGCTGCTCACCATCCCGATGATGGCCGGCGTGCTCATCTCGTCGACGATCGTGGGGGGGCTCATCTCGCGCCGCGGCAAGTGGAAGGCGTACGTCATCACGGGCGCCGTGCTCGCCGTCGCGGGCACGCTGCTGCTCAGCCGGCTCGAGTACGACACGAACTTCCTCTACGTCGGCTTCTCGATGTTCGTGCTCGGCGCCGGCATCGGCATGGTCATGCAGAACCTCGTGCTCGTCGTGCAGAACACCACCGAGGTGAAGAACCTGGGCGTCGCCACGAGTGCCGTCACGTTCTTCCGTAGCCTCGGAGGCACCGCGGGCGTCGCGGTCATGGGTTCGATCCTCGGCACGGTCGTGGCCGACCACATCAAGAGCGGCATCGAGAGCCTCGAGCCCGAGCAGCAGGCCGTGGCCGCCCAGTCACTCGGCGGCGGCATTCCGCACATCGCCGAGCTCCCCGACTTCCTGCGCGTCGTCGTCGAGTCGGCCTACGGCATCGGCGTTGGCAGCGTGTTCCTCGCGGCGCTCCCGCTCACGGTGATCACGCTCATCGCCGTGATCTTCCTGCCCAACGTGCAGCTCGGCACCCTCACCGCCGTGCAGCGCGCCAAGCACGAGGCGACCTCCGACCGCGCGCCCGACCACTCGCTCGAGGCGGAGCTCGAGCATGTCGGTGAAGAGCTGCTCGAGGTCTCCGAGGCTTCGGTCGGCGTGCCCATCACCACCTCCACCACGGTGATCGACTCCGCCCCGCGCGAGATCGGCCGAGCATAAGATGTCGCCTGTGACCACCGAACCCGACCTCGAGGCGTCGATCGCTGCCGTCGAAGAGGAGTTCGGCCGCCTCTTCCACCGGGCCCGCACGATGTGGCGGCTCGCCGCGGCACGGGTGCACCCCGACCTGCAGCCCACGGGCTACAAGGTCGTCTCGACGCTCGTGTCGAGGGGGCCCGCGCACGCGGGCTCCCTCGCCGAAGAGCTGCAGATCGACAAGAGCCTGCTGAGCCGTCAGCTGCGCCAGCTCGAAGAGCTGGGACTCACCGAATCCCGGGTCGACGAGCACGACGCCCGCTCGCGTGTGATCGCAGCCACGCCCCTCGCGATCGAGAAGGTCGGCGAGGCGAAGGCGGCCAACCGGGCTCAGATGCGCGAGCGCCTGCGCGAGTGGGAGCCGCACGAGATCGAGCTGTTCGCCGAACTGCTGGGCCGCCTGCTCTGAGTGGCACTGGTGGTCCCACCGACCACGCGACGCGGCCGATCGGCGCTCAGGCGAGCGCGGACACCCGTTCGCCGAGCAGCGACATGAGCCGTCGGCACGTGCGCTGCTCGTTCTCGGGGAGGCACGCCTGGGGTCGGAACAGCGCGATCTGCTTGATGCCCTCCATCGCGGCGAGCATCAGGTCGACCGCACGGTCGACGTCGTCGCACCGAAGCTCTCCGGCACCGACCGCACGGTGGGTGAGGCCGAGGAAGAATCGTTCGGTCTCATCGAGGAAGCCGGCCCAACTGGCACGAACCTCGGAGTCGTAGAGGGACATTGCCACGATCTCTGTCGTGAACACCCGGTTCGCATCATCGAGCAGGCAACTCCGCACGGAGAAGGCGACGGCGGCCTCGAGCTTTTCAGCGGGTCGATCCGAGGATTCGGTGGCCTCGAGGATCTGGCGGCGCCACGCACGGTAGTAGAGGTTGCACGCCGCGAGGATGATCTCCTTCTTCGACGCATAGTGCCAGTACAGGCTCCCCTTGGTGACGCCTGCACCTGCCGCGATCGCGTCCATGTTGACACCCGCGATCCCGCGCGTCGAGAACAGCTCGAAGGCTGCGAGCGCGAGTTCGTCGGGTTTCGCGGAGGTGAGGTTCGCCACCATGCCACCGTAGCATCCCGCCATACTGGGCAGTATTGAGCGTTCGACTCCGGCCGGAGATCCTCCGGCCGGAGTCGATGGTCAGGCGACGGCGGGGGCGCGGTCGACGAAGTCGGGGACCCGCTCCGTGAAGCCCGCCGCGGCCACCTCGGCGCGCAGCCAACGCACCGAACTGGCGAGCATCGGCCCGCCCTGGCCCTCGCACTCGATGTTCAGCACCCCGCTGAAGCCGGCCGCGCTGAGTCGCCGTAGGATCTGCCGGATGTTCTCGGCGTTCACGCCGTCGCCGGCTGCGACATGGCTGATGGCGATCCCCGTCGCGCCACCTCGAACCGCCTCCGCGAGCGAGGCCGAGACGTCCTTGATGTGCACATGGGCGATGCGATCGAGGAACTGCTCGGTGAACGCGACCGGGTCGTTGCCGGCAATGAAGGTGTTGCCCGTGTCGAGGTTGAGGCGCAGCCACGGCGTGTCACCGCAGAAGTCGAGCATCTCCGCGAGGTACTCGGGCCGCGTCGTGAAGTAGCCGTGCGTCTCGATGGTCACGACCACCTCGTGCGCCTCGGCGACGCGGATGATCTCGGTGTAGCTGCGCTTCATCAGGTCCAGCGCCTCGCGGTCGTCGAGGCCTTCCGGCTTGAAGAGGCCGTCGGTGGTGGCCACCCGGGGACACCCCGCTTGCGCCGCCCAGGCGATCGCGCGCTGCACGTAGGGCACACCGATCGATGGACCGTCGAGCCCGGACAGGGGGTACGCGGCGTCGATCTGCGAGAACTCGACGCCGTATCGCTGCATCTTCTGGCGGAGCAGGACCGGATCCTCGAGGAAGGACACGTGCGGGAAGTAGCCGAGGCCCTGGATCCAGCACGCGCCGTCGATCGTTCCCGGCTCGATGTAGTGGATGTCGTGCTCCTGCGCCCAGGCCAGCGCCTGCTCGAAGGACTTGTGGCTGGAATTGAAAGCATCGGTGTGGAAGCCGATCCCGATCTCTGGCATGGTGCCCTCTTCTCTCGATTCGATACCGGAGCGTCGGTGCGCCCGCACAGACAGCCGGTATGGGAAACATCGGCGACTCGCCGCTGTAATTCTGCGACATTCGCCCCGGCGCCATACTGACCAGTATTGACGTGCCGGTGCCGTTGAACCTACCATGCTGCCTGTCGGCTTACGACAGACACGCGACAGAAGTCGCCCGTTCAATGTTGAGAGGCGCAGTACGCACGATGAAGACGAAACGAACAACACCGGTGCTCGCGATCGGCCTGGCCGTGGCCACCGCGCTGGGGGCGGGAATCGCGAGCCCCGCATCAGCACACCCCGGCCATGACGCCGAGCCGGAGTTCCGCGCCCTGGTCTTCTCGGAGACGGCGGGATTCGTCCACGACTCCGTCGCCGAGGCGAAGGCGATGTGGGACGAGGTCGCCGCAGCAAACCACTTCGAGGTCGTTCAGGCGACCGACTCCGCGCTGTTCACCGAGGAAGGACTCGCCGACTTCGACGTGATCGTTCTCGCGCAGGCATCCGGCGACGTCTGGAACTCGGCCGAGGAGGATGCGTTCGAGAGCTACGTCCGAGGTGGAGGCGGCGTCGTCGCCATGCACAACCCACTCGACATGGAGCAGGGCAACACGTTCTACCGTTCGCTGATCGGCACCGAGTTCACCGCCCACTCGGCGGCGAACACGCCGGGGGTGCTCGACGTGGTCGACCACGATCATCCGTCGACCGCCGAGCTGCCGCACAGCATCACGCGGAACGAGGAATGGTACGGATTCACGAAGTCGGTGCGCGGAGACAAGCACGTGCTCACCGAACTCGACCCCACGAGCGTGCCGGGCAACACCGCCGGTCGCATGCTCGACCACCCGGTGACCTGGTGCGCGCCGTATGAGGGCGGTCGTACCTGGATCACGTCGATCGGCCACTCCAAGTCGTCGTACAGCGAGCCGCTCGTGCGCCAGCACGTGCTCGGCGGTATCCGTTACGCCGCAGGAGTCGCCGAGGGCGACTGCACTGCCACCGATTGGAACAACTTCGACAAGGTCCCGCTCGACACCGACACCTCGGCACCCTGGGGAATCGCGGTCGCACCCGATGGGCGGGTGTTCTTCACGGAACTCGTGCGCGGGCAGGTGCGCATCTACGACCCCGAGCTGCAGTCGACGGTGACGGCCGCGACCATCCCGGTCTACGGCGACGGCGAGAACGGCCTGACCGGACTCGCGCTCGACCCCGATTTCGCAAGCAACGGCTGGGTCTACGTCTACTACTCGCCGACCGGCGACGAGCACGTCAACCGGCTGTCGCGGTTCACGATGGACGGCAACACCATGCAGCTCGACACCGAGAAGGTGATGCTCGAGGTGCCGGCGACCCGCGTCGCGGGTGAGATCGGCCACACCGGCGGTACCCTGCGCATCGACGGTCAGGGCGACCTGTGGCTCTCGGTCGGTGACGACGTCGTGCCGTTCGAGTCGTCAGGCTACACGCCCATCGACGAACGCCCCGGACGAGCGCACTTCGACGCGCAGGGCACGTCGGCGAACTCGAACGACCTGCGTGGCAAGCTCCTTCGCATCCATCCCGAAGACGACGGCACCTACTCCATCCCCGAGGGCAACATGTTCGCCCCGGGCACCGAGAAGACGCGGCCCGAGATCTTCGCGATGGGCTTCCGCAATCCCTTCCGCTTCAGCGTCGACCCGAGCGGCACGGTCTACCTCGCCGATTACGGCCCCGATGCCGGCAGTGCGAACCCGAACCGCGGCCCGGCCGGCTACGTCGAATGGCAGGTCATCCGCGAACCGGGCAACTACGGCTGGCCGTACTGCCACGCGAACAACATCGCCTACAACGACTTCAACTTCGCGACGAACACGTCGGGAGCGAAGTTCGACTGCGCGAACCCGGTGAACGACTCGCCGAACAACACGGGCCTCACGCAGTTGCCCGCGTCGATCCCGGCCGAGGTGTACTACTCCTACGGCGCATCCGCCGAGTTCCCGCAGCTGGGCAGCGGGTCGGGCTCGCCGATGGCGGGACCGGTCTACCAGTACGACGAAGCACTCGAGTCCGATCGCAAGTGGCCGAAGTACTTCGACGGCACACCGCTCTTCTACGAGTGGGGTCGCAACTACATCAAGGAGTTCCAGCTCGATGGAGATGGCAGGCTCAAAGCCATCAACCCGGTGCTGAACAACCTCCAGTTCCTCTCACCGCTCGACCTGCAGTTCGGACCCGACGGTGCGCTCTACCTGCTCGAATGGGGCGGCGGCTTCGGCCGTGACAACCCGAACTCGGGGCTCTACCGCATCGACTACTCGTCGACCGGCCGGGCGCCCACCGCGTCGGCGTCGGCCGATGTCACCTCGGGCGGTGCGCCGCTGACGGTCGAGTTCTCGAGCGAGGGAACGGTCGACAAGGACGGCGACGAGTTCGAGTTCCTCTGGGAATTCGGCGACGGCACGACGTCGACCGAGGCCGATCCGACTCACGTCTATGAGGAGAACGGCAACTACGAGGCTCGCCTCACGGTCACCGAACTCACCGACTACGCGAAGACGGGCACCGCTACGGTTTCGATCGTCGTCGGTAACACTGCACCGGGGGTCAAGATCACCGAACCTTCGAATGGCGGCTTCTTCAGCTGGGGTGACACCCTGCCTTGGAAGGTCGAGGTCACGGATCCCGAAGACGGCGAGATCGACTGCGGCGACGTTGCCGTGCAACCGGCACTCGGTCACGATGACCACGCACACCCGGTCGACGCGGTGCACGCCTGCGAGGGTGAGACGTTGACGATCCTCGACGAGGGTCACGCCGAAGCCGACGCGTTCTGGGCGATCGACGCGCGCTACACCGACAAGGGAGGCGCAGGCGGGATTCAAGCGCTGACGTTGAGCGATACGAACGTCTATCGTGCAAAGCGATTCCAGGCCCACTACTACGACGAGGCCGAGGGCCTCGCCGTGGAGTCGAATGCCGCGGCCGAGTACGGTCAGTACGTCGGCGCGATCCAGAACGACGACTGGCTCCGCTACGACGACATGAACTTCCAGGGCATCGACGCCGTTCGGTACCGCGTCTCGGCCGGTCCCGAAGGCGGTGGCACCATCGAAATGCGCCTCGGCTCCCCCACCGGCGAGCTCGTGGCGAGCACGCCGGTGGCGAGCACGGGCGGTTGGTTCACGTTCAAGGAGACCGCACCCACGCCGATCACCGCACCCGAAGGCACGCATGACGTGTACCTCGTGTTCAAGTCGAATCCGGGAGTCAACTGGTCGATGACGCTCGACGTCTTCGAAGCAGTCGGCGACGGTGTCGGCACGCCGCCTCCCGGTACCCCGCGCATCGACACCACGACGCAGGGCGACTGGATCGGCAGATACGGCGAGCTGGGGTACGCGATTCCCAACATCGGAACCCAGCTGCCCGACGGCGTCACGGTGGCGCCGGCTGCAGGCACGTCCTCGTGGACCTTCGAGCAGACCTCGACCGACAAGGCGGCGTTGCAGGTGCCACCCGATGGAACCGCGCGTCGAGCGTCCACGTGGTTCGCCGGGACTGCCCAGGTGAACGTCGGCGTCCCCGAAGGCAAGGCTTACGAGCTGTCGGTGTACGTCAACAGCTTCGACGGCACCCGCCAGGAGTCGATCACGCTCCAGCGCCCCGACGGCACGCCGATCGGCCCAGTGCAGACGGTCAGCGACAACAAGCGCGGCGTCTGGCTCACGTATCAGGTCGTCGGATCCGTGGAGGTGAAGGCGGCGAGGATCACCGGACCCAATGCGGTGATCGGCGGCATCTTCCTCGATCCGGCGGATGCACCGACCGATGAGGTCGCACCGACGGTCTCGGCGACGACGGGGCCGGCTGAGCCCGGCGAGTCGGGCTGGTATACCGAGGGCGATGTCAGGGTCGAGCTCGCGGCCACCGATGGCGACGGGTCCGGCATCGAGTCCATCGAGGTTGCGATCGGCGACGGCGCGTGGGCGGCATACCTCGGCACGGTCGTGGTGGCGGACGAGGGCGAGACACTCGTCCGCTACCGCGCGACTGACCGGTCGGGCAACGTCAGCGAGATCGGCGAGCTCACGGTGCGTGTGGACCGCACCGCACCGACGGCGACCGCGACGACCGTGGAAGCTCCGTCCGACAGCGGATGGCACACGCAGGGAGTCGAGCTCACGATCGACGGCGAGGACACCGGTGGGTCCGGCGTGGGCACGCTGCGGTACTCGATCGGCGAGGGAGGGTGGATCACCTACACGGATCCGGTGCGGATCTCATCGGAGGGTCCGAACCTCGTGCGATACCAGGTGATCGATGTCGCCGGAAACGAGAGCCCCGTAGGAGAGGTCAGCATCCAGATCGACTCGGATGCACCGACACTCGAGCTCTCCGTTTCGCCGAAGCCGTCTGGCGGAAAGGTGAAGGGCAAGGCGACCGTGACTGTGGATTCCGCAGACACGGGGTCTGGTGTCGCGGCCGTGCAGTACTCCATCGACGGGTCGGCATGGACGAACTACCCGGCACCGCTCCAACTCGACGAGAAGGGAACATGGACGGTTCGTGCGAGGGCGACGGATGTCGCCGGCAACACGAGCGAGATCGAGGCGGTCACGGTCCGGATCGTCGGGAGGACGAACGGGTGAAGCCGGTCCGCTGACCAACCAGCCGAGGCGGGCGCATCTGTCGAGATGCGCCAGCCTCGGCCGTCACCGGGAGCGGGGACCCCGGCTGCGCCACCTGCTCTGAGGCGGCGAGCGTCGGCGACGAGGTCTCGAGACGCTCGCTGCGCTCCCTCCTCGACCAACGGGTGGGGGTGCTCGTTACTCGCCCGGCTTCGACAGCGGCAGCTCGACGGTGAAGACCGTCGAGCCCGACTCGCTCACCACCCCGACCGAGCCGTGGTGCGCTTCGACGACGGCCTTCACGATCGCGAGCCCGAGGCCGGTGCCGCCCGCGCGGCGCGAGCGTGAGGCATCCCCTCGCTCGAATCGCTCGAAGAGCGTGTCGCGCACCTGCGGGTCGATTCCCGGCCCGTCGTCGGCGACCGTGATCGTCGCCAGGTCGCCCTCGCGGGCGAGACGCACGCGTACGGACGTGCCCGCGGGAGTGTGAATGCGGGCGTTCGCGAGCAGGTTCGCGATCACCTGGTGCAAGCGTGCGCGGTCACCCGAGACTTCGACGGCCTCCTCGGCGAGTTCGACCGACCAGTCCTGGTCGGGGCCGGCCACCTGGGCATCGCCCACCGCGTCGGCGACGAGTGCACCGAGGTCGACCCTGGCGTGCACGAGCTCGCGCCCCTCGTCGAGCCGGGCGAGCAGCAGCAGGTCCTCCACGAGCTCGGTCATGCGCACCGACTCCGACTCGATGCGCCCGAGGGCGTGTACCACATCGTCGGGCAGCTCGCCGCGGTGCATGCGCGTGAGCTCGGCGTACCCGCGGATCGATGCGAGCGGGGTGCGCAGTTCGTGCGAGGCGTCGGCGACGAAGCGGCGCACCTTCTGCTCACTCTGCTCCCGAGCCGAGAGCGCGGATGCCACGTGCCCGAGCATGCGGTTGAAGGCGGTGCCGAGCCGGCCGACCTCGGTGTGCGGGTCGTCGACCGCGACGCGTTCGGTGAGGGCGACGTCACCGCGGGCGAGCGGCAGCTCCGAGACCTCGAGTGCGGTCGAGGTCATCCGCGAGAGCGGTGCGAGGGCGCGGCGCACGATGAGGGACCCGAACCCGATCGCGACGATGAGGCCCGAGAGCGCGACGACCGCGATCGTCACGGCGAGCTCGGTGGTCGACCGTTCGACGCCCGCAAGCGGCAGGGCGAGCACCACGCGGGTGTCCGGCGCGAGGTCCTTGCGCTCGGCGAGCGCCCGGAACGAGCCGAGTGGGCTGCCCGTGTGGATCGTGTGGAGCTCTCCGTCGGCGGGCACCGCCGAGAGCGCACGGGTGGCGCGGTCGCCGAGCTCGACGATGCCCCCCTCCGCCTCCTCCGAGATGTAGGCCGCGCTCGCCGCGCCCTGGTCGGGAACGACCGCGGCGAGGGTGCCTGCGGACTGGCCGGCGACGTCGAGCAGCAGGCTCGGACCGGCCGTGCCGCCCGGCAGCGGGACCGGACCGCGGATGTTCAGCTCGGCACGATTCATCGCCGACCGCAATTCGGCGTCGACCGATGCGACCGATGAGGCGTGGAACACCGTGACGCTCACGATCCCGACGACGAGGCTCACGGCGGCCACGAGGCCGGCGAGCACGACGAGCAGGCGCCGCTCGAGGGTCCATGGCGGGCGGCGCGACGGCGCTTCGGTGTGCTCGGCGGGCGAGGTGTCGACCCGTTCGCCCGGCTCGGGCGGCGCCGAAAGGGAAGCCGCCGCGGTCGCCGCGGACGTGCGCGCATCGGCCGCCGCCGTCGCGGTCGCGCGTGCGGCCGAGGCGTATCCGGGATCGCCGGGGTGGGTCATCCGACGGCCTTCAACATGTATCCGGCGCCGCGCACCGTGTGGATCATGGGCTCGCGACCGGCGTCGATCTTCTTGCGCAGGTACGAGATGTAGAGCTCGACGACCGACTCCTTGCCGCCGAAGTCGTAGCTCCACACGCGGTCGAGGATCTGCGCCTTCGACAGCACGCGGCGCGGGTTGCGCATGAGGAAGCGCAGCAGTTCGAACTCGGTCGCCGTGAGCTCGATCGGGCTGCCGTCGCGGGCGACCTCGTAGGAGTCCTCGTCGAGCGTGAGGTCGCCGACGGTGAGCACGGGGTCCTTCGCCTGCGCGAGGGTCAGCGTCGAGCGGCGGATGAGTCCGCGCAGGCGCGCCACGACCTCTTCGAGGCTGAACGGCTTGGTGACGTAGTCGTCGCCGCCCGCGGTGAGCCCGGCGATGCGGTCGTCGAGCGAGTCCTTCGCGGTGAGGAACAGCACGGGCGTCTCGGTGCCGTCGGCGCGCACGCGCGCCAGCACCTCGAGGCCGTCGATGTCGGGCAGCATGATGTCGAGCACGATCGCGTCGGGCCGGAACTCACGGGCGATCTTCACGGCGCCGAGCCCGTCGGAGGCGGTGCGCACGTCCCAGCCCTCGTAGCGCAGCGCCATCTTCAGCAACTCGGTGAGGGAGTGCTCGTCGTCGACCACGAGCACGCGCACCATCGAGCCGTCGCCCTTCGCGATGACGGGGGCGCGGTGCGGCGTGGCGGCGGGCTGCGTGCTCATGTTCCCAGTATCCGCGCCTGCCTATGCGCTTGCTATGGGTTCGATGAGCGGATGCCCCGCGCCCCGGCCGCCCGCCGGCCGCGGAGCCCCATAGGGATTCCGTAGGCCGGACATCGGTCGCGCAAAGCCGGCGTCCTTAGCGTCGCCGACGATGCTCCGACCGGGGCGTCTCCCCCGACCACGAGGATGCCCATGTTCTTCACCTACCTCCGGCGGGAGCTCGCCGGGCGCCGCAGGCAGACCGCGATCATCGCGGCCGGCATGGCACTCGCGATCGCGCTCGTCATGATCGTGAATGCCGTCTCGACCGGCGTGCGCGATGCGCAGGCCGCGGTGCTCGAGTCCGTGTACGGCGTCGGCACCGACCTCACCGTCGCTCAGGAACCGGCGCCACCCGGCGAAGGCGAGGGCGGTCCGCGCTTCGAGTTCGATGCGGGCGCCGGAACGACCACGGACGGGTCGACCGAGATCAGCCAGTCGCGCCTGATGGCGGGCTTCGGGTCGACGACGTTCGAGGACGACGCGCTAGCAACCGTCGAGGCCCTCGACGACGTCGCGGCCGCGGCAGCGACCCTCTCGCTCACCAACACGACGTTCAACGGCGAGCTGCCCGAGTTCCGTCAGGGTTCCGACAGCACGGCACCGACCGAGGGCGAACAGCCCGTCGCGCCCCCGGAGGGCGGGTTCGACGGCGCGGGCGGCAGCGCATTCGACGTCGACAGCTTCACCGTGCTCGGGCTCGACCCCGCTGCCGACGCCGTCGGGCCGCTCTCGGCAGTGGCACTCGACGAGGGACGCGGGCTCGAGGCATCCGATACCGGCGACGCCGTCGCCGTGCTCGACGCGACGTATGCGACGAGCGCCGAGCTCGCGGTCGGCGACACGATCGACGTCGGCGGCACCGAGTTCGAGGTCGTGGGCACGGTGACCTCGACCTCGGCCGACACCGAGACGGCGGCGAACGTGTACATCCCGCTCGACCTCGCCCAGTCGATCTCGGGCGAGGAGGGCATGATCAGCTCCATTGCAGTGCAGGCGACCTCGGCCGACCGAATCGACGCCCTGCAGGCCGACCTCGAAGAGGCGCTGCCCGACGCGACGGTGTCGACGCAGGCCGGGCTCGCCGCGTCGGTCTCGGGCTCGCTCGCGAGCGCGTCGAGCCTCATCTCGAACCTCGGGCTGTGGGTCTCGCTCGCCGTGCTCGTGGCCGCGTTCCTTATCGCGATCCTGTTGACGATCCAAGGTGTCACCCGGCGTACCCGCGAGTTCGGCACCCTCAAAGCCATCGGCTGGTCGAACCGGCGCATCGTGGGGCAGGTCACGGGCGAGTCGATCGTGCAGGGCCTCATCGGCGGCGCCGCGGGACTCGTGCTCGGGCTCGCGGGCATCTGGGTCGTGAACCTCATCGCGCCGACGATCGGGGGCGCGACGGCCACCGACGTCGTCGCAGGCGGCCCCGGCGGTCGGCAACTCGCGATTCCGGGCGGCCCGGGCGGCGGCTTCGCCGATGCCGCGTCAGCTTCGGCCGGGTCGGCCGAGGTCGTGCTGAACGCCCCGGTCACGATCGGCGTCATCGCGATCGCGATCGGACTCGCCGTGCTCGGCGGACTCGTCGCCGGGTCCTTCGGCGGCTGGCGTGCCGCGCGCCTGCGCCCGGCCGAGGCCCTGCGGAGCAACGCATGAGCGCCTCCACCGGCGGAGCTGCCGCGCCTCCGACACTGATGCCAACTGGCATCAGTGTCGGAGTCCCCCAGGACCGACTTCACACACCAGCATCCGCACCGGCACCACGCGTCGGGACCGCCGCCGTCACCTCGAAGGGATCACGCATGTACACGCTCGAGAACGTGTCGAAGGCCTACACCCGGTCGACCCGCAAGATCGCCGCGCTGAAGAACGTCAGCCTCACGATCGGCGCCGGCCAGCTCGTCGCGATCCAAGGGCCGACGGGCGGCGGCAAGTCGACGCTGCTGCAGATGCTCGGTGCGCTCGACCGGCCGACGTCGGGCCGGGTCGCCCTGGGCGACGCCGAGCTCTCGCACCTCCCCGACAGCCGGCTGGCGGGGATCCGCGCGAAGGAGATCGGGTTCGTGTTCCAGGGGTTCAACCTCATCCCGACGCTCAGCGCGCAGGAGAACGTCGAGACCGCGCTCGAACCGCTCGACGTGCCGGGCGATGAGCGTCGGAGGCGGGCGCTCGCGGCGCTCGAGTCGGTCGGGCTCGGCGATCGCGCTGCGCACGTCCCCAGCGAGCTCTCGGGCGGTCAGCAGCAGCGCGTCGCCATCGCGCGGGCGCTCGTCAAGGAGCCCGACGTGCTGCTCGCCGACGAACCCACCGGCAACCTCGACGAGGAGACCCGCGACGAGATCATCGACCTGCTGGAGGGGCTGTGGCGCGACCGAGGGCTCACCCTCGTCATCGTGACGCACGACTCGGCAGTCGCCCGCCGGGCGGAGCGTCGCCTGCACATCAAGCACGGCACCGTCACCGAGCGCTGACGGCGGGTTGCGAACGGCGGATGCCGCGACCGGGCTTCGGCCGCGCGGCATCCACGGGGCGTCGCGCGCGGCCGCCCGGTCGGGCGGGGCGACGGCGCGGTCGCCGCCCTGCTGACTCGACGGGAGTCACCCCGGGGAGGCCTTACCGACGCGGCGCTGAAGGCGTAGGGTTGGCGTGCCGCACGGTGCACCCGACCCAGAGCGGCTCGATGCACGCTCGCCACACGGTTGTGCCGTTTTTTGGCTACACACCCGCAGGGGATGAGCATGGCGAAGAGTCGATGGTTGGCCGCGGTCTGCCTTGCCATCGTGATGATTTCGGCACCCGCGGGGGCGGCCGTTGCCGAACCGAACGGGCAAGAGCCTGATCCTGAAAGCATCCGATCAGCCAGCGAGCCGCCCGGGCGCCCGGATGACCCGCCTCAGGGTTCAGAGCCGCCGGAGCGGCCGAGCACGATCCATGATCTCGACGGAGCGCCGAGCACATTCGATCGCTCGCTCGCCAGGGGCTTCCAGGCGGCCCCAGCCGAAAACCGAGTGGTCGGATCGGTGCTCGGTGTCGGCGGCAGCGGCGCGGTACTCGATACAACGTTGGCGGCGGTCGCCTCGCTGGCCGACCGGACTGCTTCGCGAAGCGGTGGACAGAATCGCTACGACACGGCGGTCGCACTCTCGGCGCAGAGCTTCCTCACGGGCGCGGCGAACGTCTGGCTCGCGACTGGCGAGAACTTTCCCGACGGTCTCGCGGCATCGGCGGTCGCGGGAGCCCATGGCGGGCCGGTACTCCTCACCCCGTCGCGTGCGCTGCCGCCGAGCGTCGCCACGGAGCTGGCTCGCCTGGCTCCGCAGAACATCTGGATCACGGGGGGCGTCGGCGCCGTCTCCGACGGGGTGCTCGAATCCGTCAAGAGCGCCGTTCCCACGGCCGCGGTGACGCGGCTCGCGGGCTCCAATCGCTTCGGCACCGCGGCTGCACTGGCGGAGTCCTTCTTCCGGTCCGCTCCCTCGGCGTTCGTCGCCACCGGCATCGACTTCCCCGACGCCCTCGGCGGGGGCCCGGCGGCGGCGAGCGAGCAGGCACCGGTCCTACTCGTCACAACGAACACGGTGCCGCCATCGACGGAGGCCCAGCTTCGTCGGCTCCGCCCAGCGATCGTCTATATCGTCGGCGGCCCGGCCGTCGTCAGCGATGTCGTCGCAGCACGGATCCGCACGATGACCGGAGGTCGGGTCGAGCGGGTGTCGGGTCCCAACCGCTACGCTACCGCCGCCGCCGTCGCCGACCGCTTTTTCGAAGCGACCACGCAGAGCGTCGTCCTGGCGACCGGGTTGAAGTTCGCCGACGGTCTCAGTGCCGGAGCCGTTGCCGGCGCGCTCGACAGCCCGCTGCTCCTCGTCGATCGACGAGATGCTCCGCCTCGCGCGACCGTCGATGCGGCGCGCCGAGTCTCGTGGTGGCTCCCGGACTCAGGCCGGGCAGTGCGCTACACCGTGATCTCGCACCCCGACGATGAGTTCGCCGCGTGGTCGATCTCCGGGATGCACGACCCACGGCTGTATGACGTCCTGATCGTGCTGACCACCGGTGAGTCGACGGTGTACTGCAACGGCAGACCCGTGAGCAACCCATGGGCTTCGCAACAGTTCCTGCCCCAGCCTCAGCCCACCGGACTCCAGTACTCCGAGCGGTGCAGGAAGCACCGCATGGACAGCTGGAATGAGTTCATCCATGGTGCGGGTGTCGGCCAAGTCGGACCCGACGAGCGTCTGGCCGGTGGCCCGATCCGGTTCGGCGGTCGAGAGATCCCCGTGCCGCTCGGACGCGACGAGGTCGGCGAAGTCATCGAGGCCGCAGCCTTCGACGTCGGCGTGGGTCCTGACACTGCGATCGTCTCCTTCGATATGGGCGCGTTGACCCCCGACGAAGTCCTCTGGGCGGTGCAGACGACCCGAGGCCTCACCGATCGCTTCCCGACCCAGGTCGAGGGCGACATCATCGGAGCAGGCTTCTTCAACGATGCCCCGACCGGATACCCCAACCTCCATGCCGACCACCACGCGGTCTACCAGATGCTGGGCAGCGTCGACCTCGGCCTACCGGGAAGCCAATACACCACGGTCGGCCACGCTCAGTCTGCGCGCGCGTTCGGCGCCACCGTTGCGGACTACTGCGCGTTGATGTGCCACCCGAACGCCCAATCGGGGTTCCGCGGCAATATGGGACACTTCCAATACTCCTACGGATGGCTCAGCGGCGGGCTGTGGCGACCCGGCGATGTCGACGCACCCGCGGGATTCTCCCGATACCAGTCGTTCGCCAAGTGGTTCTGATCGGCTCGCCCCCCGCGGTCAGATCAGCTCGTTGCGCAGCGCCCAAGCGGCTGCGGCCGTGCGCGAGGGCACGCCGAGCTTCGTGCGGATGTTCGCGATGTGACGGTGCACGGTGTGCGTCGAGAGCACGAGGTGCGCGGCGATCTCGGCGTCCGTCTCGCCGTGCGCGACGAGGCGCAGCACCTGGCGCTCACGCTCGGTGAGCCGCGCGGCGGCGCCGGCCGCCCCGGCCCTGCCGACCGACGCGGCCCCGCCCGACGTGGTGGAGGCGGGCGCCCGCTCGACGGGCGCGCCGAGGAACGCGAGCGTCTCGCGCACGACCGCATCGGAGTCGCCCCTCCACGGGAAGTGGTCGTCGCCCTCGAGCGCGACGAAGCGGGCGTTGCGCACACGACCCGCGAGCTCCTTGCCGAGGGCGAACGGGATCGCCCGATCGTCGCGTCGATGCAGCACGAGCGTGGGAGCCAGGACGTCGCCGAGGTGACCCGTGGCATCGAAGTCGTAGACCGCGCGCAACGACGCGAGCGCGACCTCACGCGAGGCGGAGCGCCGCTGGAGCTCCGCGAATTCGGCACGCTCGTCGGCGGTCGCGTCGGGCAGGAACAGGTCGGCGAGCACCCGGGAGCCGAGCCCCCAGTGCCGGTCGACGATCGAGAGCATCGTCTCGCGCGCTGCGGGCGGGGCGAGGTCGACGCCGCGCGCGTACGTTCCATAGAGCACGAGCCGTTCGACGCGCTCGGGGTGCCGCGCCGCGTACAGCGAGGCGACCCCGCCTCCCGAGGACGCACCGAACAGCGAGATCGTGCCGGGCGTCGGCGCCGCCTCATCGATGAGGACCTCGAGCGTGGCGAGTTCCTCGTCGAGCGTGCGCGCGGGCATCGCGCCGCGATCCGAGACCCCTGCGCCGGGGCGGTCGTACCGGATGACCGTCCGGTACTCGGCCAGTGCCGCCGCGAACCGGCGGAACTTCGGGTTGCGCCAGTCGAGGTCGAGGTGACTCGACCACCAGCCGCCGATGACGAGCGGCGGGCCCTGCCCGACCGCCGACCACGCGATCGAGGCGCCGTCGTGCTCCGCGTAGCGGATGACCTGATCCTCCGGCTGCACGCCCCAAGTCTAGGAACGCGCCGGGTGCCTGACTACAGGGCGGCGAGCGCCGGCGGCAGCGCAGCGCGATGTGCGTCGAGCATCGCGCGGGCACCCTCGAGCTCGGGCGCGTCGAGCGCGCCGGGCTCGCCATCGTCGCCGAGCAGGATCGGCACGTATTCGCCGGGAAGCAGCAGCTCGTCGTGATCGCCGTCGGGCGAGGCGACGACGCGCAGCACGCCCGCGGCGAGCTGCTCCTCGAGCCAGGTGCGTCCGAGGCGCTCGCTCACGCCGGCGAGGCGTGCGAAGGTCGCGGCGTCGACCGGGCCGGCATCGAACAGGAGGCGGAAGTAGCCGCGCTTGCGGCCGAAGGCGATCGATGCGCGGGCGATCCGCTCGGCGGAGGTTTCGTCGACGACCGGCCGACCGGCCGCGGTGGTCATGGTGGTGGGCATTTCGACTCCTCGGTGTGGGTGATGCAACTGGTGACGAGTCCGATTCCACTCCGAACAGCCGCGTGGATCATCGCGCGTTCGGGCCACCTCCGAATGGCCCGAACGGGCCACGCCGCTCGTGAATCGGGCATCGGCCCTGCCGGCTGAGCGACACCCTGTGCAGGAACCCTGCCCGATGACCGCGGCGGCGAGTACGCTCGATGCCGTGCCAGATACCCCGTTCGCCCTCTTCGACCTCGAGGGCGCATGGTCGGCCGCAACCCCGGAGCCGCGGCCGAGACTCCCGCATGAGACCCGGGTCGTGGCAGATGCGGGCGACCGCGTCGCCTGGCTCCGAGCGCGGGCGCGCGGCGTCACCGCGACCGATGCCGCGAAGCTCGCCACGCGCGAATCGGTGCGCACGGCGGCGTACGAGAAGTTGCACGGCACCCGCACGAGCTTCGGCGGCAGCCGGTTCACCGACCACGGCCGCGAGCGCGAGCCCGTCATCGCCGAGTGGGCGCGCCGCACGCACGGCATCGACCCGTCGACGCTCCTCTTCCACGCCGAGTTCGAGCGCCGCCACCTCGCGACCCCCGACGGCCTGCGCGTCGCGCCGAACGGCGCACTCGAGCTGTGCGAGATCAAGACCACGTCGAAGCCGTGGCGGCGCATCCCACGCGGATACCTGCGACAGGTCTGGTGGCAACAGTACGTGCTCGGCGCCGAGCGCACGCTCGTCGTCTGGGAGCAGCACGACGACTTCGTGCCCGTGAGCGATGAGCCCCGGTGCCGTTGGGTCGACCGCGACGACGACCAGATCGCGATCCTCGTGCGCCTCGCCGACGAACTGCTCCTGGCGATCCGCCCGACCGCCGCCGTCGAGGACCCCCGAGCGGTGTATCGCCCGGGTGCACTCGCGTGACGACGCTGCTGCTGCACGGTCTCGGTGCCGACCGCCGACAGCCGATCGACCTGCTGAGTTCGCCGGTACGCGCCTCATGCGGTGACGACGAGCTCATCATCGCGCCCGATGTGCGGGCCCACGGTGGATTCCTCGAGGTCGGCAGCCCGACCGACTTCGAGATCGACCGCCTCGCCGCCGAGCTCGCGGTCACGGTGCGCGATCAGGTGACGGATGCCTCCGGCGCTGCGCTCGACGCGTCCCACCCGCTCACCGTCATCGGCATCTCGATGGGTTCGGCGATCGCGCTCCGCCTGATCCTGGGCGACCTGCTGCCGATCGAGCGTGCGGTGTTCATCCGTCCGGCGTTCGACGACCGGTCGCTGCCCGACAACCTGCGCCCATACCCCGTGATCGGCCAGTTGCTCATCGACGCCGGCCCCGGAGGCGCCGATGAGTTCCGCGAGCGGTCGGTCTACCAACGGGTCGCCGCCGAGTCCCCGGCCGGGGCGAAGGGCCTGCTCGGCCAGTTCACGGCGCCCGACGCAGCGCGTCGCGCGATGCGTCTCGTCGAGATCCCCCGCAACCGTGCGTTCCACGACGACGCCGAACTCGCGGCGCTCGAGGCACGGGGCATCCGCTCGCTCGTGGTGGGCGCCCCGCGCGATCCCGTGCACCCGACCGCGATCGCCGAGCGCTGGGCCGGCGCTCTCGGCGCGCCGCTCGGCATGGTGTCGGCGCGCGACGAGGGCCAGGCCCACCAGAACATGATGGTCGGCCAACTGGTGGCGCGCTGGCTGCACCGCGCGCGCCAGACCTGAGCGCGCCAGACCACCTCAGGGTTTCGAGACGCTCCTTCGTCGCTCCTCAACCCACGATCTCAGGCCTCGACGCGCTCCCCGCGCGACTCGCCGCCGTCGACCCGCGCGTCGGCCGCGCGATACGGCCAGCGCACCTGACTGAGGCCGACGATGGCCGAGCCGACGAGCAGGATGAACGAGGCGATGGCGATGACGTATACGGTGACGCCGTCGTAGCCGACACCGGGTTCGACGGCGGGGTCGAGGAACGGGTAGGGGTACCAGCCCACGACCGCGCCGCGGATCATCGTGTAGACGACCCACGCGATCGGGAACGCGGCGATCCACCAGAACCGGCTCCACGGCACGCGACTCCGGCCGGGCGCGAGGATCCAGTCGAGCAGCAGGTACAGCGGCGCCCACACATGCAGGATCTCGTTCGACCACGGCACCGTGGTGGCCTGGTCGAGCGAGATGTCGCGCAGCAGCAGGTTGTAGACGACGAGCGTCGTGGTCATGTAGGTCACGATCGCAGCGCGCGCGAACGTGTACCAGTCGGGCTCGACGGCGCCCCGGAGTCCGTAGACCGCGCCGATGAGCAGCACGATCGCCGCGAGCGCATTCGAGAGGATCGTGAAGAAGCTGAAGAAGTTCACGACGAAGGCTGCCGCGTCGGGCACCATCGAGAGGCTGTTCGCGAACTGCCCGACGATCGCGACGATGATCGCGACTGCCGCGAACAGACGCAGGACTCCGAACAGTCGACGCACGATTCCGCCCCTCCCCCGCTCGCCACCCGGCGACGCTGACTGCAGCATATTGGTGAACGAGAATGAAGGGCAGCGGATGTCGCGACAGGCGCCCGCCCCACGTGACGGATCGGAGAACACCGCAGAGATGACCGAGACGATGCGCGCACTGGTGATCGATCGCACAGGCGATGCCGACGAACTGCACCTCGCGGAGGTCCCCGCCGCGCGACGCGTGATCGACGAGGTGCTCGTGCGGGTGATCGCCGCCGGCGTGAACCCGATCGACATGAAGACCCGCGCCGGGCGCGGCGTCGCCAGCGAGCTCGCATTCCCGGCAGTGCTCGGATTCGACTTCGCCGGTGTCGTCGAGGCGACCCCCTATGCGGCGCACCCGCTGCAACCGGGCGACCGCGTCTACGGCATGGCCAAGGTGCCGCGCGCCGCCGGCAGCTACGCCGAACTCGTCGCGGCGGCGTCGCTCAGCGTCACGCCGATGCCGACCTCGCTCGACTTCGTCCGGGCCGCCGCCGTACCGCTCGCCGCGCTCACGGCGTGGGGCGCCGTGGTCGACACGGCACGCGTGCACGACGGGCAGCGCGTGCTGATCCACGCCGGTGCGGGGGGCGTGGGCCACTTCGCGGTGCAGCTCGCGGCGTACTTCGGCGCGACCGTGACGACGACGGGTTCGGCGCGCAATGCCGAGTTCCTGCGCGAGCTCGGCGCGCACCGGGTGATCGACTACACGAGCGAGCGGTTCGAGGCGGTCGCGGGCGAGCAGGACGTCGTCATCGACCTCATCGGCAACGCACACGACGAAACCGGCACCCGCTCGCTCGACGCGCTGCGCCCGGGCGGCCTCATCGTCAACATCCCCACCGCGTCATGGCCGACCATGGCCGCCGAGGCCGAGGCACGCGGCATCCGTGCCACCGGGTACTCGATCGTGCCCGACGCGCGCACGCTCGCGGTGATCACCCGCCTCATCGACGACGGCGCCGTGCGCGTGCACGTCGACCGCGAGCTGCCGCTCGAGCAGGGCGCCGAGGCGCATCGCCTGCTCGAGGCCGGCCACGTGCGCGGCAAGGTCGTGCTGCGCGTCGCGCCCGATCCCGCCTGACCGTCGGTCGAGTAGGCGCGCCAGCGCCGTATCGAGACCTCGCGACGGGTCTCGATACGCTCCTTCGTCGCTACTCGACCGGCGAGATCAACCCGCCCGCGCCTCGAGCAGGGCGGTGCCGAGTTCGCTGCGCAGGTAGAGCACGCTGTGCCCGTAGCGCGTCGAGATCAGCAGGCCTGCGTCGCGTAGCGCCCGCAGGTGCTGGTTCACCGCCGAGGCGGTGACGCCGAAACGAACGCCGAGCTCGGTCGACGACGCCGGGTCACCGAGGGCTGAGAGCAGGCTGGCCCGGGTCTCGCCGAGGATCGCGGCGAGTGCCGCGGGATTCGCGACCCGCTCGGCCTCCCAGAGCGCACCCTGCCCGCGGGCCGGATACATGATGAGCGGCGGCCCATCCCCGACCGGGGCCGAACCGCGGCGCGTGAACATCGTCGGCACGAGCGTGAGGCCGTGCCCGTCGATGCGCTGCACGCGATCGTTCGGGTCCTTGAGGCGCACCGAGACCACGCCGTCGGCGTAGTCGACCGTCGATGAGATGCCGTTCAGCATGACCGAGAGACCGCCCTGCGCGATCTGCCGTCCGCGGTAGGTGACGTCGGCCTCGAGGACCGCCCGCATGCGCGGCCAGTACGGCTCGAACGTCGCCGACCAGAGCTCGCGCAACGCTCGCACGATGCGTCGCACGGCGAGTCGTGGCGGCCCGGCGAACACCTCGGGCACGCGGCCGTGCACCGCGACGAGGTCGCGCAGGAACTCGTCGGGGGGCGTGTCGGCGAGCACCTCGAACTCGTCCTCGAGGCGGGTCAGCGGTGAGGCCGGGCGGGGGTTCAGGAAGTCGGGGGTCCACAGCCGGTCGTCGATGAGGGCGAACAGCGCATCGAGGTCGAGGTCGGCGCGCGACGCCTCGGTCCGGCGCAGCCAGGGCAGCTGCAGCGGGAAGCGCGACGGGTCGCGGATGGCCCGCAACGAGAGGCCCAGTTCGCACAGCGGGGAGATGCCGAAGCGCACCGTCGCGACATCCGCTTCGTTCAGCACGTATCGCAACATGAAGCGTTACGCTACATCAATTTCGGCGGTCGGATGTCTCTGCCAGAACTGGATGCGTGAGCCCTACCTCCGCCCCCGAATCCGACACCGGCACGATCGACGTCCCCGAACATCCGCGACCCGGGCTGTTCGCCCGGCTCGCCGCATCCGTCTCCGACCCGGTGCTGCGCATCCTCGTCGGTGCAACGCTCATCTCGAGGGTCGGCCGCGGCATCTTCCTCACCGTCACGGTGCTGTACTTCACGTTCATCGTGGGCCTCGCGCCGCACGAGGTCGCCATCGTGCTCGCCGCGGCGAGCGCGGCAGGCGTCGTGGCGTCGCTCGCCGGCGGATGGCTCGCCGACCGCTTCAGCGCGAAGCGCCTCGTGATCGCGTTCACGGCGATCGAGGGGGTCGCCCTGATCAGCTACGTGTTCGCCGGCGACTTCATCTCGGCCCTCGTCATCGCCGTGATCTGCGGCACGTTCGAGTCGGGCGCGAACTCCACCCGGTCGGCCATCATCGCGCGGGCGTTCGAGGGCGAGAGCCGGGTGCACGCGCGCGCGGTGCTGCGCACCGTCACCAACCTGTCGATCGCGGTCGGATCGGGGCTCGGCGCCCTCGCCCTCGCCGTCGGCACCGCCGAGGCGTATCGCGGGCTCATCGTCGGCGCCGGCGTGCTCTACCTGCTCGGGCTCTTCCAGCTCGTGAGGCTGCCCGCCCGGGTCGATGCGCCGCCGCGACCCGAGGTGGCCGCCGTGACCACCGCGACCGGATCGGTCGACGCCGAGGCCACCGCCGACGCGGCGGCTGAATCGCGACGCGACTGGGGCCGACGCTCACCGTGGCGCGACCCGCGCTACCTCGTGTTCACCGCCCTGAGTGCCGTCTTCGGCATGCAGTTCGGCGTCGCCGAGCTCGGTGTGCCCTTGTGGATCGCGCACGAGACCGCGGCGCCCGAGGTGCTCGTCGCGCTGCTGCTCATCCTCAACACGGTGATCGTCGTCATCTTCCAGGTGCCGCTGTCGAAGGGCACGCACGACTTCCGCGTCGCCGCCCGCGTGTCGGCGATCAGCGCATGGCTCATGGCCGGCGCGTGCCTCGTGTACGCGGCCGCGGCCGGCCTGCCCGTGGGGTTCGCGATCGCCGTGCTCGTGATCGCAGCACTCGCCCACGCGTTCGCGGAGGTGCTCTCGCAGGCGGGCGGCTGGGGGCTCAGCTTCGAGCTCGCCGACCCGATGCGGGCAGGTGCCTACCAGGGCGTGTTCGGGATGGGGTACTCGGTCGGCGCGCTCGCGGCACCGATCGTGGTGAACGCGACCGCGATCGCGCACGGCTTCGCGGGCTGGGCGACGCTCGCCGCGATCTTCCTCGGCTCGGGGCTCGGCACCTGGTGGATCGCGCGGCGCGCGGCGGCGACGAGCTCGACAGCCGGGTCGACGGCGGCTGCGTAGAACCGGCTTGCGAGCAGTGCGGCGCACGACCTCGCGATGGGGATCGCAACCCATCGCCCGCGCCGACGGCCGGCCGATAGGCTTGCGCCGCCATGTGCCGCTCCGGCACCCGCAGCACCCCCCTACTCGAACCGAGAGAGTTCCGCATGCCCGCACGTCGTTCCCTCACCCGCCTGCTCGTCATCGGCGCCGCCGTCGCCGTCGCGCTGCCCCTTACCGGATGCAGCGCGCTCGGCTCCCTCTTGTCGGCCCCGGAGCCCGAGCGCGACGAGACCACGCAGGAGATCATCGAGGGGGGCGAGGCCGACGTCTTCGCGCTTCGCGTCGGCGACTGCCTCACCATGCAGGAGGACGCCGAGGTCGAAGCCGTTCCGGTCGTGCCGTGCAGCGAGCCGCATAACGACGAGGTCTACTTCGACTTCCAGCTCGACGACGGCGAGTTCCCGGGTGACGAGGCGATCACCACCGCCGCCGAAGACGGATGTCTCGCCGAGTTCGAGTCCTTCGTCGGCCTGCCGTACGAGTCGTCGAGCCTCGACATCGGCTGGTACCTGCCGACAGCCGACTCGTGGGAGTTCCGCGACGATCGGGTCGTCTCGTGCACCATCTTCGACCCCGCCGGAGAGGTCACCGGTTCGCTCGCCGGAGCCGCGTACTGAGGCTTCGGACGACGTTGGGCCCGCCGCGAGGGCTCACTCCGTCGGCAGTGGTCGTCGGGTTCCACGGCGCCGAAAGATGTTGACAAATCCTCGGTGCTGAGTAGCGTCGGTGAACGGGCCCAACCCTGCTGCGGGTCTCGACCTTCTGCTGTATCCAACGCAACGACGGAGGAAGCATGTTCAAGAAGTCACTCGCGGCGATCGGCCTGACCGCGGCGTTCGTGTTCATTCCCACCGCGGCGAACGCGCTCGACTGTGTCAACGTCTCGAAGCCGCCCGCTGCATGCGGTGCCGTCTGCACCGACGGCCCCATCATCCACGGCAACTGGGCGTGGCTGCCCAGCGTCTTCCCGGGGGCGGCGCAGGTCTGGGCGTTCGTCCCGCCGGGCACGGTTCAGGGCGCCGGACTCCCAGGCGAGAACGGAAACTTCCAGGGCGGCGAGGGGTTCGCCCTTCTCGTGAATGCCATCTGCAACTCGAACGGAGCCGTGCTCGACAAGCGCCAGACCGGTCACGGCATCCAGCTCATGGAGGTCTGCTAGCAGCCGGCCGTCGCGTCTGAAGCGGCATTACCGGAAGCATCGCCGCAGGAGTGGGATGATCGGCGCATGGATGCAGCGACCCCGCCGATCGCCCGCTCCGACGACGGACGTTCGTTCCTCGTCGGCGACGCCTCGGGCTCGAACCTCATCGCCGGTTCGCTCGTCATCGTCTCGGGCGGTGGCGAACGGCAGCTCGCGCTCGTCGAGGAGCGCACGGAGTCGCCGCCCGCCCGCCTCCGAGGGCGACTCATCGGGGTGCTCATCGACGGCGGGCTCGACACCGCTCGCAGCCACCCGTTCGAGGTGGGCACGGTCGAGGAGGTCGACGCGGCCACCATCGCGATGCTGCACGCGACCACCGGCGCCCTGCTCGAGGTCGGCACGAACCTGACCGACCCGGGCGGTGCGGCGAAGCTGCTGCCCCACCGATTCAACCGGCACACATTCTGGTGCGGGCAGAGCGGCTCGGGCAAGACCTACGCGCTCGGCGTCGTGCTCGAGCAGCTCGTCGCGCACACGGCCCTGCCGGTCGTGATCTTCGACCCGAACTCGGACTTCGTGCGACTCGGCGAGCTCAACCCCGACGCGGGCGGCCCTACCGCCGATGCGCTCGCGCAACGCGACATCCGCGTGCTCCGCCCCCGCGGCGAAGGAGACGGCGGCCTGCGAGCGCGATTCCTCGACATGAACCTGCCGTCGAAGGCCGCGGTGCTGCGACTCGACCCCATCGCCGACCGCGACGAGTACAACACGCTCATCCACCTGCAGGAAGTCGTGCGCGTCGGCGACATCGGCCAGATGCTGCCGATGATCCAGGCCGCACAGGGATCGGGTGACACGCACCCGCTCGCCGATCGCATCGAGAACCTCCGCGTGCTCGACTGGGAGGTGTGGGCCGGCGACCAGACCGCCGTCACCGACGTGGTCGCGCAACGTCCCGATGCCACCGTGCTCGACCTCGGCGGCTTCTCGACGCCCGAGCAGCAGCTCGTGGTCGCCCTCTCGCTGCTCGACGACCTCTGGGAGCGGCGCGAGGAACGACGCCCCGTGCTGCTCGTCATCGACGAGGCCCACAACCTCTGCTCACCCCTGCTCGACTCGCCCCTCGCGATCGCGGTGCGCGAGCGGATCGTGCAGATCGCCGCCGAGGGGCGCAAGTTCGGCCTGTGGTTGCTGCTGTCGACCCAGCGTCCCTCGAAGGTGCATCCCGGCATCCTGTCGCAGTGCGACAACCTCGCGCTCATGAAGATGACCTCGCCGGTCGACCTCGCCGAGGTCGGCACGTACTTCGGCTACGCGCCGGCGTCGCTGCTCGCCCGGTCACCGTGGTTCCGCCAGGGCGAGGCGCTGTTCGCCGGCGGGTTCGTGCCGACGCCCTCGCTCGTGAAGATGAACGCCCGGCTCACTCCCGAGGGCGGCAGCGACGTCAAGGTGCCGCTGCGCTGACGGGCGCCGCACTCTCGGCGCACTTGCCGCGCTCTCGCCGCGCCGGCCGCGCTCTCGTCGCGCCGGCCGCGCTCGGCTCAGGAGAATGGGCGCCATCCCACCCTCACGGGAGGTGATGGCGCCAATTCTCCTGAGTTGTGCCATCGTCCTGCGGCTGCCCCTCTCTTTGAATTGACATTGAACAATCACAAGTCGCACACCTGTCGCTGATTTTCGAAGCTCAGCTGGCGGAACCTGTAGACGGCACGTGCGAAAGCCGCCTAGGCTCTGGACGTTTGTTGTTGGCGAAGGTGGCAGTGACTCGCTTCGTCGACGCGTCACGATCGACCAAAGGAGCGATGATGCCTGTATCCGCAAGTCCGCCGGTGCGACGCCGGTTCGGTTCCCGCCTCGGCGCTGGAGCGCTCACCCTCGCAGCGATCGCCAGTGTGCTGACGGTCGCGGGAGCGGCCGCACCGGCTTCGGCAGAGCTGCCGGAGCAGGAGCCCGGGGTCACGCTCCGCACGTTCAACGTGCCGCCCGGAATGACCCAGCTGTGCACGCTGAAGTCGGGAACGACGCCGAACGTCGACAAGCTGATGCAAACGATCAACTTCGTCACGGACGCCGACTTCGGCGGCACCGACTACTTCGTCACGCACGTGATCGCGAACCTCAACGTGCCGGCCGACGGCGACTACACGTTCCGCCTCACGAGCGATGACGGCTCGAGGCTGACACTCGACGGGGAGCGCATCATCGACAACGACGGGCTCCAGGCCCCGACGGCGGTCGACGGCACGAAGACGCTCACCGCGGGCAGCCACTCGCTCTTCATCGAGCACTTCGAAGACAAGTACGGCCAGATGCTGAAGCTCGAGTGGCGTCGGCCCGGCGCCGCGGCGTTCGAGGTCGTACCGAACAGCGTGCTGAGCACCGACGCGAACGTCGTGCGGGTGACCGCTCCCGGCACCAAGTACTGCGAGGGAGCAACCGATACGGCGGGCGACGGCCTGCGGCTGGACACCGTCAATCCGGACTACGACCTCATCGACCTCCGTCCCGCCGGGTTCGAACCGAAGGTCTCGGGCCTCGACTTCACCGACGACGATCGTCTCGTCGTGGCCACGACCGGTTCCGTGAGCTCCGGCGGATGGGTGCCGGGCGCGGAGCCCGGGGAGGTGTTCCTGCTCGACAACGTGATCGATGCCACCGGGCCCGGCGACGTGGAGGTCACGAAGGTCGCGACCGACCTGCTCAACCCGATGGGCGTCGACGTCATCGGCGACAAGATCTACGTCTCGGAGCGGCACCAGCTCACCGAACTCAGCGACCCCGACGGCGACGGCTTCTACGACGTGCACACGAAACTGGCGGAGTGGCCCTACGGCGGGAACTTCCACGAGTTCGCCTTCGGTCTCGTCCATGACGACGAGAACTTCTACGTGAACCTGTCGGTTGCGATCAACAACGGTGGGGCGACCACCAATCCGCAGCCCGCACCGAACCGCGGAACCACGCTGAAGGTCGACCGGGCGACCGGAGAGGTGAGTTACGTCGCCGGCGGCCTGCGCACCCCGAACGGCATCGCCTTCGGTCCCGACGACGAGCTGTTCGCCATGGACAATCAGGGCGCCTGGCTGCCTGCCTCGAAGCTCGTGCACGTCGAGCAGGACCGGTTCTTCAACCACTTCACGAACCCGGCCGGGCCGTTCGACGCCAAGCCGGTGACCCAGCCCGTCGTCTGGATCCCCCAGAACGAGATCGGCAACTCGCCGAGCACGCCGATCCTCCTCGACGAGGGACCCTTCGCCGGCCAGATGCTGTTCGGTGACGTGACCTACGGCGGGTTGCAGCGCGCGTTCATCGAAGAGGTCGACGGGGAGTACCAGGGCGCGGTCTTCCGTCACTCCGCCGGCCTCGAGTCGGGCGTCAACCGGGTGATCGTCGGACCGGACGGTGCGCTCTACGTCGGCGGGACCGGCGAGGGCGGCAACTGGGGCGAATCGGGCAAGCTCCGGTTCGGGCTGCAGAAGCTCTCGCCGGTGAGCGAGAGCACGTTCGACATGACGTCCGTTCGTATCGTCGAGGGCGGGTTCGAGATCGCGTACACCGAACCGATCTCCGAGGAGACCGCAGCGAACATCGCGAAGGCCTATCGTGCCGAGCAATGGCGATACGTGCCGACGACCAGCTACGGCGGGCCGAAGATCGACGAGGAGCCGCTGCGCGTCACCGGCGCCGAGGTGTCCGAGGATCGAACGACCGTCACGGTGAGCCTCGACGGCCTCAAGCCGAACCGCGTCGTGCACCTGCGTTCGCCGCGGCCGTTCGTGTCGGAGACCGGCCAGGAGCTGTGGAGCACCGAGGCGTGGTACACGCTGAACACCCTCCCGGGGTACGTGCCTCCCGCCGACCGAGGCTGGTACGAAGCCGAGGAGGCTGCACTCCTCGGTACCGCGGGCATCGACATCGAGCACAACGGCTTCTCGGGCTCCGGGTTCGTCGACGGGCTCGGCAACATCGGTGCCGGGGCATCCTTCTCGGTGACGGCCGACGAGGCCGGGACCCATCCGGTCAACCTGCGCTACGCCAACGGGCCGAACCCGTTCCAAGGCATGAAGGAGCTCTCGCTGTACGTGAACGGGACGAAGGTCGGTCCGTGGGCGCTGCCGAGCACGGGTGACTGGAAGACGTGGAAGACGGTCACTCGCGATATCGACCTCCCTGCGGGCACGAGCACCATCGCGCTCAGGTACGACACCGGCGACGACGGGCACGTCAACATCGACATGCTCTCCGTCGGCGGAGGCGGCGACATCTGCGCGCCCGCCGAGGTCGAGGAGGGCTACACCGGCCTCTTCGACGGAACGCTCGCCAGCTTCGAGAACTGGCGGCTCGCCGGCGCGGGCGGGTTCGGCCGGACGGCCGATTGCACGCTGCAGACCCACGGTGGCATGGGGCTGCTCTGGCACACCGCTCAGGAGCTCGGGGAGTACAGTCTCAAGCTCGACTGGAAGCTCACGCAGGATCACAACGGCGGCGTGTTCGTCGGCTTCCCCAACCCGGGGACCGACCCGTGGGTCGCGGTGAACAAGGGCTACGAGATCCAGATCGACGCGAGCGATGCGCCCGACCGTACGACCGGTGCCATCTACACGTTCCAGGGCGCCGATCCTGCTGCCGTGAAAGAGGCGCTCAACCCGGTGGGCGAGTGGAACGCGTACGAGATCATCGTGAAGGGGCAGACCATCACGGTGGTCCTGAACGGCACGGTCGTGAACGAGTTCACGAGCACCGATCCTGCGCGCGACCTGGCGCAGGGCTTCATCGGCGTCCAGAACCACGGGGGCGGCGAGACGGTCCACTACCGCAACATCCGCGTGAAGGAGGAGCTCGAGGTCAGTGCGACCGCTGAGGTGCGCTGCTCGGTGCACAAGGCGTATCTCGAGGTTCGTGCGACGAACGACGACACCGTCCCCGTCGACATCACCCTGTCGACCGCGTATGGCAAGCGCACGGTGACCGATGTCCAGCCCGGCGCCTCGATCGTCGAGACGTACACCAGGCGCGCGACCGCGGTCGACGCGGGGACCGTGGACGTCGCGGCGGCCGGAGCCGGCCGGACGGGAGAGGTGAGCGCCGACTACGCAGCGAAGAGCTGCGGCTGATCCAGGCCTTCGGGGGCGAGTGGCGCATGCCACTCGCCCCCGAAGCAGACGGGCGGGCCCGCCCAGGCCGTCGCACCTCCGGGTTCTCCGGAATCGACCTGAACGGGCCCGCCCAGTCAGCGAAGCCGTGGCTCAGCAGCTCACAGGTGCCGCGCGTACGCCCCGACCGTCAGGAACGTCGGGAACTCGGGCTCGAGCGCCACGCTGCGGAACACCGAGATCGCATCGTCGAACCGGTCACCCTCGAAGCGGGGCAGTTCGGCGACCGCTGCGGCCATGATGCGCACGATCGACGTCTGGTCGATGCGCGTGCCCTCGGCCGTCACGGTGTTCTCGTTGAGCCACTGCCAGACCTGCGAACGCGAGATCTCGGCGGTCGCGGCATCCTCCATGAGGTTGTCGATGGCCGCCGCACCCGTGCCGCGCAGCCACGACTCGATGTAGCGGATCGCGATCGAGACGTTGTCGTGAACCCCGGCCTCGGTCACCTCGCCGCCGACCGACGGGATGTCGAGCAGCTGCGCCGCCGTCACCTCGACGTCGTCGCGCAGGCGGTCGACCTGGTTCGGCCGGTCGCCGAGCACCGCGTCGAACTCGGCGCGCGCCGTCGGGATGAGGTCGGGGTGAGCCACCCACGTGCCGTCGAAGCCGTCGCCGGCCTCGCGACGCTTGTCAGCCGAGACCGCGGCGAGCGCGCGCTCGGTCACTTCGGGGTCGCGGCGGTTCGGGATGAACGCGCTCATGCCGCCGATGGCATGTGCACCGCGCTTGTGGCACGTCTGCACGAGCAGCTCGGTGTACGCCCGCATGAACGGCACCGTCATCGTGATCGACTTGCGGTCGGGCAGCACCCAGCGACGGCCGCGGCTGCGGAACGTCTTCACGATCGAGAAGATGTAGTCCCAGCGGCCGGCGTTGAGGCCGGCGCAGTGGTCTCGCAGCTCGTAGAGGATCTCATCCATCTGGAAAGCCGCCTGGATGGTCTCGATGAGCACCGTCGCACGAACCGTGCCCTGCGGGATGCCGAGGGCGGTCTGCGCGTACACGAAGATGTCGTTCCACAGTTTCGCCTCGCGGTGGCTCTCGAGCTTCGGCAGGTAGAAGTACGGTCCGCGGCCGGCCTCGATGAGCGCCTTCGCGTTGTGGAAGAAGTAGAGGCCGAAGTCGACGAGCGAGCCCGACGCGTGCATCGCACGCCCGGCGCGGTCGTGGAACTTCAGGTGCTTCTCGACGAGGTGCCAGCCGCGCGGGCGCATCACGATCGTGGGCGTCTCCTCGGCCGTGACGCGGTACTCCTTGCCTTCGGGGCTCGTGTACTCGAGGCTGCCGTGCAGGAAGTCGCGCAGGGTCAGCTGGCCCTCGATGACGTTCGCCCAGGTGGGGCTCGTGGCATCCTCCTGGTCGGCGAGCCACACCTTCGCACCCGAGTTCAGCGCGTTGATCGCCATCTTGCGATCGGTGGGCCCGGTGATCTCGACGCGACGGTCCTCGAGGCCCGGTGCGCCGCCCGCGACACGCCATGACGTGTCGTTGCGGATCCACTCGGTCTCGGGCAGGAACTTCGGGTCGCGGCCGTTCGCGGCGTCGACCCGCGACTGCAGGCGCACCGCGAGCAGCTCGTGCCGGGTGTGCGCGAAGCGGTCGTGCAGTTCGGCGACGAACGCGAGGGCCTCGGGGGTCAGGATCTCGTCGTACCGCGCGCCGAGGGGCGCGGTGATCTCGATCCGCGGGTCGACGGTCTGGAAGCTTCCGGTCGTCGGCTGCGGTTCGATGCGACGAGCGGATGTCGCGGCATCCGTTCGTTCGCGCTCGAGCGTCATGGCTGGTGTGGTGTTCATGGTCTTGTCTCCTTGCCTTCGCGGGTTGAGGAGGCCCGCCAGGGCCGTCTCGAAACCTGGCCGTTCGTGGCGTGGGTTTCGAGACGGCGGCGGGCCCGCCTCCTCAACCCGCGGATGAATCAGTGGTTGAACTGTTCTTCCTCGGTCGATCCGACGAGGGCGAGGGTGGCGCTGTTGGGGTTCAGCGCCGTGGCGATCTGGTCGAAGTAGCCGGTGCCGACCTCGCGCTGGTGGCGCGTGGCGGTGTAGCCGGCCGCCTCCGAGGCGAATTCCGCCTCCTGGAGTTCGACGTAGGCCGACATGTGGCGCTCGGAGTAGTCCTTGGCGAGCGTGAACATGCCGTGGTTCAGGGAGTGGAAGCCCGCGAGGGTGATGAACTGGAACGCGTAGCCCATCGATGCGAGCTCTCGCTGGAACTTCGCGATCTGGTCGTCGTCGAGGTGGCGCTTCCAGTTGAACGACGGCGAGCAGTTGTACGAGAGGCGCTTGCCCGGGAACTTCGCGTGCACGGCCTCGGCGAAGCGGCGGGCGAGGTCGAGGTCGGGCTCGGCCGACTCGACCCAGAGCAGGTCGGCGTACTCGGCGTAGGCGAGGCCGCGGGCGATGACCGGTTCGATGCCGTTCTGCACCTCGTAGAAGCCCTCGGCCGTGCGCTCACCGGTGACGAACGGCCGGTCGCGCTCGTCGTGGTCGCTCGTGAGCAGGGTGGCGGCGAGTGCGTCGGTACGAGCGATGATGATCGACGGGACACCCGCGACATCGGCCGCGAGTCGTGCCGCGTTGATCGTGCGGATGTGCTGCGAGGTCGGGATCAGCACCTTGCCGCCCATGTGACCGCACTTCTTCTCGCTCGCGAGCTGGTCCTCCCAGTGCACGCCGGCCGCGCCCGCCTCGATCATCTGGTGCATGAGCTCGTAGGCGTTGAGTGGGCCGCCGAAGCCGGCCTCGGCGTCGGCGACGATGGGAGCCATCCAGTCGCGGTCGTCGGTCCCCTGCTCGATCTGGCCGGCGCGGAGCAGCGCGTTGTTGATGCGGCGCACGACGGCGGGAACCGAGTTCGCCGGGTAGAGCGATTGGTCGGGGTAGGTCTGGCCCGAGAGGTTCGCGTCGGCTGCGACCTGCCAGCCCGAGAGGTAGATGGCCTTGAGGCCCGCGCGCACCTGCTGCACGGCCTGGTTGCCGGTGAGGGCGCCGAGCGCGGCCGACCACTCGGGGTCCTCCATGCGCTCGAAGGCGTTGCCGGTGTTCTTCTGGATGTTCTCCCAGAGCTTCTCGGCACCGCGCTTCGCGAGCGTGCGCTCCTCGCGGACGGGTCCGCGGAGGGCGATGACGTCGTCGGCGGTGTAGTCGCGGCGGATGTCGCTCCAACGCGGGTTCGCGTCCCACTCGAGCTGCAGCTCGGCTGCGGTCTGGGTCTGGTCGCCGGGGCGGTCGGTGCTCATCGTCGTGCTCCTTCGGTGGTTGGTGCGGGTGCTGTGAACCCACTCTGCGCCCGGCGCGACAACCCACCCCGACGAATTCGGGGGTGAACTTTCCCGGTTCTTCTGCGCGACGGAAAACTCGTGCTCGAGCAGCCCTCGAGCGGACACCCGACCCTGCCGTGGGCGAAGGATCAGTGCGTCGCGCGCTGCGCGCCGGGCCGCACGAGACCGGACTCGTACGCGACGACGACCGCCTGCACCCGGTCGCGCACGTCGAGCTTCACGAACAGCCGCGTGAGGTGCGCCTTCACGGTCGCCTCGCTGAGGTAGAGCCGCGCGCCGATCTCGTGGTTGGAGAGGCCCTCGGCGATGAGTTGCCAGACCTCGCGCTCGCGCGGGGTGAGCTCGGTCGCCGGCGCGGCGAGCACGCCCGGTGCCGGCGCGGCGAGGTACCGCTCGATGAGCCGCCGGGTGAGCGCGGGGGCGAGCAGCGCCTCGCCGCGAGCGACCGTGCGCACGGCGTCGACGAGCCGATCGGGCGGTGCGTCCTTGAGCAGGAAGCCGGAGGCCCCGACCTGGAGCGCGCGGTAGACGTACTCGTCGAGGTCGAACGTCGTGAGCACGAGCACGCGCGGCGGTTCGGGCATCGCCATGAGCCGTGCCGTCGCCTCGATGCCGTCGAGGCCGGGCATGCGGATGTCCATGAGCACGACCTCGGGCCGAAGCCGCCGTGCCTGCTCGATCGCCTCGAACCCGTCGGATGCCTCGCCCATGACCTCGAGGCCGGCCGCCTCGAGGAGTCCGACGATGCCCGAGCGCACGAGAGCCTGATCGTCGACGACGAGCAGCCGCGGCTCCCGGGCGGTCACACGCCCTCCCCGAGCGGCAGGGTCGCGCGCACGCGCCAGCCGTGGTCGAGCGGCCCGGCCTCGAGCACGCCGCCGTAGACCCGCACCCGCTCCCCCATGCCCGGAAGCCCGCGGCCGCCGCCGGCCTGGGCGGGCAGCCCCCGCGCGGCCGCACCGTTCACGACCTCGACGTCGATGCCGCTGCCGTGCCGGCGCACGCGCACGTCGACGGGTGCCTCGGGCGCGTGCTTGCGCACGTTCGTCAGCGATTCCTGCACGATGCGATGCACCGCGAGGGCATGCCCTTCGGGGGCGGCATCGAGCGAGGGGTCGAGTTCGAGGCGGACCTCGTGTCCGGCCGCTTCGGTCTCGGCGACGAGTTCGGCGATCCCCCCGAGGCCGGGTTGCGGGGCGTACACCGCGTCGTCCTCACGCAGGACGCCGAGCAGGTGCCGCATCTCGTCGAGCGCCCCTTGCGCGGTGCGACGGGTCAACGCGAGATGGTGCCTGGCGCGCTCGAGATCCTTGTCGAGGAACTGCTCGGCCGCGCCCGCCTGCAGGGTGACGATCGAGAGCGCGTGGGCGACGATGTCGTGCAGCTCGCGCGCGATGCGCACACGCTCGGCAGCCACGGAGTCGCTCGCGAGCCGGTCGGAGTCCTCGCGCGTGCGCTGCACCGCGAGCGCCCGGTGCCGCACGATACGGCCGGCCGCCCAGGTCGCCCCCACGAAGAAGACCAGGAAGATCGTGCCCGCGTGCTCGATGCCGGGCGAACCGAAGTACCCGAGGGCGTGCGCGCCGAGCATGGCCGCGACCGGCACGACGCCGAGCAGCGCGGCGGCCCACCATGCGGCGACTCGTTCGGCGACCGTGAAGGTCGCCACGAGCAGGCTCGGGAACGGGTTGAACGTCGCGTCGGGGCCGCTCAGCGCCGCGTGCACGACGAGGGCGGCGGCGATCGCGAGCATGACGGCGGCCGGGAATCGCCGCCGTACGACGAGCGGGGCGGAGACCGCGACGGCGAAGCCGAGTTGCGCGGCCATGTTCGACGAGGGCACGAGCACCGCTTCGAGCACCGCCCAGAGTCCGATGCCGGCCGCGATCGCGAGGTCGAGCGGTGTCGTCCACCGCCTCCATCCCGCGCCCTGTTCGCTCGTCACGATCCGATGCTAGGGCGGGCCGGTCGCCTGCGGACAGCGACGAAGGTCGACATTGCGGCCGACCGAGGTCGCGACATCCGTCGACCCGCGGCCGATGCCGTGGCGCAGCGGCCGAATCTAGCTTCGATTCCGGCCGGTCGAACCCCGCCCGGCGCCTCCGATCCAGTGAAAGGCCTCCGATGCCCCCTCTCGTCTCCGATTCCGCTCCCGCTCCGGCCGTCGCTTCCGGCCGGCCCGTGCCGGTCTTCCCCCGCGACGGCCGGCTCATCGGCCTGGTCGGCACCCGCCTCGCGGGCGCTGCGGCGATCACGGCCGGCGCGCTGTCGATCATCATCGGCGTGCTGCAGTTCCTCTTCCCGCAGGACGAGGACCCGGCGATCGACCCGCGCACCCGGGTCATCCTCGCGATGTTCACCGTCAGCCTCTGGGCGCTCGCGGTGCTGTTCCTCGGGCTGGCCCGCCACGCGCGTTCGAGCTGGGGTGCAGTGACCGCCGCGACCGGCACCGTGCTGCTGACCGTGGGCACGATCACGAGTGCCGTGAACGGCATCGACCTCGAGTTCTTCCCCGCCGTCGCGATGCTCGCGAACGCCCTCTGGCTCGTCGGTGCGATCGCCCTCTGCGTCTCGCTCGTTCGGGCCCGCCGGGTCTCGCTGTGGATCGCGCTGCCGCTGCCGTTCGTGCAGGTTCCCCTGCTCTTCTTCTCGCAGGTCGGTGGGGGCGTTCCCGCGGGGCTCTTCCTCGCCGCGGTCGGCTTGGCCCTCCTGGCAGGGGGAATCGACGCCCGGGCCCGCCGCCTCGCTCGCCGGGCCGGGTGATCCGGGCCGGGTGATCCGGGCCGGGTGATCCGGGCCGGGTGATCCAGCCGGGTGCAGCGGCGCCGTGAGCACACCGGACGGACTGTCGGGTTCTCCTTGCGAGGCCGATGGTTCGTCCGGTTCTCGCTGCGGCCATTGCCTTCGCGGAGCCGTCGCGGATTGAATGGCCGGACGCGACGTGGCGTGCAGCGAACCGGGAGGTGCCATCAGGTGACAGCGGCGACGACCGAGGCCCGGGCGGCCTCCCCCATGAACCGGGCCGAATCCGAGGGCACCGTCGTGCTCGAGGGTGTCACCAAGCACTACGGCCAGGCCACCGCGGTCGACGGCATGTCGCTCACGATCGAGGCGGGCGAGTTCATCTCGCTGCTCGGCCCGTCGGGCTGCGGCAAGACGACGACGCTGCGCATGATCGCCGGATTCGAGCAGCCCGATGCCGGCGACATCCGCATCTCCGGACGATCCGTGCTGGGCACCCCGCCCTACCGCCGCAACGTCAACACGGTGTTCCAGGCCTACGCGCTCTTCCCGCACATGTCGGTCGCCGAGAACGTGGCGTACGGATTGCAGCAGCGCCGCACGCCGAAGTCGGCGATCCGCGAGCAGGTCTCCGAGGCGCTCGACCTCGTGCAGATGCGCAGGTTCGCCGACCGCAAGCCCACCCAGCTCTCGGGCGGGCAGCAGCAGCGCGTCGCGCTCGCACGGGCCCTCGTGAACCGCCCGTCGGTGCTGCTGCTCGACGAGCCGCTCGGTGCGCTCGACCGGCAGTTGCGTGAAGAGATGCAGCTCGAGCTCAAGCTCCTGCAATCACGGCTCGGCATCACGTTCGTGTTCGTCACGCACGACCAGGGCGAGGCGCTGTCGATGAGCGACCGCATCGCGATCATGCGCGACGGCCGCATCGACCAGCTCGCCGATGCCGACACCGTCTACGCGCGCCCGGCCTCGGCGTACGTGGCCGCGTTCGTCGGGCAGCAGAACTTCTTCCGCGGCACGGTCGTCGAGGGCGGCGCAGCCGTCGAGTCACCGCACGCCCTGGTGCGCGGCACACGCGCCGACCTGGTCGACGGGCACGGCGGGCAGGCTGCGGTCCGCCCCGAGAATGTGCGCATCGAAGCGGATGTCGCGGGCGAGCCATCCGCCGCCGTCAATGCCGCCCGGGGAGAGCTGATCGGCCTTTCGCACCTCGGCGAGACCATGCAGTTCCTGGTGCGGCTCGGCGACGACCAGAGCCTCATCGTGCGTCGCCCCACTCCCGAGGCGCCGGGCCTCGCCCTCGGCGACGCGGTCGTGTGCACGTGGAGCGCCGGGAGCGTGCGGCTCTTCCCGGCCGACGACGCCGCAGCCGCGGCCGGCCACGTCGCTCCGCCCACGCTCTGACCGATCCCACCCACCCAGTCCCCATGGAGACCGAGATGACCCACACCCGCACGCCCGTCCGCATCCTCGCCAGTGAGAGCGCGGCGAAGGTGATCCGCAGCGAGCTCTCCCGGCGGCGCTTCCTCAGCTTCGCGGCGGCGGCGAGTGCCACCGGCCTCCTCGCCGCGTGCAGCACGGGCGGCGGCACCTCGAGCGCACCCCAGGCCGTCGGCGCCGAGCTCGAGGACGCGCTGTCGATCTACACGTGGGGCGACTACGACAACCCCGACGTGCTGACCGCGTTCACCGACGAGCTCGGCCCGACGATCACCCTCGACTCGTTCGGCTCGAACGAGGAGCTCATCTCGAAGCTCGTCGCGGCGAAGGGCACGTCGGGCTACGACATCGTGGTGCCGACGGGCGTGTTCATCCCGCAGATGATCGAGAACGGCCTGCTGCAGCAGCTGAACCTCGACCTCATCCCGAACCTCGAGTTCATGGATCCGGCGTTCCTCGGGCGCGCGTGGGACCCCGACAACGCCTACTCGATCTGCAAGGCGTGGGGCACGACGGGCTTCGTCTACGACAAGACCGTCATCACGCGCGAGCTCACCTCGTGGGCCGACTTCCTCGACGCCGCGCAGAACGAGGCGAGCGGCAAGACGAGCGTGCTCGACGACCCGGGCGACCTGACGGGCATGTACTTCTGGGCCAACGGCATCGACTGGAACACGACCGACGCGGGCGACCTCGCCGCGGCCGAGGACTTCCTCGTGAACACGCTCGCGCCGAACATCTCGGCGTTCGACTCGTACCCGGGCGGCGCGGCGATCCCGCAGGGCACGCACGTGCTCATGCAGTCGTGGAACGGCGATGCCCGCATCGGCATCCTCGAGAGCCCCGACCCCGACCGGTGGCAGTGGGTGTTCCCGGGCCCCGAAACCGAGATCTGGATGGACAACTGGGCGATCGCGACGGGCGCACCCAACCCCGAGGCCGCGCACGCGTTCATCGACTACGTGCTCACCCCCGAGAACCAGTTGCTGCAGCTCGACTACATCGGCTACCACACGGGCGCGAAGGGCATCGAGGCGGCGGCGGCCGAGGCCGAGCTGCCGATGCTCGACCTCGTGTTCTTCACGCCCGAGCAGATCGCGACCATGCGCGAGGGCGAGGTGAACGACGCGCAGCAGGCTCGCGTGGACATCTGGAACAAGACGAAGGCCGCCGCCGGTGCGTAGTTCGCGGATGCCGCGCTTCGCCCTCGCGATTCCGGCGTGGGCGTGGCTCGTCACCTTCTTCGTGGCGCCCGTGGCGATGGTGGTCTGGTTCAGCTTCGGCTACAAGCCCGGCATCTTCGGCACGCACGCGAACGACGTGCTCTCGTTCGACCGGTATCTCGAGGCGCTCTCGCCGACGTTCTTCACGACGTTCCTGAACACGCTCTGGATCGGCCTCGCGGGCACGGCGCTGTGTCTCGTGATCGGGTTGCCGGTGGCGTACTGGATGGCGGTGAAGGCGCCGCCGTCGCGACGCGGCCTGCTCCTCGCGCTCGTGATGGTGCCGTTCTGGACGAACTTCCTGGTGCGCACGATCGGCTGGCAGGTGATCCTCGCCCCCGAGGGCTGGCTCTCGACGCTGCTGCAGGGCGTGGGCGTCATCGACGGCCCGCTCGACATCCTGTACACACGTACGGCCGTGCTCATCGGCGTGGTCTACAACTACCTCCCCCTCATGATCCTGCCGCTCTACGTCGCGTTCGACCGCGTCGGGAACCCGCTGCGCGAGGCGTCGAAGGACCTGGGTGCCGGCAAGTGGCGCACGTTCGCGCGAGTCACGCTGCCGCTTGCTCGCCCGGGTGTCATCGCCGGGGTCCTGCTCGTCTTCATCCCCCTGATGGGCGACTACATCACGGCGACGGTGCTCGGCGGCGCGAAGGGCAACATGGTCGGCCAGCTCGTGGCGAGCCAGTTCCAGACCGCGCAGAACTGGGCCCTCGGATCGGCGATGGCCGTCCTGCTCATCCTCGTCATCATGGTCACCGTCGCGCTCGGCGCGCTCGTCGTGTGGCTCGCGACATTGCCGTTCCGATCCCGCAACCGGCTGGTGCTCGGCGAGCCGCCGTCGACGCGAGCCGCGCCCGCCGCGCCGTCGGGCGCCGATTCCGCGGCTGACACCGCTCCTGCCGCTGCCGACCGAGTCCCCGAGGAGGTCGCTTCGTGAAGCGTTCGTGGTCGGATGTCGCACTCAGCGTGTGGGGCGTCCTCGTCTTCCTCTTCCTGTTCGCCCCGATCATCGTCATCATCGTGTCCGCGTTCAACACCGGGCGCCTGCTCGTCGCCTGGGACGGCTTCGGGTTCGACGGATTCATCGCCCTGCTCGCGAAGCCGGCGATCCGCGACGCGGTGTGGGTCTCGGTGCAGACGGGCGCCATCGCCGCCCTGGTCGCCACGGTGCTCGGCACGCTCGCGGGAATCGCGATGGCGCGGCATCCGGGCAAGTGGGTCTTCTGGTTCATCGGCCTGCTGCTGCTCGTCTCGGTGACGCCCGAGATCGTCGACGCGGTCGCGCTGCTGCCGTGGCTCGTGTTCCTCGGTCAGGACCTCGGCCTCGCGCTCTTCAGCGACGGCGTCGTGCGGCTCGTCGTGGGCCACTCGCTGTTCGCGACCGCGGTGGTCTCGTACATCGTTCGCGCCCGGCTCGTGGGGCTCGACGCGCAGCTCGAGGAGGCCTCGTCGGATCTCTACGCCAAGCCGCTCACCACGTTCCGCCGGGTGACGCTGCCGCTCGCGATGCCCGCCGTGCTCGCCGGATTCCTGCTGTCGTTCACGCTGAGCCTCGACAACACGGTCATCGCCGCGTTCGTGCAGGTGTCGGGCACGACGCCGTGGCCCGTCTACGTGCTGAGCGCGCTGCGGAGCGGCCTGCGACCCGAGATCGCCTCGGTGTCGACGATCATGCTCGTGCTCACGCTGGTCGCGCTCGGGCTCGTCGCGTTCGTGCTGCGGCGTGCGGGCGACTCGGCGACGCAGATCGCCCGCACCATGACCGGAAACTGATCACCGCCGATCGAGTAGGCCGCCAGGCCGTATCGAGATCCCAGGTCTCGATACGCTCCTTCGTCGCTACTCGACCGACGCAACTGAGAGGACCAACCCCATGCCCCACGCCGATCTCGTCTTCACCGGCGGGCCCGTCTTCACCGCGGACGCGGTCCGCTCGCGGGCGAGCGCCGTCGCGGTCACCGACGGCCGCATCGTCGCCGTCGGCTCCGATGACGACGTTCGCGAACTCATCGGCTCACGTACCGAGGTCGTCGACCTCGCCGGCCGGATGCTCCTGCCCGGGTTCCAGGATGCACATGTGCATCCCGTCTGGGGCGGCCTCGACCTGATGCGCTGCGACCTTGCCCCGTTGGGCACCGAGCCCGAGTACCTCGCGCGCATCGCCGAGTACGCGGCCGAGCATCCCGACGACGAGTGGGTGCTCGGCGGAGGATGGCAGATGTCGGCGTTCCCCGGCGGCACGCCCACCGCGGCGTCGCTCGACCGGGTCGTGCCCGATCGGCCGGCGTTCCTGCCGAACCGCGACGGCCACGGCGCGTGGGTCAACTCGGCGGCGCTTCGACTGGCGGGCATCGACCGGAACACGCCCGACCCGGCCGACGGGCGCATCGAGCGCGACGCCGACGGCAACCCGAGCGGCACGCTGCACGAGGGGGCGATGTCGCTCGTGAACCGGCACCTGCCCGAGACGAGCCTCGAAACGCTCACCGAGGCGCTCCTGCTCGGACAGGAGTATCTGCACTCGCACGGGGTGACGGCGTGGCAGGACGCGATCGTCGGCAGCTATGGCGATGCGGGCGATCCCGGTCCGGCGTACCTCGCTGCCGCGGCATCCGGCAAGCTCACCGCCCGCGTGGTCGGTGCGCTCTGGTGGGACCGCACGGCCGGGCTCGAGCAGATCGACTCGCTCGTCGATCGGCGCGAGCGCTACCGCGGGGGCCGGTTCGCCGCGTCGAGCATCAAGGTCATGCAAGACGGCGTGGCCGAGAACTTCACGGCGTCGATGCTCGAGCCGTATTGCGACGGGCACGGGCACTTCACCGACAATTCGGGCATCTCGTTCGTGCCGCCCGAGATCCTGAACGAGGCGGCCACGCGCCTCGATGCGCTCGACTTCCAGTTGCACTTCCACGCGATCGGCGACCGCGCGGTGCGCGAATGCCTCGACGCCGTGCAGCACGCGATCGCCGCCAACGGGCGAGGCGACAACCGCCACCACATCGCCCACCTGCAGGTGGTGCACCCCGACGACATCGCCCGCTTCCGCGAACTCGGGGTCGTGGCGAACATGCAGTCGTTGTGGGCGGCCCTCGAACCGCAGATGGTCGAGCTGACCTTGCCGTTCCTCGGGTCGCCGCGGGACGCGTGGCAGTACCCGTTCGGCGACCTGTTGCGCTCGGGTGCGGTGCTCGCGGCCGGCAGCGACTGGTCGGTGTCGACTCCCGATCCGCTCGCGGCGATCCACGTCGCCGTCAATCGAAAGGCCGCACCCGGTCACGAGGAAGGCGAGTACGACGCCTTCCTCCCCGAGCAGGCGATCGACCTTGCCACGTCGCTCACCGCCTACACGGCCGGCTCGGCATTCGCGAACCACCTCGACGACACCGGCACGATCGCCGTGGGAAAGCTCGCCGACCTCGTGGTGCTCGACCGCGACCCGTTCGCTGCGCCGGCGTCGGAGATCGGTGCGACCCGGGTGCTGCAGACGTTCGTCGAGGGAGAACGGGTCTACGCGTCGTCCGACGCGTAGCCGTGGCCTGAGTCCTCGGCACCGCTCGACGTCGTGGCACCGCTCGACGTCTCGGCACCGCCGTACTGCGCCGCGAGGGCGGCGCCGAGGCCGGCCAGCAGCCGCCGAACCGCCGGAGGCTCGACGACTTCGGCCTGGGCGCCCCACGCCGCGAGCCTGCGCGCGAGCACGAGCTCGGTCTGGCCGGCGACGCGCACGATCACCCGGCCGTCGACGGCCGCTCCCAGGACCTCGGCCTGCCCGACCCAGCCACGGAACTCGTCTTCGACCGCCGGATCGACGAGCACCGTCGCCGTCGTGCGCACCCGGGTCTGCTCGATCTCGGCCGAGAGGCTCGCCCACGCGGCATCGAGGTCGAATCCGGCGGGCGGCTCGAACCGATCGTCACGGGTTTCGACGTCGGTCATGCGATCGACGCGGTAGCTGCGAAGGCCGCGGTCGGTGTCGGCGACGAGGTACCAGCGGCCTGCCTTGTCGACCAGGCCGAGCGGTCGCACGACGCGGTCGGCGGGCTGCCGGCCCCAGGCGGCGTACGTGAACCCGACGAGGCGACGCTCGACGACCGCGTGCTGGAAGGCGTGCACGGCGGCGGGCGTCGAGGCGGGTGCGCCCCAACCGCCTGCCTCGACGACGACCGCATCGGCCGCAGCCTCGGCGTCGGCGCGAAACGTCGGTGGGAGCGCACGCATGACCTTGCGCAGTGCCGACGCGGCCGACGTCGACTCGCCGGCTCGAGGGCCGAGCAGCAGGAAGAGCGCTCGCGCCTCGGACGCGGTGAACCCGCTCAGGTCGGTTCGCCCGTCGCCGAGCAGCGACCACCCGCCGCCCCGCCCTGACTGCGGATACACCGGTACGCCCGCGGCCGAGAGCGCCTCGAGGTCGCGGCGGGCGGTCGCGACCGAGATCTCGAGCTCGTCGGCGAGCTGGCGCGCGGTGACCCGGCCCCGAGCCTGCATCAGCAGCAGGGTGGCGACGAGTCGGTCTGCACGCACGTTTCCATTCTCATCGAGAAAGTAGTCAGAAGGTGAGCACTTCTGTGCGGCATCCTGAATTCGACGACGACAACCGGTCGTCGAATGAAGGGAAGAACAGACCATGCTTCGAGGCATCGCCACCGTGAACTGCTACGTCGAGGACCCGGCCGCGGCCGCCGCCTGGTACACCGAGGTGCTCGGTATCGAGCCGTACTTCAACCGCCCCGGTCCCGATGGACGCGCCGCTTACGTGGAGTTCCGCATCGGCGACCACCAGCAGGAGCTCGGCTTCATCGACCGGCGATTCGCACCGAGCAGGCTGGCTGCGGGCGGCGGCGCCGGGCCGATCGTGCACTGGCACGTCGACGACCTCGAGACGGCCGTCGCGCGGCTCGTCGAACTCGGCGCAACTCCGCTGCTGCCCATCACCGAACACGGTCCCGGATTCGTCACCGCATCGGTGGTGGACCCGTTCGGCAACGTGCTCGGGGTCATGACGAACGTGCACTACCTCGACATGCTGGGCGAGGAGCGCGCCGCGATCGGCTGAGATCCCGCGCGATCAGGTGAGGCGGTCGTTCAGGAACCGGACGACCTTCTCCCTCGCCCCGTGCGCCTCGTTCGGCGGCTCCTCGCGCACCTCGCCGGTCAGTACCGAGTGCGCCATCGGCCCGTTCCCGCCGGGGTTGCCCCATGACGAGTCGAGCTCGATGATCTCGAACGCGTCGCCGAGGCGCCGCTTCAGCGCCGCGAACCGCTGCTTCGGCGCGATGCGATCGTCGCTGAAGCGCAGCCCGAGCACGCAGAGCCCGTCGTCGCGGGCACGCCGGGAGATCTCGGTCATCTCCTCACGACCGACCGGCAGGGCACGACTCCACGGCCCGGGCAATGCATACGGCAACGAGGGCTGGCTGAGCACGGGCGCGACGACCGCATCGTCCATGGCCGCTGCGAGCGCGAACCCTCCCGTGAAGCACATGCCGATGACGCCGACGCCGCCAGGCGAATCATTGGCCTTCAGGGCCGCGGCGAGCGCACGCAGCTTCACGCTGAATCCTCGCTCAGACCGCAGCCCGAGCGCACGGAACTCGCTCATGATGCAGATGCGCGCCTGCACGGACGGCATGAACGCCTGACGGGCATGATGATCGGGCTCACCGAACAGATACGGCATCACGACCGTGAACCCTTGGGCGACGAGGTGATCGCCGAGGCCGATCACAATCGGCGTGATACCGAACGCCTCATGCAGGAGGATCACTGCCGGCCCTGGGCCCCCGTCTGGATCGCGGCGGTAGACCGGATAGTCGAAGATCTCGGCATCCTTGATCTTGCCGGCGGCGATCGGCTCGCCCCAGGCTGCGATGTCCCCGATCGGTGCCTGCGTCTTCATCGGACGACCCCCAACGTCGATGACGGGCGTATCGTCGGCCAGCCTAAACCCGCGACGGGCGACCGCGGAAGGTCACCGTGCGACCGTGTCGATCAGATGAGCACCGGCGCACCGAGGTGACGACGATCCACCCCGAGAGCAGTGCCCAGAGCACGCCCGATGCGACGAGCACCCCACGTGGCGTCACGATCGGCCCGGACGCGAAGGCCTCGCCGAGCCCGCCGACGAGGGCCGCAAGCGCGACCACGACGCCGGCGACCGTGACGACCATGCCCCAGCGACCGTTCAGGAGCGCCGCGCCGAGGGTCATGACGAGCATCGCACCGAGAACGCTCAGCGGCGGGGTGAGCGCCGACCCCTCGAGGATCCAGCCCCAGCCCGTCGGAGTCGAGCCGTCGTCGGCGAACTCGGCGGGCCACGACGCCCACGCTGCGAGGGCGATGAGCGGCACCTGCAGGAGGAGCGCAGTCGACCACGCGAGCACATGAGCTCGCTCCACCTGCGTTCGTCGTGGCCGGTTCATGCGCCGACCGTCCGCGCCGGCGGCTCCCACACCCCGACGGCCGCTGCTGCGCGGGCGAGGGCTGCGGTCGGGGTCATCCGGATCGCCGTGTCGCGCAACGCCGCCACCGGCCGCCAGCCGACGTGGGCGATGCGGCCCATCGACCTGGCGCGGCGCGCGATCGACTGGGTGCGCGGCCGGCGCAGCGCGTCATAGGCGGCGAGCGCCGCATCGAGGTCTGCGCCGTCCCCGACGAGGTTTCCGAGGGTCGCCGCATCTTCGAGCGCCTGCCCGCCGCCCTGCCCGAGGTCGGGCGTCATCGCGTGCGCGGCGTCGCCGACGAGCACGCATCGACCCCGCACGAAGGTGGGCAGGGGCCGGGCGAGATCGTGGATGTCGTGCCGCAGCACCGACGCCGGATGGGTCGCGTCGAGCAGGGCGGGGATCGGGGCGTGCCACTCCTCGAAGCGGCGCCGGACCTCGGCGAACTCGTCATCGAACCGGGTGGCCTCGGGCAGGCTCGCGACCGCGAACCAGTAGACGCGACCGTCGGGCAGCGGGGCGATGCCGAAGCGTTCGCGGAAGCCCCAGGTCTCGCCCGCGGCATCCGACAGGTCGACCGGATGTCGCGTCACCGCCCGCCACGCCGTGTAGCCCGAGTAGCGCACCCCGGGCTCCGCGGTGACCGTCGCTCGATTGCGGCTGCGGATACCGTCGGCGATGACGACGAGGTCGCCCGACAGCAGTTCGCCGGCATCCTCGCCGCCGGCGCGCGACGCGACCACCGCACCGCATGCACCTTCGACGCGAGCGCCCACGCCGAGGAGCAGCCTCGCTCCCGACGCGCGCTCGAGCAGGGCCCGTTGCAGGTCGGCGCGGTGCAGCACGCCGAACTCGCGCGACGGATCGCGGGGCAGCTCGGCGAGCACGTCGCCGCCGGGCGTGCGCTGCAGCGTACGCAGCGCGGGATCGATCGGATGCCGCAGCCTGTCGGCCAACCCGAGCTCGTCGAGCGCACGGAAGCCGTTGGCGAAGATCGAGATCCCGGCCCCGATCGGCTCGATGGCCTCGGAGCGTTCGATCACCGTGACCTCGTGCCCCTCGCTTCGCAGTGCGCCGGCGGTGGCGAGTCCGCCGATTCCGGCGCCGATCACGATCGCGTGCATGGGTTCCTCCTACTTCGGCCGCTAGATACGCTCCCGTATCTTACAATGAAGATACGCCTCCAGACACCCGGCCCGCAACCCTCTTCTAGAATTGCGCGATGAGCCGCAACGAGCCCGTGACCGGCCGAGCGACCCGCCGCTCGGGCGCCGCGGTCGAGGCCGCCGCCCACGCGGCCGCGATCGAACTGCTCATCGAGGGCGGCCCGACCGCGGTCACGATGGAGGCCGTCGCCGATCGCATCGGAACCTCCAAGCCGGTGCTGTACCGGCGCTGGGCCGACAGCGGCGCGCTCGTGCGGTCGGCGCTGCTCACGGGCGCCCAGTCACTCATCACCGCGCCCGACACGGGATCGCTGCGCGACGACATCCGTGCCGTGCTCACGCAGTGGGCGGCATCGTTCGACACGCCCGCCGCCCGCCTCTATCCCGTGATCGTCGGCGTGATGGCGCACGACGCGGAGTTCGCCCGCGAGTTCCGCGGCGGGGTCATCGCGTGGCGTCGCGACGCGATGCGCGAGATCTACCGGCGCGCCGCCGCCAGAGGTGAGATCGACGCGAATCTCGAGGTCGACCTCGTGAGCGAACTCGGCCAGGCCGTGCTCTGGCATCGGCTCCTGATCACGGGCGACCCGGTCGACGAGGCGTTCATCGACCGCGTGCTCGACGACGTCGTCATGCCGCTCTCGACGCGGTGACCGCGAACCGCCCGACACCGCGCCCGCCGCGATGCGAATAGGTGCCTCTTCTTCTACGACGAAACCCGTCGAACGTCGCAACTTCCTGCGGCAAATGCCGCCACGCACAGAACTTGCCCGATAGTTCCGTTTGCGACATCCGCCCGCTCATGTGACCATCGAAAGATGATCACCGCGGATCGAAGCGCCCTGCTCACCCCCGTCGAACCGGCCGAACCGGTCGATGAGGTCGACGCGCTCACGCTCGGCCGCCGCATCCGCGAGCGCCGTACCGCCCGCGGCATGACCCTCGGCGAGCTCGCCGCGGCCATCGACCGGGCGCCGTCGCAGGTGAGCGCGATCGAGAACGGCAAGCGCGAGCCGCGCCTCTCGATGCTGCGCACGATCGCGCTGGCGCTCGGCACCACGGTCGACGAGCTACTGCGTGCCGACGCGCCGAGTGAGCGCGCCGCCCTCGAGATCGCCGTCGAGCGCGCCCAGCGCGGGCCGGTGTTCGCGGCGCTCGGGCTGCCGGCGTTCCGCGTCGCGAAGACCATGAGCGACCAGACCCTGCAGACGATCCTCGCGTTGCACCACGAGATCGACCGCTTGCACCGCGAACGTGCCGCGACACCCGAAGAGGCGCGTCGGGCGAACGCCGAACTGCGCGCCGAGATGCGCGCCCGCGACAACTTCTACCCCGAGCTCGAGGCGAAAGCCGCCGAGCTGCTCGAGGCGGTCGGGCACACCGGTGGGCCGGTGTCGCACCAGCTCGTCGCCGACATGGCGAGCCACCTCGGCTACTCGCTGCACTACGTCGGCGACCTGCCGCACTCGACCCGGTCGGTGACCGACAAGCGCAACGGCCGCATCTACCTGCCGACTCAGCAGTCGCCGTCGCGCGACTCGCGCTCTCCCATCCTGCAGGCGCTCGCCAGCCATCTGCTCGACCACGACGAGCCGGCGAGCTACGCTGACTTCCTGCGCCAGCGCATCGAGACGAACTACCTGACCGCGGCGATCCTGTTGCCCGAGCAGGCCGCCGTGCGGTTCCTCAGCGAGGCCAAGAACCTGCGTCGCATCTCGATGGAGGAGTTGCGCGACGCGTTCGCCGTGTCGTACGAGACCGCCGCGCACCGGTTCACGAACCTCGCGACCGCGCGCCTCGACATCCCGGTGCACTTCATGAAGGTGCACGAGTCGGGCACGATCATCAAGGCCTACGAGAACGACCGGGTGCGCTTCCCGTCCGACGCACTCGGGGCGGTCGAGGGCACGACGGTCTGCCGCAACTGGACGGCGCGCACCGTGTTCGACATCGAAGACCGGTTCAGCCCCTGGTACCAGTACACCGACACCCCGTCGGGCACGTTCTGGTGCACGTCGCGCATCGAGAAGGCGAAAGAGGGCGAGTACTCGGTGTCGGTGGGCGTGCCGTTCGAGCACGTGAAGTGGTTCCGCGGGCGCGAGACACCGCATCGTGCGGTTTCGCGTTGTCCCGACGAGTCCTGCTGCCGACAGGCGCCGGGCGCACTTGCCGAGAAGTGGGCGGATGCCTCGTGGCCGGCCGCCCGCACGCCCACGAGCCTGCTCGCCGCCCTGCCGACGGGCACGTTCCCGGGTGTCGACCAGACCGAGGTGTACCAGTTCCTGGAGGCGCACGCGCCGCGCACCTGACCCGCGGGAGCGGGCGCCGCCTCCCGAACTGGGGTATGGCAAGCGACCCGCCCGCCGGTGCCGTCGCAGAGCCCCGGTGGTAAAATCCACGCCATCCAGCGTCGAATCTCCCTGTGGAGGTGTCTCGATGCACACCCGATGGATGGCACGCATCGGCACGGCCGCGCTCGCGGTCGCCGTCGGGGTGTGCGCCGCCTTCGTCCCTGCCCCGGCATCCGCGGGCGGCGTCGCTCCGGCGGCACCGGTGCTGGTCTCGTCGACCTCAGGCTCGATCGCCTCATCGAGCGCGTCAGCGGCCGTCGCGTCGGTGGCAGTGCAGGCGGGCGATCCCTTCACCTTCGCGGTGCTGCCCGACACCCAGAACTACGTCATCACGCCGACGAACAGCCACATCATGGCCGCGCAGGCGCAGTGGTTCGTCACCCAGCGCGACGCCCTCGACCTCGCGTTCGTCGCCGGCGTGGGCGACGTCGTCGACAACTACACCTCGGCCGCGCAGTGGACCCGGGCATCGGACAACCTGGCGATCATGGATTCCGGCGGCGTGCCGAACTCGGTGCTCCCGGGAAACCACGACTTCAACCTCACGACCGGTGACTTCACGATGTACAACCAGTACCTCCCGGTGAGCCGCTACCGCGACGCCACCTGGAACTCGCCCGCGGCCTCCTATGGCGGTTACTACGGGCAGAACCAGTTCGGCCCCGACGCCGCCGACCGGCAGAACATGGACAACTACGCCCTGTTCACGGCGGGCGGCATGGACTTCCTCCTCATCAACCTCGAACTCAACCCGCCCGACGACGTGCTGGCGTGGGCGCAGCGCGTGCTCACCGCCCACCCGAACCGGCGGGCGATCGTCGCCACGCACGCCTACGTCAACATCACCGGCGCGTTCAGCGCCCAGGTGCAGCGCACCGACGTGCCCGGCAACAGCGGGGCCGCCATCTGGCAGGAGCTCGTCCAGCCCAACTGCAACGTGTTCCTCGTCATCAACGGGCACTTCACGGACGGGCTCGACGGCGAAGCCAACCGCACCGACCTCAACGCCTGCGGCCGCCCGGTGCACGCCGCGCTCTCCGACTATCAGGGGAGGCCGAACGGCGGCGACGGGTGGCTGCGCTACTACACGTTCACCCCGGCGACCAACGAGATCCGCGCCACGACGTACTCGCCGACGCTCGACCAGTTCGAGACCGACGCGGACAGCTCGTTCGTGATGTCGTACGAGATGGCGGCGCCGCCGCCGGTGGGGGTCCTCGCGCAGGACGCGTTCTCGCGCACGGTCGCGTCGGGCTGGGGCACCGCCGACACCGGCGGAATCTGGACGGTGAACTCGACCACGAAACTCTCGGTCGCCTCCGGCGCCGGCCGAGTCGCAGCGAACGCCGGCTCCACCCTGAACGCGACCCTCGGCCAAGTCTCGACGTCCGCGATCGACGCCCAGGTCAGCGTCGCGGTCGACAAGCTGCCCAACCAGGTCATGTACACCACCCTCGCCGCCCGCGTGGTCGGCACCTCGCTCTACGGCGCCCGCCTGCGCATCAACCCCAACGCGACCGCGCAACTCCAACTCATGCGCGACGGCACCGCCCTGACCAGCACCACCCTGCCCGGCATCACCGTCACCGCCGGCACCCCCATCCGCATCCGCGTCCAGATCGAGGGCACCAACCCGACCACCCTCCGCGCCCGCGCCTGGCCCGCCGGCAGCACCGAACCCACCACCTGGCACACCACCACCACCGACAACACCCCCGCCCTCCAAGCCACCGGAAGCCTCCGACTCAGCACCTACCTCAGCAGCTCCGCCACCAACGGCCCCATCACCACCACCTACGACGACCTCACCGCGACCGCCATCGGCGCACCACCGCCACCGCCACCGAACACGCCCCCGACGGCGGCGTTCACGTGGGCGGCCGACGGGCTGACGGTCGACGCCGACTCGACCACGTCGTCGGACCCCGACGGCACCATCGTGTCTCGGTCGTGGGACTTCGCGGGCGTGTCCGGCGGCACGGGGATCCTCGCGTCGCACACGTTCCCGGCCGCGGGCACGTACCCCGTCTCCCTCACGGTGACCGACGACGACGGGGCATCCCACACGGCGACGCAGTCGGTGACGGTTTCGGCGCCGCCTCCGGTGGGGGTCCTCGCGCAGGACGCGTTCTCGCGCACGGTCGCGTCGGGCTGGGGCACCGCCGACACCGGCGGAATCTGGACGGTGAACTCGACCACGAAACTCTCGGTCGCCTCCGGCGCCGGCCGAGTCGCGGCGAACGCCGGCTCCACCCTGAACGCGACCCTCGGCCAAGTCTCGACGTCCGCGATCGACGCCCAGGTCAGCGTCGCGGTCGACAAGCTGCCCAACCAGGTCATGTACACCACCCTCGCCGCCCGCGTGGTCGGCACCTCGCTCTACGGCGCCCGCCTGCGCATCAACCCCAACGCGACCGCGCAACTCCAACTCATGCGCGACGGCACCGCCCTGACCAGCACCACCCTGCCCGGCATCACCGTCACCGCCGGCACCCCCGTCCGCATCCGCGTCCAGATCGAGGGCACCAACCCGACCACCCTCCGCGCCCGCGCCTGGCCCGCCGGCAGCACCGAACCCACCACCTGGCACACCACCACCACCGACAACACCCCCGCCCTCCAAGCCACCGGAAGCCTCCGACTCAGCACCTACCTCAGCAGCTCCGCCACCAACGGCCCCATCACCACCACCTACGACGACCTCACCGCGACGTCACTCCAGTGATGCCTGCCGATGCGCTGGCGACAGCCGGCGGTGTGATCACCCTGCCGACTGAGGCATGGCATACGCGATGTGCACGTCGTCGATCTCGCCGTCGAACGCGAACGGCATCCTGTCGGCGTACTGCCGCGAGACGGCGCCCCCGTAGGCGCGGCCGATGTCGAGGCAGTCGTTCGCGGTGAACAGCAGCGGTGCGCTGATCGGCACCGTGCCCGATCCCACTTCCGCACCGTCAACCGAGAGCACGACCTCGAGCGGCCCGCCGGGCCTCGGCGCGACGTAGCTCGTGGCGATCTCGATCGTCGCCTCACCGGCGGGCAGCGGCGCGGACGACGTGATCGTCGTGCGCTGGATGAGGAAGAGGTTGTACTCGTAGGTCAGCACCCCGTCGACGAGGAACAGCGTGAGCCCGCCGCCGACGCCGCCCAGCTTGTAGAGCACGCCGTTGGCGCGCTCGGGCAGACGCACCTTCATGGTGACGGTGTTCGGCTTGTTGCCGAGTGCGGGGGCGCAGAACTCCGGAATGCGTACGGTGTCGCCGCTCAGCCGCCACTCGGTGTACGGCGGGCCCAGTCGGAACTCGGGGTGGTAGACCGGGATCCAGAGACCGCCGCCGATCGGCAGCACCTCGTTCCTGGCGGCTTCGATGGCGAACACCTCCTTGAGCTCGGCGAGCTTCTCGGGGTGCTGCGCCGCGAGGTCGTTCGCCTGCGTCCAGTCCTCGTCGAGGTGGTACAACTCCCACCGGTCCTGATCCGGCGTCCAGGTCGCGATCCCGGCAGGCAGGCCGGGCACCCAGGGAAGCCGCGGCCCCATCGCCGACGCCATCCACCCGTCGGAGTAGATCGAGCGACTGGCCATGATCTCGAAGTACTGCGTGCGACGCCGCCCGTCGGCTGCGGGGTCGTCGATCGAGTACCCGAGGCTGATGCCGTCGATGGGGTCTTGCGGGATGCCGTTGACCATCTCGGGGTGCGAGATGCCGATGATCTCGTAGATGGTCGGAACCACATCGATGACGTGATGGAACTGCGTACGCGGAACGGGGTCGTGCGAGATCCGCCCCGGCCACTGCACGAACATCGGGTTCCTCGTGCCGCCGAGGTGCGAGGCGAGGAGCTTCATCCCCTGGTAGGGCGCCGATCCGGCCCACGCCCAGCCGGCGTGGTACATGTTGTCGGTCGTCGGCGTGCCGAGCGCGTCGAGGCCGCCGAGCTCCTCGAGCGCCGCGATGTGCTGCTCGACGGTCGACGGAATCCCGTTCTGGGCGAGCAGTTCGCTGATCGTGCCGTTCTGCCCTTCGCCCGATGAGCCGTTGTCGCCCCAGATGTAGATGACGATCGTGTTGTCGCCGTAACCGAGCCGCTCGAGCTCGTCGACGACGCGCCCCGCCTCCACGTCGGCGTGTTCGCCGAACCCGGCGCAGACCTCCATGAGTCGCCGCTGGAACGGCTTCTGGTCGTCGGGGATGTCGTCCCATCCGGCGAGCGTCTCGTGCCGCGGGGTGAGGTCGGCATCCTGCGGGATCCAGCCCGCGGCCTTGGCCCCCTCGTGGGCCCGCTCGCGGTACGCGTCCCAGCCGTCGTCGAACTTGCCCGCGTACTTGTCGGCCCACTCCCTCGGCACGTGGTGCGGTCCGTGGATCGCCCCGGGCGCCCAGTACATGAAGAACGGCTGGTCGGGCGCATTCGCCCGGTGCTCGCGCAGCCACTTCATCGCGTCGTCGGCGATGTCCTCGCTGAGGTGGTAGCCCTCTTCGGGAGTCTTCGGCGGCAGCACCGACGTCGTGTTGCGCACGAGGTTCGGCTCGTACTGCGAGGCTTCGCCCGCCAGGAAGCCGTAGAAGTACTCGAACCCGTATCCCGTCGGCCAGCGATCGTACGGCCCTGCCGAGGTCGTCTCCTCGGCCGGGGTGTTGTGCCACTTGCCCCACGCCCCGGTGGCGTACCCGTACTGGCGCAGCACCTCGGCGATGGTCGCACTGCTCTTCGGGATGTGGCCGGAGTACCCGTCCCAGTCGTTGGCGAGCTCCGCGATCTGCCCGCTTCCCACGCGGTGGTGGTTGCGGCCGGTGAGCAGCGACGCTCGGGTCGGCGAGCACATCGCGGTCGTGTGGAAGCGGTTGTAGCCGACACCGTTCGACCGCACCCGCTCCATCGTCGGGGTCTCGACCAGGCCGCCGAGCGGCTTCGGCAGGGCGGGTCCGGCGTCGTCGATGAGGATGATGAGCACGTTCGGCGCGTCGGCCGGCAGGTGCGATTCCGGGGGCTTCGGCGAGTACGTCGACTCCTGCAGGGTGCGGCCCGCGACGCTGCCGGATGCGCGCGGCGGGAAGGGCAGCGTTCGATTCGGCGCGAGCGGTGCTCCGATCACCGACGGTCGTCGTGCTTCAGTCATGGACTCGTTCCCCCTCAGATGGCAGTTCTCACAGGGTCGTCGCTGCTTGCGCGGGATGCATCACCCAGATCAGGTGAACCGGCCGCGACGCGTCGCGAACGCAGCGTCGCGACATCCGTGCGCTCTGTACGACGGCGAGCGGATGTCGGGACACGGCGCGCTGGCGCGGGGCAGGTGCCGCGCGGGAGGATGGGAACACAGACCGCATCGGAGTGATCTCGTGGCAACCACCGTCTTCGAACGACGCCGGCCGCCGGCATCCGTCGTGCAGCACTCGCTCGCCGACACGCACCAATCGGTGTTCTGGCTCGACGACCTCGCCGCATCCGGCGGGCAACCGTCTCGCCAGGTGCTCACCCACAACCACGTCGCCGACCTCGCCATCGTCGGCGGCGGCTACACCGGCCTGTGGACCGCGATCCTCGCGAAGCAGCGCAACCCCGATTCGCGCGTCCTCCTGGTCGAGGCGAAATCGATCGGGTGGGCGGCATCGGGCCGCAACGGCGGGTTCTGCGAGGCGAGTCTCACGCACGGTCGCGAGAACGGCCTCTCCCGGTGGCCCGACGAGCTCGACACGCTCGATCGCCTCGGGCTCGAGAACCTCGACGCGATCGAGGCCGCCGAGGCCGAACTGGGGATGTCGTTCGAGTTCGAGCGCAACGGCTCGCTCGACGTCGCGGTCGAACCGCACCAGCTCGAGTGGCTCGAGGAGTCGCTGGCCGACGCGGCCGGTCGTGGCGACGATTCGGTGATCTACCTCGAGGAATCGGCGGTGCAGGCCGAGGTGGCGTCGCCCACCTACCTCGGGGCCGTGTGGAACACCCGCACGAGCGCGATCCTGCACCCGGCGAAGCTCGCAGCCGAGCTCGCGCGGGTCGCCGAAGGACTCGGTGTCGAGATCTTCGAGCGGTCACCGGTGCGCAGGCTCGAGACCCCCGGTTCGACCGGGGCGGCGAGCCTCGTCACCGACGTCGGCCGCATCGATGCGGCTCGCGTGGTGCTCGCGACGAACGTGTTCCCGTCGCTGCTGAAGCGCAACCGGCTCATGACCGTGCCCGTGTACGACTACGCGCTGATGACCGAACCGTTGTCGGCCGAGCAGCTCGCCTCGATCGGGTGGTCGCGCCGGCAGGGCATCGGCGACATGGCGAACCAGTTCCACTACTACCGGCTGTCGCGCGACAACCGCATCCTCTTCGGCGGCTACGACGCGATCTACCACTACGGTCGCCGCATCCGCGACCGTTACGAGCAGCGGCCCGCCGCGTTCGAGATGCTCGCAAGCCACTTCTTCACGACGTTCCCGCAGCTCGAGGGACTGCGCTTCTCGCACAAGTGGGCGGGTGCGGTCGACACGAGCACGCAGTTCACCGCGTTCTTCGGCACCGCCCGCGACGATCGCGTCGCCTATGCCGCGGGATTCACGGGCCTCGGCGTCGCCTCGACGCGATTCGCGGCCGAGGTCATGCTCGACCTGCTCGAGCAGCGCGACAACGAGCGCACGTCGCTCGAGATGGTGCGCAAGCGCCCGCTGCCGTTCCCGCCCGAGCCGGTCGCGGCGATCGGCATCAACGCCACGCGATGGTCGCTCGATCGGGCCGACCACAACCAGGGCAGGCGCAACCTGCTGCTGAAGACGCTCGACGCGCTCGGATTGGGGTTCGATTCATGAGCGACGCCTCCAGCGATTCGGTACGCCTCATCGCCGGCGCGATCACGGATGCCGCATCCGTCGCCCTCTCGCACGAACCGGTGCCGGCTGACCAGGTGGTCGAGGGCTCGCCCACCACGGGCTACGTCGCGCTCGACGAATCCGACGCGGGTGAGATCGGCGTCTGGGAGATGACGCCGGGCGCGATGCGCGACGTCGAGGTCGACGAGGTGTTCGTCGTGCTCTCGGGCGCGGCGACCGTCGAGTTCGAGCATCCGCACTCATCGCCGATCGTGCTCGCGCCCGGCTCGGTCGTGCGTCTCGACGCCGGCATGAAGACCATCTGGACTGTGCGCGAGACGCTGCGCAAGGTGTTCATCGCCAGGTGAGAGTGCGGTCAGCCGCAGAACTCCCTGGGCGCGGCCTGGCGCTCGGACGAGCCGATGGTCGTGACGATGCCGCCGTCGACGATGAAGTCGATCCAGCCGGTCGCGTCGTCGCCGACGGCGTAGCCGTACGTGTCAGCGCCGATCTGGGCGACGGTCTCGAGGTCGGGGTACGCGGCGGCGAGCTCTTCGCCGGACGAACCGAGACGAATCCCGGCGTCGGTCGCGGGCGAGGCCGGGACGACCCCGTCATCGCCGGCTCGTCCGGCGACCCACACCGTCGCCACCTCGGTGCCGTCTGCCGACAGGCTCAGCAGGACTCCCGCGGTCGCGTCGCGCGAGAGTTCGACCGCGCCGGGGCACAGTTCCGCAGCTTCGAAGGTCGTCAGTTCGGAGAGCGCATCGGGATAGGCGGCGGCGCGCTTGATCGGGCCGATGCCTTCGGCGGTGATCGTCCACGTCGTCACGTCGGCGGGATCGACGGTGGGTGCCGGAGAGGGCGTCGGCGGAGACACCGCTGAGGCGGTCGGCGACGGCTGACCGGTGCTGCCAATCTCGGCCGATCCGGGCGAGGCGCACGCGGCGAGTGCCAGGATGGCGATGAGGGCGCAGGCAACGGGGGCGGGACGGAATCGCATCGAGGGCGTCTCCTTCGGCCGGAATCCTCGGCGGCTCCGAGTTCGGTCAGCATATCCTTCACGCGGACGAGAAGCTGTGGCGCCTTCGTCTCGTTCGGATAACACCCACCGGGACGCGCGGGTCGCGACCGCGTGACGCCTCCGCTCGTCCTCAACAGGTTGCTCCTCCAGAGAGTTCTCCACAGATTTTTCGCTGTTGATCGGCGATTTCATCGCGATTCGAATGTCGGTGGGTCGTGATCGAATGGGTCCATGACGGAGTTCGGAGCGAGTGCGGCGAGCAGCCGTCATGCTCGCGTCCGCGGTGGCGCCTCAGTGCGCGCCGCCGAGGCTGCGCTCGATGCCGAACTCGAGGCGATCGTCGAACTCGAGCGTTCCATCCGCGCTGCACAGGCCGAGCAGTTGCGGCGCATCGAGCGCGCGCACGGCTGGGCGCACGCGGTCGAACGGGTGCATGAGGGCAGCAGCTCGACCGATCGAGAGCTGGCGACGCGATGTTTCGTCGCTGAACTCGCGACGGCACTGCGGGTGCACGAGCGACAGTCGGGTGCGATGGTCGCCGACGCCCAGCGGCTTCGATCGCTGCCCGCGACGCTCGACGCACTCGCGAGTGGCACGATCGGGCTCGCCCACACCCGAACGATCATCGAAGCGACGCAGGGCATGCCGCAGCCGCTCACCGCCGAGTTCGAGGTCACGGCGCTCGACCGCGCGGCCCGCATGACCAACGCCTCGCTGCGGCGCAGCCTGCGGGGCTTGCGTGAGCGCCTGCTCGCCGAGCCGCTCGAGCAGCGACAGGCGCGCAGTGCGCTCGACCGGCGGGTGTGTCTCGAACCCGAGCCCGACGGCATGGCCTGGCTCAGCCTCTACCTCGAGGGAGAACGCGCGACGGCCATCCGTGCTCGGCTCGACGCCCTCGCCGGGGCATCGCTCGACGGCCGCACGGCGGCGCAACGAGCACTCGACATCGCGGCCGACCTGCTGCTCGGAAACCCGGTCGTGGGCGGCGCGACCGACGACGGCGACGGGCTCGGCGCCGGCGACGGGCTCGGTGGCGGCCCGGCCGGAGTCGGCGAAGCCGATATCTCCCGGCGCCGTCCGCTGGGTGCCGTGGTTCCCCGGGTGTACGTGACGGTGCCGGTGATGACGTTGCTCGGCCACTCCGATGAACCCGCCGAACTCGACGGGTACGGCCCGATCGACGCCGAGACCGCTCGAGAACTCGCGGCGCACGCGCCGTCGTTCCAGCGCATCCTGACGCACCCCGAGACCGGTGCCTACCTCTCCTACGGTCGCGCGAGCTATCGGGTTCCGGCCGATCTCGCCGGGTACCTGCGGGTGCGCGACGGAGGGTGTCGATTCCCGGGATGCGGTCGCCGGGCGGTCTCGAGCGACATCGACCACACCGTCGATTGGGCGTTCGACGGGCGCACCGAGCATGACAATCTCGCGCACCTCTGTCGCAAGCACCACCGGCTCAAGCATCGAACCGGGTGGCGAATGGCGCAGGAGCCCGGCGGCGCCGTCCGTTGGGAGTCACCTGCCGGTCGTGTCTACCGAAGTCGACCCGAGCATCCGTTCGCGCCGAGGCCGGCATCCCGAAATGCAAACACCCGCACGTCGAGCCGGCCACCCGATGCGATGGAAGACCCCGAGGCTCCGCCTCTGGCGGCAGGGTTCTGAGCGCGGCCCCACGTGCGGGTGCCAGCGCATTGCGCGGTGTTACTGAGTCAGGCGACCGAGACCTCGGCTGCGCCCGACCCGACCACGGCGTCGGGCGCCGGACCGACCGGGTCGATGTGGAACATGCGGGCGAAGCGCACGACCGCGTCGTGCTCGCCGGCGAGCAACTGCACCCCCGCCGGATCGAGCGAACCCGAGAGGAGATCGCGGAACTCCGCCGCGCTGAGCACGAACTCGGCGCTCACCTCGAACGCGACTTCCGGTGCGCCACCTCGCTGGGGCTGCGGCAGGGCGCCGGGCCCGATGGGCGACACCTCGAGCGTCGCGTTCACGACGATCGCGACGAGTGAGACACCGCTCACGTGCAGCACGTACTCGGTCGGGGGTGCGCCGGCAGCGGCATCCGACCGGAACGCCGCCCGCAACGCGACGGCCAGCGAATCGGCCGTGACGATCTCGCCCTCGGCGGGCTCGCCGAGCGCCGACCACCCCCAGCGCTCGAGCGCGACGACGACGGGTTCGAGCGCACGGCCGAACGCCGTGAGCTCGTACCCGCCGCGCACCGTCGGCACGCGCCTGATGACCCCTGACTCCTGCAGTTCCTTGAGCCGGTCGCTCAGGATGTTGGTGGGGATGCGCGGGAGTCCCGCCTTCAGGTCGCCATACCGGCGCGCGCCGACGAGCAGGTCGCGGACGATGAGCATCGCCCACCTGTCCCCGACCCGCTCGAGTGTCCGCGCCGCGCCGCTGTACTGGCCGAAGCCGCGCGCGGCGCGTGTGGCCATGTGCCGGCCCCGGTCAGGCCGACGCCGAAGGCGCCGAGGCTCCCTGCTCGGCCAGGTAGGCCTCGGGGCCCTGCTCGGCTGCCGCGGGCTCCATGTAGAGGAATCCGAGGATGTTGCCGTCGGGGTCCTCGAGGTCGCGCGAGTACATGAAGCCGTAGTCCTGCGCCTCGCGGGGCTCGGTGCCACCTGCGGCGAGACCCTTGGCGAGCGCGTCGTCGACCTCGTCGCGCGAGTCACGGGTGAGGGCGATGCTCACCTGCGCCTGCGTCTTGGTGTCGATGATCTGCTTGTCGGTGAACGTGCCGAGGTACTCGCGGGTGAGCACCATGAAGTAGAGGTTGTCGCCGAGCACGACGCATGCGGCGTTCTCGTCGGTGAACAGCGGGTTGATCGAGAACCCGAGGGCCGTGTAGAAGGCCTTCGAACGCTCGAGGTCGGTCGAGGGAAGGTTCACGAAGATGCTCGAGGTGGTCATCATTGCTCCAGGGTGTGTGGGTCGTGTTGTTCTGTCAGGCCAGCTTGCTCTTTGCAAGTGCACTTGTCAATAGCAAGTGTTTTCTTCTCTGCCGCAGCTCAGGACGGGTTCAACCCCGACTCGCGAACAGCTCGACCGCGACCCGCGCGCACGCCTCATCGTCGGCCGCATCCGCACCGCTCACACCGACGCCTCCGACGACCACGCCCTCGACCGCGAGAGGCATCCCGCCCGGGAACAGCACGTACCGACCGCCGCCGTTCGCGTGCAACCCGAACAGCACACCGCCCGGCACCGCGAGCCCGCCGAGCTCGGAGGTCGGCGCCCGGTGCGCGACCGCCGTGAACGCCTTGTCGACCGCCAGCGTCGGGCCTGCGATCTCGGCACCGTCCATCCGCGCGAACCCGATAAGGTGCCCGCCCGCATCGACGACCGCGATGCTCACCGCGACCCCGAGCTCCTCCGCGCGGCGGCGGGCCGCCCCGACGAGCTCGACCGCGAGGTCGAGCCCGATCGAGACGGCCGCCCGCAATTCAACGGGTTCCGGCATCCGCCTGCTCCGTCGCGCCGGCACCGGCGTTCGAAGATGCCTCGGACGAGGCATCCTCGTCGCCCCCGACCTCGCTCTCACCGCCGGCGAGCACCGCACCCGCCCGGGCGAGCACCTCAGGACGCCTCCGCCCGAACACCACCGCGATGACCGCCATGGCCGCGATGAAGGCGAGCACGATGTACGGGAAGTACCGCAGCGGCTCGGCCGGCACCGGGTAGACCTGCCCGTAGATCGGGATGCCCAGAAGCACGATGCCGAGCACCGGCAGCACCGCGTGCCGCCAGACGTTGCGCTCGGCGCGCCCCTCGCGGGCGAAGTGCCGCATGCACGCGATGTTCGTGAGGATGTACACGGGGATGATCGCGAGCGTGAGGATCGAGCCGAGGTAGACGTACGCGTTGAATGGCCCCGCGAGCAATCCCACACCGAAGGTGAACACCACGGCGACGATCGCCTGCAGCCAGATCGCTGTCGTCGGCGTACGGTGCACCGGGTGGATGCGGCCGAGCGACGACGGGAGCATCCCCTCACGACCCATCGCGAAGATGATCCGCACGACGCCGTTGTTGGCGTTCATCGTGACGGCGAAGATGCTCGAGATCCCGGCGAGACCGATCAGCAGGTCGAGCCACGGCGCGTACGTGCGAGCGAGCTCGTTGAACGGCGCGGCATTGCCGACGAGGCTGTCGAGCCCGGAGACGCCGAAGCCGATCATCTCCGCGTAGGTGCAGAAGATGTAGATCGCGCCGACCAGCAGCAGCGAGTAGAGGATGCCCCTGGGGACGTTGCGGCGCGGTTCGCGCACCTCCTCGCCGAGGGTCGTCGCCGCCTCGAAACCGACGAAGGAGAGGATGCCGAAGGTCATTCCAAGCGCGAGCCCCGAGATCCCGTTCGGGGATTCAGCCGGGCTGAACGGCTCGAGCGTGAGCCCCGCGGCTCCGCCTTGCATGAGCACGATCGCGCTCAACAGCACGATGACCCCGACCTCGATGCAGAAGAGGATCGCGGCCGTGCGCAGCGACCCCGAGATGCCGCGCAGCGAGAGCACCACCATGAGCACCGTGAAGATCGCCGAGATGATCGTCCAGTGCACCTGGATGCCGTAGCCGGCGAGCACGTCCTGCGTGTACACCCCGATGAGGGCGAGCTCGGCGGGCACGAGCAGCGCGTACGCTATGAACATCAGCCCGCCGGTCACGAAGCCGGTGCGCGGCCCGATGCCCCGCGAGACGTAGGTGTAGAACGACCCGGCGCTCGGGAACGCCTTTGCCATCGCCATGATGCTGCTCGCGACGACGAGCATCACGACGAGCGCGATGACGAACACGAGCGGCATGGCCGCCCCGGCGCTCGCGGCAACCACCTGGGGGTTGAAATAGACCGACACCGCGGGGCCCATGAGGGCGGCCGACATAATGACCGCGCCGCCGAGTCCGACCGCGTTGCTGCGAAGTGCGCTTCCTTGCGCCATCGATGCTCCAATCCGAGGTCTCGCGTCAGTACGAGACTGGAGAGACGCTAGGGCTCGGGCGGATCCGTCGTAAAGATCCCTCACCGGTGCTCGATCGATGTCCGCACACTGTGACCTGACGGCGCCGTTTCGCCGGTCGGATCGACGGCCCCTCGGATGAGCTGCAGAACTCAGCGCGAAGCGCTGCGACGCACGAGCAGCGCGAGATGCAACGCGGTCAGCGTCTCGCCGTCGTCGAGGTCGACACCGAGCAGGTCGCCGATGAGTGCGAGCCGCTGGTAGAACACCGACCGCGAGAGATGCGATGCGGATGCCGCAGCGGTGCGATTCGCCGGATGTGCGAGCATCGCCCCCAGCACGTGGAGCAGGTCGCCGCCTCGGGCGAGGTCGTACTCGATGAGCGGCGCGAGCATCCGCTCGCTGTGCCGCAGCAGCCGATGGTCGTCGCGCAATGAGGTGACCAGGCGCATGAGCGGCCGATCCTCGCCGCGCCGCAACGTCGGCCCGTGAGCAACCCGCCCACCGGGGGCGCGCGCGAGGTCGAGCGCCTCCTGCACCGAGCCGAGCAGCCCGTCGAGATCGGCCGCGGCCGCACCGATCGAGAGCACGAGACGATCGGCGGATGCCCCTCCACCCGCGATCTCGTGCGCGAAGGCACTGGCGTGGCGGTCGCCGAACGAACTGCTCGCGGGGAGCGACAACAACACGACCGTGGCGTGGCCCGACGACGTGGACCCTGGGGCGTCGCCGGCGATCGCCCGCCCGCCGAGGGTTCGCGCCGCGACATCCGCCGCCTTTCCGGTCACCGGCGCACCCGTGGCGACGAGCCCGTGCAAGACCGCCCCGTCGAGCGGCAGCCCGGCCGCGACGAGGCGAGCGGATGCCGCGGCGAGACCCGCGAACCGGCCGGCGAGCAGGCCGTCGATGAGTCGTTGCCGGCTGGCACGCACCCACTCGTCGGCGTCGGCATCACCCTCGGCGAGACGGCCCAGCGCGAGCGCGATGGCTCCCTGTTCGAGCACCGCGGTGCGACCGGCGGGATGCGTCGGGCCGGGCAGGGCGATGAGGTAGCCCCAGCGGGTGCCCCGTGCCTCGACCGGCACGATGAGCCAGTCGTCGGATCGACGTGAGAAGCCCTGCCCGGGCGTCGTCGTCGCGGGCGGTTCCGCGGCGGGCGGTTCCGTCGCACGCCGATGCGCGCGACGCGACCGCGACTCCCAGTCGGCGAGCACCTCGCCATCGGCACCGAACGCACCCTCGGCCGCGACCACCTCGTGCGCGAGATTCTCGAGCACGACGGCCGCGCCGAGCGTGTCGGCCAGCTGGCGAACGACGTAGTCTGCGGGCGCCCCGCGCAGGCTCAGTGCGGTGAACCGTTCGCGCACCTCGTCGCGGGCGCGAAGCGCCGCGGTCTGCTCGCTGATGATGCGGCTGTGCACGGCCTCGGTGAGCGTGACGAACTTGACCTCGTGGTGCAGGGCCACCAGCGCGAGCCCGCGCTCGCGAGCGGCCGACTCGACGATCGCGGGCACGTACCGGTAGTGCACGCCGAGCTCGAGCACGAGGCCCGAGAGCCCGGCTTCGACGAGTCCCACGATGAAGTCGGCGAGCTCGTCGGGCTCGGTCGGCCAGCCCGAACCTGTCGAGAGCAGCAGCTCGCCGCCGTTGAGCAGACGGGCGACGCCCGCGCTGTCCGACACGTGCACCCAGCGCACCCGGGCATCGAGCGCGCTCTCGCTCGACAGCACCTCGGGAACACCTGCGGCGACCGGCGGGAGCGTCAGGATCTCGCGGACGGTGGGCAGTCCGCCGTCGGCAGACGGCACGCTCGGGGCACTCGGGGCGCTCGGACGATCCGTTCGGATCGCGGCATCTTCGCGACGATCTGGCATCTGGTGCGGCTCACATCCTCTGTCATGCTGGGGAATACCAAGCCTAGAGGATGCCGGTCGATCTGTCCGGATCGGCGATTCCATCCTCCCCGTTCGCCCTGCCATTCACCTCGAAGGAGCGCCATGAGCCTCACCGAAACCGCATCCTCGCCGACCTCGACCCCCGAGGCGCCGGTGATCGGGCACTGGATCGACGGCGCGCTGCGCGCATCCACTTCAGGTCGAACCGCCCCGGTGTACAACCCCGCGACCGGTGCCGTGCAGGCCGAGGTCGCGCTGGCCGATCAAGCGGAGATCGATGCGGCGATCGCGTCGGCGCAGGCCGGGTTCGAGGAATGGAGCCGCTACTCGATCGCGAAGCGGCAGACCGTGCTGTTCGCCTTCCGCGAGCTGCTCAACGCGCGCAAGGGCGAGCTGGCCGCCCTCATCACCGCCGAGCACGGCAAGGTCCTCTCCGACGCGATGGGCGAGATCCTGCGCGGCCAGGAGGTCGTCGAACTCGCCACCGGCTTCCCGCACCTGATCAAGGGCGCCTACTCCGAGAACGCCTCGTCGGGCATCGACGTGTACTCCCTGAAGCAGCCGCTCGGGGTGGTCGGCATCATCAGCCCGTTCAACTTCCCGGCCATGGTGCCGATGTGGTTCTTCCCCATCGCGATCGCCGCCGGCAACGCCGTCGTCCTGAAGCCGAGCGAGAAGGACCCTTCGGCCGCCCTCTGGCTCGCTGAGCTCTGGAAGGAGGCCGGCCTGCCCGATGGCGTCTTCACGGTGCTGCAGGGCGACAAGCTCGCGGTCGACGGGCTGCTCACCTCGCCGGAGGTGCAGTCGATCTCGTTCGTCGGGTCGACCCCGATCGCGCAGTACATCTACGAGACGGCGTCGAAGCACGGCAAGCGAGTGCAGGCGCTCGGCGGCGCGAAGAACCACATGCTCGTACTGCCCGACGCCGACCTCGACCTCGTCGCCGACCAAGCCGTGAACGCCGGGTACGGCGCCGCCGGCGAGCGGTGCATGGCCATCTCGGTCGTCCTGGCCGTCGAGCCGGTCGCCGACGAGCTCATCGGCAAGATCACCGAACGCATCGCGAAGCTCAAGATCGGCAACGGCGCGGGCGTCGACGGCATCGAGCCCGACATGGGCCCGCTCATCACGGGAGTTCACCGCGACAAGGTCTCGGGCTACGTCGACATCGCCGAGGCCGATGGCGCCGAGATCGTGGTCGACGGCCGCGGGTTCACCGTCGACGGGCACGAGGACGGGTTCTTCTTCGGCCCGACCCTCCTCGACCGCGTGCCCACCACGTCGCGGGCGTACACCGAGGAGATCTTCGGCCCGGTGCTCTCGATCGTGCGTGTGGCGAGCTACGACGAGGGCCTCGACCTCATCAACTCCGGCCGGTTCGGCAACGGCACCGCGATCTTCACCAACGACGGCGGGGCCGCCCGCCGCTTCCAGACCGAGGTGCAGGTCGGCATGATCGGCATCAACGTGCCGATCCCGGTGCCCGTCGCGTACCACTCGTTCGGCGGGTGGAAGCAGTCGCTGTTCGGCGACGCGAAGGCCTACGGCGTTCACGGGTTCGACTTCTTCACCCGTGAGAAGGCCATCACGAGCCGCTGGCTCGACCCGGCCACGCGCAACGACTCCGCCCACGGCGGCATCAACCTGGGCTTCCCCCAGAACCACTGAACACTCACCACTCCGCGGGTTGAGGAGGCGCGCCAGCGCCGTCGCGAAACCCACTACCGCAGCGGGTTTCGAGACGGCCCTGCGGGCCTCCTCAACCCACGAACGCAAGGACTTCTCTCATGACCGACACGATCGAGCTGACGGATGTCGCGACCGCGACGTTCGCCGACCGCTTCGGCACGCGGCATCCGCTGCCCGACACCGCCGCCGATGCGCAGGTGCGCGCCGACGACCGCGGCCACGTGTTCCACTCGTGGAGCGCGCAGGCCCTCATCGACCCGCTGCCCATCGCGGCGGGCGAGGGCTCGACGTTCTGGGACTACGCGGGCAACGCCTACCTCGACTTCTCGTCGCAGCTCGTGAACCTGAACCTCGGGCACCAGCACCCCGACCTCGTCGCGGCGATCCAGCAGCAGGCCGGGCGCCTCGCGACGATCCAGCCGTCGATGGCGTCGGATGTGCGCGGCGAGCTCGCCCGCCGCATCGCCGAGGTCGCGCCGGGCGACCTCGACAAGGTGTTCTTCACGAACGGCGGCGCCGACGCCAACGAGTACGCCGTGCGCATGGCCCGCGCCGTGACCGGCCGCCGCAAGGTGCTCTCGATGTACCGCAGTTACCACGGCGGCACCGCGACGGCGATCTCGCTCACGGGCGACCCGCGCCGCTGGGCGAACGAGCCGAGCGACGGCAGCGTCGCCCACTTCCTCGGTCCGTACCCGTACCGCTCGTCGTTCCACGCGTCCGACGTGGCGCAGGAGACCGAGCGCGCGCTCGCGCACCTCGAGCAGGTCATCACCCTCGAGGGCGCATCGACGATCGCGGCGATCATCATCGAGACCGTGGTCGGCACCAACGGGGTGCTCGTGCCGCCGCCCGGGTACCTGCAGGGCGTCCGCGAGCTCTGCGACAAATACGGCATCGTCTACATCGCCGACGAGGTCATGGTCGGATTCGGTCGCGTCGGCGAGTGGTTCGCGGTGAACCACTTCGGCGTCGTGCCCGACCTCATCACCTTCGCGAAGGGCGTGAACTCGGGCTACGTGCCCCTCGGCGGCGTCGTCATCTCGCAGCGCATCGCTTCGCACTTCGACACGGTGGCGTTCCAGGGCGGACTCACCTATTCGGGACATCCGCTCGCGTGCGCTGCCGGCGTCGCGACGTTCGAGGTGTTCGTGCGCGACGGCATCCTCGAGCGCGTACGCGACCTCGGCGCCCGGGTCGTCGAGCCGCGCCTACGGGCGATGGCCGCCACGCACCCGAGCGTGGGCGAGGTGCGCGGGCTCGGACTGTTCTGGGCGATCGAGCTCGTGAAGGACGCCGAGACGTGCGAGCCGCTCGTCCCGTTCAATGCGAGCGGTTCGGATGCTGCTCCGATGGGTGCGGTCGCCGCCGCCTGCAAGCAGGCAGGCCTGTGGCCGTTCATCCACTTCAACCGCATGCACGTCGCCCCTCCGCTCGTGATCACCGAGGACGAGCTCGCGCGCGGCCTCGACATCATCGACGAGGCGCTCACCGTCGCCGACGGGTTCGTTTCCGCGGGTTGAGGAGCGAAGCGTCTCGAAACCCGCGGGCGCGCGCCGGGTTTCGAGACGGGCGCTGCGGGCCCTCCTCAACCCGCGGTTTCGCCATCACGGAGTAGCATGGCGGAATCCGCGGGACCTCCGTGTCCGGAGGCTCCCAGATCCCCTGGGGAGGGCTCATGGACGACCGCCTCACCTCCGATCGGGTCGCGACCGTCGCCGCCGCGACTCCGTTCCAGCTGCTCTACGAGTTCTACCGGCTCTCGGGCTACGAGCAGCGACGACATGAGCCGGGCGTGCTCGACTTCACGTTCGGCGATCCGCACGACCCGCCCTCCGAGGCGTACGTCGAGATCCTGCGCGAGGCGCTGATCCCGCAGCACGAACTGTGGTTCGCGTACAACTTCGGCGACGCGAAGGCGATCGAGGCCGCGACCGATTCGCTGCGGCGCCACATCGACCTGCCGTTCGAGCCCGACGACGTGCACCTCACGACGGGCGGGTTCGCCGCGATCTCGATCGCGCTCAAGATCGTCGGCGACCCGGGCGACGAGGTCGTCTACAGCCTGCCGCCCTGGTTCCTGTACGAGCCCCTCGTGCTCGAGGCCGGCCTCGTGCCCGTGAAGGTGTCGATCGACCGGCAGACCCTCGACCTCGACCTCGACGCCATCGCGGCCGCGATCACGCCACGCACCCGCATCGTGATCGTGAACAGTCCCAACAACCCGACGGGCCGCATCTATCCCCCGGCGACGCTCGAACGCTTGGCGAAGATCCTCGACGAGGCATCGGAACGCAACGGCCGCCGCATCTTCCTGATCTCCGACGAGCCCTACAACCGCATCGTCTACGACGGCGCCCGCTTCCGCAGCCCGCTCGAGTTCTACCCGTGGAGCTTCCTGGCCTACAGCTACGGCAAGACGCTGCTGTCACCGGGCGAGCGCCTCGGGTACCTCGCCGTGTCCCCGACGATGCCCGGCCACGAGCAGTTCCGCGACGCGATCGAGGCCGTCCAGATCTCGGGCGGATGGCTCTTCCCCAACTCCTCGATGCAGTACGGGCTTCCGCGCCTCGAGCAGCTCGCGTTCGACATCGAGCTGTTCCAGCGCAAGCGCGACACGATGGTCGCCGCGCTCCGCGAGATCGGCTACAACCTCACGGTTCCCGAGGGCACCTTCTACTTGTTCCCCGAGTCGCCGCTCGCAGACGACGTCGCGTTCACGCAGGCGCTCGATCGCGAGGGCGTGCTCGTGCTGCCGGGGCGCATGTTCGAGACCCCCGGGTTCTTCCGCATCTCGCTGACCGCCACCATGGAGACCATCGAGGCGGGCATTCCACGGTTCGCCGCCGCATTCCGTGCCGTCGAGGCCCGGAACGCCGAAGCGGGGAGGGCCGCCGCGCCGACCGGCTGAGCGCGTCGGGCGCTAGCCTGAAACACATGGACTCACGGGCGGCGCCCGGCGGCATGGCCCGGCGAACCTTTCTCGCCGCCTCGCTGTCGGGCATCGCGGGCGTCGTGCTCGCGAGCTGCACCGGGCCGCAGCCGACACCGACGCCGGAGCCGACCGGCACGGCCACCACGACGCCGACCCCCACGCCGACCCCGCCCGTCGATGGCGTTCCGCAGCCCACCGCGATGAGCCGGTCCCGATGGGGCGCCGACCCGTTCGCCCGCGGCTCGTTCACGTTCGACGCCGCAGGCGCCGCGCCCGAACTGCGCGAGGTGCTCGCCCAGCCGGTCGGCGATCGCATCTTCTTCGCGGGCGAGGCGTGCGACCCCGATGCGCCCGGCACGCTCCAGGGTGCGCGCAACTCGGGTCTGCGCGCCGCGGCGAGCGTCGCCGGCGTGGCCGAGCCCGGTGAGCGCGTCGCCGTGATCGGCGCGGGCCTCGCCGGTCTCACGGCTGCCCGCGAACTCGTCGGGCACGGCCTCGAGGTCGTCGTGCTGGAGGCGCGCGACCGCATCGGCGGCCGCATCGACACCGTGGAGGCGGCCGGCTTCGACCGCCCGATCGAGCTCGGCGGGATGTTCGTGCGGGGAGGCACGCTGACTGCGCAGCTCGCCCAGGCCTCCGTCGAGCTGCACCCCGTCGCGCCCCCGACCGAGGCGCGAACCCCCGACGGGCTCACCGTGGCGATCCCATCGACGGGATCCGATGCGATCGCGGCCGCGCAGGCCTGGGCGGCCGCCCAGCCCGCCGCGCGCACCCGCGACCTGTCGCTCGCGACCGCGATCGTCGAATCGGGCACCGCCGCGTCGATGTCGACGACACACGACGCCGCCGGGGTCTCCCCCGCCGACTGGCTGGCCCACTCCATCGCGAGCGGCGTGGCGACGGTGACCGGGGCGACCGCGAACCGGGTCTCGGCGCTGGTCGCGTTGCCGGGGACGCGGTCCGACGTCGACCTCATCGAGGTGGGCGCCGCACCCGGAGGCGACCTCGCGACGGGCATCGCCGCGGCCCTCGAGCCCTACGCCGACGAGCTCGACATCGCCGTGATGAGCGTCGTCACCCGCATCGTCTACGACGAGCGCCGGGTGAGCCTGCGCCTCGACTCGGGCGAGTCGCTCAACGTCGACCGAGTGGTCGTGACCGTGCCGCTCGGCGTACTCAAGACCGACACGCTACGCTTCTCCCCCAGCCTGCCGTTGCTGCACCAGCGGGCGATCACCCGTCTCGGCGTCGGCATCGTCGACACCGTCTGGCTGCGTTTCGATTCGGCATTCTGGCGAACGGATAACTCGGGCCCCGGAGCATCCGTCGACGTGCTGACCGTCGTCGGCGAGACGCCGACGGTCGCCGCCTGGGTCGACGTCGGCCGTCCCGACGACGAACCCGTGCTCGTCGGGCTCATCGCCGCGACGCAGGCCGAGCGACTCGAGGCGCTCGACGATGAGCAGTTCGAGGCGGCGGTGCTGGCCGATCTCGCGCCCTTCGCGCCTGCCGCCACAGCAGGCGGTTGATCGCGACGAGCCCCGCGGTCAGCGCCACGAAGATCACGAGCACGAGCGCGCAGTAGAACGCGACGCCGACCGCGCCGCCGACCTGCGCCTCGTCGAGGAAGAAGTACGGGTACCAGCCCACGTCGGCGCCGCGCGCGAGGGTGTAGGCGAGCCAGATCGAGGGGTACACGAGCACCCACCCCACGGTCGTCCACGGCACCTTCGGGTTGACCGCGATGATGCTGTCGGCCGTCCACGCGACGATCGCGAGCGTGGGCACGACGAAGTGCAGCAGCGTGTCCGACCACGGAACGTCGACGCGGTAGTCGCGGGTCGACGCCTGCGCCACGATGATCCCGAACACGATGCCCGAGACCAGCACGTACACGGTCACCATCGTGCGGACGATGCCGAGCCACGCCGGGTCGCGCGGGGCGGCGAGGGCGTAGATGCCCGCGACGGTCAGCGTGATGACGGCGGCGAAGGCCGCCTGCACCGTGAAGTAGCTGAAGAAGTTCGCGGTCGCGAAGAAGCGGAACCCGAGCACGTACTCGAAGTTGCCGACGAGTGCGATGACCTCGAGCGCGGCCACGAGCAGCCGGAAGACGCCGAGCACCCGCCTCGCACGCACCTCACCCGGGGCGCTGCGGGAACGCGGGCCGGGCATGGCTCCACGCTAGCCCCACCCCCGTTGGTCGAGTGCGACGAAGGAGCGTATCGAGACCGGTCTGCCCCGAGGCTCACGCTCCGAACCAGCGTGCGCGTCGTGTCGCGCCGAACTCCGCTTTCTCCGCCACGTACTCCGATGAGGGTCCGAGGAGCGGCGCGGTCGGGCCGCCGGCGGCGTGGAAGTCGACGTCGACGCGTCCGACCTCGCCGTTGCCGAATTCCATGTAGCAGAGTCCGGTGCCTCCCGGCGCGAGTGCGCCGGCACCTCGGATGCTTCGCACGATGTCGTCGGCGGCGACGTGCGCGGTGCTCTCGGCGAACGTGCCGGCCTTGGGGATCCCCGTCTCGGTGCAGTCGCCGATGGCGTACACGCCGGGGTACCCGGTTCGCATCGTGCGCGGGTCGACCGCGACCCAACCCTCTTCGGCGAGCCCCGCGTCACTGAGTACGTCGGGGACCTTGTGCACCGGGATCCCGATGAACAGGTCGTACGGCTCGTCGTGGTCCTTGAACCGCGCGACCCGCGCAGCGGGATCGATGCCGTAGACCCGTCGGCGCGTCGTGTACGCGATCCCACGCTCGCCCATCGCCCGTTCGAAGGCCGCCGAAGCCTGGGGCGACACCGGGATCGGGGCCGGTTGGGGAGTGACGACGTGCATGTCGGTGACATCGCGGATGCCCCGGCCGACGAGTTCGTCGTGCAGCAGCAGGATCGCCTCGTAGGGGGCGGGCGGACACTTGAACGGAATGGAGAGGACCGCGAGCATCACCCTGCCACCGCGGAATGACCGGAGCTCGTCGCGCAACCGTTCCGCGCCGGTGACCGTGTAGTACTCGAAGCCGCCGTCGGCGAAACCCGGGGTCGCGGCGACGTCGTAGTCGGCGCCGAGCGCGACGACGATGACGTCAGGGTCGTAGGCGCCGGCGTCGGTCACGACGTGCCGGGTCGCCGGGTCGAGCGCGAGCACCTTCTCCTGCCGGAACGCCACACCGGGCGCTCGCATCGGGCGATAGGGGATCCGCACCTGCTCCGCGCTCTGGCGTCCGAAGAGGACCTCGAGCTTGGAGAAGCCGAACACGAAGTCGTCGTGCTGGTCGACGAGGGTGACCTCGACCTCGCCGGCGAGGCGCTCGGACAGGCTGCTCGCCAACTCCAGCCCGCCGAAGCCGGCGCCGAGGATCATGACGTTGGTCGGCATGCCCCCATCCTTCGCCGCGGATGACCCGGCGTCTAGGTTGAATCCGGCGAATCCGAGCCGTCCTCGTCGAGCGGCCGCAGGATGCGGTCGAGGAATCGCCTCGTGCGTTCCTCGGTCGGCTTCGTGAAGATCTGCGCGGGGGCACCGCGCTCGACGACGACACCGCCGTCCATGAACAGCACCTCGTCGGCCGCCTGCCGCGCGAAGCCCAGCTCGTGCGTGACGACGACCATGGTCCATCCCTCGTCGGCGAGCTCCTTGATGACCTGCAGCACCTCGCCGACGAGCTCGGGGTCGAGCGCACTGGTCGGCTCGTCGAAGAGCAGCAACCGTGGCTTCAGCGCGAGCGCCCGCACGATGCCGACGCGCTGCTGCTGCCCGCCCGACAGCTCGAACGGGTAGGCGTCGCGCTTGTCGGCGAGGCCCACGCGATCGAGCAGCGCGGATGCCTCGGCGATCGCCTGCGGCTTCGGCACCCGCTGCACCCGCACGGGGCCTTCGATGACGTTCTCGATGACGGTCATGTGCGGGAACAGGTTGTGCTGCTGGAACACCATGGCCGAGCGGTCGCGCAACGCGAACCGAGACGCCTTCGCGATCGGCGCCGCGAAGTCGAGCGACGGGCCGCCCTCGAAGTCGATCGTGCCCGCGTCGGGGGTCTCGAGCCCGTTCAGCGATCGCAGCACCGTCGTCTTGCCCGAGCCGCTCGGCCCGATGAGGACGACGACCTCGCCGCGACGCACCTCGAGATCGATCGAGCGCAGCACCTCGTTGTCACCGAACGACTTTCGGATGCCCCGTGCCGTGAGCAGCACCGAATCGTCGGGCGTCTCGGAGGGTGCGAGGGGGTCGCCGCCCGGGACATCCGCTCGCCGTTCATCGTCTCGCCTGCCTGGGTCGCCGCTGTTATTGGGGTCACTGCGCGACATAACGGTCCAATCGCTTCTCGAGCATGCTCTGCCCACTCGAGAGCACGAGGCAGAACAGCCAGTAGATGAGTGCCGCCTCGAGGTAGATCAGCATGAACTGGCCGCTGAACGCGGCGATGTTCTCGGCGACGCGGAACAGTTCGGTGACGAGGATGAGCGACGCGAGCGACGTGTCCTTCACGAGCGAGATGAAGGTGTTCGACAGCGGCGGCACCGACACGCGCGCGGCCTGCGGCAGGATGATGCGCCGCAGCGCCGTGCCTGGCGACATGCCGATCGTGTATCCGGCCTCCCACTGGCCCTTCGGCACCGAGAGGATCGCGGCGCGGATGACCTCGGCGGCGTACCCGCCGACGTTGAGCGAGAACGCGATGATGGCGCTCGGCCACGGGTCGAGCACGATGCCGATCGACGGCATGCCGTAGAAGATCACGAACAGCTGCACGAGCAGCGGCGTGCCGCGGATGACCGAGATGTAGAACCGGGCGATGCCCGACACCACCCGGTTCTTCGAGAGTCGCATGAGCGCCACGGCGAGCGCGAGCACGAGGCCGATCGCGAACGATGCGAGGGCGAGCGGGATGGTGCCCGTCAGCCCGCCGACCACGATCGGCCAGAACGATTCGAGGAACAGCTGCCAGCCATCGGCCACGACGGACCGCCCTTCGCGTCAGGAAACACCGTCGGCCCCGCACCTGGCGAGGCCGACGGTCACGGAACCAGAGACTACTCGGAGACGTCGGCGCCGAAGTACTTCTCGCCCAGCTCGGCGAGCACGCCCTCGGCGCGCAGCTCCTCGAGCGCCGCGTCGACTGCGGTGACGAGGTCGGCCTTGTCCTTGGTGAACGTGAGCGCGCTCAGCGACGAGTCGTCGGTGGTCGCAGCGACCTCGATGCCCGACTGGCCGTTGGTGTTCACGAAATCGAGGTAGGTGAGCTCGTCGTTGATGGTCGCGTCGACACGGCCCTGCTGCAGCAGTGCGACGGCCTGTGCCCAGCCTTCGACGGCCTCGACGTCCGCGCCCGACTCGGTCGCGAGCTCGTACCAGTTGCTCGTCAGCGACTGAGCGGTGGTCTTGCCGGCGAGGTCGTCGAAGCTCGAGATCGAGCTGTCGCCCTGGTTGACGACGATGACGCCCGACGACACGGTGTACGGCGCGCTGAACAGGTACTGCTCTTCACGCTCGGGGTTGATCGAAACCTGGTTCGCGACCACGTCGAAGCGGCCCGCGTCGAGGCCCGCGAAGATCGCGTCCCACTGGGTCTCCTGGAACTCGATCTCGAGGCCGAGCTTGTCGGCGACCGCCTCGGCCACCTCGACGTCGTAGCCGACGAGGTCGCCCGAGCCGTCCTCGTGGAAGCTGAACGGGCGGTAGGTGCCCTCGGTCGCGACCGTGAGCGTGCCGGCCTTCACGAGTCCGAAGTCGTCACCTGCGGCGGATGCCCCGGCCGAAGCCTCGGGCGCAGCGCTCGAGCATGCGGCGAGTGCGACGACGGCAGCGGAGGCCGCGGCGAGGCCGAGCAGGGTGCGGACGCGAGAGGCGCGGGTCATGGAGGCTCCGTTCATGGGGAGGTGTGCGGCCGCGGATGTGCGGCGCTCGATGCGGTCGAGTCCATCACGACCCGGCCTCATGGATGAAACGGCGTTACTCCGCGTTTCATTCCTCCCGGAGCGAACGCGCCGGGCGTTCGGGACGCGCGTCCGGTCAGAACGCGTTCAGCCCGGTGAGCTCACGGCCGAGGATGAGCTGGTGGATCTCGTCGGTTCCCTCGTACGTGCGCACCGACTCCAGGTTCGCGGCGTGCCGCATCACGGGCCACGCGTTCGTGATGCCGTCGCCCGCGAGGATCGCCCGCGCCTCGTGCGCGATCGCGAGCGCCTCGCGCACGCTGTTGAGCTTGCCGACGGAGATCTGCGCCGGCGTCAGCGTGCCGCGCTCCTTGAGCCGGCCGAGGTGCAGGGCCAGCAGGATGCCCTTCTCAACCTCGAGGAACATGTCGGCGAGCTTCGCCTGGATGAGCTGGTTCGCGCCGATCGGCCTGCCGAACACCTCGCGGTCGATCGACCGTGAGAGCGCCGCCTCGAGGCATGCACGCGCGGCGCCCATCGCCCCCCACACGATGCCGTAGCGCGCCTCGTTCAGGCAGCCGAACGGGCCAGAGAGGCCCTTCGCGCTGGGCAGGATCGCGTCGGCGTCGACCCGAACCCCGTCGAACGTGAGGTCGCACTGCACCGACGCGCGCATCGAGAGCTTGCCGTCGATCGGCGTCGCGGTGAACCCGGGCGTCGAGGTCGGCACGAGGAACCCCCGCACCGCGTGGCCCCCGGTGCCGCCGCCGAAGGACGGATCGTCGACCTTCGCCCACACGACGGCGACATCGGCGAGCGACGCGAGTCCGATCCACCGCTTCGCCCCGTCGATGACCCAGCCGTCGCCGTCACGCCGCGCCGTCGTCGTCATGCCGGCCGGGTCGGAGCCGCCCTGCGGCTCGGTGAGCGCGAAGCATCCGATGAGGTCGCCTGCGGCCATGCCGGGCAGCCACCGCTGCTTCTGCTCCTCGGAGCCGTACTTGTGGATCGCGCTCATCGCGAGCGACCCCTGCACCGACACGAAGGTACGCCACCCCGAGTCGGCGGCCTCGAGTTCGAGGCACACGAGCCCGTATGCGACGGCGCCGGCCCCGGCGCATCCGTACCCCTTCAGGTGCATGCCGAGGAAGCCGAGCTCGCCGAGCTCCTTCACGAACTCGCGGCGGAAGTGCGTCCGCTCGAAGTCGTCCTCGATGACGGGCACGATGCGCTCCTGCGCGAAGCGCCGCGCGCGCTGCTGCCACTCGCGCTCGTCTTCGCTGAGCAGGGCGTCGAGGTCGAACACGGCGTCGATGCGCGGTGCGGTGGTCATCGTGGTTCCTTTCGGGGGCGGAGGGTCACTGCGCGGAGGTCTCGAGCCAGTCGGCGCCCGCGTGCTCGTCGAGCGCGGGCGGAGCGGTTCGGTGGGCGGCGGGGTTCGCGGCGAGTCCGATCGGGTTCGCGACCGTGCGGCTCGTGTGCCCGGCTTCGGTCGCGATCTCGGCGACCGGGTCGAGCCCGAGTCCCGCGGCGAACGCGATCGCCTCGCCGACGTCGTTCACGAGTCCGGCGGGAACGCCGACCGCTGCGAATGCGGCGATCCAGTGGTCGGCGGATGCCCCGGCCAGCCGTTGCTCGATGAGGGCGGTGAGCTCGGGGCGATGCGCAACGCGATCGGCGTTCGTCGCGAACCGCGGGTCGTCGAACCCCGCTGATCGAGGAGCGCCCGACGAAGGAGGACGCGCCCCCGCCGATCGAGTAGCGCCCGACGAAGGAGGACGCGTATCGAGATCCGTCGGAATCTCGAGCACTCCGGCGAGCGCGCGGAACTGCTTGTCGTTGCCGACGGCGATCACGAGCTCGCGGTCGGCGGCGTGGAACACCGCGTACGGCGCGATGCTCGGGTGCGCGTTGCCGAGCCGACGCGGCGCGGTGCCGGTGGCGAGCGTCGAGGCCGCCTGGTTCGTGAGCGCCGACAGCAGGCTCTGCAGCAGGTTCACCTCGACCAGCTGGCCGACACCGGTGCGGTCGCGCTCGCGCAGCGCGAGCAGGATCCCAGCGAACGCGTTCTGGCCGGTGAGCACGTCGACGAGGGCGACACCCGCCTTGGCCGGATCGCCGTCGGGCGCGCCCGTGATCGACATGAGCCCGCCGACGGCCTGCACGAGCAGATCGTACCCGGCGAGCACGGCGCCCTCACCGGTGCCGAAGCCCGTGATCGAGCAGTACACGACGCCCGGGTTCGCTCGGCGCACCTCGTCGAACGAGAGCCCGAAGCGTGCCATGACGCCGGGCCTGAAGTTCTCGATCACGACATCGGCCGAGGATGCGAGGCGGTGCGCCTCGGCGCGGCCCGCGACATCCGTCAGATCGAGCGCGACCGAGCGCTTGTTGCGGTTCACGCTGCCGAAGTAGGTGGCCTGGCCGGTCGCATCGACCGGCGGCGTCCAGTGCCGGGTGTCGTCGCCGGCAGGCGGCTCGATCTTCACGACGTCGGCGCCGAAGTCGGCGAGCATCATCGTCGCGTAGGGGCCCGCGAGCACGCGGGAGAAGTCGGCGACGCGGATGCCGCGGAGCACGCCGTCTGCCATTGCGCCACCTCCGCCTTCGCCGGCACGACCACAGGCCACGATACCGAGCGCCAGTTCCGGTCGCTTGTACGCGCTGTCGATCCGATCAGGGCAATCCGCCACCACGTCGAATTCCAGCTCGGTCGCTCTCGGCATAGGCTGGGGACAGGCCTAACGACAGAGGAGTCCCATGAGCTACGCCGTGGTCAATCCGGCTACCGGAGAGACGATCAAGACCTTCCCCACGATCACCGACGCCGAACTGACGGCGGCGATCGCCTCGGCCGACGAGGCGCACCGCACCTGGTCGAAGGCGTCGAGCGTCGAGGAGCGCGCCGCGCTCGTTCGCCGCGTAAGCGAGCTGCACACCGAGCGCCGCCAGGAGCTCGCCGAGATCATCGTTCGCGAGATGGGAAAGCCCATCGAGCAGGCGCTCGGCGAGGTCGACTTCGCCGCCGACATCTACGGCTACTACGCCGACCACTCGGCCGACTTCCTGAAGGACGAGCCCATCACGCTGCTCGCCGGCGACGGCTCTGCGGTCGTGCGCCGCTCGTCGCTCGGCGTGCTGCTCGGCGTCATGCCGTGGAACTTCCCGTACTACCAGGTCGCCCGCTTCGCCGGACCGAACCTCATCATCGGCAACACGATCGTGCTGAAGCACGCCGAGCAGTGCCCCGAGTCGGCCGCGGCGATCCAGCAGATCTTCCTCGACGCCGGCTTCCCCGCGGGCGCGTACGTGAACATCTACGCCACGCACGACCAGATCGCGACCGTCATCGCCGATCCGCGCGTGCAGGGCGTCTCGCTCACGGGCTCCGAGCGCGCCGGTGCCGCCGTCGCCGAGATCGCCGGGCGCCACCTCAAGAAGGTCGTGCTCGAGCTGGGCGGTTCCGACCCCTTCATCCTGCTCTCGACCGACGACCTCGACACCGCCGTGCAGAACGCGGTCGATGCACGCCTCGACAACAACGGCCAGTCGTGCAACGCCGCGAAGCGCTTCATCGTCGCCGACGAGTACTACGAGCCGTTCCTCGAGAGGTTCACGGCGAAGCTCGCCGAGATCGAGACGGGCGACCCCACCTCGGCCGACACCGCGCTCGGCCCGCTGTCGTCGCTCAAGGCTGCCGAGGGCCTCGACGCCCAGGTCAAGCGCGCGGTCGAGCACGGTGCGACCCTCGTGCACGGTGGTGCCCGCGACGGCGCGTTCTTCCAGACGACCGTGCTCACCGATGTCACGCCCGAGAACCCCGCCTCGAAGGAGGAGTTCTTCGGACCGGTCGCGCAGGTCTACCGCGCGAAGGACGAGGCCGACGCCGTTCGCCTCGCGAACGACATCCCGTTCGGCCTCGGCTCGTACGTCTACACGACCGATGAGCAGCAGGCGCAGCGCGTGGCCGACGGCATCGAGGCCGGCATGGTGTTCGTGAACGTCGTGCTCGCCGACGGCGCCGAACTGCCCTTCGGCGGCGTGAAGCGCTCGGGCACCGGCCGCGAGATGGGCCGGCTGGGCGCCGACGAGTTCGTGAACAAGAAGCTCATCCGCATCGGCTGACCTCACGCGCCCGCCGAGCCGCGTACCGAAAACAGGAACGGATGACCCGAGTCGGGTCATCCGTTCCTGTTTTCGTGTCCGCCTCGGCGTGTCTGCCTGTTTTCGTGACGCACCGCAGCGGTCGCGAGGCGGCGACGGCGGCGGCGGCGGCGAGACGAGCCGATAAGCCGGGCCGCGAGCGGCGCTACTCCGTGACGGCTGGAACCTCTCGGTCGGTCGACTCGTCGAGCGCGTCCTCGGCGACGCCCTCGAAGCGCGTGCCGTCGTCGTCGAGCCCGACGAGTTCGCCTGCGACGGGCGCGGGCTCGGCGTTGCGGGCGACCGCGGTTGCGGCGGCGGCGCCGGCGGCCGTGCCGCCCACGAGCGACCCGATGAGCTCGCGGATGCCGACGCCCATCGTCGAGCTGAGCATCGCATCGACCTCGGTGATGCCCGAGACGGCGTTCTTCGCGAGCTGCGACGCGCCGTCGGTCGACACGACCGTGAGCTGGTCGATGTTCGACATCGGCGCGGCGAGCTCGCGGGCGATGAGCGGCAGCGCGTCGATGAGGCGCATCTGCAGCAGCGCCTCGGACTGCTGGGCGACGGCCTCGGCGGCGGCCTTCGTCGCGGCCGCCTCGGCGGCACCCTTGGCGTGGATGGCGTCGGCCTCGGCGAGACCTTCGGCCTTCAGCGCCTCGGCCGACGCGGTGCGGGCGACGCGGTCGGCATCGGCGGCGATGCGCACGGCGTCGGCGGCCGCCTCGGCCTCGACCTTCACCTTGTAGGCCTGCGCGTCGGCGACGGCTTTGACCTCGGAGTCGAGCTCCGCCGCGCGCAGCGCGGCCTTCTTCTGCGCCGTGATCTCCTGCTGGGCCACGACCTCCTGCTGCGAGAGCGCCTCGGCGAGCGGGCGGGCCGCGGCGGCCTCGGCGGTCGCCTTGTCGGTCTCGCGCTGCAGCGCGGCCTTGCGCTGGGCGAGTTCGGCCTCGCGCTCAGCGACGGTCTGCTCGGCGGCGATGACCGCCTCGCGGGCCTCGCGCTGCGCCTCGGCCTCGGCGATCTCGGCCTGCTTTCGCACCTTCGCCTGCTCGGCGCGGCCGAGGTCGTCGATGTAGCCGTTGGTGTCGGAGATGCCCTTGATCTCGAACGAGTCGACGTCGAGGCCCTGGTTCACGAGCGATTCGCGGGCGACGCCGAGCACCGCTGCCGAGAGCTCGTCGCGGCGGTTGATGATCGTGAGCACGTCGGTCGCACCGATCGACGCCCGCAGTGAACCCGAGAGCACCTCCTGCGCGAACATGTCGATGTTCTTGTCCTGCCCCAGGAACCGCTGCGCGGCGGCACGGATCGATGCGGCGCTGTCGCCGACCTTCACGATCGCCACGGCGTCGACGTGCACGGTGATGCCGTTGTTCGTCTGCGCCTCAGCGCGGATCTCGATCGCACGCGAGCGCAGCGAGATCTTGTGCGCCTTCTGGAAGAACGGCATGATCCAGACGCCCTGCCCGTGCACGACGCGCTGGCCCGACTCCTCGGTGTCGACGCCGTCGACGACGCGGCGGCGCGAGCGCTTGCCGGTGACGACGATCGCCTCGTCGGGCGACACGTTGCGGTAGAGCACCTTCGCCCAGACCCACACGATGATGAGCGCGACGATGACGAGGGCGATGACGGCGAAGACTGGACTGAAGAGCAGGTCGGGCACCGGGGTTCCTTCTGTGGGGGTGGAGTAGGGCTCCGTCAAGAATGGATGCCCCGCGCTCCGCGCGCAATGGATACTTCTGCATGGGCCGAGACCGATCTGGATCTTGACCGGGCGGTCAATCAGTTCTACCGTTGAACTGTCCCCCGGACGGGGGTGCTGCCGACTCGGAGGAGGTTGGTTCGATGAAGAAATGGACACGCTGGGAGGACTGGGTGGCGATCGCCGTCGGCATCGTCGTGGCCGTGTCCGCGCTGCTCATGCCCCCGATGGGGTCATCGCTCGCGCTCATGCTCACGCTCGGCGCACTGTTGATCGTCTCGGGCGTCGTGAACCTCGCGATGCCGGGCATGGTCGCCATGGAGTACGTGCAGGGGGCCCTCGGCCTGCTGCTGATCGTCTCGCCATGGATCGGCGGATACGCAGACCCGATGACCTTCGGTCCCGCCTGGATGTCGTGGATCGGTGGAGCCGTCGTCGTCATCGTCGCCGCCCTCGCCATCCGCCCGAGCATGAAGGCGCATCACGACGCGATCACGCACTGAGCCGATCACGCACTGAGCCGATCACCCACTGAGCACCGATCCGATCACGGGGCGGGCGCGCACGCGTCCGCCCCCCTTCCCGTTCGAGAGAGCAGGCCATGACCGAACCGCCGGGCACTCGCGAGCGCATCCTCGACGCTGCGGAGCGCCTCTTCGCCGAGCGCGGCTTCGACGCCACGCCGACCTCGAGCATCGCCGCGGCGGCCGGGGTGCCGAAGGGGCTGCTGTTCTACTACTTCCCGACGAAGCACGACCTGCTGCGCGCGCTGGTGTCCGAGCGACTCGACCTCGGGCCCATCGACGCGAACGCCCTCGTCGAGCCGGGCGACCCCGTCGGCGCCCTGCTCAACCTCTCGAAGGCCCTCTCCGACATCCAGGCCGAGTCGGCGGTGCTCGGCGTCATCGTCTGGCGCGAACAGCGCACGCACCCCGATGTGCGGGCGAAGCTTCGCGAGTATCGACAGCAGGTGCAGGGCATCGTCGAGCGGGTGCTGCGCGGCAGCGTGCTCGCCCCGATCGCCGCGCGTGCGCTGCACGCGGCCGCCGCCGCCTGGGTGGCGATCCTGTCGATCCGGCCGCATGCCGACCACGGGGAGTCAGGCGAAGACGCCGGAATCGACCTTCGGGCGCTCGCCGAGCTCATCTGCGCCGGGCTCGACGCCTCGGCCGCGCCCGCGTGACTGCGGGGCGTCGCCCCGCGAGGCGTCGCCCCGCGAACCGCGGCCCCGCGAATCGTTGCCCGTCGAGGCGCGACGCGCCCGCACGCACAGTACGAGCATGATGCCGCACGAGACGAGGTAGAACGTGTGCAGCGCCCAGATCGGCCCGAACGGCAGGCTGAACACGTACAGCGAGTAGGCCACGTTCGCTGCGTTGATCATCAGCAAGCTCGACAGGCTGTACGACGAGACATCCCGCGTGCGCAGCGCCTTGCGCAGCATCGGCAGATTGCTGACCGCGAAGACCACGGTCGAGATCGTGCCGGCGAGGATCGGGATGTCCATGACCAGAACGCTAGGCGCGACATCCGATCGCCCGCGTCGGCCGAACCGCGCATCTTGGTCGGCCGGCCGCATGGGTAGATCTATGTAGACGCGCCTGCGGGTGGGCGTCGCTTCTTGTCGAGCTGGGCGTCGATCTGCGACATCCGATCGGTGATGATGCGGCGCAGCAGGTCATCGGGCACCGGATGTTCCGCAGTGAACTGCAACGCGCCCGGCGACCAGTCGAAATCGTCGAGGTCGGCGGCGAGGCCGGGCAGCACCTGCCCGCTGAACGGGTAGAGGCCGAGGTGCGCCTTCGCCTCCAGCACGGCGACGAGGCCCTTGCCGCGATAGAGCAGCGCCGGCATGCCGTAGCTCTCACCCTCGGTGGCGTCGGGCGCGAGCTCGCGAGCCACGGTGATGACGTGTTCGAGCGCCGTGCGGTTCTCGCCCTCGCGCGCGGCCAGGTAGTCGGTGACGATGCCCATGGCGGGCATCCTACTCGCGGGGCTATCCTCGCCACATGGTCGTCCGAGTGCGCGTGACCGTGCAGGGTGCGGTGCACGGCGTGGGGTTCAGGTTCGGCACCCGTGTCGAGGCGCAGCGACTCGGCGTGGCCGGCTGGGTGCGCAATCGATCGGATGGCGCGCTCGAGGCCGAGGTCGAAGGCGAGGCCTCGGCGGTCGATGCGATGCTGGCGTGGTTCGACGAGGGGCCGCCCGGAGCCAGTGTCACGATGCTCACGACCACCGACCTCGAGCCGACGGGCGAACCGGGGTTCCACATCAGGTCGTGAGGGTCGTGAGCCCGCTTAGACGAGCCCGTTCTCGTAGGCGTACGCCGTGGCCGCCGCCCGAGTCGAGAGGCTGAGCTTGCCGAAGATGTTGCTGACGTGACGCGCGACGGTCTTCTCGCTGAGTGAGAGACGTTCGCCGATCGCGCGGTTGGTGAGCCCGGTCGAGACGAGGCGCAGCACCTCGACCTCGCGCGGCGTGAGCACCCCGGCGCGGCGATCTCCGATCAGGTCCTCGAGCTCAGCGAGCGCAGGGTTCGCGCCCAGCGAGGCGAACACACCACGCGCCCCGTCGAGTTCTGCGCGCCCCTGATCTGCCTCGCCCAGCGCTCCGAGAGCACGACCGACGAGCACCCTTCCGCGGGCGGTCTCGTAGGGGACGCCGAGCGCGCGCCACCCCTCGACCGAGGCGCGCGCCGATACGAGTGCCCCGGCTGCGTCGCCCTCGGCGAACCTGACCTGCGCGTCGGCGAAGGCGATCGCGGCGGACAGCATCGGAGTCGGGATGGGGCCTCCGAGCGTCGTCAGTTCACGGAGTGTTCGCCGCGCCGCTCCCGGGTCCCCTGCGGTGACCTCGATCTCGACGACGGCAGGAAGGAGGGAGCGCCGAGTGAACACGTCTGCCGCGGACGCGCTTCGCAGGATCTCCTCGCGCGCCCGCGTACCCTTCCCCTGCGCGAGGTGGAGGAGCGCGAGCCCCGGCTGCGGGTCCCAAACGGTCTCACCGGCCCGCCGGTACGACTCCTCGGCGGCGTGCGTCGCTCCGCGAAGTCGCTGGACCTCTCCGTGGTAATACGGCGCCCCGAACACCGCTCGATAGTCGCCCGCCCGCAATCGCGACATCGCCAGGTCAGCGGCCGAAGAGGCCTCGGACCACGCGCCCTGCAGGACGAGGAGCGAGGATCGAAGCGCGTACCGTTGGCCGCTGTACGTGACGAGGTCGGGCTGTTGCCGACACCAGTCATCCAGTGCTCTGGACCACGCCACGGCGCGGTCGAAGTCGAATCCCATGAGTGCCGTGACGACTACGGTACAGAGGATGACCCCTGACGGGATCGGCCCGACGTCACCGCGGGCGACGGCCTCGACTGCGGCGTCGAAGCACGCGAACGCGGGGGCGTCCTCGCCCATCTCGACGAGGCAATTCCCTCGGCTGAACACGGCGATGGCAGCCAGCTCACCATCACCGAATCGCTCTGCAATGGCCTCGATCTCGCGGAAACGCTCTGCGGCGCCGCTCGGATCACCGCTGGCGAGTTGTGCGATCGCGGGCGGCACGCGGACGAGTCCGGTGACGGAACTCGGATGCTCGACGCCCTCCGCGAGACGAATGCCGCGCGGCAACCACTCGACGTAGTGCGCCATGTCCCCGAGCTCGATCAAGTAAAGCGCGAGCCAAGCGGCCGTCCTCGCAGCCCCCTCGAGATCGTGACTCGCGACGGATACGGAGTGCGCGCGAGTCAATGCGTCGACTGCCGCCCCAGCCTCACCACGCAGGAACGCCGCCGTCGCGAGCAACTCCAGATCTGTCGCGGCCAGTCCGCTCGAAGCGTCAGCGGTGGCGAGCTGCTCGTACGCCTCAGCCCAGCGCCGATCGGCCGCGGCCGCGCGGCCCGCGTCGAGTGCGCTGGACGAGGTCATGTCGCTCCCCCGCCGGTCGCTCCCAGTGGCAGGTCGGCGCCGGCGCTCGTGCGGGAACGGTACCGCCGATTCGTCGGGCTCCGCAAGGCCCGGCCTCCGCGAGGCCTGCAGGAGGGCGACGGGACGATGCGCGCGAGAGCAAGCAGGGGCGCGGCCCGCGGGAGTACGATCGCGACATGGAGACGGTGCGCGTCGACGCCATCGATGTCGCGTACCGGCGCAGCGGAGCCGGCACCCCGATCGTGCTCCTGCACAGCGCGTTCGGCGACTCGTGCGACTGGGCGAGCGACATCGTGGCACTCGGAACCGACCACGAGGTCGTCGCCTGGGACGCTCCCGGGTGCGGTGCGTCGAGCGATGTGCCGGCGGGCTGGACGGATCGGGATTGGTCCGATGCGCTCGCCGGGTTCATCACCGGACTCGGCCTCGACCGCCCGGTCGTGTGCGGCCTCTCGCTCGGGTCGGTCATGGCGCTGCTCCTCGCCCGCGACCATCCCCGCGCGCTGCGGGCCCTCGTGCTCGCCGGGGCGTACGCCGGCTGGGCGGGCTCGCTCTCGGCCGCCGAATTCGATCGCCGCGTGGCCTCGGTCGAGGCGACCATCGACCGCCCGCCCGCGGACTGGGCCGATGCCTTCCTCGAGTCGGTGTTCCCGCCGGATGTCTCGGCTGAGCGGGTGGCAGCCGCCCGAGCGTCACTGCTCGCGTGGCGCCCGGCGACGACGAGGGTGCTGCTCTCCTCGCTGGTCTCCCTCGACCTCCGGCCCGCGCTGCCGCACATCGACGTCCCGACGCTCGTCGTGCGCGGGGAGGCCGACCAGCGAAGTCCGTGGCGCGCAGCCCTCGCGATCGCGAGCACGATCCCACACGCGCGGTTCGTCGAGTTGCCGGGCCTGGGCCACGACTGCACGGGGCCGGGGTTCGACGTGCTGGTCCGCGACTTCGTCGCGCGCCTCCCGGCAGCGGCCTGAGGCTCGGCCCTGACGACGAACGACGAAGGGCCCGCCGGCGAACCGGCGAGCCCTTCGTGCAGTCGGCGTCGCGACTAGATGGCGTTGACGTCCAGCGGGATGCCGGGGCCGAACGTGGTCGACACGGCGCCCTTCTGGATGTAGCGGCCCTTGGCGCTCGACGGCTTGAGACGCACGACCTCTTCGAGTGCGGCCTTCGTGTTCTCCTCGAGCTGCTCGCTCGAGAACGACGCCTTGCCGACGACGAAGTGCACGTTGGCGTGCTTGTCGACGCGGAACTCGATCTTGCCGCCCTTGATGTCGGAGACGGCCTGGCCCACGTTCGGGGTCACCGTGCCGGTCTTCGGGTTCGGCATGAGGCCACGGGGGCCGAGCACCTTGCCGAGACGGCCGACCTGGCCCATGAGCTCGGGGGTCGAGACGGCCGAGTCGAACGCGGTGTAGCCGCCGGCGACCTTCTCGATGAGCTCGGCGCCGCCGACCTCGTCGGCGCCGGCTGCGATCGCGGCCTCGGCCGCGGGGCCCGTCGCGAACACGATGACCCGGGCGGTCTTGCCGGTGCCGTGCGGGAGGATGACGGTGCCGCGCACCATCTGGTCGGCCTTGCGCGGGTCGACACCGAGCTTCAGCGCCACCTCGACGGTGGAGTCGAACTTCGCCGAGCCGGTCTCCTTGGCGAGGGCGACGGCCTCGCTCGGGGTGTAGTACTTGCCGGCCTCGATCTTCTCGGCCGCGGCCCGGTAGGCCTTGGACTTCTGTGCCATGTTGGTTCTCCTTGAGAGAGTGTGGTCATCTGCGCCTGGCGGGCGCTGCCACGAGTGTGAGTTCTGAAGATGGATGCCTCAGCCGAAGCATCCACCAGCCGGTTTCGAGACGGCGCTGCGCGCCTCCCCAACCAGCGGAAGCGGCCTTATTCGACCGTGATGCCCATCGAGCGAGCGGTGCCCGCGATGATCTTCGACGCGGCGTCGATGTCGTTCGCGTTGAGGTCGACCATCTTCTGCTCGGCGATCGCGCGGACCTGGTCCTGCGTGAGCTTGCCGACCTTGGTGGTGTGCGGGACGCCCGAGCCCTTGGCGACGCCGGCGGCCTTCTTGATGAGCTCGGCGGCGGGCGGGGTCTTCAGGATGAAGGTGAACGAGCGGTCTTCGTAGACCGTGATCTCGACGGGGATCACATTGCCGCGCTGCGACTCGGTCGCCGCGTTGTAGGCCTTGCAGAACTCCATGATGTTCACGCCGTGCTGACCCAGCGCCGGACCGATGGGCGGTGCGGGGTTGGCGGCGCCGGCGTTGATCTGAAGCTTGATCAGACCAGTGACCTTCTTCTTCGGTGCCATGATTTCTCTCTTTCTGTTCGAACGCCCGCTCCTCGAACTCGTCGAAGGGCGGGGCACTCTCCCGCAGGCCCGGCGGATCCGGGATGCGGTGGTCGGGGGGGTCGTGCGCGAGCGCACAACCTGTCAATGATAACGGAAAGTCGCCGGTCGAGTAGCGAAGCGTATCGAGACCCGGTGCGAGGGTCTCGATACAGCGCTGGCGCGCCTACTCGACCGGCGACAGAGTTTCTAGAGCTTCGTGACCTGGTCGAAGCTGAGCTCGACCGGGGTCTCGCGCTCGAACAGCGAGACGAGCACGGTGAGCTTGCCGCTCTCGGGCTTGATCTCGCTGATCGTGCCGGGAAGGCCCGCGAACGAGCCGTCCTTGATCGTGATGGTCTCGCCGACCTCGAAGTCGACCTCGGCGGGAAGCTGACGGGCTGCACCGGTCGCGGCACCGGCCTTCGCACCCTTGGCGGGGGCGACGTCCTTGATCTCGACGAGGCTCTTCAGCATGCCGAAGGACTCTTCGAAGCGCAGCGGAGTCGGGTTGTGCGCATTGCCCACGAAGCCCGTGACACCAGGGGTGTGGCGGATGACCGACCAGCTCTCCTCATTGAGCTCCATGCGCACGAGCACGTAGCCCGGGATACGCACGCGGGTGACCATCTTGCGCTGGCCGTTCTTGATCTCGACGACGTCTTCCATGGGCACTTCGACCTGGTAGATGTAGTCGGCCATGGCCATCGACTCACGGCGCTGCTCGATGTTCGCCTTCACGCGACGCTCGAACCCGGCGTAGGAGTGGATGACGTACCACTTGCCGGGGAGGAACCGAAGCTCTGCGCGGAACTCGGCGTAGGGGTCGGTGGTCTCTTCTTCTTCTTCGGTGACGGCCTCGAAGGCGGCCTCGGCCTCTTCGGGCGAGTCGATGTCGAGGGCGTCGTCGATGACGGCGTCGGCCTCGGGATCGTTCGACTCGGCCATGGCGTCGAGCACGGCATCGAGGTCGACCTCGTTGCCCTCGTCGTCGACGACGTGCACCGCACGCTGCTCAGCGGGCTCGACCGAGTTCTCGTCGTGCTCGAGCGAGCTGCCCGTCTGGGCCTCGTCGTCTTCTGCCGACTGCTCAGCGGCAGTGGCCCAGTCGACGTCGTCGCGCTCAATCTTTGACACTTGTCTCAATCCTTCTCTCGCGTGCGCCTACGGCGAACCGGGTACCTCGAGCCGAAGGCCCGATCAGGCCCCGCCCGTTCCGAAGACGTACAGCACCAGCCACCCGAACAGCTGGTCGAGCCCGTACACGATCGCCATCATGATGATGACGAACACGAGCACCACGACCGTGAAGCTGAAGAGCTCTCTGCGGGTCGGAGTGACGACCTTCTTCAGTTCAGCGATGACCTGCCGGATGAACAGTGCGATGCGCGAAAAGGGATTCCGACGCGCCGCGCGCTCGCGCTTCGCGTTGGCGACGACGTCTTCACTCGGCTCGTCGATTACTTTTCGTGCCACTTCGTACACCTTTCGTGGGCCGGCATTCATCGCCGGCTCGCAGGGCGGACAGGACTCGAACCTGCAACCTGCGGTTTTGGAGACCGCTGCTCTACCAATTGAGCCACCGCCCTATGGATGCCCGGGACCTGCCCGGCCTTCCACGGGTTGAGATTTCCACGACCCGAACCTCGCAGAACCCGTGAAAACGGGCGCAGTGAAGCTTGGCCGACTCAACAACCTCACCAAGTGTATGCGACCGGGTTGGCAGAGTAAAACCGAGGCGGAACCGGGCGGATGCCGCGGCGCGAGCAGGGGCATCCGCTCGGCAATCACGCGAACTGCGTGATGACGGCGCCGGGCCGCGTGCATACGGTCACGATCAGCACCAACCGTGCGCGGCCGAACCGAGCCCTGCACATCGAAACGAATGCAAGGGAGTTGTTCCACATGAGTGACACCCAGGTGACCGGTTGGGTCGGATGGGGCTGGTTCGCCGGCATCGTCCTGCTGATCGCCGGTATCTTCGATGCGGTCAGGGGGTTCATCGCCCTCCTCCAGCCCGACAGCGCGTACTTCGTCGTCAACGGGAACCTGTTCCTGCTCGACGTGCAGGGCTGGGGCTGGTGGCACCTGATCATCGGCGCGCTGCTGATCCTCGTCGCGATCGCCCTCTTCACGGGGGCCACGTGGGCGCGGGTGATCGCGATCATCCTCGCCGCGGTGAGCGCCATCAGCCAGCTCGCCCTGCTGCCGACGCAGCCATGGTGGTCGCTCACCGTGATCGCCCTCGACATCTTCGTGATCTACGCGCTCACGGTGCACGGCAAGGAGATGAAAGCGGCCCGCGAGGGCTACTAGCGCCGCTTCCTCGGCAGGGCGAGGGCGGTGCCCGCGAGTGCGAGCACCGCTCCCGCCACCGCGGCGTACCAGGCCGCGTCGGCCGGCACGTCGAGGTAGACCGCGATGCCGAGGATGCGCGAGAGCCCCCACGGCACCAGCGCCATCTGGTCGTTCCAGGCGGTGAGCGCGGCCTCGACGCCGATCACGCCGATGAGGGCGCCGAAGGTCGCGAGCACGATGCCGACCCCCGCGATGACGACGCCTGCGGCGCGGCGGCCGCCGATCTGGGTGGCGAGCGCCCACGCGGCGGCGACGATGACCCAGCCGAACGCCGCGAAGGCGACGGTCACGTAGAGCGAGCGCGCGAACGGGTCGGTCCAGAACGCGAACCAATAGCCACCCGGCCCGGTGGCGGTGAGGACGGCCAGGAGCAGGCCGACGCGCAGCGTCGCGGCCCCGCCGATGGCGGCGAGTACCGGCCAGGCCGGTCGCCGACCGATGAGGCGCAGTGCAAGGAGCACCACGAGCACGAAGACGAGCCATGACCCGAGCGCCACCAACAGGTGCGCCGGGGCGAGGAACCAGGTCTGGATGCCGCGGCTCCCGACCAGCAGCACCGCGGGCACCGCGACGACGAGGACGCGGTCGAGCGGCCCGAGACGCTCGGTGACCTCGGCTGCGCGCCAGGGCCGCGTGCCGGCCACCCAGAGCGCACGGGCAGCGCCGGCTCCGCGGCGACGAGACCCACTGCGCCCGGCGAGGATCCCGTACACCAGCCACGCCGCGAGCAGTACGAGCGCGATACGGGCGGCCCACGCCATCGGGAGGTCGCGCTCGGCGCGCTCCACGCCGAGTTCGGCCGCCGTGAGGTTGTAGGCCGGGTAGTAGGGATCGCCCGCGTAGGCCGCCTCGTGCGCGGCGGCGGATGCCTCGAACGCCCGCCGCGCGGCATCCCACTGCTCGTGCGCGGCGGGGTCGCGCGTGTCGTGCCACTGCGCCTGCCGCAGGAACATCGCGCGGTAGTCGCCGAGCATGTCGTAGGTGCTCGCCTGGTAGTCGAGGGTGTCGAGGAACGCCGTGCGCAGCTCGGGGTCACGCCAGGTCGCGGCATCCGTCGCCTCGATCGACGCACGCATGCGCTCGACGGCGGCGAGTGCACGGTCGCCGCCGACGATCGCCTCGTCGAGGTCGTCGCGGCTTATCTCGTAGATGACGTCGAGCACGGCACTGTCGCCGGTGACGATGTCCCACTCGAAGATCCACATCATGGGCGGTGGTTCGAGGCCGATCGCGAAGACCCGCCGGTCGGCGAACGGGCCGATGTACAGCCCATCGGTGATCGCCTCGCGCGACTGCGCCATCGCCTTGCCGATCGCCTGCACCGTGGCCGGGTCATCCGAGAACCATCGACGAGCCCAGTCGGCGGTGATCGCCGCCGGGTCGGCGTCGGGGTCGCGCGCGAGCCGCACGGCGAGCTCGGTGTTGAGCTCGTAGAGCTGCCAGAACCCGGCCTTCAGCTCGAGTGAGAGCGGGCCGGCCCGCCAGGGGCCGCCGTCCTGCGTCCACGTCCAGATGCCCTCGACGTTCGGGTTCGCGGCGATGAACCGTTGCAGCGCCTCCTGGTAGAGCACACCGAGGTCGTTGGGGAAGGCGCCGAAGTTCTCGAACTCGCGCCGGCTCTGGAACTCGACGATGCGGCGCTGGTGGCCGACCTCAAGGGTGTCGTTGAACGGGAGGTGGCTGTAGAAGTCGCCGAGGGTGTACTTCGTCGACACGATGAGCCGGTCCGAGTCGATGCCGTCGAGCACCGCATGGTACGAATCGGCGTTCGTGTGCATGTCGCCGACCGCGCCGACTCCGACGCTCCAGCTGCGGAAGATCACCTCGCGGTCGGCGCGCTCGGCCTGCTCAGTGAACGCGGTGAGCATCGCGCGCACCCCGTCGACGCTGGTGACCGCCAGCGCGGAGTAGTAGTCCCAGCCCGGAAGGTCGTAGACGCGGCCCGCCTCGCCGATGCGGATCAGCAGGCCGTCGAGGTAGGGCATCGCCTCGTACAACTCGTCGAGTCCGGCGGCATAGACGTCCCAGAACTCGGGGTTCTCGGTGTCGAGGCTGCCGAACCGCTGCTCGAGGTACCGCTCGAGCGGTGTCGTGAGCGCGAGCATGTCGGTGCGGAAGTACACCTTCAGACCGAGGTCGTGCGCGTACTCCCACATCGGGCCGAATGCCGCGCGCATCGCCTCGGCCCGGGCGACGTGGGTGTCGTCGGGCCCGTACACGTCCTCACCGTCGCCCACGCCTTCGAAGGTGAGGTACTCGATGAAGCCCGGGATCGCGATCGCGTTGTACCCCTCGGCGAGCACGTGCTGCACGTAGGTCTCGAAGTCCGCCCGGGCGACCTCGAGTGCCGCGTCGTCGATGTACGGCGCCTCCGGCAGGATGACGTCGGCGAACGCCTTCGAGTTGTGCGAGTAGTCGTCACCGGCCGCCCACTCCGCCTCGTCGACCGTCACGCCGACCGCGCCGAGGTCGACCATGCGGAACCCGAGTCGCGATTCGACCGTTTCGCCGAGGTGCTCGGTGACCGACCGCCGATCGCGCACGGCGGCGGCCAGGTCGTAGACGCCGCGCGCGGCGCCCGCCTCCCCCGCGGCGACGATCCGCAACGCGCTCGCCTCGCCTTCGAGGCGGTACGACTCGTCATCCGCTGGGCCGTCGCCGGCGACGATCTCGAGCGTCGTCGTGCCTTCGGTCGCCTCGGCTTCGGAGATTGCGGCCTGCAGTTCACCGACGGCGAGATCGAGCCGGGCCGATACCGGCGCCGCGATATCGGTGAATGCCGGCGGCGCCACGGCCGCGGTCTCGGGCAGGGCGGTCGGCGTCTCGGTCGGGAGGTCGGCCGGCTCGCTGCGGATGCCGAGCTCGTCTCCGATGACGAACGCGACCCCGGCGCCGAAGGCGAGGAGCAGTGCGAGCGCGATCCCGACGAGCACCGGTCGCCGGGGGTGCGTCTTCACGCCGAGCAGCGTAACAAGAGTGGGTCAGATGTCCCAGTTAAATCTTCGCCCCGACGCGATCGCGGCACGCCGACTGGCCCGCGGCATAGATTGGGCGTATGTCGATCGACCGTGCGTCACGCCGGGTTCCCGAGCCGCGCAGCAGCGCCGAGGTCACCGGCGAGCACTCGCAGTTCCGCCTCGATCTCGAGCGCATCAGGTTCTCGCCGTACTTCTCCCGACTGTCGGCGGTCACGCAGGTGATCGCGCAGCCGGGCGCGGGCCCGTTGATCCACAACCGGCTGACGCACTCGATCAAGGTGACGGCGGTCTCGCGCGCGATCGCCGTGAAACTGACGGATGCCGCTTCACCGACCCGCGCGTTCGCACTCGCGCACGGCTGCGACGCGGTCGTCGTGCAGGCCGCGGCGAGCGCCCACGACCTGGGGCACCCGCCCTTCGGGCACCTCGGCGAGCGCGTGCTCGACCGCCTCGCACGCGAGACGCTCGGGCTCGAGGACGGGTTCGAGGGCAACGCGCAGAGCTACCGCATCCTCACGGCGCTCGACGTGAGCGAGGCGGCGCCGCGCGGCCTCAACCTCACGGCGGCGGTGCGCACGGCGGTCGCGAAGTACCCGTGGACGACGTACGTCGACGGCGATGCGCTCGGCGACGGGCCGGTGCCGCGCGGCATGCGCCGCACCGCCGACGGCGTCGAGGCGCAGAAGTACTCGGCGTACGGCATCGACGCCCACGACCTCGAACAGGCTCGGTCGGGACATCCGTCGCTGCAGCAGTCCCTCGAGTGCTCGATCATGGACATCGCCGACGACATCGCGTACTCGATCCACGACGTCGACGACTTCTACCGCGCGGGCGTGCTCAGCCAGGGTGACGTGGCGCGCGAGTTCCGGGGCTGGATGGAGACGGGTACCGAGCTTCGCGACCTCGACGACGAGACGCTCGCGGCGCGCACCGCACCGCCGGGGAGCGCGCTCGAGGGGCTGCGCCGCAAGCTGTTCCGCAGCGACCCGTGGATCGCCGATGACGACGCCTTCGCCGACGCCGTGCACGGGGTCGCCGACGACCTCGTCGACGGCCTGCTCGCGAGCCCGTTCGACGGCTCGATCGCGTCGGAGCGGGCGCTCTCGTCGTTCACGAACCGGTGGATCAGCCACCTGCAGTCGTCGGTCGTGCCGGCGGCGCCCGACGTGGTGCGTTCGGGACTCGTGACCCTCGACCGCCGAGCCTGGCACGAGGTCGAGACCCTGAAGTTCGTGCACCGGCACTTCATCCTCGACCGAGCCGACATCATCATGTACCAGCGAGGCCTCAGCCGGGTGCTCGCCCGTGCGGTGAAGGGGCTCAGCGCCTGGGCGACCGACGAGCACGACCGCGACCGGGTGCCGCAGCGACTCAAGGAACTCGTGGAGATCGCGACCGACGGCTACGCGAGGCTCCGCGAGACGCGACCCGACAGGGTGCCGATCCCCGACCCGGCCGACGTGCGTCGGCTCGGCGTCGGCCGCGGCGTCATCGACTACGTCGCCTCGCTCTCCGACGACCAGGCCCTCGCGGTGTCGGAGGCCCTCGACGGCCGGCCCGACCGGTTGTGGGACATCGGGAAGAACCTCTGATCGGATTGCGCGTCGCGGCGAGTCGTCGCGCCCCGCGTTCACCCGGCCGCCCCCGAACCTTCGCCTTCCGGTCACGCGCGCGCCGTTCGCGCTCGATTGGCTCCGAGGCATGAGCCGAACATCCCTACGCCGCGCGATACCGCGCACCCTCGCGATCGCCGCTGCTGTCGCCACCGCCATCGCCCTCGTCCCGTCGGCCGCCCTCGCGGCCGACGATGATCAGGGCCAGGGCTCCGGTCCCACCGTCAAGACCCATGTGCCGACGCTCGTCGCCCGCGCGACGCTCTCGGCCGATCACCTCGAGGACGGGCCCGCTTCGGGCGCGCTCGCCTCGGCGGCCAACGGCCGGCAGGGCCCGTGGGACGGCCAGGTCATCCCCGGCTTCTCGGCCGCCATCGACAACGGCGACGGCACCTTCTGGGCGCAGCCCGACAACGGGTTCGGCTCGAAGGGCAACTCGGCCGACTTCCTGCTGCGCAACTACCTCGTGCGCCCGGCCTGGCAGACCGCCGAGGGCGGCGACGGCTCGATCGCCGTCGAGCGCTTCATCTCGTACAACGACCGCAATGACGTGCTCGACTTCGAGATCGTCAACGACGGGACATCCGATCGCCTGCTCACCGGCGCCGACTTCGACATCGAGTCGGTCGTGCGCGCGAAGGACGGAACATTCTGGGTCGGCGAGGAGTTCGGGCCGTTCCTGCTGCACTTCGATGCCGAGGGCACCCTGCTCGAGAAGCCGTACTCGCTCGCGGGCGCGAAGTCGCCGCAGAACCCCTACCTGGAATCGGGCGAGACGCCTCGCGTTCGCGCGAGCCGCGGGTTCGAGGCGCTCGCCGCCTCGAAGAACGGCCGCTACCTCTACCCGGTCATCGAGGGCTCCTACGCCGACGAGACCGACCTGCGCCGTCGCGAGATCCACGAGTTCGACACGAGGGCCGGCGCCTACACCGGACGCACCTGGAACTACGAGACCGACCAGGAGGCGAACGTCATCGGCGACGCCTTCACCGTGAAGAACGACGTGCTGCTGCTCGTCGAGCGCGACGACTTCGAGGGCGACCAGTCGGTGACCAAGCGGGTCTACGAGATCGACCTGAAGCGCACCGACGCCCGCGGATTCGTCGAGAAGACGCTCGTGCTCGACGCGCTGCGCATCGCCAACCCCGACGGCATCGGCGCGGGGGACGGGTACGGCACCGGCGAGGTGTTCTCGCTGCCCGTGCAGTCGTTCGAGACCGTCGTGCAGCTGAAGGACGGCCGCCTGCTCATCGGCAACGACAACAACTACCCCGGCAACGACGCACGCATCCCGGGCGCGCCCGACGACACCGAGTTCGACATCATCGACCTGCGCAAGACCCGCATCGAGCCGTCGGACGTCACCCTCGTCGGCCACCGCGGCGCGAGCGGCCACCGCCCCGAGCACACGCTCGCCGCGTACGAGACCGCGATCGTGCAGTGCGCCGACTACATCGAGCCCGACGTCGTCGCCACTAAGGACGGCGTGCTCGTCGCCCGTCACGAGAACGAGATCAGCGGCACGACGGATGTCTCGTCCCGGGCCGAGTTCGCGGACCGCCGCGCGACGAAGGTCATCGACGGGGTGAACGTCACCGGATGGTTCACCGAGGACTTCACGTTCGCCGAGCTCCGCACCCTGCGGGCGAAGGAGCGCCTCCCGCTCACCCGGCCCGCGAACACCGCCTTCGACGGCCTCTACCAGGTGCCCACGCTCGACGAGGTCATCGACCTCGCCCGGCGCTCGGTGAGCTGCGACGGCCGCCAGGTGGGCGTCTACCCCGAGACGAAGCATCCGACGTACTTCGACTCGATCGGCCTCTCGCTCGAGGAACCGCTCGCGGCCGCGCTGCAGGCGAACGACGTCGACCGCGCCGACGCACCCGTCATCCTGCAGAGCTTCGAGGTCGGCAACCTCCGCGACCTCGACGACCTCACGAACGTGAAGCTCGCCCAGCTCATCAGCCCGTCGGGTCGGCCCTACGACTTCGTCGCGGCGGGCGACCCGCGCACGTACGCCGACCTCGTGACCCCGGCAGGGCTCGCCGAGATCGCCGGGTACGCCGACGGCGTCGGCCTCGAGAAGTCGGTCATGATCCCGCGCACGGCATCGGGCAACCTCGGCGAGCCGACCTCGGTGATCGCCGACGCGCACGCGGCCGGGCTGACCGTGCACGGCTGGACGTTCCGCCTCGAGAACCAGTTCCTTCCGGTCGAGTTCCGCTCGAGCGCCGACCCGAGCGCCCCCGGCGACCTCGTCGGCGAGATCGGCGTGTTCCTCGCGGCCGGCATGGACGGCTTCTTCAGCGACCACCCCGACGTCGCGGTCACGGCGGGCTGATCGAACCTGCACCACGCGACGGGTGGGCGGATGCGAGGCATCCACCCACCCGTCGCATCGCAGGGTCATGATGACCACAGACATACCCCACGCGGCATCCGCTCGCTCTAGGCTGTGAGGGTGACCGAGCACCCGCGCCTCTCCGCCCGAATCGCCGCCATCGCCGAGTCTGCGACCCTCAAGGTCGATGCGAAGGCGAAGGCCCTGCAGGCTGAGGGCCGGCCGGTCATCTCGTATGCGGCGGGTGAACCCGACTTCGCGACGCCCGAGTACATCGTCGAGGCGGCGCTCGCGGCGACTCGCGACCCCAAGAACTACCGCTACACGCCCGCGGCCGGCCTGCCCGACCTGCGCGAGGCGGTCGCGGCGAAGACGCTGCGCGACTCGGGGCTCGAGGTGTCGCCCGGCCAGGTCGTCGTGACGAACGGCGGCAAGCAGGCGGTGTACCAGGCGTTCCAGGTGCTGCTCGACGAGGGCGACGAGGTGCTCGTGCCGACGCCGTACTGGACGACCTACCCCGAGGCCATCAAGCTCGCGGGCGGGCGGCAGGTCGACGTGTTCGCCGGAGCCGACCAGGGCTATCTCGTCACGGTCGAGCAGCTCGAGGCCGCGCGCACCGAGCGCACCAAGGTGCTGCTGTTCGTGTCGCCGTCGAACCCGACCGGTGCGGTCTACTCGGCCGAGCAGACGAAGGCGATCGGCGAGTGGGCGCTCGAGCACGGCATCTGGGTCGTCAGCGACGAGATCTACCAGAACCTCACCTACTCCGACGAGGTCGGCGGCCCGGCGCCGCGCGCGGTCTCGATCGTCGAGGCGGTGCCCGGGCTCGCGAACCAGACGATCCTCGTCAACGGCGTCGCCAAGACCTACGCCATGACCGGGTGGCGGCTGGGCTGGATGGTCGGCCCCGCCGACGTCATCAAGGGCGCCGCGAACCTGCAGTCGCACCTCTCGTCGAACGTGTCGAACATCTCGCAGCGTGCCGCGATCGCCGCGCTCAGCGGCCCGCAGGACGCGGTCGAAGAGATGCGTCAGGCGTTCGACCGCCGTCGTCGCACGATCGTCGCCGAACTCTCGAAGATCGAGGGCGTCACGGTGCCCGTGCCGCAGGGCGCGTTCTACGTGTACCCCGACGTCACCGGGCTGCTCGGCCGCGAGTGGGGCGGGGTCACCCCGACCACCTCGCTCGAGCTCGCCGACCTCATGCTCGAGCGGGCCGACGTCGCGGCGGTGCCCGGTGAGGCGTTCGGGCCGTCGGGCTACCTGCGGTTCAGCTACGCGCTCGGCGACGCCCCGCTGCTCGAGGGCGTGCAGCGCCTGCAGCGACTCTTCGGCTGAGCCGCCCCTCGGGGTAGGGTCGGCACCAGCGGGCACGACGGCGTCCCCGCCGAGGAGGACACGATGAGCAACCACACCTACCGCGTCACCGAGATCGTCGGCACCTCGCCCGACAGCATCGACACCGCGATCCGCAACGGCCTGGCGCGCGCGGCGGCGACGATCCGCAACATGGACTGGTTCGAGGTCGTCTCGGTGCGCGGCGAGATCGAAGACGGGGCGGTCGCCCACTTCCAGGTCACGCTCAAGGTCGGCTTCAAGATCGAGGATCCCGCGTAGCGCCGAGGTTCAGGCGCGCAACTCACTGCGCGCCTCGGCGATCACGGCGTCGGCGATCGCATCGAGCAGCGGTGATCGCAGGTTCCACTGCTGCCAGTACAGCGGCACGTCGATCGGCGACCCGCCGAGCCGCACGAGCTCGCCCCGCTGGAGTTCCGCCGCCGACTGGAATGCCGGCAGCAGCCCCCAGCCGAGTCCGAGCTTGATCGCGGTGGCGAAGTCGTTCGATGCCGGCACGTAGTGACGCGGCGGCCGGTCGGCATCGATACCCCGGCCCACGAGGTATTCGCGCTGCAGGTCGTCGCGGCGGTCGAAGTCGACGACGGGCGCCGTGGCGAGCGCGTCGGCCCCGCGTTCATCGGCCACGCCCCATTGCTCGGCGAACCCGGGCGTCGCCACGGCCTCGTACCGCATGACGCCGAGCGGGCGCACGATGCAGCCCGCCACGGGAGTCGCCTGCGACGTGACGGCGCCCATGACCGTACCCGATTCGAGCAGGCCGGCGGTGAAGTCCTGATCGTCGCGGTGCAGGTCGAAGACGACCGGATGCCGCTGCGCGACCCGCGCGAGCGCCGGGAGGAACCACGTCGCGAGCGAATCGGCGTTCACCGCGAGCGGCACCGACACCGGCCGGGCGGCGACGCCGTCGGCCTCGGGGTCGCCCTCACCGAGGCCGAACTCGGTCAGCGCATCGTGCTCGAGCAGTGCCAGTTGCCGCGCGAGGCGCACGATCGCCGCACCCGCCTCGGTCGGCCGGGCCGGCTTCGACCGCACGACGAGCACGCGGCCCAACTGGTGCTCGAGCGACTTCACGCGCTGCGAGACCGCCGATGGGGTGAGGTGCAGGCGCCGGGCCGCGGCGTCGAAGGTGCCCTCGTCGATGACGGCGGCGAGTGTGCGGGCGAGGTCGAGTGGGATCTCCATCTGAAGCAATGCTAATGCTCATGAAGAATCTCCAGCTGGATTGATGTCACGATGGCTCGTACGGTCGATTGCGTGATGTTCTCCTCGGCACTCGCGGGCCTCGGCCTCGGCCTTTCGCTCATCGTCGCCATCGGCGCGCAGAACGTGTTCGTGCTCCGACAGGGCATCCGCCGTGAACACGTGTTCGTCGTGGCCGCGATCTGCGCGCTCAGCGACCTCACCCTCATCATCGTCGGGGTCTCGGGTATCGGGGCCGTACTGCAGGCGGTGCCCTGGCTCGTCGACGTCATCCGGTGGGTCGGCGCCGCCTTCCTCGTCGGCTACGGCGTGCTCGCCGCGCGGCGGGCGTTCAAGCCCGGCGGCGAGGCGCTCGTCGCCGACGAAGCCCAAGGTCTCGATACGGCCCTGCGGGCACACTCGACCGACGAGGAACGCACCGGCCACGGGACATCCGCCACCGTGCTCGCGCCGACGCGCACGCGACCGGCGCGCTCGACGCTGACCGTCGCGGTGCTCACCTGCCTCGCGCTCACGTGGCTGAACCCGCATGTCTACCTCGACACGGTGTTCCTGCTCGGATCGGTCGCGAACACGCACGGCGACGGGCGCTGGGCGTTCGCCGCGGGTGCGGGCGTCGCGAGTATCGTGTGGTTCTTCGGCCTCGCCTACGGGGCGCGGCTGCTCGGCAGGGTGCTCGCGAGCCACCGCGCGTGGCGCATCCTCGACGCGCTGATCGCCGTCGTGATGGTCACACTCGGCGTGCTGCTCGTGCTGCCGCACTGAGTCGGTTTCGGGCGCGCCGCCCTCCGTGCTAGCGTTTCGGCATCGTGAGTACTGACACCTGTCGCTGCTGTCGCCGCTAGGCGATCGTCTCCCCGACGATCCCAGGGCGCGAATCCTCACGCGCCGCCGACCGCAGCCCCCGTGCTCACGCCGCATCCGACGCGTCCGCGTCAGCTCCGCGGCATCCGCTCCCGAGGCACTCGTCTCGAATCGGATGCCACGCAGCCGACGTCGAAGGATGCCGGGGCCGCCTCATCGTCGGCGCACCATCCGGCACCTCGAAAGGACCAGCACATGTCCGGCATCCCCATCCTCGACCTCTCCCTGCTCAACGGCACGACCGAGCAGCAGGCGCAGTTCCGCGACGACCTCCGCCGTGCGACGCACGAGGTCGGCTTCTTCTCGCTCATCGGCCACGGCGTGCCGACCGAGCTCATCGACCGCGCCTACGCCGCGGCGCGCGCGTTCTTCGCGCTCCCCGAGTCGCACAAGCTCGCGATCGAGAACGTCACCAGCCCGCACTTCCGCGGCTACACCCGCATGGGCGGCGAACGCACGCTCGGTCGCGTCGACCTCCGCGAGCAGATCGACCTCGGCGCCGAGCGCCCGGCCGTCCCGATGACGGCCGACACCCCCGACTACTGGATCCTCGAGGGACCCAACCTGTGGCCCGAGGCGCTGCCCGAGCTCCGAGCCGTGTCCGAGGAGTGGATCGCCCGGCTCGACGAGGTCGGCACGCGGCTCCTGCGCAGCTGGGCCGAGGCCCTCGGCGCGGCGCCCGACACCTTCGACGCCGCCTTCGAACGCCCTTCGCCGTACCTGAAGATCGTGCGCTACCCCGGCGTCTCGGCCGAGCAGCCCGCGCAGGGCGTCGGCGCGCACAAGGACCTCGGCGTGCTCACCCTGCTCTCGGTCGAGGACGGCAAGGCCGGCCTGCAGGTCGAGAAGGACGGCGAGTGGATCGACGTCACCCCGCCCGCGGGCGCCTTCGTCGTGAACATCGGCGAGCTGCTCGAGATCGCCACGGGCGGCTACCTCAAGGCGACCCTGCATCGCGTGGTGTCGCCGGCACCGGGTACCGAGCGCATCTCGATCCCCTACTTCCACGGCCCCGCGCTCGACGCCGTCGTCCCGACGATCGAGCTCGCCCCCGAACTCGCCGCCGAGGCGCCCGGCATCACCCGGGACCCGGCGAACCCCCTGCACGCCGTCTTCGGCGAGAACTGGCTGAAGAGCCGGCTCCGCGCCCACCCCAACGTCGTCGAGGCCCAGCACCCGAGGCTCCTCGTCGGCGCCTGACCGAGTTGTGGGAGCGCCGCTCGCCCGCGAACTCACGTGAGGTGTCGAAAACGGCTACCGCCGTTCGTCGTACCTGCGTAGCGTGATCGAGAGAGAGGAATCCACCATGGAATACGCGCTGTTGTATGCAGAGGGCACGGACGCCCTGCCCTACGTCGCCGCCGACGACAACGTCGGCGAGTGGGTCGACGAGGTCGTCGCGCGCGGCGTCTCCGAGTTCGGCGAACGGCTGCGCCCCGAGCAGGATGCCACGACCGTCCGCGTGCGGGGCGGCGAACTGCTGGTGAGCGACGGTCCGTTCACCGAGTCGAAGGAATCGATCGGCGGGTTCGACGTCATCGACGCCCGCGACCTCGACGAGGCGATCGAGATCGCATCGCGGCACCCGGTCGCGTCGTTCGGTCGCGTCGAGGTACGCCCGTTCATGCGATGGCCCGACGCGGAGCCCGGCGCCCGCATCGTGCCGGCCGGTTTCGCCGAACGGGTGCCGGCGGGCCGGCGGTACCTCCTGCTCGTGATCGTCGACCCCACCGGTGAGCGTCCCGCGAGCGACGGCGCCGATGCCGACAACGATCCCGAGGCGTGGGTGACCGAGATGGACGGCCGCGGCGTGCGTCTCTTCGGCGAGGTGCTGCGCGGCCCGGAGGACGCCACCTTCGTGCGCCGGAGGAACGGCGAAGTGCTCGTCGCCGACGGGCCCTTCACCGAGGCGAAGGAGTGGATCGCGGGCTTCGACCTGCTCGAGGTGGCCGACCTCGCCGAGGCGATCGAGGTCGCGTCGAAGCATCCGATGGCCCGTGGCGGCACGCTCGAGCTGCGCCCGCTGTGGCCGTTCGACCCGCACGAGGACCACACCGAACGGGTCGAGCGCGAGGCGGCCGAGGTCGCGGTGCGACTCGAGCCCCGCGCGGCCGACGCGGTCGGGGCCGTCGCGGGGGCGGGGTCCTGACGCAGGCCGGTCGCGCGCACGGCGCGCCGGATGCGGCTCCGCCCGAGCAGGGCGGGGCCGTTCCGGTCGACGTCGATCGGGCGCTCCGCGACGCGTTCGACGGCGAGTGGGCGCGCGTCGTCGCGACCCTCATCCGCATTACCGGCGACTGGGACGTCGCCGAGGAGGCTGCGGCAGGGGCGTTCGAGCGGGCGACCGCGACCTGGCCGCGCGACGGGATTCCGCGCAATCCGGGTGCCTGGCTCACGACGAGCGCTCGACGCATCGCGCTCGACAGGCTGCGGCGCCGCGGCGTCGAGGCGGCGAAGGTGAACGAATGGCTGTTGGACGCCCGGGCGGACGGGAGCCTCGACGGCCCCGTCGATCCTGCCGACGTCATCGCGCGCGGCGGGGACCCGGCGTGGGACGACCGGCTCCGTCTCGTCTTCACGTGCGCCCACCCGGCGTTGCCGATGGAGGCGCACGTCGCCCTCACGCTGCGCACGGTCGGCGGGCTGGAGACCCGCGAGATCGCGAGGGCGTTCCTCGTGCCGGAGTCGACGATGGGGCAGCGGATCGCTCGGGCGAAGCGCAAGATCCGGAACGCCGGGATCCCCTATCGCGTGCCGCCGGCCGACGCATTGGCCGAGCGGCTCGGCGGAGTGCTCGCGGTCGTGTACCTGATCGCGAACGAGGGCTACCTCGCGTCCTCGGGCGATCGGTTGCAGCGCCTCGATCTCGCGGCCGAGTCGATCCGGCTCAGCCGCCTCCTCACCGACGTGATGCCCGAGGCGGACGAGGCCCGGGCGCTGCTCGCACTGCTGCTGCTGCAGCACTCGCGAGCGGCGACCCGCGTCGACGGGGCAGGCGACCTGGTGCCGCTCGCCGAGCAGGATCGCGCGCACTGGGACGCGCACGAGATCGCCGAAGGGCTCGCCCTGCTCGCCAGGGGGTCTCGGGCCACTCGTGCGAGCGACGGCCCGTACCGCCTGCAGGCCGAGATCCAGGCGGTGCACGCACGTGCGGCGACCGCCGCCGAGACCGACTGGGCCGAGATCGCCGCCCGCTACGACGATCTCGCGCGGCACGCCGACTCGCCGTTCGTCCGGCTGAACCGCGCGATCGCGATCGGCGAGGCGAACGGTGCCGGCGCCGGGCTCACGGCCCTCGCCGAGGTCGAGGCGGAGGGCCGCCTTGCGGGGTACCATCTGCTGCCGGCGGCGCAGGCGGAGTTCCTGCGCCGTGCCGGCCGGCTCGATGAAGCGGCAGCCCGTTGCCGCGACGCGATCGCGCTCGCGCCGACCGAACCCGAACGGCGATTCCTCGAACGTCGGCTGGCCGAGATCTCGATCCGATAGGCGGCGTCGGGGCAGCACCCGTCAGGCGATATCCACCGATCGGTGGATGCCGGAATCCGACGGTCGACCGCTGCCGCTGCGGCCCGCGCGCTGCCACGCTGGTACCCATGAAAACCAACGACGCGGCCGTGCAGGTGCGGGAGCTCCGCAAGACCTATGGCCAGAAGAACGCGGTCGACGGGGTGAGCTTCGACATCAGCGCCGGCGAGACGTTCGCCCTGCTCGGGCCGAACGGGGCCGGCAAGTCGACGACGATCGAGATCCTCGAGGGCTACCGCAGCCGCACGGGCGGCGAGGTCAGGGTGCTCGGCACCGACCCGGCGAAGGGCGGCCTCGACTGGAAGTCGCGGCTCGGCATCGTGCTGCAGTCGACCGGTGAGACCGGTCTCGTCACCGTGGCCGAGCAGCTGAAGCACTTCGCCGGGTTCTACCCGAACCCGCGCGACGTCGACGAGGTGATCGCCGCAGTCGGCCTCGAACCGCAGGCGAAGACCCGCATCGCCAAGCTCTCGGGCGGCCAGCAGCGCCGCGTAGATGTGGCACTCGGCATCATCGGCCGGCCCGAGCTGCTCTTCCTCGACGAGCCCACGACGGGCTTCGACCCCGAGGCGCGCCGCCACTTCTGGCAGGTCATCCGCGGACTCAAGGCCGAGGGCACCACGATCCTGCTCACCACGCACTACCTCGACGAGGCGGCCCAGCTCGCCGACCGCGCGGGCGTGATCGCCGGCGGGCGACTCGTCGACATCGGCGGCATCGACGAGATCGGCGGGGCCGACGCCCGTGTGCCGCTCGTGCGGTGGCGCGACCGCGACGGGGCACTCCGCGAGGAGCACACCGACGAACCGGGCCGTGTCGTGGCATCCGTCGTCGCCTCGCTCGGCGGCGAACCCGCCGATCTCGAGGTGATCCGTCCGAGCCTCGAGGACATCTACCTGCAACTGATCCGCAGCGTCGACAGCGCTGCCCAGCCCGAGGAGGTGCTCGCATGAGCATGGTCACGCTCGGTGCCTCGCGCATCGGTTACGAGACGAAGACGTACTTCCGCTCGCCCGACACGCTGTTCTTCACGTTCTTCTTCCCGTTCGTGATGCTCGCCATCTTCACGGCCGCGTTCAGCGCGCAGGGCGAGGTCGGCCCTCCCGGGGCCGAGATCTCGATCGGCGCGTACTACCTGCCCGGCATGATCGCCGCCGGCATCCTGCTCTCGGGCGTGCAGAACCTCGCTGTCGACATCGCGATGGAGAAGAGCAACGGAACGCTCAAGCGACTGGGCGGCACGCCGCTGTCGCCGATCAGCTACTTCCTCGGCAAGATCGGCCAGGTGTTCGTCACCGGAGTCCTGCAGGCGGCGCTGCTGATCCTGGCCGGATGGCTCGTGCTCGGCATCGAGCTGCCCACCGAGCCCGAGAAGTGGTTCACGTTCGCGTGGGTGTTCGTGCTCGGGCTCGTGACGTGCGCACTCGTGGGCATAGCGCTGTCGGCGGTGCCGCGCAGCGGCAAGAGCGCGACCGCCGTGGTGATCCCGATCGTGCTGCTGCTGCAGTTCATCTCGGGCGTGTACCTGCAGTGGAACATGCTGCCGGCGTGGCTGCAGGACATCGCGAGCCTGTTCCCCCTCAAGTGGATCGCGCAGGGGATGCGCTCGGTGTTCCTGCCCGATGGCTGGGAGGCGCTCGAGCAGAACGGGTCGTGGAACCTGACCGGCGTCGCGATCGCGCTCGGCATCTGGCTCGTCGTCGGCCTCGTGCTCAGCCGGGTGACCTTCCGCTGGATCCGGCGCGACGCGTGACCCCCGTGCGGGATCAGCGGGTGCATCCGGTGCGAGAGTAGGGCCATGCACAACATGCGCTGGTGGGATGCCGCCGTGATCGGGATGGCCCTGATCACCGGCGGCATTCTCGCCATCGACCCGCCGTACGGGATGGCGGAGTACGGCGCCTGGGCGGCGATCGGCGTGTTCGTCGTGCTGTACTTCGCCTTCGCCCGGCGTGTGATGCGACGGCCGCGCGCCCCGCACGATCTCATCCTCGCCGCGCTGCTCGCCGTGGTGCTCGGAGTCGGCTTGTCATTCGAGCCGTTCCTGTCATTCCTGCAGGCGATCGTCTATCCGATGGTGTGGGTCGCCTCAGCGAACCTGCGCCGGGCGATCATCGGCAATGTGATGGTGGGGGCGGGGGTCTTCGCGGGGTATTTCGCCTGGACGAACTTCGAGAACCCCCTGCTGGCCGGCGGTGTCGCGACGCTCTCGGTCGCCTTCAGCCTGTCGCTCGGGCTCTGGATCACCCGTATCGAGCAGGCCGGAGAAGAGCGCGGGCGCCTGCTCGCCGAGCTCGAGTCGATGCAGGACGAACTCGCCGCGATGCACCGCGACGCCGGCGTCACGAGCGAACGCGAACGTCTCGCCCGTGAGATCCACGACACGCTCGCGCAGAGCCTCACCGGACTCGTGCTGCTCGCCCAGCGGGCATCGCGAGAGATCGAACCGACGGATGCCGCGACGCAGACCATCGCGCTCATCGAGCAGACCGCCCGCGAGGCGCTCGGCGAGGCTCGCGCCCTCGTGGCCGCGAATGCGGCGGTGCCGGTGGAATCGGGCCTTGCGGTCGCGCTCGTGCGACTGGGCGAACGCTTCGCCCGCGAGACCGGCGTGCATGTCGAGACCCGGGTCGACTCCGTACGCCTCGACCGCGACCTCGAGGTCGTGCTGCTGCGGTGCACGCAGGAGGCCCTCGCGAACGTGCGCAAGCACGCGCACGCGACATCCGCCCGGGTCGATGTGATCGCGCGTGACGGCGAGGTGGAGCTCACCGTCGAAGACGACGGCGTCGGGCCGGCCGGCGCCGACGAGGAGTCGGGATTCGGCGTCAGCGGCATGCGCGAGCGCCTCGCGCTCGTCGGTGGCCGGCTGAGCCTCGAACCGGGCGCGGCGACGGGCACCGTGCTCCGGGCGACCGTGCCCGTCCGAGAACGAGAGGTGGATGCATGATCCGCGTGCTGGTCGCCGACGACCACCCCATCGTGCGGGCCGGCGTCGTCGGCCTGCTGTCGGCGGCGGTCGACATCGACGTGGTCGGCGAGGCGGCCGACGGGATCGACGCCGTGCGACTCGCCGAAGAGCTCGAACCCGACCTCGTGCTCATGGACCTGCGCATGCCCGCACTCGACGGCGCCGAGGCCACCGCCCGCATCATCGCGGCACGCCCGAACGCGAAGGTGCTCGTGCTCACGACCTACGAGACCGACGAGCACATCCTCGGCGCGATCGAGGCCGGCGCATCGGGCTACCTGCTGAAGGCGGCGCCCGAGGCCGAGATCCTCGCCGGCGTGCGGTCGGTCGTCGCGGGCGAGACGGTGCTCGCACCCTCGATCGCCGCGAAGCTCGTGTCACGGGTGCGGCAGGACGCGACATCCGCCGCCCCCTCGCTCTCACCGCGCGAGCTCGAGGTGCTGCAGCTTGTGGCCGACGGCCGCTCGAATCCCGAGATCGCGCGGGCGCTGTTCATCGGGGAGGCGACCGTGAAGACCCACCTGCTGCACGTGTTCGAGAAACTCGACGTGAACGACCGCACGCGTGCGGTCACCCGGGCGATGGAACTCGGGCTGCTGTGAGCGCCGGTCGGTCGGAGAAGCACGCAGCATCGTATGGGGACTGCGCAACCCCCTGACGAAGCGCGACGCGGCGTCTACGCTGGCGGCGTGGACCTCACGAGCCTCCGCGTCGCGGTGCGGCGCACGAGGATCCTTCCGAAGTGGGTGCGGCGAGCGGATGCCGCGACCACGCGGTTCGTGAACCGCCGGCACACCCATCCGATGGTCGACCGGTTCTGGTCGCAGCTCACGAGCTTCGCTGACCGAGGGGTGCTGTGGTGGACCCTCGCCGGAGTGCTCCTCGTGACACGGCGCCGTCGAGCGGGCGCGCGCGGTCTCGCGTCGCTCCTTGTCGCGAGCGCACTCACGAACCTCATCGCGAAGCAGGTGTTCGGCGGCGACCGGCCGCTCCTCGCGGACGTGCCGATCGGGCGACGCCTTCCGAAGCCGCCGATCACCCCCTCGTTCCCGTCAGGTCACGCGGCGAGCGCCGCGGCCTTCGCAGCCGGCGTGGCGCTCGAACGCCCGAGGATCGGGGCGGCGATCGCACCGGTTGCGCTCGGGGTGGGCTACTCGCGCCTCCACGTCGGTGCGCATTGGCTTCCGACGTGGTCGGGGGACTCACGCTCGGCGCAGGCGTCGCGGGAATCGGGGCGCTCGTGGTGCCGCCCCGACCTCACGAACCCGAGCTGCCGCCGACCATCGGCGATGATGTCTCGCTGCCGGCGTCCCCGGACGGCGACGGCGTGTTCATCGTCGTGAATCGCTCCTCGGGAACGAGCGTCGTGCGTGCCGATCCGGTCCGAGTCATCGCCGCCCGCCTGCCGCGTGCCGACGTGCGTGTGCTCGAAGAAGGAGAGGATCCGCGCGACGTCGCCCTCGAGGCCGTCAACCGCCCCGATGCGCCGCGCGTGCTCGGCGTCTGCGGCGGCGATGGCTCGGTCGCGACGGTCGCCCACGTGGCACGTGGGGCCGACCTCCCGCTGCTCGTCATCCCGGGCGGAACGTTCAATCACTTCGGACGATCGGCTGGTGCGGCATCCGTCGATCTCGCGATCGACGCGCTGCAACGGGGCGAGGGAGTGCGGGCGGATGTCGCGGAGCTGGTGTTCGGCGACGAGGAACCGATCACCGTGCTCAACGCCGCGTCCGTCGGCGTCTACGCCGACTTCGTCGCGACGCGCGAGCAACTCGAGGCCCGCTGGGGCAAGTGGGTGGGAGCGCTCCTCTCGGCGGCACGCGTGCTTCGTCGGAGCGAACCCGTCGACCTGGTGGTCGATGGCCGGCGCGCACGGGTATGGTCCTTGTTCGTCGGCGCCGGCCCGAACGATCCGGGCACGGCGGCGCCGCTCCAGCGCCAGCGCCTCGACGGGGGCGTCCTCGATGTGCGCGTGCTTCACGCGGGTTCCCGCCTGCGCGCGGCGGCCTCCCTCGCGTTCGGGCGTCGGACGAGCGCGATACTCCGTGGGCTTCGGCTGCTTCCGCGCCGGTACGAGGCGTTCACGGCCACCTCGCTCGACGTCGTCGTGCGTCCGCGGCGCGGGCAGCCACCGGGGTTCGGGCACGACGGCGAGGTGGCGCTCGAGTCGCCCGCCGAGGCATCCGCCGCCTCTCGCGGCGCGGGGTATCGCACGACGATCCGCATCGTGCCGCTCGCGCTCGACGTGTACCGGCCGTCGGCGGACCGTGGAGCAACCGGGTAGCGGCAACGGTCGATCCGAGCGGCGGAGACCCAGACGATTTTGCACTTTTGACTCAATAGTGCAAACTTGCACTTTATGGTCGAGAGTGCAACGAAATCGCCGGGAGTGCGCGAGCAGCGCCGAGAACGGACGCGTCGGGAGCTCACCCGCCAGGCGCGCCTGCTCACCATGGAGCACGGGCTCAACGGCTTCACCGTCGAAGAGCTCTGCGAGCGCGTCGGCGTCTCGCGCCGCACCTTCTTCAACTACTTCCCCTCGAAGGACGACGCCGTCATCGGACACCGCGACGACACGCTCGACGAGCACGCGCTCACCGATTTCGTGAACGCGAGGCCGAGCGGATGCCTCGGCATCTCGCCGACGCTCATGGACGACCTCGTGGCACTCGCCATCGCGAGCATCCCGTTCGATCACGCGTCGCTCGAGGACGAGCCGAATCCCGAGATGCTCGTCGAACGCGAGCCGCACCTCCTCCCCAGGTTCGTGCGCGAGGGCGCCGAGCTCGAGCGCATGCTCACCGGTGTCGTCGCGACCCGCGAGCAGATCGCCATCGACGATCCCCGCGCCGCCATGGCCGTGCAGCTCATCGGCACGCTCGTGCGCCGTTCCGCCGCGGTCTACTTCTCGCCCGGCAACACCACCGAGTTCTCGGCGCTGCTCGTCGAATCGCTCGACGCCGCCCGCGCACTCTTCACACCGATCGCCCAAGGAACCGAATGACCTCCGCACCACCCGCCGCGCCGGCACCGCTGCTGCTCACCAAGCGGCGCATCTGGATCATCTTCGCCGCGCTCATCGCCGGCATGCTGCTCTCGAGCCTCGACCAGACGATCGTCTCGACCGCGATGCCGACGATCGTCGGCCAGCTCGGCGGCGTCGAACACCAGGCGTGGATCACCACCGCCTACCTCCTCGCCACGACCATCGTCATGCCGATCTACGGCAAGTTCGGCGACGTGCTCGGGCGCCGCAACCTCTTCCTCATCGCGATCGCGCTGTTCACGCTCGCCTCGATCGGTTGCGCCTTCGCGGGCGACTTCTGGAGCTTCGTCGCGTTCCGCGCCATGCAGGGCCTCGGCGGCGGCGGGCTCATGATCCTCTCGCAGGCGATCATCGCCGACATCGTGCCCGCCTCCGAGCGCGGTAAGTACATGGGCCCGCTCGGCGGCATCTTCGGCCTCGCGGCCGTCGCCGGCCCGCTGCTCGGCGGCTACTTCGTCGACCACCTCACCTGGCAGTGGGCGTTCTACATCAACATCCCCGTCGGCATCGCGGCATTCGCGATCGCCTGGTTCACCCTCAGGCTGCCGAGCAAGAAGGCCGAGAAGCGCATCGACGTGCTCGGCGTGATGCTGCTGTCGGCCGCGACGGTGTGCCTCATCTTCTTCACCGACTTCGGCGGCAGTGCCGAACACGGCTGGGGCGCCCTCGAGACCTGGGCCTGGGGCCTCGGACTGCTTGCCGCGGCCTGCCTGTTCGTCTGGGTCGAGGCGAAGGCCGACGACCCGATCATCCCGCTGTCGCTCTTCAGGAACCCGATCTTCATCAACGCGACCGCGATCGGCTTCACCCTCGGGCTCGGCATGTTCTCGGCGATCGCGTTCGTGCCGACCTTCCTGCAGATGTCGTCGGGCACCTCGGCGGCCGTCTCGGGCCTCCTGATGCTGCCGATGATGGCGGGAATGATGGGCACCTCGATCTGGTCGGGCATCGCGATCTCGAAGCGCGGCCGGTACCGCATGTATCCGATCGTCGGCACCCTCGTGACGGCGCTGGCGATGCTCGCCATGACGACGCTCGCCGCGTCGACGCCGATCTGGCTGATCTGCGTCTACCTGTTCGTCTTCGGTGCGGGGCTCGGGCTCATCATGCAGGTCGTGGTGCTGGTCGTGCAGAACGCTGTCCCTGCGACCGAGATCGGCACCGCGACGAGCACGAACAACTACTTCCGCGAGGTCGGCGCCTCCCTCGGCGTCGCGATCTTCGGCGCGCTGTTCACCACGCGCCTCTCGGAGAACCTCACGAAGGTGTTCACCGACGCCGGCGCCTCGGCCGCCGACGCCGGCGACGCGACGGCGACACTCGACCCGCAGACGCTCGCCGCGCTCCCCGACCCGATCCGCGACGGCATCGTCACGGCCTACGCCGACTCGCTCGCGCCCGTGTTCTGGTACCTCATCCCGTTCGTCCTCGCGGCGTTCGTGCTCGCTCTCTTCCTCAAGCAGATCCCGCTGTCGGAGCAGTCGGGGATGGTCGCCCGAGGCGAGGCACTCGAGGGGGACGAGGCGATCGCAGCCGAGCGGGCGCAGCGTGCGGAGCAGGCGCAGCGCGCGGAGCTCGACGAGGTCGGCGCCTCGACCGGCTCGACCCCCGCGCACTAGGTGAACTGTCGCAGCATCGCACCCCCGTTGGGCCGGCCGACCGACGGTCAGCTCTTCCGCAGCTCCTCAGCGAGCATCACGAGGATGCCACTGGGACCACGGAGATACGTGAGCTTGTAGACATCCTGATAGGTCGCCACGCCGCGAAGCGGACGGCAGTCATGCCTCGCTGCGATCTCGAGGGCCTTGTCGAGGTCGTCGACCGAGAAGGCGACGCGGTGCATGCCGATCTCGTTGGGGCGAGTGGGCTCCGACTCGATCGCTTCGGGGTGGATGTACTCGAAGAGCTCGAGGCGACCCTGACCGTCGGGAGTCTGGAGCATCGCGATGTCGGCGTGGTTGCCATCGAGGCCGACGGCAGTGTCGGTCCACTCACCACTGACCGTGTCGCGGCCGACGACCGTGAGCCCGAGGTCGGTGAAGAAGGAGATCGCTGCCTCGAGATCGCGAACGGCGATGCCGACATTCTCAAGTCTGATGGCCATGCGTCACATGCTAACGAGCCGTCGTTGATCCTGATTCGTCAGGCGATCCTGCGCCGGTACGCGGCCATGGCGAAGCCGTAGGCGACGAGCAGGATTCCGACGCACCAGGCCAGCGCGATCCAGATGTCTCTGCCGACCGGCTGCCCGGCGAACAGGTCCTGGATCGAGTTGACGATCGAGGTCACCGGCTGGTTCTCGGCGAAGACGCGGACCGGACCCGGCATCGTGGCTGTCGGGACGAAGGCCGAACTGATGAACGGCAGGAAGATCAGCACGTAGGAGAATCCGCCGGCACCGTCGACCGTTTTCGCCGTGAGGCCGGCGATGACAGCGAGCCACGTGAGCGCGAGGGTGAACAACGCCAGGATTCCGGCGGCGGCGAGCCACGCCAGCAGGTTTGCCGAGGTGCGGAATCCCATGAGGAGGGCGACCCCCACGATGATCACGAGCGTGAGCCCGTTGGCGACCATCGAAGTCAGCACATGTGCCCACAGCACGGACGATCGCGCGATCGGCATGGAATGAAATCGCTCGAAGATGCCGCTCTGCAGGTCGGTGAACAATCGAAAGGCGGTGTACGCGATGCCCGACGCGATCGCGATCAACATGATTCCCGGCAGCAGGTAGTTGACGTAGTTGTCGGTGCCGGTTTCGATGGCGCCGCCGAACACGAAGACGAACAGCAGCAGGAGGGCGATCGGCGTGATCGCGGTCGTGATGATCGTGTCCGCGCTGCGGGTGATGTGACGCATGGAGCGGCCGGTCAAGACGGCCGTGTCTGCGAAGAAGTGCGTGCTCATGACTGTTCCTTTCTCGACTCGTTCGTGCCGTTGTTGCCGACGAGGACGAGGAAGACCTCCTCGAGGGTCGGCTGCTTCTCGACGTACTCGGTCTTCGCCGGCGGGAGGAGTCGCTTCAGCTCGGCGAGCGTGCCGTTCGCGATGATGCGCCCCTGATGAAGGATGGCGATCCGGTCGGCGAGCTGCTCGGCCTCGTCGAGGTACTGCGTGGTGAGCAGCACGGTGGTGCCCTGCTCGGCGAGCTCCTGAACGACCTTCCACACTTCGAGGCGCGCTTCGGGGTCGAGCCCCGTGGTCGGCTCATCGAGGAAGATGACCTCGGGCTCACCGATCAGGCTCATGGCGATGTCGAGGCGACGGCGCATGCCTCCGGAGTACGTCGACACCTTCCGCGAACCGGCATCGGTGAGGTCGAACTGCGCGAGCAGATCGTCGGCCACGTCGCCCGGGTTCTTCAGATGCCGCAGCTTGGCGACCAGCACCAGGTTCTCCCGCCCGGAGAGGATCTCGTCGACCGCCGCGAACTGCCCGGTCAGGCTGATGGACTCCCGAACCCGGCGCGCGTCGCTCGTGACCTCGACGCCCTGAACGGCGGCAATGCCCGCGTCCGGTCGCAGCAGCGTGGACAGGATCCTGACGATCGTGGTCTTGCCCGCCCCGTTCGAGCCGAGCAGGGCGAAGATGCTGCCCGCCGCCACGTCGAAGTCGACGCCGCGCAGGACGTGCAACTCCTTGTACGACTTCTCGAGACCCTGCACACGGATCGCGGGTTCGCGACGCAGCTCGGGCGTCGCCTCGATGGTGTTCATGCGTGTCATTCCCTTCTCCTCGGCTTGCCCGGCTGTCGGTTGGCACCGTCATCGGGCGCGCTGGATGGTGATGTCCCCGTGCTGCGTGCGCGCACGTACCGCGACAGTCTGTTCGGACGCATCGGGAGCACGGTCGCCGTCGAGCTGGTTGCGCACATGCCCGTCCTTCGAGAACAGGTCGAGCCAGGCGGGGACGCCGGGGCGCACACCGATGGTGACCTGCCCGTAGCCGCTCTCGACCTCGATGGAACCGCTCGAGACCTCTTCGAGCTCGATCGCGCCGTACGCGGTCTTCGCGGTGACGGAAGCGAGCGCGTTCCTGATCTCGAGGTCGCCGTACGAGAGCTTCGCCTCGAGGTCGCCACCGGACTCCCCGATCATGATGGTGCCGTGCGACGCCTTGAGGATCGCGTCACCGGCGACGGCGCCGACCCGGATCTGACCGTGGTCGGCGGTGATCTCGATCCCCCCGTCGGCGGTACCCACGGTCGCATTGCCGTGCCCGGCGCGCATCCACAGGTCGCCGGTGGCGTCGACATCCACGGGACCGGTCATCGCCTTGATGCGGGTCGCGCCGAGGCGTCCGACGGTGCGCACCCCGCCCTGCGCGATCTCGGCGGTGAGCCGCGACCCCGTCGGCAGCTCGACCGTCACGTCGACCGAGTCGAATGGGCCCGGGCCGATCCAGCTGAGGCGCGGCCGCGGTCCGATGACGGTGAGCCGCCGGCCGTCGAAGTCGACCCTGGTGTCGTCGACGCCGCGGCGGTCGACCGCTTGAGCGGGGCTGGACGGCGACACGGTCACGACCGTGTCGGCGCGGTCGCTTGCGAAGATCTCGATGTCGCCGACCTGCAGGTTGATGGCGAGGTCGATCGGGGTTGGGGTGCTGAAGGTGGGCATGCTCGCGCCTCCCTTTCTGGGTATGCCTCTGGACAGGTACTGCCGTCCGGCCCTGCCCGTCGGCGTGGCTGGTGCGTGTTGCTCGGCTGAGCGCTCGAGTTGTGGACTGCGGCTAGCGCGCCCAGCCCGTGAAGTTGTCGCCGGTGCGCAGCGCGCGCTGCGCGGATCGTCGTTGCCTGGGTTGGAGGGCGGCCGCGATCGCGCGCACCAGCCAGGTGTTGACGGACAGGCCGTCGGCCGCCGCCGCCTCATCGACCCGTGCCTTGAGGGCGTCGGGCAGGCGAAGCGTCGTACGCGAGGTGCTCGCGTCGTCGAGGTCGACGGGTGCAGCGGGTCGCTCGTCGGCGTCGGACTCCGTGTTCGGCGCGGTGACGACGAACACGATCTCACGCCCGCGCAACCGCAGGTCGACCGAGCCGGGTGCGAGGTCGCGGGTGATCTCGCCGACCGCAGCCGACAGGACGTCGAGCAGCACGAGCCGCGTCGCGGCATCGAGCGCGCCGGCGAGTCGCTCGGCGGCGGCCCGGGCCTCGTCGGTGCCGTGCTCGGCGGCATCCGCCAACTGGCGCTGCAGGTCGCTGACGTATCGCCCGAGTTCCATGTCACTATAGTGACACCACTATGGTGTCATGTCAACCCGTTCTGGTGTCGGATCGGTGCCGCCGTGGTGTCAGCGTGGTCGAGTAAGCGCGCAGCGCCATCTCGAGACCACGCAAGCAGGTCTCGATACGCGTCACGCTCCGAGTGGAGCTACTCGACCGACGGGATCAGAGCAACCGCCGCGCGTTCGCCCACGCCGTGAGCTCATGCCGGCTCGACAGCTGCAGCTTGCGCAGCACCGCCGACACGTGCGTCTCGACCGTCTTCGTCGAGATGAAGAGCTCGGCCGCAACCTCCTTGTAGGCGTACCCGCGGGCGATGAGCCGCATGACCTCCTGCTCGCGCGCCGAGAGCCGATCGAGCTCGTCGCTCGCCGACGCCGTCTCGCCGACCGCCGCGCCGAACGCGTCGAGCACGAACCCGGCGAGCTTCGGCGAGAACACGGCGTCACCGCCGGCGACGGCATGCACGGCTCGACTGACGTCGGCCCCCGAGGAGCCCTTCGTGATGTACCCGCGAGCCCCGGCGCGGATGACGCCGACGACGTCTTCGGCCTTGTCGGACACGCTCAGTGCGAGGAACCGGGTGCCCGGCACCAGCGGCGCCGCCCGGCGGATCACCTCGGCCCCGCCGGTCGTGCCGGCAGGAAGGGCGATCCCCGGCAGGTGCACGTCGAGCAGCACCACGTCGGGCGCGACATCCGTCACGACCTGCACCGCAGACTCGACGTCGTGCGCCTCGCCGACGACCTCGATCGAATCCGCGAGGTCGGCCTTCAAGCCAGACCGGAAGATCGAGTGATCGTCGACCACGACGACGCGCACCGCGCGATCGTCGATCGAGCGATCGGATGCCTCAACCACGACCGTTCTCCGATCCCGAGCGCTCGACGGGGTAGCGCAGCCGCACCTCGGTACCGACACCGCCCGCGCCGGGCCGCACCTCGCCCGACCCGCCGGCACGGCGCATGCGACCGATGATCGACTGGCGTACGCCGAGCCGGTCGCCCGGCACGTCGGCCAGCGCGAACCCCGGGCCGCGGTCGCGGACGAACACCTCGGCCGCCGCGGGGCTCGACTCCACGTACACCGACACCTCTCCCCCGGCGTGCCTCGCCGCGTTCAGCATCGCCTCGCGGGCCGCCGCCGCGAGCTCGCCGCTCGCCCGCTCGCGCGACTCCCCGACCACGACCACGTCGAACGTGACGGGGTAGTCGATCTCGAGCGCACCGCCGTAGTCGCGCAGGTCGGTCGCGAGGTCGCTGTCGAGCGGGGCGTCGCCCGCGAAGAGCCAGTCCCGCAACTCGCGTTCCTGTGCGCGGGCGATGCGGGCGACCTCGCTCGTGGCGCCCGCGCGGTTCTGGATGAGCGCGAGGGTCTGCAGCACCGAGTCGTGCAGGTGCGCGGCGATCTCGCTGCGCTCCTCTTCACGGATGCGCCGGGTGCGCTCGGCCGTGAGGTCGCGCCACTGCGCGATGAGCGTCGGCGCGAAGACGAGGGCGATGCCCACGAGCGCGGCGAGTGCGGTGAAGGCGGCGCCGAACGTCGAGGTCCTGCTCCCCGATTGACCGAGCACGGCCACGAAGACGAGCACCGTGACGGCGAGCAGCACCGTCGCGACGACCCGGACCGTGAGCTCGTGACGCGGCCCCCGGATGGACTCGCCCCGGTCGATGAACGTCGCCCAGGCACCCGCGGCTACGGCCGCACCGATGCCGGCCAGCGTTGGGCCGAACCAGGTGCCGACCAGCTCGGCGACGACATCCGAAGAGACCGTGAACTGCGCCAACCACACCGGCACGAGGCAGAACGCCGACAGTGCGATCAGCATCCACGCGACCGGTGCGCTGCGACTGGGCCGCTCGTCACCCGGCGACCACGGCGTCAGCGCCCACAGCCAGAGGTAGAGCAGCAGCCCCGCGCCGGCGGCGAGGCTCGCGATGATGAACGCGGTGCGCACGATCCACACGGGCCACCCGAGATGCGCGGCGAGACCCGCCGACACGCCGGTGGCGACGCACTCCCGCGGTCGGGTCATCCGGCGTTCGATGACACCGCTCGTCTCCATGCTGCAATCCAAGCAGACCCGGCCACGCCCGCCTCGGGTCGCGGACGACGCTCAGGGTCGAATCAGGGATTCACCCCATGGCGGCCGCCCGGCCGCCGCTGCCACCATCGAGACATGGAGACGAACCAGACCGCCCCCGGGGCAGGCCCAGTGCCGGAAGATGCGCAGGGGGACTCCGCGTCCGCCGGCCCGCAGGCCGAAGGGGCGGTCGGTTCGTCTTCTGCGAGCTCCGCCGGTTCGGCCGGCGGCTCGACGGCGGGTGGCGCGACGGCGGATGCCTCGGGCCCCGGGTTCTACGCCTGGCTCCGCCGCCTCGGTGTGCCGCGCCGGGCCGGCTGGCTCGGCGGGGTGTGCGCCGGGGTGGGCGCCCGCCTCGGCATCGATCCGATCATCGTGCGCGGCATCGTCGTCGTGATCGCAGTGCTCGGCGCCCCGTTCGTGCTGCTCTACGCGATCGCGTGGCTGCTGCTGCCCGACACCGACGGCCAGATCCAGCTCGAGCGCCTCACCCGCGGCATCGTCGACCCCGCGATCGTCGGCATCGCCGTCATGGGCGTCATCGGGCTCATCCCGCTCGTGCAGGGCGGATGGCTCGGCTGGCGCTGGTGGCCCGACTGGTCGATCTCCGACCCGCTCTTCGGCTTCGACCTGACGTGGCCGCTGCGCATCCTGTGGGCACTCATCGTCGTCGGCGCGATCATCGCGCTCGTCGTGTGGCTGGCGCGGCGCGCAGCGGCGGGCTCGCCAGGCACTGCGGGCGGACCGGGCGCCGCGGGATCGCCCGCCGCCGCGGGCACTCCCCCGTACGGTGCAACGGATGCCTCGACCGCGTCCTCGGCCACCACCCTCGCCTTCGCCGCCGGGGGCGCGGGCCCTGCGACGGCGACGGCGCCGGCCGCGGCATCCGCCGGGCCCGTCCCGGCCACCGAGCCGCCGGTGCCCGCGCAGGGAGCCGACGCCGACGCCATCGCCGAATGGCGCGCACAGCACGAGGCCTGGCGCGTCTCGCATGCCGAGTGGAAGGCCGGCCAGGCCGAGGCCGACCGCGAGGCGCGCGCTCGCGCGGCCGAAGAGAACAAGGCTCGGGCGCAGGAGTTGGCGGCACAGGCCGAGGCCGCGCGCGCCGCACGCCGGGCGAGCCGGCCCCGCACGAGCGCCGCCTACGTCGTCACCGTGCTCGGCGTCGCACTCATCGGCGGGGCGATCGCCGCGCTGCGGGCGCTCGGGGTGCCTGAGACCGCGGGCTTCGCGATCCCGATCGCCCTCGCCGTCGCGACGCTCGCCATCGCGGTCGGCATGCTGCTCGCAGCCCTGCGCCGTCGCCGCGCCGGATTCCTCGCCTTCACCGCGATCGTCTCCACGGTCGCGATGGTGACCGCCACCGCGGGCGCCTCGATCATGCCGCAGGGCGCCCTCGTGCCGCCGGGGTACGGCATCTCGCTCGACCACTCGCAGCGGCTCGTGCAGCCGTTCGGCGACGCGTACATGTTCGCCCTCCCCACCGGGGGCGTCGACACACCCGTCATCGAACTGACCCAGGGCACGGGCGACACCTGGCTCACGATCGACGAGAACGCGAGCGTCGTCCTCTACGCCGCCGACGCCGGGGACGTGCGCGTGTACACGGTCGGCCCCGACGGCATGGTCTCGCAGGTTCCGATCGACCCCGACGACGAGGTGCTCACGCTCGGCGGCGACCCGCTCGTCATCGACCGGGCCGAGAGCGACGCCGACGTGCACCTCGTGCTGAGTCAGGGCACCGGTGACGTGCACATCGAGATCCACGAGGGAGAATGACCGTGACCGACACCACGCACCCGGGCGACGCGAGCGGCCGCGACGCGAGCGCAAGCGGCGCTCACGCCGCAGACGAGACAACAGCCTTCGACACGACTGCCTCGGACACGATGGCCTCCGACACGACCGCCCTCGACTCGAGCGTCGCCGACGCCGACCGCACCACGACCGTGCTGCCCGAGTGGGTCACCACCGGGCAGGCGCCTGCCGATGCCGCGACGATCACCCCTCCCCCGGCTCCGGCCGCGACGCCGGCTTCGGGTTCGGGTTCGGGTTCGGGTTCGGGTTCGGGTTCGGCTGATGCCGTCGAGCGTCCCACCATCCGCTGGGGCGCCCTCGTCTGGAGCCTGCTGTTCGGCGCCACCGCCGGGTTCACCCTGTGGGTGCTCATCGACCCCGCGCGCCGGCTCGCCGTCGGCGAGTGGCTCACGACGCTGAACCCCCTCGCGGCCGCGCTCTACGGCCTCGTCGCCCTCGGCGTGATCCTCGCCCTGTTCGGCATCGTCGGCCTCATCCGCCGCGGCGAGCGCGCCCGCGCCTGAACGCCCGCGCCCGCACCTGACCGCCCGCGCCCGTACCTGACCCGCGCCCGTACCTGACCGCCCGCGCCCGTACCTCACCGCGCGCGCCCGGCGGCCGTCGCGCCTCGCCCGCCCCGCATCCCGAATGTTTCCGTTTCCGCCCGCCTTTTCCGCCCCACGGGCAACACCGGGTCGAAACGGAAACGTTCGGCGTGGACGAGGACCTAGAGCTCGACGCCCACGAGCACGGGCTCGGGCCGCAGCACGATGCCGAACTCTGCCTGCACGCGCTGCTGCACGAGCCGCGCGAGCTGCACCACCTCGTCGGCGGTCGCGTCGCCCCGGTTGGTCAGGGCGAGCGTGTGCTTCGACGAGATCGCGGCCCGCGAACCGGGCAGCGCGAACCCACGACGGATTCCCGAGTGCTCGATGAGCCACGCGGCCGAGAGCTTCACGAGCGGCTCGGAGTCTGCGACATCCGATTCGATGACGGATGTCTCGAGCGACGCCTGCAGCTCGAGGAACGCGTCGAGCGGGGTGGTCGAGGCGATCGTCGAGAGCGGCGTGACCTCGTCGGGTGCCTCGGGCTCGACGTACCAGCGCGGTGCCGCGGCCGGCAGGGTGCGGGCGGTGTGCTCGCCGACGATGGGGTTCGTGAAGAACGAGCCCGCGCTCACCGAGTCGGGATCGGCGGGGTCGAGCACCATGCCCTTCGAGGCGCGCAACTCGAGCACGCTCTCGCGCACGCGCGCGATCGGCACCCGGTCGCCCTGCTGCACGCTCAGCGCGTCGGCGAGCTGTCCGTAGGCGATCGGCTGGCCGAGCGCCCCGCCGAGCACGGCACGCTCGGACGCCGTGTCGTGCAGGTCGAGCTCGACCGAGATGACGATGCCGCGCAGCCCCTGCTTCAGCACCGAGGTGCGGTAGCCGAGCTCGAGCTCGTCGGCGGTCATGCGGCGGGGAACGTCGGCGCCCTCGTCGAGGAACTCGATCGCCACGAGCGTCGCCTCGAGCTCTTGACCGTAGGCGCCGATGTTCTGCACGGGCGCCGCACCGACTGCGCCCGGAATGCCCGAGAGCGCCTCGATGCCCGAGTACCCGTGCTCGACGGTCCACGCGACGAGGTCGTCCCAGGTCTCGCCGGCCTGCACCCGCAGGCGAACGGTGTCGGTGGTCGTCGATCGAGTAGCCGACGAAGGAGGCGTATCGAGATCACCCTGCGACGGGTCTCGATACGCTTCGCTACTCGACCGACGGGGAGTCAGCACCTCGATGCCCTTCGTCGCGATGCGGATGACGGTGCCGTCGAAGCCGTCGTCGCCCACGAGCAAGTTGGAGCCGCCGCCGAGGGCGAGCCACGGGACATCCGTCGACCAGGCCTCGCGCGCGAGGTCGACGAGGTCGCGCTGCGTCGTCGCCGTGACGAGGCGACCGATCGGGCCGCCGACGCGCAGCGTCGTGAGGTCGGCGAAACGGATGTCGCTGCCCATGTCAGCCGAGCGCGACGCGCACTTGCGCCTTGCCGAGCACGGTATCGTCGCCGAGCTTCACGGTGAGGTCGATGCGCGCGACCGTCGCGGACTCGTCGAGTTGGCCGATCTTCGCGACGACCGTCACGAGCGCGCCCTGCTCGGGGTCGACGACGACCGGACGGGTGAACCGCACCTGGTAGTCGGCGATGCGGCCGGGGTCGCCCGCCCAGTCGACGACCGGCTGCACCGCGAGGCCCATGGTGAGCATGCCGTGCGCGAGCACGCCGGGCAGGCCCACCGATGCGGCGACGTCGTCGCGGTAGTGGATGGGATTGAAGTCGCCCGAGGCTCCGGCATAGCGCACGAGCGAGTCGCGCGTGAGCGGGAACTCGCGCTCGGCGACGACGTCGCCCACGGCGAGCGCGGCGAAGGCGGGAGCGGTGGGGGTGGCGGTCGCGGCGGCCATCAGTCTTCTCCTCGGATCACGAGCGTCGAGATCGCGGTGACGACGTGGGCGCCCGTCTCGTCGACGATGGATGACTCGGCCGTGACCATCGAGTGCGCCCCGAGGCTCTTCACGCTCGACACGGTGAGGGTGGCCGTGAGCAGGTCGCCCGCGACGATCGGCCGCGTCGATGTGAACCGCTGGTCGCCGTGCACCACGCGCGAGAAGTCGATGCCGGCGTCGGGGTCGGCGAGCAGCTGGGCGAGCGTGTGCTCCTGCACGACGACCGCGAAGGTCGGCGGCGCGACGACGTCGTCGTACCCCGCGGCGCGCGCGGCCTCGGGGTCGAGGTTGATCGGGTTCCTCGCGAACACGGCGCGAGCGAACTCGCGCACCTTCTCGCGACCGACGAGGTAGGGCTCGGTGGGCGGGAAGACCCGCCCCTGCAGCTCGGGGTTCAGTGGCACCCCGACAGTCTAAGCGGGGGGATATGCCGTCGGTCGAGTAGCGAGCGACGAAGGAGCACGCGTATCGAGACCACACGCGAGGTCTCGATACGCTCGCTTCGCTCTTGATCTCGAGACGGCGCTGACGCGCCTCCTCAACCCGCGACCCGGACCATCGGGACGTCAGCGCTTGCCGCCGCCGAGCAGCCCGCCGAGGATGTCGCCGAGACCGCCGCCCGATCCGCCCGAAGCGCCGCCGCCGCCATCGCCACCGCCGATGAGTCCACCGAGCAGGTCGCCGAGGCCGCCGCCGGCGCCACCGCTCGAGGCGCCACCACCGCCGCCACCGCCGAGCAGCCCGCCGAGGATGTCGCCGATGCCGCCGCCGTCACCGCTCGCGTCGGCCTGGGCTTCGGGTGCCTGCTGCTTCTTCTGGAACTGGCCCGCGAGGAAGCTCATCACGATCGGCGCGAGGATCGGCAGGAGCTTCACGACCACGCCGCCGATGCCGCCGCCCGACTTCGTGTCGAGCGCGGTCACGACCTGGTCGGTGTTGCCGCCGAACACGTTCTTCACGATCTTCTCGCCATCGGCCTCGTCGACCTCGCCGAGGTTCACGCCGCCCTGCACGAGCCGCGGGTCGTGCTGCGCGACGGCCTTCTCGAGCGATGCCGCACCCGCCGGGTCGGTGGCGTTCGCACCCATTCCCGCGAGGAGCGTCGGAAGCGCCTCGTTGACGGCGCTCGTCGCCGTCGCCTCGTCGACCCCGAGCTTCGCCGCGATGTCGCCCATCGGCAGGTCGGCGATGATGTCTTCGATTCCAGCCATTGCGGTTCCCCAATCCTCACGCCCCGCCGTCGCGGCGCCCCGGGTTCACCGTATCGTCGCGAACCGGCCCGGCGGAAGGGACATCCGCTCGACGGGTTCTGTCAGTCGAGCTCGTAGCGCGCGAGCCGAAGGCGCAGGCCGTCGAGCAGCAATTCGACCCCCGACTCGAACGCTCGGTCGCTGCGCGGCCGACCGCGGTCACCCGTCTCGACCAGGCGACCCAGCGTCTTCGTGGCGGTCTCGGGCCGCCAGACGTCATCGGGCGACGCGAGGTCGAGGCCGAAGCCGATCGAGAACGCGTCGATGATGGCGACGACCTCGAGCACGTCCTCATCGGGGAACCCTGCGTCGGCGAGCGTGGTTGCGAGCCGGTCGTAACTCGCGATGACCGTCGGGTCGGTGATGGTCGTGCCGACGATGAGGGGAATGAGGAAGGCATGGTCCGCATACATCCGCCGCTCGGCGCGCAGCGTCGCCTCGACGACCTCGTCCCACGTGCCGGTGATCGTCGCGGACATGTACCGCTCGCCCAGCCGGCCGCGCATGAGCTCGATTATCTCGTCGCGCCCGGCGACGTGGTTGTACAGCGATGACGCGGTGACGCCGAGCCGTCTCGCGATCGCGTTGACGCCGAACGGCGCTCCCTCGTCGACGAGTTCCATCGCGGCATCCGCGATGCGCTCGGTCGACAGGATCGGGGTCCTCGGCCTGGGCATCAGCGCCTCCTTCGTCCACGTCAGCCTATGGGTTGCGAAAATTGCCTCTTCCCATTGCGGCCACTCGCGTTCATAATAAACGAATACCATTCGTTTACCTCGCGCACATCGTCGTGCCAACCCCGGAGGTCCCCCGTGTCCCACTCCCTCCCATCGGTCCGCATCCCCCTGCGACTCCCCAGTGCCGTCGCCACGTTCGGGATCGGCATCGCCGGCTACCTCGGCGTGAACCTCTCGCCCTACATGATCGCCGCGGCGCAGTCGGCGCTCGAGGTCGACGTGCTCACCGCCAGCTGGCTCGTGACGGGCACCCTGCTCCTCACCGCCGTGACCGGCCTCGCCACCGCCAAGCCCAGTGCCGGGCCGCACCGGCTGCTCGTCGCACGCGTCGGCCTGATCGTCGCCGCTGCGGGCTTCGGTGCCGCAGCGCTCGTGCCGACGCCGTGGATCGTCGTGGCGGGCCTGCTCGTCGGCGGTATCGGCGCCGGCGGCGCGGTGTCGTCGTCGGGCGCCGCGTTGGCCGCGTTCATCAATCCCGACCGGGTCGCCGGGTTCAACGGGTTGGCGAATCGTGCGATCGTCACGGTGATCCTGGCCCTGGTGCCGTTGCTTCCGCTCGTGCCGATCAGCGTGTTCGGCACCCTCGCGCTCTTCGCCCTCGTGGTGCTGTTCGCGTCGGCGTGGCTGCCCTCCGCCCCGGTCGTGGAGCACGCGGCCGCGCCTGCGGGCGCCGCGGCATCCGACGTCGTCACCCGTCGGCCGCACCGCGCCGAGACCATCGCCGGCTTCGTACTGCTCGGCACCTTCGCGCTGTGGGCCGTGAGCGAGGACTCGCTGTGGGCCATGGCGGGCGTCATGGGTGCCGACCAGGCCGCGCTCACGCCCGAGGGTCTCGGCATCGCACTGAGCGGCGCGACCGCGGGCGGCATCGTCGGCGCCATCCTGCTCATGATCGTCGGCGACCGCCTCGGGCGAGCGGTGCCGCTCGCGATCCTGCTCGCCGCCGGCGGTGTGCTGAAGATCGCCGAGGGCTTCGTGACCGACCCGACCGTGTTCATCGTGGTGTTCATCGCGTGGAACACCGTCTACGCGATCGCCTTCCTCTACTTCGTGTCGACCGCCGCGGCCCTCGACGCCGACGGCCGCTGGTCGGGCCCGCTCCTCGCCGTGTACCTCGTGGGCTCGGCCCTCACGCCGGTGATCGGCGCGGCGCTCGTCGAGTCGTTCGGCTACCAGGGCTTCACCGTGGTGCTCGGCGTCGCGAGCTTCGCGCTCGCGGTCCCCGCCTTCCTCGTCGCGCGCATCTCGACGCGACTGCAGCGCACCGAGGAGCCCGCCGCCGCGGTCGTCGAGGGGGTGAACGCATGACCCGGGTGCTCCACTCCAGCGGCCGCGTGTTCACCGCCGACGAGCCCGCGTGGGCCGAGGCGATCGTCACCGAGGGCGGGCGCATCGCGTTCGTCGGCTCCGACGCCGACGCCGCAGCGTTCGCCGGGCCGGATGCCACGACGGTCGACCTGGGCGGCCGGGTCGTGGTGCCCGGCTTCATCGACGCGCACACGCACCTCGTCATGATGGGCGAGGCGCTCGGCAAGGTCGGCCTGACCGACGCGCGCACGCTCGCGGAGATCCACGAGCGGCTGCGCGCGGCGCGCGAGGCCGATCCCGATGCTCCGCGGCTGCTCGGCCGCGGATGGCTTTTCGACTCCGTTCCGGGCGGGGCGCCCACGGCGGCGATGCTCGACGAGGCCGTCGCCGACGTGCCGGTGTACCTCGACGCGAACGACTACCACTCCGTCTGGGTCAACTCGGCCGCACTGCGCGAGCTCGGCATCGACCGCGACACCCCCGATCCGATCGGAGGTCGCATCGGCCGAGGCGCCGACGGCGAGCCCGACGGCATGCTCTTCGAGACCGCGGCGCAGCAGCACGTATGGACCCTGCTGGCGGATGCCGCGACCGACGCCGACCGCGACGCCGCGGTTGAGCGCACGATCGCCGCGTACCTCGCCACGGGCGTCACGGGCGTGGTCGACATGGCGTTCGACGAACTCGGGCTCGCGGCATTCGACCGCGCGGCCGCGCGGCGCGGCGGCATGCTGCCCATCCGCGTGCTCGTGCACTGGTTCATCGCCAACACTGGCGACGATGCGCAGAACCTCGCCCAGGTTCGGCGGGCAGTCGAGCTCGCGGGCGAACACCGCCCGTGGCTCAAGGTCGCCGGCATCAAGCTCGTGCTCGACGGCGTGATCGACGCGTGCACGGCCGCGATGCGGCATCCGTACGCCGACGGCTCGAACGCCGACCCAATCTGGCCGCTCGAGCGCCTGCGCCCCGTGGTGGCCGCCGCCGACGCGGCCGGCCTGCAGGTGGCGCTGCACGCGATCGGCGACCTCGCGAGCGACGTGGCGCTCGACGCGCTCGAGCACGCCCACGCCGTGAACGGCGAGCGCCCGCGGCGTCACCGCATCGAGCACCTCGAGTACGCTGCTCCCGCGACGGCCGGCCGCATGGCCGCGCTCGGCGTCACCGCGTCGATGCAGCCCGTGCACGCCGACCCGGCCATCTGGGCGAACTGGGCCGCCATGCTCGGCGACGAGCGCGCCGACCGCGGCTTCGCCTGGACGGAGTTCACCGAGGCGGGCGCGCTGCTGGCGTTCTCGACCGATGCCCCGACCGCGCCGCACGAGGCGCTGCCGAATCTCTACATCGCGGCGACGCGCCGCTCGGCGCTCGACGGCTCATACCCCGCGAACCACCCGGAGTACGCGGTGCCCCTCGCCGACGCGCTCGCCCACGCCACGCGCGATGCCGCCGCGAGCTGCCTCGAGGAGCACGAGCGGGGCCGCATCGCCGTGGGGCTCGCGGCCGACTTCGCGGTCCTCGACCGGGATCCGTTCAGCGAGGGCACCGATGTGCTGCTCGAGGCTCGCGTCGTGCGCACGGTCGTCGCGGGCGAGCCGGCGTACGAGGCCGAGCGAGCCCCCGTCGAGGCATCCTCGGCCTGAGAGGCAACCGGGCGGGACATCCGCCCGTCCAACGCCCCGACCACCCGACGACCCCGTCGACCCGACGCTATTCAGGAGAATGGGCCCCATCCCCGCCTCACAGCGGGCATGGGGCCCATTCTCCTGAGCGGCGTGACCCGAGCCGCAGCCCGCGCTCAGCCGCCCGCCGTCAGTCCTCGGCGGACGCGCGCGTCAGCGTCTCGCCGCGGAAGAAGCCCGGCCGCTTCCACCACTGCCACACCATGATCACGACACCCGACAGCAGCACGACCATGCCGAGCACGAACACGAGGCCGACTCCGAAGATGTCCGAGCCGCTGCCGTAGTCGGGGTTCATGCTGTCGATGAGCGTGGTGAAGAACAGCACGCCGAGGATCACGCCGCCGAGCAGCGGGAACAGCAGGGTGAAGAAGAAGTTGCGCACTGACCGCCACCACACCTTGCGGAAGAACCACACGCACGCGAACGCGGTGATGCCGTAGTAGAAGCAGATCATCATGCCGAGCGCGGTGATCGTGTCCCAGAGCACGTCTTCGCTGAGGAACCGCATGACGGCGTAGAACACCGACGCCACGACGGCCGAGACGATCGTCGCGTAGCCCGGCGTGAAGAACCGCGGGCTCACCTTCGCGAACTTCTCGGGAAGGGCGCCGTAGTGGCCCATCGCGAGCAGGGTGCGCGCGGGCGACACGAACGTCGACTGCAACGACGACGCCGACGAGGTGAGCACGGCGAGCGACACGAGCACCGCGAGCGGGCCGAGGATCGGGCCGGCGAGGTGGAAGAACACGTTGTCCTGGATGTCGGGGTTGCCGAGTCCGAACTCGCCCGTGCCGACACCCGCATAGGCGATGAGCGCGACCGCGATGAGCAGGTACAGCACCACGATCGTGACGACCGTGATGGTCGCCGCACGGCCGGGTGTCTTCTCCGACCCCTTCGTCTCCTCGTTCATCGTGAGCGTGACGTCCCAGCCCCAGAAGATGAAGATCGACAGCGAGAGGCCGGCCGCGAACGCGGAGAACGACTCCACGGCGAACGGGTTGAACCAGCTCAGCTCGATCGCCGTCGCGTCGAACGCGTTGCCGTTGGCGACCTCCACGAGCGCCGCGCCCGCGAAGAGCAGGAGCACGAGCACCTGGAAGCCGACGAGCCAGTACTGCAGCTTCTGCGTGGTTTGCATATCGCGGTACGACACCCATGTCGCCGCGGCGACGAAGAGCAGGCAGACGGTGACGTTGATGAGCGGATTCGCCGCGAGGTCGGCGATCTCGGGGTTGCCCGCGATCTGCGAGATCAGCAGGAACAGGAAGTCGACCGCGATGCCCGCGAGGTTCGAGAGCACGAGGATGGTGGCGGCGATGAGCCCCCAGCCGGCCATCCAGCCGATCCACGGGCCGAAGGCGCGGGTCGCCCACGTGAACGACGTGCCCGAGTCGGGCATGCGCCGGTTGAGCTCGCGATAGCCGAACGCGACGAGCAGCATCGGGATGAACCCGACGAGGATGATCGCGGGCACCTGCACCCCGACCTCCGACACGGTCGGGCCGAGGGCGGCCGTGAGCGTGTACGCGGGGGCGATGCACGAGATGCCGATGACGATCGCGCCGATGAGGCCGACGGAACCGGCCGACAGCCCCTTCTTCGTGATGCCGTGCTCGGCGCCGTCGACCGCGCGGGTCGCTTCGGTCAACGGGGGCTGGTAGTCGGGTTGTTGCGTCATCGCAGTCTCTTTCAGGAGGTCGTGGTGCGCGGCATCACGACGTCAGGGGGTCGTGGTGCGCGGCACCACGACGACGGGCACCGGCAGTTCGCGAAGCATCTTCGCGGCGGTCGATCCCAGGAACAGGTGATGCGGCGTCGCGAGCCGGCTCGAACCGACGAGCACGACTTCGCCGGCATGCCACTCGAGGTCGCGCACCGATTCCTCGATGCTCGCGCCCGTGGCGGTCACGACGGTCGCGTCGACGCCGGCCGGCAGCGCGCGCTGCGCCTCGACGAGCACTTCGTCGGCGTGCGCGCTGCTCGTGAGGTCGGCGAGCTCCTCGTCCATGCCCGAGGGCAGGTCGATGGGCACGAGCGACAGCAGGCGCAGCGGCGCGTGCGCCGAGCGGGCGAAGCGAACGGATGCCTCGAGCACGGCACTCGACCCCGCGCGCGTGCCGATCGCCGCCGTGATGCGGGTGACCCCCTGTGCCGGCGCGACCTCGCGAGCGCCCGCGGGCGCGAGGGCCACCGGGACATCCGACGAATGCAGCAGCGCGCTCGCGACCGAGCCGACGCGCATGCGTCCGAGCAGGCCGCCGCGGGCCGCCCCCACGACGATGAACGAGGCGCCGAACTCGTGCGCGGCCTCGATGAGCCCCTCGGCGAAAGACTCCGCGTAGCGGATGTGCAGCTGCTGCGCGATGTCGTCGTCGAGCGTGGCCGAGGCTTCGGCGAGCCAGGTGCGCGAGCGCTCCTTGAGGTGACGCTCGTAGCCGGTGTCGGGCGGCACGACGCCGCCCCGCGCCTCGATCGGCAGCACCATGACGACCTCGAGCAGCGCCTCCGTCGCGGCGGCGAGCCGCGCACCGAGGGCGAGGGCGTCGGCACCCGACTCGTCGGCCGTGTAGCCGACGACGATGCGATCGGGACCGGACATCAGCGGCCTTCGAGGATCTTGGCGGCGACGAGCCGTCCCATGCGGATCGCCCCATCGACGTGCTGGTAGCCCTTGCCCGCCATGTCGCTGCACGCGAAATGGATCGGGCCGACGGGCGTGCGCAGGTCGGCGCCGTACCGCGCGAGACCGCCCATGTCGAAGCTCGCCGCGTACGCGCCGCGGGTCCACTCCTCACTGCCCCAGTCGCTCTCGTAGTAGACGACCGGGGTGAGCGCCTGCTCGCCGTAGTAGTGCGAGAGCGACTCGAGGATGCGCGCCTTGCGCTCCTCGGTGCTCAGCGTGAACACCCCGTCGGCCTCTTCGTCGGAGACGAAGCCGACGAGCGTGCCGCGCGGGTCGTCGTGGTTCGTGTTGTCGTAGGACTCGTGGCAGAGCTCGTACGGGCTGAACGCGGTGCCGCTGAGGCCGGCGTCGCGCCAGAACGGCGTCTCGTAGACGGCGTGCACCTTGATGACGAACCCCATCGACAGGTGCTGGTGCAGCTGGTGCTGGCGGCGCGGCAGCGGCGGGTCGTACGAGATGCGGCTGAAGAGGATCGGCGGGACGGCCAGGATGACCCGTGCCGCGTGCACCTCGAGCGTGTCGGTCACGGCGACGACGCCGGCGCCAGGGACATCCGTCCCCCAGCGGATCGTGCGCACCGCCTGGCCGAGCCGCACGCGCTCGCCGAGCCGCTCGGCGAGCCCGAGCGGCACCTGCTGCAGGCCGCCGACGACGCGCTTGTCGAGGATGAAGTCGGCGTCGACGAGATTCGAGAACGAGCCGGCCGACGCGGCCATGAGCAGCGCCTGCAGCGCCGAGAACGCGTGGTCGGGCTTCGTGAGCATCGCACCGGCGATGAACATGCCGATGTTCAGGCGCGCCTCTTCGTCGTCGGTCTGCGTCTCGAGCCAGTGCGCGAACGAGATCTCGTCGAGCTCCTTGGCCTTCGGGTGCGCCCACGGCTCGTCGGGGTCGATCTGCGCGACGAGCTCGTCGAGCTTCTCGATGAGGCCGACGATCTCGCCCTCGGTCTTCGCCGGCACGGGGAAGATCTCGCCCTCGAAGAGGCGCCGCTCGCCCTTCTTGTCGATGTAGACGTTCTCGCCCTCGCGGTAGCGCGAGTAGGTCTCGAGGCCGAGCTCGTCCAGCGTCTCGATGAGGGCGTCCTGATCGGGCGAGACCCACTGGCCGCCGATCTCGAGCATGGCGCCCTCGATCGTGTCGGTCCAGAGGCGGCCGCCGACGCGGTCGCGGGCCTCGAGCACGACGACGCTCCTGCCCGCGGCGACCAGCTTGGTGGCGGCGGTGAGCCCGGCGGCGCCGGCGCCGACGATGACGACATCCGTGTCGATGCGTTCCATGATTCCTGTCTCTTCGTTCTTCGTGCGTGCATGCGTCGGTCGAGTAGGGCCGAAGGCCCGTATCGAGACCAGTCGAGTGGGTCTCGATACGCCGCTGCGCGGCTACTCGACCGACGGAAACGCTCAGCTCACCGGGATGAGCGTGTACTTGGTGTCGAGGTACTCGTGGATGCCTTCGAACCCGCCCTCGCGGCCGATGCCCGACTGCTTGATTCCGCCGAAGGGAGCGGCGGCGTTCGAGACGAGGCCGGTGTTCAGGCCCATCATGCCGGTGGCGAGGCGCTCGATCATGCGGTGGCCCCGCGCCAGGTCTTGCGTGTACACGTACGAGACGAGCCCGTACTCGGTGTTGTTCGCGAGGCGCACGGCCTCGTCTTCGTCGGCGAAGGTCGTGATGCCGAGCACCGGGCCGAAGATCTCCTCGCGCAGCAGGCGCGCGTCGGCCGGGACCGAACCGAGCACCGTGGGCGAGTAGAACGAGCCCGCACCGGAGATCACCGCGCCGCCGGTGAGCAGCGTCGCACCCTTGTCGACGGCGTCCTTGACGAGCTCGTCGGTCGTGGCGACCGCCTTGTCGTCGATCAGCGGGCCGATGGCGATGCCGTCTTCGGTGCCGCGACCCACGCGCATCGCCGAGACCCGCTCGGTGACGCGGCGGGCGAACTCGGCGGCGACGTCCTCGTGCACGATGAAGCGGTTGGCCGCGGTGCAGGCCTGGCCGATGTTGCGGAACTTCGCGAGCATCGCCCCGTCGACCGCCTTGTCGAGGTCGGCGTCGTCGAACACGACGAACGGCGCGTTGCCGCCGAGCTCCATGCTCGTGCGCAGGATGCCCTGCGCCGACTGCGCCATGAGGGCACGGCCGACCTCGGTCGAGCCCGTGAAGCTCAGCTTGCGCAGCCGCGGGTCGGCGATGATCGGCGCCGACACCTTCGACGACGTCGACGTCGCGATGACGTTGACGACGCCGGCGGGCAGGCCGACCTCTTCGAGCAGCTGCACGAAGGCGATGGTCGTCAGCGGCGTGAGCGCCGGGGGCTTGATCACCACGGTGCATCCGGCAGCGAGCGCCGGCGCGATCTTGCGCGTCGCCATCGCGAGCGGGAAGTTCCACGGCGTGATGAAGAACGACGGACCGACCGGGCGCTGCGACACGACCATGTGGCCGGTGCCCTCGGGGTTCAGGCCGTAGCGGCCCGAGATGCGCACCGCCTCTTCACTGAACCAGCGCAGGAACTCGCCGCCGTAGGCGACCTCGCCGCGCGCCTCGGCGATCGGCTTGCCCATCTCGAGCGTCATGAGCAGCGCGAACTCCTCTTTGCGCTCCTGCAGCAGGTCGAAGGCACGACGAAGAAGCTCACCGCGCTGGCGCGGCGGGGTGGCGGCCCATGCCTCCTGTGCGGCCACGGCCGCGTCGAGCGCGCGGATGCCGTCGGCCGGCGAGGCATCCGCGATCTCCTTGATCGTCTCGCCCGTCGACGGGTCGATGACGGCGAGGGTCTTGCCGCCCTCGGCGTCGACCCACTCGCCGGCGATGAACAGTCCGCCGTTGACCTTGTCGAGCACGGTGGCTTCGAGTGTTGCGTTCGTCATGCGTGTCGTTTCCGTTTCGTGATTCTCGGTGGCGGTTTCGGTGGCGATCGGATGTCCCGGCGGGAGTTCCCCGTCGATCAGGGGTAGAGGCCGCGGAGCTTGTGCGCTTCGGCGACGCGTTCGACCGCCAGCGCGGTCGCCGCAGTGCGCAGCGACAGTCCTCGCGCCACGGCGTAGCCGAGCACGCACTGCCAGGCGCTCAGCATCCGCTCTTCCAGTCTGCTCTCGACCTCGTCGGCGCGCCACCAATACGCCTGGTTCGCCTGCACCCACTCGAAGTACGAGACGATCACGCCGCCGGCGTTCGCGAGGATGTCGGGCACGACGAGGATGCCGCGCTCGCGCATGATGCGGTCGGCGGCCGGGGTCGTGGGGCCGTTGGCGCCCTCGACGACGACCTTCGCGCCGACGCGGCCGGCGTTGCCGTCGTGCAGCACGCCCTCGACGGCGGCCGGCACGAGCAGGTCGACCTCGAGCGTGAGCAGGTCGGCGCCCTCGATGGGCTCGGCGCCCGCGAAGCCGACGACCGAGCCGGTCGCACGCACGTGGTCGCCCAGCGCCTCGATGTCGAGGCCTGCGGCGTTGAACACGGCGCCGTACTGGTCGCTCACGCCCGTGACGGTGACGCTCGCCTCGACGAGGAAGCGCGCCGCGTCGGCACCGACCTTGCCGAAGCCCTGCACGGCGGCGGTCGAGCGGGAGGGCTCGAGGCCGACATGACGCAGCGCGGCGAGCGCGATGTGGGTGACGCCGCGGCTCGTCGCGCTCGCGCGGCCCTGCGACCCGCCGAGCGAGATCGGCTTGCCGGTGACGATGCCGGGCACCGTGTATCCGCTGTTGACGGAGTACGTGTCCATCATCCACGCCATGGTCTGCTCGTCCGTGCCGATGTCGGGCGCGGGGATGTCGCGCTCGGGCCCGATGATCGGCAGGATCTCGCTCGTGTAGCGACGCGTGACGCGCTCGAGCTCGGCCATCGAGTGCTCGCGCGGGTCGATCGCGAGACCGCCCTTCGCACCGCCATAGGGCACGTCCAGCAGCGCACACTTCCAGGTCATCCACATCGCGAGCGCGCGCACCTCGTCGAGGTTCACGTTGGGCGCGTAGCGCAGGCCGCCCTTGGCGGGGCCGCGCGAGAAGTTGTGCTGCACGCGGTAGCCGAGGTACAGCCGGCTCTCGCCCGAGTCCATGCGCAGGGGCACCGCCACACTCAGCTCGCGGCGCGGGGTCGCGAGCATCTGGTGCAGGCCGTCGGTGAGGCCCAGCAGCCCCACCGCCTCGGCGAGCTGCGACCGCGCGTCGCTCAGCGGTGTCGCGACGTGGGCGTCGGCGGGTTGAGGAGCCGACGAAGTCGCCGTCTCGAAACCTGCCTGCGAGGCATCCGTTGCGGTCGACATCGTCGTCGCCGCGAGCACGTCGGTCATGCCGCCTTGAGCCCTTCTGCGATACGGAGCCCTTCGGCAACGATGGCGAGACCCTCGATGAGGAGCTCGTCCGAAATCGTGAGCGGGGGAAGGAAGCGGATCACGTTGCCGTACGTGCCGCACGTGAGCACGACGACGCCGTTCTGGTGGGCGTGCTTCGCGATGGCGTTCGTGAGGGCCGCGTCGGGTGCGCCGGTCTCGGGGTCGACGAGTTCGATCGCGACCATCGCGCCGCGGCCCCGCACGTCGCCGATGCGCGCGTCTGCGGTGCGCAGCGCGTTGAGGCGGCCGATGAGCACGGCGCCGATCTCGCGGGCACGCTCGATGAGGCCGTCGGCCTCGTACGACTCGATCGCGGCGAGCGCCGCGGTGCACGCGAGCGGGTTGCCGCCGTAGGTGCCGCCGAGACCGCCGGCCATGGCGGAGTCCATGATCTCGGCGCGACCGGTGACCGCCGAAAGCGGCAGGCCGCCCGCGATGCCCTTCGCCGTGACGACGAGGTCGGGGACGATGCCGTCGTGCTCACTCGCGAACCAGGCGCCCGTGCGGCCGAAGCCGGTCTGCACCTCATCGGCGATGAACACGACGTCGTTCGCGCGGGCCCACTCGACGAGCGCCGGAAGGAAGCCCTGCGCCGGGACGATGAAGCCGCCTTCGCCCTGGATGGGCTCGATGATGATCGCGGCGAGGTTCTCGGCGCCGACCTGCTTCTCGATCTGGGTGATCGCGCGGGCCGCGGCCTCGGCGCCCGACAGGCCGCCGTCGCGGAACGGGTACGAGAGCGGCGCGCGGTACACCTCGGACGCGAACGGGCCGAAGCCGCTCTTGTACGGGATGTTCTTCGCGGTGAGGCCCATGGTGAGGTTCGTGCGGCCGTGGTACGCGTGGTCGAACGCGACGACGGCCTGCTTCTTCGTGAAGTGACGGGCGATCTTCACGGCGTTCTCGACGGCCTCGGCGCCCGAGTTGAACAGCGCCGAGCGCTTGACATGGTCGCCGGGCGTGAGCTCGTTGAGCTTCTCGGCGACGGCCACGTAGCTCTCGTAGGGTGCGACGGTGAAGCACGTGTGGGTGAACGCGTCGAGCTGGGCCTTCACGGCCTCGACCACGCGCGGGTTGGCGTTGCCGACACCGGTGACGGCGATGCCCGAGCCGAGGTCGATGAGCGAGTTGTCGTCGGCGTCGACGAGAACCCCGCCGCCCGCGGCGACGACCGAGACGGGAATGGTGGTGCCGACACCCGAGGCGACGGCCTCGGCCTTGCGCGCCATGAGCTCCTGCGAGCGCGGGCCCGGGATGGCGGTGACGAGGCGGCGCTCCTGCGCGAGCGCGGGGCCTCCGGTGGCGGTGGCCGGCGTGGCCGGGGTGTCGACGAGAGTCATGGCTGCTCCGATGCAAGGTGGCGGCGGTGGCTGATGCGTCGATGGTAGGTCGCGGCGATCGGATGGCTCAGCGCCCGCGTGTACACTCGGGTACAGGTTGTTGGACGCCGCGTATAAGCTCGCTCGTCGATCGAGTAGGCCCGCCAGGGCCGTATCCAGATCACGCACGGGTCTCGATACGCTCCTTCGTCGCACTCGACCGACGACATGCCGAGGAGGCGCAATGAAGCCCACCGTGCAGACCCTGCTCGACCGTACCGAACTCGGTCTCGGGTTGCTCACCCCAACCGCCACGCTCGCCCCGGGCGCGCTCGAGACGCCGGTCGCCTGGGCGCACAGCTCCGACCTGCCCGACCCGACCCCGTTCCTCGACGCGGGGCACGTGCTGCTCACGACCGGCACGCAGTTCGGCGACGCGGCGTCCGACGACGCCGGCACCTCAGGCGGGGCATCCGATGGCGGGGCATCCGAGAACGGCGCCTTCGCCGACGCCTACGTGCGCCGCCTCCGCGAGGCGGGCGTCGCGGCGCTCGGGTTCGGCACCGAGGTCATCCGCGCGGGCACTCCCGACGCGCTCATCGCAGCATGCACCGCGCAGGGACTCCCGCTGTTCGAGGTGCCGTACCGGGTGCCGTTCATCGCGATCGCCCGGCTCGTCGCCGACCTGCTCGCCGAAGACGCCTACGCCCGCCAGGCGTGGGCGCTCGCGGCGCAACGCGCGATCTCGCTCGCGGCCCTGCGACCCGACGGGCTCTCGGCGACCCTCGCCGAGCTCTCGAGGCGGCTGGGCACGTGGGTCGGGCTCATCGATGCGACCGGGTCGGTCGACCGCGAGGCGCCACCCGGCGGACTCGGCCAGCCCGCACTCGGCGAGGTCGTCGGCGAGGCGCGATCGATGCTGCGGCGGGGCCAGCGCGCGAGTCGCACGCTGCTCGCCGCCGAGTCGACGGATGCCCCGCAGCGCCTGACCCTGCAGACCCTCGGCGGCGGCGGGGCGCTTCGCGGAGTGCTCGCGATCGGCGACTCCCCCGAGCTCGACCAGGCCGGCCGCGAGGTGGTCACCTCGGTCATCGCCCTCGCCGGGCTCGCACTCGAGCAGAACCGCGACCTCGACCGGGCGCGTGGGCACCTGAGGTCGGGACTGCTGCGCAGCATCCTCGCCGGCGACACGGCGCTCGCCGAGCGGGTCGCCGCCGAGATGTGGGGCGAATTGCCGCATGCGCCGGTGCGGGTCATGGTGACGGATGCCCCGCTGGCCCACGTCGATCAACTCACCGAGTTGCTCGAGCTGCGCGTCGAGGAACGCGAGGGGCGCCTGTTCTTCGGGCGTGACGACGAGCAGTTCGTGCTCGTCGTCGAGCAGCACGATGCGGGGCTCGCCGACGAGCTCGCGTCGGAGTTCGGGCTGCCGGTGGGGGTGTCCGACCCGGTCGGCGGGAGCGACGGCGGCGCGGCGGGCGGCATCGCCGCGGCCGGCGGCATCGCCGCGGGCGCGACCGGCGGCATGGCGCTCGCGCACGAGCAGGCGATGCGCGCGCTCGAGCGCGCCCGCGAGACCGGCGCCGGCGTCTCGTACTTCGAGGAGATCAGCCGCCAGGGCGTGCTCGCGTTCCTCGCCCGCACCGACGCGCGCGCCGTCGCGCTCGCGACCCTCGCGCCGCTCACCGAGCACGATGCCGCACACGGCACCTCGCTCGTCACGACCACGCGAACCTGGCTCGAGCACGGCGGGCAGTTCGACGCCACGGCGCAGGCGCTCGGCGTGCATCGGCACACCGTGCGCAGCCGCATCGCCCTCGCCGAGCGGCTACTCGGCCGCGACCTCTCGGGCTTCCACGCCCGCGCCGACCTCTGGGCGGCCCTGCTCGCCGTGGGCTGACGCCGTCGGCGACGGCCCGGCGAGCGCCGGCGCGCGCCCGCGTCAGCGCGACTGGGCGGCGATGACCCCGCGGTACCAGTCGAACGAGTCCTTGCGGGTCCGTTCGCCCGAGTCGAAGTCGATGTGCACGAGGCCGAAGCGCTGCGTGTACCCCTCGGCCCATTCGAAGTTGTCGATGAGCGACCAGACGAAGTAGCCCCGCACGTCGACGCCGAGCTCAACGGCGTGCCTGACGGCGCTCAGGTGCGCGTCGAGGTACGCGATGCGCTCGACGTCGTGCACGGCTCCGTCGACCACGACGTCGGGGAACGATGCCCCGTTCTCGGTGATCACGATCGGGGGCAGCCGGTCGCCGTAGTCGTCCTGCAGCCCGACGAGCACGTCGGCGAACGCCGAGGGAACGATCGGCCAGCCGAAGCCCGTGACCGGCACGTCCACGAAGTCGGCGGGTTCGAACGGCAGGCCGGCCGCGGCGAATTCCGAGCCGGCGGATGCCGCTGCCACGCGCGTGGGGTTGTAGAAGTTGACCCCGTAGAAGTCCAGCGGGGCGGCGATCAGCTCGAGGTCGCCCGGCTGCACGCCCGGGAACCCGTCGATGCCGAATGCCGACAGGTCGGGGTATGCGCCTGCGAGCACGGGATCGGCGAAGATGCGGTTGTAGACGAGGTCGAACGCCGCCGCCGCGAGTTGATCGCCGGGGGCATCGGAGGCCGGCACGACGAGCGTGTGGTTGTTGGTGATGCCGACCTCGGCGGTGCTGTTCGCGCGGATCGCCGAGACCGCGAGGCCATGGGCGAGCAACTGGTGATGCGCCGTGGGCAGGGCGCCCATCATGAGCGCACGACCGGGTGCCTGGGTGCCGAGGGCGTAGCCCTGCAGCGTCATCATCGCCGGCTCGTTCAGCGTGATCCACCGGTGCACGCGGTCACCGAGCCGGTCGAGCACGAGCGCGACGTAGTCGGCGAATCGCGTCGCGGTGTCTCGAGCGAGCCAGCCGCCGGCATCTTCGAGCGCCTGGGGAAGGTCCCAGTGGAACAAGGTCGGCAGCGGAGCGATGCCGGCGCCGAGCAGCCCGTCGACGACCCGCTCGTAGTAATCGAGGCCGGGGCCGTTCGCCGGCCCGGTGCCGTCGGGCTGCACTCGTGTCCACGAGATGGAGAAGCGGTAGTCGGTGACACCGAGTTCGGAGAGGAGCGCGATGTCGTCGGCGTATCGCCGATAGCTGTCGGCGGCGATCCCGGCGGTCGCGCCCTCGAGAATGCGCCCTGGCGTCTGCGAGAACGTGTCCCAGATCGAGGAGCCCCGCCCGTCGGCGCCGGTCGATCCCTCGATCTGGAATGCGGCGGTGGCGGCACCCCAGCGGAACCCCGGGGCGAACGGCGGGAGTGCTGCCAGCGGCGGTTCGTGCCGGTGTTCGGTCATCGAGTTCCCGCCGTCTCTGGTCGTGGCGGGGATCAGATGTCCCCGCGCGGCCGCGCATGTGGGTCAGTTGACCCACATCGATCACCCTAGCCGGTGCGCCCGATGAGGGGAAGGCGCCGTTTCGCCGCCGGAACGCGCGACCTTCCGCCTCGCCGACCCCGGGCGTACTCTGGGATGAGTCGAGAGGGGACGCCATGCAGGCAGCGGTCGGCGATCGATTGGTCATCCACGGCAAGCAGGTCGGCCAGGCCGACCGACACGGCGAGATCCTCGAGGTGCGCGGAGAGAACGGCGGGCCGCCCTTCCTCGTGAAGTTCGACGACGGCCACGAGACCCTGCTCTACCCGGGAGCGGATTGCGAGCTCGAGCGCGAGCGCCAGGCGCGCTGAGTCCGTCGCTGATCGGGTAGCGAGCGCAGCGAGCGTTCCGAGATCCCGCACGAGGTGGTCTCGATACGCGTGCCTTCGGGGGCGCTACTCGACCGGCGAGTCCGGCCGCTAGCGTGGAGGGCATGTTCACCTCCTACGCGGCGATCGGCGACAGCTTCACCGAGGGCGTGGGCGACGAGATGCCCGACGGCAGCGTGCGGGGCTGGGCCGACTTCGTCGCCCTCGGTCTGGCGCAGGCCGCTCGCCAGCCGATCGGCTACGCGAACCTCGCGATCCGCGGCCGCAAGCTCGGCCCGATCATCGACGAGCAACTCGATGTCGCGATCGCGCTGAAGCCCGACCTGCTGAGCTTCAACGGCGGCGGCAACGACATGCTGCGGCCCCGCATGGACGAGCAGGCGACCGCTACGCGGTTCCGCGGGGCGATCGAGCGCATCCGCGCGGCCGACATCCACGTGCTCATGCTCAGCGGCGCCAACCCCACCGAGCACATTCCGATGGGCAAGGTGTTCGACGCCCGCGGCGCGCGCCTCACCGCGGCCCTCGTCGACCTGGCCGAGGTGCCGGGAGTGACCTTCGTCGACAACTTCAACGACCGAGGGCTCCGGGACATCCGCTACTGGTCGCCCGACAAGCTGCACCTGAACGCGCTCGGGCACGCACGGGTGGCGAGCAACGTGCTCACTGCGCTCGGTGTCGCGGTGCCCGACGAGTGGGGTGTCGCCGAGGTCGCGGCCGCTCCTCCCGGGGCGCGCAGCCGCAACACGGCCGCGTACTATCGCGAGTTCGTGCTGCCGTGGATCGGACGGCGGCTCACCGGCCGTTCGTCGGGCGACGGCCGCACCGCCAAGCGCCCCACGCTCGAACCGACGCCGTCGGCGTGATCGATGTGCACGCGCGCGTGGTGAGCTGCTACCCGAGGTCGCGAACCGGGTGGTATCGGAAATTCACCTCGGCCATGGGCTCGCCGTTGATGAGCCGGAGCGGTACGGGCGATCCACCCGGGTTGTCGTACAGCCGGATGCCGTCGCCGAGGAGCACCGGAAGGATGTGGAGGTCGATCTCGTCGATGAGGCCGCGCTCGAGCAGCTGACGGCCGACGGTCGGCGAGAGCACCTCGACATTCTTCCCACCTGCCGCGCGCTGGGCCGCCTCCAAGGCCTCGGCCACGTCGCAGTCGAGGAACGTCACGCCCTCAGCGGGCTCGGCATCCTCGGGGTGATGGGTGAGCACGAAGATCGGCCCGCTCCAGGCGCCGCCGTACACCGCGTTCGGATCGGGGAAGGCGTCCCATCCAGCGCGTCCGCCGAGGATGGCTCCGGTCGTGCTGGTGTATTCCTCTATCAGCCCCGCCCGGTTGGTCGCATCCGGCATCCAGTCCATGCTGTGGCCGGGCCCGGCGACGAACCCGTCGAGTGACATCGAGAAGTGCCAGAGGACCTTCCCGGCGGCGGTCTGGGGAGTGGTGTCGTGCATGTTCGGCTCCTTCGGCTTGAGGTGAGTCAGCTGACTCACCTCAAGCCACGGTACCGATGCTTCGAAGGTGAGTCAAGCGACTCACCTCTGTGGAATACTGGATTCATGTCACGCGAACTCTCTGCGTACCATCGACAGGTCGCCGCAACCAACCGTGCGGCGATCCTCGACGCGGCCACAGATCTGTTCCTCGAGTTCGGATACGACCGCACCTCGCTGGCGCGCGTCGCCGAGCGCGCCGGGGTCTCCAAGGCGACACTGTTCAAGCAGTTCCCGACGAAGGCGGAACTCTTCGAAGCGACGGTGCTCGCCGCGGGTGACGCGCCCGACGGAGTGCCTGTAGACCCGCCGTCCGGAGACTTCCGCGCGGGTCTGGTGACCTTGGGCCTCGCGTACGTGGAGCTGCTGTGCCGCCCTCGGATGGCGGACCTGATCCGGGCCGTGATCGCCGAGTCACCGAGGTTTCCGGAGCTGCGGGAGCGAACGTTCGATTTCGGCACGCTGCCCGTGCTCGCTTCACTCAGGCGCTACTTCCGAGCGGAAACCGCTGCGGGAACCGCCGACGTCGACGATCTGGACCTGGCGGCAACGCAGTTCCTCGGCATGATCGCCACCGTCGTCTTCTGGCCCCGCCTCGTCCACGGCAACTGGTCGCTCAGTGACGAAGAGACGCGCACGGTTGTCGACGAAGCAGCTCAGACGATCGTCGCACGCTACGCCGCGCCCGTGAGTCGCTGATTCGCGACTCAGCCCGCGCCGTTGAGCACCTCGGCGACGAACGCCCGCGTGCGGCGGGCCAAACCCTCGATGCGCTCGAGTTCGTGCGTGCTCGGTTGCACCTCGGAGGGCGCCGGCGGACGGCCCAGCCGCACCGTCTCCTGGCAGGCGAGGTCGCTGCAGATGTAGGTGCCGACACTGTCGCCCCGCTCACCCGGCGCACCACCACGCCGCGCCGAGAAGAGCACGACCTGGTCGCCCGGCTGCTGCGTGTGGCAGAGGCTGCAGATCGCGGCCCGATGGTGGGAGCCGGTGCGCTCGGCAGCACGCAGGACGACACCCGCGGCCGATCCGTCGAGTTCGGTGATGAGGTAGCCGCGCGCCGGGATGCGCGGGTCGCGCCACGCGAACGCATCGAGGGGCGCCCACTCGGTGACGAAGAACCGCACGGGCAGCGAGACCTGGGCGAGCTCGGCCTCGGTGGCGTTGCCGAGCGTCGAGCGGATGTCGCTCTCGACGAGTGCCTGCATGCGTCCCCTCCCGTGCGCGACCCATCCAGTCTACGAACCGCGCCGCCGGGCGGCGAGGCGACCGGCATTCGGGAAGCGAGGGCCGCGGTTACGACGTCGCCGAGGGCGCGTCGACGTCGGCCCCGGCAGCGCCGTCCGCCGTCGATGCGTCGGCCCCGCGCGCGCCCCCGCGCCCGCGGATCAGGAATCCGAACGCGAGCGCGACGAAGAACATCAGCACACCGTAGACCGCTGCGGGCAGGCTCATCTCGACGCTGCCGATGACGGTCTGGGCGATGACGATCGCGAGGGTCGCGTTGTGGATGCCGATCTCGAACGAGCTCGCGATCGACTGACGGCGGTCGACGCGCAGCAGTCGCGGCACCAGGTATCCGACCCCGAGCGAGAGCACGCAGAACAGCACGGTGATGCCGGCGAGGCGCCCCGCGTTCTCCATGAGCAGCGCGAGGTTCGATACGATCGCGCCCGCAATGACGACGACGAGGATGACGACCGAGGCGATGCGCACCGGCTTGTCCATGCGGTCGGCGAAGGCGGGCTTCCACCACCGCACGAGCATGCCGACCACGACCGGCAGCAGGACGATCGCAAACACCTCGATGGTCTTCGCGAGCTGCAGGCCGAGCTCGCCGCTCTCGGGCAGGAAGTACGCGATCGCGAGGTTCGTGATGAGCGGCAGCGTGACCACGGCCAGCACCGAGTTGATCGCGGTGAGCGAGATGTTGAGGGCGACATCGCCGCGGAACAGGTGGCTGTAGAGGTTGGCCGTCGTGCCGCCCGGCGATGCCGCGAGGAGCATCATGCCGACCGCGAGCACGGGCGGCAGCCGGAACAGCAGCACGAGCCCGAAGCAGATCGCGGGCAGCAGCACGAGTTGGCAGACGAGGGCGACGATCACCGCCTTGGGATGCTTCGCCACGCGCGAGAAGTCGCGCGGCGTGAGGCTGAGGCCGAGCCCGAACATGATGATGCCGAGCGCAACGGGCAATCCGATGGTGGTCAACGCTGATCCCATCCGCTCAGTGTGGCGGATCCGCGGCGTTCTGGGAATGGGCATTTCGCGGCGAAGACGTGACGAATCCTCTGTTGCGACCCGGGCGCGCCGCCCTACGATGTCTGCAACAGACAGGGGGCGCGATGGCTGATCGTCGGTTCACGGTCATCGCCGTGGCGGGTGCCGCGGTCATCGCTGCGGGTCTCATCGTGGGCGGCGTCGCGCTCGGCACGTCGGGCGTGTTCGAGCCCCGCGGCGCGCCCGAGACCGAGACGGTCCGCGAGGAGCCGCGCTGGGACGAGCCGGCTCCCGACGTCGGGCCCGGTGTCGCGCCCGATTCCGACAGCGGCCAGCCGACCACCGGCGCCGGCATCTGCTGGGTGTATTCGGGCGGGGGCTGGCTCGGGGCTCCCTGCCCGCCCGCCGCCGACGAGTGAGGGCAGAGGTCAGCCGAGGTCGAACGCGGGCGCCGGCCGATCGTCGACGCGCGGACACCACCCGGCCGGAGCGCGGTCGTAGGCGTGCGCCGGCCCGTCGGCGATGAGGGCGCCGAGCGCGAAGAGGAAGCGGTCGATGTCGTCGACGGATGTCCCGGCGCCGAGACTCGCCCGCAGCCCGTTCGACCTCGTGGCGAGGCGGTCGAAGAGCGGGTGGGCGCAGAACCGCCCGGCGCGCACCGAGATGCCGTGCTCGGCGCCGAGGGCGGCGGCGAGGAGCCCGATGGATCCGCGTTCGAGTTCGATCGTGGCGATGCCGAGCCGGTCGTCGATGTCGTCGAAGCCCCGGATGACACGTACCCCATGCTGCGCCACGAGCCCGGCGTGCAGGTGTTCGGTGAGTGCATGCTCGTGGGCCGCGCGCGCGTCGTCGCCGAGCCGCTCGAGCTCGACGAGCGCCCGCGCGAGCGCGACGATGCCGATGACGTTCGGCGTGCCGGCCTCGTGCCGATCGGGGCCGGTCTTCCACGAGACGTCGTCGATGCCGACCGATTCGACCGCACCTCCTCCGAAGAGGTGCGGCGGAGCCGCGTCGAGCCAGTCGCCGCGGCCGACGAGTGCGCCCGCCCCGTATGGCGCGTAGGCCTTGTGACCCGAGAACGCCAGGTAGTCGACGCCGAGCGCGGTGACGTCGATCCTTCGGTGCGGCAGCAGTTGGGCACCGTCGACGGCGAGCCGCGCGCCGTGCGAATGGGCGAGGTCGGCGAGGTCGGCGATCGGCAGCACCTCGCCGGTGACGTTCGACGCTCCGGTGACCGTCAGCATTGCGGCCGGACATCGGCCGAGTTCGGCATCGAGCGCGTCGAGGGTCTCGGCGATCGTGCGCCGTCCGGCGACCACACGGCGGGCGCCCTGGCGCCACGGCAGCAGGTTCGCGTGGTGCTCGATGTCGAGCACCACCGTGTCGCCGGGCACCGCCCGGGCGAGCAGGTTGAGCGCGTCGGTCGTGTTGCGCGTGAAGACGACGAGGTCGTCGTCGCGCGCTCCGACATGGCGTGCGACCACGGCCCGCGCCTGGTCGACGAGCGCGGTGGTCTGCTGCGACGGATACCCCGTGCCCCGGTGCACGCTCGCGTAGTACGGCAGCACGCGCGTCACCTGTTCTGCGACGACGGCGAGCGCGGGGGCCGACGCGGCGACGTCGAGGTTGACGTGCCGCACGCGGCCGCCTCCGAGCACCGGCACCTCGAGGCCCGCATCGGCGAGCAGCGCGAGTGGCGGCTGCGAGACCGTCACCGCCGCTCCCCCACCGCTCACGAGTGCACTCCCGCCGTCTCGAACTCGCCGCGCGCGACGTGCACGTTGTCGGGCCGCTCGAGTCCGAGCGAGTCGCGCAGGGTCTCGCCCTCGTACTCGAGCGGGAACACGCCCCGGCGCTGGAGCTCGGGCACGACCCCGAGCGCGAACGCGTCGAACTGCGCCGGCTGGATCGCGGAGAGCACGTTGAACCCGTCGACCGCTCCGGCATCGCCCCACGCCTCGAACTCGGTTGCGATGTCGTTCGCGGTGCCCACGATGACCGAGGCGCTCACGGATGCCGCGACCACGAGATGCCGCAGGGTCGGCGGCCGCTCGCCGTGCGGGCTCCGGCCGGTGCGCTCGGCGACGATCTCGACGAGTTCCTGCCCGACCGCACTGAACGCTGCGACCAGCGCCGGCGTGACGGCCCGATCGGGCGAGAGCCCCGAGAGGTCGACGCCGACGAGGGTCGCGAGCTGTGCGAGCGACCGGTTCGCGGGGAACGCCTGAGGCGGGCCGTCGGGCCAGTCCTCCGCGATCTGAACGAGTTCCGACAGTTCGTCGGCGATGGATTGGGCGTGCTCACGGGTCTCGCCGACGATCGGCAGCACCGGCGCGATCACCTTGAGGGTGCGGTCGTCGCGGCCGGACTCGAACGCGAGCGAGCGCAGCTCCTCGCGGATCGCGACGGCGTGCTCGAGGTCGCTCACGGCGACGAGGGCGAGGTCGGCGTGCTGCGCCGCGAAGAGTCGCGATCGCGGCGAGGTGCCGGCGTGCACGATCGGCAGGTGCCCCTGCACGGGACGCGCCACATTCAAGGGGCCGTCGACGCTGAGGAACTGGCCGCGGAAGTCGGTGGGGTGCAGCTTCGACGGGTCGAGGAAGACGCCGGATGCGACATCCGCCACGATCGCGTCGTCTTCGAACGAGTCCCACAGACGCCGCAGCACCTGGTCGAACTCTGCCGCGCGCTCGTAGCGCGACGGGTTGACGACGTGGAAGTCCTGTCCGTGGTTGCCGGCCGCGCGGGGCTCGGAACCGGTGGCGAGGTTGAGTCCGGCGCGGCCGCCCGAGAGCAGGTCGATCGAGGCGGTGGCCCGGGCGAGCGTGTAGGGGTCGGCGTAGCCCGTGTTCGCGGTCGCGATGAGCCCGATGTGCTCGGTGACCCCGGCGAGATACGTGATCGCCGACAGCGGGTCGATTCGCGCCACGAGATAGGGGTCGCGGAACTCGAGGTCGTGGCCGGTCGCGAGCCAGTCGCCGAAGAAGAGGTAGTCGAGTCGCGCCGCCTCGGCGACCTGGGCCGCGTGCCGCAGCACGCCGGCGTCGCCGCGCGGATCGCGGTGAGCTCCGGGGTACCGCCACCCCGACGGGTAGGCCCCGATGGCCCTGACCATCGCGCCGATGATGAGTCGCGTCGACATGTGCTCACGTTAGGCACGCCCTGCGGGGCACCGCACCGGGCGGCGTCGCAAACGGTCACGGCGTGACACATTTCGTCGTCGGGCGACACACGGGCACGCAGACACGCCGTCGCGCCGGCTCCGAGCTCGTCAGTCGCGCGGCCTCGATGACTTGTGGCGGGGCTTGCGGGCCGGGCGGTCATCGTCGTCGTACCTGCGGCGAGGCGGTGCGCCCCGGTCGGGTCGCAGCTCGATCAGGCGGCCCGAGATGCGGGTGTTCTCGAGGCGCGCGAGCGTGTCGTCCGAGAGATCGGCCGGAAGTTCGACGAGCGAGAATTCGGGGCGGATCTGGATCGCACCGAAGTCGTCCCGGCGCAGCCCGCCCTCGTTCGCGAGGGCTCCCACGATCTGGCGGGGCTCGACGCGGTGGCGCCGGCCGACGGCGATGCGATACGTCGCCATGCCCGGCCCGGCCTGACGCTGACGCCGGTCGCGGCGCTCCGAGTCGCCGTCGCGGTCGTCGCGGTCGCGCCACCGGCGTTCGCCGCGGTCGCCCCGATCGCGGTCGTCGCGGTCGCGCGTACCGCGCTCGCGTCGCGGCCGCTCGGGCTCGGGCTCGAGCAGCAGCGGCGTCTCACCCTGGGCGACGACGGCGAGCGCGGCGGCGACATCGACCTCGGGCACGTCGTGGTGTCGCACGTAATGGGCGACGATGTCGCGGAACCCCTCGATGCGCTCGGCGGCCGAGAGTGCCTCGGTGATACGGTCGTCGAACCGGGCGAGCCGGGTGACATTGACCTCGTCGACGCTCGGCAGCTGCATCTGGTTGAGCGGCTGACGTGTGGCCTTCTCGATGCGCGAAAGCAGGCCGCGCTCGCGCGGGGTCACGAAGCTGATCGCGTCGCCCGTGCGGCCCGCGCGCCCGGTGCGCCCGATGCGGTGCACATAGGGTTCGCTGTCGGTGGGGATGTCGAAGTTCACCACGTGGCTGATGCGTTCGACGTCGAGGCCGCGGGCTGCGACATCCGTTGCCACCAGGATGTCGAGCTTGCCCGACTTCAGCTGGTTGACGGTGCGTTCGCGCTGCGCCTGTGCGATGTCGCCGTTGATCGCGGCGGCCGAGTATCCGCGAGCGCGCAGCTTCTCGGCGAGCTCCTCGGTGACGTTCTTCGTGCGAACGAAGACGATCATGCCCTCGAAGTTCTCGACCTCGAGGATGCGCGTGAGCGCGTCGATCTTCTGCTGGTACGACACGACGAGGTAGCGCTGCGTGATGTTCGCCGACGTCTGCGTCTTGGTCTTGACCGTGATCTCTTCGGGGTCGTGCAGGTACTGCTTCGACATACGGCGGATCGCGGCCGGCATGGTGGCCGAGAACAGCGCGACCTGCTTGTCGTCGGGGGTGTCGGCGAGGATCGTCTCGACGTCCTCGGCGAAGCCCATCTTGAGCATCTCGTCGGCCTCGTCGAGCACGAGGTACTTCAGCTCACTGAGATCGAGCGTGCCCTTGTCGAGGTGGTCCATGATGCGGCCCGGAGTGCCGACGACGATGTGCACGCCGCGCCGCAGGGCCGAGAGCTGCACCCCGTAGCCCTGCCCGCCGTAGACCGGCAGGATGTGCACGCCGCGCAGGTGCGCCGCGTAGCGTTCGAACGCCTCGCAGACCTGCAGCGCCAGCTCGCGGGTGGGCGCGAGCACGAGCGCCTGCGGCGTCTTCTGCGACAGATCGAGGCGCGCGAGGATGGGCAGCGCGAACGCCGCGGTCTTGCCGGTGCCGGTCTGCGCGAGACCCACGACATCGCGGCCGCCGAGGAGCGTCGGGATCGTCGCGGCCTGGATCGCCGACGGGGTCTCGTAGCCGACGTCGTCGAGCGCCTTGAGCACCGGGCCGTCGAGTCCGAGGTCGGAGAACGTCGTGGCGGGCTGCTCGGCAGCCGCTGCCTCGACCGGTGCGTCGTCTGAAGTCACGCTTCAGGGTAGTCCGCGCAGGCTGTGAGCGGGCGGATGTCGCGAACGTCGTGTGCGGGACATCCGCGGTCGGTCACCATCGGTGCAGGTCGCTACGCTCATGACAATGGATCGAGTACGGATGCCGCAGGGACGCCAGTTCGCGGTGACCTGGTCGATCCCCGACGACTACGGCGGCATGACCGCCGCCATGCTGCAGCGGTCATCGGCGTTCAGCCGGCTCGGCGGTACGCCCGTCGATGTACTCACGTTCGACGCGCGGCCCGATACCGCCGACCTCGAGCAGCGACTGCGCGAGCGCGGCGTGCTCGACCCCGGGGTGCGCCTGGTGAACCTGTACGACTGGCTCCGCAGACGTCCGCTGCCCGGCGGCGCGTTGAAAGCCGAACGCGACGTGTTCACGCCCCTCGCCGAAGCCGACGCGACGGCGACGCGACGACGCGGCGACACTGTGACGAGCAGGGTCCGCAGCGACGACCACGGACGCACCCTGCAGGTCGATCACTACCGCGACGACGGCACGCTCGTGCTCAGCGACCGGCGCGACACGCGCCGCCGCGGCGTCATCGGCGGCCGCTCGATCGTGCTGTGCGACCCCCACGGCCGGCCGGTGCGATCGTGGGCGCGCATCTGGCCGCTCTACACGGCGTGGCTCGACGCGCTCACCGATCGCCGACAGAGCTTCATGATCGTCGACAGCAAGACCATCGCGCGGTTCATGGTCGGCTACCGACGGTCGCACGTCATCACGGCCCACGTGGTGCACGCCTCGCATCGGTCGGGTGCGGGCGACGCCCACCCCGTGCGGGCGTCGCGGCGAGACGTGTTCGAGCACCTCGACGGGTTCGACCTCGTCGCAGTGCTCACCCGCGGGCAGGCGGCCGACATCGAACAGGATGTCGGGGCCACGCCGAACCTCGTCGTGATCCCGAACTCGCGACCCGCCGCGGGCGTGTCGGCCGGCCGGGTGCGAAATCGCGGCGGATCCCCGCATCCCGGCGATCCGCGCGATCCCGACCGCGGTGTCGTGCTCGCCACGTTGACGCCGCGCAAGCGCGTCTCGCACGCGATCGACGCGGTGCAGCGGGCTCGCGGTATCGGGTCCGAAGCCGGCGCCGGCGGCGCCGCTGCCGGCCTCCGGCTCGACGTGTACGGCGACGGTGAGAGCCACGCTGCGCTGGAACGGCGGATCCGGGACGACCCGGCGGTGCGGCTGCACGGATTCGATCCCGACGCCCGCCGCGAGTTCGCGACAGCGTCGTTCCTGCTGCTGACATCGCGATCCGAGGGCTCGCCGCTCGTGCTCGTCGAGGCGATGGCCGCCGGATGCCTCCCCATCGCCTACGACATCCGGTACGGGCCATCCGACCTGATCAGGAACGGGCGGAACGGCTACCTGGTGCCCGCCGGCGATGTCGACGCGCTCGCGGCGGCGATGGGACGCCTGCGGGAGCTGCCCTCCCGTCGCGTCGAGGCGATGCGATGCGCGGCGATGCGCTCGGCACGCCGATTCGACGAGGCGCGGGTCACGCAGATCTGGGCGCGCGAGCTTCATCGGTCGGCCGTTCGCCGCCGGCTGCGACGATCGCCGAAGCTGAGGCACGTGCGCGAACTCACGGCGCGCTCGCGAGTCGCCGCGTCGGTTCGCACCGTCGTGGTGAACGTCGTGACCGCGTTCGGATCGGGCCGCGGTTCGCGAGGGCGCGAGAAGACCGGGACGTCGCGCGGCTGAGCGGCTATTCGGGCTTGTTGGGTCCGCCGGGCTTACCCTTGCCGTTGCCCTTGCCGGGGTGATCGTCACTCGGGACGGGCGTCTCACTCGCTTCGGGCTGAACGGTCGGCTCGGGCTCGGGAGGCGGCGCCGGTGCCGGTTCGTCGGACGGAGCGTCCGTCGATTCGGGGAGGCGGAACGGCGGGGCCGGCGTCGATGTCGGCAGGATCGGTCCGAACGGGCCGAGACCCTCGGAATCGGTCGAGTCGGGGGTGGGTCGACCGTCGCGGGTCGATGTCGAGGCGTCCTCGCCGAACGCCGTCTCGGTCACCGTGCGGATGAACGCGGCGCCGCTGCCGATCGCCGTGATCGCCACGAGTACGGCGACGGTCAGCAGCGCTCCGAGGCGATGCACCGACAACCATTCCGCGACGCGCGCCACCAGCGGCGCGATCGGGTCGATCAGCGACGCGAAGACCGTGGCGAATCGAGACTTCGGCGCAGCCCGACGACCTCGCGTCGGCAACGTGTCGACCTCGATCTCGTTGTCGTCGTCGATCTCGGGCACGCTCACCTCGTTTCAGTCTTCGGCACAGGACCCGCCAATGGGGGTCATCGGGCACCCGACATCGAGGATACGTCAGTGCTTCGAATCGACGACGACCGTCGGCCCTCACGAACTCACCCGCGCGTTGCCCCCGATCCCTCCGACCGCCGCGCGATCATCGGTTCCGCCTAGCGACCGACCTTGCCGAAGAGTCCCGCGATCGGCGCGAGCACCATCGGGCGGGCGGCGACCCACGCCGCCGCGATCACGACGAGCGAGGCCACGAAGATCCAGAAGCCGAGCCAGCTGACGACGTCTTGCGCCGCATACATGTGATTGAGGTTGCGCAGCGCCCCGGTGAGGAAGACCAGCGCGACGTGCACCACGATGAAGGCGACGAAGTAGAGCATCACCGGGAAGTGCACGGCGCGCGCCCACTCCACGGGATAGATGCGGTTCAGTGTCTTCGCGTTCTTCGGCCACAGCCCCGACATGCGCACACCGGTCACCGCGGCGAGCGGCGCCGCGATGAAGATCGTCACGAAGTACGCGAGCACCTGGAGGCTGTTGTAGTTCACCCAGCCGTTCTCGAGCGGCCAGTCCAGCGACACGTACTGCAGGGTCGCTGAGATCGCGTTCGGGATGTACTCCCAACTCGTCGGCACGACCCGCATCCACTGCCCGGTCGCGAAGAGGAGCACGACGAAGACGATGCCGTTGACGAGCCAGAGGATGTCGAGCGACTGGTGGAACCACAGGTTCAGGCTGATCTTGCCCTGTCCGCCCTTCGACCACCGCGGCGTCCAGTAGGCGGCCGGTCGCTTCTCGGTGCGCACCTGCAACCCCGATCGGATGATGAGCACGATGAGGAACACGTTGAAGAAGTGCTGCCACCCGAGCCATGCCGGCAGCCCGACCGGCGCGCCCTCGGGCAGGTGCGTCTCGCCGGGATAGGTCGCGAGGAAGTCCTGCATAAAGCCGAGCGTGAGGAACCAGTTCGTCACGACCACCACGAACGTCGCCGCGAGCAGCAACCCGAACCCACCGATCACGGCCGAACCGAGCAGCTGGCCGAAGGTGTAGGCGCCGAATCGTCCGGGTTTGGGCGCGGGCGCCGGCGCCGGCCGAGGCCGCGGGGCCGGGCCCGCGGTGGCCGGGCGGGTCGCCGCCGGGCGGGCCGCCGCCGGGCGGGCGAGCGGGACGCGCTGGGGCGGCGCGGCAGGGACGGGGGCCACGGATGCCGCGACCGCGGCCTCCTCGACGAGCGGAGGCGTCACGGGCGCGGGCGGCACGGGCGCGGGCGCGACCCCTGTGACCGGCGCGGCTTCTGCGACGACCGCGCGGACCGGGGCGAAACCGGCCGCCGGCCATGCCTCGCCGCCCTTCACACGGGGAAGGCCTCGTCGGAGCGGACGTTCGGAGGTCGCGGCTCCGAGCGCCGTCGCGGCGGGGGCGACCGCCGGAACTGCGGCGGCAGCCACGCCCGCAGCCGAGGCTGCGGCGGCAACGGGCGCCTGTGGCGCGGGCGCAGCCGGGCTCGCGGCCGCAGGCGCGGGTGCCGCCGCGACGGCGGGCGCGGCGGCCGGCCACGGCTCACCTCCGGGAACCCGGGGCAGTCCCCGCCGAACCGAACGCCCGGGCCCCATCGCCGCAGCGACGACGGACGGACGCTCCGGGGCGGGCGCGGCAGCGACATCCGCAATATCGACGATCGGTTCCGGAACGGCAGCCACCGAACCACTCGCCGGGCTCTCGGCACGAGCCGCCACGATCTCGATGGGCGCGTCACCCAGCGGCGGCCAGGCGTCGCCGCCGCGTTCGCGAGGCAGTCCCCTACGGAGGGTCGGCGGGTAGGTGGCCACGGGTCAGCGCTTCCGTTCGGCGAGCGCGCTGATCAGCTGCGGCACGACGGTGAAGACGTCGCCGACGACACCGAAGTCGGCGACCTCGAAGATCGGCGCATCGGGGTCCTTGTTGACGGCGACGATGTTCTTGGCGGTCTGCATGCCCGCCTTGTGCTGGATCGCGCCAGAGATGCCGAGGGCGATGTAGAGCTGCGGCGACACCGAGACGCCGGTCTGGCCGACCTGGTGGTTCGCCGGGATGTAGCCGGCGTCGACCGCGGCGCGCGATGCACCGACGGCGGCGCCGAGGGCGTCGGCCAGCTCTTCGACGAGCGCGAACTTCTCAGCCGAGCCGAGACCGCGGCCGCCCGACACGACCCTCGTCGCCCCACGCAGCTCGGGCCGGCTGGAGGCCTCTTCGATGGCTTCGACCGACTCGATGGTCGTAGCCTCCGCTCCCGAGGCCTGCAACTCGAGCGTCTCGAGAGCGATCGGCCGCGCCTCGGCACGCGATTCGATCGCGCCCTGGCGAACGGTGACGACCAAGGGGCCGAACGTCGCGGCGGATTCGAGGTTGTACGCCCCGCCGTACACGGAGTGCCGGGCGACGACGCCCTCGTCGTCGCGGGAGACGCCGATCGCGTCGACGGCGATCGGCGCGCTCGTGCGTGCGGCGAAGCGACCGGCGATGTCGCGGCCCTCGATCGAGTTCGAGATGAGCACCGCGTCGGGCGCGACGGCGCCGGCTGCCGCGGCGAGCGCGTCGACCTGCGGCACGGTGAGCTGCGTCTGCACCGCATCGGTCTCGACGACGAGTGTGCGCTCGGCCCCGGCTGCCGCGGCCTGCTCGGCGAGCGCCTGCGCGTCACCTCGCCCTGGCGCCGTGACGGCGAGCGCCACCGGGGTTCCGATGAGCGCCGCGGCACCGAGAAGGCCTGTGGCGCTCTTCGCGAGCTCACCGGTCGGCGATGTCTCGAGCAGGACGAGGATCGCGTCTGCGGGGTAGTCGGTCATGTTCGTCCTCTCAGGCCAGCCGGTTCTCGATCAGGAACTCGGCGATCTTCGTGCCGCCGTCGCCCTCATCCGTGATCTTGACGCCCGCGGTACGCGGCGGCTTCTCGGCGATCGCCGTCATGATCGACGAGGCGACCGAGAGATCTTGCGGCTCGATGCCGAGATCGGCCGCGGTCAGCGTCTCGAACGGCTTCTTCTTCGCCGCCATGATGCCCTTGAAATTGGGGAGGCGAGCGTCGGGCAGCGCCTCGGTGATCGAGATCACGGCCGGCAGCGGAGCGCTCACGCGCATGGCGCGGTCGTCGGTGCTGCGGGTGCCCGACACCGAGTCGGCGGTGATCTCGACCGACGAGAGTGCCGTTGCGTTGGGAACTTCGAGCAGTTCGGCGAGCATGGCGGCGAGGACGCCGCCGCTGCCATCGGTCGAGAGGTTGCCGGTGATGACGAGATCGAACCCCGTGCGCCGGATCGCGGCGGCGAGCGTGCGGGCCGTCAACCCGAGGTCGGCTCCGGCGAGTGCGGGGTCGGCGATGTGCACGGCGGATGCCGCTCCCATCGCCAGTCCCTTGCGGATCGTCGCCGCGGCGCTCTCGGGCGCCATCGACAGGAGGACGACCTCGACGCCGTCGGCAGAACCGGCGTGAGCGAGCGCCACTTCGAGGGCACGCTCGCTGATCTCGTCGAGCACGGACTCGCTCGCGGCGCGATCGGCGAGCCCCGTCTCGAGGTCGAGCTTGCGCTCCCCGTAGGTGTCGGGAACCTCTTTCACGAGGACGATGATCTTCATCGGGCCCGGGTCCTTTCCTCATCGGCGAGCAGCAGTGCTCGCCCGAACCAGTTAATCATGCCTAACTCAGTTTCGGGGCGCGGATTGTGCCGACCCTACAACCGGTTCACGAGATCGCGGCCGACGATGAGCCGCATGATCTCGTTCGTGCCCTCGAGGATCTGGTGCACCCGCAGGTCGCGCACGACGCGCTCGATGCCGTACTCGTGCAGGTAGCCGTAGCCGCCGTGGAGTTGCAGCGCCGTGTTCGCGACGTTGAACGCGGCATCGGTCGCGAACCGCTTGGCCATGGCGCACGCCGGGACGACGTCGGATGCTCCTTCATCGAGCTTCGCCGCGGCGCGCTCCAGCAACGCCCGGGCCGCCTGGAGCTCGGTCTCCATGTCGGCCAGGGTGAACATGATCGACTGGTTGGTCGCAAGCGGCGCCCCGAAGGTCTCACGCTCGCGCACGTAGCCCAACGCGCGCTCGAGCGCCCACTGGGCGCCGCCGAGCGAGCATGCCGCGATGTTCAGGCGCCCGCCGTTGAGGCCCCGCATCGCGATGCCGAACCCATCTCCCTCGGCGCCGAGGCGGTTCGTCGTCGGCACCCGCACGTCTTCGAAGACCACCTGTCGCGTCGGCTGGGCGTTCCAGCCCATCTTCTGCTCGTTCCGCCCGAAGCTGAGGCCCGGGGTTCCGTCGGGGACGACGATCGCGCTGATGCCCTTGGCACCCGGTTCCCCCGTGCGCGCCATGACCACGTAGACCGCTGACGACCCCGCCCCCGAGACGAACTGCTTGACGCCGTTGATGACGTAGTCGTCGCCGTCGCGGCTGGCCGAGGTCGTGATCGCCGCGGCATCCGACCCGGCCCCCGGCTCGGTGAGGCAATAACTGCCGAGGTCGGTCATCTCGGTGAGGCCCGGGACCCAGCGCTCACGCTGGACGTCGTCGCCGAACGTGTCGATCATCCACGCGACCATGTTGTGGATCGAGATGTACGCCGCAATCGCGGTGTCGCCCTTGGCGAGCTCCTCGAACATCGCGACCGCATCGGACCTCGTCAGGCCCGACCCGCCGAAGTCCTCGCGCACGTACACCCCGCCGAGGCCCAGCGCCCCGGCGCGGCGCAGGGTGTCGGTCGGGAAGTGCTTCTCGGCATCCCAGCGCGCCGCGTTCGGCGCGAGCTCCGCATCGGCGAACTCGCGCACGGCTGCGATGAGGGCCTCGCGCTCTTCGGTCATGATCCCGTTCCGGCCGAGCGCCTCGCCGGAATGGCGAAGCTGCCTGTTCTCTTCTTACCGGATGACCGCGCGAGTCGACACCGCGGCCCGGAGATTCAGCAGAACTCGGTGCCGCGGCATCCGCCGTTCTCGTGCAGCGGTCCGCCCTCAGGCGCCGGTCAGAACCTCGCAGGCCCTTGCGAGCTGCCTTTCGCCCGTGAAGTGGGGCTCCTTGATGACCTCGCCGGTATCAGCATCCAGGACCAGGATCCCTGTGAAGCCGAACGGTACCTGGCCGATGATGCTGAGGGTCACCGTGCCGTCGGGTGCCACCTTCAGTTGGTCTGCGCCGACGTCCTTGAACCGGAACGAACCGAACTCAGACGACGCAACCCCCGTGACGCTGATCGTGGCGAGACTCAGCACGTTGCCACCGCCGTCGAGCCAGCCCCGCTCGATGCGGAACCCGCTCAGCGTCGTCGTGACGTCGACGCCGCACTCCGCGGTCAGGAAGTCGTCTGCGAAGGTGTCCTCGATCGGGATCTTCTCGATCGAGGGCGGGGCGGCCAGCGCGGGAGACGCGGTGGCGGTGAGAAGGAGAGCGGCCGCGGAGATCGCGGTCACTGCTCGGGCAGTCATGTGCATTGATATTCCCCCCTCGTGAGGCGAACAGCAACCGGATCGCGTGTGTCGAGCGGCACTGCTCGGTGTCAGTAAACTGCTGTGCCGGCTCGACCACAAGTGCATCGTCTCCCTCCTTCGCGCTCTCGACGCCGGACGCACCCGGTTGCTAGCCTGATCAGCGGGAATGACAGCGGCATGGGGGTGCCATGAGTGTCAGCATCACGTTTCCTCGCTACGACGACCGCGGCCGTGCCCACCTCACCTGGCGGCCGGTCGAGGTCGAGTTCGCCGTGTCGCCGCCGCAGGCGGGCGGTCCCGTCGCGGTCACCGTCTCGTCGCGAAGCCTCGCCGGCGGCGGCGGACTGCTCTTCGCCGATCCGCTCACGCACGCGAGCACCGCGACGCTCGATCTCGACCTCCCGGCCGACGGCACGGTTCGCACGGTGTGGATCGGGGGGGGCATTCCCCGCCGCCAGCACGCGCTTCGGGGACGTCGTCGTCGAAGTGCGCAGCCGTCCAGGCGGGGCGCTGCTCGGCTCGCACCCCACGATGGTGAGGATCCGCAAGAACGCGAACGCGCTCACGACGGCCGAGCGGAACCGGTTCCTCCGGGCGTTGGCGACACTCAACGGCTCGGCGAGCGGGCGGTTCCGCGACTTCCGCGACATGCACGTCGCGGGGGCGCCCGACCGCGAGGCGCACGGCGGTGCCGGCTTCCTGCCGTGGCACCGTATCTACCTCCTCGACCTGGAACGAGAGCTCCAGAGGATCGACAGCGACGTGGCGCTGCCGTACTGGCGCTTCGACGAAGCGGCGCCGAACCTCTTCACGCGCCGGTTCATGGGCGTCCCGGGACCGCAGGATCGGGTGCAGTTCACCTCGACGAATCCGCTCCGAGGCTGGGTCGCGGGCAACCTCCCCGGCGTCGAGCGCGGACCGGGCGTCGGACCGCAGACGCTCCCCCTGGTCCGCACCGAGCAGCAGACGCTCGCGCTCGGCGGCGCGCCTGCCGCGGACTTCACCGGCTTCGCCGTCATGCAGGGGAATCCTCACGGTCGCGCGCACATGTCGCACATCAGCGGGGTCATCACCGACCCCGGCACAGCACCCCAGGATCCCCTCTTCTTCCTCCTGCACTGCAATGTCGACCGGCTCTGGGCGAAATGGCAGTGGGCCTTCCGCCGTCATGATCCCGCGGCGGCCCGCTCGTTCGCGACGGGGTCGACCCGCGCCGGTCATCGCATCGGCGACCGCCTGTGGCCATGGAGCGGTCCCCTCGCGGCGCCGCGCCCGACGACCGCGCCGGGAGGGGGGGCTCACGGCATCGCCCATGACGGATGCCCCGGGCGTGAGTCCGCGCGTGCGCGACACGATCGACTACCTCGGCACGAACTCATCCGCTCATCTCGGGTTCGCGTACGACGACGTCCCGTTCCAGATGGAAGGTGCGACGCCATGACCGACGAGACCGACATCGAAGAACTCCGCAAGGCGTACGTCGCAGAGCTGGCCGAGGTACGGCGCGCGCGGCCGCGCCCCCTCACGGCACGACGTGCCGCCGAAGCGCTCACGCCCGAACTGACGGAGGCGAAGCTCGAGGCGATGCTCCTCGATGCCGACACGTTCGACACCGCAGTCCGCCTGCTGCTCGACCTCCTCGCCGACGAGACGGCCGCCGTCGAGCACCGGTTGACCGCTCTCGAGCGGCTCGGCGGCGCGGCCTTCCAGCCGATGCGGTTCGCGCCGTTCCGCGCCGAGTTCGTCGAGCGGCTCCGCGAGCTCGCGGTGTCGCACGACAAGCAGCTGCGCTACCTCGCGCTCGACCGACTCACGCTCGACGACGACGAGGTCGGCAAGCGCCTCCTGCGCGAGAGTCTCGAAGGCACGCGCGCGCAACTCGTGCCGCCCGCGACGGCGACGCGCTTCCTCGCACGCGATGAGCACGGGGACGCCGCGCCGCTCTTCCGCGAGCTCGCACGCACGGGATCCGCGCGAGTGCGGGAAGAGGCACTCCGCGCCCTCGCGGCCGACCCCGAGTCGGTCGAGCTGCTCGCAACGATCTCGACCGACAAGGCCGAGCGTCCCAAGGTGCGCGAGCTCGCCGCGATGAGCCTCAAGGCGAACTCGCCCGAGCGCTTCGCACACGTCGCGCACGACCTCGTGCTCGACGAGGAGGAGGACGACAAGCTCCGCTCCGCCGCCCTCTCGGCGCTCGCCTTCACGTCCGAGGCGGCTGACGCCCTCGACAACGAAGCGTTCCAGGCCGACCTCGACCACATGAAGGACGGCACCACGTCGCGCACCCTGCTCACCTCGATCGATCGCTTCGCCAAGACGCGCGGGCAGAAGCCGCCGGAGTGACGCGATGCCGAGCGACGTCGACGCGCTCATCTCCGAGCTGCTCGCACAGCCCGTGACGGGCGAGCAGCTCCGGCAGGACGCGCCGCACGCGGCGGGCCTGTCAACGGCCGACGCCGAACGCATGCGCGCCCACCTGCTCGCCTCGTTCGAGACGCGAGGCATCCCCGATGACGCGCTTCACGTGGTCGCGGAGGAACTGCGCACGAGCGTGAGCCCCGCCGTCCTCGCGGGCGCTGCGCGAGCGGTCCGCAGCCTCGGCCCCGACGTCGGCGCCGAATGGGACGGCCTCCTGCGCGACGCGGCCGACCGCATCTCGACGGCCGACGTGTTCGTGCGCTGGCATCCGGGTGCCGTCTCGCCGGGATGGATGCGCACCGCGCGCGGCGAGCTGCTCGCGACGCTGCAGGAGCTCCGTCCGGCGGCCTCGGCTGCAGCGACGACCGCGTGCGAGGCATCCGTTCTCTCCCTCGCTCCCGACGCCCTCGATCGGGTGCGGCTCGAGGATCAGGACGGTGCGGTGACGACCCTCGCCGATGTGCTCACGGGCCGCGAGACGGTGCTCGCCTTCTTCTACACGCGATGCATGAACCCCGCGAGGTGCTCCCTCACGATCACGCGACTCGCGGCCGCGGCTCGCGCCGCCGAAGACGGAGGTCGCGCGCATCTCGCGATGACGTACGACCCGGCGTACGACTCCCCTGCGCGGCTGCGCCGGTACGGCGCCGAGCGCGGGTTCCCCTTCGGTGAGCGCGCGCGATTGGTGCGGACGACGGATGCCTGGGCCGACGTGCGCGCGATGTTCGGCCTGCGCGTCGGCTACGGACCCACCACAATCAACGAGCACGCGCGCGAGCTCTTCCTCGTCGGGCCCGGTCTCGTCGGGCCCGGTCTCGTCGGGCCCGGTCTCGTCGCGCCCTGCCTCGTCGCGCGCGGACTCGACCCGGACTGGCTCGCCGATCCCGTCGCCGCTGCTCGGTGACCGGTCAGGCGTCCCCCCTCTGCCGGCGCCGCCCCTCCTCGCTCGCCGCCGTGAATCGGCGGGTGAGGTTCTTGATGAACTCGATCCTGCGGAAGCGGAGCGCAGACCAGTCCTCATCGATGGCGACCTGTCGGACCGGCTCGAATCCGGCCGCCCCCATGCTGAACCATCCGGTGTCGCGATTGAACTCGCACCGGTATCGTTTGGAGGACGCCTTCGGGTACGCGATCCACACGATGGCGTCGCCCGCCGTCAGTGATGCGACCGACTCCGCGAAGGCATCGACCTGCTCCTGGGTCTGCGCGAACCCGAGCACCCAGCCGGCGGACTCAATCCCCGCCCGCGTCTCGTCGAGCACGACGCCGTCGACCGCCATGACGTGATCGCGGAACGAATTCGGCGCGTCGAACACCCGGACCACCGGATCGGTCACGTTGAGCTTCTTCAGCAACGGATCCATTCATTCACTGTCGCACAGACCACGCGCTGCCGCAGCCGACCGAATCCACCCGATGGAATCCGGAGAATCCCGGCGTGGTTCACCCCTGACGCAACCGGAACGTCCGTGCGCTCGGCTCAGCGAGTCGTGAGGTGATGCGCAGCGCGCCACCATTCCAGCTGTGCTCCCAGCCGTCTCTCGCAATCGGGAAGACCTCCTCGACGACGACGTCGTGGTCCTCTGCAGGCGGCCACGGCAGCTCGATTCCTCCGCCGCTGTCGCCGCGGTGCCACACCGTCAGGAGCTCGCCGACGGCGAGCGCGATCCACTCGTCGGTCCAGCCAGGAAGGCCGAGCGGCCACCGAGGGATGGCGTCCGCGACCTCGGAACGCACGGCCCGATGCGCCGCGACCGCCTCGGCGACGAGCCTGCGCTGCGCCGAGGTCATCCGGTCGAGCCAGCCCGAGAGGTACAGCCTGGTCAGGATGCCGTTACTGAGCGCCAGGACGATCCGCTCGTCGCTCATTTCGGGCTGCGGGTAGCCCCAGTTCGCCGCCTGCTCCGGCACGATCGCGCTCGGGCTCGCGGCGGCGATCGGCACCGAGTGCAGCTCGCTCTGCTGGTCGGACGTGGACTGCAGCTGTGAGAGCCGGAGCATGCCGTAGTCGGCGCGCATCGCGCCCGAGCTGCAGCTTTCGACGATGAACTCGGGATGCCGGTCGAGGATGCCGCCGAGCCACTCGTGCAGCGCGCGCTGGTGCCCGAGCGCCCCCTCGCCGAGCGAGGTCGCCGCGACATCCGTGCCACTGCCGAAGTCGACGTTGTAGTCGAGCTTCGCGTACCCGATGCCGAACCGGGCGATGAGGTCGTCTACCGTCGCATCGAGCGATGCCCGAACAGACGAATGCCGCAGGTCGAGGTGGTAGCGGCCCCAGTCCCGGAGGCGGAATCCCCCGCGTGCGAAGAACGCGTCGTCGGGCAGGTCCCGCGCAGGCAGCGTGTCGACCCCTGTGACCTCAGGCTCGAGCCAGAGGCCCGGAATCATGCCGTTGGCGCGTATCTGCGCGATCACCGAGCCGAGGCCGTTCGGGAACCGGTCGCGGGACTCGTGCCACTCGCCGAGGTTGTCGTGGCGGTCGCCCTGATTGTCATACCAGCCCGCGTCGATGCAGAACACGTCGGCGCCGACCTCGGCCGCCGCGTCGATGAGCGGGAGAAGGGTCTCCTCGGTCACGTGCGGGCCGACGGTGTTCATCCAGGTGTTGTAGACGATGGGCAGCATGGTATTCGCGGGGTGGGGTCGTCGCAGCGCTCGTCGGTACTCGGTGAGCGCGCCGAGCGCGCCGTCGAGCCCGTCGTCGCTCACGACGACCGCTGCCGGCACGGTCTCGAACGACTCTCCGGGCCGCAGCACCGTGCTCCACGACGAGTCGTGGTCGGTCGGGCCGGTGAGCGTCACACCCACTGACCCGAGCCGCTCGGTGAGCTCCCACGACCATGCGCCCGAGCTCTCGACCTGCCAAGCGAAGCTGCGCCCCCGGTCACGGTGCCGCAGCACGCCCTGCGGCAGGAGCTCCCCGGTCGACCAGGTGCCGCGGCCGACGAACGCAATGCGCCCGCGGGGGTCCTGCCCGTGCAGCGGCACGTCGATGTCCATGAGCAGCCGCTGGGCGATCGGCTCGCCGGTCCACCGGTACTCGGCGAGCCACTCGTTGCGCGCCCAGTGCAGCTCGAGATCGTCGCGATCGGCGGCTGCGAAGAGCGAGACCGCGAGGCTCGTCACGACCTCGAGACGCACCGGCCCGCTGCCGCCGTTGCGCACGATCGAGTGAGCGCGGAACCCAGGAACCCCCGGCCAGGTCGTGGCGACCCAGTCGGCCTCCAAGCCGGACTTCGGGTCGCGGATCGTCAGCCGGAGGCGGTCAGCGGATTGCTCGTGCGAGACGATTCGCATTCGCTCGCCGACCGCGGACGTCTGCCAGGCGAGGTTGGTGCGCCCGTGTCCGTCGGCCGCGTGGAACACCTCGACGAGCCCGACGGAGCCGGCCAGCTCGGCAGTCCCGCCGGGCGGCCCGAAGGCTGCGATCCGGGGCGGCGCGTCGTCGTCGACCTCGATCGCAAGGGCGAACCGGTCGTTGCCCCATTCGATCGAGGTCATCGGGTGGTCCCGCCGCTCACACTGTCCTCGCCTTCGGATCCCAGCCCACGGGAAGCGCCGACGGTCGCTGCGCGGTCGACGGCACCAGCGCCGGGACGCCCGATCGTGCGGACTCATCGATCGACACGATGACATCGAGCACGTGGAACGCGAGCTGTCCATGCGCGCGCTCGGGCACGCCCGTGCGGATCGCGCGTGCCAGTTCGAGCACGCCGATGCCACGGCCGTCGCTCACCCCGGTCGACTCGATCTCGCGCGGGTGCGCCGGATCGTCGGTCCATACGGAGATCATGCCCTCGAAAGCATTCGGGTCAGGCAGCGCCAGCGCTCCGGTCGTGCCGGCCACCTCCAGCACAGCGGGGCACTCCCACCGCGACTCGAAGCTGAACACGACCTGCGCGGATGCCCCGGACTCGAAGTCCACCAGCGCCGCGTGGTGTGTGGGCACCTCCACCGGGAACTCCGTGCCCGCGCGCGGACCGGAACCGATCACACGCGTCGCGCGCGAGGTGGAGGCCGCCGCGGTGACCCGGGCGACAGGCCCGAAGAGCTGGACGAGCGCGGTCAGGTAGTACGGACCCATGTCGTAGAGGGGGCCGCCGCCCTTCGCGAACAGGAACTCGGGATTCGGATGCCACGACTCCGGGCCGACGGCACGGAACAGCGCGAGAGCCGTGGTGGCCGCCCCGATCTCGCCCGCGTCGACGAGCCGCTGCGCGGTCTGCAGACCCGCGCCGAGGAACGTGTCGGGGGCGCTCGCAACGCGCAGCCCCCGCTCGACCGCACGGTCGAGCAGCAGCCGTCCTCCCTCCCGGTCCAAGGCGAACGGTTTCTCCGCCCACACATGCTTGCCGGCATCGAGGATCTGCAGCCCCACGTCGACATGCGCCGCGGGGATCGTCAGATTGACGACGATCTCGATGGCGTCGATCGCGAGGAGGTCAGCGACCGTGCCGCTGCCCGGGATGCCGTACTTCCTGGCCTGTGCCGCCGCGCGATCGCGGTCCAGGTCCGCGACGAACGACACCTCCAGATCGGGGAACCGGGTCAGATTCTCCAGGTATTGGGAACTGATCACCCCCGCGCCGATCACACCGACACCCACCGTCCCGGTGTTGCTCATACGGTCGCCGCCGTCTCGGTGACGAAGGCGTGGCTGGTGGCGACGCCCTCGAAGATGTCCCCGCTGTAGGTGTCGAACTCGAGCACCCGGATCGCGTCCGGGGCGGCGGTGAGAACGGCGCGGACGTTCACCGCTCCCGCGCCGGCGGGTTGCTGGGTGGCGGCGTCCCGCTCGACCGCACCGTCCTTGATGTGCAGAAACCGCACCCGCTCACCGAGCCGACGCAGCAACGCGGGGGTGTCGACACCGGCGACGGTCGCCCAGAAGGTGTCGACTTCGAGGACGACGCGTGGGTCCAGCTCGGCGGCAAGGATCTCCAAGCCGGTGCGGCCTCCGATGCTCTGGAACTCCCACCAGTGATTGTGATAGCCGACGGTGACACCACGGTCGGCTGCGGCGGGGACGAGCTCGTTCAGCCGGGACGCGATCGATGCGATGCCCGCGGCGCTGTGCCACCCGGCGCGCACGTCCGGGTCGATGACCGTGGTCACTCCGAGCCTTGCGGCCGCGTCGAACGCAACGGTCGGGTCGGGGGCGGTCAGCAGCGGGCTGTGCCCGGAAGGCGCGCGCAGGCCGGTGATGGCGAGGGCTTCCGCGTAGCGATCCTCCCAGGCGACGAAGTCGAACAGCTCCACATGGCGCAGCCCGATCCCGTGGAGGCGGTGGAGCGTGCCCACCATATCGTCGGCGAGTGCGTCGCGCACGGAGTACAGCTGGACGGAGAGGGTGCTCATCGAGTGGGGCCTTTCGGGTTTATGCGGGGTCGGTGGCGAGGGGTCGACAAGAATGATCGCGGCTAGCCGAAGATCACCGATCCGGACCGGGTCGCATCGATCACCGCTCGGCCGTCGGGTAGGAAGGAAACGTGAATGCCCTCGGCCGCCCAGTGCCTCGTGTCGACCGGGACGGCGGTGACGTGCCGGATCGCCTGACCCTGCGGGGGGAACAGCGACACGACACCGCGGCCCGTTTCGGGCAGGATCTTCTCCCGCGCCTCGGCCGCGCCGGCGCCCAGTCCGGTCGTGATCATGCTGGCCCGGGTCGCGTCGTCGGCGACCTGCCGGTACCGGTCCAGAGTGGCGCGGATGACGTCGACGCCCTCGTCGGAGATGGCGAGCAGGTCTCCCCAGATGCCGTGATGGCCCAGGATCACTGCCGCGAGGCTCTCCTGCTGGTGCGCGCAAGGGTCATCGGGGTAGTAGTGGACCAGCGTGAGGACGGAGGGGATCCACCTGTCGAACGCGTACGTCTCTCGGCAGATCCACCCTCGAGCACGCCCGGGGTGGAAGAACATGTTGGTGTTCACGCCGTTGAGGCCTTCGGGCAGCTCGTAGTCCGAGTAGTACGGGCCGTTGTTGACGAGGAAGTACTTTCCGGCGGACAGGAAGCTCAACCCGAACGACCGGTGGTTCTCCGTGACATCGAAGTCGACGATCGACCCGGGCACGGCGACCGCCAGGCGCTCCGCGATCTCGGTCATCCGCTCGCTCATCATGAACGCGAACCGGTCTGCTCGTTCGCCGGCGCTGTTGCTCTGGTCCCCGTGATGATGATCGGCGCTGTCGCACCCGTACTGGCCGACGGCGTCCAGCTTGAAGTACGTGACGCCGAGTTCACGGTTGACGCGGATCAGGTGCCCCAGGAGGGTCTCGAACCAGTCGCTGACCAGACACATCGGCCTGCTCGTCTCGGATTCCCAGATCTCGCGTGTCTCAACGGGGTCCCCTCGCCACGTCTTGATGTCGCCGGCGTGCGCGGCCAACGCGCGACTCGACAGCGACGCCATCGTCGGGTCGAACCAGATCCCGAGACGCAGCCCGAGTTCGTCGGCGCGATCCGTGATGTTGCGCAACCCGGCAGGGAACCGGACCGGGTTCACCACCCAGTCACCCGTCGAGACGTACCAGCCGGTGTCGATCACATACGTGTCGATGCCCATGCGGGCGGCGACCTCGAGCTCGGCGAGAACGCGCTGCTCCGTCAATCCGGCGAGGTAGGGTCGGCCGTGCCAGTACCGTTCCCGCTCCTGGAAGTTCCAGGTGTTGTAGAAGATCTGCGGTCGGCGCGAGTGGTCGTGCTCCGACTGGTATCGCAGCAGGAAGGTGCGGAACGCGGCGGCGACGGCATCCAACCCACCCTCCACAGCGGCGGCGAGCAGCCAAGGCGTGCGGAAACCGGCGACATCCAGACGCTGGCCGTCGAGGTAAGCGCCCTTCACCGCCCCCACCCGTACGCCGCGGGATCCGTCGACCCAGAAGCCGCAGAACAGATCCCCGCCCGACGTGCCGTGCTCGTACGCGAGCAGCCACGAGGAATCCTGTTCGACGCCGACGAGGATCGGGCCGATCAGCGGCGACAGCGCCTCGGCGGCCTCAGCGTCGAGGGTGATCTCGTTCGGCATGAAGGAGTGACCCAGCTCGACGAAGTCCGACATGCGCACCTCGGTGACCGGACCCGTGCGGCGCAGCAGCTCCGCGTAGGTGATGCCCGTGTCGCCGGCCGTCTTCGTGAGCCGGCGCAGACTCACACTGTGCAGTCCGTACTGGAACCGAACGACGGGGCTCTCCGGGGACTGTCGGATGACCAGGGTCAGCTGCAGTCCGGGTTCGCCGTCGACGTCACCGACGAATGTGGACTCGATCACTCCGTTGAGCAGGGTGCGCTCCAGCGGTTCCCCGAAGTCCGCGACTCGGCAGGTCACCGCGCGCCCGTCGATCTCGAAGACGGGCGAGGCGATGGCCAATCGCATTCGCGCTTGCGGGTTCTCGATGCTCCACAGAGCTTCCTCACTTCCCGCCGCGGCGGTGTGGGTTCCGCCCACGGCGACGGAGACGACGGATGCGGGGATGACGGTTGACGAGAAGGTCATTGCTTGACTGCTCCACCTAGTAGACCGGAAACGAAGTAGCGCTGCATGAAGATGAACAGCAGGGCGACGGGGATGACAGAGATCGTGGTGGCCAGGATCAACTGGCCGTAGTCGGTGGTGTTGCCGTCGCTGAACGAGGCCAGCGCCACCGGAATCGTGTAGGCGTCCTCGGACCGGAGCACCACGAGCGGCCAGATGAAGTCGTTCCAGATGGCCAGGAACAGGAAGATCCCCAGTGCGGCCAGCGCCGGACGCAGCGCCGGGCTGACGATCTGGAACAGGATCCGGAACTCTCCCGCACCGTCGATCCGGGCGGCCTGGATCAGTTCATCGGGCACCGACTGCATCGCCTGCCGCATGAGGAACAGGCCGAACGGGAACGCCAGCCCTGGGAGGATCAGCGCCTGGTAGGAGTTCAGCCAGCCCAGCGCGACCATCGTCTGGAAGAGGGGGACCAAGGTCACCTGGCTCGGGATGGCGAGGGTGGCGATGACGAATCCGAACAAGAACGCCTTGCCGCGGAACTGGAACTTCGCGAACGCGTACCCGCCGCAGAGGCAGATCACCATGCCGACGATCACATAGACGATCGAGATCGCGATCGAATTGAGGACCGGACGGAGGTACCCGCGCTCGCCGAACAGGTTGACCCAGTTGGCGACCAGCTGGTCCCCGGGCAGCAGGTGGGGCGGGTTGGAGAACACCTCCGACGAGGTCAGGGTGGACCCGACGACCAGCCAGTAGAACGGGGCGGCCATGAGGATGAACCCGACGAAGATCACGAGCGTGAGCACCGCGCTCGCCAGCCGGCTGCGCCGGCGGGTGCGGGAGACGCGAACGGCGGCGCTCATTTCTCCTCCTTGAAGAGCCGGAACTGTGCCACCGAGAGGATCACGACCATGCCGACCAGGACGAAGCCGATGGCCGAGGCGTATCCGAAGTCGAAGTATGTGAAGGCGTTCTCGTAGAGGTACATGCCGATCGTGAGGGTCGCGTTGTCGGGCCCGCCGTTGGTGAGGATGTACGGCTCGTCGAACAACTGCAGGGTGCCGATCGTCGAGGTGACCACCGTCAGGAGGATCGCCGGGCGCAACCCGGGGAGCGTGACGTTGAAGAACTGCCGCACGTGGCCTGCGCCGTCCATCGCCGCGGCCTCGTAGAGGTCCTGGGGGATCGTCTGACGCTGGGCGAGGTAGATGACCGTGTTGATTCCCGTGTAATGCCAGGTCATCGCGATCATCAGTGAGACCTTCGCCCACACCGGGTCCTGCAACCATGGCACCTTCGGCAATCCGATGGACTGGAGCGTCACGTTGACGATGCCGTTGTCGGTCGCCAGCATGACGCTGAAGATCACTCCGTACGCGACGAGGCCCATCACCACCGGCAGGAAGTAGCCGAGGCGGAACACCGTTCTGAACTTCAGCAGCGTCGAGTGGAAGGCGACCGCGAGCAGCATGGCCAGGGCGAGCATGATCGGCACCTGGATGACGAGGATGACCAGGGTGTTGAGGAGCGCCCGGTAGAACAGTGGATCGTTGAAGATCCGCTCGTAGTTGGCGATTCCGACCAGGCGCTGCGTTCCGCCGTCATTGGTGGTGAGGCTCAAGTATGCGGCGGAGAGGATCGGGTACCCCTTGAACGCCGCGAACAGGAGGATCACGGGCGCCAGGAGCACATAGGGGGTGTTCCGCGGGGTCAGCCACGACCGCCGGGCGGATCGACGCGACCGGGTGGGCGGCGTGGATTCGAGCGGTGGCGGGGATTGCACCGGGGATTGCACTGCGAGGTCGATCATGACCACTTCTTCCTTCAGAGCCTGGGGCTCCGCCCGCTGCCGGGCGGAGCCCCGTGCTCGATCGGATCGGGGAGCGTGCGCGAGTTCAGCCTTGCTTACCCGGCGATCTCTCGCCCGGTGGCGTCGGCGAGGAGCTGTGCCGCCTCGTCAAGTGCTTCCTGCGGGTCGGCGCCGGAGATCAGCACCTTGGTCTGCGCGTCAGCGTAGATCTTGATCGCGCGCGCGTAGTCGCTCGTGAAGGTCGGCACCGCGAGGTCGGGCTGCGTGATGGAGTCGACGAAGATCTGACTGGGCGACTCGCCGACGTAGAACCCGCTGCCGTCGGTGAAGCCGTCCGACGAGTACACCGGCGTGAATCCAGGAGTGAAGGCGTGTGCCGTCTGCATCGCCTCCTGCCCCTCCAGCGTGCCCAACGCGAAGGCGATGAACTCCCACGCCGCGTCCTTGTGCTCGCTGTTGCCGGCGATCGAGAGATAGGACGCCCCCGCCAGCGCCGCCGTCGCGCCGCCCTCTTCCACAGCCGGGCGCAGCGCCACGGCCCACTTCCCGGCCTGATCCGGCTGGGCGTCCTCGAAGTATCCTGCCCACCAGGAAGCATCGACGTTGGTCGCGACCGAGCCGTCCGCGTACTGACTGGCTCCGCCGGCCGTGAATGAGGCGGCATCCGCGAGAACACCCAGATCGTTCGCCTTCTTCAGCAGCTCGAGCGATTTCGCGCCCTCGGCGCTGTTCAGCGTGATCTCGCCGTCGGCGTTGAAGTAGAACGAGCCCTGCTGCTGCGTCAAGGTCTGCCAGATGTCAGCTGAGGGATGGTTCGTCGCCGCCTTGTCGAGCTCGAACAGGCTCGCGCCGGTCTTCGCCTTCAGCGTCACGCCGGCCTCGATGAGCTCATCCCACGTCGTGATCGTCGACATGTCGATACCGGCCGCGTCGAAGAGCGACTTGTTGTAGGTGAAGCCGGCCGTGTTCACCTCGAACGGGACACCCCAGAGCTCGCCGTCGGGGCCCATGCCGCCGCCCCACGCGCTCGGCGCGAAGTCGGCGGCGAGGTCATCGGCGCCCAGGGTGGAGAGGTCGGCGAATGCGCCCGGGAACTTCTCCGTGTAGCCGGGGAGGTAGTCGATCCCGATCTGCATGATGTCGGGCAGTCCTTCACCGCCGGCGGCGAGGCTCGTCGTGATCTTCTCCCAGATGGCCGGGTTGCCGACGTCGACCACGTCGATCGTCGTGCCGGGGTTGGCGTCCTCGAACTCGGCGACGGCGGGGGCGAGCAGTTCGGCTGCTGACGTTCCGGCGGTCCAGACGGTGACCGTCTGGTCTCCGCCAGCGGATGATGATCCACTGTCGCCGGTGCACCCGGCGAGTGCGGCGGCTGCGACAACACCGACCGTGAGACCGGTGGCGACTCGAGTGAGGGTTCTTAGCTCCATTGGTAATGCCTCTTTCATGCGATGTGGACGACCAGCACTCCACGGGTGAAGTGCGCCATTACCGCCGCTGCACGGGCGTTGTGCGCGGCGGGTGAACAGGATGTCGCTCGCGTCTGTGGGGCGACAGGATCTGATATTAGGGCAAATTTAAGGACGTTACAATAGGCGGATGCGACTCACTGATCGGCTCACGAGATCGCGGTGATGGACCAGTCCCCAGCGAATGTCCGCCGGGCGGTGGCTGCGGCGAGCAGAGGACGATCTGGGAGGTCGGGGATCAGCCGGTTGTGCTGGAGCGCACGGTGAGGCTCGGCTCGAGGAGCAGGTGCACTGCTTCCTCAGGAGGGTCGACCACCATGCGCGCGAGCTCTCTCGCGATCTGCGCCGTCGGCTGCTTCACGGACGTAACGCCGAGAGCGTCAAAGGCAGCCATCGTCGTGTCATCGAACCCCGTGACTGCGACATCCGAACCGGGGGCGAGACCCAGCGCACGGATCGCGAGCACAGCACCCACGGCGAGATAGTCCGACGCGCAGATGATCGCCGAGGGCGGCGATTCAGAGCGAAGCAGCGCTGCAGTGATGGCCTCACCCGAACCGTCGGCACCCGGTGTCAGTGGGATCGGGTCAGCCACAATCGGTTGCGGCAGTCCGTGCTTGCGAGCAGCGGACACGAAGCCCTCCAGACGTGCTGCGCTCCAATGCGGCTCGAGATCGTGGCCGATGAAGGCAAGCCGGTGGTGGCCGCGCTCGACGACATGATCCACGGCCAGCTCGATCCCTCGCGCCCCGTCGGTATCCACCCAGCTCCACGAGACGGCCATTCCCTCCTTCGTCTGGCCATACCCGGCGAACGGGATGCCACGCGACTGAAGCTGTGCCGGACGTTCATCGTCCGGTTCAATGCCTGTCAGGACGATGCCGGCGGCCGAACCGCCGTAGTACAACGATTCGCATGCGCTGAGCCAGTCTTCCTCACGCGTCTCGGCGATGAGGGTGAGGTTCATGTTCTGCTCTTGACTCGCCGACGCCAGCGCGTGCAGGAACTCGTCCATGTAACCGTCGCCGTATCGGGGTCGGGGCGGCAACGCATAGCCGATCTGGGTCGGACGCGCCAACCGGAGGCTCCTGGCCATGATGTTGTTCCGATAGCGGAGCTCGCGCATCGACGCCTGGACCTTCGCCTTGGTCTTCGCGGACACGATCTCCGGGCGGTTGACGACATTCGACACGGTCATCACCGACACGCCCGCGTGTGCGGCGACGTCATTCATGTTCGGGAGGCGTGGCGCACCGGACCCGGTTCCGCTGACAGCCAAGCTTCGACCAACCTTCCTCGCAACTGACGCCGTGACGCAGAACGGCACATGCGCGACGGGCCCGCGACCCCGGTTGTAACGACCATAACACCGTGCTCACATGCGTCGGCCTCGGAAAGTACCGCGTCATCACCTGCGAGCGGGCGACGTCGGCACCCGCCGCCTCGAGCCACCGCAGCGGATCCGCCATCGCCGCGATGCCGCTGCCGGCCAGATCGGTGAGCGCGACGGATGCGGCGTAGCCTCGCGGCTCGGTCGTGATCGCACCGGCGACGAGCGCCGTCGGCACTCTGGCGATGCGGGCGAGCGCGGCCACCTCGGTCGGCGCCTTGCCGGCCTCGGATTGCCCGTCGAATCGTCCTTCGCCCGTGATCACGAGGTCCGCGCCGGCGAGTGCGGCCGGCAGGCCGATCGCCTCGGCCACGAGGGCCGCACCGCCGCCCATCGTCGCGCCCAAGGCGAGGAGGCCGAATCCCGTGCCGCCCGCGGCACCGGCTCCGGCGCTCGCCGCGAGCGGCTGCACCGACCGCGGCGTGAGCTCGACAAAGTGGCCGAGGTCGGCCTCGAGAACGTCGACGGTGGCGGCTTCCGCTGCGCTCGCGGTGCCCTTGAACGAGTCGGGTGCGATGACGACGCGCGTCATGGGGCGCCGAAGGTCGGGGCGGGCACTCTCGAGAGCCAGTCGAGCGCCGCGAGCCCGGTCGGAAGGCCATCGCGCACCTCGACCCGATACCCTGCGCCGGCGACGATCGCGGCGAGCGAGGCACTCGTCTCTGCGAAGGGATGCCACGGATCCGCGTAGCGGCCCGAACCGGGGAGAACGACCGCACGCATGTCGTCGCCTCCGCTTCTCTGAGCAACGGAGTTCCGCCGGAGTCCCTCCGTCATCGGTCTCCTCCATCACGTACCACACCTCGGTGCGAACCGTCCCGAGCACGTCGAATCTGGTCGAAATCGTACAACTCGATCAGCGAGGGCGTGGACGGCGACCGTCGCGATCGCGGGCGACGTCAAACCCCCCGGAACACCGGGGGAAAGAGTTCGGGCGGGCGTCCGGCGAGGTAGTCGCGTTCGAGATAGGCGTCACGCAGCTTCTCGAAGGTCCGCCGGCCGTCCCGGCGCAGCGCTTCGAGATCGACCCCGGCGATGCGCCCGTCGCGCACCACCGCGCGACCGCCGACCATGCTGAAGCGCACGTCGCGGGCGGAGCCGGCGAGGATGAGCGTGCGCAACGGATCCTCGATCGTGCCGAGGCGGAAGTCGTCGAGCGCGAAGGCGACGAGATCCGCCGACGCGCCGACGCTGATCCTGCCGAGGTCGGGCCGGTGCAGCGCACGCGCGCCGCCCAGGGTCGCGGCCTCGACGTACTCCGCCAGCATGCCGCGAGAGAGATCGTCGTGCTGGGCCTTGGCGAGTTGCACGCCGGCGTCGATGCCGCGAATGAGGTCGGGCGGGAACGAGTCGGTGCCGAGACCGACATTCACTCCTGCCTCGAGGTACTGCGAGAGCCGTTCGAGCAGGAAGGCGTAGCGGTTGTTCGTCAGCGGGCAGTGGATGATCGACGCCCCCGACGCGGCGAGGGCGGCCAGTTCGCCGCGATCCTCGCCGTGGATCTCGGGGTGGAGGTCGAGGTACACGCCGTGGGCGAGGATCAGCCGATCGTTCAGCAGCCCGACCCGGTCGAGCAGGCCGAGCTGCGTGGTGCCGTGCAGCTCGGCGACGAGCTCGCGCTCGCCGAGCTCCTGCAGGGCATGCGCGCGCACCAGCACTCCTCGCTCCGCGGAGACGCGCGCGGTCGCGCGAAGCACCTCCTCGCGGACCGTCTCGATCCGGCACGGCGCCAGGATGCCGGTGACCAACGGGTCATCGAGCGATGCGACGGTGTCGAGGAACCGCACCGCCTCGGCGAGTCCGGCGCGTCCCCGCTCGTCATCCCAGGCGAGCTCCGTCGACCCGTCGGCGCCGACGACGTGCACGCCCGAGCGGTACGAGGGCCCGAGGAACGAACGGAGGCCGAGCTCGCTCGCGATCCTCGCCACGTCGACGAGGTCGTCGTGCGTCTCCGCCCACTCGGAATGCACCTCCGAGGCGATCGGCACGAACGTCGTGATGCCGTGCAGGGCCAGCTGGGTGAGCGCGTACCTGCGCATGGTGCTGCGCTCGTCGGCCGTGAGCACGTCGTGTCGCCCGTCGCGGAAATACGCCGCAGACCACATGAGCCGGCGTTGCGTCGCCGCATCGCCCCACGCATCGAGCACGAGGTGGTCGATGTCGGCGAGCGCGTCGAGGTCGATGAGCCCCGGCAGCAGCACGCTCTCCCCGAGGTCGATCCGCTCGACGCTCCCGGCCGGGGCATCCGCGCGATCGCCCACGAACGTGAAGCAGCCGTCCTCGACGACGACCGCACCATCTCGGATCTCGACGAACGCGTCGCCGTCGTGGGCGATCACATGGTCTGCCGTGATCAGCGTCGAATGCTGCGAGCGCTCCCGCGGCCCGTGCGACGTCACGAGGCGAGTCGCTCGCGGCGCACGGGCTTCCAGCCCGGCCTCGGCACGGCGGCACGGAGGGAACGGGTGTACGGATGCTGCGGATCGGCGAGCAGCTCGGCGGTGACGCCGGCGTCCACCACCCGCCCCTGCTCCATCACGATCATCCGCTCGGAGATCTGGTTCACGACCGCCAGATCGTGCGAGATGAACAGGTAACTCACGTCGCGTTCGGCACGGATGTCGCTCAACAGGTTGAGGATCTGCGCCTGGATCGACACGTCGAGCGCCGCGACGGCCTCGTCGAGCACGATCACCGCCGGGTCGGCCGCGAGTGCCCGCGCGATGGCGACGCGCTGCCGCTGCCCGCCCGAGAGCTGGTGCGGGTACTTCTCGGCGAAGCTCTGGCCGAGCCCGACGCTGTCGAGGATGCCGAGCGCGCGGTCCTGCACCTCGCGCCGGGTCACCCCGGCGCCGACGTGCAGGCCGACGCTCGTGCCGACGATGTCGCCGATGCGCTGGCGCCCGTTCAGCGACGAGTACGGGTCCTGGAACACGTACTGCACCTCGCGCGCCCAGCGCCGCCGGTCGGCGAGATTCTTCACGCCCTTCGTGCGCGAATCGCCGCGCACCGTGAGCTCGCCCTCGGTGACCGTCTCCAGCCCGACCAGCATGCGGGCGACGGTGGTCTTGCCGGAGCCCGACTCGCCGACGATCGCGAGGCACTCGTTCGGGTACAGCTCGAACGAGACTTCGTCGACGGCGATGACCGGATCATCCTTCGTCGGCCCCGGGAACACCTTGCGCAGCCGATTCGCGACGACGATCGGCTCGGTTCCGATCCGCTCTGTTCCGATCAGCTCTGCGCCGTTCATGATGCCTCCGCCTTCAGCAGTTCGTGGGTCTCGCGGTCGTAGCGCAGCACCGGCAGGCGGTCGACGCGCTGGTCGATGCTCGGGCGGGCGCCGAGCAGCTCGACGGTGTACGGATGGGTGGGCGCGTGGTACACGTGCGCACCCTGCTCGACGATCTCTCCCGCATACATCACCGCGAGCCGGTCGCAGCAGGCCGCCGCGAGCTCGAGGTCGTGCGTGATGAACAGCAGCGCCAGCCCGCGGGCGCGCCGCTGCTCGTCGAGGATCGCCATCACGTCGGACTGCGCCGTCACGTCGAGCGCGGTCGTCGGCTCATCGGCGAGGATCAGCTTCGGCTCGGCGAGCAGCACGCTCGCGATCATGACGCGCTGCAGCAGGCCGCCCGACAGCTCGTGCGGGTACTGCCGCAGCCGCTGCTCGGGATTGCGCACCCCGACCTCGTCGAGCAGCACCACCGCTCGCCGCTCCGCTTCGCGCCGGTCGACGCCGCGCTCGCGCACGAGCGCCTCGGTGAGGAAGTCGCCGACGCGGTGCACCGGATTCACGTGGGCGCGCGGATCCTGGAAGATCATGCCGACATCGGTGGACCGGTAGCGGCGCAGCGCCGCTTGGTTCATTGCGAGCACGGATGTCCCGTCGAAGGCGATCTCCCCCGACACCCGGAACGCGGGGTCGAGCATGCGGGTGATCGCGCGAGTCGTGAGCGACTTGCCCGAGCCCGACTCCCCGACCAGGCCGAGAGCCTCGCCCGCGTGGATCTCGAATGAGACGCCGTCGAGCAGCGTCTGATGGCCGCCCCGCAGGCGGAGCGTCGCGCGCACGTCGTCGAGCATCAGCAGTGGTTCGGTCATCGCATGCTCCTTGCATTCGAGGTGAGCCGGTCGCCGATGACAGTGACGCACCACACGATGACGACGATCAGGGCGCCGGCGGCGATCGCCTCGGTCGGATGCCCGCGCAGCACCGAGTCGAACCCGCTCTTGACCATGAGGCCGAGGTCGGCGGTCGGCGGCTGGACCCCGAGCCCGAGGAACGACAGCGCAGCGAGCTCGATCACCGCGAAGCCGAGCGAGGACACGGCCTGCGCGATCACGATCGGCTGCACGTTCGGCAGGATCTGGGTGAAGGTGATGCCGGTGCCCGACTGCCCCTGCAGCCACGCCGCCGACACGTACGGCATGTTGCGCTCGCGCAGGGCGGCGCCGCGCACGACGCGGGCCACGTAGGGGATGTAGGCGATCGCGAGTCCGCAGACGACCGTCACGAGGCTGGGACCCCAGATCGCGACGGCGATGAGGCCGAACACGATGCCGGGCACAGCGAAGAGCACGTCGAGCAGCCAGGTGATGACGGTGTCGGCACGTCCCCGCCGCCATGCCGCGAACAACGCGAGCAGCACGCCGATCACGGTCGCGATCAGGATCACGAGCCCGGGGCCCGCGAGCGTGATGCGCGCGCCCCAGATCAGCCGGGAGAGGATGTCCCGGCCGAGCGCATCGGTCCCGAGCAGGTGCGCGGGCGATGGACCGCTGAGCGATGCGAGCAGGTCGGGGTAGTCGGGGTCGTACGGCGCGACGATCGGCGCGAACACGGCGGCGAGCACGATGACCAGGAGGATGCCCGCAGCGATGCTGCCGACGACGCCGAGACGGTCGGCCGTGGTGCGGGCGAAGCCCGCGCTGCGGCGTTCGCGCGCTGCGCGCGCGACCGCGAGACTCGTGGTGGATGGGGTGGTCATTGCCGGCTCCCGAGCGCGATGCGCGGATCGATGAAGGTGTAGAGGAAGTCGACGATCGCATTCACCACGACGAAGGCGACCACCAGTACGAGGATCACCGCCTGCACGACGGCGAAATCGCGCTGCAGGATCGCCCGCACGAGCAGGGAGCCGAGACCGTCGAGCGCGAACACGTTCTCGACCACGACCGCGCCGGCGATGAGCGTGGCGATCGTGAGGCCGAGCACGGTGACGATCGGGATGAGCGAGTTGCGCAGCACGTGGTGGCGCACGATGTATCCGGGTGCGAGGCCCCGGACCGTCGCCGTCTGCACGTGCTCGCGGCCGCTCTCCTCGAGCACCGATGCCCGCGTGATGCGCGCCAGGTAGGCGGCGCTCGCCACGGAGAGCGCCAGCGCGGGCAGCGTGAGGTGCACGATCGTGTCGAGCCCGCCGGTTCCCGACCCGAAGGTCGGGAACCAGCCGAGGCCGACGGCGAAGATGCTGATCAACGCGACGCCGACCACGAACGACGGCGTCGAGAGGCCGATCGCCGCCGTCGTGGAGGTGAGCTGGTCGCTCCAGCCCCCACGCAGCGCGGCGAAGGTGCCGGCCGCGACGCCGACCACGGCGATGATCACCGCGGCCATCGACACGAGCGCGAGCGTGGTGCCGATGCGTCCCGAGATCAGGGAGGACACGTCCTGCCGGTACACGATCGAGTACCCGAGGTCACCGCGCAGGATGTCGCCGAGCCAGGCGGCGTAGCGCACGAAGAACGGGTCGTTCAGGTGGTACTGCGCGGTGACGGCGGCGATCTGCTCCGGGGTCCCTCCGCGCGGGCCGAGGATGAACGCGAGGGGGCTGCCGGGTGCCAGGTACAGCAACCCGAAGACGATGAAGGACGTCACGAGCAGCACGAGCAGGAGGCCGCCCGCGCGTCGCAGCAGGTAGGCGCGGAGGGACATCCGGACTATTCCGTTCCGCCGATGCTCGCCGCCCACGGTGCATAGAGGTAGGCGAACGACGCCGTGGCGCCCGAGATGCGGTCGTTCTGCACGAGGGTGACCGGCTCGTAGGCGAGCGGGATCCAGGGCAGTTCGGTGGTGATGATGCGCTGTGCGTCGATCACGAGGTCGGCACGAGCGGCCGGGTCGGTCTCTGCGCGGGCGGCGAAGAGCTGTTCGTCGGCGTGATCCCACCCGGTGTAGTTGTGGCTGTCGGTGCTGGCGAAGAACTGGTACACGTCGAGCGCGTCGGCGAAGCTGCCGTAGTTCGTCGTGAAGAAGCCGTCGATGCCCTCGCGCGCGGTCTCGTCGAAGTAGAGGTTGCCGAACTGCTCGACGGGGATGACCTTGGTCTCGATCTCGAGTCCGATCGCCTGCCCGGCGGCCTGGATCACGTTCGCGGTCTGCTCGTGCACGGCCGAGCTGCCCTGCACGGCGAGCACGATGGGCTCGGTCGGTGCGCCCGCCTCCGCGACGAGCTGCTTCGCCCGCTCGAAGTCGGCGTCGGCCGAGAACTCCTCGTGCGCCTGTTCGAACGCCTCCTGCTCGTAGCCCCAGTAGTCGGGCCCGGCGAGCGTCGTCGCGGGGATGCCGGCGCCCTGGAACACGACCTTCGTGAGCGCGGCACGGTCGATCGCGAGCGAGAGCGCCTGACGGATGCGGTCGTCACCGAGTCCGCCGTCGAAGTTCGTCGTGACCATGGTCCAGAACACGAGCGACTTGCCGTAGGTCGTGGTCACCTCGTCGCTGCTCTCGAGTTGGGTGAGCCCTGCGGGCGGCAGGTAGAAGTACTGGCCGTCGACGTCGCCGGTGCGAAGGGCGTTGATCGCCGTCGACTCGTCGGCGATGAAGCTGAAGCTGAGCTTCGCCGCCATCGGCACGGTGCCCCAATATCCCTCGTACGCGGCGAGTTCGATGCTCTTGCCCGAACTCCACGCCTCGAGCGAGAACGGTCCGGTGCACTGCAGTCCGCCGTCGGGGGTGCCGAACGCTTCGCCCGCCGCCTCGGCAGCGGCCTTCTGGACGATAGCGCCGGCGGCGGTGCCCATCGCCTGCGTGAAGAGCACGTCGGGCTGGGTGAGCTTCACCGTGACCTGGTCGGGCGCAGTCACCGCCACCGATTCGACGTTCTGGAAGTAACTCGAGAAGTAGCTCGTCGCGGTCTCGCCGACCTGGCGCTGCAGCGAGTACGCGACGTCCTCGGCGGTGAGCGGCTTGCCGTCCCAGAAGGTGACACCGTCTCGGATCGTGTACACGATCGTCGTGTCGTCGGGCTGCTCGACGCCCGAGGCGAGACCGGGCTCGGTTGACAGGTCGGGTGTGAGGCGGACGAGGCTCTCGCAGAGGTTCGCGGTCACCGTGTTCTCGGCGTAGTTGAACCCGAAGATCGGGTCGAGGGACATCGGCTCATAGGGCAGGTTCCACTTGACCTCGTCGACGGGCTGTGCGCCCGGCTCGGTGGTCGTGGCCAGGTTGCTGAGATCGACGGTGAGCCCTCCGTCGGTTTCGTCGGTGTTCTCGGATGCGGTGCAGCCAGTGAGGGCCAGGCCCGCGACGGCCAGTGCGGCCGTGGCGATGGTGATGCGGCGTCGTGACACGGGGAACTCCTTTGTCGATGTGTCGGGTGTGCGCTGGTGGTGCAGGTGGGTTCGGTGCTGAGGTGCGGTCAGTGGAGCGAGGGGATGCGGCCGTCTCGGATGACGCACACGGGGGCAGGCCGGTCGACGACGACCTGCGCGAGCGATTCACCGTGGAACTCGAGCCGAGTCGGGTGGTCGGCGCCCGACCAGTCGGCAAGCTCGGGGATGCCGATCAGGCGTCCCCCGGCGGTCGATCCGAGTCGATAGCAGCGTTCGAGCTGGTCGTCGGTCATGGCGCCGGTACGGTAGGCGAGCAGGTGCACCCGGTCGACCATGCTGCCGGTGCCGAATGGCGACCATGTATCGCGTACGCCATCGGATCCGACTGCCACCTGCACGCCATGCCGCTCAAGAAGCTCGAGGTCGGGCACGGGGTCATCGCCGAGGGCGCAGGTGGTGATCCACATACCGGCCTCGGCGACCCGGTCGAGCGTGTGCGGCAGGCTCTCGGCCGAGGCATCCGCCAGTGCGAAGGCATGACTCACGGTGACGCGGCCGTGCATGCCGGCCGCGATCGTGCGCGCCGCGATCTCGCGGATCTCGGCGAGGCCGGGCTCGCCGCCGTCGTGCAGGTGGATGTCGAGGTCGCGACCCGCCCGCTCGGCGAGGCGGAAGACCGCGTCGAGGTGTCCGTCGACGTCGCCCTCGAGTCCGAGCGGGTCGATCCCGCCGACGAGATCGGCGCCCGCGTCGAGGGCCGCCGCCATGACGTCGAGCGTGCCGGGGTTCGTGAGCAGCCCGAACTGGGGGAAGGCGACGATCTGAACCGTGAGCCAAGGGGCGAGCCGCTCAGCCGCCGCGCGAACGCCCTCGACGTTCGCGGTGCCCAACTCGCTCGAGACGTCGACATGGGCCCGCATTGCGAGCGTGCCGTTCGCGAGTGCCGTGCTGAGCACGGCGTGGGCGCGGTCCTCGACACTTCGTGTGGACGCGCGTTGGGCTGCGAGGTCGTTGGCGATGAACTCGGACAACGACCCGGCGCGGCGACGCGACATCCACGGCCCGCCCCAGCTCGACTTGTCGGGGTGGATATGCGCGTCGACGAGCGCCGGAGCGACGACGACGCCGTCTCGGCGGATTCCCCCTGCGACGGGGACGACGGGGAGGGGGGCGACCGTGAGGGTCGGGTCTGCCATGGGACGGACTCCTTTGTCGAACGTGTCGGGCACCGGTGGCCAGATTTGTCAGATGTTATGATAACCATACTTTCGAGCTGGAAGAGAATGGATCCCGTGGAACCCATCCAACGCAAGTCGCTCGTCGACACCGTGGTCGACCGCCTGCACTCCGAGATCACGTCCGGGGCCTGGCCCATCGGCACCCGAATCCCGACCGAGGCCGAACTCACCGAGCGCCTCGGCGTCAGCCGCCCTTCGGTCCGCGAGGCGGTGCGCTCGATCGTGCAGCTCGGCCTGCTCGAGACGCGTCAGGGCGATGGCACCTACGTCGTCGCGAGCGACGCCACCGAGGTGGCCTTGCGCCGCACCCTCGGCGGGGCCGACGCCCGGGAGGTTCTCGCCGTGCGGCGTGCACTCGACGTGCTCGCCGCCCGCGAGGCGGCGCTGCATCGCACCGACGACGACCTCGCCGCGCTTCAGGAGGAACTCCTCCTCCGGCGGCAGGCGATCCGGCGCAACGCCGTCGACGCGTTCGCGAACCACGATGTCGCGTTCCACGTCGGCGTCGCCGCCGCATCGCACAATCGGCTCCTCGTCGGCATCTACGCGAGCTTCGACGGGTCGCTCCGGCAGTCCGTCGCGCACAACTCCTGCCTGTCGAACAACGCCGACCCGAGCACCGTCGACCTGCACGAGGCACTCCTGCACGCGATCAGAGCGCGCGACGTCGACGCCGCCACCGCCGCGGCACTCGGCGTGCTCGACCAGACCGAGCAGTCGCTGCATGACTGACCGGGGCGTCGGCATCGGCGCTCCGCTCCTCGCCGGCGTGCTCGTCGTCGGCATCGGCCTCTCGGTGCGATCGCCGATCACGAGCGTCTCGGCCCTGCTGCCCGAGATCGACGCGGCGTACGACTACGGCGCGGCGGGGCTTGCGATGCTGAGCGCGGTCCCGGTGCTGCTGTTCGGGCTCGCCGCACCCCTGGCGCCCATTCTCGGGCGCCGACTCGGGGTCGATCGTGCTGCAGCCGTGCTCGTCTCGACGCTCGCCGTCGCGCTGCTGCTCCGTCCGCTCGGTGCAGCAGCGCTCATCGCGGGCACCGTGGTCGTCGGCGCGAGCATCTCCCTGCTCGGCGTCCTCACGCCGCAGCTCGTCCGCACTCACCTCGAGCGCAGGCAGGGCCTGTGGTCGGGGATGTACACCGCTGCGTTCGGCGCCAGCGCCGCGCTCGGAGCCGGGCTGGCTGTACCGGTGTTCGATGCCGTCGGCGGTGATGCGGCCACGGCCCTGCTCGTGTGGGCGATCCCGATCTCGGTCGTCGCGGCGTTCGCGCTCGTCGTCTCCCGACGGCTCGGCGCTGCCGCGTATGTCCCCGACGCTCGGCCGGCCGACACGCGCGACGGGTCCATCCTGCGCGCGCCGAGAGTCTGGTCGGTCACCGGCTTCTTCGGATGCCAGGCGCTCATCTACTTCGCCCTGACCGCCTGGCTGCCGACGATCGCCGTCGACCGGGGCCTCGATCCTGCCGCGGGCGGGCTCCTGCTCGCCTGGCTCAGCCTTGCCGGCATCCCCGCTGCGCTCCTCGCGCCCGCCATCGCGGCCCGATACAGCAGCCAGTCGACCATGACCGCGGTGGTCTCCCTGCTCTCGGCCGCGGGCATCGCCGGCCTCGCGTTCGCGCCGGTGTCAACGGCGGTCGCCTTCGTCGCCGTGCTCGGCGTCGCACAGAGCGCCGCTTTCGGCCTCGCCGTCGGGCTCATCGTGCAGAGGGCGCCGAGCACGGCCCGAACCGCGTCGTTCTCAGCCGTCGCTCAGGGCATCGGGTACAGCGTCGCCGCCCTGGGCCCGCTGGGTCTCGGAGTGCTCGCCAACGCCGGCGTCGGCTGGACTGCGCTTCTCGCAAGCCTCTTGGGCGTCGTCGCCGTCCAGTTCGCCTTCGGGCTGCGCGCGGGGCGCCCGTTGCCGAAGCCTTCGGTGTCGACCCGAACGGGAGAGGTCGTCACGCGCTGACTCGAAGTCCCGGCGGACCCACGGGCGCAGTCGTCAACCGTGCGAGCTGACGACGTCGGCACCCGCCGCCTCGAGCCACCGCAGCGGATCCGCCACGGCGGCTGTGCTCGCAGGCCTTTGCGAGCGAGATCATCGGCTCCGTCGTGCAGCCACCTCCCGCGGCCAGGTTCTGCTTCGCTCAGAGCGCCCGCAGCAGCTGGTCCGCCTGAGCGACGCCCGAGGTGTACGACGACGACACCGAACTCGTGCGCATGCCCGCCCAGTACAGGACACCGCCGACCGTCGCGGCCATGTCGGCCGCGCTGCCCCCGCTGCCGTACGGCCCCCAGGAGTATGGCTCGTTGGCCCAGTCGGTCATCACGGCATTGTGGTATCTCAGGCCCTGGTCGCCCGCGGCCCTGCGCACGACCTCCAGCACCGCCTGGTATTTCTGCTCGAGCGGGAGCGCATGGAGCTCCCGTGCGGCAGCGCCGGTCTCCCATCCGACGATCACCTGGCCCTTGTATCGGGGGGAGGCGATCGACGCGTTCCAGAGCGTGGTCGGGAAGTGATCCATCGATTCGGCATAACCCCAGTTGTCGGTGCCGTTCGGCGTGAACACCTTGTCCTTGAACTCGAGCACGCACTTGAAGATGTTGCTGTACGTGAACGCGTCGAAGGCGGCCCACTTGGCGGCGGGCAGGCCGGGGGTGAAGGCGATGTCGCGATGCTTCATGACCCCGGCAGGGACGGCGAAGACCACCCTGCGCCCGAACATCGTGCCCTTCGAGGTGAGGAGTTCGACACCGTTGGCGGTGTAGTCGACCTCCTCGACCACCGTCCGAAGCATGATCGGCACGTCGGCCGCGATGAAGCGCAGCAGCTGGTCGTATCCGCCGATGATCTTGTAGTCGCCGTCGTCGTACCGCGAATCGTTCGGATCGAGGATCTCCGGCGCCGGTGCCTGCTCGGGGTGCAACGTATACCGGATGCAGTCCCTCAAGGGCGCGGCCACGCGGGAGGCGGACGTGTTGTACAGGGGCTCACTGTCGTCCGTCAGCTCGTAGATGAGGCCGCTCGGCGTGTTCGCCGCGGTCACCCCGAGTCGCAGCAGGTACGCGTCCGCCTTCTCGCCGGGCAGTGCAGCGGGCAGCGGCAGGTTCTGCCCCGCCGGGTCGTGCGGGATGAGCGCCTCCGGCAACCCCAGCGGGAAGAGCCACGAGGTCGGAGAATCCCACTGGTGCCACTGCGACGGTGGCGAGGACGGCGGCGCATCGGCCAGACGGATGTAGTTGTTCTGGAACATCCGCATGTCGAACCCGGCCTGTTGGATCCACGGGTACGTCGATGCGTAGGGGCCGCCGTGCACGAGCTCGCCGCCGCGTTCGACCGGGATGCCCATCGACGTCCGGTCGGTGTACATTCGGCCGCCGATCCGGTCGCGGGCTTCGACGATCACCACCCGGAGATCGGGGTTCTGGTCCGTGATGCGACGCGCTGCGCCGATGCCCGCGGCCCCGGCGCCGACGACGATCACGTCCCACCTGCGCTTGTCGCCGTTGGCGTGCTTCAGCGAGGGCGTTCCGTTGCCGTGGCCGTTGCCTGGACCGATCGGCGGGCCGGCGGCGGCGAGGTTCGCGAGCCCTCCTGCGGCGGCGAGCCCGCCCATCAGGATCCCGCGACGACTGATGTTCTCCATGGTGCAACTCCTTTATTGCTGGGTGGTTGATGGGCACGACGCCGCGTTTCGGGGCGCTCGTCGCGCGACGGCATGCTCCGACGGCATGCACGGTGGCCGCGGTCCGTCCCGGTCGGACGGAGCGCGAGGGTGGGATCTGCGGGGGCGCCTAGTCGGCGCTGGAGACCTCGGGGACGCCCCATCCGTATGCGAGCTTGTGCACCTCGAGCACGAAGAACGACTCGGTCGACACGACGCCGTCGACGGCGCCGATCTTGTTCTCCAACACATCGACGATGTGCGCGACGTCGCGGCAGATCACCTCGACCATCACATCGAACTTGCCGCTCGTGATCACCACGTAGCTCGTCTCCGGCAGCGCCGAGAGCGATGCGCAGACGACCCTGGCCGTCCCGGGCCGCACCCGCACCCCGATGAGGGCGAGCCGGTCGAAGCCGATCGCCAGTGGGTTCGCGATCCCGACGACTTGGAGGACTCCCTCGTCCTCCAGCTTTTTCAGGCGATAGCGCACCGACGAGGCGGGCACGTCGAGTTCAGCAGCGAGGCTGGAGATCGGGCGCCGTCCATCCACCTGAAGCGCCGCGATGATGCGGCGGTCGAGGTGGTCAAGACCGTCGAGCTCGTTCACGGATCGAGGCTAGCGCGGATCGTCGGGGCCCGGTCGAACCAGATGCGGCACGCCGGTGCGAAGGTCGATCATGTCGGGGCCCTGCGCCGGGACGATGGCGTCGGCGTCGCTGACGACGGTTGTGTCATGGCTGGTCTCCTCTCTCAATCGGTCGGACTTGCGATGCTCCTCGAGCGCATGACGACTCGCCCCGAGGCCAATCTGACGGCCATCCTTGCGGAGTCTTGTGGAATGCGCAATCATCTGACTCAACTTCTCACAAATCAACAGCTGGGTTTCGCTCGGCGTGACGAATCATCCACTCGTCACGACGGCGGCAATCGACTTGCACCATGTACAGCAACGCTCCACCGATACGGACAGCGAGGTTCTTCATGAAGGCAATCCCCCGCGGCACCACGCCGCTCACCACTCGGATCGGCTCGATACTGCGCGCCCACGGCGAGGCCGAGCGGCGCGGCATCCCGGTCGACGAGGTGATCGGCGAAGCGGCCGAGTCGCGCGCCGAGGCATCCGGTTCGACCGAACGCGGCAGCCTGCCCCCCAGCCGGCGCGACGCCCTCAAGGTCGCGGGCATCGCCGGTGCAGGAGCGGCGCTCGCGATGGCCGCGCCGATGCCGGCCGCAGCGTCCGTGGCGAAGCCGGCACCCGCCCCGAGCGTCGCGATCGTCGGCGCCGGACTCGCCGGCACCCGCGCGGCGCACTGGCTCTGGCGCACCAAGGGCATCGCGTCGACCCTCTACGAGGGCAGCTCGCGGGCCGGCGGGCGCTGCTACAGCCTGCGCGGATTCTTCGACGAGGGCATCGTCGTCGAGCACGGCGGGGCGCTCATCAACACCGACCACAACGCGATCCGAAATCTCGCATCGAACCTCGGGCTGAGCCTCGACGTCGTGTCGGGCGGCAGCTACCTGGGCTGGGTCGACAAGTACCGCATCGACGGGGCCGACTACCCGTACGACGACGCGAACGACGACTGGGGGCAGGTGTACCAGGCGATGAAGGCCGACCTCGCCGCCGCACCGTACTGCCAGACCCACGACGTGCACACGGCCGCGGGCGTGGCGCTCGACGAGATGACGGTCGACGACTGGCTTGCGGCGAAGGTGCCGGGTGGCCTGTCGAGCCGCTTCGCGAAGCTCATGCAGTCGAACGTGATGGCCGAGTACGGCCTCGAGTCGCATGAGCAGTCGGCGCTCAACCTCGTCTACCTGCTCGGCTGGAACTCGCAGAACAGCCTCGCGCCCGTCAACGGCGCCGACGAGAAGTACCTCGTGCACGGCGGGAACGACCAGATCGTCACCCGCATGCTGGAGGAACTGCCGACGGGCACGGTCCGCTACGGTCACGAGCTCGTCGCGGTGAAGCGCAACGCGGACGGCTCGGTGCGCCTGAGCTTCAAGGTCGGCAACCAGACCATCGACAAGACGGTCGACCGGGTCATCCTCGCCCTGCCGTACACGACGCTGCGCGAGTGCGATCTCAGCCAATCGGGCTTCTCGGCCCTCACGCGGCGAGCGATCGATGAGCTGGGCCTCGGGGCGAACGCGAAGATCCACGTGCAGGTGTCGCACCGGCCGTGGGTGGAGCAGGGCTTCGGCGGGGCGGCCTACACGAACCCCTCCGGCTTCCAGTGCGGCTGGGACGACACCGCCTCCCATCCGCTGCCGGTCGGCGTATACAACTTCTTCCCCTCGGGCGACCAGGTGAAGGGGTGGTCGGGCGTACCGTTCGGCACCGCGCCGGCGCAGCAGGTGCAGGGCTACCTCGCCCAGCTCGAGCCGATCTTCCCCGGGGTCTCGGCGGCGTACTCCGGCAAGGCCTACCGCGACTTCTGGTGGGCGAACCGCTGGTCGAAGGGCGCGTACACCTGCCAGCGCCCCGGCCAGTACACGCAGCTGTTCGGCGTCGGCTCGACTCCGGAGGGCAACGTGCACTTCGCGGGCGAGCACACGAGCGTCGAGTACTTCGGCTTCCTGAACGGCGCCGTCGCGTCGGGCGAGCGCGCGGCGAAGGCGGTCGCATTGTCCTGAACGGTATCCGGGGGTTCCGTGTCGCGGGCGTTCCGAGACGCCCGACGACGACCGGCGGATGCCGAATACCGCGCTCGCCGCGTCAGTGGCTCGCGAAGACCGGCTCGAGTTCGGTGACATACGCAGCGAGCCAGGCGCGCAGGTCGGGACCGAGGTCGTCCCGCTCGGCGGCGAGCTGCACGACTGCCTTGATGTACTCCAGCTTGTCGCCAGTGTCGTACCGGCGACCACGGAACACGACGCCGTAGACGCCGCTGCTCCCGGGATCGGCCGCCATCGTCATCAGCGCGTCCGTCAGCTGGATCTCGCCGCCCCGGCAGGGCGTGGTGCCCTCGAGCACGTCGAACACCTCGGGTTTCAGCACGTACCGGCCGATGACCGCGTAGTTCGAGGGTGCCGCCTCCTTGGCCGGCTTCTCGACGAGCCCCGTGATCCGGACCACTTCGGGGTCATCGGTCGACTCGACGGCGGCGGCCCCATAGAGGTGGATCTGATCCGGGTCGACCTCCAGAAGCGCCACGATCGATGCGTCGCGCCTGGACTGCTCGACCAGCATCCGACTCAGGAGCGGGTCGCGGGCGTCGATGAGGTCGTCGCCGAGCAGGACGGCGAACGGCTCATCGCCGACGTGCATCTTCGCACGGTGCACCGCGTGCCCGAGACCCATCGGGTCGCCCTGCCGCACGTAGTGCATATCGGCGAGGCCCGTCGACTCGTTCACCGTCTCGAGCTTCGCGGTGTCGCCCTTCGCCTCGAGCGTCGCCTCGAGTTCGGCGACTCGGTCGAAGTGGTTCTCGAGGGCGTTCTTGTTCCGCCCCGTGACCATCAGGATGTCGGTCAGCCCGGCCGACACCGCTTCCTCGACGACGTACTGGATCGCCGGCTTGTCGACGACCGGCAGCATCTCCTTCGGCATCGCCTTGGTCGCGGGAAGGAACCGGGTCCCGAGTCCCGCGGCCGGGATGACGGCTTTCGTGATCCGTTCGTTCATATCGCCGTTCCGTTCTTCTCTCTCGTCTCGTGAGTGCCCGAGCGTGGAGCGTCGGGCCAGGATCAGGCCGGGCGGAAGCCGGTCGTCTCGGGCGGCGCCGCGTGACGGATCATGAGGTGGCGCGTCACCGAGTAGTCGAGCAGCGGCTCGATCGACATGTCCTTGCCGAAGCCCGAGCCCTTCACTCCGCCGTGCGGCGCCTCGGACGCGATCGGCAGGTGATCGTTGACCCAGGTGACGCCCACGTCGAGCGACTGGCTGACCCGCAGGGCGCGCGAGACATCCGAGGTCCACACCGACGACGCCAGCCCGTAGGCGCTGTCGTTCGCGAGCGCGATGCCCTCGGCCTCGCCGTCGAACGGGAGCACGACGAGCACGGGGCCGAACACTTCGCCCTGCACGATCTCCGAGGACTGGGCGGCGCCGACGAGCAGGGTCGGCGCGAAGTACGAGCCCGTGCGGTCGATCGCGTGGCCGCCAACGAGCGCCTCGGCGCCGCCGGCCACCGCCCGGGAGACGAAGCCCTCGACGCGCGAGCGGTGCGCCTTCGAGACGAGCGGCCCGATGTGCGTCTCGGGATCCATGGGATCGCCGGCGATGATCTGCGACACCGCGTCGCGCAGCGCCGAGACACCGTCGTCGTAGACCGAGCGCTCCAGGTACACGCGCGTCGCGGCCGTGCAGTCCTGGCCCGTGTTGTACGTCGCGCCGAGCGCGACTGCATGCGCCATCGCGCCCAGGTCGGCGTCCGCGAACACGATCACGGGCGCCTTGCCGCCGAGCTCGAGGTGCACCCGCTTCACGCCCTCGACCGCGCCGCGCATCACGGCCTTGCCGGTCTGGGTCGACCCCGTCACACTCACCATGTCGACCTCGCGGTGCGTGACGAGCGCCTGACCCACCTCGGCGTCGCCCGTGACGACGCTGAAGAGGCCTGCCGGGAGCCCGGACTCGACCGCCAGCTCCGCGAAGCGCAGGGTCGTCCGCGGCGTGGCCGGGGCGGGCTTCACGATGACCGCATTTCCCGCGGCGAGCGCGGGACCGGCCTTCCAGATCGCCATGATGAGCGGGAAGTTCCACGGCGTGATGCCCGCGACGACGCCGACCGGGCGGCGCGTGAGGATCGACGTGTAGCCGTTGGAGAACGATCCCGCGCCGGTGCCATCGAGGGAGCGGGCGGCGCCCGCGAAGAACCGCAGGTTGTCGATGCCGAACGGCAGCTCGCCGTCGTACGCGGTGGTCCATGGCTTGCCCGAGTCCTCGACCTCGAGCTTCGCGAGATGCTCTGCGTCCGCCTCGAGCGCGTCGGCGAGGCGGAGCAGCGCGAGCGACCGCTCCCCCGGCGTCTTCGCCGCCCACTCGGGCTGGGCGGAGCGTGCGGCGGCGGCGGCCTCGTCGACGTCGGCGACGCCCGACGAGGTGAACGCGGCGACCTCCTCCTCGGTCGCCGGATTCGTGATGACGGCGTCGTCGCCGGTGCCGGCGCGGTAGTCGCCGATGAAGGTTCCGGTGGTCATGCGATGGTCCTTTCTTGTGACGGATGCCCCATCACGACGGTCATGAGTTGAAGCCGAGCCCGAAGCCGTCGAGCGTGCGCAGCCAGAGGTTGCGCCGGCCCGCGTGCGCGTCGGCGGCGAGGATCGAGCGGCGGGTGAGCTGGATGATGGGGTTGCGGAACGGCTCAGGTGGGATGGGGAACGGCCGGCGCCGCACGATGTCGTAGCGGAGCCGTGACGTGGGCTCGCCCGCGAGCAGGTCGAGCGCGACATCCGCCGAGAACCGCGACGCGCCCACGCCGAGCCCCGTGTGCCCGACCGCATACGCCACGCGGCCGCCGAGGGCTGTGCCGTACGCGGCCGTGAAGCGGGTGGTCGAGTCGATGGGACCGGCCCAACGGTGCGTGAATCGGAGACCCTCGAGCTGCGGGAACGTCTGGAGGAAGTGCCGGGCGAGCAGTTCGTGCGAGCTGTCTCGCTGCTCGAGGCTCGCATCGACGCGACCGCCGAAGTAGTAGACGGCATCCCAGCCGCCGAACAGGATCCGCCCGTCGGCCGTGGGCCGATAGTAGTGGAACTGGTTGCCCGCGTCGGTGAGCCCCTGCCCCTCCGCCCAGCCGATCGACGCCCGCTGCGCCTCGGAGAGCGGCTCGGTCATGAGCACGTGGTCGTAGAGCGGCATGATGTAGTTCCCGAGCCGCTTGAGTGGGGCAGGGTACGCCGCGGTCGCGATCACGACGTCGCGCGCATCGACATGCCCGTGCGCGGTCGACACGCGAACCCCGGCACCGTGCCGGGCGAGCCCGGTGGCGGCGGATGCCTCGTACACGCGCACGCCGCGGCGCTCGAGCTCCGCGGCCATTCCCCACGCGAGCCGCGCCGGGTCGACGAGCACCGTGCCCGTGCGATCGCGGAGGCCGCCGAGGTAGGTCCGCGAGTGCACGTCGGCCTGCACCTCATCGCGCGACTGCAGCTCGAGCTCGATGCCGTGACGCTCGCCGAGCCGCTGCGCGTCGCGCAGGCCCGCGAGCTGCCATTCCTCGACCGCGACGGTCGTCTTGCCCGAGCGGCGCAGGTCGCAGTCGATGCCCGCCGCCTCGATCGTCGCGACGAGCTCGGCGAGGTTGCGGTCGCCCTCCTCGTGCAGGGCGCCGACCTGGTCGGGCCAGATGGCCGTGCCGTGGGTGAGCCCGTGCGTGAGCGAGCTCGCGACGAACCCGCCGTTCCGTCCCGTCGCGCCGTGGGCGACTCGCTCGGCCTCGAGCACGACGACCGAGCGACCCGGATCGCGCTCCACGGCGCGCCAAGCGGTCCAGAGGCCCGTGAACCCGGCGCCGATCACCACGAGGTCGGCCTCCACCGCGCCGTCCAGCCACGCCCGAGAGGCCGGCGCGTCGTCGCGATCCATCCAGTACGGCGTCGGCGACGCGTCGCGGAGCGCCTCGACCGCGGCATCCGTCCTCACGGTGCCCGTGCTCACACGCGCTCCCGCGCCCCGACGCGCTCGATCACGTCGGCCGCGGCGGCCACGCCGGCGCGCGAGCGGATGTCAGCGCCGACGGCGGCGATGCGCGCGCGCAGCGCAGTGTCGGCGAGCAGGCTGCGCACCGCCTCCTGCAGGTCGTCGGCGGTGAACCGGTACGTGTCGAGGCGGATGCCGAAGCCCTGCTCATCGACCCGCTGCGCGTTGTCGTACTGGTCCCAGAAGAGCGGCAGCAGGATCATCGGCTTGCCGAAATGCAGCGCCTCGGTCGTGGTGTTGTTGCCTCCGTGGGTGATGACGAGGTCGACGAGCGGCAGGATCCTCGTCTGCGGCAGGAACTCGGCGCCCCACATGTTGTCGGCGAGTTCGAACTCATCGTGCAGCGGACCCTTCGAGACGATGACGTTCAGGGGCTGATCGGCGAGCGCCGCGATGACCCGCTGCATGAGCTCGACGTCGGCCGATCCGAGCGAGCCGAGGCTGAAGTAGACGAGCGGGCGGGAGCCGTCGGTGAACGACGCGGGCAGATCGGCCGGCGGCTGCTCGGTCTCGCGCACCGAGGAGTCGAGACGGTGCCAAGTCTCGTCGAGCGGGCGTTCGGCGCGGTAGTCGAGCACCTCGGGGTAGACGTAGAGGTTCTCGTCACCGGGGTGGATGAACTCGAGGTCGGGCAGCGCGGGTGCGCCCTGCTCCTGCACCCAGGCGTCGTACGACTCCCAAAGGGCTCGATGGGTGCGCTCGTACTCGGCGCGGAACGCCGCCCAGCCCTCGCGATCGTCCTTGCCGAGACCCGAGAACACGGGCGCGATGTCGACGCCCGGCACCTCGAGCGGGTTGCAGCTCATGATGCGCACGAACGGCACGCCGGCGGTGACGAGCGCGGGGAACGCGATGACGTTGTCCTCGATGATCACGTCGGGCTGCACGCGCTCGATGATCGCCTTCAGCTGGGGCTCGCAGTATTTCGCGCCGTTGGCGAGCTCCTGCCAGATCGGCAGGGTCACCGTCTCGAGCTGCTCGGCCGTCGTCCTGCGGAACTCCGGCGAGACCGTCTTGATGTAGTCCTTCCAGAACTGGCCGGCGTCCTGCTCCACGTCCTCCTCGGGTGCCGGTGCGAGGTCGACGAGGTCCTCCTCGAAGCCGAGGGTCGTGAGCTTGCCCTGCCAGGAGCGCTCCGCGGCGAACACCACGCGGTGCCCGCGCTTGAGCAGCTCGTTGCCGATGCCGATGCAGTTGTTCGTCGGGCCGTAGGCGCTCTCGGGCATGAACAGGAAGGTGCGGGGCTCGTCGGACATGTGGGCTCCGTTCGTGTGCTTTCTTTGAATGGTGATGGAGAGAATTGGTTCCGTCAAGAGATATGTGAAGTCAGGTCATTCGGCCTAAGATTGACCAGTGATGCAGACAATCTGTCTGATCAGGATGGAGACTGATGGCCAGGCCGAAGCGGCAGGAGGAACGACGCAGCCAGCTCGTCGCGGCGGCCCAGCGGGCGATCGCGGCGCACGGACCCGAGGGGGCCCGACTGAACCGCGTGGCCGAAGAGGCGGGCCTCACGTCGGGCGCGGTGCTCTACTACTACCCCGACATCGAGGAGCTCATGTTCGAGGCGAACCGAGCCGGAATGGAGCGCTTCTACGAGGGCCGGGTGCGCATGCTCGAGCAGCTGCCCGACGACCCCGTGGTGCGTCTGCTCGCGCTGGCGAAGTCGGGCCTGCCGAGCGGCCCCGGCGACACCGAGGTGCGGCTGCTCTGCGAACTCGGCGGCTCGGCCGGCCGCAACCCGCTCATGGCCTCGCTGCTCACCACCCTCTACGACCGCCAGGTCGGCATGTACCAGGTCGTGCTCGAGCAGGGCGCCGCCCGCGGCATCTTCACGCTCTCGCAACCCTCGCTCGTGGCCGCCCGCAACCTCGTCGCCCTCGAGGACGCCTACGGCTATCGCATCATCGCGCAGCACCCGACAATCGATCACGATGCCGCTCTCGAGCTCATCGTGTCTTACGCACGGCTCGCGACGGGTCACGCGCTGACCTCCTCCTGAGCGGCGTCCGCCGTCGCAGGGTCGGCGGATGCAGTAGCGGCCGCATCGCCCGTGACGGATGCCGCGCCGGCGCCGCGCGCCACCGCTGCGGCGCGCGCGAACCGCACGCCGACGGCGTCGCCGCGGGCGACCCGGCTCGCACCGTGCACGGTCGCGAGGATCGGCGCCGTGATGCCCGGCACCTCGATCGAGATCGTGGAGGCGCCCCCGAGGAAATAGGTGTCGACGACCGTGCCGGAGAGCCCGGTCGCGGCATCCGTCGACAGCTCGACGTCTTCGGGACGCACGACCGCCGTTGCCGGGGACCCCGCCCGGAGGGCGTGCGCGGCGTCGACGACGCCGAAGCCCGGCACTTCGACGCCGGTCGCGGTCGCCGTGCCGTCGAGGAGGTTCGCCGTGCCGATGAACGAGGCGACGAACCGCGACGCCGGGTTCGCGTAGAGCTCCTGGGGGGTCGCGAGCTGCTCGAGCCGCCCGTCTCGGAGCACCGCGATGCGGTCGGCCATCGACATGGCCTCCTCCTGGTCGTGCGTGACGACGACGAAGGTGAGGCCGACCTCGTGCTGCAGGCGCTTCAGCTCGAGCTGCATCGAGGAGCGCACCTGCCGGTCCAGGGCCGAGAGCGGCTCGTCGAGGAGGAGGAGCTTCGGGCGCTTCACGATCGCGCGTGCGAGCGCGACGCGCTGTCGCTGGCCGCCCGAGAGCTGCCCGGGACGGCGCTTCGCAAGCGCGCCGAGCCCGACCACGTCCATGACCTCGGCGACCCGCGAGCGGATCTCGGCCCTGCCGACGCCGTCGGACTCCAGCCCGTAGGCGACGTTCTTCTCGACGCTCATGTGGGGGAAGAGCGCGTAGCTCTGGAACATCATGTTCACCGGGCGCTTGTGCGCGGGCATCCGCAACAGGTCCTCGCCATCGACCTCGATACGCCCCTCGGCAGGGGTCTCGAAGCCGGCGATCGAGCGCAGCAGCGTCGTCTTGCCGCAGCCCGACGGCCCGAGCAGCGCGAAGAACTCGTTGTGGGCGATGTCGAGGGAGATGCCGTGCAGGGCGACGGTGTCGCCGTAGACGGCCCGAATGCCGTCGACGCGGAGCAGAGGTGCGGTGGTCACTTCGGGGTTCCTGTCAGTCGAGTCAGTCGCTGCGCCGCGATCACCGTGACGATGCTCACGAGCAGGAGGAGGCTGGCGAGGGCGTTCACCTCGGGGGTCACTCCGAAGCGCACCATCGAGTAGATGACGATCGGCAGCGTCGGCTGCGTGGGCGCCGTCGTGAAGAACGCGATCACGAACTCGTCGATCGAGAGCGTGAAGGCGAGCAGGGCGCCGGCGACGATGCCGGGCGCGAGCTGCGGTAGCGTCACCCGCACGAAGGTGCGCACCGGGCCCGCACCGAGGTCGCGCGAGGCCTCCTCGAGGCTCGGGTCGAGGTTCGCCATGCGGGCGAGCACGATCGCCGTGACGAACGCGGTCGCGAAGACGCCGTGCGCGATGATCACCGAATGCAGGCCGAGGGTCACCGTGAGCAGCGAGAACAGCGTGAGCAGGCCGATGCCGAGGAGCAGGTCGGGCAGGATCGCCGGGGCGATCGCGAACGCCCGGATGAGGCCGCCGCGCGTATAGTGCGCGATGCCGTAGGCGAGCAGCGTGCCGAGCACCGTTGCGATCGCCGTGGCCCCGGTGGCGACGACGAGCGTGTTCACGAGCCCCTGCATGATCGCCTCGTCGGTGAACAGCTCGGGGTACCAGCGCAGCGAGAAGCCCCGCCACACGAAGAGGTTCTCCGAGTCGTTGAAGCTCATCACCACGACGATGAGGATCGGCAGGTACAGGAACACGTAGCCGAGCCAGAGCGGCACGAGGATGCCCCGGGGTTTCCGCACCGCGCGCGGGCGCGCCGTCGGGTCGAGCTCGCGCATCGCCGTCGTCGAGGGGTTCGTCACGGACGCGGTCGAGTCAGCCACGGCGCGGTCCTTCCGTGAGGCGCCGCGAGACCGCCGACTGCACGACGATGACGAGCACGAGGAAGATCGTGAGCAGGAGCGCGAGCGTGGCGCCGAACGGCCAGTCGCGCGCCTCGAAGAACTGGTCGCGCACGAGGTTGCCGATCATGATCGTCTTGCCGCCGCCGATGAGCTCGGGGATGACGAAGTTCGACATGGCGGGCACGAACACGAAGATGCACCCGGTGAGCGCGCCCGGCAGCGACAGCGGGAACGTGACCGTGCGGAACGCGCGCCACGGGGTCGCGCCGAGGTTCGTCGCCGCCTCGCGCAGCGACGGGTCGAGCTGCTGCAGCGACGCGTAGAGCGGCAGCACCATGAGCGGCAGGTACATGTAGAGCAGTCCCACGACGATCGCCTGCGGCGTGTAGAGCATGCTGATCGGGGCATCCGTGATGCCGAGCCCCTGCAGCCACTGGTTCACCCAGCCGGCGTTGTTGAGGAGCAGGATCCACGCGTAGGTGCGGATGAGGAAGTTCGTCCAGAACGGGAGCACGACCGCCACGAGCGCGACGGTGCGCCACTTCGGCGAGAGGCCCGCGATGGCGTACGCCATCGGGTAGCCGATCAGGAGGGCGAGGAGCGTCACGATGCCGGCGAGCGCGATCGACTGCAGGATGACCCCGAGGTAGAGCGGCTCGAAGAGCTTCACCCAGTTGTCGAGCGTGAACTCGAAGACGATGCCGCCGAATCGGCCGCGCTCGAAGAACGTGTAGAAGGCGAGCAGCCCGACCGGCACCGCCATGAACACGATCAGGTAGATCATGCCCGGGGCGAGGAACGGCGCGGGCGCGAGCCCCAGCCGCACGCGGCCGGCGCGTGCGGCGGGAGCGGGCCGTTGGAGCGTTTCGGTCACAGCGTCAGTTCGTCGCGAGCACTTCGGCGTTGAGGTCGACGTACTTCAGCGAGTCCTCGCCGAGGTCGACGATGGTCTCCTGCTGCATGAGCTCGTCGACCGTGATGCCGAGCGTGGGGTACGACTCGATGAGCGCGGGGTCGAGGGCATCCATCGCGGCCTTGTTCGGCACCTTGTAGAGGATGTTCTCGGCGACCCACGTCTGCACCTCGGGGTCGAGGATGTAATTGATGAAGGCCATCGCCGCCTCCTTGTTCTTCGACGACTCGAGCACCGTCATGGTGTCGACCCAGAGGTCGGCGCCCTCCTCGGGCACGACGAACTTGATCGACGGGTCCTCGGCGATGCCGTAATTGCACCAGCCGTCCCACGCCTCGACCATGGCGGCCTCGCCCGACACGAGCTTCGAGTAGAACGTCGTGTCGTCGTAGGCGAGGAGGGTCGGCTTCGTCTCGAGGAGCTGGGCCTTCGCATCCTCGAGCTCGGCATCGTCGGTCGTGTTGATCGAGTGGCCCTCGGCCTTGAGGGCCGGCATCGAGAGCCAGCGGTCGGTCGAGAGCATCGTCGTCTTGCCGACGAGCTCGGGCTTCGGGTTCAGCAGGTCGTTCCACGACGTGGGGTCGAAGCCCGTGAGGTCGGGACGGTAGCAGAGCCCGGTGGTGCCCCAGGCGTAGGGCTCGGAGTAGACGTTGCCCTCGTCGTACGCGAGCTCGAGGGCCTCGGGATACAGGTTCTTCTCGTTGGGGATGAGGCTCTTGTCGAGCTTCGCGAGGATGCCCTGCTCGCCCAGCGCCTGCGCGTACTGGCCCGAGACGAAGGCGACGTCGATGCCGGGGTCGGCGCTCGCCGTGAGCTTCGCGACGATGTCTTCATTCGTGGTGTGGTTCACGATCGTGGTCTTCACGCCGGTCGCCTCCTCGAAGCGCTCGGCGAGGTCTTCGGGCGAGTAGTCGGCCCAGATCGAGACCGTGAGCGTCTGCTCGCTGAGGTCGGCGTTCGGGTCGAGCTCCTCGGCGCCGCCTCCGCCGGAGGCACACGAGGAGAGCGCGAAGGCGAGGGCGATCGTGCCGGCTGCGGCGGCCGCGACGCGTCGCGTGGTGGGCATGGGTACCTCCTGGGACGTCGAAAAGGTTGAGCGATTGTTGCACTGCGGATCAAGAAACCGCAATGGTTCTCAGGACGGGCTGGTGCTGGGGTTGCCGAATAGTTACAATCCGAATTCAATGAACTCGCTTCTCAGCGGCGAGCGCGTCGACGTGGACGGCCGCTCGATGACCGTCGACGCCGGCCTGCGGATCGTCGCCGACGGGCGGCGCCCCGCCGCCGGCGACGGGGTCGCGCGCTCGCTCGCGAGGCTCGTCGACGACACGGTGGCGCCGGATGCCCCCGAGCGCGCGATCACCGTCGACCAGACGAACACCTCGGTCATCGTCGACGAGCGGCTCATCGTGAAGCTCGTCGGCCGATGGGCCGCCGCCGACCGGGCCGGCGCCCTGCTCGAGCGGCTCGCCGAAGCCCGGTCCGACGACGTCGACCGGCTCGTCGGACGCATCGAGTGGCGACATCCGTCGCTCGGGTCCGCGACGCTCGCGGTCGTCACCGAGTACCTGCCGGGCGCCGAGGACGGCTGGACCTGGGCGGTCGACGACGTCGTCGCGGCGCTCGACGGCGGCCCAGAGCCCGACTGGCCGGCGCTCCTCGGCGGCCGGGTCGCGCGCATCCACGACGTGCTCGGCGCCGACGCCCGCCCGTCGGGCGATGGCGCGGGCGCAGCGCGCAGCGCCCGGGCATCCGACGCGCTGCGCGGGGCGATGCTCGTCGCCCATGGTGACGTCGGGGCGAGACTGCGCAACCGTCGGGCCTCGCTCGACCGCGACATCCGATTGCTCGAGCGCGCCGCCCCCGGCCTCGAGTTCCCCATTCACGGCGACCTGCACGTCGGGCAGGTGCTGCGCTCCCCCACCGCAACCGGCACGCGCTACACCGTGATCGACTTCGACGGCGACCCGCAGCTCGCCGCGAGCGAGCGCGAGCGAGCGGATGCCGCCGCCCGCGACGTGGCGCATCTGCTCGTCTCCCTCGACCTCGTCGCCGCGGTCGCCCAGAAGCAGATGCGTCGCGTGGATCCTCGCGCCTTCGCGTGGGCCGACCGGGCCCGCGCCGCGTTCCTCGACGCGTACCGCACGTCGCTCCGCCGCGGCGAGCTCCTCGACGAGGCGCTGCTGCCCGGATTCGAGGCCGAGCAGCTCGTCGCCGAGCTGCACTACGCCGACCGCTTCCTGCCGAGGTGGGCGTACGCGCCCGACGCGGCGATCACCCACCGCCACCCGTCGACGAACGAGCACCCGGAGGAACCGTGGACACCGCCGCCTTTCGAGCCGACCTCGAGCTGATCCCCGAGACGCTCGACGCGCTCGCCGACGCGCTCGACTCCGGGCTGCCAGGCCTCGACGCGCTGCCGACGCTCGGAGCCGCCCGCGTGCTCGTGCTCGGCATGGGGTCGAGCCGCTACGCCGCCGACGTCGTGGCGCGCCGCTACCGCGCGGTCGGTGCGAACGTCGTCGTCGAGCTCGCGAGCGCCGAACTGCTTCCGCCGCCCGCCCCCGATCTCGCGGTGGTCGCCGTGTCGGCGACTGGCGGCAGCGCGGAGGTGTTGCGCGCGGTGGAGCGGTACCGCGGCACCGGACGGCTCATCGCGGTGACCAACCGGCCCGACTCTGCGCTCGCGCGCCTCGCCGACGTCGTCGTGCCGCTCCTCGCCGGGGTCGAGGCGTCGGGCGTCGCCTGCCGCACGTTCCGGGCGACGTTCCCCGTCGTCGACGCCGTGCTCGGGATGACCACGGGTGCGACGCCGGAGGGTCGCTTCGACGCGACGAAGCTGCGCCGGGCCGCCCATGCCAACGCGCAGCTGCTCGAACGCGCCGCCGGCTGGCTGGAGCCGATGACGAGCCTGCTCGCGGGTCCGGCAGGCACCTGGATCCTCGCGCCCGTCGAACGGCTGTCGAGTGCGCAGCAGTCCGCCCTGATGCTGCGTGAGGTGCCGCGCCGCAGCGCTTTCGCGTCGGAGACCGGCGACTGGTCGCACGTCGACGTCTACCTCACGAAGACCCTCGACTACCGCGCCCTGGTCTGCGCGGGGTCGCCTTGGGATGCGCAGGCGCTCGAGTGGATGCGATCGCGGGGTTCGCGGTACGCCTCGCTCGGAATGGAGCTCGAGGGCTCCGAGCTCGCGATCCGGTACGACCACGACGACGACGAACAGGTCGCCCTGCTCAGCGAGATGCTCGTCGGCGAGCTGGTCGCCGATCGACTCCTGCACGCGTCCCCTGGGTTGCGCGAAACCTGATCGGATAATCATCCGAATTGATTGTTTATGATCGAAACTCGTCTTCTATTGACACTTTCAGTCAGCGATGGCTAGCCTTCGAGGCACCCGGTACCACCTGACCCTCTGAAGCTGAAGGAAGACATCGATGTCCATACGGATACGCCGTGCCCGAACGATCGCCGCGGTCGCAGCCGCTGGCGCGCTCGCGCTGATCGTCGCACCGATCCCCGCGAACGCCGCCGACCCCGCCGACGTTGTCGAGACGACGGACCTGGCCGCGCAGATCGCCGTCATCCCCGCCCCGTCGAGCTTGGACGCCACGGGCGCGGCTCCCGTGTTGCTCGGGTCGGGCACCGTCATCAAGATCCATCCTCTCGATGACGGCGCCGCCGCGGTCGGGGAGAACCTCGCCGAGCTGCTGCGGGATGCCACGGGGTACGCGATCCCGGTCGGGCAACGCGCGGCCGGAGCATCCCAGGGCGCGACGATCGAGTTGTCGACCCGCGGCGACGCCGGGCTCGGCGACGAGGGGTACACGCTCGAGGCGGAGGGCACGCAGGTGTCGGTCGAGGCGCACAGCGCCGAGGGACTCTTCCGTGGTGCGACCACGCTCCGGCAGCTGCTTCCGCCCGAGATCGAATCGGGCGAGGCATCCGACGTCGCCTGGGCGATCCCGTCCGTCAGTATCGGCGACGCGCCCCGCTACGACTACCGCGGTGCGATGCTCGACGTCGGGCGGCGCTTCTACCCCGTCGACGACGTCAAGCGATTCATCGACCAGATGGCCCTGTACAAGTTCAACGCACTGCACATGCACCTCACCGACGACCAGGGTTGGCGACTCACCGTCGACGCCCGTCCCGAGCTGACGCAGATCGGCGCCTCGACGCAGAGCGGGTGGAAGCCCGGAACCGGAGAGCCCTGGTTCTACACGAAGGCCGACTACCAGGAGATCGTCTCCTACGCCGCCGAGCACTTCATCGAGGTCGTGCCCGAGATCGACGGGCCGAGTCACGCGATGGCGGCCAAGGCCTCGATCCCCGAGATCAACTGCGACGGCAAGGCCGTGGCGCCGTATTCCGGCTTCGACGTCGGCCTCCCCACCATCTGCCTCACCCCCGAACGGCGCGACGAGGTCCGCGCCTACCTGCGCGATGTCCTCACCGAAGCCGCGCAGCAGAGCTCGTCGGACATCGTGCACATCGGCGGCGACGAAGTGCCCTCCACCACCCAGGAGCAGATGGACTGGTACGTGCAGACGTCTACCGAGATCCTCGCCGAGCAGGGCAAGCGCGTCATGGGCTGGCATCAGATCGGCGCCTCACCGCTGCCCGCGGGGTCGATCATGCAGTGGTGGGCCGACGCGGGCGACCAGGCGTCGATCGGCACCCCGAACGAGCGCCCCGACGTGCACGAGCTCCGCAACGCGCTCGCCCAGGGCGCGACCGTGGTGGCCTCGCCGGCCGACCGCTCGTACCTCGACATGAAGTATGACGCGAGCGTTCCGTACGGCCTTCGCTGGGCCGGCTACGTCGACCTCGAACGCGCCTACGACTGGGACCCGATCTCGGTGACCTCGAGCCCCGACGGCAGCGTCTCGCTCGCGACCGAGGAGCAGATCGCCGGCGTCGAGGCGGCGCTCTGGGCCGACCGCGCCTACCGGGGCTCCAACTCGCTGCCGACCTCACTCGACCAGTTCATCCCGACCTCGCAGTACGCCGACTTCACGAGCTTCCCGCGCATGCCCGCGATCGCTGAGGTCGGCTGGTCGAGCGCTGACGTGCGCGACTTCGACGACTTCGAACGGCGCATCGTCGAGCACGCCGACCGTTGGGACGAGCTCGGCATCGGGTACTACCACGCACCCGACGTGCCCTGGAAGGAGTAACCGAGCATCCGTTAGATGAGGCGTCGCCGGCTCGGGCCGGCGGCGCCTCATCGGCGTCGCGCTCCGCTCAGTCCAGGTGGAAGACCTCCGGGATCTCCATCCACCACTCGCCGGACGCGCGTTCGGGGAACGGCCGCTGCAGCGGCTCGCACACAGACCACCACTCCTGCGTGACCGGGTCGGCGGCGATCGCCGCCATGTCGGCGTCGAAGTCGTCGCCGACGTACTCCATGTAGGCGAACAGCACCTCGCCGTGTCGGTAGATCGAATAGTTGCGGATGTTGCTGAGCGTCAATCGCTCGAGCACGGCCGGCCACACCGCCGCGTGGAGGCGCTCGTACTCCTCGCGGTTCTCGGCCGGCATCCCGATCACCGAGGCGAGCCGCTTCATGCGCGTGCCCCGGCCGGACGCGCGCGCAAGTGCGTCATCCCGCCGTCCACGTCGAGGGCCGTTCCGGTCGTCGAACCCGACAGCGGGCTTGCGAGGTAGGCGATGGCGGCAGCGACCTCGGCCGGCTCGACCATGCGCCCGGTGGCCTGGCGCGCGTCGAGAGCGGCGCGCTCGGCCACGGGATCAGCGAAGCCCTGCAGCATCCGCTCCACGAACGGAGTCGCCACGGTCGCCGGGCTCACGCAGTTCACGCGGATGCCCTCGCCGACGTGATCGGTCGCCATCGCATACGTCAACGCGAGCACGGCGCCCTTGGACGCCGAGTACAGCGCACGCTGCGGAAGTCCGTTCAGGGCGGCGATCGACGCGAGGTTGACCACGGCAGCGGCATCCGATCGGCGCAGCCAGGGCAGCGCCGCCGCCGTGACCCTGGCCATGCCGACGACGTTGATGTCGAGCACGCGCGCCCATTCGGCGTCGTCGTTCTCCTCGACCGTGCCGACCGCGCTGATGCCGGCGTTGTTCACGACGATGTCGATGCCGCCGAACCGATCGGCGATCGCAGCGACGGCGCCGTCGACCGACGCGCGGTCGGAGACGTCGGCGACGAAGCCGGTCAGCGCGTCGGGGAGGCCGTCGATATTGCGGTCGAGCACGGCGACCGTCGCGCCGCGCGCCGCGAGCGTCTCAGCGGTCGCGAGGCCGATCCCGGATGCCCCTCCGGTGACGACCGCGACGAGGCCGTCGAACTCGCCGGCGCTCATGCCTGCACCATCCGCTGGCTCGCGCGGCCGAGGCCGTCGATCTCGAGCTCGACCGTGTCGCCCTCGCGCAGGTAGGGCGTGCCCGGAAGTCCGAGCGCGACGCCCGCCGGGGTGCCCGTGTTGATGACGTCACCCGGGTGAAGCACCATGAACTGGCTGAGGTACCAGACGACGTGCGCGACCGAGAAGAGCATGTTCGCCGTCGAGCCGTCCTGCCGCGACTCGCCGTTCACCGAGAGCCGAAGTCCGAGCTGCTGCGGGTCGTCGACGTGCTCGGCCGGCACGAGGTCGGGCCCGAACGGGTTGAAGGTCTCGCAGCTCTTGCCCTTGTCCCATTGGCCGCCGCGCTCGAGCTGGAACTCGCGCTCCGACACGTCGTGCGACACCGCGTAGCCCGCCACATGGGCGAGGGCCTCGTCGGGCGACGCGAGGTAGCGGGCGGTCGTGCCGATCACGACGCCGAGCTCGACCTCCCAGTCGGTCTTCGTCGATCCGCGAGGGATGAGCACGTCGTCGAAGGGGCCGACCATGGTCGAGGGGTCCTTCATGAAGACGACGGGCTCGGCGGGCAGCGCCGCTCCGGTCTCCTCGGCGTGGTCGCGGTAGTTGAGCCCGATGCACACGATCTTGCCGGGGCGTGCGATCGGGGCGCCGACGCGCTGCCCGTCACCGTCGAACTCGGGGAGGTCGCCGAGCGCCTCGCGCACCCGGTCGATGCCGCCGTCCGCGAAGAAGGCGGCGTCGAAGTCGAAGGCGACGCCGCGCGCGTCGAGCAGGCGGCCACCGGAGCGCACGACCGGCACCTCGCGGCCCGGCGCGCCCAGCCGCGCGAGAGTGAACAGTTCAGTCATCCGTTGGTCTCCGATTCTGGAAGTGAGTAGAACGAGCGGGCGGTGCCCGCGAGGATGCGGTCGCGGTCGGCGGCGTCGAGTCCGCCGAGCAGTTCGTCGATGCCCGACCACACGCGGGTGTACCCGCCCGCGATGAGCGAGACGGGCCAGTCGCCGCCGTACATCAGCCGGTCGGGGCCGAAGGCGTCGAGCACGTGGTCGAGGATCGGCCGGATGGCGTCGACCGTCCAGGCGGCGGGATCGCCCGTCGCGGCGTACAGTCCCGAGACCTTGCCGCGCACGCGCGGATTGGCGGCGACCTGCGTCATGAGCAACGCCCACGGCTCGTGGTCGGCGAGCCCGATCGGCGGCTTGTTGAGGTGGTCGATGACGATGTCGAGATCGGGATGCCGCTCCGAGATCGCGAGCACGGCCTCGAGGTGCTCGGGTAGCACGCCGACGACGTCGAACGGGACCCCCGCCCGCTCGAGCAGGCCGAGCCCTTCGTCGACGTCGCGGCGCTGCAGCCATCGCGGGTCGGGCCGGTCGTGGATGAGGTTGCGCACGCCGCAGAACGGCGGGCGCTGCACGAGCTCGGCCAGTCGCTCGGCCGCCCGCTCGGGCTCGTGCAGCGGAACGTAGCCGACGATGCCGAGCACGATGGGCTCGGTCGCCGCGACCGCGAACATGTGCTCGGTGTCGTCGTCGTTGTCGGCCGACTGCACGAGCACGGTTCCCGTCACGCCGGCGGCGGCGAACTCGGGCGCGACGTCATCCATGCCGAAGTTCCGGTACAGCACTCCGGCCTCGGGGCCGAGCCAGGAGTACTCGGCCCGGTCGAGGTCCCAGACATGCTGGTGTGCGTCGATGATGCCGCTCATGGGTGTTCCTCCAGAGGGTCGGGGAAAGATCTGATGAATGGGCGGACTTGGTCGGCCTGCTCGCTTAGGCTGTCGCCATGAGCACGATGTCCGCCGCAAGCGAGCCCGCCCGATCGCGATCGAACGTCGTGATCGACGGCATCCGTCAGATGATCATGAGCGGTGAACTGGGCGCCGGTGCGCGGCTGCCGGTCGAGCGCGAACTCGGCGAACGGCTCGGCGTCTCGCGCGGACCCCTGCGTGAGGGCGTGCGCGCGCTCGTCATCCTCGGCGTGCTCGAGACCAGGCAGGGCGACGGCACCTATGTGACCTCGCTCGAGCCGAGCCAGCTGTTCGAGCCGCTCGGCATCCTCGCGGAACTGCAGAGCCCCGAGAACAGCGTGCACCTGCTCGGCGTACGGCGCACGCTCGAACCCGAGGCCGCTGCCCGCGCGGCCCTGCTCATCTCCGACGACGATCTGGCCGAGGCCCGGCGCATCCTCGACCACGGCGAGGGGCTGCTCGCCGACGACGAGATCGACCTCGAGGCGACGATCGACGTCGACACCGCCTTCCACCGTCTCATCGCGAACGCGAGCGGCAACCCGGCCTTCGCCGCGATCATCGAAGCGCTCGTCAGCCGCACCGCGCGCGCCCGCCTGTGGCGAGCGATCCATCAGCGCGGGGCGGTCCAGGACACCCAGCGCGAGCACCGGGCGATCCTCGACGCACTCACGTCGCACGACCCCGAGCGCGCCCGCATCCGCATGGCCGCCCATGTTCTCGGTGTCGAGGAGTTCACGGCGAGTCATCTCGCGCCGGTCGAACCCGACGAGGACTGAGACCTCAGGCATCGCGCACCAGCCCTCGGTCGGAGAGCACGCGCCAGAACTCCTGTGGAATCCGCGCCGCATAGCGCTCGGCCGAGCTCACGACCTGGCCTGCGGTGCGCATGCCGACGACGACCGAGACGACGGCGGGATGCCGCAGCGGATAGGCGATCGCCGCCTCCGGCAGGGTGACACCGAACTCCTCGCAGACGTCGGCGATGGCGTGGACCCTGGCGATCAGTGCCGCGGGGGCGGGACCGTAGTCGTAGAGCGCGTCGGCCGAGGGACGCGGGCGAGCGAGCAGCCCAGAGTTGTACACCGCGGCGGCGACGACGGCGACGCCGCGGTCGACGGCCAGCGGGAGGAGGTCATCGAGCGCCCCCTGCTCGAGCAGGGTGTAGCGACCTGCGAGCATGATCACATCGACGTCGTGCCGGCGCACGAACTCGGCCGGCATCGCCGACTGGTTCATGCCGGCACCCACCGCGCCGACGATGCCCTCGTCACGGAGTTCGATCAGCGCCGGGATCGCCTCGGCATGCGCCTGCGCGCCGTGGTCGTCGGGATCGTGGAGGTAGGCGATGTCGATGCGATCGAGGCCGAGTCGCTCGAGGCTCTCGTCGACCGAGCGGCGGATGCCATCGCGGCTGAGATCCCACTCTCGTCGCATGGTGGCGGGAACCGCGAACCCCTCGTCGTCCATCGCGCCGTCGGGGTAGCCGCTCGGGACGAGGAGACGCCCGACCTTCGTCGAGAGCACGAAGTCGTCACGGGCACGGCCGGCGAGGGCCGCACCGAGGCGTCGCTCGGATAGGCCCAGCCCGTAGTGCGGGGCGGTGTCGAAGTAGCGGATGCCGGCGTCCCACGCCGTCTCGACCGCGGCCTGCGCCTCGTCGTCGGTCGTCGCTCGGAACAGGTTGCCCAGCTGCGCCGCGCCGAATCCGAGTTCGGTCACGGACAGGCCGGGGCGCAGCGTGCGGCTCAGCATCGAGTACCTCCAAGTAGACGGCGTGATGCCTAAAGGTTAGATGACTGAGTGCCAGATTTCCATTTTGCTGCGATAATGGGAGGAATGCGGCTCGATTGATCATCTGAATTTCTCGAATGAATGCCGTTTCGACATCTCGATCTGGAGGCGCAATGCTGACCGCCGCATACACGGGCGACTCGACCATCACGATCGCCGAGGCAGAGCCCGCGCCGCCCCGGCCGGGCGACGTGCAGCTGCGCGTCGCGTACGTGGGACTGTGCGGCACCGACCTGCACATCCTGCACGGCAGCATGGACGCCCGCGTCGAGAACCCACTCGTGTTTGGCCACGAGATGAGCGGCACGATCGCCGCGATCGGCGACGGCGTCGAGGGGTGGAGCGTCGGCGACGCCGTCACCGTCATGCCGCTGGCCTGGGACGGCACCTGCCCGGCCTGCCTGGCTGGAAACTCCCACATCTGCCAGAACCTCGACTTCATCGGCATCGACTCCCCCGGCGCATTGCAGGCGCTCTGGAACGTGCCGGCCGCCACCCTCGTGGCCCTTCCCCCTGAGATCGCGCTCGATGCCGCCGCCCTCGTCGAGCCGGTCGCCGTGGCGGTGCACGACGTGCGACGCTCCGAGCTCATCGCGGGCGAGAAGGCGGTCGTCATCGGCGGCGGTCCCATCGGCGTGCTCATCGCCACGGTGGCCCGGGCGTTCGGTGCCGAAGTCGCAGTGATCGAGCTCGACCCTCGGCGGCGAGCCCAGATCGCGAGTCTCGGGTTCGACACGCTCGACCCGCGCGAGGTCGACCAGGTCGCCTGGGTCGAGGAGTGGACGCACGGTGCGGGAGCCGACGTCGTCTTCGAGGTCTCCGGAGCGGCGGCCGCCGTGCTCGGCGCCACCTCGCTCGCGAAAGTACGCGGCACCATCGTCGTCGTGGCCATCCACCCGACTCCGCGCGAGATCGACCTGCAGCGGGTGTTCTGGCGGGAACTGCGTATCCTCGGCGCACGCGTCTACCAGCGCACCGACTTCGAGCGCGCAGTCGAGCTGATCGCCGACGGCACGATCCCCTCCGAGCTGCTCATCACCGCGATCGTCCCGCTCGCCGAGACCCGCGCCGCCTTCGACGAGCTCGAGGGCGGCCGGGCGATGAAGGTGCTGGTCGACGTGCAGGCAGGGCAGCCCGGGCAGCCCGGGCAGGCCGGGCAGGCCGGGCAGGAGGCGGGCGCATGAGCATCAGCTTCGACCTCACCGGCACGACCGCGGTCGTGACGGGCGCGAAGCGCGGCATCGGCTTCGCCATGGCCGAGGGGCTCGCCGCGGCGGGTGCCGACATCATCGGAGTGAGCGCCACGATCGAGCCGACCGGCAGCGCCATCGCCGCCGCCGTCGAGGACCACGGCCGCTCGTTCGAGGCCCGCGCCGTCGACTTCGCAGACCGTGCGGCCGTCATCGCCCTCGGGGACGAGCTGCGCGAGCGGCAGATCGACATCCTCGTGAACAACGCGGGCACGATCGAGCGTGCACCGGCGGCGGAGCATCCGCTCGAACTGTGGGATCGCGTCGTCGAGGTGAATCTCTCGAGCCAGTTCGTGCTGACCCAGGCGGTCGCCGGCGGGATGCTCGACCGCGGCCGTGGCAAGATCATCTTCACCGCGAGCCTGTTGAGCTTCCAGGGCGGAATCAACGTTCCGGGCTACGCCGCCGCGAAGTCCGGCATCGCGGGTCTCGTGAGGGCCCTCTCGAACGAGTGGACGTCGCGAGGGGTGACGGTGAACGGCATCGCACCCGGCTACATCGCCACCGACAACACCCAGGCGCTGCGCGCCGACCCCGATCGTTCGAAGGCGATCCTCGACCGCATCCCGGCCGGCCGCTGGGGTGACGCCGACGACATCGCCGGCGCGACGGTGTTCCTCGCCTCTCCGGCGGCCGACTACGTCTCGGGCGTGATCCTGCCCGTCGACGGCGGATGGCTCGGACGATGATCCTCGTCGGTCAGCGCTTCGTCCCCGTGATCGTGCTCGATGACGCGCGACAGGCGGCACCGCTCGCCGAAGCGCTGCTTCGCGGCGGCATCGGCTGCGCCGAGATCACGCTCCGCACCGATGCCGGGCTCGCCGCGATCGCCGCCGCGAGCACGATCCCCGATTTCATCGTCGGCGCGGGAACCGTCCTCACCCCCGACGACGTCGACCGCGTCGTCGACGCCGGGGCGCGTTTCGTGGTGAGCCCTGGGCTCGCCGAGGACGTCGTCGAGCGATCCATCGCGGTCGGGGTCGAGGTCATCCCGGGTGTCGCGACCGCCACCGAGATGCAGCGGGCGCTGCGGCTCGGCCTGTCGCGGCTCAAGCTCTTCCCCGCCGGCCCGCTCGGCGGCGTGGCGACGATGAACGCGCTCGCCGGCCCCTTCCCCGACGTCCGTTTCCTCCCGAGTGGCGGGGTGACGGCCGACAACGCCGGCGAGTACCTGGCCTCCCCATCGGTGTTCGCGGTGAGCGGCAGCTGGATGGCGACCCGCGAACTCATCGCGGCCGGCGACTTCGACGCGATCGAGCGGTTGAGCCGCGCGTGCGTCGCGCTGGAGGCGTCATGACCTCTGCGGTGCTGACGATCGGCGAGGGGCTCGGCGTGCTGCGGACCCGCGGCATCGGCACCCTCGCGCTCGAGCGCGAGCTCACGGTCGGCACCGGCGGGGCCGAGGGCAACGTCGCGATCGGTCTCGCGCGGCTCGGCGTGCCCGTCACGTGGCTCGGCCGCGTCGGCGACGACGGCCTCGGAGAACGCGTCGCGCGGGAGTTGCGCGCCGAGGGGGTGAGCGTCATCGCCCCGGTCGACCCGGGAGCGCCCACGGGCCTGCTGCTCAAGGAGACACCCTCCGCCGGCCGCTCGGTCGTGACGTACCACCGCTCGGGGAGTGCGGGCAGTCGGCTCTCTCCCGACGACCTCACCCCCGTCGACTTCCACGCCTTCTCCCTCCTCCATGTGACCGGCATCACCCCGGCGCTCTCCGCTTCGGCGCGCGCATGCGTCGACCTCGCGATCGACCGAGCCCGCGAGGCCGGCACCGCCGTGTCGTTCGACGTCAACCACCGCTCCCGCCTGTGGTCCGCCGGTGCGGCCGTCGACGTCTACCGCGAAATCGCCCGGCGCAGCGACATCGTGTTCGCGGGCGCCGACGAGGCCGCCCTCCTCACGGGCCTGCCAGACGACTACGCACCCGCCCTCGCCAGGTCGATCGCCGCGCTCGGACCCGCCGAGGTCGTCGTCAAGCTCGGCGAGGGCGGAGCGCTCGCCCTGCTCGACGGTCGAATGTCGTCGCGCGCGGCGATCCCCACCGCCGTCGTCGACACGGTCGGAGCGGGCGATGCGTTCGTCGCCGGCTATCTGGCCGAGCGGCTGCGCGGTGTCCCGGTCGAGGCTCGGCTCGAGCTGGGCGTGCGTACAGGGGCGGCGGCATGCGCGCATCCCGGCGATTGGGAGGGCTTCCCGACCCGGCGCGACCTCGATCGGGACGCCGGGTCGGACCCGGTCAGCCGCTGACCGCCAGCCGAGCGCTGGTCAGCGGAGCACTGGTCAGCGGAGCGCTGGTCAGCGGATCACTCGTCAGTCGAGCACGAGCCGTCCGTCGATGCGGCGCGGGATGCCCGAGTACGAATCGCGCAGCTCGGGGGGAAGCTGCGCCTCTGGGGCATCCTGGTAGGCGAGCGGACGCAGGAACCGCCGGATCGCGCTGACGCCGACCGAGGTGTGCTGCGAGTTCGTCGCCGGCCACGGTCCGCCGTGGTGCTGCGCCCACGACACCCGCACGCCCGTGGGGTACCCGTCGAAGACGATGCGTCCGACGCGCGGCGCGAGTTCGCGCACCATCCCGGCGACGGCGGCCGCCTCATTCGGCTCGCTGTGCACCGTCGCCGTGAGCGAGTCGGGTACGGCATCGAGCGCGCTCACGATCTGCGCGTCGTCGCCGTAGCGGGCGACGACGATGAGCGGGCCGAACGCCTCCTCAGTGACCTCGGCGGTGACCTGCGCCGCCGTCGTGGCGAGCACGGTCGGGGCGGCCGCGAATCCGTCGACGCCGTCCGACCCGCGTGCGAGAACCGAGACCGTTCCGGTCGCGACCAGGCGGTCGCGGATCTCGTCGAACGAATTCGCGATGCGCTCGTTGAGGAGCACGGATGCCCCGGCCTCGGCTGCCCGCGACGCGATGCGCTCGACGATCGCGTCACCGTCGGCGCCGTCGGGCACGAAGGCGATGCCGGGCTTGGTGCAGAACTGTCCGCTGCCGAGGGTGAAGGAGCCGTACAGGCCGTCGGCGATCTCGGCAGCACGCGCCTCTGCGGCGCCGCGCGTGACGATCAGCGGGTTGAGGCTCGAGAGCTCCCCGTAGAAGGGGATCGGCTCGGGGCGGGCGTTGATGATGTCGAGCAGTGCCTGTCCTCCACCGAGCGACCCGGTGAACCCCACGGCCCGCACGAGCGGGTGCGCGACGAGCACACGGCCGGCCTCGGTGCCGTAGACGATCCCGACGAGGCCGTCGGGAGCGCCGTACTCGGCCGCCGCTGCGGTGATCACGGCATGGGACAGGGCCGACGTCTCGAGGTGCGAGGAGTGCGCCTTGAGGACGACGGCGTTTCCTCCCGCGAGCGCCGACGCCGTGTCGCCGCCCGCGACCGAGAACGCGAAGGGGAAGTTGCTCGATCCGAACACCACGACCGGTCCGATGGGGACGAGCAGGCGGCGGATGTCGGGGGCGGCTCCGAGCGGCGTCTGCCCGGCATGGTCGATCGTCGCCTCGAGATAGCCGCCGTCGCGGAGCGCTTCGGCGAACAGGCGGAACTGGAAGGAACTGCGTCCCACCTCGCCCTCGAGGCGACCGGCGCCGAGCCCGGTCTCGCGGTCGGCGACGGCGACGAGGTCGGCGCGGTTGGCGTCGAGGGCGTCGGCGATGGCGTCGAGCAGCCCGGCGCGCCAGAGCCGGTCGTGCGTCGACGCCGCCTCGAACGCCGCCTGGGCGGCCCGAACCACGGCATCAGCCTGTTCGACCGGGGTCGCCTCGAGGTCGGTGGCGATGGCCGCGCCGGTGCGTGGGTCGGTACTCGTGAGCATGGGTTCTCCGGGGGTCAGCGCAGCAGGCCGCGCGCGGTCAGTGAACGGTACAGAGCGTCGATCCCGAAGGCCCAGGGCTCGGCGTCCGCGGTCGAGCGCACCCGATTGACGAGTGCGCCGAGCCGTGGTTCGGCGATCGACACGAGGTCGCCGTCGTGGTGCGTGAACCCGCGCCCGGGGACATCACGATCGTCGACCGGTGCGAACATCGTGCCGAGGTAGAGCACGAAGCCGTCGGGGTACTGGTGATGCGGGCCGACGACCTGCGCAACGAGATCGGCGGGGTCGCGGCTGATGCGTGCGAGCTCGCTCACCCCGTCGAGCCGGTAGCCGTCGTCGCCGACGATCGAGAGCCGCACGACCGAGGCGCGCACGGCGTCGAGGTCGTAACCGTCGTCGAACAGGCGGATGAAGGGCCCGACCGAGGCCGACGCGTTGTTGTCCTTCGCCTTGCCGAGCAGCAGGGCGCTGCGCCCCTCGACGTCGCGCAGGTTGACGTCGTTGCCGAGGCTCGCGCCGACGATCCGGCCGTCCGAGGCGACCACGAGCACGACCTCGGGCTCGGGGTTGTTCCACTGCGAGGCCGGGTGCACGCCGACGTCGACGCACGCGCCCACGGTGGCGAGCACGGGCGCCTTCGTGAACACCTCGGCGTCGGGCCCGATGCCCACCTCGAGGTACTGGCTCCACCACCCGCGTTCGATGAGCATCGCCTTGAGGGCCATGGCCTCATCGGAGCCGGGTCGCAGGGTGTCGAGCGACCCGCCGATCGTCTCGAGGATCTCGATGCGGATCGCCATGGCCGCATCCTGGTCGCCACGGGCGCGTTCCTCGATGACCCGTTCGAGCATGGAGACGGGGAAGGTGACCCCGGCGGCCTTCACGACGTGCAGGTCGATCGGCGAGAGCAGCCATGGGCGCTGGGCGTCGCGCGTCTCTGGCGGCGTGTTCGCGACGAGCGCGTCGACGGAGCCGACGACTCTGCCGTGCGTCGTCGCCGCAGCCGCAGCCGCAGCGGGATCGGCGGACTCCGTGAGGGCGCGCATCGTCGGGAACACGGTCGAGACGTCGACGACGTCGGCGCCCCGCAGCACGACGACGCTCGGACCCGAGACGTCGGGCACCCACGCCCGCCCGACCAGCGTCGCCGACTCCGCGTCGTCGGGAAGGATCTCCGATGCGTTCGGCCAGGTCATACTGCTCCTCGTGGTCATCGGCGGTGGAACACCGCGGCGCGCTTCTCGGCGAAGGCGGCGCGGCCCTCGTCGGCGTCGGCGGTCGCGAAGGTGATGGTCTGCAGGTCGCGCTCGTAGCGGATCGACTCGTCCTGCGTCATGTTGAACGCCGCACGCAGGTTGGCCTTCGCCGTCTCGGCCGCGATCGGCGGTCGGCTCGCGATGACGGCCGCGAGCTCGCGGGCTCGCACCAGCAGGCGTTCCGGCTCGACGACCTCGCTCACGAGTCCCCAGCGTAGGGCGGTCGCCGCGTCGACGGCGTCACCGGTCATGAGCATGACGGCGGCGTTCGATGGCCCGATCGAGTGGGCGAGGAACGTCGACATGCCCCCTCCGCCGATCCAGCCGAGCTTGATCTCGGGCGCCGCGAAACTCGCCGTCGTCGATGCGAGACGGATGTCGCAGATGAGCGCCGTCTCGAGGCCCCCGCCGAAGGCGTACCCATTGACGGCTGCGATGACCGGCTTGCGGCCCACCCGGATCGCGTCGCAGTAGTCGGTGCGATTGCGGAAGTCCCACGGGGTCGCGTACTTGTCGAGTGTTCGGATGTCGGAGCCCGCGCAGAAGGCGCGTTCGCCCGATCCGGTGAGGATGATGACGCGGATCTCGTCGTCGTCGTTCGCGTGCTCGATGAGGGAGACGAGCGCGTCGGACATCTCCTGCGTCACCGAGTTGAGCTTCTCGGGGCGGGCGAGGGTGATCGTTGCGATCGCACCGTCGACGTCGATCAGGATGTTCTCGTGCGGCGACTGGATCATCGGATGCTCCTTTCGGGGACCGCCGCGAGGCGGTCGAAGAGGTCGTTGACGTGGTCGACCGCGCCGGGCCGTCCGCGGAGGATGGCCTCCCGCAACACGGCTGAGGCCGCGGCCTGGAAGGGGATGTAACCCGCCACCCGCGGGCGCACCCACGACTCCTCGATCGTTGCGATGGTGCGGCGATAGAAGTCGCCCAAGGAGGAATTGACGGCATCGTCGGTCCAGGCCGAGCGCAGGCTCGGCTGGCCTGCATCGGCCGGGATCCGCGTGCGCTGGACCTCGGAGTCGAGCAGGCCGGCAAGGTGGGCGATCAACGCCGCGTCCGGATCGCAGCGAGTGGAGATCGCGATCCCCGTTCCGCCGATCGTCGACCCTCGCCGCGTCGCGATCCCTACGCCCGGAGCATCGTCGAACCGCAGCGGATCAGGGCCGCTCGCGTAGTTGACGTAGCCGTAGACGAGCGGGATGTGGGCGATGTCGCGCTCCCGGCGCATCCGCTCGAGCAGTCCGATCGGGTTGAGGTCGGCGGTTCCCGGCGGCAGGGTACGGGCGATGCCGGTGAGCATGGCGAGCGCGCGTTCGCCGACGACCGGGTCGATGAATCCGGCACCGGGAACGACCGACGGCTCGCTGCCGAGCGCGACGCACAGCGAGGCGAAGGTGAGGAACGCGTGCGGCCCGGCGAGGCTCAAGGCGACCGGCGCGACGGTCGCGAGGTCGGCGACCTCTGCCCACGTGCGCGGTGAGGTCGGAACGAGTTCGGGGACGCTCACGGCGACCTGTGTGGCCGCATCGAGCGGGAGTGCCCAGAGGCGACCTTCGAGCGTGTACGACGCGGCGCTCGGGCCCACCGCCCCCCGCGACACCTCGGCGAGGAACTCGGCCGGGAACAAGGTGTCGAGCGGCCGCACGGCGCCGGCGGCGATGGCGTCGCCGAGGTGCGGATGATCGAGCACGATCACGTCGTAGCGTGCCGCGAGCTCTTCGATGGGGCTCGCTTCGAAGCCCTCGAGCGGCTGCGCATCCCAGTCGATGAGCCGCTCCCGCGCGACATCCGTCGCCGTCGCCGCCGCGCGTTCGAGCGCGAGCCGTCCGCGCGGGTGGTCCCACGTGAGGCCGCGGAAGCGTGCCATCACGCCCCCGCCGGAACGCGGTCGGTCGACCGTGCGGCACCCGACGCGAGCAGGGCATCGATCCGCTCGTCGTCGAGTCCGGCCTCGGCGAGGATCTCACGCGTGTGCTCCCCGACGAGCGGTGCCCCGCGGTAGAGCTGCGGGGGCGTCTGCGAGAAGCGATACGGGAAGCCCGGGGTCTTCACGTGACCCTCGGTGGGGTGCTCGTACTCGATGAACGTGCCGTTGTGCACGATCTGCGGGTCGTCGACGAGTTCCTGGTATCCGTGCACCGGGCCGATCCACATGCCCGCGGCACCGAGCGTCTCGATCCAGTAGCCCGCGGGCTTCTCGCGCAGCTTCGCCGCCGTCTTGGCGTGGATCTCGTCGCGCCGGGTCCAGCCCTCGACCTCGCTGTTCCAGCCCTCGAACGACGGTTCGCCGATGAGGCGACTGAGTTCGTGCAGGTCGGCGAAGGCGAGCGCGACGAAGCCGTCGCTCGTCGCGAAGACGCCGTAGGGCGCGCGGATGTACACGTGGGCGTGCGGCTCCGCCGATCGCTCCTGCGTCTTGCGCCCGACCGTGAAGACCGAGAGCTCCTGCATCTGCAGGGTCGTGAGCGCGTCGAGCATGTTGACGGTCACGAGCTGGCCCTCGCCCGTGCGCTCACGGTGCAGGAGTGCAGCGAGCACCCCCTCGAATGCGGTCGACGCCGTGACGGCGTCGGCGAGGTACTGGCCCGCGGGCGAGGGCTCGTCGCCATGGCGGCCGGCCGACAGCATCGCGCCCGACATCCCCTGCAGCAGCAGGTCCTGGCCCGGTCGATCACGGTACGGCCCGTCTTCGCCGTAGCCCGAGATCGAGACGTAGACGATCGACGGGTTGATCGCGCGCAGCGACTCGTAGTCGACTCCCAGTCGCGCGGCGACCCCCGGTCGGTAGTTCTGCAGGAAGACGTCCGCTCCGGCGATGAGCTCGCGCAGCGCCTCCTTGCCGTCGGCGTTCTTGAGGTCGAGGGCGACGGACCGCTTGTTGCGGTTGAGCGAGAGGAACGACACGTTGATCTCGTTGCCCACCGCACCTCCGGCTGCGGCATGGCGCTGCCATTCCCCGGTCGTCGGCTCGACCTTGATCACGTCGGCCCCGAGGTCACCGAGCCGCTGAGCGGCGAACGGCCCGGCCATCGCGATGGAGCAGTCGATGACGCGGTACCCCGCGAGCACTCCCCTGGTCTCGGTCACGCGGTCTTCTCCTTCTGGTTCACGGATGTCTCTCCGTGCACGGTCGTCTCCACTCCGCCGTCGGCGGCACTGCGCAGCATGGCGTCGATCAGCTCCACCGAGCGTGCCGCGACGACGGCATCCGAGTTGTTCTCGGTGCTCGCCCCCGCGATGAGGTCGATGAATCGGTTGGGCGGCACGATGCACTCGTACGCGCCCGCACCCGGTTCGATGTCGAGGTCCCACCGGGTTCCGTCGTAGCGGTGCAGGCTGACGCGTTCGCGCTCGGTGTCGAGCAGCAGCACGCCCTCGGTTCCGAAGATGCGGATGTCGACCTGGTACGGGTTCCCGTCGGGCAGGGTCGCGGCACCCGAGAGCGAGCCGAGCGCACCGCCGTCGAAGGTGATCACGGCGGCGTCGAACAGGTCGACGGCCGCACCGCCGGTCGAGACCTTCGCCATGACCGAGGACGCACGCAGTTCGCTCAGCCAGAACAGCAGCGCACTCGAGTGCGTGACCTGCCCGTGGGCGTAACCGCCGCCACGGGCGGGCGACTGCCACGTGCTCGGCTCGGGGCCGCTCGTCTTGGAGTCCCACAGTGAGCGGATGTGGTTGGTGTCGCCCGCGAAGAGCCCGCGTGTCGGCGATGCCATGTGGCAGAGCACGTGCTGGATCTCGCCGAGGTGGCCCGCGGCGACGAGCCGCTTCGCCTCGACGATGAACGGCTTGTAATTCCATCCGTAGGGCGCGAGGAAATGCACGCCGCGCTCGCGCACCCGGTCGGCGAGGTCCCAGCCCTGATCGGCATGGAGGGTGACGGGCTTCTCGACGAGCACGTGCAGGCCGCGGTCGATGGCGGCGACCGCCTGCGGGTGGTGCAGGTCGTGCGGCGTCGAGATGACGACGGCGTCGAGGTCCTGATCGAGCAGTTCGTCGTAGTCGGTCGTGGCCATGCCGAAGCCGAACTGCTCGCGCACCGCCTCGAGCTCGGGACCGATGCCGCAGACACCGACGAGATCGACGTCCTCGCGGGCGGCGAAGATCGGGAAGTGGTTGCTCGTCGCCCACCATCCGGCGCCGACGGCGCCGAGTCGCACGCGGCCGCTCACGCCGACCACCGCCACCGGCGGCGCCCCGCGGCATCCGTCTGCGAACCGACCAACCCTCGCTGCTCGAGCCGCTCGAGGTTGCCGGTGACCGGGAAGACCGCGTAGTCGAGCGCGTCGGGCGCCCACGGGCCCAACTCGGCTCCGGCCGAGCGGACGAGCTCGAGGGTCGTGGCCGCGGTGCCCGATTCCGACAGCACGCGTGAGAGAACCGCATCGAGGTGCTCGGTGTACTCCTCGCTCTCGTCGAGGAATCGGGCGACGCCGTCGCCCTCGTAGATCGGGTAGTGGGCGGTCAGCAGCACGTCGGCGTCGAGCGCGCGGAAGGCGCGCAGGCTCTGCACGTAGGGCTCGACGTCGCGGTACGTCGGCGGGAACGCCGGCCGCCCGTCGGCGGTCATGACCGTCGTGCCCAGCGTGGCGTCGCCGATGATCAGTGCACGGTTGGCGCTGTCGTGCACTGCGACGTGCCCCGGGCTGTGCCCCGGAACATGCAGGACGCGCACCGAGCGTCCGCCGAGGTCGAACTCCTCGCCGCCCGTGAGGCGCCGATCGACCGCGACCAGATCGGAGACGCCGCGCAGGTACGCCGTCGTCTCGGGCGGGTCATCGAATCCGTCGGTGTCGCGGAACTCGCCGTAACGCACGTCGATGAGCCGCTCGACGCTCTCGACGAGCTCGGCATCGAGGTCGTGCGCGAGGATCTGCACGGTGGGGATGGCCGCCTTCAGCGCGCCGTTGCCCCCGGTGTGGTCGTAGTCGCAGTGCGTGTTGATCGCCCACCGCAACTTGTCGCGCGGGATGCCCGCTGCGTCGAGATACGGCAGCAGCGTGTCGGTGATGCTGTCGCGCACTCCCGTGTCGACGAGCAGCGCCGCGTCGTCGCCGACGAGCAGGTAGAGCGCGACGAAGCGCTCACCGAGCGGCGCCTGTACGCGATGAAGGCCGGGCCTGATCTCCATGTCGGTTCGATCCCTCGCTCTCAGCGCTCGATGCCGTCGAGCACGACGCGCAGTCCTGCCCGGGTGGGCCGCATGTGGGGTCCGGCCGGGTTCGCCCATCCCTCGCCGTCGCGGGCACCCTCGATCGCGGCCTCATCGACGTGGATGCCGGCACCGGGCTCATCGCTCAGGAGGATGCCGCCATCCGCGAACTCGTGGTCGACCGCCACCCCATGGGCGAAGTCGATCGACTGGACCTCGGTCGTCAGGTGGTTGGGCACGGCCGTCATGACATGCGCGACCGCCGGGTTGGCGTTGTAGCCGACCGGGCTGATCGGCAGATCGCGCGCCGCCGCGGCGAGCGCGAGCCGGTGCATGTGGCTGACGCCCCAGATCGCCCCGGCCTGCACGACGTCTGGCGCGCCGGCCTCGAAGAGCGGCCGGAACTGCTCGACACCGGTGAGGTTCTCGCCCGTCGCCACGGCCGCGCGGATCGCCGTGCTCAGGCGGGCATGCCCGACGGCGTCCCATCGTCGCAACGGCTCCTCCACCCAGAGCAGGTCGACCTTCTGCTCGAGCGCGCCGACGTAGCGCACCGCCTGCTTCACCTGCCACGATTCGTTGGCATCGAGCATGAGTCCGGGTCGCGACGTGTTGCGGCGCAGGGCGTCCGCGAGGATTCCCAGCCTCCGCAGGTCGGTGTCGACGTCGAGCCCGCCCTTGAGCTTGCCGGCGACGAACCCGCGCTCGGCGAACTCCGCGTAGAAGCTCGCCAGCTCGTCGTCGTCGAGCGCGATGTCGAGGCCGGAGGCGTATCCCGGGACGAAGCGGTCGCGCCCGCCGAGCAGTCGCCACAGCGGCTCGCCGGCGGCCTTGGCCTTGATGTCCCAGATCGCGGCGTCGAGCGTTGCCACTCCACCGTAGGTCGCGCCGGCGTGACCCGACTTGAACACCTGGGCGAGCATGCGGTCGAACAGTGCGGCGGCCCCGCGGGGATCCTCCCCGTCGAGAGCGGGGAAGAGGCGGGCGAGGTCGGCATGCGAGCCGAGACCGACCCCTTCGATACCGGCGTCGGTCTCGAGGATGACGATCGGAACGTCGGTGACGGCTTCGGTGATGTGGCCGTTGGCGTCGCCGATCGCGCGGCGCCAGTGCTGCTGGGCCGTGAGTGTGCGGTAACCGGTGATCTTCATGTCGTACTCGCAGTCATTCCTTGGTTCCGCCCGCGGTCATTCCCTCGACGAGGAAACGCTGCGCGAACAGGAAGATCAACAGGATCGGCGCGACGGAGAGCAGCGTCGCGAGCGCCAGGGTCGGCAGCTGGATGACGATGCTGCTCGCCGTCGTCGGGTTGAAGGCCGGGACGTTGGAGAGCAGGTTCGCCAACCCGACCTGCACGGGGATCTTGTCTCCACCGACGACGAGGAACGGGAGGAAGTAGTTGTTCCAGTTGGCGACGAAGCTGAAGAAGCCGACCAGGGCGATGACGGGTGTCGCGAGCGGCATGGCCACCTGCGCGAACACCCGCAGCTCACCCGCGCCGTCGATGCGCGCGGCGTTCAGCAGGTCGCGCGACACCGCCGTCGAGAAGTAGATGTAGGTGAGGTAGACCCCGAACGGGAAGAACGAGAACGGCAGGATCACGGCGAGCGGGTTGCCGATGAGTCGTGCCGCGCTGAGCTCGAGGAAGATCGGCAGGACGAGCGCGGTGTTCGGGATGAGCATCACGATGAGCGTCGTCACGAGCAGGAGCCTGCGGCCCTTGAACTCGATGAGTGCGAGTGCGTACCCGGCCGGGATGCTCACGACGAGCGTGATGGCGAGCGCGGCGAACGAGTAGAGCGCCGAGTTGCCGATCCAGGTGGAGAACACTCCGCTGCCGAACGCGAACAGCTCGTTCCAGTTCGCGACGAGTTGGTCGAACGAACCGAAGCTGAACGGGCCGTCGAGCAGGAGCTGGGTGTTGGTCTTCGTCGGAGCCAGCAGCAGCCAGATGATCGGGAGGATGAAGAAGGCCGCGAAGACGAGCAGGATGATCGTCACGAGCGCACGCCCGATCCACTGTCCTGGGGTGAGTGCGCGTCGACGGCGCACGGCGAGATCAGTCACGTTCGAACAGCTTTCCGCGGAAGATGAAGACGGCCGACAGTCCGAGTGCGACGACCAGCAGGATGAGCGAGATCGCCGCGGATCCCGAGAAGTCGCCCTGCCGGAAGGCGTAGAGGTAGGCCAGCTGGTTGAGGGAGTAGTCCTCGGGCACGACGTTCTTGGTCGCCTGCGCGAGGATCTTCGGCTCGACGAAGAGCTGCGTGCCCGCAGCCAGGGACATGATGCCCATGTAGCTGATCCACTTGGTCAGCATCGGGAGCTGGATGTGCCAGGCCGTCTGGATCGCATTCGCGCCGTCGATGCGCGCGGCTTCCATGATGTCGGCGCTGATGTTGTTGAGCGCGCCGTACATGATGACGATCCATCCGCCGGCACCCGCCCAGAAGGCGATCACCGTGAAGACGACGGGAAGGTTGTCGACCGCCACGACATTGACCAGCGACTCGTACCCCATGCCCTTGAGGAGCGCCGAGACCGGGCTCACCGTCGGGTCGAGGACGAACAGCCAGAGCAGCACGCTCGAGGCGCCGGCGATGGCGCCAGGGATGTAGAACAGGAACCGTGCCGTGTTGCCGAGCCACCGCACCCGGATGGCATGCACGACGATCGCGAGGATCACGACGAGCACGATGAGGCTGACGAGCCAGTACACGATGTAGAGCGCGACGTGCGCGACGGCCGGAAGGAACCGGTAGTCGTTGAACACGCGGACGAAGTTGTCGACGCCGACGAAGGCGCCGTTGCGAGTGAACGCGAGGTAGATGGCGTACAGCGTGGGGAGCAGGCCGAAGGCCAGCAACAGCAGCGTGTAACCGCTGACGAAGATGTAGCCGTACCGCGACTGTCCTGCGTTCACCCGGCTGGCGCGCCGGCGCCCCGGCCGACGTCGCCCGGTGGGGACGGCGTCGACCGGAGCGGGAGGAGCAGTGACGGTCATGTCACTTCACCGTGTACCCATTGACGGTGGCCTCGTTCTCGAGCTCCTCCTGCCAAGCCGGCAGCAGGGACTCGACGGTCTCGCCCGCGGCGATGCCGGGGATGACGACCTTCGCCCACGCAGTCTCGGGGCTCCACGAGGTGACGTTCCAGCCATCCCAGACCTGAGCCGCGGCATCCGACATGACGGTCTTGAAGTCGTCGTTCACGAAGTAGGCCGCCTCGGCCTGCTTGTCGAGCCACTTCTCCGCCGCAGGCGTGTAGGCGGGGTATCCCGACGACGCCTCGACCTGGAACTCGTCGGCGCTCGTGACGAACTCGAGGAAGGTCTTGACGGCGTCGAGGTTCTTCGAGTGGCTGGAGGCGTACCACTGGCCGCCACCGACGTTGCCGGCTGCGACGTCGCCGCCTTCCCACGAGAGAGGCGGGGCGACACCGATCTGACCCGCCGGCGTGGCGAGCCCGCCCTGGAAGATGGCGCCGGTGTACCAGACCGGGCCCGGAACGCCGACGAGCTTGTCGGCGTACTTGGCTGCGAACTCGGCACTGAAGAAGCTGTCCTGCACGAGGGTGCCATTGGCGAGCATGCCGTCGATGATCTTCGAGATGCCCTCAGCGTTCGCGTCGCTCGTGTCGGAGTGGAAGACGGCAGTCTCGGGAGACTGGAAGACCGGAGACTCGGAACCGCCGTAGTAGACGTAGGTCATGAAGCTGTCGCCCATGCTGCCGAGGATGTACCCCGGGTGCTCGGCCGCGAGCTTGTCGCCCAGGGCGCCGTACTCCTCCCAGGTCGTCGGAACCTCGTAGCCGAACTGGTCGAGCAGCGTCTGGTTGTAGAAGAAGACGGTCTGGGCGAGGTCGTTGCGCAGGCCGTAGACCGTGCCATCGATCGTCGCGTAGTCGAGCGAGCCGGGCGCGAAGCCGTCGAGGAAGTCCTGGTCGAGGAAGCCCTTGTTGAGCGGCGCCGCGAAGCCCTGCTCACCGTTGAGGGTCTGCTTCGAGGCCCAGATCGCGTCGTTCTGCTGCGTGGAGAAGACGACGTCGGGCCAGCCCTCGCCGGCCTGGTCCATCAGGGTGATCTTGCTCTGGAACGATCCGCTGCCACCGGCGTTGCCGTCGTAGGTCTCGAGCTTGACCGGGATGTCGGGGTAGGCCTCCTGGAAGGCGGTGACCGCGGGCTCCCGCGACGCGTCGACCCAGACGGTGATCTCACTGTCGGGCACCTGCTCGGCTTCGGTGAAGCCGTACCTTCCCTCACCGCCGCCGGACGCAGTGGGGGCGCACCCGCTGAGGACGAGCAGACCGGCGGCCGCTGCGGCCACCACGGTCATGAGCCGAGTGACTCGGCGTCGGGAGGACGTTTGCTGTGACATGTCGCTTCCTGTTCTGGTCGGCGTCTCTGACGACACACCCTGAGTGGGATAGACTGATTACATCATACGTCTTATCAAACTGCAAGCGAAAGGTCATAGGTGTGACTAGCAACGGCCGATATGCTGTGGCCATGTCAATCGAAGCGGTCAGTGCGGAACCGAGTTCCGCGTACCCGACGATCGCCGCGCGCGCCAAGGCGCCCCGCCTCGGTGTGACTGTCGTCGCCGACCTCGTGGATGCCATCGTGCGCGGAGATCTCCCTCCGGGAAGCTCACTTCCCCCCGAGGCCGTGCTGTGCGAGCAGTTCGGGGTGAGCCGCACGGTCATCCGGGAGTCGGTCAAGCGCATCGAGGAGAAGGGCCTCGTGACGGTGGCCCAGGGGCGCGGCACGCAGGTGCTGACCGCCGAATCGTGGAACATGGTCGACGCGACCGTGCTGTCCGCGCTCGTCGCCAACGATGCCACCCTCGGCATCCTCGACGATCTCAGCGACGTGCGCGCATCGCTCGAGGGCGTCATCGCGCGCGATGCGGCCGGTCGCCGGACGCCCGAAGAGCTCGAGCGTCTGCGCGAGGCACTCGTCCTCATGCGCGACACGATCGAGGACGAGAAGAAATTCAGCGCCGCAGATGTGGTCTTCCACGCGACCGTCGGCGAGATGACCGCGAATCGGCTCGCCGTCAATCTCGTCAACACGTTGTTCGGACAGGCGCGCGAAAGCGCCCGCTTCCACCTGCACAGCCAGCTCGACGTGACACTCGACGAGCACGAGCAGGTCTTCGCCGCCATCGAGGCCGGCGACCCCGACGCGGCGGAGCAGCGGATGCGCGCGCACATCCTCGACGCATGGGAGCGCCGGCGTCCGCCCAGCCCGCGGCGATAGCCACCCGCTCACTGCGGCGATGGGGTGTCGAACTCACCCCTTGACGGCGCCCGCGGCGAGCCCCCCGAGGATGAATCGCTGCAGTGCGATGAAGATCACGAGGATCGGAGCCACCGCGAGCAGCAGGGTCGGGAACACGACCTCGTAGTTCGTCGAGTACGACGACACCGCGGCGTACACGCCGGTCGTGATGGTCTTCGCCTGGGAGCCCGGACCGAGGATGAGCTGCGGACTCACGAAGTCGTTCCACGCGCTCAAGGTGTTGAGGATGAACGCCGTCGCCACGATCGGCTTCATGAGCGGGAAGATGATCGTCCAGATCACGCGCAGCCGCCCGGCTCCGTCGATCGCCGCCGCCTCGTCGAGGGTGCGCGGCAACATGCGGATGTATCCGCTGAAGATGAACAGCGTGAACGGGATCATCGAGGCCGACATGAACAGCACGAGCCCCGGGATGGTCCCCATGAGCCCGAGGGCCTTGAGCACGAAGATCGCCGGGACGAGGATGATCTGCGCCGGAATGAACATGCCCGCGACGAAGAACATCAGGAGCGCGGCGAAGACGATGCCCGGCGTTCGCGCGATGACGTACGCCGCCGGGATCGAGAAGCCGATCGCGACGAGGTTGCAGGCGACGACGAGGAAGATCGTGAACGCGTAGCCCTCGACCACGGGGAATTGCGTGCTGTTCCACGCCGCCTCGAGGTACTCGGTCGAGGCGGTGCCGAGATCGAGGCCGAGCGGCGACAGCAGAATCTCCTGCTGCGGCTTGAACGCGTTCACGATCATGATGTACATCGGCACGAGCATGGCGAGCGAGAGCACCGACAGGAATGCGATGCGAACGGTGTTCGTGATGCGATTGGTGCGTCTCATCAGGCGGCCTCCGCCCCTTCGTCGGCGCGGCGCCGCATGGTGATGATGGTGAACGAGAGGATGCCGGCCGCGACGATGAGCAGCACCGCCTGGGCGCACGCGAGGCCGACGCGGTTGTTCGCGAACGAGACCGCGAGGATCTCGTAGGCCCACGTCTGCGTGGCGTCTCCCGGGCCGCCGTTCGTCAGGCCGAGGACGACGTCGTAGACCTTGAGGAGCGAGAGCACCGACGTGATGATCGTGACGGTGACCGTCGGCGCGAGCGCCGGCCAGGTCACGTGCCGGAACACCTGCCAGCGGGTGGCGCCGTCGATGCGTGCGGCCTCCTGCAGCTCGGGCGAGACGGCCTGCAGGCCGGCGATGTACAGGATGAGCTGTACGCCGAACTGGGCCCAGACGATGACGCCGACGAGGGTGTACAGCGCCCAGTCGGGATCGGAGAGGAAGGGCAGGGTCGTGCCCTGCAACTGTGTCATGAGCGCGTTGATCGCGCCCTGCGGGCCGAGCAGCGCCTGCCAGAGGAAGCCGACGACGAGTGCCGAGAGGACGTGCGGGTAGAACATGATCGCGCGACCGACGCTGTTGAACTTCGAGGGCCGGTGCAGCAGCAGCGCGAGCCCGAGTGCTATGCCGTTCACGAGGAACGAGCCGAGCACCGCGATCACGACGGTGACCGTGATCGAGGAATGCATCTCACCGGCGGGATCCTCGAAGATGCGCAGGTAGTTGTCGAAGCCCACCCACTCGGGGCTCTGCGACGGGATGCCGTTGTACCTCGTGAACGAGTAGTAGACCGCGAATCCGACGGGGACGACCATGAGGCCGACGTACACCACGAGGGCCGGAATGGTCAGCGCGCCGTCGAACAGGCGCTGGACGTCGATGCGGCGGCGCCTCGATGCCGACGGCGTGCGGCGGCCGGGCGCTCCCCGGCCGGTACCGCGGGACGCGGGGGCGTCCCCCGCGTCCGGGGTGGACACCCCGGACGACGAGGTGCGCCCCCGCGACAGCGTTGCATTGCTCGCCGACATGATCAGCCGGTCTGCTCCGCGTCGTACCAGGCGGTGAGGTCGGCGGCGACCTCGGCGGGCGAGCGGCCCTGCCAGAGGCCCTGCACAAGTTCGGTGAACTTCGCGTTGAACCCCGCCACCGGCAGCGCGTAGTCGCCGACGGTCTGGTTGCCGGGGACCACGAGTTCGGGGGCCGCGTCGACGAGGCCCTGCACGAGGGCGTCGTACTCATTCGTCGAGACGTCGAGTCCGGGGCGGCTGAAGCTGTCCATCGCGGCCTGCGCCTTGATCGCGTCTTCGTCGGTGGCGAGGTACTCGACGAGCGCGGTCGCCGAGGTGACATTCGACGAGCCGTTCCACACCATGTAGGGGTAGGCGAGCGTCGCGCCGATCGGGCCGGGCGCGTCGGATGCCTCGTCCACTGGCGGGGTGAACACGCCGACCTCGAACGAGGGAGGGCTCGCGGCGAGCGTCGTGGTGAACCATGAGCCCATCGGGTAGATGCCCACCGTGCCCGCGATGAAGTTCGCCTCCTGGGTGCCCGAGTCGGTCGCGACGTCGTCGGCGGTGGTGTATCCGGCGTCGATCCAGTCGCTCAGGTGCTCGAAGAGCGGTTCGAACTGCTCGCCGAGCGTGCTCTCGCCGCCGGCCACGGCCTGCTGCCACGCCGGCGTGGTGAGGTTCTGCTGCGGGTGCCAGACCTGCTGCGCCTGCACACCCGTCGCCCAGTCGGCGGCGAACGCGATGGGGCGCTCGACCCCCGCGGCGTCGAGCGCGGCGAGGGCCTCGTCGAACTCCTCCCAGGTCTTCGGGGTCTCGGTGATGCCGGCCTGGGCGAAGAGGTCCTTGTTGTAGTAGAGGACGGACTGCGCCTGGGTGCCGACGCCGACGACGTTGGTGCGGCCGTCGGTCGAGTAGGTGTCGACCATGGGCGTCTCCGCGACCCATGCCTGGTCGGTGAGGTCGAGGATCTCGGGCGCCGTGTCGACGGTGGGGAAGATCGACTCGATCACGTCGGGAGCCGTCCCTGCGGCGAGCAGGGCGGGGAAGGTCTCGGCGACCGATTGGCCGGTCGGGCCTTCGATCTTCACGTCGACCCCGGTCTCCTCCTCGAACGGGGCGACGAGCGCCTCCCATTTCGCCTGGGTCAGGTTGTCGGTGATGTTCACGAGCATGCGGACCTCGCCGCCGACCTCGCCATCGCCCTCGGCGCCGGCGCCGGGCGACGAGCAGGCGCTCAGGACCATCAGGGGCGCGACCGCAGCGGCCGCGATCCACGGTGCTCGTCGTCTTCCGGTTCCAGACATCGTTGTCTCCTCTCCTGATCCCGCTCGGGTGCGGGACGATGCTCGGGTCCCTGGGCAATACGACCCATAGGACATATGACGTATACATCGTACGCGCCAAGCCTGAATCGGGCAAGCGCTTTCCCCAGAATCGCGATCCCTCGCCCCCTCGCGCAGCAGGGGCGCCGTCGATCGACTCGGCGACGCCCCTCCCTCCGCCCGCCGTCAGCGGACGTCGACGACCATGGCCTTGCTCTCGCTCTGGCCGAGCGCATTCATGAATTTCATGACGTAGCTGTGCGCCCCCGAGCCGCGCCCCTCCAGCGCCACGCTGACGCGTTGCGCCTGCGGCGTCGCATCCGCAAGCTCGCCGGTCGCGATCTCGACGCCGTCCTCGCTGAGCGACCACGACGTCGCATTCGTGCCCCACCGGAGGTCGGCGGTCACGGTGTAGTCACCGTTCCGGTCTCGATTGTCGTGCGAGAGAACCGGCTTCGCCGGCGCCGCCGCATCGACCTTGACCACGTGCGCGGCACAGGGTGTCGCGCCCGTGAAGTTCACGAGCTCGCAGGTGTAGGTGTACTCGCCGTTCGGCTTGCCGCTGATCGGCACGGTCACCTTCTGCGCCGAGGGCGTGTCGGCGTCCAGCGCGACTTCGGCGACGACGACTCCATCTTCGAAGAGGCGGAAGCTCGTTCCGTTCTCCCCCCACCACATGTTCGCGGTGACGGTGAAGGAGCTTCCGCGGATGCCGTCGTGGGAGTTGTCGTCGCTCAGGACGACGCGGCCCGGCACCGGGGGCAGCAGCGCCTCGATGCTCGTCGTCAGCGCGGCGAGTGCCTCGTCGATGTGCGCTTGGGACGCATCGGTGGCGTCGCCGACCGCGACCGCCGCCCCGAGCGCGTCCTCGAGGCCCGCGGTGTCCCCGACCGGGTCGGTGGCGAGGAAGCGCTCGGCGCGATCGACCTCGGTCCACAGCGCCGCTGCGTCGCCACGGTCGGGACGACCCATGCCGTCGCGCGAGACGAGCCCGTTCCATCGCTCGACCCACTCCGCGCCGAACGACTCGGCGACGGCGCCCGACGACGAGAACTGCAGGGTCTCGAGGTCGAGTCCGGCGGCCTCGACGGAATCGGGCTTCACGAGGTTCGTGTTGATCTTGTCGCTCCAGCGCGAGAGCGAGTACGACGACGCGGGATTCGCGAACGTGTTCGTGCTGCCCTGGTACTCGCCGCCGCCGATGATCACCGAGTGGTCGAGTTCGTTGCGCGCCTGCACGTAGAGCGAGTCCTCGTTCTCCCAGATGTCCGAGCGGCTGCATCCGTTCGTGGCATCGACCGCGTAGTCGGCGACGGTGCAGGGTTCGCCGGTCTCCGTCACGCGGGGGACGTACCAGTCGTCGATCTCGGGGAAGGCGATCGGGGTGCCGTCGGAGTACTCGGCCGCGCCATTCGTGTAGTGCTCGACCCACGCCTCGATGATCTCGGGCGTCGAGCTGTACTTCTCGCCCTCGCGAACATCGAGGTACGCGTTGAACCGGCTCTGCACGACCCAGGCGTTCGAGACCGGCAGCCCCTTCTCGCCCTTGCGGTGGTAGAGCTGATCGTGCCCGGTGCGGGCGACGTCGATGAACACGTTGTCGTTCGCGGTGTTGCTGTGGCCCGACTGGAAGAACACCCCCGAGTGGGAGTCCTTCACCACGTTGTGGTGGAAGCGCATGCCCGAGACGCCGTCGTCCATGTAGAACGCGTCGTTCTTGCCGCCGACCTTCTCGAAGAGGTTGTACGCGACCTCGTTGCCGAGGTAGGTGTAGTCGCGCCCGGTGTAGACGACGCCCTGGTCGCCCGCGTTCTGGAGCACGTCGAAGAAGTGGTTGTGATTCACCTTCATGTCGTTGCCCATGATCTGGACGGCCATGTGCGGCGCATCGTGCACGTAGTTGTACTCGAACGAGTTGCCGACGCCGTAGAGGTAGCCCGCCGGAGTGTAGGTGGCGAGCTTCGAGAAGCGGGTGATCTCGTTGTGGTGCGCGACGTTGTCGCCGCGCTCGAGCGTGTCGCGGTCGCCGCCCCCCAGCAGCACTCCGCCGCCGCCGAGGTCGTGCAGGAACGAGTTCCGGACGACGTTGCCGTGTCCGCCGCGCACGGTCTCGTAGTCGGGCAGCGCGGTGATCGTCTCGGTGGTCTCGCCGATCCGGATGGCGTCCATGCTCACGTTCGAGATCTCGACGCCATCGATGAGCGTGTCCTCGGCATCGAGCAGCTGGACCCCGCTCACGAGCGAGTTCGACATCGCCAGATCGCGCAGCACGACCCCGGTCGTGCCCTCGAGCGTGAAGAAGTTCTCGTCGAACGCCGAAAGGGTGATCTGCTTGCCGTCGATCGTGCCGCCCTCGGGCATGAAGTACAGTACGTCGTTGCCCTCGAAGCGGTCGATGTAGTACTCGCCGGGCGCGTCCAGCTCGGCGAGGACGTTGGTGGCCTTCACCTTGGTGTACCCGTCGACCGGGATGTACATCGAGGGGTACTTCGTGTACAGGGTCGTGCCGCTCCACGAGAGCATCCGGACCATCTCGTTCGCGTAGTTGTTGCCGAGGTAGCCCGCGAGCCAGCCCTCGGTCTCGTACCGGGAGTTGTCGATGTCCTCGATCCACTCGGGGTCTGCCTGCACCGGGATGTCGGCGTACTCGCCGAACCCGCGGGTGCCCCAGTCGTGCACGGTCGGCACCGCTTCGGGCGCCCAGCCCTGGTAGCGGTCGCCTTCGAGCGCCCGGCCGCCGACCTCGAAGATCGCCGGAGTCATCTTGCGGAGCTCGTCCTGCGACCAGGTGTCGCGCGAGACGCCGTCGGGCAACTGCTGCTTCTTGTCTTCGAACTGCGCGCGCGGCGAGGTGCCGCTCGCCTGCCAGTCGTCCTCGACGCCGAACCGACCCTCGAGGTCGACGTGCATGAGGTCGCGCGGCGCGGTCGCGCCCCACTTGCTGCCCGTGCCCCAGAGGTGACAGTCCGTCTGCGAGGTCGTGCAGGAGTCGTCGTTCGGATACTCGGCAAGCGTCTGCAGCGTGCCGTCGACGGCGAGCTCGGGCGCGAACGGCTGCTGGAGCCAGTTGAAGCCGTTCTTGTACAGCGTGCCGGGTTCGACGCCGGCCGCGCCGAGGTCGTACACCCAGGCGCCGGCGCGAGCGCTCTCGTCGTGCAGTCGCGACTGCGACGAGAACTGCGGCTCGGCGAGCGCGTCGTCCGACATCTCGCTGAGCTTCTGCCACCCGTCGGCCGAGAGCTGATGGGCGCCGGTGATCTGCACGTCCTCGCCGCGATAGGCGGCGTACGTCACCCACGAGTGCTCGTCGCCCGCAAGCGTGATCGCGTCGTCGAGCACGTACTCGCCGCCTCGGATCCAGACCGTGCCCGGCGCATCCGCGCTCGTCCTGCCTGCCAGCGCATCGCGAGCGGCCGTGATCGTGCGCAGTGGCGAATCGATCGTGCCGTCGCTCGCGTCGTCGCCGTCAGGCGAGACGTAGACGACCAGCTCGGCCGCGGACGCGCTCGTCGACTGCGACGCCGCGTTCGCTGCCGCCGGCGCGGCGCACATGGCGCCGAGCGCGATGGCCGCGACGAGGGCGACAGGCCATCGGCGAGGCACCGACCTCGTGTCGCCGGATTGCGTTCTCCTCATTGAGATCTCCCTTGTCTCTCATCGGTGCACACGCGGCGACGAGCAGGCGGCCGTGTCGGATCGGATCGGACCGTCGCAGCCGCCCTCATTGCCGGAGCACATGGAACACCTAGGGATCGTACGTATGATCTATCGCTCGGGCAAGGGCTTTCCCAGATTCATCTGATGTGTTATGAATGTCAGACCGACGGAATCGGCGCGCCGGTCGGACGCGCCAAGACGAGAGGCGTGGCATGCGACCGAAGGCGGTCTTCGCGATGAGTCCGGGCTCGCTGGTCGGCCAGCTCTTCACCGCCGAGATGCTCGCCGAACTGCAGGCGCTCGCCGACATCGACCCCGGCGTCGTCGTCACCGAACTCGACGACGCGGGGCGCGCCGCGCTCGAAGGCGCGGAGATCGTGCTGGGCGGCTGGGGTGCGCCGCGAATCGCCGTCGAGGATGCTCCCGCACTGCGTGCGCTCGTCTACCTCGGCGGCGTCGCCGTCACCTGCCTCGACACCCCCGAGCGCTGGGCAGAGCGCGGCCTCCTCGCGGCGAACGCGCGCACCGTCAATGCGATCCCCGTGGCCGAGTACGCCCTCGCGATGATCCTGCTCGCAGGCAAGGACGCCTTCGCGGTGGAGCACCGGTACCGCGAGCAGCGCGCCCTGCCCGACCGGGAGCACGAACTGACCGGCATCGGCAACTACCGCCGCACGGTCGGCGTCGTCGGCCTCTCGCAGATCGCGCAGGTGCTGATCGAGCTGTTGAAGCCCTTCGACCTCGACATCGTCGCCTTCAGCCCGTCGCTGACGCCCGCCCGGGCCGAAGGACTCGGTGTGCGCATGGCCTCGCTCGACGAGGTGATGGCGACGAGCGACGTCGTCTCGCTCCACCAGGCGGTCACACCCGCGACGATCGGGCAGATCGATGCACGGCTGCTCGCCTCGATGCGCGACGGCGCGACACTGCTCAACACCGCCCGTGGTGCGGTCGTCGACCAGGACGCACTCGTCCGCGAGCTGCGGACCGGCCGGATCCGCGCCATCCTCGACGTCACCGAGCCCGAGCCGCTGCCGCGCGACCACGAGCTCTGGAGCCTGCCGAACGTGACCTTGACCCCGCACCTCGCCGGCTCGATCGGCACCGAACTGCATCGCATGGGGGCCAACGCGGTGGCCGAGGTGCGACGATTCGTCGAGGGAGCGCCGTTCGAGTACCCCGAGCAGATCGGAGGACGACGCTGATGGCGTCGCACGCGACCGAACGAGCGGGCCGAGCGAGCCGCCCACGCAGCGCCCTCGTCGTCCGCGGCGGCTGGGAGGGCCACGACCCAGTCGGCTGCACCGAGCTCTTCATCCCACATCTCGAAACGCAGGGGTTCGCGGTCGAGATCAGCCACGACCTCGCCGTCTACGACGACGACGAACGCCTCGCCGCGACGGACCTCGTCGTGCACAGTTGGTCGGGTGGCGCGCTCACCGCGGCGCAGGAGTCCAACCTCGTCTCCGCAGTTCGCGGCGGCACCGGGTTCGCGGGCTGGCACGGTGGCATCATCGGCACCAACGTCGCGAACGCCGCCTACCTCCGCATGGTCGGCGGCCGCTTCCTGTTCCACCCCGAGGGATTCCAGGACTACACGGTCCGCATCGAGGCGGAGCCCGAGCGCGACGGGGAGATCGTCGCCGGGCTCGAGGACTTCGCGGTGCACACCGAGCAGTACTGGGTGCTCTCCGACTCGCACAACACCGTACTCGCGAGCACCGTCTTCGACGTCGAACCCGGTGGGGAGTGGGGCGAGCCGGCCGCCATGCCCGTGACCTGGACCCGCCGATGGGGTGCCGGGCGGGTCTTCGTCTGCACCCTCGGACACCGCGTGGGCGATCTGACGCAGCTCCCGACGAACACCATGATCCAGCGCGGCCTGCTCTGGGCCGCGCGCGCCCGACCGATCCGAGAGGCCCGCCAGTGAACCCCGCCGAAGCCGCAGCCCCCGATGCACTTCCTGCTCACCGCACCGACGCACCGGCGCCTTCGGCGCCCCGCCGCCCCGACGTCGCGGCACTCGCCCGCTGGATGCGCACCTGGGTCGGCGAGGGCGGCGAGATCCGCGGATTCCACAACCACAGCGTGTGGGGCACGAACCCGGCGACGTTCCTCGACTTCACGAGCGGGCACCAGGCGTTCTCGGCACCCGCGACCGCGGCGTTCGGCGAGGCGCTCGGTCGCCGCTACGACGAGCGGGGACTCGAACTCTGGCGTCGGCTCATGCTCTTCCAGGCCCGAACGGTGCAGCCCGACGGCCAGTACGCGCACATCGGCTTCCAGGTCGGCGAATCCGCGACGTCCGGGCTCATCCACAACATGGTCGGAAGCCTCGGACTGCTCGAGGGGCTGCGGCATGCCGGCCGGTACCTGTCCGATGACGAGCGCGGCGAGGTGCTCGCGGCGGTTCGGGCGAACCTCGACGCCTGCGTGGTCTACGGCGGCGGGCGTCCCGGGCCGGACGGCACCTGCAACCAGGAGTACGCCCGCGTCTGGGTCAAGCTCCTCTACACCGAGCTGTCCGGCGACGAGAGCTACGCCGACGAGATTCCCGAAGACCTCGATGCGCTCATCGCCCTGCACCATGTGCGCGGGGTTCCCGACGACGACAGCGTCGGCACGTTCCGTGTCGCCGCCGACCGCCTCCGCGGGGGCATCCTCGAGCCGGCCGAGTATTACGGCCTCATGGTCGTCCCCCTCGTGCTCGCGGCACGACGCTACGGCCGCCCGGATCTCCTCGAGGAGGCCCGCGCGATCTGCCGCCACGTCGCCCGCTCGGCGTGGACGGACGATCGCGGCGAGACCCGCTACCACCGGTACTGGTATCTCATGGGCGACCGTGCCCTGCTCTCGACGACGCCGATGCTCATCGCGGGCATGGGCCTGAGCCTCCGTGGGATCGCGGAGGTGCTCGCCGAGGGCGAGGACGCAGAGCTCTCGGCCTTCGTGGATCGCTGCCTCGGCACCTACGCCGCGTACCAGACACCGGCGGGTTACTTCGCGTCTGCCACCGGCTGGCACAACGAGGCGGATGTCGCGCCGAGCACAGCGTGGCACTCTCACGACCTCATGTTCCTGATGCACTGGTCGCCGACCGATGAACAGTTCTGGGATCACGTGTTCGCGGCATCCGACCGCCAGTCGGTGCTGCTCTCGGACCGTGCCTACTGGGTCGAGGACGACGTGCACTGGTGCATCCTCAGCCCGCTGACCGCGGGCGACCTGAGCCTCTATGGCCGGAAGGACCGCGACACCTTCGCGAGGTCGTTCTTCTCGTGGACCGATCGCGAGCCCCTGCCTGCAGACCTTGCCTATCCCGATGCGCCGACCTTCTTCGCGGCGGACGACGGTCTGTACCGGGTCGACGACCCTGCTCGCGATGTCGATGTCAGCTCGATCGGCACGGTGCCGTATCGGGGACGGATCACGTAGTCACGCATGCAACGACTGCGGCCCGCCGGGATCCCGGCGGGCCGCAGCCTTTCGTGCTCTGGAGGTCAGCGCCGCGCGCCGGCCTCCGCCATCACCCGCTTGGCCTCGTCGGGCCACTCCTCGCGGGGAACCCCGTTGAGGTCGACCTCGTCGGTCCAGTAGGTGCGGTACTCGGGGAACCGCACGTACCGCTCGCGCCCGCCCGTCCACCAGTTGCTCGTGAACTGGAGGTCGAGGGTGTTGAAGATCTCGGGACCCTTCGTGTCGGCGTTCACGTAGATGTACCGACTCGAATCGAGGATCACGTTCTCGCGCACCTCGATGTACCGCGACCCCTGGTCGATCAGCATGCCGAAGGTCTCACGGCTGTCGTAGATGTAGTTGCGCTCGATCACCGTGCCGGGACCCGACGACAGGGTGTAGATGCTGCCGCCGTCGTGCATCTCGTTCTTCGTGTCGTAGATGAGGTTGTACGCCACGTGGTTGTCGCGGAACGTGGTGGGGGTGTCGTAGACGGGCTGGTACTCGAACAGTCCTGCGTCCTTGTAGTACTGGTTGCCACCCGGGTCGTTGATGCCCCAGCCCCAGCCGATGTCGATGCCGTCGTACGGCAGGTCGGTCAGCGTGTTGTGGGAGATCTCTGCGCGCGTGACGTACGTCGAGAGGATCCCGGCGCTGTCGCGGTAGCTCTGTCCGACACGGGTGATCGTGTTGTCGACGATGGTGATGTCCTTCACGGTCATGCGCTCGTCGCTCGGGTGGTGCGCGTCGGGCTGCACGCCGCCGACGACGATGCCCGAGCCGCCGAGGTCGGCGAACTCGTTGCCGAGCACGTCGATATCGGATGCCCCGTAGCCGACGCCGGTGGCGTGAGCGTTCGGGTCCATGCCGATGCCGAGGCCCACCGAGCCGAGTTGGTCGAACCGGTTGCCCTGGAAGGTGACGTGGTCGGCCGCGGACACCTGCACCGCGGCAGGGATCTGCCACCATTCGTTGCGGGTCTGCTCGAACTCGGGGCATCCGTCCTGACAGGTCGTCAGGTAGTCGGCCGGCGGGGTGTATTCGCCGACGATGTGCGCGCCGCTCTGCTGGTCGGCGTAGCCCCACTTCGAGCTCGGCCGCAGCCAGGTGGTGTGCGCGAACTCGATACCCTCGAAGGACAGCCCCGTGACCGGCCGGTCGTAGGTGCCGCCCACCTCGACGAGCGTCTCGAGCTCGGGGAGGCGCACGTCGACACCGTCCATGGTCGCGCCGTCGGCGGCCTTGTAGAAGACCTTGCCGGCGGGCGAGTCGAGGTACCACTCGTCGGCGTTCGCGAAGAACTCGTAGGCGTTCACGAGGTAGAGCGCCCCGCGGTTGTACGGCGACTTCAGCGTGTCGTAGCCGAAGTTGTTGTTCTCCCACGCGGGCTGCACCATGTTGATGTCGCTGCCGACGATCGAGTCGACCGGCGAGATGCGGTCCGTGAACGAGCCCATGCTCACGAGCTCGAGGTCGGCGTGGTTGCCGAGCGCGCCGAGGTCGCCGAAGCGGTCGTCGTTCAGCGTGATGCCGGTCTCGGTCCAGGTGAGGTGCGCGCGGTCCCGCTTGTCGGCACCAAGCAGGAGCTTCGTCTTCTCGGCGGGCTGCCCGTCGACGTAGAGCTGTCGAGACTCGGTCCCCGGTGCGACGTCGGCCACCCAGATGTTCTGGTCAGGATCGTGCAGCGTCCACCCGGTCAGGGCGTGGCCGCCCGAGAGCACGGCTTGCTCACCAGGGGCGCTCGCCCACGTGACGGTGTGGCCGTTCGCCCCGCCGTCCTTCGCGTCGAAGCGCAGGGGGGCGTCGAGCTCGTACGTGCCTCCGTCGAGGAGCACGCGCACGTCACGTGAAGCCGCCTTGTTCTTGACGACGCTCTGCGCAGCGTGGATCGAGGGAACGACGATGTCGCCCGCGGGGGCACCTGCTTTGCCATGTGGTGCGACGACCACGGTCAGCGTCGGATTCGGGCTGGCGACCGCCGGCTGCCCGATCGCGACGACTCCGGCGGCCACGAGCGTCAGGGCGGCAACCGCCCCGGTCGCGCGATGACGAGTGAGTATCTTCATTGATTTGCTCTCCATACATTAGTCGAATGACGTAACACCTTTAACGTATTGAGAGGGTTGGGGTTCGTCAACCGCGTATTCTTGGCGCGCTTCCGCAACTCTGGGAAGTTCAGCCACGTCAGAGGTTTGATGACCTTGGCTTTCTGGTGCGAACGGATCCTCGGGTGGTGGACCCACTGGGTTCACGGACGTGACCCTTGAGCGTGGACGCACTGGCTCTCTGCGCCCGGCGACGGGCGACCGGCGACGGGCGCCGGCCGACCGGCGCCGGCCGACGGGCGATTCAGCTCAGCGGTGCACGAAATCGGGGGCGACCCCCGAGAAGGCAGCGATGCCGCCGGCGAGGTACACCACGTCGGAATGCCCGAGTGCGCGAAGTGTCCGCGCGGCTCGTCGAGAGCGCGGATCCTGTTCGCAGTAGACGACGATCGGCACGTCGCCGGGCTTCGGCCCGCCGCCCGACGCGACCTCCCCGAGCGGGAAGAGTTCGCTCCCGCGAATGCGGCGGCGCTCCGCCTCGGCGGGTTCGCGCACGTCGACGAGGCGCAGCGGCGCGCCGCCGCGCAGGCGCGCCAGCAGTTCGGCGGCCGTGACCGGTCGAGCGGATGCCTCGGCAGCGATGCCGTCGGGTTCGCCCGCGCTCGACGGGTCGATGCCGCAGAAGATCTCGTAGTCGATGAGGCTCGTGATCTCAGGGGCATCCGCGATCGCCTCGTAGGAGATCTCCGGGGTGCGGCCGGTCAGCGCATCGAGGGTCAGGACACGACCGAGCAAGAGCTCGCCGACGCCGGTGATGACCTTCACGACTTCGGTCGCCATGAGTGCGCCGACGGTCGCGCACACGCTCGGCAGCACCCCGCCCAGCTCGCAGGAGGGCACCTCGCCGGGTGCGGACGGCACGGGGAACAGGTCGCGGTAGGTCGGGCCATGCGGGTGCCACGCGACCCCGACCTGGCCGTGGTAGCGGAGGATCGCGCCCCAGACGAGGGGCGTGCCGGCGAGCACCGCCGCGTCGTTCGTGAGATACCGGGTGGGGAAGTTGTCGCTCCCGTCGACGATCAGGTCGTATCCGGCGAGAATGCCCCGGATACTCGCCGCGGTGAGCCGCTCGCCGTGGCGCACCACGAGGCAGGCCGGGTCGATCGCCGCGACGGTCTCGGCGAGGGAGTCGACCTTCGACCGGCCGATGTCGGCGACGCCGTGGCTCACCTGGCGGTGCAGATTCGACAGCTCCACGGTGTCGTCGTCGGCGATGCCGATGGTGCCGACGCCCGAACCCGCGAGGTACGGCACGAGCGCGCTGCCGAGCCCGCCTGCGCCCACTACGAGCACCCTCGCCGCAGCGAGGCGGCGCTGGGCGAGCTCGCCGAAGCCGGGGAGCATGAGCTGCCGGCTGAACCGCGCGATGCGGTCGGGTGCGAGCTGCGGCCCGGGTTCGACGAGGGGGACGGGACGCCGCGATCCGCTCCGCGCGGCGTACGGCGTGTTCATGCGGACATCCTTCGCCGCGCACCACTCAGCCCGCCGCCGCCGGCGACCGGCCCCGCGACGGCGTCGTCGGCAGTCGGAGCGGTGCGAACGCCCCCGCGCGCCCACAGACCCGCGAAGTGACTGATCGGGCCGTTGCCGGCCCCGACCTCGAGCGACTCGCCGCCCGCGAGGGACTCCCGGAGCCAGGCCCGCGCCTCGGCCACCGCGGGCTCCCACTCGCCGAACTCCGCGCGCAGGGAGGCGATCGCCGACGAGAGCGAACATCCGGTGCCGTGCGTCGCGGTGGTCTGGATGCGGGCGCCGGGGAACTCGACGATGCGCGATCCGCGGGCATCGACGAGGGCATCCGGCGAGCTCGCGCCGCCGAGGTGCCCGCCCTTCGCAAGCACCAGTACGCCGTACTCCGCCGAGACCCGTTCGGCCTGCACGAGGGCGTCAGCCCAGGTGTCGGCACGAGGCTCGCGGGCGATCACGGCGATCTCGTTCAGGTTCGGCGTGATGAGGTGCACTGCCGGGATCAGCTCTCGAAGCGCCGTTTCCGCATCCGCGTCGAGCAGTCGGTCACCGCTCGTCGCGATCATCACGGGATCGAGTACGACTACGGGCGGCCGGGCACGGCCGAGCCATCTGGCGACGGTGCGGATGATCTCGGCGTCCGCGAGCATGCCGATCTTCACCGCATCGATCGCGACGTCGTCGCTCACCGCGTCGAGCTGCGCGCCGAGGAATGCGGCCGGCGGCACATGAACGCTGCGCACGCCTCGCGTGTTCTGCGCGACGAGGGCGGTGACCACCGCCATGCCGTAGCCGCCCACGGCGGCGATCGACTTCAGGTCGGCCTGGATCCCCGCACCGCCTGAGGGGTCGGTGCCGGCGATGCTGAGCACGCGAGGTGCGCGCCGGCTCGCGACATCCATCACCCGCTCCGCCACGCTGCCGCGAACCGCGCCGCCGCACCGCGCGGATCGGTCGCCCCGCAGACGGCCGACACGACCGCCACTCCTGCGGCTCTCGCCTTGCGGAGCGCAGGCACATCGGCGTGCGTGATCCCGCCGATCGCCACGCACGGCAGCTCCGCGGCGGCCGCGATTCGGGCGAACCCGGCGACGCCGATCACCGGCGCGTGGTCGGGCTTCGTCGAAGTCGCGCGGATGACACCCACGCCGAGGTAGTCGACCGTGCCGCGCGGCATCCGTCGTACCGCGGCGAGGTGGGGCTCGCTGGAGGCGGTGAGCCCGACGATCGCCTCGGGCCCGAGACGATCGCGGGCGACCGAGACCGCGGCATCACCCTGACCGAGGTGCACGCCGTCGACCGGTAGCCCATACGCCCGCGCGGCGAGCGCGATATCGAGCCGGTCGTTCACGAGCAGCGCAGCGCGGCCGTCGACCACGCTCGACAGCCGCTCCAGCTGCCTCAGGAACGCCGAGGCATCCGCGGTCTTGTCCCGAAGCTGCACGACGCTCACCCCGCCGTCGATCGCGTCGGCCACCACGGACTCCACCCCGCGCGCACCGCAGCGCACGGCATCCGTGACGAGGTAGACCGAGAGGTGGAGTGCGGTGCGGGCCGGGGCGGCAGTCAGGCGATCGCGCATTGCGACATCCCTTCGCTAGTACGAACTAGATCAGGTTCAACGGGTGTGATCTCAGCCGGGCGTCTGGTGGGCGCGGCACCCCGTGTCATTCCGAGCGAGCCTAGCGGACCTCGCAGTTCTGTCAACGCGAGCTGCCGGCCGCGGTTCGCCGGCGAGCCGCATGCGCTATGGTCGGTCTCACCAACCCACACGGGAGTCCGCGGCAGCGGGCTGAGATGGAGCTGTTCCGCTCCGACCGTCGAACCTGATCCGGATCATGCCGGCGAAGGAAGTGAGGAACGATTCCTGTGCTGTCGCGCGTCAAGATCCTCGGTGCCGGGATCATCGGGCTCGCCTGCGCCGACGAGCTCGTGCGCCGTGGCCATCGCGTGACCCTCGTGGATCCTGCGCCCGGCTCGGGCGCTTCGCACGCCGCAGCCGGGATGCTCAGCCCGGCCGGCGAGCTCTGGCATGGCGAGAGCGAGCTGTTCGTGTTCGGTGCGCGCAGCGCCGCGCTCTGGCCCGACTTCGCAGCCCGCCTCGATGTGCCGCTCCGCGAGGAGGGCACCCTGCTCGCGGCGCTCGATCACGGCGACCTCCAGCAGGTTCTGCGGCAGGCCGAACTGCTCGCCTCCCACGACGTCACGGCGGAGCAGCTCGCACGCGATGAGCTGCTCGCACTCGAACCAGGGCTCTCCGACCGGGTCGTGGGCGGCGCCCGCCTGCCCGACCGCAGCGTCGACCCGCGCGTCGTCGTCGCGGCGCTGCGCAGGCGACTGGCGTCGCGAGTCGAGGTCGTCGAGGCGGCGGGTGATCTCGACGGGCTCGACCGCCGAGCAGACCACGACGTCACGATCGTCGCGACCGGCGCCCTATTGCCGGCCCCCTTCGACCGGTTGGTGCGCCCGGTCCGCGGCGAGATCGTACGCGTTCGCAGCAGCGACCCTCCGCGGCACACCATTCGGGGGTGGGCGCACGGCGAGCAGGTGTATGCGGTGCCGCGCACCGCCCGAGCGGGAGTCGCCGAGGTCGTGGTGGGTGCGACGTCGGAGGAGCACAATGGGCCGCCGGTCGCGACGGTGGGCGGCGTGAGCCGGCTGCTCGATTCCGCGCGTCGGCTCATCCCCGGCCTCGACCGGGCCGAGTTCGCGGAGGCGATCGCCCGCGACCGGCCGGGCACGCCCGACAACCTGCCGCTCGTCGGCGCCACCGACCTCGAGGGCGTCATCCTCGCTGCCGGACATTTCCGGCACGGCGTGCTGCTCGCGCCGCTCACGGCACAGCTGGTCGCCGACCAGGTCGAATCCGGGCACGTCGAGCCCGCGCTCGATCCTCGGCGATTCGCCCGATCTGACCTGACCTCTCTTGAAAGGACCACCGCATGACCATCACGCTCAACGGCGAACCGGCCGCGATCCCGCCGGGCGGCACCGTCGCCGACTTCGTGCCGGCCGCATCGAACGGGATCGCGGTCGCGCTGAACGGCGTCGTGGTCCCGCGTCATCGACACGCCGACACTCGGCTGCGCGACGGCGACGAGGTCGAGATCGTGACGGCGGTGCAGGGCGGATGAGTCTCGTCATCGCCGGTGAGGTGCTCTCCTCCCGCCTGTTCCTCGGCACGGGAGGGCTGCCGCGCCCGGCGCTCCTCGAACCGGTCATCGATGCCGCGGAGCCGGGCCTCGTCACCGTGTCATTGCGCCGCGCCTCGGGCACGGCCCCCGGCGGCCTCCTGGACACGCTGCGTCGCCGCGAGATGCGGATCCTGCCCAACACGGCCGGATGCCTCTCCGCGCGCGAGGCCGTGCTGACTGCCGAGCTCGCCCGCGAGGCGCTCGGCACGAACTGGGTGAAACTCGAGGTCATCGGCGACGAGACGAGCCTGCTGCCCGATGCCGTCGGGCTGCTCGACGCCGCTGAAACCCTGGTGCGAGAAGGTTTCGTGGTGCTCCCGTACACGACCGACGACCCGGTGCTCGCCCGCCGCCTGATCGACGTCGGGTGCGCGGCGGTGATGCCGTTGGGCTCGCCGATCGGATCCGGCCTCGGGGTGCTCAATCCGCACGCCATCGAAGCGGTTCGTGCCGCGGTGGCCGTGCCCGTCGTGCTCGACGCCGGTGTCGGCACCGCGAGCGATGCCGCGCTGGCCATGGAGCTGGGCTGCGACGCGGTGCTCGCCGCGACCGCCATCACCCGCGCGGACGATCCTGTGGCGATGGCGACCGCGCTGCGACTCGGCGTCGAGGCCGGTCGCGCCGCTCGCGCGGCCGGGCGGATCCCGCGCAGAGCGACGGCGCGGGCCTCATCGCCGATGACCGGGCTGATCGCGTGAGCACTGCCCCTCATACGCCGCCCGCGATGCCCAGACTGCTGATCCTCACCGACCGAGTACAGTTGCCTCCCGGTCGCTCGTTGTTCGCGACGCTGCAAGCCTGCACCGAGGCGGGTGCGACGACGGTGGTGATCCGCGAGCTCGACCTTCCGTACCCCCGGCGTGCCGCGCTCGCGAGACGCCTCGCGGACCTGCCCGGACTGACGGTGATCGCTTCGCGCGCGCCGTTCCCCGGCGCGGTCGCCGTCCACCTGCCGAGCGCGGCAGCAGGCACGAGCACCGGCATCGACCGGCTCCCGCTCGGTGCCGAATCGTGGTTCGGCCGCTCATGCCATACGCCCGACGAAGTCGGCCGCGCGGCATCCGAGGGCGCCGCCTACGCCACCCTCTCGCCGTTCGCCGCGACGGCGAGCAAACCGGGCTACGGGCCGCCACTGGATCCGACCGCCTTCGCCGGACACGACGTCCCGGTGTACGCCCTCGGCGGGATCCACGCGGGCAATGCGGCCTCGGCCCGTCGAGCGGGCGCCTACGGCGTCGCGGTGATGGGAGCCCTGATGCGCGCGGAGCATCCCGGCCGCCTCGTCGGCAGCCTGCTCGAAGCGGTGCGGTGAGCACCGCGCCCGCACCTCGCCGCGCCCTCACCGATCTCACGTCCATCCAACAGCAAGGAGCATGATCATGACCGTTCACGACGCCCACACCCGCGTGCTCGTCGAAGGCCCGCGCCCGGACATCCGAGTGCCGCTCACCCGCGTCGCGCTGACCAACGGCGAAACGTTCGACCGCTACTGCACGGAAGGGCCCGGCGGCGATCCGGAAGTCGGACTCCCCCGGCTCCGCACCGACTGGATCACCGAGCGCGGCGACGTCGAGGCCTACGACGGTCGCGAGACGCAGCTGCTCGACAACGGCCGCTCGGCCCTGCGCCGCGGCGCCGCCCAGGACGAGTGGCGCGGTGACAAGGTCCGGCCGCTCCGCGGAACCGGAACGGTCACCCAGATGCACTATGCGCGTCGCGGCATCGTCACGCCCGAGATGGAGTTCGTCGCCCTTCGCGAGAACTGCGACGTCGAGTTGGTGCGCAGCGAGGTGGCCGCCGGACGCGCGATCATCCCCGTCAACGTCAACCACCCCGAGGTCGAGCCGATGATCATCGGCAAGCGATTCCTCGTGAAGATCAACGCGAATATCGGCAACAGCGCCGTCACCAGCTCCATTAGGGAGGAGGTCGACAAGCTGACCTGGGCGGTAACCTGGGGCGCCGACACCGTCATGGACCTCTCCACAGGCGACGACATCCACACCACCCGCGAGTGGATCGTTCGCAACTCGCCGGTGCCGATCGGCACCGTCCCGATCTACCAAGCGCTCGAGAAGGTCAACGGCCAAGCCGAGAAGCTCACCTGGGAGGTGTTCCGCGACACCGTCATCGAGCAATGCGAGCAGGGGGTGGACTACATGACCATCCACGCCGGCGTGCTGTTGCGGTACGTGCCGCTGACCGCGAACCGGGTCACCGGCATCGTCTCGCGCGGTGGGTCGATCATGGCCGGCTGGTGCCTGGCGCACCACGAGGAGAACTTCCTCTACACCCACTTCGATGAGCTCTGCGAGATCTTCGCCCGCTACGACGTCGCGTTCAGCCTCGGCGACGGCCTGCGGCCCGGCTCGACCGCGGACGCGAACGACGAGGCGCAGTTCGCCGAGCTGAAGACCCTCGCCGAGCTGACGAAGCGTGCATGGAAGCACGACGTGCAGGTGATGGTCGAGGGCCCTGGTCATGTGCCGCTCAACCTGGTCGAGGAGAACGTCGTACTGCAGCAGGACTGGTGCGACGGCGCACCGTTCTACACGCTCGGCCCGCTGGCGACCGACATCGCGCCCGGGTACGACCACATCACCAGCGCGATCGGCGCGGCCACGATCGCCATGCACGGCACGGCGATGCTCTGCTACGTCACGCCGAAGGAGCACCTCGGTCTGCCCAACCGTGATGACGTGAAGACCGGCGTGATCACCTACAAGCTCGCTGCCCACGCCGCCGACGTCGCCAAGGGGCACCCGGGTGCCCGCGCCTGGGACGACGCCCTCAGCAAGGCTCGCTTCGAGTTCCGCTGGCGCGACCAGTTCTCGCTGTCGCTCGACCCGCACACCGCAGAGGCGTTCCACGACGAGACCCTGCCGGCCGAGAACGCCAAGACCGCGCATTTCTGCTCGATGTGCGGCCCGAAGTTCTGTTCCATGCGGATCAGCCAGGACGTGCGCGATCGCTTCGGCGGCACACCCGAGGCGGGCATGAAGGAGAAGAGCGCCGAGTTCGTGCGACTCGGCGCCACGGTCTACATCGCCCCCTGACCCGCGGACCCCGAGCGGGCACGAGGAGCATCAGCAGATGACGCTCGTCACCGTTCGGTACGTCGCGGGCGCAGACCTGGATTCCATCTGCCGCACGTCGAGCGCGGTCGTTCCTCAGGACGCCGCTGCTTCCGCTGCCTTCTTCAGGTCGGCGGTGAACTGCTCGAAGCTCACGTCGAACGGCGGGATCATCCGGGCGAAGACGAGGAGTAGGTCGACTCCTTCAGCGACAGGTGAACACCATCGAGGGCGGGCCGTCGGCGATGATGTCAGTGTGGAGTATGTGTCCAGGGTGCCCGGTCCGCCGTTGGACGGGCTGATCGGCGACCTCTACTACCTGGAGGGCGCTCCGCCGTACTCCCGGCTGATGCTGCCGGCGGCGCCCGCGCCTCTGCTCATCGTCAACCTGGGGGCGCCGTTCCTCATCCGCGCAGGCGCCGACGTAGAAGCCGTGGAATACGCCGATGGCTGCGCGGTCACCACGCCCACCCGTGCGTGGGAGTTCGGCTACCCGACCCCGACGCGGTCCGTGGGCGTCCACTTCATGCCGTGGGGGCTGGCACCGTTCCTTCCGATGCCGGCGGCCGAGTTGTGCGACCGACCGGCGACGGTGGAGCAGATCTGGGGCCGGCCCGCTGTCGCTGAGTTGCGACGCCGACTGACCTTGGCGGACGCACCGCACGAAATGCTGATGTTGCTCGAGGAGGAACTGGTGCGACGGCTGCGCGCGATCAACGGCCTGGACATCGTCCGCCACATGAGCAGCGCCATCGCGGAGACCGGCGGAGCGGTGCCGATCAGCGACGTCGGCGGGGCAGCCCACGCCAGCAGCACGTACTTGGCGAAGCGGTTCAAGGAGATCATCGGCGTCACACCGAAGCGGCTGGCGCGCAGCTACCGATTCACCGCCACCGTGTTGGCGATCAACGTAGCCGCACCTATCGACTGGGGCGACGTTGCCGCTGCCGCAGGCTACTTCGACCAAGCTCACTTCGTCCACGAATTCCGGGAGTTCACCGGGCTCACGCCGACGCGGTATGTCGAAGTCCGGCGACGCTTTCTCCGCGAACATCCCGACCACGCGCTGGATGGCTGGCCGCTGCCGGCCGATTGATTTCTTACAAGAGCGACCACTCACGACACACGAGACTTGGGACTCCAACAGAGGAGGAACTCATGGGGAAAGTGGTCATGAATGCGTCGGTCTCGGTGGATGGCTTCATTGCGGCTGAGAACGACGATCCCGGCCCGCTGTTCGAATGGTTGGTCAGCGGTGACGTGCCGTTGGACGACAGCGGCGTACTGAACGTGTCGCAAGCGTCCTACGACCACATCCGGCCGTACTGGGACGAGATCGGGGTGACAATCGCCGGTCGCCACGTCTTCGACCTCACGGACGGCTGGGACGGGAAGCCTCCGAGCGGGATCGACCACGTGGTCGTCGTGACACACCGGCCGGCGCCCGAGGGCTGGGACTCCAACGCAGCGTTTCACTTCGTCGACGGTATCGAGGCGGCCGTGGCCAAGGCGAGGGAGCTCGCGGGTGGCCGCACTGTCGAGGTTGCTGCTGGCGACGTCGGCGGCCAGGTGCTCGCCGCAGGTTTGGTCGACGAGGTACGCATGGACGTCGCACCTGTCGTGCTCGGGTCCGGCAAGCGCTACTTCGGCTCCGTCGACTCGCAGCACGTGCTGGAAGACCCGGACGTAGTCGTTCAGGGCGACCGGGTGCTTCACCTACGGTATCGGGTGCGCCGTTGACCGATCTGAGTGGGTACGCGAAAAGTCCACCATGACGGTGACACGAGATGGGGCCCGCGACTCGTTGAACGAGAACGAGTTCATCGGCGGCAGAAATCCCTGACTAACCAAGCCTTTTGTAGCGAGGGCGGGACTCGAACCCGCGACACCACGATTATGAGCCGTGTGCTCTAACCACCTGAGCTACCCCGCCGGGAAGGTTCTTCGAGCATACGCCCCTACCGAACCAGAGCCCCGAGTCAGGATTGAACTGACGACCCCTTCCTTACCATGGAAGTGCTCTACCACTGAGCTATCGGGGCGTGTGCCGCAATTGGCAACCGTACGAGGATATCACCTCGCAAGGGGTGCTTCGAACCATGCCGAGCCACCGTCGGGTGGGTCACCAGGCGGGCGCCGCGACGCCCGGCAAGGTCCAGACCGCGAACGTCGCTCCGGTCGCCGAGAGCGTCACGAGGCCATCGGATGTCGCGAGCCCCGCATCGCCGAACATCGCGGTCGCGGCATCCGATCGCAACAGGGCACCCGGCTCCAACGACAGCGCTGCCGACTCGAACGACAGCGTCGACGCCGCGCGCGCGGCGAAGACGAGCAGGGTCTCGTCCGCCGATTCCCGCACGAAGGCGACCGCATCGTCGTCGACCGCGAGCCAGCGGATGCCACCGGTCGCGAGCACCGGATGCGCCCGCCGAAGCGCGACGAGCGCACGATAGGCGTCCAGCACCGGCGCGACATCCGCCGAGCCCTCGCTCCCCCACGGGATCGGCGTGCGCGACGCCTCGCCGTCGACGCCCGTGAGCCCGAACTCATCGCCCGCCCACACGACCGGGATGCCCGGCAGCGTCACCGCGAGCCCGAACGCGACCGGCACAGTGCCGGGCAGGGCAGAGGTCGCGAACCGCGGGGTGTCGTGCGTGTCGAGCGCGTTCATGGTCGCGATGCGGGTGCGCCAGGGGAATCCGGCGGCGAAGCGGTGGTGCGCCGCGACGAACTCGCCACCCGTGAACGTCGGCACCTGCGCGAGCGCGAATCCGATGCCGCCGCCGGCCGGGCTGCCCGGCTGCGCCAGCCAGCTCCACAGCGGCCTCGTGAACGGCGTGTACGTCATCGCGCCGTGCCACGCGTCGCCCTGGAAGTCGCTCGCCGCATCGTTCGTCGACTCGCCCAGCAGGATCGTGTCGGGATTCACCTCGAGCATCGTCGCGCGGATCGTGCGCCGCACCTGCTCGTTGAGGTCTTCGTCGCCGAGCCGCCCGGTCATGTTCGCGACGTCGATGCGCCACCCGTCGAGGTTGAACGGCGGCGCGAGGAACCGGGCCACGACCGATTCGGCGCCCTCGATGAAGCGGCGGCGCAGCTCAGGCGACTTCCAGTCGAACTTCGGCAGGCTCGGCACGCCCAACCACGACTCGTACGTGCCGTCGTCGTGCAGGTAGTAGAAGGCCCGCTCAGGCGCGGCCGGGTCGGCCTGCGCCGCACGGAACCACTCGTGCGCGTCGCCCGAGTGGTTCGACGTGAGGTCTCCGATGACGCGGATGCCCCGTGCGTGAGCCGCCTCGACGAGCCGGACCAGCGCGTCGTCGCCGCCGAGCAGGGGGTCGACGTGGTCGAAGGTCGACGCGTCGTAGCGGTGGTTCGACCGCGCCGGGAAGAACGGGGTGAGATAGAGCAGGTTCACGCCGAGCGACTCGAGATGGTCGAGGTGCTCGCGCACCCCGTCGAGGTCACCGCCGTAGAGCTGCGCCGAGCGGGCCGGCGGCACGAGGTCGACCGGGTCGCTCCACTCGGCGGGGATCGCCCAGTCGGGCGTCGGGCGCCCGTCGGCGCCGGGCCCGGTGGACGCTGCCGCCTTCGCGAACCGGTCGGGGAACACCTGGTACAGCACGCTCGACGCGGCCCACTCGGGCGCCTGCGCGTGCGCGACGAGCTTGAAGTCGTCGTGATCACGCACCTCGACGCTCGACAGCCCGGCCTGGTTCAGCCAGTGCTGGCGACCGTCGTCGCCGACGAGCAGCCAGCGGTACCCGTGCACGGGGTTCTCGACCTCGACCGCGGCCTCCCACCACTGCCAGCCGTCGGCCGATGCCACGACCGACGCCTCGTCGAACCGCGGCTCGCGGTTCGGGTTCGACCGCGTGCCGACCCACCGCAGCGGCCCGAACGCGTCGGGCACGCGCAGCCGCACCCGCACGACCTCGCCGAGCGCGGGCGCCTGAGTCGAGACGTGCAGGGGCGATCCGTCGTGGTGCGGGTTCAGTCGCTCAGGCATGGTTCGAACCTTTCAGACGCAGGTTTCGGGAAGGTTGACTCGCGCTGAGACATCCGATTCGCCCGCAATCGCAGCTGCCGGCGACGCGACGCCCGACCGACGACCGACCGACGCCCGCCCTACTTGACTGCGCCGGCCGTGAGGCCGCCGACGATGTACTTCTGCAGCCAGAGGAACAGGGCCACCACCGGCAGTGCCGCCATCACCGCGCCGGCTGAGAACGCGCTCCAGTCGGCGTATCGCGGATTCGACACGAGCTTCGTGAGGCCGACCGCGAGCGTCTGCTTGTCGGTGTCGATGAGGATCACGGATGCCACGGCGAACTCGTTCACCGTGAAGATGAACGAGATCAGGGCCACGACCGCGAGGATCGGCGCCGCGAGCCGCAGGATGATCGTGAAGAAGATGCGCGCGTGCCCGGCGCCGTCGATCTTCGCGGCCTCGTCGATCGACGCGGGGATCGTGTTGAAGAAGCCGTACATCAGGAACGTGTTCACCCCGAGCGCGCCGCCGAGGTACACCATGATCAGGCCGATGTGCGTGTTGAGGCCGATCGCCGGGAACCAGTCGCTGATCGCCGACATCAGCAGGAAGATCGCGACGACCGCGAGCATCTGCGGGAACATCTGCACCACGACGATCGTGACCAGCCCCACACGGCGGCCGGCGAAGCGCATGCGCGAGAAGGAGTACGCCGCGAGCGCGCCGAGGAACACCGTCGCGACAGCGGTCACGCTCGCGATCAGGATCGTGTTGCCGAACCACTGGGGGAACGGCACCTGCGGGTCGGTGAGGATGCGCACGTAGCTGTCGAGCCCGATCTTCGAGAACAACGCGTTCGAGCCGGTCAGGGTGCCCTGCGGGTTCAGCGACGACGAGACCACGAAGACGATCGGGAACAGCGCGAACACGACCATCACGATGCCGACGATGTGGCGCCACCCGGTGGCCCGGAACCAGCGGGCGAAGTTGAACGGTCGCTTCGAGCGGACGCCCCGAGGGTGCGCCGCACGCTCTGCCTCGGCGTCGAGCGCCGTCGCCATGATCTCGCCCGACGCACGGTCGGCCTCGACCCAGGAGTAGTGCTCCTTGGTGCCCTTCTTGGCCATCAGTTCAGCTCCTCGAGGGTCTTGGTGCGACGGAAGGCGATGATCGAGATCACCGCGATGACGATGAAGATGATGATCGAGTAAGCACTCGCGAGACCGTAGTCACGGGTCTGCCCGGTGAAGGCGACCTTGTAGACCATCGTGATCAGGATGTCGGTGAACCCGACCGGGATCGGCGCGTTCGCGTCGCGCGGGCCGCCGTCGGTGAGCATGTAGATCACGTTGAAGTTGTTGAAGTTGAACGCGAACGATGCGATGAGCAGCGGTGCGACAGTGACGAGCAGCAGCGGCAGCTTGATGAGCCGGAAGATCGCCCACGGCTTCGCACCGTCGACCGTCGCCGCCTCCTGGATGTCGTCGGGGATCGACTGCAGCGCCCCCATGCAGACGAGGAACATGTAGGGGAATCCGAGCCACAGGTTCACGATGAGCACCGAGACCTTCGCCATCCACGGGTCGGTCAGCCACGGTATGGATGCCCCGCCGAAGATGACCTGGTTGATGAACCCGAAGCTCTCGTTCATCATGCCCGCCCAGATGAGCGCTGACAGGAACGACGGGATCGCGTACGGCAGGATCATCGCGACCCGGTAGTACTTGCGGCCCCGCATGCGCATGTCGTTGAACACGATCGCGAGGAAGAGGCCGAGGAAGAACGTCGATCCGACCGAGATCAGGGCGAACGCGAAGGTCCACAGCGTCACGTACACGAGCGGCTGCAACAGCCGCGCGTCGGTGACGGCGCGCACGAAGTTGTCGAATCCGACGGTGATCTGCCAGCCGGGGAGCAGTTCCTCGCCGTCTGCCGAGGTGAAGGCCCCGGTGCCGATGTCGGTGTACACGGTGCCGGTCGTGACATCCGTCATCGTGCCCGCGGCCTCGTCGTACTCGACCGTCGAAGTGTACTGATACGCGCTCGAGCCGTCGGGCGTGCGCAGCGCGCCCTCGTTGGGGTCATCCGAGACGGGGACGGCGAGATCGGTGATCTCGTCGGTGCGAGCGAGCACCTCCCCGAACTGCAGCGTCGTCCATCCGTCGACCGCGACGGCCTTGCCGCCGTCGAACTCGGCGTCGACCTGCTGCAGCGGCTGCTCGTTCGTACCGATGAGGGCGTCGCCGTCGGGGTCGGTGACGAGCAGCCCGAGGGTGCCGAACTGGTCGACGACGGTCACCGGGTACGTCGGCGAGTCCTCGACGCGCTGCAGCGACGAGGCCATGAGCGACGACACCGCCTGCTCCTTGGTGCCGTTGTGGCCGGTGCCGTAGTTGGTGAAGGCGATGTACCCGGTGTAGACGAGCGTGAACACCTGGAACACCACGAGGAAGATGATGCCGGGCGTCAGGTACTTGGCCGGCAGCTTGCGGCGCGAGAAGTAGATCCAGTTCACCGCGACGGCGACGACGGCGACGATCGCCGCGATCAGCCACTGATCGGCGGTGACGAGGATGAAGAGCGCGAAGAGCGCGATCGCGTCGACGATGCCGAGCGCGAGCAGCTTGACGAGGAGCACCATGATGCCCCCGGATGCCGCGTCGGCGATGCCTGCGGCCTGCCGCTGCCGCTTCGTGGGTTTCGGTGCCGTGCCCGAGGTGTCGGGCGTGACCTCTTCGTCAACCGTGGTCGTCATGCTGCTTGCTCTTCCCGTCGAACGTGAGGGCTCCGGGTCGGACGCCGTTGCGACATCCGACCCGGAGCATCTCGGTCGTTACTTGCTGATCGCAGCCTGCACGTCGCTGGTCAGCTTCTGCCAGGTGGCGACGGGGTCGGCCCCGTTGATCACCCCGGCCTCGGCGATGCCCCAGTACTGCCACACCGAACCCATGGCCGGGATCGCGGGCATCGGCACGGCCTCGGCGCCGACGGCGGCGAAGCCCTCGATGATCGGGTCGCTCGACGCGGTCTCGGCAGCGGCCGAGAGCGCCGGGAGGATGTTGCCCGCCTCGAAGAGCTCGAGCTGCACGTCCTCGGTGCCGATGTAGTTCACGAGGAAGTCGTTCGCGGCGACCTTGTTCGCGGACTCCGACGAGACGAAGAAGCCCTTGACGCCGGCGAACGGCGAAGCAGCCTCACCGGTCGGGCTCGGCACGGTGTCGATCGCGACGTTGACGCCGCCGTCGATCGCGGCGCCGACGTTCCACGGGCCGGTCAGCCAGAAGGCGGCGGTGCCGTCGAGGAAGGCCTGCTTGGCGATGTCACCGTCGATGTCGGTGTTGAAGTTGCCGGTGCCGTTCTTGCCCTGCGCGCCGAGCCAGGTGGCGAACTCCTCGCCGCCGGCGTTGCCGAGCTGCAGGTCGGTGGGGTCGTAGCCCTCGTCGTTCGTGCCGAACACGGGTGCGCCGAACGCCGTCTGGAACGGGTAGAGGTGGTAGGGGTTGCCCTCGGCGCCCTGCTCGACCACGAACGGGTGGTCGAGGCCGGCGGCCTTGCCCTTGGCGATCATGTCGTCGAAGCTCGTGGCGGCCTCGGGGACGAGGTCGGCGTTGCGCAGCACGGCGATGTTCTCGACCGCGTACGGAAGCATGTAGGTGGTGCCTTCATAGGTCGACGCGTCGATCGCGACCGGGAGGTAGTCGGCGGCGGAGTCGCCGAGCTCGATCGGCGCGACGACGCCGTTCGTCGAGAGCTCGCCGAGCCAGTCGTGGGCACCCATCGTGATGTCGGGGCCCTTGCCGGTCGGCACCTGCTGGATGAAGTCGTCCTTGATGTCGGCGTTGTCCTTGCCGACGAGCTCGACCTCGACGCCCTTCTCTTCGGAGTAGGCGTCGGCCGCTGCCTGCAGCGCGTCGACGCGCTCCGCGTCGACCCAGACCGTGAGCGTGCCGCCCGCAGCCTCGGCCTGGTTGTTGTCGCCCGATCCGGTCGAGCAGCCCGCGAGGCCGAGCGTCGCGACGACCGCCGCCGCGCCCACCGCGAGCAGGCTCTTCTTGTTCACCCTCATTGGTGTGTGCCCTTCGTGTGCGTGAGTCCGGCACCTTCGCCTGGTGGAGGAGCTGTATTCCCCGTTCCGCCGGGCGGAACCACTGCACCGTGACCGAAAGGCCGCTCTTTCGTGTGGAGTGCTCGCGATCTGCAAGCGATTACAGGTATACCTTGACGACGTCGCATTACCAAACCGGGATCCCCCGATCGATACCGGTTCGTGACCATCTGTAGTCACACTCGGTATGCAAGCGTTTCCATCTCTTGTTCAGATGTCGTACAGTTTCCGCATGACTTCCGAATGGTGGCGCACCGCCGCGATCTACCAGATCTACCCCCGGTCGTTCGCCGACGCGAACGGCGACGGCATGGGCGACCTCGCCGGCATCACGTCGCGTCTGGGCGACCTGCACGACCTCGGCGTCGACGCCATCTGGCTGTCGCCGTTCTACACCTCGCCCCAGCGCGACGCGGGCTACGACGTCGCCGACTACTGCGATGTCGACCCCCGCTTCGGCACCCTGGCAGATTTCGACGCCATGGTCGCCGAGGCTCACGCGCGCGACATCCGCGTCATCGTCGACCTCGTGCCCAACCACTCGAGCGACCAGCACGTCTGGTTCCAGGCCGCCCTCGAAGCCGCGCCGGGCAGCGCCGAGCGTGCGCGCTACCTGTTCCGCGACGGGCGCGGCGCCAGCGGAGAACTGGCCCCCAACAACTGGGAATCGGTCTTCGGCGGCCCCGCCTGGACCCGCGTCACCGAGGCCGACGGCGCCCCCGGGCAGTGGTACCTGCACCTCTTCGACAGCACACAGCCCGACTTCGACTGGACGAATGAAGAGGTCCGCGAGGAGTTCCGGCGCATCCTGCGCTTCTGGCTCGACCGCGGCGTCGACGGGTTCCGCGTCGATGTCGCCCACGGCATGATCAAGGCCGACGGCCTGCCCGACTATACGCCGCCCGCCGACGGCGGCAGCATGGGCGGGGCCGGCGGCGTGACGGCCGATGGTCATGACACGGTCGGCGCCGATGCGACCGGCGTTGCGCTCGAGCCCGAGATCAGCGACGAGGCCGGCGACGGCGCCCCCTACTGGGCGCAAGACGGTGTGCACGAGATCTACCGCGACTGGCGCGCGCTGCTCGACGAGTACCCCGGCGAGCGCATCCTCGCCGCCGAGGCGTGGGTCGACCCGCTCAGCCGCGTCGCGAAGTGGGTGCGGCCCGACGAGATGCACCAGGCGTTCAACTTCGCCTACCTCGAGACCCCGTGGAACGCCGCCGCGCTGCGTACCGTCATCGACGCCTCCCTCGATGCGTTCGGAGCCGTCGGCGCCCCGTCGACGTGGGTGCTCTCGAACCACGACGTCGTACGCCACGCGACCCGCCTCTCGGTGACCGAGGCCAACCCCCAGGGCCACGGCCTCGGCCCCCGGTCGGCCGGGCTGCCGCAGTACGAACCGGGCCTGCGTCGTGCCCGCGCCGCGACGGCGCTCATGCTCGCGCTGCCCGGATCGGCCTACATCTACCAGGGTGAGGAGCTCGGGCTCCCCGAGGTCATCCACCTGCCCGACGAAGCGCGGCAGGACCCCACCTGGTTCCGCACCGCAGGCGAGCGATACGGGCGAGACGGATGTCGCGTGCCGCTGCCATGGGAGAGTACTGCTCCTTCGTACGGGTTCGGTCCCTCGGATGCCTCGTGGTTGCCGCAGCCCGCACAGTGGGCCGAGCTCGCGCGCGACCAGCAGCGCGGTGTCGCCGGCTCGACGCTCGAGCTGTACCGCGACGCGCTCGCGCAGCGGCGTGAGCACGGCCTCGCCTCGGGGTCGCTCGAATGGCTGCCCGGATACGCGGCCGAGGTCGTCGCGTTCCGCAACGGTGACGTCGTCGTCGTCGCGAACACCGGTTCCACGGCGGTCGAGTTGCCCGCCGGCGGCGTGCTGCTCACGAGCGAGACCCTCGCCGACCGCACGCTGGCGCCCGACACCACCGCCTGGCTCCGCGCGTAGCCCGTCCTTGTCGCGACATCCGCTCGCCCTTCACACAACGCAGGATGAGCGCCGCACCACCCCGCTCACCGACGGTCGGCGACCCCTCATCCTGCGTTGGGGCCGAGCAGTACTCCGAGCGGCACATCGAGCCGGTCTTCATGCTCGTATTTCGGCATCGGCACAGAGGGAGCCGGCGATGACTGGGCGCGATACCCCCAGCGATGTTCGCCGCGAGCGACGAGGGCGCGCAGACCCGCCGCCGAAGTATCCCACTCGTCCATGACCATGCGGTAGCTGAGCCTCAGCACGAGGTAACCGCGCATCGCAAGCTCGAAGTCGCGCCGCCGATCGCTCTCGAATTCGGCCCCTGTGTGGAACTTCGACCCGTCGATCTCGATCACCAACCGGTCGCCGACGAGGAGGTCGACCCGGCCGACACCATCGATCTCGACCTGTGCGCGATGCGCGATGTTGTGTCTGCGAAGGAAGAGGCGCACCCGCGACTCGATGCCCGACTCGGAGAGAGCCGAAGCCCGATCCACCAGCGCCCGCCGCGAGGGCAGCGCGAGCTCGCGCATCCGCGCGAGCCCCGGAGCCGTGAGCTGACCCGAAGCGAGTGCCGAGTCGATCGTCGCGATCGCATGCTCGGCCGGGGCGCATGACAGCATCTCGGCCAGCGCGATCGGCAGCGGGTCACGGGCGCTGTTGAGCGGAGGGTCGGAGCGATAGTGAACGCAGACTCCGTCTGCAGCTCGGTCGAGACGCGATGACACCACGGCACCCGGCGGCGTTCCGCGCTGGGGCGGCGTTACATCGGGCGAACGCAATCGCGAGGCGGTGCGGGCGACCCGCACGTGGAGCAGCGGGTCGGAATGCATCCAGAGCCCATGAAGGCGAGCTGCGGATGCCCCAGTCAGCACCCCACCCACTCGCACCGCCCGAAGGACCTCGCGGGGTGCGTCGGGCACCGCATACCAGCCCCGCCGCACCCGCGTGATCGCGTGGTCGGCGAAGGCCGCCACGACTGCAGCACGATCGATGCCCGCGGCCTCGAGCTGCCGCACCGAACGGGCGCCGCCGTTCGCGCGGACGTGGCGGGCAACCTGCAACGCTGACCAGTTCACGGCTCGATTCTGACCGCGATTCGGCTCGTGGGGCGGGGTGCAGGCTCACCTGTGGATAACCAGCCGGCCGCCGCCAGGGTGACGCGCCTCCCCGCCAGCTCTCTGGCGCGCCCGTGCGCAACGCAGGACGACAGCCCCGGCGCCGCACACTGAGCGAGTCCCCGTTCGCGCATCCTGCGCTGAGCAACGCCCCGCCGGGTCCACGACGAGATCGGCAGACACCCGACTCGGACAACGCAGGACCACAGCACAGGCGGCGCCCGCAGATCGGTTCCCCGCTTCCTCATCCTGCATTGTTGATGTCGCGACCGGGTCTGCGCTGGCCGAGCCGCCTGTACTACCGTGATCGCATGCGTCGCGAACGAGCAGCCGGAGCGCTCGCGCTCATGGCGTCGCTTGCCCTGTGCGGATGCAGCGCACCCGCGTGCGACGCCCCGTCGCCCACCTCGATCGCGGTGACCTCGACCAAGTCCGGCATCGCGTCGGTGCAGTGCTGGTCCGGTTGCGCGCCGAACGCGCGAGAACTCGAGCCGGCTGACGAGGGCGAATGGATGGCGCTGCTCGGCGAATCTCGTCCGACCTCGGTCACCCTCGCCGCACGCGACGAGTCGGGCGGGCTGCTATTCGCCTAGCGCTTCCAACTCGAGTGGACCGAATGCTCGGCCATGCCCCGCCCAGCGTCGCTCGAACTCCTCCAGCCCGAGGGCGGCGCGGCGGACTGACGCGGCAAGGAGTGCTCAGCTCACGAGTTTGGACGTATCCTCCCGTCACCGCGTTCTCGAGCGCAATTCTCCTCAGTTGCAGATGGCGGCGCCGATGAGGGCGGAACGGGCGGCTGACCACGCGCCTCAGCTGAACGTCGCGCGCGCTCGCACCCTGCGAGCCGCCGGCCCACCCCGATCTAGTTCGTGTTGGCGTACAGCCACTCGAGCGGGTCGACCTTGGTGCCGTCCATGCCGCCGACGCGGATCTCGAAGTGCAGGTGCGGGCCGGTCGACATGCCGGTCGAGCCGGTGGTGCCGAGCACGTCGGCGACCTCGACGGTGTCGCCCTCCTCGAAGCGGCGCGAGCCGTACTCCATGTGCGCGTAGACGCTCGTGATGAGTTCGCCGTCGATGACGTGGTCGATCATGACGACGACGCCGAGCGAGCCGCCCTCGTCGGTCGAGTTCACGACGGTGCCGTCGGCGATCGCCTGGATCTCGGCGCCGAGGCCCGGGTTGAAGTCCTGGCCGCCGTGGTCGCTCGAACACCCGGCGCAGTCGCGGTACCCGAACTGGTCGCCGACGTGCACGCCGACGGCGAACGGCCACTGGATGGTGCCGGCCGGGTTGTTGATGAAGTCGGTGTCGGCGCGGATGCCGGCGGCCTCGGCGTACTCCTGCACGGTCTGCGATTCGTAGCCCTCGGACTGCACGGTCTGCGTCGCGAGCACACCGCCCGAGATCACGACGCGCTGCCCGTCTTGGCCCTGCATCGTCGCCTGCTCGAGCGCCATGGCCTGCACGTCGGCAGGTGTCAGCAGCGAGAGCGAGGGCACGGATGTCGCGACCGCGAGCAGCGCCGCGAAGCTCATGGCGATCATGCTCGCGAGGGCGCGCGCGCTGCGGCGCCGACCCTGGGGAGGGCGAGTCGACGACGGGCGAACGGCCGAAAGGCGAGCGGATGTCGCGCCTCGGCCACCGGGCACGGAGTCCGTGCTACGGCTCGCCACGCCGGTCGCACGGCGCGCGGTCGTCGCAGGTGACGGTTGGAGCCGACGCGAGGAACGGCTCGATGCGTTCGAGCCGGCCCGTGACGTCGGAGCGGCCGCGTCGCTCTGCAGCGACGAAGCGAACAGATCGAGGTCGTCGACAGCGGCGGTACGGCTCGACGGAATCGGCCCCGTGGCGGCCGCAGCGATCGCGGCGGCGAAGTCGTTGGAGGCAGCTGAAGCAGGCGCGGTCGGCACGGGCGGCGCCGCGGTCGGCACAGCCGGGGCCGTGGTCGGCACGGCCTGGTTCCCGATCGGCACAGCCGGGGATGCGGTCGGCACAGCTCGAGTCGCGCCCCTCGAAGTCGCTGCACTCGATGCAGCCGCAGCCGAGGCGGAAGCCGTCGCGGCAGAAGCGGACGCGGCAGCCGAAGCAGTCGCAGCGGACGCTGCGGCACTCGAGCCGGAAGCAGCGGTGGCGGATGCCACGGCGTCGGCCGCAGCTCCTCCGGCCACAGCCGAAGTGGCCCCAGCCGCAACGGCCTTCGCCCCCCGCATCAGCGACTTCGGCGAGGCCTTGGTCGGCTTCGACTTCTTGGCCTTCTTGTCTTTCTTCGAAGCCCGATCCGCGCGCGCCGAGCGACCGCTGCGGCCGCGCCCCGTCTCGGGCTCGTCATCGTCGACGGTGAGGTCGGCGAACAGGGCGTCGAAGCCGCCGATGCCGGTGTCGGCACGGGGACGTGCCTCATCGGCGCGAGACACAGCGAAGGCCGAGTCGCGATCACGCCGTGGGGCGGTCGACTCGGCCTTGGGAAGTGCGGGGGGTGTTTCGGAGGACTGGTGGGTGAAGACGGGTGTCGCCGGTGTCGGCCTCACGGCGCGAGGCGGTTCGGAAGGCCGCCAGTCGGCGGGCTGCGCGCCGGCCGGCCTCACTTCGGCGACGGGTTCTGTCGCGCGCCTGGCGCGGCGTTCAACCGGCTCGGGCGCCGCCTGCGCGAAACCGAAGAGCTCATCGAAGCTCGGCTGCGAGTGGCCGGAGGGGGCGGTGGATGCGGGGGCAGGGACATCCGGAATCGCTGCGACCGCAGGCCCGGCGGCCGCAGGCCGGACCGCGGGCGCAACCGCCGCACTCCGGACCGCGGGCTCAAGCGTCTGCTGAACAGCGGGCGCAACCGCCGCAGGCCGGACCGCGAACTCGGCGGCAGGGGGCCCAGCCATAGGTTGCACGGCCGCCGGCCAGGCCGCAGGCTCGACCACCGGGGGCCGGGCCGCGAACTCGATCGTCGCCGGCTGGGCCGGGAACTCCACTCCCCGCGGCTGCGCCGGACGGTCGACCCCACGCGGTCGCATCGCGAGCCCACCCGCGTCGACCCCGGGCGCCGCGGGCGTGCGCGGCGCATCAGCGGCCTCACGGGCACGCAGCTCACGACGGGTCAGGGGACGCTCGGGCCGCAGATCAGCCTGAGTGCCTGGCGTGGAACCGTCGGGCACGAGGGGGGACTCGAGCACGTATTGGGGCTTTCGGCGTGGGGGACGGGATGGGACTTCGGGGAGATGCTCATCCCGGCCTACGCCGAGATAACGGATTGGTAAAGCGTAACCGGTCTCGAACGCGAATGCCACGCGCGAATGAGGTTTTCGTCGCGGTTGCCGCGACTGACCGGCGGTTTCATCTGCGACACGCCGAGCGGCCGCGCTCGCGCGACACGCCAACTCAGGAGATTCGTCGCGATGTCGCGCTCCCAGCAGGGATCGCGCCCATTTTCCTAGGTTGGACGGCCCCCGCCGGCCTGAACTGCGGGCAGGCGCTCCCTCACGCCCCGGCGGCCTCGAGCGCCGCCGCAAGTTCGTCGTACAGCCCCGGCGCGGCCGCGATGAACAGGTCGGAGCCCTCGCGCCCGCCACCCCGCCCGCCGACCTGCGCCCCGGCTTCGCGCGCGATGACGGCGCCGGCCGCGTGATCCCACGGGTTCAGCCCGCGCTCGTAGACCGCATCGAGGCGTCCGGCGGCGAGCATGCAGATGTCGAGCGCGGCCGAGCCGATGCGGCGGATGTCGCGCACCTGCGGCAGCATGTCGAGCAGCACCTGCGCCTGCTCGCGTCGCACGTCCGATGAGTAGCCGAACCCCGTGCCGACGAGCGCCCGGCCGAGTGGCACACCCGTGTTGACCTGCAGTCGCTCGTCGCCGAGCCATGCCCCGCCGCCGGCGCTCGCGGTGAACACCTCTCCCGTCGTCGGGTTGACGACCACACCGGCGAGTCCTTGCCAGCTGCCCGGGTCGGGCGCCCCGGCGACGACGGCGACGCTGACGGTCCAGGCGGGCACCCCGTAGAGGAAGTTCACCGTGCCGTCGATGGGGTCGACCACCCAGCTGACCCCGCTCGTGCCCACGCGCGAGTCGTGCTCCTCGCCCACGATGCCGTCGTCGGGGCGCGCCGCGAGGATGCGCTCGCGGATCAGCGCCTCGGTGTCGCGGTCCGTCGCGGTGACGATGTCGGTCGGCGTCGACTTGGTCGCGGCGACCTCGACACCGCTTCCGCCGGCACGTCGCGCCGCGAGCGCGAACTCCCCCGCTTCGACGGCGATGCCCCTCGCGAGGTCGAGCAAGGCTGCAGGGTCGACGGATGCCTCGTGCTGGGTCATCCCCTCACGCTACGCCCTGCCGCGGACCGCGCCGGCGAACGCTCGCCGAACGCCTCGCGAACCGCCGCTCGGAAAGCACGAATGCCCCGGCTGACCGGGGCATTCTCGTGTGGCGAGTGAGGGATTCGAACCCCCGAAGTCGTAGACAGCTGATTTACAGTCAGGATTCGAGACGGATTGCCCGTCCAACTTGTTCCCACGTCTTACCACTCATTCCCTTGATATCTCAGGGATGTCGCGAGGCTGACATCTGATTGTGTAGGGTCGTCTCCAAACGATTCTGATCTACGGATTGCCCGTAGATTGCCCGAAAGGTAGCCAGCCATGACGACCGAGACGAAACGCAAGTACAAGAGCAACCCCGAGAGCTGGGGCCGGGTCCGCCAGCGCCCGAGCGGTCGGTGGCAGGCGTCCTACAAGGGTCCGGACGGAAAGGTGCACAACGCCCCGCACACGTTCGACGCCAAAGTGGACGCCCAGGCATTCAATGCGGCGCGGCGCGTCGACATCCAGCGCGGCGTGTGGAAGAGCCCCGCCACGCTCGCGGCAGAGGCAGAGGCAGAATCGAAGCGGGCGGATGCCGAGCGATTCGGCGCATACGCCGCGACGTGGGTTGAGCAGCGGGTCAGCGGAAAGGGCCAACCGCTCCGCCCGAAGACGCGAGCCGAGTACGTGCGCCAGCTCGACAAGGGCTTGCACGTGTTCACGAATGACCGGCTGGCCGAGATTACGCCCGCCCGCGTTCGCGCGTGGCACAACGAGCGCGCCAAGACCGCGAAGACCGCTGCGGGCGCAGAGGCGCGCCTACTGCGGGCAATCCTCAATACCGCTGTCGTCGACGGCATCATTGTTCGCAACCCGGTACCGGCGAACCTGACGCGCAGCATGACGGGGAGAGGGCACCGCCCGCCTACGATGGATGAGCTTGCCGTCATTCTCGACACGATGCCCGAAAGCCTGCGGCTGGCCGTTCTGCTGGCCGCGTACGGCGGGCTGCGGTTCGGAGAGTGGCGCGCATTGCGTCGCTCCGACATCGCGGTTGCGGGCGGGCGCGTGGCCGTCAGCGTGACGCGCGCCGCGCAGCACATCAACGGGCACGGCTGGCACGTCGGCGCGCCCAAGTCCGATGAGGGCGTGCGGGTCGTGACCCTGCCGTCTGCGCTGACTGCCGATGTCGAGACGCACCTGTCCGAGCACGTCGGCCCGTTCCCCGAGTCGCTGGTGTTCGCGCCGACCGGGCGCACGCAGTTCCTGACCGACAGCGCATGGAACCGCGCATGGAACACAGCCCGCGACGCGGCGGGCATCCGTGATCAGGGGGTACGTGAGCACGACCTACGCCACTTCGCTGGGAGCATGTTCACCCAGTCCGGCGCGACCATGGCAGAAGCGATGAAGCTGCTGGGGCACTCGACGATGGTTGCCGCAATGGCGTACCAACACGCCGCAGCCGACCGCATGACCGAGCTTGCCGACCGCATGCCGTTGCCGCCCGCCGCACCTAAGCGTGTCGCCCGCATCGGCAACTGACTACCCGCGACGACGCCCCCGCCCCCGTGAAAGGGAGCGGGGGCGTCGTGCTGCGCGGCACGTTTCCTGAGAGACCGCCTAGAAGAGTTCCACGGTTTTGCACAATCTTGCACTGTCTTACACAGTCCTAAACAATCCCGGATCAGAGGGGTGATTTCGTGTCCCAACTAGTTGCTAATGTCCCCATCCAGCCCGAACAAGGGACATCAAACCAGAACGGAGACGGCATGACCCGCGACGAGAAAATTACGATCGCAACGGCGGCGGCACTTACCGACGTCAGCACCGAGACAGTCCGCAACTGGATCAGCCGGGGTTACCTTCCGGCGGTGCGGCTCGGGCCGCGCCTTATCAGAATCCGGCGCGCCGATCTCGACAATCTCGGCAAGTCCCTGACTCACTGAAGGTGAACGAGTCGACGCGTGATCTCACACGGTGGGCGCTCGCGATCGACCCGCCCGCTTCGCATGGCACGGGCCAGCATGCGATCGGGCGCGTGCTCGTGGCGCTCGTGCAGTACGCCAACGCATCCGGCGTCGCGTGGCCCTCAGTCGCCACGCTCGCGGCCGACGTGGGCGGTCTGCATCCGTGGGACGTGCAGAACGCGCTTGCCGCGCTCGAAGGGGCGGGCATCATCGAGCCGGCCGAGCCGAAGCGCCCGGGCCGCACGACCCGGTGGCGCGTCGGAGCCAGCACGCCGACAGGTACCGACCTCACGGGCAACCTCACGGGCAACCTCACGGGCAACCTCACGGGCAACCTCACGGGATATCCCAGTGCGAAGAAGAAGGAGAAGAAGAAGGAGAACCCCCCTACCCCCCGCAACGATCCGCCCGCGACGCCCCGGGCCGAGCATCGGGGGGAGGGAAACGATGAAGAAGAGACGCGCCCCGGCAACGTCGACCGTCACGGGCACGCGCAACACCGGCACGAGCCGAACGCGATATCGAAGCTCTCCCGGCTCGTCACCGAGTGGAAGGTTCCGCTCCCGGTCGAAGAACTGCTCTCGGACGCGTACCGGCTCGGAGAGGGTCACCCGTGGCCCGGCGCATGCATCATCGACCGGCGCGCGGCCCGCTCGCTCGACGGGGCGCACGATCCAGCACGAGTGCTCCGGGCGCGTCTCCGCACCTCAGCAACGCCCGATGAGCGCGGGCTCATCGACGCCGAGCGCGACGCCGAGTCCCGAGCACGACCGCGAGCAACCATGACCGCCACCACCTCGAACGGAAACACACCATGACATCGAACACCCGTACCGCACCGCCAGGGACGCCGACCGCCGCCGTCGTGTCGATCCTCGACCGGGCCGTGCACGTCGCCTGCCCGCTGTGCGGCGACCAGCACAGGCACAGCCGCGACGACAGCGGGCGCGGCGGCTCGCAGTGGCGCGCCGCAGCGTGCGACCTCCACGCGCCCGTTGCGCCGTCGATCCGAGCGCGGGGGTACAGGTTCAAGATCGACGCCCCGAACGACGCTCACAGCGGCACACAGGGCCGCATGACCACCACCACCACCACCACCACCACCACCACCACGAAAGGCACACGATGACCACCACGAACGCGCAGAACATCTACGACGACGCCGCGAACGTCGCGAACGGCATTCACGACGAGTTCGGCTATGAAGAGCGCGCGATCCTGAATGAGCCGTATCTCACCGTCGACGGCCAGCGGGTCAAGATCACCGACGCATGGGAGCGCGCGCGGGACAAGCTCACCCGCACCCGAGAAGACCGCGACGCGAAGATCGGCGCGCGCGCCGTGCAGCTCGAACGCCAGCTCTACGGACTCCCGAGAGGATCAGCCACCCTCAACCCCGGACTCGTCGCCACGAGCCGCGACGCCGACGACCGCGCCGCGAAGATCGACGACCCCCGCGAAGCGGCCCGCGTCATCGAGCACGCGGCCCGTACCGGCGATGCGATCCTCGCGCGTGCAGTCGCCCTCCACGCCGTCACTCACGGCTGGCTCGACGCCGCAGCGCTGTACTTCAACGAGCGCCCAGCCGACGCCGCAGCCGTCAACGAGCTGGCAGCGATCAACACCATGCAGAACGACCCGACGCGCTACCTCACAGAGAGCATGCTCTACACGATCCAGAAGCCCGCCGCGGTCCGGTAGCACCCGGCGCACGACACAAGACACGGCCCGCCGCACGTCTCGCCCAGAGGCGCGCGGCGGGCCGCTTCTACGTTGAGAGCCGAACCGCAAACCTCTAGTGACTCGGCCCAATCGAGTTGAAAGCCGCCGCCCAACGGGCGCGGCGATCAGTCTGACACGAGCGCTGCCACCTCGCGTTTGACATGGGCAAGTTGCCCTTCGTCAACACCGTAGTAGTCATTCACTACGCGGCCGATCCGCACATCGACCACATCACGCTTCGTCCCAATCGGGAGTGAAGACCTAGTTGCCCAGAGCTGGCCAAGCCGATCCCAAGTCTCACTCTCTGCATCCGCATGCGGGAGCTTAATCGGTGCGTGAGCAATGTAGGGCTTGGAGAACTTGTGGTAGTTGCCTTGGTAGACGGGGCTATGAGCGATGATGTAGGTCGAAATCAGGGGACTGTTGAGGACCGCGAGAAGCGCATCCGCGTTCATATCCGCAGGCAGGTCGATGCTAGTTACTCCGGCCGTCCCCGTGGGGAACAGTCGGCCATCGCCTAATGCGAAGTTGGATCGGCCGCTCAAGCTCGGGGTGAGCAGGTGTCGGCCGCCAAAGGTGGAGGGGGCGGCCAGGTACATCAGCCCCCACCACTGTCCCGTCAATTGCTCGGCCGACTTCTTGAACCAGCGCCGCGAGCGCAACGCCTTCTCGTTGGCGTGCAGGTACGCCTCAAGCCAGGGTGCCTGCGACAGGTCGGAAGCGTTGATCACTCGATAAGCGCCGTTCACCTCCTGGTACGGGAAGACGATCACCTTCTTCGAGGCGGCCATCGACCCGTCCCTGATGTCTTGCCCGCGTACGATATCGCGGATGTAGGCGGACTCGATTTTCAACTCCTCCGCCTTGGCACGATCGAGAATCATGATGGGGTCGCTCCCGGTTTGAACGCCATTCCCGAAGCCAGCCGCGACATCCTCAAGCGCCGTTCCCTGCGATCGAAGGTGTTCCCAGAGCGCATGAGCCTCCGGGGAGGAGAGATCCCATGACGCGGAACCTAGACGGTCCCGGGGAACCGCCCAGTCCTGTACCACCGCCATGCGTTCTGTTGCGCGGCTGAAGCGAATCGGTTCGGGCCTTGCTCGAGCCTGCTTAGCCAAGATCAAGATTTGCGAGTAATTCGCTGCTTCGTCGAACAGGCGGGCTGCCTGGAAGTCGACGATTTCTTCCAACAGCGGCTTGTCCGTAAGCGTCTTTCTGAGTCGGGTGGCGGCCCGCGTCGTGTACATCTTGTTCGGCACAACGAATCCGAGACGGCCGCCGTCTCGGAGCAGGTGAATGCCGCGTTCGATGAACAAGTAGTAGAGGTCCGCCTTTCCGTCGTAGGTTTCATAGTCGGACTTCAGATAGCCGAGTGCCCGCGGCTCAATCTCGTATCCGGCCATGAGCCAGGGCGGATTGCCGACAACGGCCGTGAAGTCCCCGCCAAGTTCGGTCCAGTCGAATGGATTCAAGCGAACGCGTTCGGGATTGTGGACGTCGGCCAGTTCGTCATCCGTGAGAATTTCGTTGTCGACGAGGCTATTGCCGCACATGACGTTCCGGTCCAGATCTGGCAGGATCCGAGCCTTGAACCCCGGCAATGGAGCAGCAGCGTCGGAAGCCTCATGATCCTCCATAAACGTCAAGAGCAAGCTGAGCTTGGCCACTTCGACAGCCTGTGCATCGATGTCGACTCCGAAGATGTGATCGACCAGGATGCGGCGTCGTTCTCCGGTGCTAAGCGCGAACTCGCCCAGAGAGTTCTTTTCCAAACGGGGAGGCCGACTCTGCAGCCACTTCTGGGGTTCAAGAAGATATTGGTGAAGGTGCCAGTCAAGCAAGGAGCGATAGGCGTGAACCAAGAAGCTGCCAGAGCCGCAGGCGGGGTCAACAACGCGTAGGCCAGCGTTGCGCGCGGTGGGACGGATGTCATCGGGTGTCTTGTCCACGAGGAGGGGGCGCAGGGTGCGCTCCAGCACCTCGGTGGACAACCACTCCGGGGTATAAAAGACTCCGCCTGCCTTGCGGACTTCCGGCTTCAGCTCAAGCGCAACTTTTCCGCCAGCTCGCGTGATCCTCCAAGAAAGGAAGGTCTCGTACGCCTTGCCGAGAACATCGACCGGCATAACGCCGAAAGCGTAAGGCGACTCCGGAGGATAGAAGCGCATGACTGTCCTGCGGATGACTTCGTCGTCGATCGTCAGGCTCAGCGTCAGCTCGTCAGGTCGCACGCGGCCCTTCTCGTCATCGAAGTGGAAGAGCCCCGAGTTGTACCGTGCATCTGCGTCGCGGTAGACCTGCGTGAGAGCTTTCATTGGGTCTTTGGATGCTGCCGCGTCGCGAAGGGTTCCGTAGGGCTCGATGGACCTGTCCTCACAGAAGCGCAAGAAGATGATCCGATCGAGCGTGAGCTGGATTGCATTCAGCAGCTGTGCGTCCGTCAGCGATGGGTTCTTGTCTGCCACGTGAGCCAGAAGCTCACCCCGGGTGACTTCCAGATCACGGAGGAAGACTCGATCGATGCGCTCGGCCCCACGCCTTCCTGGAGCCTCAGCGATGAACGCATCCAGAGATCCGCTGGCGACCGCATCGCGGCTGATGAGGTTGTAGAGCTCCTCCCACCGCTCTTCGTACTCGTCAATGGAGAAGTAGAGCAGTCGTGCCTTCGTGGCCTGATCGTCTTCGAAAGGGCGAACTCGGGCGTCGTAAACGGCGATCTCTCGAAAATTCGTCAGTACGACGAGCGGGAGCTGAGCTGACCATCCATACCGGCGAGCCTGATAGGCCGGTTCCTTCTGGTTCTTCAGCCAGACGGCGGGCTTCTTTGCCTCGACGAACATCTTTCGCTGTCCGGCCACTCTCAGCACGTAGTCGGGCGCGCGCTTGTGGCCCTCCACATCCTGGTTTGGCTCCACCACCACGTCTTTGAATCGCTCGGGAAGCCCCGCGCCGTTCGCCACGTCCCATCCGAGAGATCCGAGAAGGGCGTCGATGAACTCGACCCGTGCGGAGGCCTCCTTGTAGCTCACCGCCTTGAGTTCGGTCTGCCGCTCACGGTAGTTCTCGATCCGCTCAAGCAAAGCGGCAGGAATCAGGCGGGGTTCGTCGTACATCTGTGTAGTACCGCTTTCCCTTGGTGACAGTCCCCTCACGATAGCGAGGTCCGAAGCCGTCTGGGGTGCCTTGGCGAACGACTCGAAAACCCGTACGTTCTGGCAGCCGCTATACGCGTAGCGGGGCGGCTGGGAGGGGGAGGGGTGGGGCGGTGCCCCCTCCGGTGTTCAGGCGCGCCCCAGTCGCGTGCGTGCACGATGGGTGGGCGTCGAAATGCGGCAGGGTCGGGCCGAACGGGTCAACGCTGTGCGCTCGCCTGACGCGTCGTGAGTGGGCGACGACGCCCCTTCAGGGCTCGGATCATCGACCGCACTTCTCGGCGATGTAGAGCACGAACTTCTCGGGCGTGACATCGCGCGTCGTCTTGGCGGCGACCTCGCCTGCACTCAGGAGGTACGAGTCGGTCATCACGCAGTACTGGTCGGTAAGTGTCTTGTAGGACTCGTCAGCGAACAGCACGCCGAACGTGACATCGAGCGCGAGTCGAGCCGGGTCGTCGGCGGCGAGTCGCGTCGGGGCGGGTGCAGTGGTCGGCATCGGGGCGGGCGTGGGCGTCGGGGTCGCTGCGCTCAGGTACACGGCGACTTCGGGGATCTCGACATCGGTGATCGCGACCTCCTCGCCGTCCGCGAAGTGGGATTCGTAACTCGCGCGGTACTTGTCGCGCCATGTGACGCACGCGTTCGATGCGTCGAATGCGCTCGCGGTCAGGTGATCGATCGAATGTATGCAGACGTTCAGGACGTCGTCCTCGGTGAGCGGTTCGGGCGTCAGCAGGGCACGAGCAGCGGGATCCATCTCAGTGGCGGCGGTCGGCGTTGCATCGATGCTGCGGCTCGCGGCAAACGAGATGAGGATGGCAACGCCAACCAATGCGACCGCTGCGAGTGCAGACCACCAAACCCAATTCGGCGCTCGCGTGATCATCGTTCTCCGTTCGTCGTCGTCCGCCGCAGCTTAGCGTGGCTAAGAAACGCGTTTCGGGACGGGTATGCACCGGAGATCAAGGGTGGCCGGTGCCAAACAGTGCCGCGAATTTTGACTCCGGATTGCCCGTAGATTGCCCGATCAACAGGCAGGCAGTTCACCGCACGCAAGCAAAAAGGCCCGGGCATCCCCGTTTCTGGGGATTCACCGGGCCTTTTTTAGGCGTGTGGCGAGTGAGGGATTCGAACCCCCGAAGTCGTAGACAGCTGATTTACAGTCAGATCCCTTTGGCCGCTTGGGTAACTCGCCATCGCACCCGACCGAGTTCTGCACACAACCGGGGGCCTGTCAAGAATACCCGCCGGGTGGCGTGTCGAGAAATCGAGGCGGCGAGCGGATGTCCCGCGCCCGTTCACGCCCCTTCACCGCGCCCGCGCGAGGTCGGTGAACGGCCGGCGCGGCTCACGTTCGTGTCCCGGGCGGGCGTCGCGGTGCCGGCGTCGCACCCCTCAGCCGAGGGGCTGGGTGTCGCCCGACTTCGGATCCCACGCGGGGTTGTCGGTGCTCACGCTCCAGGCGCTTGTGTCGACAGGAGGGGTCTCAGCGTGGAGCGTGTTGATGGGCGCGGTGTCGGTGCGCACCGTGCCGGCGCTGCCGATGCTGAAGGGGCTCCCGTCACCGCGACCCGAGTCGGCGTTGACGTAGTCGCGCGTTGCCGAGCGCATGCCGCCCCGAAGGCCCGATCGCTGGATGACCCGCTGAATGGTGAGGCCGCGCTCGTTGGGCTTTCCGACGAACTTGATCTCACGAAGGCCCTGGTCTTGCGCGGCCGACTCGAAGATGAAATGACCGTAGCCGAAGATCCGTCCGACGAACGGGCGCTTCACCGAGATGTCGAGGATTCGGGTGATGGGCATGGTGGCGATGTGCTGCGAGAGGATGCCGTGCACGCGGAACACGCGCATGTTCGTGATGACGAAGCGGTCCATCTGCGCCTGCAGGATGCGCCAGATGCCCCGCAACGCGAGCCACAGTGCGGCGACGACCGGCAGCCAGTAGAGCTGCGACGGCATCACGAAGATGAGCAGCAGCACCGGCAACGCGAGCAGCAGCTCGAGCACGGGCGTGACGATCGCCGCCCAGTGCTTGGCGACTTCGTCGATGACGACCTCACCCTCGTCGGCGATGAGGTACCGCTCGACGTGCGGATCGAAGAAGCCGCGACGCGTCATGGTGCGAACCTGCCGAGCCGGCTATGACGCCAGCGAGGTGAAGAACTGGCCGACCGACTGCACTCCGCCCCACACGGCGCCGACGGCACCTTGCACGGCATTGGCGGCATCTTCGGGACGGGTGACCATGTAGAAGAACGCGAACACCACGACCAGCGCGATGACGATGCGTTTGACCCACTTCACGCGTGTTGCTCCCTTCTCATACAGCCGCTCGCCGGCCAACGCCCCCAGAAATGCAGACCTCGCCATGTCTACCCCACGACAGGGGGTACGGCAACGCGCCACCCCGAAGAGCTCGAGATGCGAATGCTGCGTGATCGGCCTGATTACTGGGCAGACGATAGGATGCCCCTGACTCGGCAGCGCCGGGAAGACTCGGCTGTGCCGGGAACGAGGAGTCATGGCCGGCATCGAAGAGGTGGCGAAGCTCGCGGGAGTGTCGACCGCGACGGTGTCGCGCGCGCTCAGCGGACGGGGTCACGTGTCTCCCGCGTCGAAGGCGAAGGTCGAAGAGGCGGCCGCCCGGCTCGGCTACGTGGTGTCGTCGAACGCGTCCTCCCTGGCATCCGGCCGCACGCGCAACATCGGCGTGGTGATCCCCTTCCTCAACCGCTGGTTCTTCTCATCGGTGCTCGAGGGGGCGCAGCGCGCCCTGCTGCGCCGCGGCTACGACCTCACCCTGTACAACCTGTCGGGCGACGGCAACGAGCGGTCGAGCGTGTTCGAGCACTTCCTGCTGCGACAGCGCGTCGACGCCGTGATCGCCGTGTCGCTCGAGCTCACCGAGCACGAGGTCGCACGGCTGCACGACCTCGGCAAGCCGCTCGTCGGCGTCGGCGGGCCGATCCCCGACGTGCCCACCCTCACCATCGACGACGCCGCCGTCGCGCGGCTCGCGACCGAGCACCTTATCGGCCTCGGCCACCGGCGCATCGCGCACATCGGCGGCGACCTCGAGTTCGACCTGGACTTCCACCTGCCGACGAACCGCCGCATCGGATACGAAGATGCCTTGCGCGACGCGGGCATCGAGGCCGATCCCCGACTGTTCGCCCCCGCCGACTTCACGATCCGGGGCGGGTACCAGGCGGCGAAGCAGCTGCTGGGCGCACCTCACGGTCGCCCGACGGCGATCTTCGCGGCATCCGATGAGATGGCCATCGGGTCGATCCTCGCCGCACGCGACCTCGGACTCGTCGTGCCGCGCGACGTCTCGATCGTCGGCATCGACGACCACGACCTCAGCGACTTCTTCGGCCTCACGACCGTGGCGCAGTTTCCGCGCCTGCAGGGCGAGATGGCGGTCGACGTGCTCATGGAGCGGCTCGAGCCGAGCACGCCCGACGCGCCGGCGCCCGCCGCCACTCCCCTGCCCTACGAGTTGCGCGTGCGCTCGTCGACGGCGATCCCGCCGGTCTGAGCCTCGGCAGCCCGGCATGCGAGCGACTCGGCGCCGCGACATCCGCTCGGTAAACTGGCGCGCATGGCAGATGCAACGTTCGACATCGTGAGCAAGGTCGACAAGATGGAGGCCGACAACGCGGTCAACCAGGCGCGCAAAGAGGTCGAGCAGCGCTACGACTTCAAGAACGTGGGTGCGTCGGTCGAGTGGAGCGGCGAGAAGGTGCTGCTCAAGGCGCAGACCGAGGAGCGCGTGAAGGCGGTGCTCGAGGTCGTCGAGTCGAAGTTCATCAAGCGCGGCATCACGCTGCGCGCGCTCGACACGGGTGAGCCGTATGCGTCGGGCAAGGAGTTCCGCATCGAGATCGGCCTGAAGAACGGCATCGACAGCGAGAACGCGAAGAAGATCTCGAAGATCATCCGCGACGAGGCGCCCAAGAGCGTGAAGAGCCAGATCCAGGGCGACGAGTTGCGCGTCTCGTCGAAGAGCCGCGACGACCTGCAGGCGACGATGGCGCTGCTCAAGGGCAAGGACCTCGACGTCGCGCTGCAGTTCACGAACTTCCGGTAGGCGCCGGGCGTTCCGCGTGCCCGTCCCCTCGATCGCAGGGTCACCGATCTGCTCGGGATGCAAATCCTCGCCTGAGGAGCGACGCACGAGCTTCGCCAAGCTTCGCCCTCGAATCGGCAACCTTGGTTTACGACTGTGTACGATGGTTTACGACCGTGTACACTGGTTTACGACCAAGTGTTGGAGCCTTCATGGACCTTCGGGAGCCCTTGGCATCGCTGATGTCGCCAGTCGAAGCGGCGAGCCTCCGCGTGCTCGCCCGCAGTTCCACCGAGTTCACCGGCCGGCAGGTGGCGAATCTGGCAACCACTGGAACCGCCGCAGGCATACGGAAGGCGCTCCTCCGCCTCGGCTCCACCGGCCTCGTGAACGTTCGGGCGGAACCGCACGCCACCTACTACTCGGCGAACGCCGGGCACGTGTTGTGGCCGGTGGTCGAGCAGGCACTGAGCATTCGCCAGGTCGTCGAACAGCGGATGGTCGACGCAGCGCGTGAGATTGCACGACCAGGGATGACCATCGCGGTGTTCGGATCGTACGCTCGAGACGAAGCCGGTCCCGAGTCGGATATCGACTTCGTGTTCGTGTTCCCACCCCAACTCTCCGAGCGGGAACGCGACGACCTGATAACCGAGTACACGCACCGCGTGACGCAATGGACCGGGAATGCGACATCCGTCTACGACACGACACCGGAAGACATCCAGCGGTTGGTCGACGCACAGGACCCGATCATCGACAGCTGGCTCCGCGACGCACGCACCCTTGCGGGCCCTGGCTTGAACGAACTGGTGAGCCGATGACCCCGGCCGAAGGCCGTACGCGATCGATCGACAAGGCCGGAATCAAGGTGCGCGCCGACGACGCACGGAGCCTCGTCACTGCGGCGCACATGTTCGTCGAGTCTGACGAGACGGCCGACTGGAAGACCGCCGGCGCGAATGCCGTGCACGCCGGTATCGCTGCAGCCGATGCCATCTGCGGCCATGTGCTCGGGTACCACTCACGGAGCCAAGATCACAGGACCGCCGTCGATGTGCTACGCCGAGCCACCCAGCCGGACACCGGACCGGCGAACGATCTGGGGCGACTGATCAACGAGAAGGACCAGTTCGACTACGGCTCCCAACGTGTCACGCAGGCCAGTGCCCGAGACACCATCAAGCGAGCCGAACGGTTGCTCGCGGTGATGCACGGAAAGCTCCGCAGCTGACGAAGCCCCACGACAGCGGCGACGCGATCAGCGCCCGCGCGGGGCGTAGCCGCGCAGCCAGTGGGCCACGGCTTCGTAGGCGGCTGACCGGGCGGGCTCGCGCGACAGGAACACGTCGTGCAGCGCACCGTCGATACGCGCCACGGCGACGGTTGGGCCGAGCTTCAGGGCCCGCTGCGCGATGTCGTCGACGACGAGCACGATGTCGCTCGAGAGCATCGCGTCGTCCCACCGGGGTTGCAGCGTCGACCGCGCCGAGAGCAGCGTGAGCACAGGAGCGCCGACATCGATGCCCGCGGCGACCTTCGCGTGGCCGGCGAGAATGCCCGTGAGCCACGCCGGATGCACCGCGAACCCCCGGTCGGGCCGCCACTCGTGCGAGTACTCCCACTCGCCGTCGAGTTCGCGCGCGATCGACCGCGCATAGAACCCGAGGTCGACGTTGGGCAGCGGCCCCATCGGGTTCACGCGAGCACCCCAGCTCATCACCGGCGCGAGCGCCTCACGCGCAACGCGACTGCCCTGGAACTCGAGCCAGGGACTGTTCAACACGAGCCCCGCGACGCGCCCATGATTGCGGGCGGCCCACAGGCTGAGCGTCAGCCCTCCCGTGGAGTGCCCGAGCAAGAGGAGGGGTCGGGGGCGCGAGCCCGGGACATCCGTCACCGCGTGACCCATCTGCGCGAGCGCCGCCTCGATATCGGCGTCGTACGTGGCAAGGTCGGTGACATAGCCGGGAGTCTGCCCGGGACGCAGGCTGCGCCCGTACTTGCGCAGGTCGAGCGCGAAGAAGCGGGCGCCCGCGTTCGACCAGAACTCGGCGAGCGGACGGTTGAAGAAATAGTCGTTCCATCCGTGCACGAAGAGCACGTCGACATCGGATGCCGCTCCCCGCGCCTCCCAGAACCACCGCCTGCGGCGGGGTGTGTGGCGGACGAGGGTGGCGACGACCTCGCCCTCGTCGTCGGTGCCGAGCGGGAGCGTCAGCTGCTCGAACCCGTCGCCGAGGACGTCGGGGTGCCACTGGTCGGGTTGCTCTGAACCGTCGAACTCGGCCACGGCACCTCCCCCAGGCTCGTGACGTCAGCCTAGCGATCCCCCACGAACGAGGGCGTTGGCCGACGCTGGAACTGCCCGTAACGTATCGGTGTGCAGGCGCGACCCGAAGGTGCCGGCGCGTTGGACGCGCTTCACATTACCGACGCCCGCAAAAGTCGGCGGGGCCTGATCGGCACCATCGCCGTGCTCGTGGTCATAGTCCTGCAGATCGCGATACCGCTGGTCGCCCTGCTGCAGCCGCCGCCGCAGAAGTTCGGGTTCCAGATGTACTCCGGGCTGGGCGGAGTCACCGCCACCGTCGTCGACGGCGATGGGGCGGAGCGGTCCGTGACCGACTTCGACCAACTCGTGGCCAAATATCGACCTGACACGGACTGGTTGCCACTGCTTCCCGAGGCGATCTGCGACTCGGATGCCGACGCGGCAGAAGTCCGCGTCGAGCAGTCGGGCCGGGTTCGGAGCATCGAATGCGGCTGACCGAGATTCGCACCGATCCGCGCCCGGTGGCAGTAGCTCGTATCGGCATCGGCATCGCTTCGGTCTTCAACGCCATCGAAGCCTTCGAGATCCTGCAGCGGGTGTCGACGGGGAAGCTCGCGGTGCCCGTGTTCGCCGGCATCCCGGTCCCATCTGTGCAGTGGCTCGTAGCGGGTCTGGTGCTGGCGGTCGTCGCCGGGATCGCCGTGACATTCGGTTGGATGACGGCACCGGCTGCCGCGGTATCCGTCGCACTCAGCGCGACGGTGCTGCTCATGGACCAGCAGGTGTACAGCAGCCACCGATGGCTCGCGACCCTGCTTCTCGCTTACTTGGTGTTCGCGCAGTCGGGGACGGCATGGTCGGTGCGACCGGATCGCACACGAACGTCGGTGATCTGGTGGCCGCAGCTGCTCATGATGAGCCAGCTGTCGGTGCTCTACGTGTTCTCGGCGCTCAGCAAGATGAATCTCACATTCATCTCGGGTGTGCCGCTCTCGGGCTGGGTGTGGTTGGACCTGCCGTGGCAGGTCTACTTCGTCGCCTCGGTCATAACGGTGGTGGTCGAGCTCGTGATCGGCGTCGGCCTCTGGTTCCGCGCGAGCCGCCGTGTCGCCGTCGTGTTCGGACTCGGATTGCACCTCTCCATCGTCACGCTCATGAACAACGAGACGCCCGCCCTCATCGCGTTCGCGATCACGTGCGTGTCGCTGTATCCGCTCTTCATCGCTCGGCCCGAACTGCGGACACCACGCGATGGCACGGTCGGGCCGTCTGCAGCCGGGACCGCTGCGCGCCTCTGAACGCGAAATCGTTCGGAGCCTGCTCAGCGGGCGAACTGGTCGATGATGCCGATCACCGCGGGTGTCAGGATCACGATGAACATCGCGGGGAGGAGACAGAAGATGAGCGGGAAGATGATCTTCACCGTCACCTTCTGCGCCTGTTCCTCGGCACGTTGACGGCGCTTCGTTCGCATCTCGCCCGCCTGCACGCGCAGCACCTCGCCGATCGCGACGCCATATGCATCGGCCTGCACGATCGCTCGAATGAATCGTCGGAGATCCTCGGAGCTCGTGCGTTTGTCCAGCTCTTCGAACGACTCGCGCCTCGTGCGTCCGATACTCATGTCCTGAAGTACTCGAATGAGTTCCTCTGCCAGCGGACCTTCACCGCCGCGGGCGGCCTTCGCCATCGCCGAGTCGAACCCGAGGCCGGCTTCGACCGCGATCGTCATCTGGTCGAGCGTGTCGGGCAGTGCGTACAGGATTGCCTGCTGCCGTTCGTGCGCGCGGCTGTTGATCATGATGTCGGGCGCGAAGAAGAGGAGGACCACGGCCGCGACGGCGAGCACGACCTTGAACGGCTGAGGTCCGCCGTTTAACACGAAAAGCAATCCGAACACGGTCGCGACGGTCGCGAGGACGACTTTCCACGTCACGATGCTCGTGATCGTCCAGCCCGACGGCCGGCCGGCATAGACGATCTGCTTCTCGAGCCAGCCGACGTATCCCTTCGGCGCGGCGGAGGCTAGCGACTCACCCAGCGACACGCGTTCCTGGGTGGCCCCGCGTACAAACTGCACCTCGTCCGCGGGTGACGACGCGGGCTTGCGGCTCGGAAAGAGCAGGAATACGAAGAGCCCGAGTGCGATGGCGGTCACACCAGCTGCCATGTAGCCGAACAGCGAAGAGGCCTCCATGTCAGAACTTCACTCTCACGGTGAACGCGATCCAGATGGACCCCAGTATCAGGAGCAGCAGGGCGACGATGAGCGCCACGATGCCGATGATGTTCGAGAAGAAGACCGCGATGTAGTCGGGGCGAATGACCGCGAAGAAGAGGAAAAGCGCGATCGGCAACACCACGAGAATGATGCCCGAAAGGCGGCCCTCGGCGCTGAGCGAAGCCACCTGCCGCCTGACTTGGTTCCGCTCGCGGATGGTCTTGCCAACCTGGTCGAGCACCTCCGCGAGATTGCCACCCGTCTCGGCATTGATGCCGATCGCCTGGGCGACCCAGTCGAAGTCCTTGCTCTGCATGCGATCTGCGGTGGTGGCAAGGGCCTCGGGGAGCGGACGACCGAGTCGCGACTCGTTCACCGCACGCGCGAGTTCCTCGCTCATGGGTGCCGCCGAGTCGCCGGCCACCGCTCCGAGTGCCACGCTGAGCCCGTGCCCGGCGCGCAGGGTTCCGGCCACCAGTTGCACCGTATCGTCGATCTGATCGGCGAACTTCGCTCGGCGGCGCGACGTGCGGACGATCAGCAGGATCTTGGCGACCACGGGGGTGAGGATCGCGAAGACGAGGCCCCAGACGATCGACGTTCCGTTTGCGAGACCGAGTACGACACCGAGCAGCGCGAACACGCTCGCGAAGGAGGCGACGAGCACGAGGTACTGCGACGGCGACGACTTGACGCCTGCGAGCTCGAGCTCTTCGGCGCCGAAGAGCCGGGCGCGGCGTTTGGAGGTGGCGGACTCGATGACCGCCGTGGTCTGCTCGGTCACCCGCGTCAGCAACGAGACGTGCTCCGCGCCCGGCGCGACGCGTCGCTCGCGAGCAACACGAGGCGGCGATGGTGCGACCGTGAAGAACACCAGGACCAGTGCGGCCAGCAGACAGATCGTCAGGCCGGTGACGAGCACCACCGGGTTCATCGAATCTCTCCGAGCATCTCGCGGTAGTCGGGAACGAACAGCGATGCCGGCAATCCGATGCCGTGGTCGGCGATGCGCTCGGCGAAACGTGGGCGAACGCCGGTCGGCTCGATTCGACCGAGCACCCGACCTTCGGCGTCGAAGCCGGCTTTGTGGTCGAACGTGAAGGCGTCCTGCAGGGTGACGATATCCCCTTCCATGCCGTGCACCTCAGTGATGTGGGTGACACGTCGCACGCCGTCCTTGTGACGAGTGATCTGCACGATGATGTCGATGGCTGAAGCGATCTGCTCGCGGATGGCGCGGAGCGGAAGCTCCATGCCCGCCATCAATACGAGCGTCTCCATACGCGCGACCGCGTCGCGTGGGGAGTTCGCGTGGAGCGTCGAGATCGACCCCTCGTGACCGGTGTTCATCGCCTGCAGCATGTCGAGACTCTCGGCGCCGCGAACCTCGCCGACGACGATGCGGTCGGGTCGCATGCGGAGGGAGTTGCGCACGAGGTCGCGGATCGTGATCTCACCACGGCCCTCTATGTTCGACGGCCGTGCCTCGAGTCGTACCACGTGCTGCTGCTGCAGCTGCAGCTCGACCGCGTCCTCGATCGTGATGATGCGCTCGTCGCTCGGAATGAAAGCCGACAGCACGTTGAGCAGCGTGGTCTTGCCGGTACCGGTGCCGCCGGAAACGAGGATGTTCATCTTCGCCTGGACGGCTGCGTCGAGCACTGCTGCGACTTCGGGCGTCAGCGTGCCGAACCTGATCAGGTCCTCGCTCGTGTACGGGGTACCCGCGAACTTCCGGATCGTGAGCGACGAGCCGTTCACCGCGAGGGGCGGGATGATCGCGTTGACGCGGGACCCGTCTTCGAGTCGCGCGTCGACGAGCGGCGATGACTCGTCGATGCGACGCCCGACGCGCGCGACGATCCGCTCGATCACCCGGCGCAGTTGGGCCTCCCCTGTGAACCGGTGCGGCGTCTCGGTCAGCCGACCGTTTCGCTCGACATAGAGCTGATCGAAGCGGTTGACCATGATCTCGCTCACGCTCGGGTCCTCGAGCAGCGGCTCGAGCGGCCCATAGCCGAGCACGTCCGCGCCAATGTCGTCGATGAGTCGGTTTCGCTCGGCCGTCGAGAGCGCGAGCTGCTCGCCGGCGACGATCTCCGCAAGCTCGGCGCGTGCCAGTTGATGCAGCTGGTCCTCGGTGAGCGACGAGTCGTTGAGCCGCGTGCCGATGCGGGCGAACAGTTCCTCAGCGGCCTTCTCCTTCACCGCAGCCAATGGATCGACCGTGGGAGCGGTCCTCGCCTTCGCCGCGACCGCGGGCTGGAACAGGGGCTCGTCGGCCGCCGACCCGGCAGTCGCTGCGTCGGTCGCTTCGATCAGCCGCGTGACCGGGGGCTCGACCGCTGTGAGCGTGGCGGAGTCCGGATTCCGAACCGAGTTCAGTCGATCATTGAGGTTCATCGGATCCCCGCTTTCTCTGGATCTTTCGACGCTTGGGGAAGGCGTCGGGCGCGATCCTCATCACGACCGACCGGATGGCCTTCGCCGCCGGGTCGCGCACATCGTCGTGGATGAGTGGGACACCGCGATTGCTCGCGAGCAGTACGGCGGACGATCGCGGCACATCCACGTCGATGGGCGCGCCGATGATGTTCTCGGCATCGCGAACGGTGAGCCCGCTGAGGCGGTCGGTCTGGTTGAGCACCACGTGCCGGTTTCCGGGCATCAGGCCGATCCTCGTGAGCAGATCGAACTCGGTACGCATTGCCCGCAAACTCGGCACACTCATGTTGGAGACGAACACGGCGTCGGTCACGTGCTCGAGCACCACGAGGGTGTGCTCGCCGAGGCCAGGAGTGGTGTCGACGACCACGTAGCGGAATGATCCGCGCAGCCGCTCGATCAGCTGACCGAGCGCCTGGGTCGGGATGGCGTCGCCGAGTTCGGGCGACGGTGCACCTGCCACGACGAAGAAGCCATCGGCGTGATGCGTGAGCGCCGTCTTGAGCACGATCTCATCTGAGGCCGCATCGGCGACGGCATCGACGATCGTGCGCTCGGGCTCGAGGCCGAGCGCGGTGGCGATGTCGCCGAACTGCAGGTCGGCATCGATGAGGACGACCGAGTTCGGGGCGACCTCGGCGAGGCCGGTGGCGAGGTTGATCGCCAGCGTCGTCTTGCCTTGACCGCCCTTGGGTGCCACCACCGCGATCGCTTCGGTCGGCACGCCGGCGGCGAGGGGAGGGAACTCCCAGACCTCCACCGGCGCGGCTTGCGTAAGGGGATCGAACGCTTCGCCCTCGATAGGCATCGCCTCGAGCTCGACGGGTGGCGCCTCACGCGCGACCAACGCGGCGAGCGTGGCATCGGTAACCCCGGCCGGCGGCCGGACATCGAAGTGGTGCGCCTCTGCCCGTCCGTTCTCGATGAGCCAGGTCGCAAGCCGTTCAAGCAACTCGAGGATCGTCTCGTCGGACGCGTTCGGGCTCAGCACCGCGTGCGGAGAGATCTCGTCGACCCATTCCTCGAGATCCGAGCGTTGCTCTCGAACGACGATCAGCCCGACGTCGGGGTTCAGCTCAGCCAGCGCTTCGACGAGTTCGTGCGTTTCCTCGTAGTTCAGCAGTGGCCCGAGCAATGCGATCCTCGGCGATGAGTCGAAGCGCCCGACCACCGTCTCGGCGCCGAAGGTGAGGAACTCGCCGGTCACGATGTTCACACTCGTTTCGAGCAGAGCCCGAACACGCGATTCGAACTCGACGGAACGACTGACGAGCAGGTAGGGAGTCACTGCCGCACGTTGCTCTCGTTCGTGATCACCGAACCCGAGGTGTCGGTCGCCTCGTTCTGCAGCGTGACCCACACGCCGTATGCACCGGCGTTCTTGTCGACGTGCTCGAGCGCCCAGACGAGGCGCTCGACGTCGTGCGTGCCGAGTGCCACGGTGAACATGAGCGTGTTCCCCGACTGCTGCGCGCTTTCTTCGCTGGCGCTGCTGGCCGTCGTGCCGATCGTCACGTTCGTCACCAGCACGCGATTGAACTCGAATCGGGTGTCGAGCACCTGATTGGGCGCCGGGTTTGGGGCAGTCACCACGATACCGACCGTGCTCCCGGCTTTCACGAGGCCCCCGGCCATGCGCTGCACCGGCAACGCGAAGCTGACCTGTTGCATGCCTTCAGGCACCGGAACGTCGCCGCGAGCGGCCAGCTCGAGCGGGTCGATGAATCGAGCCTCGAGCAACTGCTCGCCCGGAAGCAGGTCTGCGTCGGCGACCAGCCCAGCGAGGTCCTCGAGGTTCGTGACGGTGCCCTCGGCGACGTTTCGCGCAGGGACGCTGTCGACCTTCACGTACTCCGCGACTCCGTCTCCTGCGGTGCCCTCGGGGATCGACTCCTGCACGATGTAGACGTCGGTGAGTTCGGCACCGTCGGCAGCTCGGGCGTCGGCCCCGCGAACGTAGGTGATCAGGGCGAACGCGCCGACGACGGCCAGAACGAGAGCGGCGATAGCGCCGATGATGCGGGTCTTCATAGTTTCCAGTCCGGGTCGTAGGGTTTGCGGAAGGCGATCAGTCGATGAGGCGAACGATGCTGAGCCCGCCTTCAGGCCCCTCACCGACTTCGAAGTCCTCGCCGAGGTCGACGTACTTCACGAAGTACCCTTGGATGCCCTTCGAGTTTCCGGGCGGCCCCGGAATCGACGGCGGAAGCGCCGAACCCCCGCAGAAGTCCGCTCCGCTCGGCGCCCCACCCGAAGTCTTGAGCCCGGTGAGCTTGAAGGCGGCGAACCTCGAGATGGTGAAGGTGGCGTTGCTTCCGCCACCGGTATGTGATGTATAGAGCGGGATGAGAAGCGTCTGACACAGCTTCGTTCGCAGCACGTTTGCGTCGCAGCCGTTCTTGTTGATGTTCGGCTGGATGCCCGTTTCTCCCGGCACCGTCGCATCGATCGAGATGGTCGAGCTGCAGTTCGTGCCATCGAGCCATCCGAAACCGCCCGGCGCACCGCTCGCGCAGGATGCGCCCGTCGGCGAAGGCCCGTTATTGATGAGGAGCCAGGTCCGCGTCGGATTCGTCGCGTCAGCCTCCTGCGGCGGGAGGTCGTCGAACTCGCACTCCGCGATAGTGAGCGCGAGCTGGGTTGTCCCACCGATCGGCGTACCCCACTCCGCTGTGCCCTGCGCTCCGAGCGTTGTCGGATCGAGACCGAGCATCGACGCGAGCGGATGCTGCAGCGCCGCACCCTCTTCCGTGAGCGTCGACGACCTCACTGTCACCCTGCCGCTCATGGGATTGACGACGAACGTGTCGGACGGGATGACGGCGTCGGCGAGAGCATCGTTCGCATTGCCACCCGAATACCCCACGGCGATGTCGGCCGCATCCGCTTCGCACGAGTCTGCGTGCAGTGCGCATTCCTGCGCGACGGCGAGCGCCGCCGAATCGGCACCGTTCTGCAACTCCGCCTTCTCGTAATAGAGCAGGCCAACATCGACGACAAATGCCAAGACGGCAAGGAGCGCCGTGAGGATGAGCGCGACGGTGACGGCGATCGCTCCACGTTCGTCGCTCTCGAGTCGTCGCCGTATCAACCGCCGCATCGCATGCTCCCAGTCCCGATCAGGGTCACTCCACCCGAGACCGCGCCCAACCAGCCAGTCAGATCGGTCAGCGGAGTGCGCACGACCATCGTCAGTTCGTCATCGTCAACTGTGGAGCTACACGTTGACGGGTAGGCGAAGGTCACCGTTCCGTTGACGAGCGCAGCGGCGCGCGCTTCAGCCGCGGCCTGGGCTCCAGGCTCGGTGTTGTGGATCGCATAGTAGCGAGCGCCCTCTCTGGCTGCCGCGGTCACCGACATCTGCTGGTTGAGGACCCACCCGAAGTCGATGATCGCGAACAACATGATGAGGAGCAATGGAAACACCAAGGCGAATTCCACCGCCGCCGCGCCACGATCACGCTTGGCCTTCATACTCATCCCTCAGCAACCGACGAATCCCGGCCGACGGTTGCGCCGGCCGGGATGTCGCCATCAGTCAATGACTCAGGTGGTGGTGCCGGTGCCGGCACCGGCACCTTCGAGCGCGGGCACTACCGTCTCGTCGATGAAGGTTTTGATGGCTGGCGCAAGAAGTGCGAGCGCACCGACGATCGCGATCGAGGCGACGCCGATGATGAGCGCGTACTCGGTCGCGGTCGCGCCCTCTTCTTCGGTGCGGAGCGAGTTGATGCGCGCCTGGAGGCGCGAGTATGCCTTGAGCATGGGGGAACCCTTCGGGTCTGGGGACGGATATCGCCGGCTCCAGAGCCGACGTTGAAAGAACCTAACTTTGCGTGTGCATGGAAAGCGATGCCCCCTTTCGGGGGAGGTTCCGTGCCCTGCGGCGAAGGGTGCGGAAAGTCGCTGAAGTCGGTACGAAATGACCCCTTTAGTGGGGGTCGAGAAGGGACTCGCGTTCGGGTTTCGAGACGGCCCTGGCGGGCCTTCTCAAATCACGAAGGCGGGTTTCGAGACGGCCCTGGCGGGCCTCCTCAACCCACGATGACGGCGGGCCTCCTCAGCCCGGGGCGCCGACGAGCAGCACCGCGATGAGCGCCCCCGCGAGCATCGACGGCCCGAACGGGATCGACCCCCGCAGCGTCACCCGCCGCAAGGCGAGCGCCACGAGCGCGATCACTCCCCCGACCACGAACGCGGCCAAGAGCCCGATGAGCCACGCGCTGAGCCCGAACCAGCCGAGCAGCAGCCCGATCACGAGGGCGAGCTTCACGTCGCCCATGCCCATCGACGACGGCGAGATGAGGGCGAGGACGAAGTACACGGCGAACATGCCCGCCGCGCCGACGAGCGCCCAGACGAGCCGCATCCAGTCACCGGACGCCCAGGTCGCCGGCACGAGCAGCACCGCGACCACGGCCAGCGTGGGGAACACGACTGCGTTCGGCAGGCGTTTCTCGGCGAGGTCGACGACGGTGAGCACCGTCGCGGCGGCCGCGAACACCAGCAGTGCGGGCAGCAGCCAGGTCAGCCCGAATCGCAGCGTGATCAGCCCGAACGTCACCGCGGTGATCACCGCGGACGAGACGCGAGCGGCGTGGAGGGACATCCGATCGTGCTTCATCGAACGCGACGCCCACGCGGACAGCGGCCACCAGCCGAGGGCGAAGCCGACGGCGGCGGCGGATGTCGCGGCGAGCGCGATCGCGAGAGGCATGAGTTGGAGCGTACCGGGTGGCGATCGCGAGACCCGTCACCCTGTGGATCGGGCTCCTTGCAGGCGGTTTCGAGACGGCGCTGCGCGCCTCCTCAACCCGCGGACTCCGCAGCACAGGCGGTTTCGAGACGGCGCTGCGCGCCTCCTCAACCCGCAGAGGCGGTTACGCCTCCCCGACCGAGATGTCGACCATCTCGTCGCGGGGCACGACCTTCACGCGCACGCGACCCTCGGCCTGCCCGAGCGCCAGCTCGTGCTCGTCGAGGCGGTGCCACCCGTCGAGGTCGGTGTAGCGGATTCCGCGCGACTCGAGCATCTCGATCACCGACTCCTCGGAGGGCGACTCGGGCCGCCACCAGTTGCCGAGGTCGTTGATGACGTGCTTGATCGTCTCCATGGCGTCGCTCTTGGTGTGGCCGATGAGGCCGACGGGGCCGCGCTTGATCCACCCGGTCGCGTACACGCCGTACAGCTGCCGCGACTCGCCGGTCTCGGCGTCGTGGAAGAGCACCTGGCCCTCGTGGTTGGGGATGACCCCGTATTCGCGGTCGAACGGGATGCCGGGCAGCGGCGTACCGAAGTAGCCGACGGCGCGATACACGGCCTGCACGGGCAGTTCGCGGATCTCGCCGGTTCCGACGACTCCGCCCTCGCCGTCGGGAGCGGTGCGCTCCCAGCGGATGCGGCCGACGCGCCCGTTTCCATCCGAGACGATCTCGAGCGGCTTCGCGAAGAAGTGCAGGTGCAGACGCCGCGACGCGTGGCCGACCTCGCGCTGACGCCACTGGTTGAGCACCTTGTCGATCACGAACACCTGCTTGTTGCCCGAGACCGCGGCGCGGGCGGCATCGTCGTAGTCGAAGTCCTCGTCGTAGACGATCATGTCGACGTCGCGCAGTTCGCCGAGTTCGCGCAGTTCGAGGGGGGTGAACTTCACCGAGGTCGGTCCGCGGCGCCCGAAGACGTGCACGTCGGTGACGGGCGAGGCGGCGAGACCGGATGCCACGTTGGCGGGGATCTCGGTGGGCATGAGGTCTTCGACGTGCTTGGCGAGCATGCGCGAGATGTCGAGGGCGACGTTGCCGTTGCCGATGACCGCGATCTCCTTGGCCTCGAGCGGCCAGGTGCGCGGGAAGTCGGGGTGCCCGTCGAACCAGCTCACGAACTCGGCAGCGCCATACGAGCCCTCGAGGTCGATGCCGGGGATTCGCAGCGACGCGTCGCGCACGGCGCCGGTCGCGAAGATCACGGCGTTGTAGTGCTTCTTGAGGTCGTCGAGCGTGATGTCCTCGCCGTAGCGCACGTTGCCGAAGATGCGGATGTCGCCACGGTCGAGCACCTCGCGAAGCGCGTTGATGATGCCCTTGATGCGCGGGTGGTCGGGCGCCACGCCATAGCGCACGAGCCCGTAGGGCGCCGGCAGGTGGTCGAACAGGTCGATCGACACGTCGAAGTTGCGCTCGGCCTTCAGCAGGATGTCGGCGGCGTAGATGCCGGCCGGGCCGGCTCCGACGATCGCCAGTCGCAGCTTGTTCCTCGTCACGTGCGGTTTCTCCTAGGTATGGTCAGCTCTGCCGTTCGACGACGGTCTCGGCGAAGCGCGTGAGCGCCTTCTTCACGCCGCCTTCAGGCAGCGGCGCGAGGGCGGCGACCGCTTCGCGCGCCCAGCGGTGGGCCTCAGCGAGCGTAGCGCGCGTTGCTTCGTGTTCACGCAGTTCGGCGACGATCGCGTCGACGGTGGCCTTCGACGGCACGATGCGCGACGCCATGGTGTTCGTGTCGAGCGGGTCGCCGAGATCGGCCGCGACCGCCGTGACCGTGACCACGTCGCGCTCGATGCGACGCAGCAGGTCGGCCGACGCAGCATCGGTCTTGGCCATCTCGGCCAGCCGCAGCAGCGGGAGCGTGACCACGCCGGCGCGCAGATCGGTGCCGGGAACCTTGCCGGTCTCTTCGGGCTGCGGCGACAGGTCGATGACGTCGTCGATGAGCTGGAACGCCACGCCCACCTTCTCGCCGAATTCGATGATGGGCTTCTCGTAGGCCGGGTCGGCACCGGAGAACACGACGCCCGACTGCGCCGCGGCCGCGATGAGCGACCCGGTCTTGTCGGCGAGCACCTTGATGTAGTGCGCGATCTTGTCGTCACCCTCGCCCGGGCCCACGGTCTCGTGCAACTGGCCCAGCACGAGCCGCTCGAACGTGTCGGCCTGCATGCGGATCGCCCGCTCACCGAGCTTCGCCATGAGCTGGCTCGCCCTCGCGAACAGCAGGTCACCGGTGAGGATCGCGACCGAGTTCCCCCACACCGCATGTGCGGCCGGCACGCCGCGGCGACGGTCGGACTCGTCCATGACGTCGTCGTGGTACAGGCTGCCGAGGTGGGTGATCTCGATGGCCTCGGCGGCAGTGACGACATCGTCGTTGATGCCCGCGCCGAGCTGTGCCGTGAGCAGTGTGAGCAGGGGGCGAACGCGCTTGCCCCCCGCCTCGAGCAGGTACCGCGTCGAGACGTCGGCGATGGAGTCGGCGAACCGCACCTCGTCGAGCAGGCCGGCCTCGACGCGTTCGATGCCGTCGTCGATCGCCTTCGCCATCGCCTTGTCAGCGGGCGAAGCGAAGACTTTCTCGCTCAGGCCCAGGTTGGCTGCAAGGGCCGAGCCGCGACGGGCGACCGGGTGGGTCGGATTCACAGGGACAAGCCTACCGTTGGGCGTTGGTCGAGGAGCGCCCGACGCGGGAGGACGCGTCTCGAGACCAGCGGAGGGTTTCGAGACGGCGCCGGCGTTCCTGCTCAACCCACGGGCGCCGGCTTCGTGGCGCGGTGCAGCGCGACGACGCCCATGGTGAGGTTGCGCCAGGCGACGTCGACGTAGCCCGCGCCGCGGATCCACCCCGCGAGCGTGCGCTGGTCTGGCCACGCGTTGATCGACTCGTTGAGGTAGTCGTACGCCGTGTCGTTCGAGCTCGAGAGCCGCACGAGCGGCGGCATCACGTAGCGCTGGTAGGCGTTGTAGCCGAACCGCACGAACGGCACCGGCGGGGTCGAGAACTCGCAGATCACGAGGCGCCCGCCCGACTTCGTCACGCGGAAGAACTCGGCGAGCGCCCGCTTCGGCTCGTTCACGTTGCGCAGCCCGAATGAGATCGTCACGGCGTCGAAGCTCGCGTCATCGAACGGCAGCTTGGTGGCGTCGGCCTCGACGAACACGAGGTTGGGTACGTGCGCCTGCCGCCTGCGGCCGACGTCGATCATGCCCGGCGAGAAGTCGGCTGCGACGACGGATGCCCCGGACCGTGCCAGGCTCGCACTCGACGTGCCTGTGCCGGCCGCGACATCGAGGATGCGCTGCCCCGGCTTGGGGTCGACGGCCCTGGTGGTCGCGACCCGCCACAGCGGGGCGTTGCCGACCGACAGCACGTTGTTCGTGCGGTCGTAGCGGGCGGCCACCCGGTCGAACATCGCCGAGACCTCGTGTGGATCCTTACCGAGGTCAGCGCGTGTCATGCGTCGAGTCTACGGCGCGGGACATCCGCTCATTCTGTGAGCTTTCTTCGCGTTTCCATGCATAGGAATGCTTCTCCGTGGGCCCGCGTTGCACCGGACATGAAGGCAATCTGGAACGGAACCGTGATCGCGCAGTCCGACGAGACCGTCGTCGTCGAGGGCAACCACTACTTCCCGCGCGAGTCGATCGACGAGCAGTACTTCACCGAGAGCCAGAACCGCAGCGTGTGCCACTGGAAGGGCACCGCCGACTACTTCCACGTCGAGGTCGACGGCAGGCGCAACCCGAACGCCGCCTGGTACTACGCGACGCCGTCCGAGGCCGCGGCCGAGATCCGCGGGTACGTCGCGTTCTGGCACGGGGTCGACGTCGTCGCGGCGTAACCGCGTCGGTCGAGTAGGCGCGCCAGCGCCGCCTCGAAACCCCCACCCGTGGGTTGAGGAGGCGCGCAGCGCCGTCTCGAAACCCCGCCCCGTGGGTTGAGGAGGCGCGCCCCGCCGTCTCGAAACCCCCCACCAGGGTCTCGAGACGCTGGTCTCGAGACGGCGCTGCGCGCCTCCTCGACCCACCGCCTTCGACGCTCCTCGATCGGCGGACGTAGGCTGGTGCGGTGAACCAGAAGCTCGTCGTGCGCACCGAGCCGGTCGATGAGCTCGCGCCGCTGATCCCGCGGGCCGATCCGCGACATCCGCTGCTCTGGATGCGGCGCGGCGAGGGCATCGTCGGCCTCGGAGAGACGCTGCGCATCGAAACCAGCGGACCGACCCGCATCGAAGACGCCGCCGCCGCATGGCGTTCGCTCGCCGCGATGGCGAGCGTCGACGACCGCGTCGGACTGCCCGGCACCGGCCTGATCGCCTTCGGCGCCATCGCGTTCGCCGACGAGTCGGCCGCAACGAGCGTGCTCGTCGTGCCGTCGCTCGTACTGGGGCGACGCGAAGGGCGCGCGTGGGTGACGCGGATCGCGCTGGCCGAGGCCGATGCGGCGGGCGCTGACGGCTCGGCCGACTCTGCAGGTTCGGCGGGCGCGAGAGCGGCGAGCGAATCGGATGTCGCGGGCCACGCCTTCCCGCCACTCGAGATTCCCGAGCCCTCGCCCAAGCGGCGTGTGCCGCGCGTGGCATTCGAACCGGGCGCCGTGCCGCCGCCGGCATATGAGGCGAACGTCGCCGAGGCCGTGCGCCGCATCGACGGCGGCGAGCTCGAGAAGGTCGTGCTGGCGCGGCAGCTCGTGGGCGAGTTGCACGAGGAGGACGGGCTGCGTGCCGTCATCAACCGGCTCGCCGAGGACTACCCCGACACGTGGGTGTTCGCCGTGGACGGGCTGATCGGCGCGAGCCCCGAGACGCTCGTCCGCGTCGACCACGGCACCGTCTCGGCGCGCGTGCTCGCGGGCACGACATCGCGAGGCGCGGGCGAGGCATCCGATCGCGAACGCGCGCTCGCGCTGGCGGCCTCGCACAAGGACCTCGCCGAGCACGCCCTCGCCGTGGCAAGCGCCGTGCAGCGTCTCGAACCGCACACCGCGCGGCTCGACGCGAGCCCCGAGCCGTTCACGCTGCAGCTGCCGAACCTGTGGCACCTCGCCACCGACCTCAAGGGCACCCTCGGCGACGGGTCGAGCTCGCTCGACCTCGTGAGCGCCGTGCACCCCACGGCCGCGGTCGCGGGCACGCCGCGGCGAACCGCGCTGGCCGTGCTCGCCGAACTCGAGGGATTCGATCGCGGTCGCTACGCCGGCCCCGTCGGCTGGATCGACGGCGACGGCGACGGCGAATGGGCGATCGCGCTGCGCTGTGCGCAGGTCGAGCCCGACGGCGCGGTCGCGGCATATGCCGGTTGCGGCATAGTGCACGACTCGGTGCCGGCCGACGAGCTCGCCGAGACGCTCATGAAGTTCCGGCCGATCGTCGAGGCCTTCGGCGGGTAGCCGCTGAGTGGGTTGAGGAGCGAGCGCAGCGAGCGTGCGCAGCGGGTTGAGGAGCGAGCGCAGCGAGCGTCTCGAAACCCGGCTGCCCGCACGTCGGGTTTCGAGACGGCGCCGACGCGCCTCCTCAACCCGCAGAACTCAGCTCGCGGCGAGGCGGGCCTTCTGCTCCTCGATGTCGTAGTCGGCCTTCGGCCACTCGAGGTTCATCGCCTCGAGCGCGTCGATGAGCAGGTGCTGCACGGCGAGGCGCGCGTACCACTTGCGGTTCGCGGGGATGACGTACCACGGGGCATCCGTCGTCGTCGTGCGGTCGAATGCGACCTGGAACGCGCCCATGTAGTCGGACCAGTGCAGGCGTTCGTCGATGTCGCCGGGATTGAACTTCCAATGTTTGTCGGGGCGGTCGAGGCGCTCCTGCAGGCGATGCTTCTGCTCGTCCCCCGAGATGTGCAGCATCACCTTGACGACCGTCGTGCCAGTCTCGGCGAGTTCGCGTTCGAACTCGTTGATGGCGCCGTAACGGCGCTCGATCTCGTCGGGTGGCGCGAATCCGTGCACTCGGCCGATCAGCACGTCTTCGTAGTGCGACCGGTCGAAGACGCCGATCATGCCGGCTTCGGGCACCTGCTTGCGGATGCGCCACAGGAAGTCATGCGCGAGCTCCTCGTCAGTCGGCTTCTTGAAGGCCGCGAGCTGCACGCCCTGCGGGTCGACGGCGCCCATGACGTGCTTGACGATGCCGCCCTTGCCCGCGGTGTCCATGGCCTGCAGCACGAGCAGCACTCGGCGCTCGTCGTCACCGCCGCGACTGTTCGCGAACAGCTGCTCCTGCAACTCGGCCAGGATCGCGGCGCCCTCGGCAAGCGATTCCTGACCCGCGGCCTTGTCACCGTCGAAGCCCGGGTGCGCATCGGGGTCGACGTCGGCGAGCGTGAACCCGTCGCCGACTCGCAGCAGTTCACTCGGATCCGACGCCCAGTACGACTCGTGGCCCATCACACGCTCCCCTCGTGCGGCGCCGCGCCGCGCAGGTCTCCATCCTGCCAAGCGCGGGCGTGCTCGTCGAGGCGCGCCGCGCCGCGGGGCGCCCCTCGCCCCTCTCGTCGAGAGTGCAGTGCGCGCCCCCGGGGGGCGCGAAGTGCACCCTCGGTGGGTGGGTTCGACTCTCCTTGAGAGTGCAGTGGCCGCCCCCGCGGAGGGCGCGAAGTGCACCCTCGGCGGGTGGGTTCAACTCTCCTTTGACCTCGAGCGTGCAGTGGCCGCCCCCGCGGGGGGCGCGCAGTGCACCCTCGGCGGGTGGGTTCAACTCTCTCCTTGACCTCGAGAGCGCGGGCCGCCCCCGCGGGGGGCGCGAAGTGCACCCTCGGTGGGTGGGTTCGACTCTCCTTGACCTCGACAGTGCAGTCGCCGCCCCGCGGGGCGCGAAGTGCACTCTCGACGAATCCGTTCGCGACCCGGTCAGCGCTGGAGCGGGACCTCGAGGATCGACAGGCCGTCGATGCGGGTGCCGAGGGCCTCATCGAGCTCGCCGCGGGTCGTGGCGCGCGCGTAGTCCCAGCCGTAGGCGGCGGCGAGCGCAGCGAGGTCGACCTGTTGGGGCGTGAACTGCACGCGGTCGAACGCGTCGGCGGGCGCAGTGCCCGCGACCTCGAGCGCGTCGAAGATCGTACCGCCGCCGTCGTTGCCGACGATGAGCTGCAGACGCGGGCGGGCCTCCCCGTCGCCGATCAGCAGCGAGCCCACGTCGTGCAGCAGGGTGAGGTCGCCGATGAGCGCGCGGGTCACACCGCCGGCGCCCGAGCCCGCGGGTCTCGAGACGGTCGCTGCGCTCACTCCTCGACCAGCCTCGGGGTTTCGAGACGCGTCCGGCTGCGCCGCGCGCTCCTCAACCCGCGAATCGGCCGACTGGCTCGCGATCGCGATGCCGAGCGCGGTCGCGACCGTGCCGTCGATGCCCGCGAGACCGCGGTTCGCGTGAGCGGTGATGCGACGCCCGGGCACGGCACGGTCGGCCGAGCGGATGAGTCGCGACGCCCCGAACACGAGCCGGTCGTGCGGCCACGTCGCCGCCCACACGGCGTCGACGAGCATGCGCCGCGTGATCGGCGCCCGCACCGCGGCGAGTTGCGCCTTCATGTACTCGCGCTGCGCGACGAAGTCGGACACGTGCCCGGTCTCATCGATGCCGCTCGCGAGCGGCGCGCCCTCGGGAAGCCCCGCAGTCACGAGCGCGCGGCTCGCGTGCACCCAGCGGCCCACCCAGGCGCGCTCGTCTGCGGCCTGCGGATGTCCCGCCACCTGCACCGCCCGCTCGAACCGGCGCACGCGCCGGCCGGGGTTGAACCACTCGATGCCCGACGGCGCCACGACGATGGTCTCGACGTCGTCGCGCTGCGCGAGCGCCGGAACCTCGCGCGACAGCGTCGGATGCCCGAACACCACTGCCCGCTGCACCTGATCGCCGAACCCCGGCTCACGCAGCAGGTCGCGGTACGCGACCACGAGGTTCGGCCCGAAATGGGCGCCGCTCGTGACCTCGGCGAAGAGCGGCCAGCCGCCGGCGCGGGCGAACTCCTCGGCTGCGGCACCGGCGCCCGCACCGGCGATGACGACCGTGCGCGGGCCGGGCTCGATGAGGGCGCCGTGGGCCGCCGCGGGTTGAGGAGCGCCCGACGAAGGAGGACGCGTCTCGAAACCCGGTGCGCCATCGGGGTTTCGAGACGCTGGTTTCGAGGCGGCGCCGGCGCGCCTCCTCAACCCGCCGATGTCGAACGGGGACGACAGGGGCTCGCGCAACTGCAGGTTCACGTGCACCGGACCCGGCCCGGGGTGCGCGACGAACGCGCCCGCAGCATCGAAGCCGAGCGCCGCGGCCACGGCGTCGCGGGCGAGGCGCGCTGCGGCATCCGACTCCCCAGCCGCACCCTCGGGGGCCGTGACGTCGCGTTCGAGCCGCACCGCGCCGGCGAAGATCCCGGGCTGCATCGTCGTCTGGTTCGAACGGATGCCGCGCAGCTCGGCCGGCCGATCGGCCGTGAGGGCGATGAGCGGCACGCCCGCGTGGTGCGCCTCGAGCACCGCGGGGTGCAGGTTGGCGACCGCCGTGCCCGACGTCGTCACGACGATCGACGGATGCCGCGAATCGAGCGCGAGGCCGAGCGCGAGGAACCCCGCACCGCGCTCGTCGATGCGCACGTGCAGGCGCAGGAGGCCGGCACGCTCGAACTCGGCCGCGGCGAGGGCGAGGGCCTGCGACCGCGAACCGGGGGCGACGACGAGGTCGCGCACGCCGGCACGCACGAACTCCTCGAGCATGGCCACGACGAAGGCGGTGGCTGGCGCGGACGAACTTGCGGGCACGCCCGCGTCAGGCATTCGGGCGACCGGACGGGCCGGCCTCGCCCGGCGCCTCGGGGTTGTCAGGACGCGTCGTCCCCGGACCGGCCGGATGCTGGTCGTCGGTGGCGCCGGGGGTGTCGGCCTCGCCGTCGAGCTCGGCGAGCTCCTGCTCGAGTCGGCGGATGCGCTCGTCTTGCTCGGCGTCTTGGCCCAGTCGGCGCAGGAAGTCGGTGTCGTCGTCGGGAGCCACCGTGTGGCCGCGCCCGCCCGACACCGAACTGGTGCGACGACCCCGGCCGATGATGAACCACAGCACCGGGCCGATGATGGGCACGAAGATGATCACGACGATCCACCAGCCGCGCGAGAGCCCTCGGATGCGCATGCGATCGAAGAACGCGCAGTCGGCGACGGCGTAGATCGTGAAGATCACGGCGGCGACGCCGAGTCCGAAGAGCAGCCGGGCCATGCCCACAGTCTAGGCGCGTCTGCAGCGTAGTGGCTGGGAGCCCGCGCACAGCTGTCGCGCTTAAGATGACTGGGTGAAATCTGTGCCCGTCTGGCTTTGGTACACCGCGTTGCGCATCCTGCTGTTCGCCGTGCCGCTCGCCGTGCTGCTCGCCGTCGGCGCCAATCCGTGGATCTCCACCGTGGTGGCCGCGCTGTTCGGCCTCAGCGCGTCACTGCTGTTCCTGCGCCGCCCGCGCGAGTCGATGTCGAGCGACCTCTACGCCGCACGCCACCGCGAGACGCCCGTCGTGCGCGACGACGACGAGGTCGAGGACGCCGCCGTCGATCGTGCCTCCACCGAGCGCACCGAGCGCACCGCCGAGTAGCGGCATCCGACGGTCGTCGGGCGCTCCTCGATCGACGTAAGGGCTACAGCGCGAAGACGAGCCCCAGTCCCACGCCGTACGCGAGCGCGGTGAGGCTCGTGAGCTGCAACGCGGTGATGAGTTCGCGCGGGGTCTTGGCCGTGAGCACGATGAGGCACGCCGGCAGCGCCGCGAGCAGCGCGAACAGCACGAGCCAGGCGGGCGGGTAGAACAGCGCGAAGAACACGACGATGCCGAACGGCACGAGCGTGAAGACGACGAACAGGATGCGCCCGATCAGCGGCCCGACGAGCACCGCGAGGGTGCGTTTGCCGGCCACCTTGTCCTGCGCGACGTCGCGCAGGTTGTTGGCCATGAGCACCGCGCACGCCAGCAGACCCGCACCGACGCCGCCGAGCCACGCCTCGAGGTTGACGGTGAGCGCCTGCACGTATGCCGAACCCGCCGTCGCGACGATGCCGAAGAAGACGAACACGAACAGCTCGCCGAGCCCGTAGTAGCCGTATGGGCGCTTGCCGCCGGTGTAGAACCAGGCGGCGACGATCGCGACGGCGCCGACGGCGAGCAGCCACCACTGGCCGGTGACGACGACGAGCGCGAGTCCTGCGAGGGCGGCGAGCGCGAAGAAGCTGAGCGCGACGGCGAGCACGTGCCGCGGCTTCGCGATGCCCGAGCCGGTGAGGCGCGCGGGGCCCACCCGGTGGTCGTCGGTGCCGCGCACCCCGTCGGAGTAGTCGTTGGCATAGTTCACGCCGATCTGCAGCGCGAGCGCGACCATGAGCGCGAGCAGGGCGCGGGCCGGATGCCACGGGCCGTCGGCGATGGCCACGACGCCCGCTCCCGTGCCGAGGGCGACGGGAGCGATCGCGAGCGGGAGCGTGCGCAGGCGAGCGCCCGCGACCCAGTCGGCCGCGGTCGCCGGCTTCACGACCTTCTCAGACGGCCTGCCCGCGGCCGCTCGCGCGGGATTGCCGGACTTCCCGTGCGTCGCATTGCTCTTGACGTCGTCGGGATTGGTGGGCTGGGGTTTCGGGCGGGCCACCCCACCATGCTAATTCGCGGGTTGAGGAGGCGCGCCAGCGCCGTCTCGATACTGCGCCGCTCGTGCGAGTGGGTTTCGAGACGGTCGCTTCGCTCCCTCCCCAACCCACGGGGTTCAGCGAACGTCCTTCACCGCGTCGAGGTAGCGCGCGATGACCTCGAGCTCCTCGACGGTGAATCGCTCGTGCACCCGGCGCATGCCCGCGAGGATGTCCGCGTACGGGTCATCCGCCCCGCCCTGCCCGGCACCGGCGACCGCACCACGCCGCACCTGTACGACCACCCGCCGGCGATCGGTCGGATCGGTGGAGCGCTCGATGAGTCCCTGCTTCTCGAGCCGGTCGAGCACTCGCGTGGTGGTGCTCGTCGGCAGTTCGGTCTGCTGGCTGATCTCTCCCGCCGTCATCGGCTCGTCGCTACGGGCGATGAAGCCCAGGGCCTGGAGGTCGACGACGTTGACGCCCATCGACCTGGCGATGCGCTCGTTGGTCATGACCGATGACGCGATCACGAGCTGCAGCAGCTCGACGATGCGCCCGGTGACCTCGGCCTTGCTTGACATCCGCGTTGCGACTCCTTATTGTTCCCGTTATGGGATTATCCCACTTCGGGACAATTCCGTTCCGGAACGAATTCAGTGTACGAAAGGACGACGACCATGGCCACCACCCCACGCCGAGGCCTCGCCATCGGCATCCTCCTGTTCGCCTCGTTCATGGACCTGCTCGATGTCACGATCGTGCAGGTCGCGCTGCCGTCGATCGGCACCGACCTCGGCGCCACCGAGGCCCAGCTCGAATGGATCGTCAGCGGCTACCTGCTCGCGTTCGCGGTCGCGCTGATCACGGGCGGCCGGCTCGGGGATCTCTACGGCCGCCGACGCGTCTTCCTCATCGGCATCGCGGGGTTCACACTCTCGTCGGCTGCGGCCGCCGCCGCCTGGTCGGGCGACCTGCTCGTGGCGACCCGCATCGCACAGGGACTGTTCGCCGCCTTCATGGTGCCCCAGCTGCTCGCGTCGGTGCAGGCGTTGTTCAGCCCGCGCGAGCGGGCACCGATGTACGGCCTGATCGGCGGCGTGGCCGGCATCGCGGCGGTCGCCGGCCCCGTGCTTGGCGGGTGGCTCGTCGACGCCGACCTCTGGGGGCTCGGCTGGCGCAGCGTGTTCCTCATCAACATTCCCGTGGGCATCGTCATCTTCGCGCTCGCGGCGCGATTCGTGCCCGAGACCCGCTCGTCGCGTCCGATGCGGCTCGACCTCGTCGGCGTGGTGCTGCTCAGCGCCATCGTGCTCGCGATCATGGTGCCGCTCGTCGAGGGCCAGTCGCTCGGGTGGCCGGCCTGGCTCTGGATCCCGGTCGCGGTCGGCGTCGCACTCCTCGGAGTGTTCATCGTCTACGAGCGTCGGCGCATGCACCGCGACGGCTCGGCCCTGCTCCCGATGCCCCTCTTCGCCGACCGCGGCTTCTCGGCCGGTATCGTCACGCAGGCGGCGTTCCAGGGCTCGCTCAATGCGTTCACCCTGCCATTCATCATCTACTTGCAGGTCGGGCTCGGCTTCGACGCGCTGACGGCCGGACTCAACCTGCTCGCGTTCAGCCTCGGCGCGCTCGTCGGCACTGGTGCGGTCATCCCGCTCGTTGCGAGGGTCGGCAAGGTGCTCGTCACGATGGGTGCCGTGATCATGGCCGCCGGCGTGCTGTGGGTGTTCGCGATCGTCGCCGACACGGGCGCCGGGTTCACCGGTTGGGCCGCGGTGTGGCCCATGCTCCTGTCGGGTCTCGGGCTCGCGCTGCTCATCATCCCGCTCGTCGACGTCGCGCTCGCGACGGTGCCGGTCGCCGATGCGGGCGCGGCATCAGGCGCGTACAGCACATTCCAGCAGCTCGGTGCGGCATCCGGGGTCGCGATCTCGACGACCGTCTTCTTCTCGGTGGTCGGCGACGACTGGAGCCGCGAGCACGTGCTCACCGCACTGCAGGCGTCCGTCTGGGTCGCCGTGGCCGGCTTCGGCATCGCCGCGCTCGCGAGCCTGCTCCTCCCCCGGCGGACGGCGGTGCAGGCGCACCTCGAGGAGGCGCGCCGACTCGCCGAGGCCGATGCCGAAGCGGTCGATTCGGCCGACGTCGCCGAAGTGGCACCGATCCCCTGACCGGGGGGCCGCGGCCACGCCTGAGCACCACTCGGCGCCCTCCGCGCCACATCGGCTGGCGCGGAGGGCGTTGAAGTGGCGCGGAAGCGGAGGGTCGGTGCGCGAGAGTCAGCCGACAGAAGCCGCGGCGAGCGCCGCGATCGCGCGGCGGTCGGGCTTGCCCGAGGCGAGCATCGGCAGCCGGTCGACGACCACGAGTCGCACGGGCCGGGCGGCAGCGGCGAGGCCCGCGGCATCCGTCGCGGTTCGCAGCGTTTGCAGGGCGGATGCCTCGTCGCCAGCGTCACCCGCGACGGCGACCGCTGCGCGCTCGCCCCACTCGGCGTCGGGCACCGCGACGACGACCGCCTCGGCATAGCCACCGACCGCGCGCACCGCGCGCTCGACCTCGCCGAGCACGACCTTGACGCCGCCCGCGATCATCACGTCGTCTGCGCGTCCGCGCACGCGCAGCCGCCCGTCGGCGGTGAGCTCGCCGAGGTCCCCCGTGATATACCAGCGGGTGCCGTCGCGGTCGGTGCGGAACGCCGTCTTCGTGCGGTCCGCGTCACCGAGGTAGCCGTCGGCGAGGCTCGACGAGGAGAGCTCGATGCGCCCGTCATCGAAGCGCACGCGCGTGTCGCCGATGGGAGCGCCGTCGTAGACGCATCCGCCCGCCGTCTCGCTCGAGCCATACGTGCGGACGACGCGCACCCCTGCCGCGGCTGCACGCTCGGCGATCGCGGGCGCGAGGGCCTGCCCGCCGATGAGCACGGCGTCGAACGACGCGAGCGCGGCCGCGATGAACGGGTCGCGCTCGGCCGCGTCGAGCAGCCGCGCGAGCTGCGTCGGCACGAGCGAGGTGTAGTGCGGCACGTGCGGCATCAGGTGCGCGGATGTCGCGGCGAACGCCCTCGCATCGAACCGGTCGCCCGGCACCGTGAGGGTCGGGGTGCCCGCGACGAGGCCGCGCACGAGCACCTGGGCACCCGCGATGTAGTGACCGGGCAGCGCCAGCAGCCACTGGCCCGTGCCGCCGAGCGCGTCGTGGGTGGCGTCGGCGCTCGCGACCAGGGCGTCGGCCGACAACGCGACCCGCTTCGGGGCATCGGTCGAGCCGCTCGTCTCGACGACGAGGGCGATGCGGTCGTCGACCTCGCTCGCCTCACCTGCCGCGCCCACCTCGTGATGTCGCGCAAACGGTCGCTCGTTCGAGGGAGTGCCGACACTTTGTGCGACATCACCGTCGGGGTGCGGGTGACCGAGGCCATGGGGGGCCGGGCGGGTGGGGCGGGTGGCGGGGGCGGGACGGGCGGGGATCGGCCAGACGGCCGGGCCGCCGTCGAGCGCGGTCTCGAGCGCGCGGGTCAGGGCAGGGACATCCGACGCCGGGATTCGCAGCAGCGGCTTCATCGCGGGATCGCCGCTGCGGCTAGAAGTGCCACGGGTAGGGACCCCAGTCGGGGTCGCGCTTCTCGAGGAACGCGTCGCGACCCTCGACCGCCTCGTCGGTGCCGTAGGCCAGGCGCGTCGCCTCGCCCGCGAAGACCTGCTGCCCGACCATGCCGTCGTCGACCGCGTTGAACGCGAACTTCAGCATGCGGATCGCCGTGGGCGACTTCGTGAGGATGGTGCGCGCCATCGCGATCGCCTCGCGCTCGAGGTCGGCGTGCGGCACCACGCGGTTGACGGCGCCCATCTCATAGGCGCGCTCGGCCGAGTACTCCTCGGCGAGGAAGAACACCTCGCGCGCGAACTTCTGCCCGATCTGGCGGGCGAAGTACGCCGACCCGTACCCTGCGTCGAACGAGCCGACGTCGGCGTCGGTCTGCTTGAACCGTCCATGCTCGCGGCTCGCGATCGTGAGGTCGCACACCACGTGCAGCGAGTGACCCCCGCCTGCCGCCCAGCCCGGCACGACCGCGATGACCACCTTCGGCATGAACCGGATGAGCCGTTGCACCTCGAGGATGTGCAGCCGGCCGAGACTCGCCGATCGAGTAGCCGACGAAGGAGGCGTATCGAGATCCGTCGAGATGGTCTCGATACGCGTCGCCTCCGGCGGCGCTACTCGACCGGCCGAATCCTCGTACTGGTAGCCGTCGCGACCGCGGATGCGCTGGTCACCGCCCGAGCAGAATGCCCAGCCGCCGTCCTTCGTGCTCGGGCCGTTGCCGGTGAGCAGCACGACGCCGATGCGCGGGTTCGTGCGCGCATCCTCGAGGGCGCGATAGAGCTCGTCGACGGTGTGCGGGCGGAACGCGTTGCGCACGTCGGGCCGGTCAAACGCGATGCGCGCGATGCGTCCGTCGAGCGACTGGTGGTAGGTGATGTCGCTGAAGCCGCCGGATGACCCGGTGATCAGCGGTGCCGCATCGGTCCACTCACTCGAATCGAACAGTTCGGACACCTCGGCTGCCATGCATCAAGCCTACGGCCGGGACATCCGCACCTCTTTCGCCTCACCACCCGGGCTCCTGACCTGCGACCAGCGGCAGCGCGTCGCGGTGCACTCGGTGCCACGATGGGTGCATGACCGACGCCAGCGACGCCGCTCCCCCGCCGCACCTGCCGCCCGCCGCTCCCCTGCCGTCCCTCGACGAGCTGCTCGGCACCGCCCGGGTCGTGGCGCTGCCGCTCGTCACCCGGTTCCGCGGCATCGACGTGCGCGAGGCGATGCTGCTCGAGGGTCCCGAGGGCTGGACGGAGTTCTCGCCGTTCGAGGAGTACCCCGACGACGAGGCATCCGCCTGGCTCGCCGCGGCGATCGACTTCGGCTGGAACCCGACGCCGCCGATCCTGCGCGACCGCATCCGGGTGAACGCGACGGTCCCCGCCGTCGATCCCGACAGTGTGCCGGCGGTGCTCGCCCGTTTCCCCGGATGCCGTACGGCGAAAGTGAAGGTCGCGGCATCCGACCAGACGCTCGCACAGGACGTCGCGCGCGTGCGCGCCGTCCGTGACGCGATGGGGCCCGAGGGTCGCATCCGCGTCGACGCCAACGGCGGCTGGAACGTCGACGAAGCCGAGCACGCCATCCACGCACTCGCCCCGTTCGACCTCGAGTACGTCGAGCAGCCGTGCGCGAATGTCGCCGACCTGCTCGAGATCAGCATCCGCATCAAGTACATGGGCATTCCGATCGCGGCCGACGAGAGCGTCAGGCGAGCGGATGACCCGTTGGCGGTCGCCGAGGCGGGCGCCGCCGACCTGCTCGTGGTGAAGGCGCAGCCGCTCGGCGGCATCCGCCGGGTGCTCGAGCTCATCGACCACACAGGCCTGCCCGTCGTGGTGTCAAGCGCGCTCGACACGAGCGTCGGCCTCGCGATGGGCGCGCACCTGGCCGCGGCCGTGCCCGCGCTCGAATTCGATTGCGGCCTCGGCACAGCGTCATTGCTGGCGGCGGATGTCTCGCAGGCGCCGCTTTCTCCCGTCGACGGTGCCGTGGAGGTGCGCCGGGTGCTGCCCGACCCCGAGCTGCTCGACCGCTACGCGGCGACGCCCGAGCGCACCGACTGGTGGCTCGAGCGTCTCGGCCGCGCGTACGCCGCGCTCGCGAGCCGGCCGTCGGTCGAGTAGTCGCGCTCGCGACATCCCGCACCGGTCGAGCAGAAGTCCCGAGAAACCCCCCGTTCTGGGGCTCGGTCACGGGGCGAGCAGTCCGATATTCAGGGTGGGCACGGATACTGCGCGTCGACGAAGACGCGACCTTTGAGAACGTGCGTGCACCGACCTGGGCGCGCACATCGGTCACCCATTCGGAGGAATCCACATGTTCAAGCGAACTCTCATCAACATCGGAGCGGGCGCCGCGCTCGCCGCCGCTGCAGTGCTCGGCACCGGCGCGGCCGCGTACGCCCACGAGTGTTACAACGCCAACCGTTCGGAGAAGGGCAACGCGGGCGCCTCGAACTCGGAGTCGTGGCTCACCGTGCACTTCGCCGAGTTGACGGCGGGCCTGCCCGAGGCGGACGCAGAGTGCGTGAACGATGCGTACGCGGCAACCGGTGCTCCCACGTCATTCACCATCAAGATCAAGGGCGCGAACGGCCAGGGCGGCACGCTCGGAGCCAACAACCCGAACGTCGAGACCAAGGCCGCCGACGGCAAGGGCATCGACCAGATCTTCGCCGCGCACGGCGCGGACATCGCCGGCTCCTTCGAGGCGTGCGGGGTCGCCCTGCCCTTCTGAGCGGCCCGCGGTCGACCGCCGGTCGAGTAGCGCCGCTGAAGGCGACGCGTATCGAGACCCTGCACGAGAACTGCGGGGTCTCGATACGGTCGCTTCGCGACCTACTCGACCGACCTCTCAGCCGCTACCAGAGGATGAGCGGCACCGGCATCGAGGCGGAGTCGGCGTACCCGTCGCCGCCGTCGAACGTCGTGCGGATCAGGTGCACGCCCGCCGGCAGCTTCGGCAGCTTGACCTTGAACACGCCCGCCGCGTCGGCGGTGACCTTCGCGGTCGCCAGCACGGTGTCGCCCTCGAGCACGGTGATCGTGCCGACCGGCGTGCTGCCGTCGAGCGCGACGACCGATCCGAAGACGTGCACGCCCGAGCCGGCCTTCGCGACCAGCTTGTTCGGCGCGGCCACGGTGACGGTCGCGACCGCGGGCGGCGGCTGCTCGTCGACCAGCACGGCCGCGGTGCGCGCCGGCACGGTGAGTGTCCCGGATGCGACATCCCATGCCGTCGTCTTCACGACCTCGTCGGAGCCGTTCGCCAGCGCGTCGGCAAGTTCGAACGTGCGGCCTGCGAGGCCCTCGACCTGCTCGGTGATCGCGTCGGGCGAGGCGTTGAACACGACGAGCGCACCCTCGAGCTCGGGGTCGACGTCGTCGCCCACGAGGTCGTCGATGAGCATCGTGATGAGCCCCGGCGTCGCGTCGGCGCCGCTGTTCGGGAAGGTCACCTTCTGGTCGATGAGCTCCGCCGAGCCGAGCTGAAGCAGGTCGACCTCGCCGCGCACGCGGAGCAGGTCGAGGGCGGATGCCTCGGCCGCGGCGATGTCCGCAGCTCCGGGCTTCAGGTCGGGGTCGGCGAGGAGCGGCGCCATCTCGTCCCAGAAGTCCCCGTTGTCGGCCTGGTTCGGCAGGCCCGAGCCGAAGGTCGACTCCTGGCCGGTCCAGTCGATGCGGTTGAACCAGTCGCCCGAGTTGTAACTGTTCCGGTCGAGCGACTTCGATCGCAGCAGCTCGGTGCCGGCGTGCCAGAACGAGGGCGTCTGCGCGAACGCGGTCGTTGCGAGCGACAGCGTGTTCATGCGCACGCGGTCGGCCATCGACGTGTCGGCCGGAAGCTTGAGCACCCCGTGGTCGTACAGCGTCTCGTTGTCATGCGCGTCGACATAGGTGATGATCTCCTCGGGCTGGTCGGCGTAGCCGGCCGGCGAGCCACGGTAGTCGAGCTCGTCGCCGCGGACGACCTCGCCCGAGGCATCCGTCAACTCGTACGCGCGCAGGTTGCCCGCGAGGCCGAGCTTCACCAGATCGGTCTGGTGCGCGAGGTCGGCGAGCTGCTCTTCGGGCGTGCCGTCGGCGTAGGCGTTCGGGTCGGTGCCGAGGCCCGTGCCGAAGCCCTGATCGAACTTCGTGTCCGCGGCGACCGGGCTGCCGCCGTGCACGGCGTCGCGCAGCCGGTCGCTGAACGTGCCGATGCCGGTGCCGCCGAGCTGGCCCTGGGTGGCCTGCTCGAACAGTGCGTTGTTCGCGACCTCGCCGAAGTTCCAGCCTTCGCCGTACAGGTAGACGGATGACCCGTCGACGCCGTCGTCCTCGAGCGTGAGCTCGTCGAGCGCGGCACGCACCGCGAGCATGTTCGCCTTCGAGTGGTGCCCCATGAGGTCGAAGCGGAAGCCGTCGACCTTGTACTCCTTCGCCCACAGCACGACGGAGTCGACCATGAGCTTCTGCGCGACCTCGTGCTCGGTGGCGATGTTCTGGCAGCACGTCGAGGTCTCGACGTTACCCACAGCGTTCAGTCGCTGGTAGTAGCCGGGCACGATCCGGTCGAGCACCGACTTCGCACCCTGACCAGATGCCGCGGTGTGGTTGTAGACCTCGTCGAGCACGACTTGAAGGCCCGTCGCGTGGAGCGCGCCGACCATCTCGCGGAACTCGCCCACGCGGGCGGCTCCGTTCGGGTCCACCGCGTAGGAGCCCTCGGGCGCCTGGAAGTGGAACGGGTCGTAGCCCCAGTTGAAGCCGTCGAGGTCGCGGATCGACTCGAGGCAGGCCTGCTGCTCGGGTGACGCCGGCCCGAACGACGCGAGATCGCACTCGGGGGTCGCCTGCGCGGCCCGGTCCTCTTCGATCGTCGCGATGTCGAACGTCGGCAGCAGGTGCACGGTGTTGATGCCCGCCTCGGCGAGCTGCTCGAGCTGGGCGGTGCCGGCCGAGTCGCGCGTGAAGGCACGGTAGGTGCCGCGCTCGGCCTCGGGCACCGACTCGTCGGTGATCGAGAAGTCGCGCACGTGCAGCTCGTAGATCGCCCGGTCGACCGGGCGCTCGACGACGGGCGCGGGCGTCTGCGCCCACTGCTCGGGCGTGATCGACGGGTCGTCGAGGTCGACGACCACCGAGCGTGCCGAGTTCGTCGTGAGCGCGATCGAGTACGGGTCGGTCACCGAGTTCGTCTCGATGGCGCCGGTCGTCGGCGCGTACACGTCGAGCGACCAGCGGTATTCGTCGCCCGCGGCGAGCCCGTCGACGCTCCAGGTGCCGTCGGCGGCGTCGAATGCCGCGTCGATGACCTGGGGGTCGCCGGCCTCGCCCGGGCTCCACTTCTCGAGCGACACCGACTGCGCAGTCGGCGCCCACAGCGTGAGGGTCACGGCCTCGCCGTCCCACGCGACGCCGAGCGGTACGGATGACACCGCGTCGGCGTAGAGGTCGTCGAGCACGCCCGGGATCTGCACGCCGGTGAACGCGGTCAGGTCACCCTCGCCGGTCGAGCCAGTCGACCCTTCGGCAGGCTCAGGGACCGACCGCTGCGCGACCGCGACCTGCTCGGTGAGAAGCTTCGCCACCGCCGCGCGGTCGACATCCACGGGGTGCAGGGCGACGAAGCCCTCGAGCTGCGGGAACGTCGCGAGCTGCGCGTCGCTGAGCCCGGCGGGGTCGTAGGCGAGCTCGACGGCGTCGCCGCCGCCCGTGACGGCGCCGTCGCTCACCGCGAGCGATGCGTCCGCCGAGTGCTCGAGCGTCCAGGTCGTGTCGGCGGCGGAAGCGCCGCCGAGCAATTCGGCCGGCCAGGCGAGCGTGTCCTCGCTCACCCAGTGCGCCCGCGACTGGCCCGAGCCCGCGAGCGGCGGGTCGGTGACGATGATCTCGAGCACGTGCGTCGCGATCGTGTAGCGGAACTCGACGAGCTTGCCCGCGGTCGCGGTGAACGTGTAGTTCGCCCCGCCGGGTGCACCGCCGACGCCGTAGTTCTCGTCCCACGAGCCGCCGTGCGCGACCTTCACCTCATATGCGCCGTCGGGAATGGACGACGTCGACCAGGTGTAGACGCCGTCCTTGTCGCCGTCCTGCATGAGCGACGCGAGGCATTCGGGCTGCCAGTCGCCGGGGCATCCGACCTCTTGCTGGAAGCTGCCGGGCAGCGTCACCGTGGGACCCTCGGCGGTCGACGAGACCACCTTGGTCTTCAGGTTCCAGTAGAACGTGACCGACTTCGTGCCGTCGGTCGAGTACGTGATGTTGCCGCCGTTCTGCTCGCCGTTCGCGCCGTAGTTCACGTCCCAGCTGCCGTTGAGCGCGACCTTGTACTCGTACTCGCCGGCGGGCAGGGTGAACGTGCCCGAGTAGATGCCGTCGGCACGCAGCGTGAGCTTCGCGACCTCGCAGCCGGGAGCCCAGTCGCCCGCGCAGCCCATCTCGGAGTTGTGCGATCCGGGCACCGTCACGAGGTCGATCGGCTGCTCTGGCTCCTCCTCCTCGACGAGGTTCACGGCGTTGCCGACGCTCGCGTAGGTGCTCGCCGCCGAGCGGTTGCCGGCGGCGTCGGTCGACACCGCGCGGTACTCGACCAGGGTGCCGTTCGCGAGGCCGGCGGTGTCGTGGAACACGCGAGGGCTCGTGTCTTCGGCGGTGCCCAGCGCGTGCCAGGCGTCGTCGCCCGTCGCACCGGCGACGCGCCAGGCGAAGCTCGTCTCCTGCCACGTGTCGTCGGCGACGCCGGCGGCGACGGGCGCGACACCGGTCACGCCGGCGCCCGCGGCGGGCACCGCGACCGTGATGTCGGATGCCGCGTCGGGGGCGCTCACCGCACGGTCGGCCTTCAGCACGACCGCGCCCAGTGCCGGCACGGTGACGGATGCCACGCCCTCGGCATCGGCCGTCAGGCCGGGGCCGTCGGTGCCGTACAGCGGCGCGAACACGCCGCCCTTCGTGAGCGTCGGGACCTCGACGGTCTTCGCGGCGTTCGAGTTGTTCGCGGCGACGACGTACTCGACCTGCTCGGTGCGGTCGACACGGCTGAACGCGTAGACGCCCGCGCCGTTGTCGACGTAGCGCTCGATCTGGGCGCCCGTGGCGAGCGCGGGGTGCGCGGCGCGGAGGTCCGCGAGGGCGGCGATGTGCTCGTAGAGCGGGGCGTCGGTGCCGAAGCGGTCGACGCTGCCCGCAGTCTCGCCCGTGACGAGCTGCTGGTTCTGGTAGTCGGCGACGTCGCTCGCGAAGAGGGTCTGCCGCGCGTCCTTGTCTCCGCCGTTTCCCGCGAAGCCCTGCTCGTCGCCGTAGTACACCACGGGCTGGCCGCGCGTGAGGAAGAGCAGCTCGTGGGCGAGCTCATCACGCTGCAACGGGGCATCCGTCGATTTCAGGAAGTAGCCGACGCGACCCATGTCGTGGTTGCCGAGGAACGTGGGCAGCGCCGTGGCCGACGAGTCGGGCGTCGTGTAGTAGTCGTCGCCCGCGAACAGGGACTGCAGGTTCTTCGCCGAGTTGCCGGCTGCGAAGCTCACGGTCTGCGACTGGAACGTGAAGTCGAGCACCGAGTTCATGTCGGTCTTGCGCACGTAGGGGCTCAGCTTCACCGGGTCGGCGTCGTACACCTCGCCGAACATGAAGAAGTCGGGCTTGCCCGCCTCGTGGGCGTAGTCGAGCACCTCGGTCGACCACTGCTCCCAGAACTCGAAGTTCACGTGCTTGGCGGTGTCGATGCGGAAGCCGTCGATGCCGAGGTCGATCCACTGCTGGTACACGTCGACGAAGCCGTTCACCACGGTCGGGTGCTCGGTCATGAGGTCGTCGAGGCCGACGAAGTCGCCGAACGTGACCGACTCGCCCTCCCACGTCGAGTCCCCGCGGTTGTGGTACAGCGTCGGGTCGTTGAGCCAGGCCGGCACCTTGACGTCAGCGTCGGCGGCGGTCACCGTCGGCGTGTAGGGGAAGCTCGTCGCCGCGTCGAGCGCGGGGAAGTCGGCGCCGGCCTCGGCACTCGCGTAGTCGCCCGGCTTGAACGCCGTGCCTGCGGCATCGGTGTAGGGGCTCGTGGCCTGGTCGATGTACGAGTACTGGCCCTCCTCGTAGTCGATCACGTCGGCGGTGTGGTTGGTGATGATGTCGAAGTAGACCTTGATGCCCTTGGCGTGCGCTTCGGCGATGAGCGCCTCGAGCTCGGCGTTCGTGCCGAGGTGCGGATCGATCTGCGTGAAGTCGGTGATCCAGTACCCGTGGTACCCGGCGCTCGCGTTCGCGCCCTCGCCCTGCACGGGGCGATTCTTGAAGCTCGGGGTGAGCCAGATCGCCGTGGTGCCGAGTCCGTCGATGTAGTCGAGCTGTGCGCGCAGGCCCGCGAGGTCGCCGCCGTTGTAGAAGCCCTTGTCAGCGGGGTCGAAGCCCGTCGTGAGCCGGTCGCCTGTGAGCCCGCCCTCGTCGTTGGCGGGGTCGCCGTTCGCGAAGCGGTCGGTCATGACGAAGTAGAACACCTCGTCGCTGCCGGGCTGGCGCACCGGGTCGGCGACGATTGCGGCGTCGGATGCCTCGTCGTAGGCGCCGCGCAGCGCGCCCGGGGCCGCCTCGAGGCCGACGCGCTTGAGGTTGTCGTCGAACACGACGCGCACCGGAGTGTCGCCCGCGACCGTCAGCGGGATGTTGTCACCGCCGCCGTCCAGGCCGTACGACTCGTCCCACGTGTCGTTGACGGCGACCTTGTACTCGTAGCTGCCCGCGGGCACCGTGAACTCGGCGGCGTAGACGCCCGGCGTGCCCGTCGCGATGAGCTCGCTCTCGGCGCATTCGGGCTGCCAGTCGCCCGAGCAACCCAGCTCCTGCTGCAGGCTGCCGACGAGCGCGAACGTACGCGGCTCCTCGGCCGCGGCCGCAAGGCCCGGAATCACGATCAGGGCCGACGCGGCGAGCGCCCCCGAGACCACCAGTGCGAACCAACTGCGAGCGCGCGCGCGTGCTGTCATCCTTGACTCCCGATTCCCGGCACGACTCCGTGCCTCCGACACTGATCGCGAAGGTAGCAGCGGCGGGCGGGTTAATGCAAGCGTTTACAACTTTGGGCGTTGCTGACTCTCATGGCGGGAGAAGCCTGCATGATCACGCAGGACTCGACAACCGCCCCGCTGGAAGCGCTATCACATGACGGACACCGCTGTCCGTCAGGCGACGATGAGCAGTCCCGTGAGGAACATGAAGAGGACGCCGCCGATGATGCCCGACACCGTCAGCGGTGTCAGGACGCGGCCGGTGTCGCTGCGCAACAGCGGGAGCAGCTTCACCGCGACCTGCGCAACGGCGCCCGCGCCGACGCCGAGCAGGAAGGCGGCGAGGGTGGGCTGATTGACGGATGCCCCGACGAGCGCGCCGAGGATCGCCGGAGCGCCGGCGATGAGCCCGAGGACCGCGAGGCGGCCGAGTCGAGGGCGGGTGCGAGCGAGAGGGGTGACGATCGCGAGGCCCTCGGTGGTGTTGTGAATGGCGAACCCGATGACCAAGGACGCCCCGAGCGCGAGGGACCCGACCGCGTACGCGGAACCGATGGCCAGGCCCTCGCCGAGGTTGTGCAGGCCGATTCCGATCGCGATCAGGAGCGCGAACATCTGCGGTGAGCTGTCCCCCGCATCGCCTCGGTCGCGTCGCCGCCGCACGGCCAGCCCCTCGATCCCCTCGAGCGCGAGATACGCGATGACCGCCCCGAGCAACACGACGAGACTCCCGCCGAAGGCGGCGCTGCCGGCGACGAGCTCGAGCCCCTCGAGTGCGGCATCGACGGTCAGGTACACGAGCAGCCCCACGGTGAACGCGAGCAGCCCTCGCACCCATTCGCGCGAGGCACGACGCACGAACGGCAGCCACAGCATGCCGAGGCCGATCGGGATGACCCCGACGTAGACCCCGAGCAAGACCATCAGCCCGAAGAACTGCGCACCCCGCTCGGGGCTCGGCGCGGCGGCCACCTCGGCGGTGGCCTTGCCTCCGGCGGAGGTGAGCAGGGTGATCTCGTACGGGTCGCCCTGCACCCAGTCGTAGTCGACCGTGATCGTGTTCGGTTCGAGCGGTGCCATCTCGTCGGCGGTCTGCGTGAACTGTGCGAAGTAGTCCGACACGTTCACCTGCGCGACGGTCACCGGGTCGACGCCTTCGTTGCGGACGGCGAGGATGATGCGGCCGGGCTCGAATCGGACGTTCTCGATCGCCACGGCCTCCTCGGGCACGCGTCCGCCGCCCCCGGTGATGCCGGGCGCGTTCAGCAGGGTGAAGAGTCCGATCAGGAGGGCGATGAGCACGAGTGGGCCGACTCCGAGCAGCCACCGGGGTACTTGACGCGCGGGCGATTCACCGTGGTGCGGCTGCGCGGTGGTGCCCGGGGGGTTCGTGTCAGGTGCGTTCGTCGGGTTCGTCACTCGGTCACCTCGAAGAAGCCCATCCAGCCGAGCTCGGCGAACTCGACCTTGTGCGCGTGGAACATGTACTTGCCCGGGTAGGGGAAGCGGATGTCGAGGATGCCGCGCTGGCCCTGCATCTGCGAGACGGTGTCGGTGTACTCGCTCGGCGTGAGCATCGTGCCGGTCGGGTAGTAGTGGAAGAAGTTGCCGTGCACATGGAACGAGTTGATCGGATCGTACTCGAGTGCGTTGATGAGGTGGATGCGCACGAGCGCGTTGCGCTTCACCTGCACCGGATGGTCCATGAAGTGGAACGGCAGGCCGTTGACCGAGTAGAACTCGTTGTCGTCACCGCCATCGGTGTTGTAGCCGTTCATCACCATCACCATCTCGTCGTCGGCCGGTTCGCGCCCGCTCTTCGGCTCGATGATGAACGCTCCGTACAGGCCCTTCGCGATGTGCGGAGCCAGCGGCGACTGGTGGCAGTGGTAGAGATGCGTGCCGAACGGAGCGGCGTCGAACTCGTACGTGAACGAGGTGCCCGGCAGGATCGACCCACCGCCGATGCCCGGCATTCCGTCCATCTCGGCCGTGTGGATGCCGTGGAAGTGGATCGTGTGCGGGTGCTGGCCCGCGTTCGTGAACTCGATCCTCAGCGCGTCGCCCTCGCGGCACCACAGCGTCGGCCCCGGAATACGCCCGTTGTACGTCCAGGCCGGGAAGATCACCCCTGGCGCGATCTCGATGTCACGGTCGATCGCCGTGATCTGCCACTCGCGCAGGACCTGTCCGCTCGGCAGCGTGCTCACGGTGCCGGTGTCGAAGTCGCGCAGGATGGCCGTCGGGTCGATCCCGGCCCGCCCCGGAGGCACCGAGCCGGTCGGGAAGCCCGCGTGCCCGACATGGTTCGTCGCGGTCGCCTCCGTGGAACCGGCCGCTCCATGCCCGCCACCCCCGCTGTCGTGATCGGCACCGTGGTGATTCCCGCCGTCCTGCGACCACGGGGCCACAGCGGTGCCGAGCACGGCCGCGGGAAGAGCGGCTGCAGCGCCCAGCAGGACGTTGCGGCGACTGGGGAACTCGACCATGAAGACCTCCGTCCGAGTGGTCTCCCTCGACGTTCCCAGTATATTTAGGGATGCCTAAATATTCAACGATGGGCGGTCGGATGTCACAACAGTCGAGCGATCGTCACCGCACGGAATCGCTCCTCGCGCAGCCGCTGCGCCGTCAGCCGCCGCTCGTACCGCTCGGCCAGGTGCTCGCGGCTGTGCCGCCGCTCAGCCCCACGGCTCCATGCGACGAGCGCGAGCCCGGCGCGGCGGAAGACGCGCTGGACGAGCGTGGCGCGGCCGACCGGGCGGACGGTGACGTGCCCGGCTCCGATGAGTGCGCTGTTCATGATGGCCCCTCGATCTCGTTCGTTCGCGCTCGTTCATCGAGCACATCTCCGTTGTACGCGAGGAGGCATGATGGCTCGTCGGCGAGGGGTACCGAGATCATCCGTCCGGAATACCGAGATCACACTGTCGGTCGAGGAGCGAAGCCCGTGTCGAGACCATGCCCGCGGACCTCGATACGCGCTTCGCGCTACTCGACCGGCGGTCGGAGCACCCCGAGCTCGCGCGCGGCGCGCACCGCATCCCGACGCGACGACACCCCGAGCTTCGTGAGGATCGCGGCGACATGGCTGTCGACCGTGCGCACCGAGACCACAAGCCGGTCGGCGATCTCGGCGTTCGTGAGCCCCTCGGCCAGCAGCCGCAGCACGACGACCTGGCGGTCGGTCAGGCCCTCGGGATTCCGCCGCGTCAGGCTCGACGGGCCGCGCGGGATGTTCCGCACCCCGCGCTCGCGCAGTTCGGCGCGGACCCGGCGGGCGAGCGGTGCCGCGCCGAGGCGGTCGAGGATGCCGAGGGCGTCGAGCAGGTCTGCCGCATCGGGGCTCTCGGCGAGCGCCGCGGCCTCGTGGTAGGGACATCCGGCTGCACGCCAGAGATCTGCGGCGCCTCGCCAGTCGCCGCGCGCCTGCACCGCGAACGGATGCGTGTCGTCGGTCGCGATCTCGACCTCGTCGCCGGCGCGGCGCAACACGTAGGCCAGTTCGGCGCGCAGCGAGCGGGCGACGCGACGGTCGGCCTCGTCGAACTCCGGGCGGGCGATCGCGCGCGCCTCCGCGAGGTCGCCGCGCAGCAGGGCCGCCTCCGCGCGGGCTGCGGCGACCGGTCCGCGTCGCTGCAACTCATCGAGCGCGTCGGCGAGGCGAGCCGCCTCGTCGAGGTTTGCGCCGGCACCGTCGTCGCCGCGGCGCACTCGCACCGTTCCGGCGACGGTCAGCGCGACGCACCGGGAATGCGGCGGCTCGGGCAGCTCCTCGACCAGTGCGAGCGCGTCGTCCCAGTGCGCCCGTGCCAATTCGAGCCGGGCCTGCTCCATGCGCTGGTAGATCACGAAGCCGATGAACTCCGCCCGTTCCGTGAGCTCCAACGCGCGGTCCAGGTGGCGCTCGGCGAGGTCGAGCCGGTACTGGTCGAGGAGGGCCCAGACGAGGTTGACGTAGGCGCGCGCCGCGTCCTCCATGTCGTCGGCAGCGAGCGCCACGTCGGCGGCCTCCTCCAGTTCGGCGATGCCCGCATCGTCGGCCCGGAACATCAGCGCGGTCCCGTGGTTGTTCAGCGCATGCGAGAGCACTCGGCGATCCCCCGTCTCGCGCGCGATCGCGATCGCACGGCCGGCGAGCTCGATTGCGCGTTCCGAGTCGTGCGCGAGCAGGGCCAGTTGGGCCTCGTTGCTCAGGGCCATCGCGTGCAGGCTCCGGTCGCCCGCTTCGGCGAGCACCGCGGATGCCTCGTGCGCCGAGGCCTCGGCGTCGGCACGGCGTCCGTCGAACCACTGGAAGCGCGAGAGCCACCGCAGGCTCGCTCCGAGCCTGCGGGCGTCGCCGAGCCGCCGCCGCAACGCGATGGACTCGGATTGCACGAGCACGGCATCGTGCGGCGCGCCGATCGTGTACGACTCGATGGCGGACTCCTCGAGCAGGTCGGCCGCCTCGGCCGGCTCGTAGCGGTCGGCGAACTCGCGGGCCGCCCGGTAGTGGGCGGCGGCCTGCCGATGCGCCCCCGATGCCGCGGCATCCCGCGCCGCGCGCGGTGCCCACTCCACGACGGCGTCGACGTCGCCTGCAGCGATCGCGTGGTGCACGAGCCGCGCCGGGTCGGCGACGCCGGTCGCGAGCAGCTCGGCGAGCACGCGGCGTTCGAGTTCGATGCGGCGCGATGCGGGCAGCGCGTCCACGACCGCGCGCCGGGTCAGCTCGTGGCGGAACCGCACCCCGTCGGGGCTGACAGCGAGCAGGCCGCCCTCCTCAGCAGGGCGGAGCGCTCTCTCCGACCCGGGCACGAGCCGGGCGAGCAGGTCGCGGTCGACCGCCGAGGGCACGACGGCGAGCTGCTCGACATGATCCTGCGTCACGGCGTCGAGCCTGCGCAGGCGCCCGGTCACGGCATCGACCACGGTCGGCGGAACGCGCACTGCGTCGGCCGATGCGACGAGCTCGCTCACGAAGTACGGATTCCCGTCGGTCATGGCGTAGACCCGATCGGCGTCCAGCCCGCTCCCCGCCGTCAGCGCGCCGACCGCATCGGCCGACAGTCGACGCAGCGCGATGCGCTCGACGCGGTCGCCGTGGCCGAGGTCGCCGAGGAGACGGCCCAGCGGGTGGTCGCGGTCGAGCTCGTCGCGGTACGTGAGCACGAGCACCGCGGGCAGGTCGGCGATGCGCCGTGCCAGGAAGCGGAGGACGTCCAGGGTGGCCTCGTCGGCCCAGTGCGTGTCCTCCACGATCAGTACCGTGCCCCGCGTCGCAGCGAGTTCGTCACGGAGTGCGTCGAAGACCCCCTCGCGGTCGCCCGCGCGAAGCGCCTCGCCCAACCGGGGTCCGACCGACGAGGCGAGGTCGCGCAGCGGCCCGAGCGTTCGCGGCGTCGACATGGCGTCGCACGACCCGATGAGCACCCGGGCCCCGTCGGGCGGACTCGAACGCAACGCATTCGCGAGGCTCGTCTTGCCGATGCCCGCTTCGCCGTGCAACAGGACGACGCGCCCGTGGCCCGCCGTCGCCTCACGGGCGGCGGCGCGGAGTCCGGCGAGCTCGGGTTCGCGTTCGAGCAGGTCCCTGCTCATAGAGCGAGCATGCCCGCGCGTGGCCGGTGCTGCAACCGAGCACGCCCTGAGGGACGACTCCTCCCCCGGCGCCCAGTGTTTCCGTTTGCACCGAGTGTGGCCGTTCCCGCGGAAACACTCGGTGCAAACGGAAACACTCGACGTGGTGGGGCGCCGCGCCCCTCAGGCGCTCACAGCCCCGAGTACGCGTGCAGTCCCTTGAAGAACAGGTTGACGACCGTGAAGTTGAACAGCACCGTCGAGAAGCCGATGATCGAGAGCCAGGCCGACCGCGAGCCGCGCCAGCCGCGGGTCGCGCGCGCATGGATGTACCCGGCGTAGACCACCCAGATGATGAAGGTCCACACCTCCTTCGTATCCCAGCCCCAGTAGCGGCCCCACGCCTTCTCGGCCCAGATCGCACCGGCCATGAGCGTGAAGGTCCAGAGGATGAAGCCGATGATGTTCACGCGGTAGGCGAGGTTCTCGAGCGTCGCGGCACTCGGCAGCGTCGCGAGGAACGTCAGCTTCGCCGCCTTCGCCGAGGCCGCGAGCGACTCGCGCCGTGCCTGCAGCAGCTGCACGACCGAGAGCGCGAACCCGAGCGCGAAGAACCCGACCGACGCCGACGCCACGAACACGTGGATGACGAGCCACACCGACTGCAGCGCCGGCGGCAGCGGAATGGGGCTCACGTAGAAGTTGATCGTCGCGACCCCGAGCAGCACGAGCACGAGCCCCGTGACGAACGTGCCGAGGAACCGCAGGTCGTGCTTCGAGACGAGCAGCACCACGAGGAACACCGTCGTGATGATGAGCGTGCCCGTGAGGGCGAACTCGTACATGTTGGCCCACGGCACGCGCCCGGCGGCGAAGCCGCGCAGCACGGTCGCTGCGAGGTGCAGCGCCCACGCGAGCACCGTCATCGCGACGCCGACGCGCAGTGCGGGCGAACGCCCGTAGGAGACGGCACCATCGGATGCCTCGCCGCCGGCCTTCGCCGCAGCCGCACCGCCGCGCGCCGAGGGCCTGCCACCTGCGGTGGCGCCGACCGCGACCTTCGCCTCGGCGCGAGCCGGGACATCCGACGCCGTCACCGCAGCGCCGCGCTTCGCGAGGTCGATCGCGAAGGCGATGAAGGCGATCGCGTACACGACCATCGCCGAGTACACGCTGAGGATCGAGATCTCGTCGAGCGTCATCTGCACCTTTCTACCTTACGTCGAAGTGGTATTGTCGCCGGTCGAGTAGCGACGAAGGAGCGTATCGAGACCCGTTGCGAGGTCTCGATACGGCCCTGGCGGGCCTACTCGACCGACGATGGTTTCGGCCCCGCGTGCGCGTCGGCGAACGCCGTCACGGCGTCCTCGAGGCCGGGGTCCTCGCCGCGGGCGAGTCCGGCGTACTCGAGCACCACAGTGCCGTCGGGCCGCTTCGCGGCCTTGACCCACATGCGCCGGCGCGGCACGAACAGCGACACGAGCAGCCCTCCGAGGATGAGCGCCGCGAACACGAGCACCCAGATCTGCGTCGGGTCGTGGTGGATGTCGAAGCTCGCGAAGCGCGGCACGCTCTGCGCGTAGTCGCCCTCGCCGGCATCGGGATCCGCGTGTTCGAACGTCACCGTGCCGAGCCCGTTCGGCAGCTCGGCGCTCTCGCCCGGCTTCAGCTCGATCGAGTCGACTCCGGTGTCGCCGCCGGTCAGCTGCTCCATGCCCGAGGGGTCGAGCGTGTACACCGAGGTGGGCGTGCCGCCGTCGATGCCGAGATCGCCCTCGTACACGTTGAGCGTGAGCACCGGCAGGATCAGGTCGGGATAGCTCGACGTGTACGCGCCAGAGGTGAGCTGCGTCTGCGTCGGGTAGAAGAAGCCGACCATGCCGAGCTGCTCGGGCATGCCGTCGGGCACCTTCACAACGCCGATCGACGTGAGGTTCGCGTCCTGCGGCAGGAACGGCACCGAGTCGGTGAACACCACGTCGCCGTCGGCGTTCGTGACCGTGATCGTCGGCGCGTAGCCGTTGCCGAGCAGGTAGACATCGGTGCCGTGCGTGTAGAGCGGCTCGTTGACCTTGACCCGGGCGTCCTGCGCCTCGGCCCCCTGGCCCGCGACGGTGACATGCGCCGTGAAGTCGATCGGCTGCCCGAGCGCGTCGGCATTCTTGGTCTCGTACACCGCGTCGAGGCTCTCGAGCGACAGGCGGTAGGGCTGCAGCGACGTGTCGTTGAAGAAGCGGCCGGGATTGAACGAGTCGAACGACGCGAGCGTGTTGACGAACGTCTGCCCCTCGACGATCACGCGTTGGCCCGAGAAGCCGAATCCTCCACCGAAGCCGACCGCCACGAGCACGCCGAGCAGTGCCGTGTGGAACACCAGGTTGCCGGTCTCACGCAGGTACCCGCGTTCGGCCGAGACGGATGCCTCGCCCCGCAGCTCGTACCGTTCGACCCGGTAGCCCGCCTTGCGCAGTTGCACGGCCGCGGCGTCGATCGCCTCCTCCGCCGATCGAGGAGCGAGCGACGAAGGAGCACGCGTCTCGAGATCCGATGCCATCAGCGGCCGCTCGGTGTACCCCGCGAGCCGCGACAGTCGCGCGGGCGTGCGCGGGGGCCGCGCCCGCAGCGCCTCGAGGTGGTGCTTCGTTCGCGGGATGACGCAGCCGATGAGCGACACGAACAGCAGCAGGTACACCGCCGAGAACCACGCCGATGTGTAGACGTCGAACATCTGGAAGCCGTCGAGAATGGGCGCCAGCGTCGGGTTGTCGGTGAAGTACTGCGTGACCCCGTTGGGGTCGCTCGACCGTTGCGGCACGAGGGAGCCCGGCACCGCCGCGATCGCGAGCAGCAACAGCAGCAGCAGCGCGGTGCGCATGCTCGTGAGCTGCCGCCACCCGAACCGCATCCAGCCGACGAAGCCCAGCTTGGGCTGGGTGACGGATGCCTCGCCGCCGACCTGTTCGGTCGAGTCGATGTGGTCGGCGGGGCGCGAGGGCGCACCAGGATCAGATCGGGAGGTCAAAGCCCGTGATCACCGCCTGCAGTTCGTACATCCAGATGCTCCAGATTCCCGTCACCATGAACACGCCGATGAGGATGAGCAGCGCTCCGCCCACGAGGTTCACGATGCGGATGTGTCGGCGCAGGAACGTCAGCGACCCGGTCACCCATCCGAAGCCGGCGGCCACGAGCAGGAACGGGATGCCGAGGCCGATGCAGTAGACGAGCCCCAGCAGCACGCCGCGCCCGGCCGATGCCGAGTCGGCGCTGAGGGCGAGCACGACCGCAAGGGTCGGGCCGATGCACGGCGTCCAGCCGATGCCGAACACGACGCCGAGCAGCGGGGCGCCGGCGAGCCCGGTCGCGGGTCGCCAGCTCGGCTTGAACGTGCGCTGCAGGAAGCTGAACTGCCCGATGAAGACGAGGCCCATCACGATGAGCAGCACGCCGGCGAAGCGGATGATGATGTCGGTGTACTGCAGCAGCCACGCCCCCGCCACCCCGGCAACGAGGTTGAACGCGACGAACACGACGGTGAACCCGCCGATGAAGAGCAGCACCCCGAGCAGCAGTCGCCGACGGTTGCGGCGCTCCACCGCGGCGTCGGCCGAGGCATCCGTGAACCCGCCGAGGAACCCGAGGTAGCCGGGCACGAGCGGCAGTACGCACGGCGAGAGGAACGAGATGAGGCCCGCGGCGAGCGCGATCGGTACCGCAGCGAGCAACTGCCCGCTGAGCACGACCTCGCCGACGCCGTCCACGCTACGCCTGCTCGTCGAGCAGGTCGGAGATGATCGAGTCGAGGATCGACGCCTCTTCGAGCTGGCCGAGCACGCGTGCCGCGACCCGGCCCTCCTGGTCGAGCACGATCGTGGTCGGCACCGCCGCCGGTGGCACCGGGCCGGCGAACGCGAGCTGCACCGCACCCTCATTGACATCGAGGATCGACGGATACGTCACGCCGTAGTCCTCCTCGAACGACGCCGCGGTGCCCGCCTGATCGCGCACGTTCACCCCGACGAAGCTCACCTCGTCGCGAGCGGTGCCCTCGTAGACCTCCTCGAGGATCGGCGCCTCGACGCGGCACGGCGCGCACCCCGCGTACCAGAAGTTGACGACCTGCACCTGCCCCGCGACATCCGCCGAATCATAGGAGCCGCCCTCGACGGTCTCACCCGCGAACTCGATCGGCTCGCCGCGGTCCTCGGCCGCGTACACCGAGATCGTGCCGTCGCCCGCGATGTAGTTCTTGCCACTTCCCTCGCGGAACTGCTCGGCGAGCGGGTCGCTCGTGCAGCCCGTGAGCAGCAGGGCCACTGCGATGACGCCGGTCGAGTAGCGAGCGAAGCGAGCGTATCGAGACCCGTCGCCGTCACGAGGTCTCGATACGGCCCCGGCGAGCCTACTCGACCGACGAACGCCCATCACACCGCTCCCACATCTGTCGCCTGCGCGGCGAGTCCCGCCGCGGGATTCGCGTAGCCGACCTCGGCGAACCGCCGACCGCTCGCCGAGCCGGTCACCGACGACAGCTCGAGCGTCGTGATGCTCGACAGCGCGCACCGCCGGCGCCGAGGATCGTGCGACAGCGGCCTGTCGGCGAGGTGCCGATGCACCATCCAGATCGGCAGCTGGTGGCTGACGATCACGACATCGCCCCCGTCGATCGACGACCAGGCATCCTCGATCGCGGCCATCATGCGGTCGGCGATCGACCGGAACGGCTCGCCCCAGCTCGGTTCCCACGGGTTCACGAGCAGACCCCAGTTGCGGATGTCGCGAAGCGCACCTCCGGGGCCGCGCATACGCTTGCCCTCGAACCGGTTGGTGGGCTCGATCACCCGGTCGTCGAGGGTCGGCTCGAGCTCGAACGCCGCGGCGACCGGCTCGGCCGACTGCTGGGTGCGCTGTAACGGCGATGAGATCAGCGCAGCGACCGGGCGCCCGCGCGCCACGAGGTCGTCGGCGGCGGCCTTCGCCATCATGCGGCCGAGGTCGCTGAGGCCGTAGCCCGGCAGCCGACCGTAGAGCACGCCCTGGGGGTTGAACACCTCGCCATGGCGCACGAGATGGATCTGCTCGGCCGGCACGGGTTCCAGTCTAGAGAGCCATTCCCTTTGAATCCGCCGAGTGAGAGCGGGTTGAGGAGGGAGCGCAGCGACCGTCTCGAAACCCGCCGCACGAACGTTGAGGTTTCGAGACGCGTCCCTCCTCCGTGGGCGCTCCTCAACCCACGGGTTTCGAGACGCTCCTTCGTCGCTCCTCAACCAGCGGGTGGCGGGTGACCCCCCGAGTAGGATGGTCGATCGTGAACAACCGCACCCTCGTCAAGAACCTCGCCGCGCTTCCCGACGGCCCCGTCACCGTGTCCGGATGGGTCGAGACGGTGCGCGATCAGAAGAAGGTGCAGTTCGTCATCCTCCGTGACGAGTCGGGTGCCGTGCAGCTCGTGAACCCCGCGACCCGCGAGGTCGACGAGAACGCCGACGCCGAGGCATCCGCTCGCCTGGCGACGACCGAGGCGATCTCGGCGCTCGCGCACGGTTCGTTCATCCGCGTCACCGGCGACCTCAAGCACGACGAGCGCGTGAAGCTCGGCGGCATCGAGGTGAAGATCGGCACGCTCGACGTGGTCGCCGAGGCGCACCCCGAGACGCCGATCGCCGCCGACTCCAGCCTCGACAAGCGCATGGACTGGCGGTTCCTCGACCTGCGTCACCCGAAGCAGAACCTGATCTTCCGCATCCAGACGACGTTCCTGCACGCGCTGCGCACGTACTGGGTCGAGAACGACTTCGTCGAGATCCAGACGCCGAAGCTCATGGCTTCGGCGAGCGAGTCGCGTGCCGAGCTCTTCGAGGTCGGCTACTTCGAGGGCACCGCGTACCTCGCGCAGAGCCCGCAGTTCTTCAAGCAGATGGCGCAGCCCGCCGGCTTCGGCAAGGTGTTCGAGGTCGGCCCCGCGTTCCGTGCCGACCCCTCGTTCACGTCGCGGCACGCCACCGAGTTCACGTCGATCGACGCCGAGGTGAGCTGGGTCGAGTCGCACGAAGACGTCATGAAGATGCATGAAGAGCTGCTCGTCGCCGGGTTCACCGCGGTGAAGCAGAAGCACGGCGCCGAGATCGCCGAGCTGTTCGGCATTGAACTCGAGGTGCCCACGCTGCCGTTCCCGCGCATCCCGCTTCGCGAGGCGAAGCAGATCGTCGCCGACCGCGGCTACGTCATCCCGCGCGACGACGCCGACATCGACCCCGAGGGCGAGCGTCAGATCTCGGCGCACGTGCGCGAGGCCCTCGGCCACGACTTCGTGTTCCTCACCGACTGGGACATCAGCCTGCGGCCGTTCTACCACATGCGCCACCCTGAAGACCTGACCCTCACGAACTCGTACGACCTCATCTACAACGGGGTCGAGATCTCGACGGGCGCGCAGCGCGAGCACCGCATCGACGTGCTCGTCGAGCAGGCTCGCGAGAAGGGGCTCGACCCCGAAGAGCTCGAGTTCTACCTCGACTTCTTCCGCTACGGCGTGCCCCCGCACGGCGGATTCGGCATGGGCCTCGCCCGCGTGCTGATGCTCATGCTGAACGAGCACTCGATCCGCGAGACGACGTACCTGTTCCGCGGCCCGACGCGCCTGCTGCCGTAGGTCGCGCGCCCCCGCCCCGCGCGCCCCCGCGCCGCGCGCCCCGCCCCGCCCGTCCTCCGGCCCGCCCCGCGCGCCCCCGCCCCGCCCGTCCTCCGGCCGCGCCTCTCGCTGATGTCGCGCAAAGTGCTCGCAACGCCGGAAGATGCCGACGATTCGTGCGACATCACGACGCGGCGCCGGGCCAGCCACGCGCGATGAGCGCTTGGCGCACCCGGTCGAGGTGCAACGTGCGCGCTCGACCGCGGTGTCGCTTCGTGAAACGGATGACTCGCCACCCGAGTCGCGCCAGGTCGTCGAGCCGATCGACGTCGCGAGCGTACTGACGGTCTTCGGTGCGATGATGCTCGCCGTCGTACTCGGCGAGCACCTTGTATTCGGGGTACGCCGTGTCGCCGTAGGCGCACAGCCGACCCGACTCGTCGAAGATCGGCAGGTTGACGATCGGTTCGGGCAGACCGTACTCGACGAGATCGAGTCGCAGCCGCGTCTCCTCCGGCGAATCGGTGCCGGCGCGCACTGCCGCGAGTGCGGTGACCAGCACACGGTGCCCACGGCGACCCGCATGGCGCTCCACCGCAGCACGTAGCCGTTTCGGCGTCGACAGTGGCTCATGCCTGCGAAGCAACGAGTCACCGGCAACGACGAGATCACGGACTGTCGCCGTCGCGGCGAGCTGGCACCAGGCGTCCTCGGGCGAGACGATCGGCAACCCGCGCCAGGTTCCGACACAGGTGCCTCCCGCGCCGAGACGATGTCCCCGAACCCCGCGACCGCGAGGCATCGGTCTCGGTGCGAACGCCGCGACATCCAACTCGTCCACCTCATGACTCGAAGGCACGACGATGCCGAAGAGCCGACATGCGGTGGCGTGGCTGAATACCTGGCCGGGGCGCATCGTGAGCATCTTGGCTCGGCACCGCGCCTCGAGGTCGAGCAAGGCTGCGGCCGAGCGGACCCCATGGAACGGACGGGTGAGGTCGCGGCCGCGCAATCGTCCGGCGCCGACGCCCTCGGCGAGGGCCTCGTATGTGGTGAACGCCCGCTGCGCGAACCCGTTCGGCAGCGGCAAGTGCGGTCTCATCCGATCAGGTTCGACCGGCGGAGGCGCCTCGCGCCCGACCGCGAGTGATCTGTGGAGACATCCGCCCACCCGCACCCTGTGCACGACTCGTCTGCCCCACCCCGCCACCTCACCGCCACCCCACCGCCACCCCGTCCTGACCGCCACCCCGACGCGATGTTGCGCAAAGTGTTCGCACTCCGCAGAGTTGAGGACGATTCGGGCGACATCACTGCGCGGGGCGCGGGGCCGAGGGAGCGAGAGGCAGGGCGGGGGCAGGGTGGGGGCGGGGGCGGGGCGCTGGCCGTAGGCTCGGAGGGTGACAGTCGAGACGACGCGAATGGTCCGCATCGAGGGCGGCACGTTCCGCATGGGCTCCGACGAGTTCTACGCCGACGAGACGCCCGTGCACGAGCGCTCCGTCGACGCGTTCGAGTTCGACCTGCATCCGGTGACGAACGAGCAGTTCGCCGCGTTCGTCGAGGCCACGGGCTACGTCACGGTCGCCGAGCGCCCGCTCGATCCGGCCGACTTCCCGGGCGCCGACCCCGCCGAGCTCGTTCCGGGCGGACTCGTCTTCACCCCGACCCCGGGCCCCGTCGACCTGCGCGACTGGCGCCAGTGGTGGAGGTGGGGCGCGGACGCGAGCTGGCGGGCGCCGTTCGGGCCCGGGTCATCCGTCGACGACAAGGCGACCCACCCGGTCGTGCAGGTGAGCTTCGAGGATGCCTCGGCGTACGCCTCCTGGGCCGGCAAGCGGCTGCCCACCGAAGCCGAGTTCGAGTTCGCCGCCCGCGGCGGCCTCGAGGGTGCGCGGTTCGCGTGGGGCGACGACGAGTTCCCTGACGGGAAGCTCATGGTCAACCGATGGCAGGGGTCGTTCCCGTACCGCAACACCGGCGCCGCCGGGTGGGTGGGCACGTCACCCGTGATGACGTTCCCGGCGAACGGCTTCGGGCTCTTCGATGTCACGGGCAACGTCTGGGAGTGGACGACCGACTACTACGCCGAGCGGCATGTGCCGCCGGGCACGGTCGCGGTCGACGCCGAGGCCCGCCCCAACCTGCTCGCGGCCGCATCGGCTGAGCCGGGCTCACGCATCCCGCGCCGCGTGCTCAAGGGCGGGTCGCACCTCTGCTCGCCCGACTACTGTCTGCGCTACCGGCCGTCGGCGCGCTCGCCCCAGGCCGATGACACGGCGACGACGCACATCGGCTTCCGCTGCGCCCGCGACATATAGCACCGCAGCCAGCACTCAGGCGAGCAGCGCTGCCTTCAGCCGCACCGGGTCGATGCGCCAGTAGTTGTGCACCTCGTCGTCGATGAGCAGCACCGGGATCTCCTCGGCGTAGCGATCGCGCAGCGCCTCGTCGTCGAGGATGCTCAGCTCTTCGAGGAGCATGCGGCGCGAGGCATCCGTCGTTTCGATCTCGGCGATGACGCCCTGCACGACGTCGCGGGCATCGTCGCAGAGGTGGCAGCCGGGCTTGCCGATGAGCGTGAGGCGGATGTCGCGGGCCATAGTTCGATCGTACGTCGCGGCCGGACGCGGGCAGCAAAAAGCGCCAAGCCCGAGGGCCCGGCGCTCAGCCAGTGGTCGCGGTGCGACTACTTCTTGTTGCGACGCTGGTGGCGCGTCTTGCGAAGAAGCTTGCGGTGCTTCTTCTTCGCCATGCGCTTGCGACGCTTCTTGATGACGGAACCCATCAGAACCTCACAGAAAAAGATCGAGCCGGCCGCGCATGCCGCAGCCGAAGGCAGAAAGCCTCGGGATAGTCTAGCGGACTCGGAGGCGCGCCCCGTGCGCGATGCGTTACCGTCGAGGAATGCGCCACCGCGACGTCGTCATCCGCACCACCGAACCCGACGACTGGCAGGCGGTGCGCGCGCTGCGACTCGAGATGCTGCGCGACTTCCCGCTCGCCTACGGTGAGACCCTCGCGAACGCGCTCGACGTCGAGGAAGCCGGCTGGCGCGCACGCGCCGCACGCGGCACGACGCACGGGCAGGCGTCGATCGTCGCGATCGACGGCGACCGCTGGGTGGGGCACATGGGCGGGTACATTCCGGATGCCGCGACCGGCCCGCTGCTTGTCGGCGTGTACGTCGCACCCGACTACCGCGGCGATGCCGCGGGGGTGTCGCGGCTGCTGCTCGTGGCGGTCGAGGAATGGGCGCGGGGCTTCGGCGACACGCTGCGGCTCGAGGTGCACGAGGACAACCCGCGGGCGATCCGGTTCTACGAGAAGCTCGGCTTCACGCTCACGGGTCGCAGCCGCGAGTACGAGCTCGAACCGGGCGGCCTCGAACTCGAGATGATCAAGCCGCTGCGCTGAGCACCCGTCGCTGGCTGAGGAGCGAGCGCAGCGAGCGTCTCGAAACCCTTGACCGACGGCCCGAGGTTTCGAGACGGCGCCGGCGCGCCTCCTCAACCCAAGGGTTTCGAGACGGCGCCGGCGCGCCTCCTCAACCCAAGGGTTTCGAGACGGCGCCGGCGCGCCTCCTCAACCCACGGGTCTCGACACGTTCGCTGCGCTCGCTACTCGACCGAAGGAATCCACGCCAGACTGGGCGCATGCTCGCACTCCTCACGGCGCTCCTCATCCTGGCCATCCTCGGCACCGGCGTCATGGCCGGCGTGTTCTACGCGTTCTCGGGCTTCGTGACGCAGGGGCTCGACCGGCTGCCCGCCGCCGATGCGGCTCGTGCGATGCGCGGCATCAATGTCACGGCCGTGCGTGCACCGCTCATGCTCGCCCTGTTCGGCACAGGGCTCGTCACGCTCGTGGTGCTCGGCCTCGCGATCGCGGGAGCGCTCGGCGACGCGACGTGGTGGGCGGTGGCGGCGGGCGTCGTCTACCTGGCGGGTGCGATCGGCGTGACGGCCGGTGCGAACGTGCCGCGCAACAACCGCCTGGCGGCCGCGCCCGAGGATGCGGCGGCGCTGGGGTCGGCGTGGACGGCGTTCCGCCCGGGCTGGCAGACGTGGAACCACGTGCGCACCATCACGTGCGCGGCAGCGTGCGTGGGGTTCGCGGTCGCGCTGGTCGCGATCTGAATCCAGGGGTTTCGAGACGGCGCCGGCGCGCCTCCTCAACCCACTCGACCGACTCAGCGGCGCTTCTTGGGAGCGACCGCCGCGGTGACCTGATGCGCGGTCTCGGCGAAGGCCTTGCCGATCGCCGAGGCGAACGCCCGCTGTTCTTCGTTGAGCGGAATCTCGTTGCCCGCTGCGGCGCCCGCGCCCGCGAGCGTCGCGGCGTCGGCAGCGGCATCGGATGACGTGAACGGAATGAGCCAGTCCTCGAGCGTTTCGAGCGGCGTGCGGTCGAGCTTGTAGTAGCGGTGCTGGCCCTCTTCGCGGACGGCGACGAGGCCGGACTCGCGGAGCACCTTGAGGTGCTTCGACACCGTGGGTTGACTGGCGCCGAGCGCTGTGACGATCTCGGAGACGCTGATCTCGCCGCCCGACTGCGGCACCGCACCCTCGCGTTCGAGGAGCACCGCGAGGATGTCGCGTCGCGTTGCGTCCGCCACCACATCGAAGATGTCAGCCATGCCCCAAGGGTAGTCATTCCTCGCGGGGAGTACCATGACTCTCGCGTTGGCTGGTCAGGCAGGGGGCATCGATGCGCGCACAGCAGCTGGGCCGTCTGGGTCGAGTCGACAGACGGTCGTGGCTGGGTCGGGCGCGCGATGCGCTCGACGCGCTCGTCAAGAGCTCGCCGTCGCGATTCGCGATCCTGATCTTCGCGTCGCTGATCCTGCTGTTCACGGTCCTGTTCTCACTGCCGATCGCGAGCGCCGACCGCCAGGTCACGCCCTTGCACGACGCCGTATTCACCGCGGTCTCGGTCATCTGCGTCACGGGTCTCGCGACCGTCGACATGGCGACGCACTGGTCGCCGTTCGGCAACACGCTCGTGTTCATCGGCGTGAACATCGGCGGCGTCGGCGTGCTGACCCTCGCGTCGATCCTCGGCCTCGTGATCTCGCGTCGCCTCGGCCTGCGGGCGAAGCTCATCGCCGCGAGCGACACGAACCCGTCGCGCATCCACGTCGGCCCGGTCGCCGAGCGGCAGGCGGTGCGCCTCGGCGAGGTCGGCGGGCTGCTCGCCACGGTCGCGATCAGCGCGCTGGTCATCGAGCTCACGATCGCGATCGCGATGGTGCCCAGCATGCTCGTCGCGGGATACGACGCCTGGCACTCGGTCTGGTACAGCTTCTACTACTCGGCGATGGCATTCACGAACACGGGATTCAGCCCGAATCCAGGCGGCATGGCGCCGTTCGTGGAGGACTATTGGATGCAGTCGCTGCTCATGATCGGCGTGTTCCTCGGCAGCCTCGGGTTCCCGGTGATCTTCGCGCTCGCGCGGGCGTGGCGCAACCCGCACCGGTGGAGCGTGCACGTCAAGCTCACCCTCGCGACGACGACGATCCTCTTCGTCGCGGGCGCGGCGATGTTCCTGCTGCTCGAGTACAACAACCCGCGCACGTACGGGCAGCTCGACGCGGGCCCGACGATCTTCCAGTCGTTCTTCATGTCGATGATGACGAGGTCGGGCGGGTTCGCCACGATCGACATGCACGAGCTCAACGGGTCGAGCTTGCTCGTGTCCGACATGCTCATGTTCATCGGCGGCGGTTCCGCGTCGACCGCGGGCGGCATCAAGGTGACCACGCTCGCCGTCCTGTTCCTCGCCGCGTTCGCCGAGGCGCGCGGCGCGCCCTCGATGGAGGCGTTCGGCCGGCGCATCCCCCGCGACATGCTGCGCCTGTCGGTGAGCGTCGTGCTGTGGGGCGCGACGATCGTGGCGGTCGCCTCGATCGCGCTGCTGCAGATCACGAAGCAGCCGTTCGACTACGTGCTGTTCGACGTGATCTCGGCGTTCGCCACGTGCGGACTCTCGACGGGGCTCACGGCCGAGCTTCCACCCGAGGGGGTCTACGTCATGGCCGCCACCATGTTCATGGGGCGGGTTGGTACAGTGACACTCGCCGCGGCCCTGGCCGCGAGCCAGCGGCGGCAGTTGTTCAAGCGTCCCGAAGAGAGGCCCATCGTTGGTTGATCGCATCAGACATGACGCACCGGTGCTGGTGATCGGCCTCGGCCGGTTCGGCGCCGCGACCGCCGGTCAACTCGACCGACTCGGCCGCGAAGTGCTCGCCGTAGACACCGACGAGACCCTGGTGCAGAAGTGGTCGGAGCGCGTGACCCACGCGGTCGTCGCTGACGCGAGGAACATCGACGCACTGCACCAGATCGGTGCGCAGGACTTCTCGATCGCCGTATGTGCGGTGGGATCGTCGATCGAGGCATCCGTGCTCATCACGGCCAACCTCGTCGACCTGAGGATCCCGCAGATCTGGGCGAAGGCGATCTCGGCCTCGCACGGCAAGATCCTGCAGCGCATCGGCGCCAACCACGTCATCTACCCCGAACGCGAGGCCGGCGAGCGCACCGCACACCTCGTCAGCGGCCGCATGCTCGACTTCATCGAGTTCGACGACGACTTCGCCCTGGTGAAGATGTACCCGCCGAAGCCCATCCGCGGCAAGAACCTCACCGAGTCGGGCGTGCGCTCGAAGCATCGCGTCACCGTCGTCGGCGTGAAGAGCCCCGGAAAGCCGTTCACGTATGCCACCGAGAAGACGGTGGTCTCGAACCACGACCTCATCATCGTGACCGGAACCGAGGGCGACATCGAGAAGTTCGCGTCGCTCGAGTAGCCGGCGCGTCAGAACGCGCCGATGATCACCGCTGCCGCGACGGCGCTGACGACGTGGTACGAGCCCGTGATCGCGGCGAACGCGAGCGGATGCGGCGTCACCGGGTTGACCGCATTGGTGAAGGTGACCGCGGCCGAGTAGCCGATTCCGACGACGAGGCCGAGGACGGCGGACTCGCCCCACCCTTCGGCGCCGATGGCCGTGACGAGGATCGCCGTCGCCACGCTCACGAGCACACTGCTGACGAACGGCATGAGGTAGTAGATCGGCGGGTAGCGGGTGCCGCGCTCACGGCTGATCCCGAGTGAGCGATCCCAGGCGCGGCCGAAGAGCGGAGTGAACCAGAGCGCGCCGAGCACGTACGACGCGAGCGTCGCCAGCCCGATCGCGATCCAGTCGAGTCTGGTCAGGGCTTCGATCATGGCCCCATCCTCGACGTTCCCGCGGTCGGGGTCTTGTAGAAATCCGACCGGGCGACAGACTGGGGTGGTGAGCGCGGGCGACGATCGTGCACCCGGCCGACCGATCGGGCCGGAGGAACGCACGGGGATGCTGCATCCGGCCAATCTCGAACGCTATGGCGCACGCTGGATCGATCCCGACCCGCGCATCGCCCACGTGGTGGACCGGTACTGGCACGTGCAGTGGCGTCTCGGACCTGGCGAGGAGATCGACCAGCGCATCGTGACGCAGCCCGCCGTCACACTCTCGATCGAGGAGGGTGCCGTGCCCGCTCAGCTCGTCGTCACCGGTGCACAGAGCGGCGCGTGGCGCCGCGAGATCCGCGAGCGCGGAGCGGTGTTCGCGGTGCGCCTGCGGCCGGCCGGGCTCGCCGTGCTCGCCGACCTCGCCGCGGCCGACCTGGTGGACGGCACGTTCGCCGTGTCGGCGGCGACCGACCCCCGCCTGTACGGGGTACTCGAGGAGATCGCCGCGGCGGACGGCGTCGACGCCCGCGCCGCCACGGCCGATCGCGTGATCGCGAGCGCACTGCAGCGGCATCCGATCGGCTCCGACGGAAGGCTGGCGAACGCCGTCCTCGACGAGCTGCTGGCGCGGCTTCGCTCGCGAGCCGGCGACTCGCTCGCGATCGCGTTCGGGGTGAGCGAGCGTGCCGTGCAGCGCGCCCTGCACGACAGCATCGGGCTCGGACCGAAGCGTGTGACCCGTCTCGTGCGCTTGCAAGAGGTCGCACGCCGCCTGGCCGCGCCCGCTGGGGTCGACCTCGCGACGCTGGCCGCCGAGCTCGGGTATGTGGACCAGGCGCACCTCCAGCACGACTTCCGCGAGGTGGCGGGCGTGTCGCCCGGCGCCTACGTGCGATCGCTCCGCGAACTCGTTGGCTGACGATGGCGGCCGGCATCCGCGAATTCCCCGGGCGTTAGGGATCCATTAGGAAGATTCACAAAATTGTGAATCCGGCGTAGCATCACGCGCATGAACACCGTGATCAGCACCCGAGGCCTCCAGAAGCGGTTCGGGCGCACCACCGCCCTCGACGGGCTCGACCTCACGGTCGACGCCGGGGAGATCCACGGCTTCCTCGGGCCGAACGGCGCCGGGAAGTCCACGACCATCCGCATCCTGCTCGGGCTGGCCCGCGCGTCGGGCGGTGAGGCGACCCTCTTCGGCAGCGATCCCTGGACCGACGCCGCCGAGCTGCACCGGCGCATCGGGTACGTGCCGGGCGACGTGAGCCTGTGGCCGAACCTCACCGGCGGCGAGGCGATCGACCTCCTGAGCCGGCTGCGCGGCGGCGCCACCGACGAGGCGGCCTATGCGGCCCGCAAGCAGCGCCTCATGGAGGTGTTCCAGTTCGACCCGCGCAAGAAGGGCCGCGCGTACTCCAAGGGCAACCGGCAGAAGGTCGCGCTCATCGCCGCGTTCGCGACGCCGGCCGACCTGTACCTCCTCGATGAACCGACGAGCGGCCTCGACCCCCTCATGGAACAGGTCTTCAACCGCGAGATCGACCGCGTCGCCGCCGACGGAGCCACCGTACTGCTGTCGAGCCACATCCTGTCGGAGGTCGAGGAGCTCTGCGACCGCGTGACGATCATCAGGGAGGGCAAGGCCGTCGAGAGCGGAACGATGGCCGAGTTGCGGCACCTCACGCGCACCGAGATCGCCTTCGTGCACCAGCCCGGCCAGGAGGCGGCGATCGACGCGACCGACGGTGCCCACGATCTCGTGATCGACAGCGGGCGTGTGCGGTTCACCGTGGACAGCGACCGAGTCGCGGGCGTGCTTCCCATGCTCGCCGGCCTCGACGTGCAGGGGCTCACGGTCTCGCCGCCGTCGCTCGAGGAGCTCTTCCTCCGCCATTACGGCGACGAGCTCGCCACGCTCGGACAGGCGCCGCGATCGTGACTCGATTCGTCGTACTGCTCGGGCAGCGCATCCGCCGCGACCGCCTGCAGCTCACGCTGTGGCTGCTGGGCACGGCGCTGCTCGCCTACGCCTCGGTGTCGGCGGTCTTCGACACCTACGGGGAGGCCGAGGACCGCCGGGAGATCCTGGGCATCGCCATCGCCACACGTACGATCCTCGTCTTCCGCGGCACGCCGAACGGGATCGAGGACGGGGCGTTCGCCTTCTTCCTCCTCTTCGCCTGGCTCGCGCTCTTGGGCGGCCTGATGAGCACCTTCCTCGCAGTGCGCCACACGCGCATGGAGGAGGAGCAGGGACGCGCGGAGTACATCGCGTCGACGCCGGCGGGCCGGATCCTGCCGACGATCGCCACCCTGGCGCACGGCGTCCTCGCGAACGTCGGACTCGGGCTGCTGATCGCCCTCGCCTTCATCGGCGCGGGGCTGGATGCCGGTGGTTCGTTCGTCGCGGGCGCCGCGATCGCAGCATCCGGCATCGCGTTCCTCGCGTTCGGCCTGTTCGCCGCGCAGCTGTTCCGAACCTCTCGCGGAGCGAACGGCACATCCGTCGCCTTCGTGCTCGCCGCCTACCTGCTGCGCGGAGTCGGCGACGCGGCGGGCACGCCGTCGGAGGACCTGCTGCACCTGACGCCCGCATGGCCGAGCTGGTTGTCGCCGATCGGCTACGGGCAGCTCACCGGCGCCTTCGTCGAGAACGACCTGCGCCCGCTCCTGGTGCCGCTCGGCTTCGCCGCGGTCCTCGTCGGCGTCGTGTTCGCGCTGCAGTCGGTGCGCGACCAAGGCGCGAGCCTCTTGCCGGGCAGGGTCGGGCGCGCCGCCGCCGGGCCCGTGCTCTCGAGTTCGTTCGGGCTCGCGTGGCGTCTCAATCTCTCGATCCTGCTCTCGTGGACCGCGGGGGGAATCGCGACCGGCCTGCTCGCCACTTCGCTGTCGTCGATCGTCGGCGACGTCGCGGGCAGCAATCCCCAGGTGATCGAGATCCTGCGGCGGGCGATCGGCGCCGAGGCCTCCATCGAGCAGACGTTCGTGGCCACGTTCTACGGGGTCGTCGGAATCCTCGCCGCATGCTGTGCGGTGCAGGTCGGGATCCGCGCACGTCAGGAAGAGGTCCACGGCACCGCCGAGCTCGTGCTCGCGACGCGCGTGCCGCGCGTGCGCTGGCTGCTCGAGTACTGGATCGTCGGCGTCATCGTGATCATCGTGGTGCTCGCGGCGGCGGGCCTCGCGGGCGTGCTGGGCGCCGGTCGAGCCGAGGACCCCGAGTCCCTCATCCCGAACGTCCTCGAGGCAGCGGCGGCGCAGCTCCCGGCGTGCCTCGTCTTCCTCGGCGTGACCCTGCTCGTGTTCGCATTCCTGCCGCGTGCGACGATTCCACTCGGCTGGACGATCGTCGGAGTCGCCGCGATCCTCGGGACGTTCGGCCCCATCCTGCAGCTGCCCGAATGGCTGAACAACCTGTCGCCGTTCGCCCACTCACCCGTCCCCTCGGGCGACGGCACCGACTGGTCGGGCGGGCTCTGGATGCTCGCGATCGGCCTCGCCGCCGGGGCGGCGGCGGTGGTCGCGATGCGGCGACGAGAGGTATCCACCGGCGGATGAAAGACTGATCGGATGCCACGCGACGAGCAGGCCCTGAGAGCCACGGTCGAGCAGTCGGCCGCGGTCCTCACCGCCGCCGGATTCCCCCGGATGCCGGCGCGCGTGCTCATGGCGCTGCTCGTCGCGGAGCAGGGCGGCCTCACGGCGAGCGAGCTCGGCGAGCAATTGGGCGTCAGCGCCGCGGCGATCTCCGGCGCGGTGCGCTACCTCGAGCAGATCGGCATCCTCCATCGCGTGCCGCAGGCGGGCAGCCGCCGCGACCGGTGGGAGTTCCTCGACGACGCGTGGTACACGGCGCTCATGGCGAAGAGCCCGGTCTACGGCGTCATCGCCGAACTCGGCGACCGCGCCGCCGACGCGATCGGCGACGAGCAGGCGGCCGGCTCGCTGCGCGCCCGCGAGATGGCCCGGTTCTACCGCTTCATCGACGAGAGGATGCCCGACCTCATGCGTGAGTGGGAGGGTTTGCGGGAGCGCTGATCGACGAGCCTCGGCCCCGAGGGTCAACCCACGAACATGACCACGAGGCCGACCAGGCCCGCGAGCGCTGCGATGCCGAGCAGCACGAGGCCGACGTTGCGGATGACTCGGCGCCCCGCGGGCGGCTCGTGGAGCCGTAACCGGTCGGGGTCGCGCTGCTTGTAGTACGCCGGCTCCTCGTCGGGGCGGGTGACGTGGTCTCGTTCCTCGGAACCCAGGATGCGCGAGTGGAACGCGCCCTCGGCGAACCAGCGCACGACGCTGTGCTCTTCGAAGTCGACGACGACGGCGTCGGTACGCAGCCAGCGGCCGTCGGCCATGCGGATGAGCAGCGCGAGCAGCAGGCACGCGAGGCCGCCGCCGAGGGCGATCCATCCGATCACCTCGGAGACGACCGAGATGATCTCCGCTGCGCCCATGGGCCAACGGTATCGCGGCGAGCGCGCCGATCATCGCCGCTGGGCAGGAGGCCACGCCGCGAATGCCGTGAGCGGCGCGTGAGGATCGGCGCCGCCGTGCGTTAGGGATCCGTGAGGATCGGGCCGCGGCCTGTCCCCCGGGTGTTGCATCGCAAGTGCTGGTTGAGCTTGTCGAAAACCTGCCCGCCTGCCGCGACCCGCGGCCCGCGTCATCCGTGAATCTGGAGTCTTCGTGCTCGACGTCGTCTACATCCTCGGCATCATCGCCGTGTTCGTGGTCGTCGGCCTCATCGCCAGGGGGGTCGAGAAGCTGTGATCTTCTTCGAACTCCTCGCTGCCGCGTTGTGCGTCGCCGCCGTGGTGTACCTGGTGTACGCCCTCGTCAAACCTGAGCGGTTCTGATGGGGGTGCTGTTCGCCGTCCTGCAGGCGGCCACCCTCGTCCTCATCCTCGCGCTGATCTACCGCCCCCTCGGCGATTACATGGCGCACCTCTACTCGAGCGACCGCGACTGGAAGGTCGAACGCGGCCTCTACCGCCTCATCGGCGTCGACCCGCGCGCCGAGCAGTCGTGGCCCTCCTATCTGCGCGGCGTGCTCGCATTCTCGGTCGTCGGCCTGCTGTTCGTCTACGTGCTGCAGCGCGCCCAGGCGGTGCTCCCCTACTCGCTCGGCCTGCCGGCCGTGCCCGAGGGTCTGTCGTTCAACACGGCCGCCTCGTTCGTCGCGAATACGAACTGGCAGTCGTACTCCCCCGAACTCACGATGGGCTACACGGTGCAGCTCGCCGGCCTCGCCGTGCAGAACTTCGTTTCGGCCGCCGTCGGCATCGCGGTGGCGATCGCCCTCGTTCGCGGCTTCGCGCGCCGCGGCTCGGGAACGATCGGCAACTTCTGGGTCGACCTGTTCCGAGGTTCGTTCCGCCTGCTGCTGCCGCTCTCGGTAGTCGGCGCGGTCGTGCTCATCATCGGCGGCGTCGTGCAGAACTTCAACGGCTTCACTGAGATCACCACGCTTGCGGGCAACACCCAGAACGTGCCCGGCGGCCCCGTGGCGAGCCAAGAGGTGATCAAGCTGCTCGGCACGAACGGCGGCGGGTTCTTCAACGTGAACTCGGCGCACCCGTTCGAGAACCCGACAGCGTGGACGAGCCTGTTCCAGAACGTGCTCATGCTCGCGATCCCGTTCGCCCTCCCCCGCACCTTCGGCAGAATGGTCGGCTCGAACAAGCAGGGCTACGCGATCCTCGCGGTCATGGCGACGCTCTTCGTGATCTCGCTCACCGCGCTCAGCGCGCTCGAGGCCGCCGGCAACGGCACGGCGCCCGAGCTCGCCGGCGGCGCGATGGAGGGCAAGGAGGCACGTTTCGGCATCTTCGCGTCGACGCTGTTCGGCTCGACGTCGACGCTCACCTCGACGGGCGCCGTGAACTCGATGCACGACTCGTACACCGCGCTCGGCGGCATGATGCCGATGCTCAACATGATGCTCGGCGAGGTCGCACCCGGCGGCGTCGGCTCGGGCCTCTACGGCATGCTCGTGCTCGCGATCATCGCCGTGTTCATCGCGGGCCTGCTCGTGGGCCGCACGCCCGAGTACCTCGGCAAGAAGATCGGGCCGCGCGAGATCAAGCTCGCGAGCCTGTACATCCTCGTGACGCCGACGCTCGTGCTCGCGGGTACTGCGCTCAGCTTCGCGATCCCGGGAGTCCGAGAGGACGTCGAGACGACCTCGATCTGGAACCCCGGCATCCACGGCATGAGCGAGGTGCTCTACGCCTTCACGAGCGCGTCGAACAACAACGGCTCGGCGTTCGCGGGTCTCACCGCGAACACCCCGTGGTTCAACACGGCGCTCGGCGTCGCGATGCTGCTCGGCCGGTTCATCCCGATCGTGTTCGTGCTCGCCCTCGCCGGCTCGCTCGCCGCACAGGACAGGGTGCCGGCGACCGCCGGAACCCTGCCCACCTACCGACCGCAGTTCGTCGGCCTCCTCGTGGGCGTCACGGTCATCGTGACCGCGCTCACCTACTTCCCCGTTCTCACGCTGGGTCCCCTGGCTGAAGGGCTGAACTGATCCATGTCATCCCAGACCATCTCCGAAATGACCGGCCACACCCCACGGCCGATGGGTTCGCCGTCGAAGCGCCCGATGGGCGGCTTCGGCCCGGCCCAGCTCGTGCGGTCGCTGCCCGGTGCCCTCCGCAAGCTCGATCCACGCGAGATGTGGCGCAACCCCGTCATGTTCATCGTCGAGATCGGCGCCGTGCTCACGACCGTGCTCGCGATCGCCGAACCCTTCCTCGGCGGCGCCGAGGCCTCGGGCGGCACCGAGGTCCCCGGGTCATTCACGTGGGCCATCGCCGTCTGGCTCTGGCTCACCGTGATCTTCGCGAACCTCGCGGAGGCGGTGGCCGAGGGCCGAGGCAAGGCCCAGGCAGACACGCTGCGCCAGACGCGCACGTCGACCGTCGCGCACCGCGTCACGGCCTACGACGAGGTGTCGGATGCCCCTGCCGAGCGCACTCCCCTCGCCGAGGTCTCCTCTGCCGATCTGAAGCTCGGCGACCTCGTCGTCGTGTCGGCGGGCGAGACGATCCCCGGCGACGGCGACATCGTCTGGGGCATCGCCTCGGTGGACGAGTCGGCCATCACGGGCGAGTCCGCCCCGGTCGTGCGCGAGTCCGGCGGAGACCGCTCCGCGGTCACCGGCGGCACCCGGGTGCTCTCCGACCGCATCGTCGTCCGCATCACGTCGAAGCCCGGCGAGACCTTCGTCGACCGCATGATCGCGCTCGTCGAGGGCGCGGCGCGCCAGAAGACGCCGAACGAGATCGCGCTGAACATCCTGCTCGCGAGCCTCTCGATCATCTTCCTGGTGGTCGTGCTCACGCTGAACCCGATCGCGTCGTACGCGGCCGCGCCGGCCAGCATCCCGGTGCTCATCGCCCTGCTCGTCTGCCTCATCCCGACGACGATCGGTGCGCTCCTCTCGGCCATCGGCATCGCCGGCATGGACCGGCTCGTGCAGCGCAACGTGCTCGCGATGTCGGGCCGCGCGGTCGAGGCGGCGGGTGACGTCACGACGCTGCTCCTCGACAAGACGGGCACGATCACGCACGGCAACCGCCGCGCGAGCGACTTCGTGCCGATGCCCGGTGTCGACGTCACCGAGCTCGAACGAGCCGCGGCGCTCGCGTCGCTCGCCGACCCGACCCCCGAGGGCTCGTCGATCGTGGCGCTCGCCGCCGAACGGGGCATCCGCTTCGAGTCCGCTCCCGCCGGCGAGGTCGTGCCGTTCACGGCGCAGACGAGGATGTCGGGTCTCGACCTGACCGACGGCTCGATCGTCCGCAAGGGCGCCGGCTCCGCGGTCATCGCCTGGGTCGAGCACGACGGCCGCATCCCGTCGAGCGTGCACGAGGAGCTCGATCAGCGCATCGACGCGATCTCGAACAGCGGCGGTACGCCGCTCGTCGTCGCGCAGCGGTCGGCCGGTGGCGGCACCCGCATCCTCGGCGTCGTCCACCTGAAGGACATCGTCAAGGACGGGCTCACCGAGCGGTTCGCCGAGCTCCGCCGGATGGGCATCCGCACCGTGATGATCACGGGTGACAACCCGCTCACCGCGAAAGCCATCGCGGCGGAGGCCGGCGTCGACGACTACCTCGCCGAGGCCACGCCCGAAGACAAGATCGCGCTCATCAGGCGCGAGCAGCAGGGCGGCAACCTCGTCGCGATGACGGGCGACGGCACGAACGACGCGCCGGCGCTCGCGCAGGCCGACGTCGGCGTGGCGATGAACTCGGGCACGTCAGCCGCGAAGGAGGCCGGCAACATGGTCGACCTCGACTCCGACCCGACGAAGCTCATCGAGATCGTGGCCATCGGCAAGCAGCTGCTCATCACCCGCGGCGCGCTCACGACGTTCTCGATCGCGAACGACATCGCGAAGTACTTCGCGATCATCCCTGCGATGTTCGCGGGGATCTTCCCGGGGCTCGCAGTGCTGAACATCATGCAGCTGCACTCGCCCGCCTCGGCGATCCTCTCGGCGATCATCTTCAACGCGATCATCATCGTGCTCCTGATCCCGCTCGCGCTGCGCGGCGTGAAATACCGTCCGCTCGGGGCATCCGCGGTGCTGAACCGCAATCTGCTCATCTACGGCGTCGGGGGCATCATCGCCCCGTTCATCGGCATCTGGCTGATCGATCTCGTCGTCCGCCTCATCCCCGGGTTCTAGGCCCATGCGTCGGTCGAGTAGCGACGAAGGAGCGTATCGAGACCCACCCATGTCTCGATACGGCCCTGGCGGGCCTACTCGACCGGCGACAACTTCGAAAGGAAACCCAAGACACATGAGCTCCACTCGCACCACGGTGCGGACCCACTGGGTCGCGGTCCGCGCGATGCTCATCTTCACCGCCGTGCTCGGCATCGCCTACGCGGTCGTCGTGACCGGGATCGGCCAGCTCGTGCTGCCGGCCCAGGCCAACGGCTCGCAGGTCACGGTCGACGGCGAGGTCGTCGGCTCGAGCCTCATCGGGCAGTCCTTCACGGATGCCGATGGCAACCCGCTCCCCGAATGGTTCCAGTCCCGGCCGTCCGCGGCGGGCGACGGCTATGACGGCGGCGCCTCGAGCGGCAGCAACCACGGCCCCGAGAACGCCGACCTCATCGCCGCGATCGAGGAGCGCAAGGTCCAGGTGGCCGAGTTCAACCGCGTCTCCGAGGCGGATGTCCCGCCCGACGCCGTGACCGCGTCGGGCTCGGGTCTCGACCCCCACATCAGCCCCGACTACGCCCGGCTGCAGGTGTCTCGTGTCGCCGAGGCCCGCGGCCTGCCCGAATCCGAGGTCGCCGATCTCGTGGAGTCTAGGATTCAGGCACGGGACCTCGGGTACCTGGGCGAACCGACGGTCAACGTGCTGCAGCTGAATCTCGCCCTCGCCGGACTCGAGGGGTAGGAGCATGAAGAAGGGGCGGCTTCGGGTCCTGCTCGGCGCCGCCCCCGGCGTCGGCAAGACCTACACGATGCTCGAAGAGGGCAAGCGGCTCCTCGACGAGGGCCACGATGTCGTCGTGGGCTTCGTCGAGACCCACGGGCGCAAGGCCACTGCTTCGATGGTCGACGGCCTCGAGGTCGTGCCGCGGCGCACGTTCGAGCACCGGGGCCTCGGCCTCGAGGAGATGGATCTCGACGCGGTGCTCGCCCGCCGACCCGAGATCGCCCTCGTCGACGAGCTCGCCCATACGAACGCTCCCGGCGCCCGCCATGCGAAGCGCTGGCAGGACGTCGACGAGCTGCTCGAGGCCGGCATCGACGTCATCTCGACGGTCAACACGCAGCACATCGAGTCACTCGGCGACGTGGTGCTGCAGATCACGGGTGTGCCGCAGCGCGAGACCATCCCCGACGCCGTGCTGCGCGCCTCCGACCAGATCGAGGTCATCGACCTGGCACCGCAGGCCCTGCGCGATCGGCTCGCCGGCGGGCTCGTCTACCCGGCCGACCGCATCGACGCGGCCCTCTCGAACTACTTCCGCCTCGGCAACCTGACCGCGCTCCGCGAGATCGCACTGCTCTGGCTGGCCGACGAGGTGGAACAGGCGCTCAAGACCTACCGCGCCGAGCACGGCATCGATCGCAAGTGGGAGGCCCGGGAGCGCGTGGTCGTCGCCCTCACCGGCGGGCCCGAGGGCGAGACGCTGCTGCGCCGCGGTGCCCGCATCGCCTCACGCGCGTCGGGCGGCGAGCTGATCGCGGTGCACGTCACGAATCCCGACGGCATGCGGGCGCGGCATCCGGGTGCACTCGACACGCAGCGCACCCTCGTCGAACAGCTCGGCGGAACCTTCCACCAGGTCGTCGGGGAAGACGTGCCGCAAGCGCTCGTCGACTTCGCGAGAGCGGCGGATGCCACCCAGTTGGTCATCGGTGTGAGCCGCAGGTCGCGGCTCGCAGCGGCGTTCTCGGGTCCTGGCATCGGGGCGACCGTGATCCGCGAGTCGGGCGACATCGACGTGCACATCGTCACGCACGCCGCGGCGGGCTCGGGGTTCTCGCTGCCGAAGCTCGGCGGGGCGCTCAGCAGGCGGCGCCTCATCGCCGGGTTCGCGCTCGCCCTGGCGGCCGGGCCGCTGCTCAGCTGGCTGCTCGTGGTCTTCCGCACCGAGTCGTCGATCACGAGCGACGTCCTCGCGTACCAGTTGCTCGTCATCGTGGTCGCGCTCGTCGGCGGGCTCTGGCCGGGCCTCTTCGCGGCGGTGCTGTCGGGTCTCACGCTCAACTTCCTCTTCGTCCCCCCGCTGTACACGCTCACGATCGCCGACCCTCGGCAGTTCCTGGCGCTCGGGTTCTACGTCGCGAACGCCCTGCTCGTGAGCTACGTCGTCGACCAGGCGGCGCGACGCTCGCGCGAGGCGCGCCGCGCCACGGCCGAATCGCAGCTGCTCGCGACCTTGGCGGGCAGCGTGCTGCGCGGCGAGGATGCGCTGCAGGCGATGGTCACCCGCACGCGGGAGGCGTTCGGTCTCACCGGGGTGCGCCTCCTCGTCGACGGTGAGCCTCGCGTCGCCGACGGCGAGCCCGCTCGGGAGGGCGAGACCGCGAACGTGACGAACGTGCCGATCGGCACTCGCGGCGTGCTCGAACTGCACGGACAGGACCTCGCGGCATCCGAGCGCCGGCTGCTGCAGGTGATCGCGACGCAGATCGACCAGGCCATCGAGCACGGCGCCCTCGCCGAAGCGGCCGGGGCTGCCGACGAGCTCGCAGAGACCGACCGGGTGCGCTCGGCACTGCTCGCCGCGGTCGGCCACGACCTGCGCCGCCCGCTCACCTCGGCGTCGGCGGCGATCAGCGCCCTGCGCTCGGACGAGTTGCAGCTGCCCGCTGCCGAGCGGACGGAGCTGCTCGACACCGCCGCCGAGAGCCTCGACTCGCTCGCCGAGCTCGTCACGAACCTGCTCGACGTGAGCCGGGTGCAGGCCGGGGCCCTCGGAGTGCAGCTCGCTCCGACCGATCTCGCCGACGTCGTGTTCCCCGCGCTCGATGAACTCAACCTCGGGCCGGGCATGGTCGAACTCGATCTCGCCGAAGACCTTCGGCCGGTGCTCGCCGACGCGGTGCTGCTGCAGCGCGTCGTGGTCAACCTGCTCGCCAACGCCGTGCGGCACAGCCCGCCCGGTGAGCGGATCAGGCTCGCCGCCAGCTCGTTCCAGGACCGCTCCGAACTCCGTGTCGTCGACCGCGGCCCGGGCATCCCCGCCGAACGCCGCGACGAGGTGTTCACGCCGTTCCAGCGCCTCGGCGACACTGACAACGAGACCGGCCTCGGCCTCGGTCTCGCCCTGTCGAAGGGATTCGTCGAGGGCATGGACGGCACGCTCGAGGTCGAGGACACTCCGGGCGGCGGCCTCACGATGCTCGTCACCCTGCCGACGACCGATGAGGAGGTGCGATGAGGATCCTCCTCGCCGACGATGACGACCAGTTGCAACGGGCGCTGCGCATCACGCTGGGGGCGCGCGGCTACGAGGTGATCGCCGCGCGCGACGGCGCGGAAGCGATCGACCTCGCGGCGAACGCGCACCCCGACCTCATCCTGCTCGACCTCGGCATGCCGAAGGTCGACGGCGTCGACGTCATCAGGGCGGTGCGCGCCTGGTCGAAGGTGCCGATCCTCGTGCTCTCGGGCCGCACCGACTCGGCCGAGAAGGTCGACGCCCTCGACGCCGGGGCCGACGACTACGTGACGAAGCCGTTCGCCATGGACGAGCTGCTCGCCCGCATCCGCGCGCGGGCCAGGTCGACCACCGGCGAAGCGGATGCCGCGGCCTACGCGATCGGCCCGCTCGCCGTCGACCTCGCCGCGAAGACCATCCGGTCGACGGATGACTCGGGGCACGCGACATCCGTGCGCCTGACGCCCACGGAGTGGCGCCTGCTCGAGCTGTTCCTGAAGAATCCGGGCAAGCTGCTCACCCGGCAGATGCTGCTGAGTGAGGTGTGGGGACCGTTCCACGCGAACGACGCCGGCTACCTGCGCCTGTACGTCGCCCAGCTGCGCCGCAAGCTTGAGCCGGTGCCGGCCGAGCCGCGGTACTTCGTCACCGAGCCGGGCATGGGCTACCGCTTCGAGCCGTAGCCGGACCTGGTCCGCCGCGGCGAGTCGCACGAGTCGCGTCTCGCCGCGGCGACCGGCGTCGAATGGGCCTCTGACCGCTGCGTTCAGCCCAGCTCGGCGACCGCCCGGCTCGCCTCGTCGACCGCGGCATGCGTGTACCCGAAGGCCGCGGCGTCGGAGTTCGCGATCGTGATGCTGCCGTGCGAGCCGCGCGCGAGTTGGAACGGCTGCTGCTCGAGCGGCTCGAAGATCGCAGGGTCGGCGATGGAGTTGTACTCGTAGGCGTAGCCGTGCGACCAGCGGTTGACGGTGATGGCGGCGATGTCGCGCTTGGCGTCGAACCCGAAGTCGCCGAGCGAGCGCTGCATGAGGTCGCGGATGTCTCGTTCGAAGTCGGCGAACGTGACTTGGAGGAGTTCGCGCCGGCCGGCCTTGTGTTGCTCGCGGGTGATGCGCTCGCCCGGCAGGTTCGGCGTCTTGGAGAGGCTGACGACGATGGGTTCCTTCGGCTCGCGCGCCGAACGGTACCCGCCCTGGTCGGTTGGCGTCGCGAGGCCGAGGCTGTCCCAGAAGTGGTTGTACGGGGTGATCCGCGAGACACCGGCGTTCGCGAACGCGGTCCAGTCCTTCACGGCGACGCGGGCATAGACGAGCGGCACCTTGACCCCGTAGCGCATCGCCTCGACCTGCTCGGCCGGAAGCCCGTCGACGATGTACGACGACACGGCGTTCCAGCACGCCATCACGACGTGCTTCGCCTCGACCTGGTACGCGCGCCCGCCGTTGACGTAGGTCACGTCGACCGGGCCGGAGGCTCCCTCGCGGTGGCGGACGCTCGTGCCCATGCTGTTGAGCCGGATCCGCACGGGCGACTTCGGGTGGTCGAGCAACGCGTAGTTCGCCGAGGCCCCGATGATGCTCTCCTGGGTCTGCACGCCGCCGAAGACCTGCGGGATCAGCCGGGAGACGAGGAGGCGCGACACCGTGGCTCCGCCGTCGGGGAAGTAGTACAGCTCCTCGTCGGTCGTGGTCAGCGACATCGCCGGGGTGCGGCCGATGCCGGGGTAGGGCTCGGGGCTCAGCCCGAGACCCCGGAAGCCGGGGTATCCGACACCCCAGCAGTCGCCCGCGGGCACGGCCTCGATACCGGCGCCCCACAGCCCGTGCGGCCGCTTCTGGTAGAAGACGAGGGCCTCGTCGCCGACGCCGACGAAGTTCTGCAGGTACTCGCGGTAGGTCATGCGGGCGAGCGCCTGCTTCTTCTCGGCGTCGTTCAGACCGGGCAGCACGTCGGTCGAGAAGTTCTCGATGCGCATGATGTCGTCGCGGGCCTGCTGCGAGAGCGGCAGGCGCGAGACGAGTGAGGCGGTCGATTCGCCCGGCGCCCGCCGCAGGAAGGTGTCCGTGCCGAACGCCTCCTCGGGAAAGAAGTAGCCGTTGGTCAGACCCATTCCGCCGTAGAGTCCCGTGTCGACGCCCTCGGCGAGTTCGGCGAAGTCGATGCCGAGATCGTCCATGAGCTCGAGCGACGGCGCGTTCCACGTGTCGGGGCTGTCGAGGTTGACCATGCCGCCGTTGCTGAGCAGTGTGCGACCGCGCACCGAGAACTCGTTGCGGTGCTGGTGTCCGCCGAAGTCGGCGAGCGCCTCGATGACGAGGATCCGCGCGTCGTCGCCGAACCGCTTGCGGTAGAAGTGCGCCGCCGCCAGACCGCTCACGCCGCCGCCGACGACCACGAGGTCGTACGCCTCGCGAAGGCGCTTCGGCGTGCCGAAGTCGGCGCCCCCGAACGTCCCCCCGTGGCCGGCCGACCGAGCGGCGTCGGTCTGGCCGACGAGCCCCGTCTGGCGTGGTCGGCTCGCCGCCGCGTGCCCGCCGGCCTGCGCATGCGCGGCCCCGCCAGGCACCGCGGTGAGCGCCGCCGCGCCGGCCGCGACGGCCATGCCGTTCAGCAGGTCTCGTCGGCTGATGCCCGCCGACATCCCCAGTTCGTCATCACCGTGCTTCGCCATCTCGACTCCTTCGTCTCGTGCCTCGTCGTGCCCGCAGGCTAGCGACGCGGCGATCACACGGTCAACGATTTCGTTGCACAATCTGCGAAATCGGTCGATTTCATCGGTGTCCAGATCGATCAACGACGGAATCCGAAGCAGAAGCCCGCGCACCCGTCGTCGCCTCTCGCCGATGTCGCGTGAATCGTCGGGATCCACCCACTGAGACGACCATTCGGGCGACATCGCGCGCGAGTGCGGGTGCGAGGATTGACCCGTGGACTGCGCGTACTTCGACGCCGGGCGCTGCACGTCGTGCTCGCTCATGGGACAGCCGTATGCGCGCCAGGTGGCCGACAAGCAGCGTCACGCCGAAGACCTGCTCGCCCCGTTCGACGAGCCCGAATGGCTCCCTCCGATCGCGAGCGCCGAGTCGGGCTACCGCAACAAGGCCAAGATGGTCGTCGGCGGCACGGTCGACGCGCCCACGATCGGCATCCTCGACGCCGACGACCACGGCATCGACCTGCAGGCGTGCGGCATCTGCTCGCCCGGCCACCGGGCCGCGTTCCCCGCGCTCGCCCGGTTCATCACGCTCGCGCGCGCAACTCCGTACGATGTCCGGAGTCGCACGGGCGAGCTGAAGCACCTCATCGTCACCGAGTCGCCCGACGGCGAGCTCATGATCCGCTTCGTGCTGCGGTCGACCGAGCCGGTCGGGCGCATCCGCAAGCACCTGCCGACGCTGCTCGCCGAGCTGCCGCAGACGCGCGTCGTCACCGCGAACGTGCTTCCCGAGCACAAGGCGGTGCTCGAGGGCGAGCACGAGATCGTGCTCACCGACGCCGACACCCTGCCGATGCGCCTCAACGACGTGACGATGCACCTGCGCCCGCAGAGCTTCTTCCAGACGAACACCGAGATCGCCGCGGCGCTCTACGCCGAAGCGCGCGACTGGATCCGCGACCTCGCCCCCGACTCCGCCTGGGACCTGTACTCGGGCGTCGGCGGGTTCGCGCTGCACATCGCCGGCGCCGCCGGCGGCGGGAGCGCCGGCGGCCCTGCCGTCACCGGCATCGAGACGAGCGTCGAGGCGGTCGCGAGCGCCGAGCTCAGTCGATCGGATGCGGCGCTCTCGCGTGTGCGCTTCGCCGCCGGCGATGCCACGGCGTTCGCGATCGAGGCCGACGCGGCCCCCGATCTCGTGATCGTGAACCCGCCACGGCGCGGCATCGGCGGCGAGCTCAGCGCGTGGCTCGAGGCATCCGACGCTTCGCACGTCCTCTATTCGAGCTGCAACGTCGCCTCGCTGGCGAAGGATCTCGCGGCGATGCCGTCACTGCGCCCGATGCGGGCTCGCGTCTTCGACATGTTCCCGCAGACCACGCACTTCGAGGTCATGGTGCTGCTCGAGCGGGTTCGCTGAGCCCGAATCGTCGGGCTCGGCGGACCCGGCCGAATCAGCGCTTGCGCGTCTTGATCAGACCCTCTTCGGCCTTCTCGCGCTTCTGTGCTCGCTTCTCCTTCAACGAGAGCTGAGGCTGCTTCTTCGAGTCGTTTCCACGGGGGGACTTGCCTGACATATGAGCTCGCTTCCCTTCTTCAGCTGGCGGGCTTCCGAAGACCATAGCCCACTCCGTGAGGGAAGTCATGTCCACTCCGAGCGAACCGCATGGACCCGCGAAAAATAGATCTGAACAGGAAATTCCATCTCAGCTGGGATAGGCTGGCGGGTCACGTCGAAAAGGAGTGACATGCGGAAGATCGGACCCATCCCGGCAGCGGTCATCGTCGCGTCGTGGGTGTTCGGGCTCGGCTTCGCCTTCGGGTTCGAGGGTGAGCTCGCTTCGAATCCCGAGCTCGCACCCGCCTATGCCGAAGCCGTCGCGAGCGGCCTGGCCATCGGTGCCGTCGCCGTCGCCGGCGCCGGCATCGGAGCGCTCGGCGTCTGGCTCGCCACCCGTCGTCGACGCGCGCCGCGCCCGGCATGACGTCGGGTTCGTGAACGGCCGCGTCCGAATCCCTTCCGGGGGTGCATTCCGGCCAGATCCGGCCGCGACACGCGGTGCGGGTGGCGCGAATGCACCCCGCAGCGGAATTCGCGAGACCGTCAGGCGCCCGCAGCGAGCTCGCGGGCGCGTGCGAGCGCGGCGTCGGTGGCGCGGTCGAACGTCTGCTTGAGGTCGGATGCCTCGAGCACGGCGATCGCCCGTTCGGTCGTGCCCTTGGGGCTCGTGACCCGACGACGCAGCTCGGCGGGGTCTTCGCCGCTCGACGCGAGCAGCTCGCTCGCACCGCGGAACGTGCCCTGCACCATGGCCGCGGCCTGCTCGGGCGTGAAGCCCTTGTCGACGGCAGTCGCGGTGAGCTGCTCGATCAGGTAGAAGACGTAGGCAGGCCCCGAGCCCGAGATCGTCGAGAGCGCGTCGAGCTGCGACTCGGGCACGACGAGCACCTCGCCGACCGTCTCGAAGAGCGACACGGCGAGCGCGAGGTCGGCTTCGCTCGAGCGGGTGCCGGCCGAGACACCGGTGACGGCGCGACCGACCACCGCGGGCGTGTTCGGCATCGAGCGGATCACCGGGACGGAGTCGGGCAGCAGCGACTCGAACGTCTCGACGGTCACGCCGGCCGCAACCGACACCACGACCGTTCCCGGCTCGAGTGAATCGGCGATCTCTCGCAGCAGGTCGGGCACCATCGCGGGCTTCACGGCCACCACCACGAGCGCGGCGCCGGCGACCGCCGCGTGGTTGGCTGCGACATCCGTCTCGGTCGCGTACGCGGTGACGCCCTCGAGCCCCGCCAACTCGGCCGCCTTCTCGGCGGTGCGGTTGGTGGTGCGGATGCCGCCGTCGACCACGACGCCCGGCTGGAGCAGCCCGGCGATGATCGCCCGGGCCATCGAACCGGCGCCGAGGAACGCGATCGCGGGCAGTCTCACGGGGTCTGCAGCACTCATGCGACCATCCTAGGATTGACGCCATGAGCGCGCCGTGGGTGCGCGCGACACCGCCCGACTCGCCCCGTTTAGGATTGCTGCTATGAGCGCATCGGGCGGCACCAAAGCCATCATCGCGGCATTCCTCGCCAACTCGGGAATCGCCCTGACGAAGTTCATCGCATGGTTCTTCTCGGGGTCGGCGTCGATGCTCGCCGAGGCGGTGCACTCGGTCGCCGACGCGGGCAACCAGCTGCTGCTCATCCTCGGCGGCCGCCAGGCGAAGAAGAAGGCCGACAAGGAGCATCCGTTCGGCTACGGCCGCGAGCGGTACGTGTACGCGTTCGTCGTCTCGATCATCCTGTTCTCGATCGGCGGCATCTTCTCGATCTACGAGGGCGTCGACAAGCTGCAGCACCCGCACGAGCTCGAGAACGCGTGGCTGCCGCTGCTCGTGCTGTCGATCGCGATCGTGCTCGAGTCGTTCTCACTGCGCACCGCCGTCATCGAGTCGAACCACGTGCGCGGCAAGCAGAGCTGGGTGCAGTTCGTGCGCCGTGCGAAGGCTCCCGAGCTGCCCGTCGTGCTGCTCGAAGACATCGCCGCGCTCGTCGGCCTCATCTTCGCCTTCCTCGCCGTCGGCCTCACCGTCATCACCGGCAACCCGCTGTTCGATGCGATCGGCACGCTCATGATCGGCACCCTGCTCGTGCTCGTCGCCATCGTGCTCGGCATCGAGACCAAGTCGCTGCTCGTCGGCGAGGGCGCCAACGACGACGACGTCGAGAAGATCGAGCAGGCGATCGTCAACGGCCCCGAGGCAGAGCGCATCATCCACATGAAGACCCTCTACCTCGGCCCCGACGAGCTGCTCGTCGCCGCGAAGCTCGGCTTCACCGCCGACCAGAAGGTGCTCGAGATCGCCGCCGCGACGAACGTCATCGAGCAGCGCATCCGCACGGCCGTGCCCTCGGCGCGGGTCATCTACATCGAGCCCGACGTGTACGTCGAACCCGACCAGCCCGCGCCGCCCACCGACGCGATCGTCATCAAGGGCCTCGAGTGAGCATCGCCGGTCGAGGAGCGCCACGCGAAGCCGGACGCGTCTCGAGACCACGCACCGCGCTGGTGCTGCGCCACGACTCGACGATCGGCCTCGGCAACCTCGCGCCCACGCTCGAGGCGCACGGCTACGAGATCGTCACGGTCGACGCGCCGTCGACGGATGTCTCGGGGCTCGACGCGCTCGCACCCGACCTGGTCGTCGTGCTCGGCGGCGAAGAGGGCGCCTACGAGACCGACCTCTACCCGTACCTCGCCGACGAGATCGAGCTGCTGCGCACGCGCATCGACGCCGAGGCGCCGATCTTCGGCGTGTGCCTGGGCGCCCAGCTGCTCGCGAAGACCCTCGGCGCACGCGCCTTCAAGGGCGAGCGCAAAGAGGTCGGCTGGCTCACGGTCGAGCCCACCGAGGCGGGCGTCGACTCGCCCGTGCGGCACTTCGCGGGCGTGCCGACCGTGCAGTGGCACGGCGACACGTTCGACCTGCCCGAGGGCGTCGTGCGGCTCGCCGGGTCTGCGCAATACGAGAACCAGGCGTTCGCGCGCGGCGACTGGCTGCTGGCCGTGCAGTTCCACCCCGAGGTCGACGACGCCATCCACGAGGACTGGCTCGCCGCCTGGGGCGACGAGCTGCCCGAGTACGGGCTCACCGCCGAGCAGCTGCGCGCGCAGCGCGCCGAATACGGGCCGCCGATGCAAGCGGCATCCGCTCGCCTGCTCGGCGAGTACCTCGAGGGGCTCGCACACCGGTCGGAGTCCGCCGCGTAGCGCTGCCCGCCTTCAGCAGAACGCAAGCCGCTCAGGACGGCTCTCCAGGGAGTCGCCCTGGAGAGCCGTCGTTCGCGTGATCGGTGTCAGAAGTGGGTGCCGCCGTCGATGCGCACCTCGGTGCCGGTGATGAACGCGCCGTCGTCGCTCGCGAGCATCGCCACGACGCCGGCGACGGTCTCGGGACCGGCGAAGCCCTGCCCGAGCGCGGGCTGCAGCTTCATGAACAGCATCATGTCGGCGTCCTCGGGAAGGCCGGGGCCCTGGCTCTGCTTGGACTGGCCGGAGCCGTCGGTCATGCCCGACGAGATCGAGCCGGGCTGCACCGAGTTGAAGCGAATGCCCTTCTTGGCGTACTCGGCGGCGAGGGCGTGCGTCATCGACTGCACTCCGCCCTTGCTTGCCGCGTAGGCGGACATGTAGGGGTGGGCGAACATCGCCGAGGTCGAGCTGAAGTTCACGACGGAGGCACCGTTGCCCTCGAGGAGGGCGGGGATCGACTCGCGGATCATGAGGAAGGTACCGACGAGGTTCACGTTGACGACCTGCTGGAAGGCGTCGAGCGACGTCTCGTGGGTGTGCGAGGAGCGCAGGATGCCTGCGGCGTTCACGAGCGCGTCGAGCCCGCCGAGCCAAGCGACGGCGTCGTCGACGCCGGCCGTGACGGATGCCTCGTCTGCGATGTTCACGGTGACGGTGTGCAGTCGCTCGGCGGAGTCGCCGGCCTTCGCGACGGTGTCGGCGAGGCCCGCCTCGCTGACGTCGGCGGCGACGACGCGGCCGCCCTCGGCGAGGATGCGCAGTACGGTGGCCTGTCCGATTCCGGAGCCTCCGCCGGTGACGAGTGCGCGGCGACCTTCATAGCGGTTCATGTTTCGACCTTTCGAGAGTCTGGTACGGTTTGCTACACGTTACGCCCTTGTGGCACAACGTGCCACTATGTCAAACAGCAGCCAGGCTCGGAGTATTTCGCGTACGCTTCGACCGTGGACCGCACCGCCCCAGCTCAGGCCGCGCCGGCTCAGGCCGCCCCGGCTCAGTCGCTCACCGCACGCCGCAAGGCTGCGACCCAGCTCGAGATCGCCCGCGCCGCCGCCGTGCTCTTCACCGAGCACGGCGCAGACCAGGTGACTGCCGAGGCCATCGCCGCGAGCGCCGGGGTATCACTGCGCACCTTCTACCGCTACTTCCGCACGAAGGAGGACGCGGTCGGCCCGCTGCTCGCCGGAGGGGCAGACGCCTGGCAGCAGGCGCTCGCGGCGACCACCGGCGACCCGATCGCCGCGATCCCCGCCGTGATCGAAGCGCAGCTGACCCCGCGCGACGACCTCGCTCGAGAGGGACTGCGATGGACCCGCGGCCTGCTCCGCGCCGCCGTCGACGACCCGGCGCTGCTCACGGTGTGGCACCGGGTGAACCACGACTCCGAGTCGCGACTGCAGCGCATCATCGCCGGGCTCGCCGGCGACGCCGCCGACGACTTCGAGGTGCGCCTGGCCGCGACGGCGGCCACCGACGCCGTGCGCATCGGCCTCGAGGCCTGGGCCGCGGGAGCGGGCCCCGACACCGGACCCGGCTCACCCGCCGACCTCGCGACGCGCGCCTTCGCACAGCTGTCACGCGGCATCGCGCTCGTGCCGGAGCCGACCGGGGGTTGAGCAGCGCTACCCCGCCGGCGACGCCCCGCCCGGGCGACGCAGCGGGTCGTCGAAGAATGCGAGCAGCAGGCGAGCGGATGCCTCGGCCTCGACGCCCCCGAAGACCTCGACCCGGTGATTGAGCCGGCGATCGCGAAGCACGTCGTAGAGCGAGCCCGCGGCACCGGCCTTCTCGTCCCAGGCTCCGAACACGACCGTGGGAACACGTGCCGAGACGATGGCGCCCGCACACATCACGCACGGCTCGAGGGTGACGACGAGCGTGCAGTCGGTGAGACGCCAGTCGCCGGTGGCCTCGGCCGCAGTGCGCAACGCGAGCACCTCGGCGTGCGCGGTGGGGTCGCCCGTGAGCTCGCGTTCATTGCGCCGCGCGGCGACGACCCGACCCGACTCGTCGACGACGATCGCGCCGACCGGCACGTCGCGGGTCGCGGGCGCCTGGGCGGCCTCGGCGAGCGCGAGGCGCATCCAGTCGCGGTGCAACCCGTCGCGGTGCATCGGACGCTCCACGCGGCCCTCCCTTCGCGAGACCCCCGCAAACTAGACTCGAGCCTATGCGAGTCCACGTTGCCGATCACCCGCTCATCACCCACAAGCTGACGGTCCTGCGCGACGTGAACACTCCGTCACCGATCTTCCGTGCGCTCGTCGAAGAGCTCATGACCCTGCTCGCATACGAGGGCACTCGCGGAGTGCGTGTCGAGCCGGTCGACATCGTCACGCCGGTCTCGCCGACGACGGGCGTGCGCATCGCCGAGCCGAAGCCGCTCATCGTGCCCATCCTGCGCGCGGGCCTCGGCATGCTCGAGGGCATGGTCAAGCTGCTGCCCAGCGCCGAGGTCGGCTTCCTCGGCATGGCTCGCAACGAAGAGACCCTCGAACCCACGACCTATGCCGAGCGCCTGCCCGAAGACCTCAGCAACCGCCAGTGCTTCGTGCTCGACCCCATGCTGGCCACCGGAGGGTCGCTGACGGCAGCGATCGAGTTCCTGCTCGAGCGGGGGGCGACCGATGTCACGGCGATCTGCATCCTCGCGGCGCCCGAGGGGCTCAAGGCCGTCGAGCAGGCGCTGCAGGGTCGCGAGGTCACGATCGTGCTCGGCGCGGTCGATGAGCAGCTCAACGAGCACGGCTTCATCGTGCCCGGCCTGGGCGACGCGGGCGACCGCCTCTACGGCACGGTTTGACACGCGGCACGATTCTCGACCACCGGTATGAAGCATGCCGGTCGGTGCGGTAAGCGGGACCACCGCGACATCCGCTTCGAAGGATCTTCGGAGTTCGACACGCCGCACCGCATCCGCTACACGGGATATTTCTGAAACTCGCCTTCTGTCGCAGATTCTTTCTCACGACCGGCCGGGTCGCCCGATCCTGCGGATGTCGCGACCGGGCACGAACCGGCTGCGATGTCACACCCCGTCATCTCGTCGTCATGAATTGACATACGTCGGACTCTGAGTTTGACTCACACCCATGACTGACACCGCACGCACCCTGACCGCCCTCGAGGTGACCAGGACTGCCGACATGATGATGTCGGCGCGTGCGCCCATGTGTTGTCGAATGTGCCGCTAACAGCGAAACGACCGCCGAGTCCCCAGCCGATCAGCATCCCCGATCAGCGCCGACTCCACTGAGCCCGCCGCATCTCGAGGGTTCGCCCGGCCGAACGGCCATTCGTTCCCGACCCCGCCTCTGAGGGGTCGGCTTGCAGCACCCTTCAGCACAAGGATTCCGTCACATGTCTCTCGCACTCGCTCCCGCCCCCGTCCGCACCGTCCAGGCCCGCACCGCTCCGTCGCTGCCCAGTGCGCCCGTCGCTGCGCCGCTCCGGTCGATCGGCGCCCCCGCACCCGCTGCTTCGGCCGACGCCACGGCCGTTGCTGCGGCATCCGCGCCCGCCCGCCCCGCCGCTCCCCGCGTTCGCGCCGTGCCCGAGGGCACCGAGGCCCGTGGCTTCGTGCTCTACGTCGGCATCGACGAGGCCAAGGCCTCGGCCGACGGCACCACGCTGCACCGCATCGTCGAGGCACTGCGCGCGCTGACCGCCGAGATCGCTCCCTCGTCGGGCACCTACGCCGCCGTGGCGCTTGCGCCCGAGGGCGCCGGCGGTCGCGACGTCGACGTCGTGCGCCTCGCCCTGCAGGACCCGGCCGCGCTCGCGAAGCAGCGCGAGGGCCAGGGAACCCGCGACGACACCGACCGCCACCCCAATGGGGTCATCATCGATATCTCGCGCAAGCGCGTGCTGCTCGACGGTGAGGCCGCCGGCCTCACCTACAAGGAGTTCGAACTGCTGCAGTACCTCGTGTTGCGCGAGGGTCGCACGATCGACCGCCACGAGCTCATCGAGAACCTGTGGGACGCCGACGATGAGGCCCCGAGCGAGCGCACGATCGATGTGCACGTGCGCCGGCTGCGCTCGAAGCTCGCGCACTACCAGGACATCGTGCGCACCGTTCGCGGCGTCGGCTACCGGTTCGACCGGCACGCGGATGTCTCGATCCGCCAGGCCTCGACGCCGTCGCCCGACCTGTACTGAGCGGGTGCGGACCTCCGCGTTCACGTGTGCGGCGCGGTTCGCAAAAAATCACAGAACGATAACTAGCGCTCGTTACCGATCCGTTATATATTCGTGAGTGCACCGACTGTTTGCTGTGGCGGTCGGTGCGGAATGTGATTGCAGGACACTCTTGGTGCAAGGGAGAGGGCCGGTCGTCAGCCTCTACGACCGGCCCTCAACCGTTTTCCCCCGGCGGTTCTCTATTGTTGGATGAGCCGAAATACCGAAGGGAGCCGAGATGGCCGATCGCGCGATCACGGTCGCCGCGTGGGAGTCGCTGTTCCGCGCCCAGGTGACCATCATGCGGGCGCTGGCCGCCGAGTTCCCGAGCGAAGTGATCTCGCTGAACGAGTACGACGTGCTCTTCAACATCTCACGCGCTCCGAGTCGGCGGTTGCGGCTCAAGGACCTCAATCGCAACGTGCTCATCACCCAGCCGAGCGTCAGCCGGCTCGTCGATCGCCTCACCGCGCGCGGCCTGGTCGTGAAACTGCCCGACCCCGATGACGGGCGCGGCACCATCGTCGGCATCACCGAATCCGGATTCGAGCTCTTCCGCGAGGTCGCGATCGAGCACATGGGCGCCATCACCCGGCACGTCGGCCATGCCCTCGATGAGCGAGAGCTCAAGGACCTCATCGACCTGTGCGACCGGCTGCGGCTGGGCGTCCGCGAGTCCGCGGGTCCCGCCGCCAACGGGACAGCCGACGACGAACTCTCGTACGACGTCTGATCGGCGCCGGGCGGTCCACAGCTCGCGGCTCGCGGCTCGCCGCTCGCGGCATCGGGCCCGACTAGCCTGCGAGGCGCGAACGCGCAACCCCGTGGATCGATGACGCATGGCGTGAGAGGTTTGTTGCATGACCGGACTCACCCAGGAGGTGCAGATCCGTCTGGGCATCGAGGTCGAAGACGAAACCATCCTCGTCGGCCTTCTGCCCGAAGACGACGGCGCCTCGCACGATCTCGAACAGGCGATCGTCAACGTGCTCACGACCGCCCTCGACTCCCCTGACTTCCGAGAGCTTCTCTGCACATACGGCCTTGCGATCCGGCGTGGCGAGGTCAGGGCGTTCACCCAGCAGATCGCCATGGTGCTGCCCGGTTCAGGCCTGGTGCATCCCGTCGCCCACGTCGTCGACCAGCACGCGATGTGACGCGGGCATTACGGGGAACGCGAGAGGAGGGCGTCCTCGAGTTGGGCATGCGTCGGATGACCGGCGAAGCCGCCCGGCGTCGCGTACACGCGGCAGGCGAGCGATCGCGTTCGACCACCGGATGGAAACAGGTCTACCCCGTCGACGAGGATCGTCGGCGAACCCGCGAACTCCCGTCCCCCGGCCGAGTCCTCCGAGTCGATCAGGTGCACTCCGATCGGGACATCCTGATGCTCCGTCGAATCGAGCGCCGAGCGCAGCAGACGCCGAGCCTCCTCCCAATTCGGGCACTCGGCGATGTACAGGAGATCGACCCTCATGCCTCTCCCTTGGTCGCATCGTCGAGGTGCTCCTCGCGCGAGTGATGATGACCATCTCCGTCGGATTCGCCCGCTTCGAGGATCATGCCCACGGAGGTCGCGCAAGCGTCGCCCTTCCACGCTTCGACGCCCTCGCGAACTGCGAAGACGACGATGACCAAGCCGGCGATCGGGTCGGCCCACCACCATCCGAAGAGGCTGTTGAGCAGCAGGCCGAGCAGGACCGCGGCTGAGAGGTAGGCGCAGATGAGCGTCTGCTTCGAGTCCGCGACCGCGGTCGCGGACCCGAGCTCCCGCCCGGCGCGACGCTCGGCGAGCGACAGGAGGGGCATCACCGCGACACTCACCGCGGTGAGGATGAGGCCGACGGTGCTGTGCTCAGGCTCGGCTGCTCCGAAGAGCGCGAGCAGTGATGACCCCGTCACGTAGGCGGCGAGCGCGAAGAACGCGACGGCGATGACGCGCAACGTGCCCCGTTCCCACCGCTCGGGGTCGCGACGGGTGAACTGCCATGCGACCGCCGCCGCCGAGAGGACTTCGATCGTCGAGTCGAGCCCGAATCCGATCAGGGCCACCGAGGACGCGATCGTGCCGGCCGTGATCGCGACGATGGCCTCGATCACGTTATACCCGATGGTCGCGGCCACGATCAGGCGGATGCGCCGATGCAGCGTCGCTCGGCGGGCGTCGGCGAGGGTGGTCGAGGTCGTCATCAGCAGGTGCACCCCTCCCCCGAGCAGCAGTCGGGATCGACCACGAGCACGAGGCGAAGGAGGTCGTCGAGCGCAGGAGCCAGATGCGAGTCCGCGAGGCGATACCACATGCGCCGACCATCGGGAATCGACTCCACCAGGCCGCACCCGCGCAGGCAGGCCAGCTGGTTGGACATGACCTGCCGCGAGACGCCCAGCGCATCGGCGAGGTCGGAGGGGTACGCGGGTGCTTCGCGCAATGCGAGGAGGATGCTCGCTCGGGTCGGGTCAGCGAGGGCGTGCCCGAGCCGCGCGAGCGCGGCGGTATGCGTGAGGGTCGCAGTCGCGGTCGTCATGGAAGTAACAGTACAGCAATCTCTGAATTAAGCACCTCGTGTACCAACTGATGGATATCGCGACCGCCTCGACGAGTATCACCGGTTCTGTGAGAGGTACTGCTGGACCGCGTCCCCGGTCGCGAGTACCGTCGAACCACACGGGGGTGAGATCCATGACGTCAGCGGATGCCGCACGGTGCGTGCCGTGGCTCCGCTATGCCCTGCTGGGCATCGTCATGGCGGCGATCTGGCTCGCGATCAGCCTGTTCGCGAACAGCGTCGGCGCCGCGGCCGACGAGGCCGCGCCCGCGGTCGAGCCTGCACCGACAGCGACTGAACCGGCCGTGCCGGACGTCGAGCCTGTACCGACGGCGAGCGAACCGGCCGTGCCGGACGTCGTCGTCGAACCCGCCGAACCGGCCGTGCCGGACGTCGTCGTCGAACCCGCCGAACCGGCCGTGCCGGACGTCGCGGTGGAGGTGGAGGCCGAGGTCGAGGGGAATCAGGTGGGTGGACCGGCGCCCGCCGCCCCCGCGGTGGTGCCTCCTGCCCCCAAGAACGTCACGCCGCCAGGCCTCACCGACAAGCCGGAACAGCCCACCCGGGCTCCCGAACCCGCACTCGCGCCCGCGCCCAGGCCCAAGCCGATGCCCGGCGGCCTCGCCGACAAGCCAGACCTCCCCGCCCAACCCCCCGCGCAGAAGCCCAGCGACACGCCACCGGGGCTCGCCGAAAAGCCAGACAAGCCGGACAAGCACAACCGTCCCCCCGCGCACGAGCCCACACTGCCGGTCCCGACTGACAAGCCAGACAAGCCCGACCGCGCCATCCAAGCGCCCGCACCCAACCCCAAGCCCACGCCACCCTGGCTCGCCGAGAAGCCGAACCACCCCACCGAAGCAACCGCACCACCCGGGCTCATGGACAAGCCGGACAAGCCCGACCACTCCACCCGGACCCCCGCACCTGCACCTTCACCTGCACCCAAGCCCGCACCACCCGGGCTCTCCGACAAGCCCAAGCCCGATCACCCCTCCCAAGCGACCGATCCCCAACACACGTCCGCACCTGCGCCACCCGACCCCAAGAACGGCATGCCCCCCGGCTCCGCCGATAAGCCCGACCACCCCGCCAACGCACCGGCCACGGATCACCCTGCGAGTGACAAGCCGGCCGCTCCTGCGTCCGCGCACGACCCCGGCGACTCGGTGACGGGCGCACTGACCGAAACGGCAAGCGCACCCCCCGCCACGGCAGCGACGGCAGCGACGGCAGCCACGAGGATCGCCGCCGACGCCTCGCCGCTCGGCTGGGGGGCGAGCGGGCCGCCGAGCGGCACGCCGTTCTTCATTGACGACACGTCGGCTCCAGTGGCGGGCGGGTCGGACGGCGCGCCCGCTCCCGGATACGGAACGGGCACGATCGCGCCCGCAGACGGCACGCCGCTCGTCGGCGGCGCTCCTGCATCGCCGGGCGCCGGCGGCGGAGCGGGTTCCGGCGGAGCCGGCTCCAGTGGATCCGCGTTCGGCGCGTCCGCGGCATCCGGAACGTCCGACGCGACGTTCGCCGCACTCGGACTCGGCGCGCTCGCACCACGGGTACTGCACTCGGCTGACGACGAACTGCCGTCGTCGCCGGTGTACGACACCGACACCACCCCTGACTGATCGGGGTCCGCTCCACCTGCGCGATTACAGGTGGGAACGGTCATCGCCCCCTGCCCGGGAGCGAATACCCCAGTTCCAGTCAGGAGGACCGGACCATGCCTCGATCGGCAATGAGGACGCGATACGCCCCCTCGTCGCCGTGCGCCGCTGCGAGGCGCACATCGACGTGCGCCGGCCGGGCCGATCTCGCATCCATGACCCGTGCCGTACCGGCCGGGTCGGGATTCCTCGGCACGCGGAGGTTCCCGATGCGACGTTGACCGGGTGGGTCCGGCACCTCGCCCCCAGTGTCGGGCCTCACCCCCCACGGTCGTGCAGCGTACCCGACGCGCACGGCCGGCCGCGCTGTTCTGCGCGGCCGGCGCAGGGCGGTGGCGGAACCCACCCGCCGCCCTGCGCCACTTCATGACCCTGCTCCGGCGTCGCGAGGAGCGCGCCGCGAGGCCGCGATTCCGCGTCGAGGCGCAGGAGGGTTGCATAACGGCGGGGTGGGAACCCTACCTCCCACCCCACCGCGGCCTCACAAGAGGCCTCATCTCACCGAGCGACCCGAACTGAGCTCGGCAAGCACCACCCGAGCGGTCGGCTGGGCCGCCCGATCGCACGACCCAGCAAGGCAGGATAGGTCGTTCGGGTCGGGTTCGACTCGGGTTTGGTCGAATCGTATCCGCACGGCCGACCCGTGCGCACCGCCCCGATCAGGGGACAAAATCGAGGAATCTTCGTACGGTGTAGCTGATTCTCGCGGCGCAGCTGCGCGCACGTCGAGGCACCGACGAGCCCCGGGATCCGTCAGGCAGCGGGCCAGTCGACGGATGCCTCGTACTCGGGGTGCCGACGCAGGTAGGCGGCGATGAACGGGCATTCGGGAACGATGCGCTCACCGCGGGCGACCGCGTCGTCGAGAACGAATTTCGCGAGCCGGCTACCCAGCCCCATGCCCTCGAACTCGGGGCGAACGATCGTGTGCGTGAACACGATCGTTCCGGGCTCGAGGCGGAACTGCGACACACCCGCACGCCGGCCGCCGACGGTCAGGTCGTAACGCTGGCGTTCGTCGCTCCGGACGATGTCGACTTCGGCGGCGCCATCGTGCTCGGTCGCCCCCGGGTCGCCGGCGTGCTGCGGGTCGAAGGCGCTGGCCATCGTTCCTCCTGGTCGGTGATCGCGAGCCGGTGCAGCTCGCCCCTCTTCGAACCACAACGCTGCGGGTCGCAGAAGATTCCCCGGCGGGATGGGCCGCCCGCGAAGGGTGGGCACGAGCGAGACGGATGCCCCGGCGCCGCGCCGGGGCATCCGCCTCGCCCTGTTCCTGCCGGTGCGCTGACGTGACCGCGACGAAGACGATCAGCCATGCGAAGACGAGCGTGAACGCGATGATCTCGAAGACGGTGAGGTTGAAGACGTGCAATCCGTCGTAGGCGACCATCGCGCTCACCTCGAGGAGCAGCGTGGTGGCCGAGAACCAGACGAAGGGTCGCGGCATGCGCACCGCATACCACGGAGCGCCGATGCAGAGCAGCGCGAAGGCGGCGGCCGCGCCGAGCGCGAACGCGTTGTGCAGGTCGGGCGCCTGCGAGATCGGCACCCAGCCGACGCCCATGAGCCCGAACCCGACAAGCCCGATGAGCGTACGGATCACCGCCCGCGCACCGCGGCGGATGCCGTAGCCGCCGAACGCGATTCCCCGGGTGAGCATGGCCGACATGCCGGCGATCCCTCCGCCCGACACCGCGACCGCCACGTTGAAGCACATCGCGGCGAAATCGCCCGAGGTGCCCAGGGTGCTGAAGTTGTGCACCCACCACTCGCCCGTCGGTGTGATGCTCATGCTCGCGAGACTGCCGGCCGCGAGCAGCATGGCGACGAGGTTGAAGGTGCGATACGCCTCGTTCTCGATGGCCTGACGGTGCAAGCGCCCAGTGCTGACCCCGATCGCCACCGCGAGCGCGGCGCCCACGCTGATGTGACCGCCGGGCACGGGTTCGAACGCGTCGGAGGTGAAGTGCACGGCGAGCATCGCGAGCGCCGCCCAGGTGAGACCGTTGGCAGCCGAACGACTCGTCGGCCCGGGTGCCGGGAGGCCCAGCTGCGCGAGCTGCGACAGACCGCTGCGCGATGCCGATGTGATGATGAGCGCGGCACCGATGGCCGCGCCGCCGGCGAGAGCGGGAGCGATCCACAGGTAGTCGATGCCGTGGCCGCCGCTCGAACTCGCCAGCCGCGGGGCGAACGCACGGTAGAGGACCACCGCCACGGCGCCTGCGATGAGGAGTGCGTACGTGCGGCGCACGAGCGAACCGAGGCGATCGAGTCGCTGATCGCTCGCGCCGCCCGTATGCGCGCTCGCGCTCGTGCTCGTGCTCTGGCTCGTGCTCGTGCTCCTGCTCGTGCTCCTGCTCGTGCTCCTGCTCGTGCTCGTGCTCGTGCTCGCACGGCGGCTGCCACGCGGGAGTGCCGCCGTGCCCGCGGGCACGACGGTGAGCCGAACGTGCACTGCACGGCCGGCGAAGCCGGGAACGGTCGCGCGCTGCATCAGTTGCCCCCGGTGCTGCGTAGCTGAGATCGCCACGGCGCGCACCCCTCACAATCCGGACTCCCCGATGAAGAGAGTCAGATCGAAACCGAGCCTAATCGGCTCTTCTGTCTCGTGTCATCCATCCATCGGATGAGGCCGAGTGATCCTCAGACGATTCCCAGCACCCCGTGAGCAGACGATGTGGCGGCCATTCGAGCATTCGCGCGGGGCGGGTGCCCCGGAACGACGAAGGCGTTCGCGCAGCTCGGTCGCCCCGGAACGACGAAAGCGGCCCGCTTTCGCGGACCGCTCTCATACTGTCTCAACCAGAGTGCGCCCGGAGGGATTCGAACCCCCAACCTTCTGATCCGTAGTCAGATGCTCTATCCGTTGAGCTACGGGCGCATGGGATGTCGCCCAGCGCTTCGTTCGCGATCAGGCAACCACGCAACTCTAACCTACCGGCTCCGATCATGCCAATCGAGCCGTCGCTCTCTCAAGGTTGTGGGTACGGACGATGTCGTGGCTGCGTCGAGCCGTTGGCTGCGTCGCACGAGGCTCGCCGCCGCGCGCCTCCGTCGAGTGTTTCCGTTTCGGCTGGCGGTGTCCGATCCGGCGGAAACCGTCGGTCGAAACGGAAACAGTCGGCGACGACACTCGTCCTCGACAGGGCGTTGGGTCCGCGAGTTGCGCCGGCGGTGGCCAGGAGCATCCGGATGCCTCGGCACACACCCGATCGTGGTGGAATGGACAAGTCCGATGCCGGGTGGCTGCCGCTCATCACCGCCCGCCAACTCGCGCTCGCAGGCCGGGACTCACGCCCGCTGCACCATGACCACGTGCGCGTGCGTCGTGGTGTCTTCGTCGAGACGGCGGGTTGGCAGCACGCAGAACGTGAGCAGCGACACCTGCTGAGGATGCGTGCGGTGGCCGAGACCCGTCGCAGCACCCCGGTCTTCTCGCATGTCTCTGCGGGCATCCTCTGGGGGGTGCCGATCGTCGGTCGCCACCTCGATCATGTGCATCTCGCCGGCGCAGGTGGGTCGGTCGCTCGGTCGAAGAACGGTGTCGTCTGGCATCACGAGTCCCTCGAGCCGGACGAGCTCGATGAGCGTCTGGGATTCGTGGTCACGAGCTTTCGGCGAACGGTGCTCGACCTCGCACGCTCGCTGCCCTTCGCGTCGGCGGTCGCAGTGGTGGATCATGCGCTGCGATCGAGCCTGCGTCATCCGGACCACCCGGAGTTCGGCGGAGCGACCCGTGCGGGACTGCTCGACGCATTGGCAGCAGTCGGCTCTCGCCGGGGGGTGCGGCCTGCCCGAGCGGCCATCCAGTTCGCCGACCCGAGGTCCGCTTCGCCCGGCGAATCGATCAGCCGCGCGAACATCCACCTCCTGGGCCTTCCGGCGCCTGAATTGCAGGTGAGCTTCCCGCGCTCCGACGGCGGGCGCGACATCGTCGACTTCGATTGGCCGGAGTTCGACACGTTCGGAGAGTTCGACGGGCTCGGCAAGTACGTGAAGCCCGAGTTCCTGAAGGGGCGCACGACCCAGGAGGCGGTCATGCTCGAGAAGGCGAGGGAGAACAGGATCCGCAAGCACCGGTCGTTCGGGGCGCGGTGGGATTGGCCGATCGCGATGAGGCCCTCGCTGCTCCGCGCCGAACTCCTTCAGGCCGGCTTGCGGCCGGCTCGATGAGTTCGCCGACGTCGAGTGTTTCCGTTTCTGCCGAATGTCGCCCCGAGAACGGGAACATCGGGAGGAAACGGAAACACTCGACGGATGACTGCGGCGAGGGGCGCGCGGCGAGCGCGGAGCGTGAGGGCGCGGGAGCGCGGGAGCGCGAGGGCGCGGGGAACGCGGGGAGGGCGGGGAGCGCGAGGAGGGCGGGAGCCCTCCGACGAGATGCTTCAGCTGCCCGCGTGATCGGGCCGCAACGCATCGAGCGCCGCGAGCTGCCTGCGGTTCGCCACCTGACGGTACGAGGTCTCGATGAGTTCGGCGAGCAACTGCCAGTCGGTGTCGGGTGCGTCGAGGTCAGCCCCGATCCACCGGGCACGATCGTAGTAGGGCACCCCGTAGAACCGGCCGTCCTCGACGAGCGCGCGGTGCTCGTCGGGGTCGGTCTTCACGACGATCGAGAACGGCCGCTCCATCGTGGCGGCGACGTGCACGAAGATCGGCTTGCGAGCACGGAAGGTCGGCCTCCCCCACGCCTTCACCTCGACGGCCTCGGGAAGCGCGAGGCAGATCGCTCGCACCCGTTCGATGAGCGGGTGGCGCGGATCGACGACTTCGGGATGCTCCACGCGGTCACCTTAGCCGGGGCTCGCGACATCCGTCACGGGTGTCGACGCCGGAATCGACGACGCCACCGCCCAACGCAAACACCGCACCGTAGATCCATGCCTGACCATTAGAGTTCGAGCATGGGCAAGTTCATCTACAACTCGTCTCAGCGTGAGATCGAGATCGACGATCGTACCCTCGCCCACCTGCGCGTGGCCATCCTGAACAAGCTGCGACGCGCCGAGAGCTTCGCGATGACGTGGGAGCACGGCGTGGAAAAGGGCAGCGGCCGCACGACGTTCTGGCTGCACGAAGCGATCCCGTTGCAGTTCGTGTTCAGCGGCAATCGCCCGCCGACGCTCAACCGGCTGTGGATCGAACAGCTGCTGCTCACCGCCAACAGCACCGCAGGCCTGCACTACGTACCCGAGCCCGAGGAGTCGGAGGCGTTCGAGGGCGACTAGGGCGATGGGCGGCGAGCGACCGGACGCGGATCGCCCAGCCCTCGGCCGACCCGGCCGATCAGTCGACCGCTTCCATCTGTGTCCGGATGAAGTCTCGCTCTGCCGTGGACAGGGACGTGTCGACCGGCGCACCGACGAGCGTCTCGATCTCGGCGGCCGTCGCCGCGTCGATCTCACCGTCGAGGTCGTTGAGCAGTCGGTGCTTCGCCGCGATCGAGAGGTGGGGCCACCAACGCTCGATTTCGTGTCCTCGCGTCGTGTTCATCGTTGCCTCCCCAGAACGTCGCCCCGTGGTCAGGCGGGCTGCGTCTGCCCGCCTGGTTGGACCTGAACGTCGGGTTCGACCTCCTGCACGTCGACCCCCACCTGTACCGGCTGCTCGGCGATCGTCGGTATCGGAGCGGTGTCGAGGTGCTCGGGGACGAGCTGGATGCCGCCCGTGCTGTTCGCCGAGCGCATCAGGTCTTCGATCCACTTGCGGCTGAGCTCGGGGGCCTCGGGCTCGTCGAAGACGAAGCGAAGCGGGATGGACGGATGCAGCCAGAGGGTGCTGCGCCCACGCGGCTGATCGTCGGTGTGCTGCCATGACAGCGTGAAGCTCTCACCCCGGCGGAGTTTGGTCGTGATCGCGACCTTGACGTGCGCGAGCGCCCGATCTTCGATGCCGATCGGCGTGCCGGAGTCACCGTAGTACAGCGTTCCCACGTCACCAGCATATGCCGTGGGAGCGCTGCACGAACAGGCCTTCGCACAACGATCGGATGCGACATCCGCTCTTCTCGGGCGGCGCCCACGAAGGAACGCGGGCGACCGCATGGGCGCCGGCCGCGTTCAGGTTCGAACGGGACCGGTGCGTCAGACTGTCCGGTTGCCGCTCAGGTAGCGGACGAGGAACACGATGGCCGCGATGACGAGCAGGACGATTCCGCGTCGACCGACGACCCCGAGGCAGTCGGCAGCGGACGTCCCGAGTCGGCGAGCGTGTCAATCCCCTGTCGGCCTTCCGGGCACCGGCGTAACGTCGCGCGTGATCCGAGGAGGCACCGTGACCGACGATCGGCTCATCGATCCCACGACCAAGCACACCACCGACCCGTTCCCACGTCAGGAGCAGGAGCCGCCCGGGCTCACCGAGCGCATGGCGCCGTTGCCCGACCACGGCGAGCAGAGCTACCAGGGGAATCGCCTGCTCGAGGGTCGGCGCTCGCTCATCACCGGCGGCGACTCGGGCATCGGGCGTGCCCTCGCGATCGCGTTCGCCCGCGAGGGCGCGCGGGTCGCCATCTCCTACCTTGCGAGTGAGAGAGCCGACGCCGAGGAGACGGCCGAGTGGATCCGCGACGCGGGCAGCGAGCCGCTGCTGCTGCCCGGCGACCTGCGCGACGAGCAGCACTGTCGCGACATCGTGGAGCAGACCGCGCAGGAGTTCGGCGGGCTCGACCTGCTGGTGCTGAACGCGGCCCACCAGCGCAACCGGGGCGGGATCGACGAGATTCCCACCGATGACTTCGAGCACGTCATGCGGGTGAACCTGTTCGCTCCGGTGTTCATGGCGCGCGCCGCGGTGCCGCTCATGGATGCGGGGTCGTCGATCATCACCACGGCGTCCATCCAGGGCTTCGACCCGTCGTCGGCGCTCGTCGACTACGCCATGACGAAGGCGGCGCTCGTCGCCTTCACCAAGGCCCTTGCCGAGGAACTCGGACCACGGGGCATCCGTGTCAACGCCGTCGCGCCCGGACCGATCTGGACGCCGCTCATCCCCGCGACCGGGTGGCCCGACACGCTGCCCGAGTTCGGGCGCAACACCCCGCTCGGTCGTGCCGGTCAACCCGCGGAGCTCGCCGGAGCCTATGTGTACCTCGCGTCCGACGAGGCATCGTACGTGTCGGGCGCCGTGTTGCCCGTCACCGGCGGGCGCGGACTCTGAGACAACCCGCGAGAACGGGGCGAGACAGGAGCACACCATGCCAGGACGCAAGAGGAACCCATCGCTGAAGGACCCCGAGCTCTACGAGGAGCTGCGTGACGACGGCGCCTCGAAGGAGAAGGCCGCGCGCATCTCGAATGCCGCCGCAGCACAGGGGCGAAGCGCCATCGGCCGCAAGGGCGGCAAGCACGGCGACTATGAGGACTGGACCGTCGACGCGCTCAGGAAGCGAGCGAAGGAGCTCGGCCTGACCGGGTACAGCGGCAAGCGCAAGGCCGAACTCATCGACGCGCTGCGCAACCACTGACGGGCGATGCCGCGCCTCAGGCGGGTCGAACCGTACGTCTCGCCCGGGTACCTGCGGGTGAGGCGGGGCCGCGGTTTCGCCTACGTGCACAGCGACGGCGGCTCGGCCGGACGCGCCGAGCGGGCACGCATCGTCGATCTCGCGATCCCACCCGCATGGGAGGACGTGTGGATCTCGGATGCCCCGAACGCTCACATTCTCGCGGTCGGCAGCGACGCGGCGGGCCGGCGTCAGTACCTCTACCACCCGGTGTGGCGCCAGCAGCAGGACGCCGAGAAGTTCCTGCGCATGACCGCGCTCGCCGAGGCCCTCCCCCGGGCCCGTCGGACCGTGCGGCGCGACCTGGCGCAGGGCGATCTCAGTCGGACGCACGTGCTCGCCGCGGCCTTCCGCACGCTCGAGCTCGCCGCGCTGCGCATCGGATCCGAGGAGTCGCTCACCGGATTTCGAAGCCGCGGGCTCACGACGCTGCTCGTCCGCAACGCCGCCGTCGACGGGGACGAGACGGTGCGGTTCCGCTTCCGCGCCAAGGGAGGCATCGGCCAGGAAGTGCGGGTGGCCGACGCCGCGCTCGCCGACTTCGTGCGTCGGGAGGGCGGGCGATCGGCGGCGTCACGGCTGTACGCGTGGTCGTCGGGGCGTCGGATGCGCGCCCTCGTCCCCGCCGACGTGAACGACGACATCCGCGAACGCACCGGCGGGGCGTTCACGGCGAAGGACTTCCGCACGCTGCGCGGCACCGTGGTCGCGGCCGAGCGGCTCGCCGAGATCGGTCCCCTCGCCACCGCGCGGGACCGGAGTCGTGCCGTACGGGAGTTGATCGTGCAGGCGAGCGAAGTACTCGGCAACACCCCCGCGATCGCAAAGGGCAGCTACATCGACCCCCGCGTGATCTCGGCGTACGAACACGGGCGGGTGATCGATCGCCGTGGCGGTCGCGAGACCGCCCTACTCGCCCTGCTCATCGACGACGGGTCGTGAACCCTGCGGTGAACCCGCCCGCGTAGGGCGCCCGCGCAGTGCGCACGCGCAGTGCGCACGCGCAGTGACGCCCACCGCCTGCCGGCCGCCGGCGCCCCTCACTCCTCGCGACGCACCTCGGCGGGGTCGACGTCGGTGCGGATGCCCCGCCACCGCGGGTGCCGGGCCACGCCCGTGCCGGTCCATCCGCTGAACTCGATCTCGCCGACCAGTTCCGGCCGCACCCACACCGCGTCGGCGGCATCTGCCGCGGGAACGTCCAAGAAAGGGGCATCCACCCGCTCGGTCTCGGTGAACCTCGCCAGCAGGCGATCGAGATCCTTCTCGCGCAGACCCGACCCGACCCGGCCGACGTATTCGAGCCCGTGCTCGGGCCCACCCTCGCCCGGGATGCCGACGAGCAGCGACCGGATGCGGCCCGTGCGGGTTCCGACGCCGCGCCGATACCCGCCGATGACGACCTCCTGCGTGCGGGTGACCTTGAGCTTCACCCACTCGTCGGTGCGCGCCCCCGGGCGGTAGGCCGAGCCCGGCCGTTTCGCGACGATACCCTCGAGCCCGAGCATGCGGCTCTCGTCGAGCGCTTCGGCCGGCGTTCCCTCGGCGGCCGGCGGCACCTCGACGGGCACCCCGGGCACGCGGTGCACCAGTCCGGCGAGGCGCGCCCGGCGGGCGCGATAGGGCTCGCCCATCACCGAGGTGCCGTCGACCTCGAGCACGTCGAACAGCAGCAGGCGAACCGGCACGGATGCCGCGACCACGGCGATCTCGCGAGGCTTCGTCAGTCCCATCCGCTCCTGCAGCCGGCCGAAGTCGGGCCGCCCCTCGGCGTCGAGCGCGACGATCTCGCCGTCGACGAGGGCGTCCGCGCCGATCACCTCGGGCAGGCGCGCGAGTTCGGGGTACCGCTCGGTGATGTCGATGCCGTTGCGACTCATGAGGCGCACCCCATCGCCGTCGACGCGCGCGAGCACCCGGATGCCGTCCCACTTCCATTCGAGCGCCCAGTCGCCGCGGGCGAGCAGGCCGACCGTGCCGGGTGAGGCGAGCATCGGCCGCTCGCGGATGGCCGCCGGTCGAGTGGCACGCGCTGGTTGAGGAGCGCCCGACGCAGGAGGACGCGTCTCGAAACCCTCTTCGGCGCCCGGGGTTTCGAGACGGCGCCGGCGCGCCTCCTCAACCCACGCGTGCGGACGCTGGTCCTTCATGCGGTGCAGCAGCCAACTGCTCTTCTCGCCCGACCCGTCGGTGCGGATGAGCGCGACCCGCACGACACCGGCGAGCGGCCCGCCCGGCTGCCCGTCGAGGTCGACGATGACCTCGTCGTCGCGCCACTTCTCGGTGGCGTAGGTGCCGGTGTCCCAGATCGTCATCGACCCGGCTCCGTACTCCCCCGCGGGAATCGTGCCCTCGAAGGTCGCGTACTCCATCGGGTGATCCTCGGTCTGCACCGCGAGATGGTTGACGCCGGATGTCTCGGGCACGCCCTTCGGCACCGCCCAGCTCTTGAGCACCCCATCGCGCTCGAGTCGCAGGTCGAAGTGCAGGCGCCGGGCGTGGTGCTCCTGGATGACGAACCGCGGCGGGTCGTCGGCCGACGCGGTCGCGGCACCCCACGTCGAGGCCGGCATAGGCTCGGGCGTCTTGCCGGTCGACCGCATCGAGAGGTACTCCGACAGCGGCCCGCCATGCGACCGCTCGGTGATCGCCCGCATCGGGTCGCCTCCGTCGGCGATGCGGGCGAGCACCTCGGATGCCTCGAGGTGGCGCAGCCCCGGATCGTCGAGCTCCTCCCACGTTCGCGGGGCCGCAACCGTGGGCCGGGCACGGCCGCGCAGCGAATACGGGGCGATCGTCGTCTTGTTGGCGTTGTTCTGGCTCCAGTCGATGAGCACACGCCCGGTGCGCAGCGTCTTGCGCATGCTCGACACGATGAGCTCGGGGTGGTCGGCCTCGAGCGCACGCGCGAGCTCGTGCGCGACATCCGACACCTGCTGGGAGGTCTGCGACCCGTCGAGTGCCGCATAGAGGTGGATGCCCTTGCTGCCGCTCGTCACCGGCAACACCTCGAGACCCATGCCCGCGATGAGGTCGCGCACGAGACGCGCGACCTCGGCGCACTCGGCGAGGCCCATGCCCTCGCCCGGGTCGAGATCGAACACCATGCGGTCGGGATTCGCGGCACCGCCTTGCGCGTCGAACCGCCACTGCGGCACGTGCAGCTCGAGCGCCGCCTGCTGGGCGAGCCACACGAGGGTCGCCCGGTCACCCGCGATCGGGTAGGTCTTCGGCCCGTCGGAGTGCTCGATGACGCCGCGACGCACCCACTCGGGGGCGTGCTCGGCGAGGTTCTTCTCGAAGAACGGCTGTGCCGGGTCATCCGTCGTGCCGACGCCGTGCACCCAGCGCTTGCGCGTCACCGGGCGGCCGGCCACGAGCGGCACCATGACCGGGGCGATCTCGGCGTAGTACGAGATCACCTCGCCCTTGGTCGTGCCCGTCTCGGGATACATGACCTTCTCGAGGTTCGTCAGCCGCAGTCTGCGACCGTCGACCTCGACGAGCTGACGCGAGCCCTCGGCCATGTCCCCATCTTGTCGCATGAATGTCGCGCGTCGACCGGACGCAACTCAGGAGAATTGCGCTGAAACGCGCTGTGGCGGCCCGCCAGTGCAATGCTCCTGACCTGCGGACTTCGCTCGGGGCGACGGTCGAAGTTCGCTCGGGGCTTTCGGCCACACATCCCCGGGGTGTGTACTGGTAGTCATGCGAGCCGTCTGGAAAGGGGCGGTCACATTCGGCCTGGTCAATGTGCCCGTCAAGCTCTACAGCGCCACCGAAGACCACGACGTGTCCCTGCACCAGGTGCACGCGGCCGACGGCGGGCGCATCAGGTACCAACGCGTCTGCGAGATCGACGGCGAGGTCGTGCCGTACCAAGACATCGACAAGGCGTACGACGACGGCGAGCGCACCGTCGTCATCACCGATGCCGACCTCAAGTCGCTGCCGGCCGAGCGCAGCCGCGAGATCGAGGTCGTCGAGTTCGTGCCGAGCGCGCAGATCGACCCGATCATGCTCGACCGGAGCTACTTCCTCGAACCCGATTCGGCGTCGTCGAAGGCCTACGTTCTGCTGCGCGAGACCCTCGAGTCGACCGATCGCACCGCGATCGTGCGCATGTCGCTGCGGCAGAAGAGCCGACTCGCGGCGCTGCGGGTGCGCGGCGACGTGCTCGTCGTGCAGACCCTGCTGTGGAGTGACGAGGTGCGCGCCGCCGAGTTCCCCTCGCTCGACGAGGCCGTGAAGATCTCGCCGAAGGAGCTCGACCTGTCGAAACAGCTCGTCGACAGCCTCGTCAACGACTTCGAGCCCGACCAGTACGTCGACGAGTACCAGCAGGAGCTGCGCACCCTCATCGCGGCGAAGCTCGAGCAGGGCGAGGCCATCGACACGGCCGCGACGTTCGGCGAGCAGCCCGAGCAGGAGAAGGGCGGCGAGGTCATCGACCTCATGGAGGCGCTGCGCCAGTCGATCGCGGCGAAGCGTGAGGGCGGCGGTGTGGGCTCGGGCTCGGGCTCGTCGAAGGCTGCGGGCGCGGCGAAGAAGGACGCGGCCGGGGGCGACAAGAAGCCGGCCGCGAAGAAGGCCACCGCGAAGAAGAAGGCGGCGTCCTGACGCTCGGCGGCGCGCGACGTCCGTCGATCGGATGTCCCGCGCGTCGTGGCGGGTCGGTGTGATGTCGCCCGGGGCCGAGACCGACGGCCGGTTCAACCGCGTCGGTTCAGCGTCGCCCCGGGCTCGAGACCGGCGTGCGGTTCAGCAGGGACGCAGCGCAAAGACGTTGCTCGACAGCACCGCCGTCGAGCCGAAGAACGTGACCCGCCCGACGCCGAGGCGCAGCAGGTCGGTCGCCGCGGCAGCCGGGAGGCACGTCGGCGCGCTCAGGTAGAGCGGCGCGTCGACGCGGCCGGCGTACGCCGCGCCGGCGAGTGCGTCGGGGAAGTTGAGCCCGCTCGCCACGAACGCGCGGGTCGCGCTGCCGAACGCGTCGGTGTTGATCGCCGCGGCTGTCGCATAGCGGTCGGTGCCGGCGACGCGCCTGGTATCGGCGGCGATCGGCGTGAGCTGCGCGAGCACCGTGTTCGATACGACCAGCACACCGCCGGCGACGCGGATGCGCTGCGGCGCGAGGCGCTGCACGAGCAGTCGTGTCGCGTCGTCGAGCGCTGCCGCACGGGTGAGCACGACCGGCGAGTCGACCGATCCGGCCGCGGCACCCGCCGCGAGCGCGTCGGGATAGTTGGCCCCGGAGGCAACGTAGACCGCCTGGGTGGGCGCGGGGAACGCCGCGTTGATGAGCTTGCGGCTGGTGTCGTAGCGATCGGTACCGCCGATGCGCTGCACAGGTGCGATGGAGCGCAGGGTCGCGTCGGCGGATGCCGCGACGGCGCCGGTGCCGCCCACGATCACGATCTTCGCCGGGTTCAACCGCCGCACCTCGGCGAGGATCGCGGCCGTCGGCCCGGAGCGGGGCGTGAGCAGCAGCGGCCCGCCGCCCTTCGCCGCCGCGGGGGCTGCGCTGAGCGCGTCCGCGAAACCCTCACCCGAGGCGAGATACACGATCGGCACCGCCGCGGGCGACGGGAACGCGGCGACCGAGGTCGCGATCGCGGTCTCGTACCGGCTCGGCCCGAAGAGGCGATCGGTCGCTGGCCGTGCGACCAGCGCGACCGTTCCGGTCGTTGTCGCGGACGAGTAGACGCCCTGGGACGCGACGATGCGCCAAGCGTGCGACCCGAGGGATGCTCCGCCGAGCGGCAGGCTGAACGACCCGCCACGGCTCGTGAGCGTGGACGTCGACGTGGCGGTGGTCGCGCCGTCGAGGTACAGCGAGACGCGGGTTCCCGCGGGGGCGTTGGGCACGGTGCCTCGTACGGGAACGTCGGCATAGGAACGGCCGCCGAGGATGGACGTGATCTGCGGCTTCGAGATCGCCACCGAGAGTTCCCAGGCGCTGTTGAAGTCGAGCACGTCGGGCCCCGCGGGCGAGACGACGGGGAAGAAGGCGCTGAGGCCGCCGGTGGTGCACGTCGCACTGGCGCCCGAGGTGATGCCCGCCGCGTAGTCGCCGATGAGCGCGGCGCCGCCGCTGTCGCCGCTGCGCACGCACGTGTCGGCGATGATCGCGTTGACGAGTCGCTCGCTGACGAACACGGCCTGGTCGACCGCGCGCACCGTGCCGCACGTCCAGCCGGTCGTGCGGCCTGACTTGCAGAGCCTGGCACCGACGACCGCCGCGGTCGCACCGCGGACCGAGACCGGGGTGCCGGCTGAGGGGGAACCGGAGCCACCGCCCCAGACGGAGACCGATGGCCTGGGCGTCCAGGCGGACTCGACCGACATGCGTGCGGAATCGACTGCGGCGCCGAATCGCACCGATCCGGTGACGGGGTTGCCGAGCGTGGCGCCGATGGACTGGAACGGGTCGTTGGGCCTCGACTGCACGAGCGCGCTCGCGGATGCGTCGGGGAACGCCGTGCCGTCGAGGCAGTGCCCCGCCGTGGTGACCTGATGCGCGCCGCCCGCCTTCAGCCTGCCGTTGAAGGCGACCGAGCAGACGACATATCCGTCGTCGCGAATCCCGTTCTTGTTGAGGTCGGTGCCGGGAATCGCCCAACCGGTGCCCCCGACGAGATCGGCGGCGGCCTCGAACTGTACGTCGGAGTAGTCGGCGACCATCTCGGGGGTCGGCTCGAACACGGGCGTCGCACCGACCTCCGCGACGGCCTCGGCGGTCTCGGCAGAGTCGACGAGCACCGTGAGCGTCGTGCCGTCGAGCACCGCATCGGTCGTGTCGACGTCCTGCTCCTCGAGGTGCTCGAGTACGTCGGCAGCATCGACCGCGGCGTCGGCGGCGGCGAGGTACTCTGCGGGCGACAGGCCGAGGTCGGTCTCGATCGCCTCGACGAGCCCGGCTTCGAGCGTGCTCGCCTCAGCACGGTACTCTGCGGCGGGGTACTCGCCCATGACGGGTGCATCGCCCTCCCCCGGGGGAGCAGAGATCGACCCCGAGACCGGCAACCCCGTCGATGCGTGATTCGGCACGGCGTATGCCACCGGCGCCGCGGCAGCGGTCGCCAACAATGTTGCGGTGGCGACCGTTGCGAGCACGGCACCGGGGAACGATCGACGCATCAGGGCCGCTTTCAGTGGTGGTGAGTGGGCACCAAACTACCAACAACCGGTGACATCGCCATCACCCACCCGCGAACGGCACGACGCCCCACCCGTCCGCGCCTTCGGTATCGTTCAGGAGCGGAAGAACTCGTTCGCGCGGGCGGTGTAGAGCAGGATCAGCCCGATCAGCGCGGCGGCCCCGCTGATGACCGCGGACCACAGCTGAGCCGGTACGGCGAACATGACATACACGGCGGACGCGAGGTTCAGGACGAACACGATCGTCACGATCACCCTGGACGTGTTGCTGCCTCGGAACAGTCCGAGGCTGACGAGGATCGTGATGATGCCGATGATGATGGCGACCCAAGCTGCCGTGGTCGCCCCGGGCACTTCTGTTCCGCCGATGAGGACGATGATGCCGCCGAGGATCTGCAGTGCACCGCTGATCCAGGCGAGGACAGCGACGAGAGTGACGCCGCCGGGACGAGTTCCGGCCATGTGAGGCTCCTTCGACTCGGCAGAGTTGCGTGACCACAAACTAGCGCCGTCAATGAGGGAATGTCAGTCCCTCGAACGCGTGTCGTCACCGCGGCGCGCGTTGTTGTTCTTCCTTCTCGTGGTCGTCGCCGCGTCGTGACGTGACCAATCGGGAACGACTCGCGATGGAACGATCAGGGGTGGGCGGCGCTGATGAAGACATCGTTCAGGGTGACCGTGGTCAACGCCCGTGCCTCGAGGATCCCGGTCAACTGATCGAAGACCCGGGTCACCGGAAGATGATTCAAGTGCCCGATGATGATCCTTCCCGAAGCGAACCACTCGTTCGCCAGGTCGACGATCTGTTGATCGGGCAGCTCCCCGGAGTCCGCGAGCGACCCGTACCAGAGCGTCGGCGTCGTGTACCCGATCGCCGCAGCCGCGGCGTCGACGCGGTCGTCGTGCGCTCCGTAGGGCGGACGGAAGTACGGTCTCGCATCCACGCCGTACACCTCGGCGAGGTAGTCGTGGTTGCGCTGCAACTCCGCCTGGATCGACGCGTCGTCAAGGGTCGTGAGATCGGGATGCGACCAGGTGTGGTTCGCGAGTTGCACCTGGCCCGACGCCACGAGCGACCGCAGCGCTTCGGCGTTCTCATCCCAGCTCGCATAGATGCCGTTGACGAACATCGTGAGCCGCGTGCCGGTCGCGGCCGCGAAGGCGGCATACGCGGCGACGACCTCTGTACTGGTTCCGTCGTCGACGGTCCACGCCATCACACTGCCCGACTCCGGCGGAAGTTCCGTCAGCGTCCCCGGCGGGACCGGAAGCCGCGCGGGCATCGGCGACGACGGGGCAGGGGCCGGCGGCACCGTCGGCGTTGCAGCCGGCGCTGAAGGAGTCGGCGGAACCGACGGCGGAAGCGCCTCGTCCAGTTGCTCACAGCCCGCCAACGAAACCGCCGAAACCGAAGCAAGAGCAAGCAGGGCAGTGCGACGGGTGATGTCTGCCATCGGGCCCCCTGTGCGTCGAAGGTTGACGCAAGCATGCACCGTGATCTGACGAATGCTCGGAATCCAGGATGGCGCGCCGAAATCTCACGACCAGGGCGTGCAAGCCGACCAACGAGAATGGCCCCCGCGGAATGCGAGGGCCATTTCTTCAGTATCGGGGGCTCAAAGTGAGCGGAGACGAGGGGATTTGAACCCCTGGTCCCCTTACGGGGACTCCACCTTAGCAGGGTGGTGCACTCGGCCGGACTATGCGACGTCTCCTCGTGAACGCTGACGCGAACACGCGACAGCAATCATAACCCGAGGGTGCCCGAACTGACGATTCGAGCCGTTTCGGGCGGTCAGCCGTCGTTCGCCACCGAGCAGCGGGTCTCGGCCGCGGTCTGGCCCGTGACGTCGCTCGGCAGTGCCTCGGCGGTCGGTGCGGGCGCCGCAGGTACTTCGGTCGCCGGAGCCTCTTCGGCGGGCACCTCTTCAGCCGGCGCCTCTTCGACGGGCGCCTCTTCGACGGGCGCGTTCGGGTCGGCCGCCGAGGCGAACGACGCCTCGCCGGACGCGGGGTCGAAGATCACCGGCAGGTCTTCCTGCAGCGCGGTGTTGATGAGCAACGCCGATTCGCTCGGCACGACCTCGCCGTCGACATAACCGGTGGGGTACTGGATGAACGCGATCTTCGAGAGGTCGGTGTCCTTCAGCGCCTTCGCGATCGAGACCATACGAGTGGGGTCGACGAGCGACGACGAGAGCTCCATGTTGCTGAGCGCGACCTTGGCGATCGAATAGAGCGCAACCGGGTCGCCGAGCGTGCCGCCGGTCTGCAGTTTGCGCGTGAGCGACGAGAGGAACACCTGCTGGTTCGAGATGCGCCCGAGGTCGCTGCCGTCGCCGACGCCATGCCGCGTGCGCAGGAACTGCAGCGCGTCCATGCCCCTGAGCGAGTGGGTGCCGGCCGACAGGTTGAGGTCGGTGTGCTCGTCGACGATCGGCTCGGCGACGCACACGTCGACACCGCCGACCGCCTCGGAGAGGCCCGCGACGCCCAGGAACTGCACAGTGCCGGCGAACGGGATCGTCAGGCCGGTGAGTTGTTCGACGGTCTTCACGACGCACGGCATGCCGCCGTAGGCGAGCACCGAGTTCATCTTCACGCCGTACTGCTCGTAGAGCGGGTCGCCGGCGGGGTCGGCAGGGTCGGTACAGGCGGGCACGTCGACGAGCATGTCGCGCGGGAAGCTGACGACCGAGGCGTGCGAGTGGTCTTCGGCGATGTGCATGAGCATCGTCACGTCGTTGAGCACGGCCGTCTCTTCGTCGGGGTCGCCGAACGCGTCGCCCTGGCCCTCGCGGCTGTCGCTGCCGATGACGAGCAGGTTGACACCGCCCTCGATGGCGCCGACATCGGGCACGCCGTCGAGCACCGCCTCATTGTCGAGCGTGACCGTGGGCTTGAGCGAGCTTGCGAGATCGAAGGCGGCGTACGCGGCGACCGCGGTGCCCGACACGAGCGCGACGGCGACGGTGGAGGCCAGGACCTTCGCCGCCGTCTTCCATGCGGAGTGCCTGCCGAGGCGTCCGTGGCGCGCGACCGAAGCTGACTTCGCCGCGCGACGCGAGGTGGGTCGCACCGCTTCTCTCACGTGTTCCTCTCGTGTCGCCTGGTCTCGTGTCGCCGGTCTCGATCTGCTTGCGCGGAGGGCGTGGGATTCGAACCCACGAGGCATTGCTGCCCACTGGTTTTCAAGACCAGCTCCATCGGCCGCTCGGACAGCCCTCCAAGCCCGCGTTCACCCGCCTGAGGGCGAGATCGTGCAGGCAGGCCCCGATTCTAGCCGACGCGCATCTCGAACAGCCTTCCAGCCGCGCCTGAGAGAGCCCTGAAGCAGCGGGGATGCAGCGGCGGAGGCAGCCCGAAGGCACCGCTCAGCCGGGGTTCGCGGTCGCGCAGCGCACCTCATCGGCAGTGAGCCCGGTGACGTCGTCGGGCAGCAGGGTGGCGGGCGGCACCGTCGGCGTCGGCGTCGGCGTGGAAGTTGCGGATGCCTCGGGGCTGGGCTCGGGGCCCAACGGCACGGCCGGCTCGGGGGCGAGTGGGGGGAGCGGTCCTGGCGTCGTCGTGGGCGCCGGCGGGGTCGGATCGGGAATCGTCCCGAACGGGGCATCCGTCGTCGCATTCGGGTTGACGGCGAGCGGCAGGTCCTGCTGCAACGCGAGGTTCACGGCCGCGGCCGACGCCGAGGGCGTGACGTACCGGAGATCGGACGTGTAGACGGTCGGGTACTGCACGAATGTGATGCGACCGAGGTCGACCGCCTGCAGTGCCCGTGCGATCGCGACGAGCGTCACCGGATTCTGCATCGCGTTCGAGAGCTGCACGTTCGAGAGGATGACCTTGGCGATCGAGTAGAGCTTCACCGGGTCTCCGAGGGTGCCGCTCGCCTGCATCGTGCGGGCCAGCGAGGCGAGGAACGTCTGCTGGCTTGCGATGCGACCGAGGTCGCTGCCGTCGCCGACCCCGTGCCGGGTGCGCAGGAACGCGAGCGCAGTGTATCCCGTGATGACGTGCTTGCCCGCCGCGAGGTGCAGGCCCGATCGGATGTCGTCGACCGGATCGGCCAGGCACACCTCGATGCCCCCGACGGCCTCGGCGAGCGCGGCGACGCCCTGGAACTCGACGACCCCGCCCACCGGGATCTTCACGCCCGTGAGCTGCTCGATCGTGAGCGCGACGCAGGCGAGGCCGCCATAGCCGAGCACGCCGTTCAGGGGTGTCTCGAACAGCGCCGACAGGGTGTTCGTCGAGTCGGCCGGGTCGGGGCACTCGGGCACCGACACGAGCATGTCGCGGGGGAAGCTCACGACCTCGACGTGCGAGTGGTCCTGCGAGAGGTGCACGAGCATCGTGACGTCGTTGAGCACGGCCGAGTCGATGTCGGGGTCGCCGAACGAGCCGTCGGCGGGGCGCTTGTCGCTGCCGACGAGGAGGAAGGTGAGGCCCCCGTCGATCGCACCGATGTCGGGCGCGCCCTCGAGGATCTCCTCGTTCGCGAGCGTCACGGTCGGCTTCTGCTGCACGGTGCGGACGAGATCGACGGCCGCATAGGCCACGACGGCGGCGGCGCTCACGGCGAGCACCGCGATGACGGATGCCGCGAGCTTGAGGTAGGTCGAAACGCCCGAGCGGCGGCGCACGCGACCATGGCGCGGCGGCTCGGCCGCCTCAGCCCCCGCCCCGGTGGCGCGCGCGTCACCCTTCACGTCGTCCCCTTCGACGCCCTTGATTCTACCGGCGTGTCGCGCCGGAAACCCGGTTCGACGGCGGATTCAGGGCAGCGAGTCGAGGACCGCGGCGAGGCCGGCGTCGTCGATCGATCCGGCGACCTCGTCGGCGGCCGCGCGCACCTCGTCGGGAGCCTGGCCCATGGCGACCGAGCGCCCTGCCGCACCCGCCCACGAGAACATCTCGAGATCGTTGCGGCCGTCGCCCACGGCGATCACCCGGTCGGCGGGGAGGTCGAGCCAGCCGCGCACGCGTTCGAGCGCGGTGGCCTTGTTGACGCCGTCGGGGGCGATGTCGAGCCACGCCGTCCAGCCGATGGCGTAGCTCACGTGGTGCAGGCCCATCTGGTCGACGATCTCGAAGAACTCGTCGAGCCCGTGCTCGAGGCTCGTGACGACGACACGGGTCGCGCGCTGGTCGAGCAGTTCATCGAACTCGACCTCGCGGGCGTTGTCGAGGTTCCACTCGACCATTCCGGTGGTGTAGAGCCGGAACCCGTCGGGAAGCTCGACCATGAACTTGCCCGCGGGCAGGAAGGTGCGGATGCGCTCGAGCACCGCGGTGGGGTCGAACGTCTCGACGTGCTCGCGAACGTACCGCCCGGGAGCCGTGGTGTCACGGCGCATCGTGATGGCGCCGTTCGCGCAGACGACGTACTCGGGCTCGAGGCCGAGGTGCTCGAGCACCGGGGCCGTGGTCGACCATGACCGGCCGGTCGCGAGGGTCACGATGTGCCCGCGCTCGACGGCCGCGGCGACGGCGTCGGCGACCGAGCCGTCGATGGTCTCGTCCTGATGCATGATGGTGCCGTCGACGTCGAGGGCGACGAACCACGCGCCATCCGACTCTGCTGATCGATGAACCGACGAAGGAGGCGACCCGAGATCACCGACCTCGGGTCTCGATACGCTCGCTTCGCTCGCTACTCGACCAGCGATGTCTTTCATCATCGCGACACCGGCTCGAGCCGCTCGAGCCCGCCGAGGTACCCGCGCAGCGCCTCGGGCACGACGACCGACCCATCGGCCTGCTGGTGGGTCTCGAGGATCGCGACGATCCACCGCGTGGTCGCGAGGGTGCCGTTGAGGGTCGCGACCGGTGCCGTCTTTCCGCTCTCGGTGCGGTGGCGGATGTCGAGCCGGCGCGCCTGGAACGTCGTGCAGTTCGACGTCGACGTGAGCTCGCGATAGGCGGCCTGCGTGGGCACCCACGCCTCGACGTCGTACTTGCGCGCGGCGCTCGAGCCGAGGTCGCCGGCCGCGGTGTCGATGACGCGGTAGGCGAGGCCGAGGTCTTGCAGCATGCCCTCCTGCCAGGCGAGGAGGCGCGCGTGCTCGGCCTCGGCGTCGGCCGGGTCGACGTAGCTGAACATCTCGAGCTTGTTGAACTGGTGCACGCGGATGATGCCGCGCGTGTCTTTTCCGTGGCTGCCCGCCTCTCGGCGGTAGCAGGTCGACCAGCCGGCGTAGCGGATGGGCCCGCCCGTCATGTCGAGGATCTCGTCGGCGTGGTAGCCGGCGAGCGCGACCTCGCTCGTTCCGGTGAGGTAGAGCTCGTCGTCGGGCAGGTAGTAGATGTCTTCGGAGTGGGCGCCGAGGAAGCCCGTGCCCTGCATGATCTCGGGACGCACGAGCGTGGGCGTGATGAGGGGCGTGAAGCCCGCGGCGATCGCACGGTCGAGGCCCATGTTCATGATGGCGAGCTCGAGCCTTGCGCCGACGCCCTTGAGGTACGAGAAGCGGGCGCCCGAGACCTTCGCGCCGCGCGGCATGTCGATGGCGTCGAGCAGCTCGCCGATCTCGAGGTGGTCGCGGGGCTCGAAGTCGAACGCGGGCAGCTCGCCGACCTCGCGCAGCACGATGTAGTCGTCTTCACCGCCGGCGGGCACCCCGTCGAGGACGATGTTGCCGAGCTTCTGCACGGCGAGCGTGAACTCGGCTTCGGCATCGCTCACCGCCTGATTCGCGGCCTTCACCCGGCCCGCGAGGTCCTGCGCTTCGGCGACGAGCGCGGCCTTGGCCTCTTTGGGCGCCTGCGCGACCTGCTTGCCGAACGCGTTCTGCTCGGCGCGCAGCGCCTCGAACACCGTGATGGCGGTGCGGCGCGCCGTGTCGGCCGCGACGGCCTCGTCGACGAACTCCGCGGACTCGCCGCGGAGCTCTTGCGAACGCTTGATGAGGTCGGGGTTCTCGCGGAGCAGCACGGGGTCGATCACCCGAGCAAGTCTAGCCCGGGGCATCCGCACGTTCTCGGCCCTGAAAGCCCCGATGGAATACCGTTGGAATCGTGGCGAATGATCAGGGCGAACGGCCCGCGGATGCCGCGGGGTCGCACCCGCGCGCGGCCGTGATCTTCAACCCCTCGAAGCAGGGCGTGACGGCACTGCGCGAGGCCGTCGCACGCGCCGAGCGGCGGCAGGAGTTCGCTCCGACGATGTGGATCGAGACCACCGAGGACGACCCCGGCAAGGGCATGGCGCGCGAGGCCGTCGACGCGGGAGTCGACCTCGTGCTGGCGGCCGGCGGCGACGGCACCGTGCGGGCGGTCGCTGCGGGGCTGCGCGACACGGGTGTGCCCGTGGGCATCGTTCCGCTCGGCACCGGCAACCTGTTCGCCCGCAACCTCGGCATCCCCGTGAATGATCTGGCTGACGCCGTGGTGCTCGCGTTCTCGGGCATCGACCACGCCGTCGACGTGATCGTCGCCGACATCACCCGGCCCGACGGTTCCGACGAGTCGCACGTTTCGCTCGTGCTTGCGGGCATCGGCATCGACGCCGCGATGATCTCGAACACCAACCCCGACCTGAAGAAGCGCGTCGGGTGGCTCGCCTACGTCGACGCCGGCCTGCGCGCCATCCCCGCATCCAAGCCGTACCGGGCCACGCACCGCCTCGACAGCGGGCGCAACCACCGTTCGAAGGTCGCGAGCATCCTCGTGGCGAACTTGGGCTACCTCCCGGGAAACATCGAGCTCATCCCCGGCGCCGAGCTCGACGACGGCAAGCTCGACGTCGTCGTGCTGCAGCCGCGCAACATCTTCGGCTGGATCCTGATCTGGCGCACGGTGACGTGGGAGAACCGGGTGCTGCGCAAGTCGACCCTCGGCCGCCAGCTCATCGACCTCACGGGTGGCAACAAGAAGCAGCACATCGTCTACCTGCGCGGCCGGTCGGTCGAGATCGGCATCGAGGGGGCGCCCGAGGAGTTCGAGATCGACGGCGACGAGTTCGGCCAGGTGATCGGCGCGACGTTCACCGTGTCGCCCGCATCGCTCGTCGTGCGGGTCGCGCGCTGAGGTTGCCCTCGGTCAGCCGGCGCGTCGCGTGGGTCGCAGCGGGCGCGCCGACTGGACGCCGAGCAGCACGAGGCCGATGACCGACGCGAACGCCGCCGCGGCGATCGGCCCGATGCCCACCTCGCCGACTCGCCCGAGGGCGACCGTCGTCAATTGATCGGCCCGCGGTCCGGACTCGGTCCACATCACGCCCTGGCCGTCGGCGATGAGTCCGCCCAGCCAGAATGTCGCGATGGCCCCGACGATCGCGATGGCGATGAGCCCGTAGGCGGCCGGCACACGCGGGAACGCCGACGCCCGCCCACCTGCGTCGCGGTCGGCGGATGCGGCGAGCTGGTGCAGTCCGGCAACCGTGGTCACCACGACGATGCCGATGGCGCCGATCATGACCATGGCCGGCGGAACGCTCCACTGCAGGAACATGAACGCGTTGGAGTTCGCGCCGCCGAACCCGTTGTAGTAGCGGGGGTCGATGGCCGCCGACCACGACCACCACAGCCCGCCCGCGAGGATCGCCCCCGAGAACAACCAGCCCGCGATGAGCCAGGCCCGGGCGCGCACAGCGGACTCGGGATCATCGGGCTCGACGCCGGAGAACGCTGCGGCGAAGGGATCGGCGGTGGAGGGATCGGTCGAGGCATCGGTGGCGGGCTCAGCAGGGGCCTTGCCGTCGGACGCGCCTGCGCCCGGTGCAGGAGCGTGGGGCACGCGCGCCCTCGGCGTGCCGCGGTCGGCGACGCGCGGCTCGCGCACCGGGGAAACCTCGGGCTCGAGCCGAGCCGGGCGGGACTCGACCTGCTCGCGCGGCTCACGAGTGACCGGCACCGGCGCGACCACGGGCGACCCGGGCGGCGGCGAATCGGCGTGGGGCGGGGCATCCGCCTCACTGCCGACGTACCCGCGCTGGAACCGCGGATCGTAGCGCGGATCGATGCGCGCCTTGCTGTCGGTCATTCCCCCATTCTCGACTCGCGCGTCGAGAATGACCAGCCTCAATCGGTGTCGGGTTCGCCGCTCACGAGCCCGCGCAGCCAGTCGCGCGCCTCGATGAAGATCTCGTCGTCGAACTTCGAGTGGTACTCGATCGCGCGCTGATCGGCCCGGGGGTACGAGCCGAGGAAGATCACCTTGGGGCTCGTGCGACGCAGGCCCAGCAGCGCGTCGGCCACGCGCTCGTCGGAGACGTGCCCGTCGAGATCGACGACGAACCGGTAGCGGCCGAGGGCATCGCCGATGGGGCGGGACTCGAGCAGCGACAGGTTCACGCCACGGGTCGAGAACTGCTCGAGCATGGCGAGCAGGGCGCCGGGCTCGTCGTTGGGCAGCTCGACGATGAGGCTCGTCTTGTCGGCGCCGGTCGGCTCGGGAAGCACCCGCGAGCGGCTCACGAGCACGAACCGCGTGACCGCGTTCGGGTTGTCGCCGATGTCGCGCGCGAGCACGTCGACGTCGAGGTGGTCGGTGATGCCGGGCGGCGCGACCGCGGCATCGGCCTGGCTGCCGTCGAAGAGGGATGCCGCCGCCTGCACATTGCTCGCCGCCGGGATGTGCCCGTGGTCGGGCAGGTGCTGCTCGAGCCAGCCGCGCGACTGCGCGTAGGCGACGGGATGCGCGTTGACGAGCCGCACCTCGTCGAGCCGGGTGCCCGGGCGGGCGACGAGGACGAAGTTGACCGGCACGAGGTACTCCCCGACGATGCGGAGCCCGGGCACGGTCGCGAGGGCGTCCTGCGTGGCGCTCACGCCGCCCTCGATCGAGTTCTCGATGGCGATCATCGCGGCGGTCGAACGCCCGGTCGAGACATCCGCCAGCGCCTCGCCGACGTTGTTCACCGACCGCCAGTGCCCGCCTGCCGCCTCGGGGACCTGCTTGAGCGCCGCCTCGGTGAACGTGCCGGCCGGTCCGAGATAGGAGTAGGTCTCCTCGGGCTTCGCAGGCACGGCTTCGGTCATGCAGGCCAGCCTAGTTCGCTCCCGACCCTCAGGTTTCTGCCGCTCGGGTCTCCGCCCGCGGGGCGGGATGGCTTAGCGTCGAGAGCGGACGGACCGCGATCGGACGCGAGGGGGCCGGCTCATGATGGTGATCGACCAGACCCGGGTGCCGACCGGGCGCGCCGTTCCGAGCGATGCCGAGCGGCTGGCCGCGCTGCGGCGCATGAAGCGGGTGGCGACGAGCCTGCTCGTCATGGCGGCGGCGGTGTTCGCGGTGTCGTTCGCGCTGCAGGACGACATCGCGTGGCTCGGGTACGTGCGTGCTGCGGCCGAAGGGGCGATGGTCGGGGCGATCGCGGACTGGTTCGCGGTGACGGCACTGTTCCGGCATCCGCTGGGCATCCCGATCCCGCACACGGCGATCATCCCGAAGCGCAAGGACGAGATCGGCGCGACGCTCGGGGCGTTCGTCGAGGACGAGTTCCTGAGCGAGGAGGTCGTCGTCGGCAAGCTCGCGTCGGTCGGCATCGCGCGGCGGCTCGGGGGTTGGCTCGCGGAGCCCGCGAACGCCGAGCGGGTGACCGCCGAGGCCGCCGTCGCGGCGCGGGGCGTGCTGACGCTGCTCGGCGACGACGACGTCGAAGACGTCATCGAGCGGCTCGCGCGACGGCACCTCTTCGAACCCGAGTGGGCGCCCGCGATCGGCCGCATCGGCGACCGGCTGGTGGCCGCCGATCAGCAGCGTGCGGCGATCGACGTCGTGCTCGAGAAGGCCGAGGCGTGGCTCGCCGCGCATCCCGAGGCATTCGGCCGCATGGTCTCCGACCGGCTGCCCCGCTGGGTGCCCGGGTTCGTCGACCGGCTCGTCGACGACCGGGCTCATCACGAGGTGCTCGCGTTCGTGCGGGAGGTGCGGGCGGAGCCGGGACATCCGCTTCGCCTCGCCATCGATCGCTGGCTCGCCGAGCTCGCGGACGACCTGCAGCACGATCCGGCCGTGATCGCCCGCGTCGAACGACTGAAGGCCGACCTGTTCGACAGTCCGCGCGTGCGCGAGTTCGCGGCCGAGGCGTGGGCGAGCGTCAAGCAGACCCTCGACGAGGCGCTCGCCGAACCCGCCGGCGAACTGCGCACCGGCCTGAGATCGGCCGTGATCGAGGTGGGCACCCGGCTCGCCGCCGACGAGGCGCTCGCCGCGAAGGTCGACGCCTGGGTCGTCGACGCCGCGGCGTACGTCGTGCGCAACTACCGGCACGAGATCGCGGGGGTCATCACCGAAACCGTCGAACGATGGGACCCGCGCGAGACGACCGAGAAGCTCGAGCTGCAGGTGGGACGCGACCTGCAGTTCATCCGCATCAACGGCACGGTCGTCGGCGCGCTCGCGGGCCTCGCGATCTACACGGTCGCCACGGGGGTGCACGCCCTCGCCGTGTGAGGGAGAATTGCCCCATGGCCGCGGCCGACACCGTCGGAGAGCCGCGCGTGCATCGGCACGAGCTGCTCGCGGCGCTGTCGCGCGGCATCGACCTGTGCATGGGACAGCCCATGGGGCACACCCTCGGGCAGACCTACATCGCCCTGCTCCTCGCCGAACGTGCGGGGCTCGACGCCGACGCGCGGCGCGAGGTGTTCCACACCTCGATGCTGGCGTGGGCGGGATGCCATGTCGACTCGCTCGAGCAGGCGCGGTGGTTCGGCGACGACCATCGTGTCAAGGCGGACATCCGAACGGTCGACCTCGCCGACGACCGGGCCGCGATGGCCTTCATGGCCCACCACGTCGGGGCCGGTCAGCCATGGCCGCAACGCCGGCGCACGCTCGCCGCCTTCCGCGTCGAAGGCGTGCGCGATGCGTACGCGATGTTCGAGAACCACCGCCTGGCGGCCGCCGCGCTCGCCGAGGCGCTCGGAATACCCGCGAACCTGTGCACCGGCGCCGACCAGGTGTTCGAGCGGTGGGACGGCAACGGTGAACCCCGAGGTCTTCGCGGCACGGAGGTGGACTTCTCGGCTCGGGCGGCGAACCTCGGCGATGTCGTGATGGCGATCCGACGAGCAGGAGGGACGGATGCCGCCGTCGCCGTGGCACGCGCCCGTCGCGGCACGCAGCTCGATCCCGACCTCGTCGACCTGTTCTGCGACCAGGCCGACGCGATCTTCGCCGCCCTCACCGCCGTCGACGCGTTCGATGCGTCGATGCGGCTGGTTCCGAGCCTCGACGACGTACTCGACGACGATCGGCTCGACGAGGCGCTCGGTGTGCTCGCCGACTACGTCGATCTCAAGTCGCCGACGCTGCTCGGCCACCAGTCGGCCACGGCGGAGCTCGTCGACGCGGCGGCAGAGGTGTTCGGCCTCGGGACGAGCGAGCGCTCGGACGTGCGACGGGCCGCGCTGCTGCACGACCTGGGCAGGTTGGGCGTTCCGGCAGCCGTCTGGGAGTCGCCGGGCCCGCACACACCCGCGCAGGCCGAGCAGATGCGGCTGCACCCGTACCTCACCGAGGCGATCCTCGAGCCGTTCCCGGGGTTGCGCGCGCACGGGCGCCTCGCCTGCCAGCATCACGAGCGCCTCGACGGATCGGGCTATCCCCGCGGCATCTCAGGTGCCGAGATCACTCCGCCGGCTCGACTGCTGGCGGCCGCGGACATGTACGCCTCGAAGTCCCGATACCGACCGCATCGTCCCGCGACACCCGCGACGGAGCTCCCGGCGGTGCTGCGTCGCGAGGTGCGCGAGGGGCGTCTGGACGCGGCTGCCGTCGAAGCTGTCTTGGTCGCCGCGGGTCACCGCCGCCACCTCCGTCGCGAGTGGCCGGCGGGCCTCACCGAACGCGAGGTGGAGGTGCTCGGGCACGCCGCACGGGGCCGCTCGAATGCCGAGATCGCGGCCGACCTCCACGTCTCGCCCAAGACGGTCGGCAACCACCTCGACCACATCTACACGAAGACCGGGGCGCGCAACCGTGCGACGATCGCCGTCTTCGCGATGCGGCACGGCCTCCTGGCCGACGAGCTTCCGCCGGGCGAGCGCGTCGGAGATGGGGTGTTCGCCCCATGAACCGGCGCGCGTGCCGGTCGTAGCCTGAGCGCAGCCGCCGCACTCGCGGCGGGGAGGCGAGGGTGATCATGGCACTGCCGGAGGTCGCGCGCCGGACGCTGATCGGCGACCTGCGCGCGCGAGTGCGAGGAACCGTGATCGGCCGGGACCACCCGGAGTACGACCACGCGAGGGCGGTCTGGAACGGCCTGATCGACCGGCATCCCGAGGTCGTCGTACGTTGTGCCGACGTCGATGACGTCGTCGCATGCGTCGACGCGGCGCGGGTGCACCGACCGATCGTGTCGATCCGCGGCGGCGGGCACCAGGTCGCCGGGAGCGCCGTCTGCGACGACGGGCTGGTGATCGACCTCTCCGGGATGCGCGACGTGGTCGTCGACCCGGTGGCCCGCACGGCTCGCGTGCAGGGTGGAGCACGTTGGGCCGACGTGGATGCCGCGACCCAGGCGTTCGGGCTCGCCGCACCGGGTGGCGAGGTCTCCGAGACCGGCGTCGCCGGCCTGACGCTGGGCGGCGGCCTCGGCCTGTTGCAGCGCACGCACGGCCTCAGCTGCGACAACGTGCTCTCGATGACCGTCGTCACCGCGGACGGCGTGGTGCGCACGGCGAGCGCTGACGAGCACGCCGACCTGTACTGGGCCCTGCGCGGGGCCGGCCGCGGGCTCGGGGTCGTCACCGAGTTCACGTTCGCGTTGCATCCACTCGGTCCCGACGTCGCCGCTGCGGCGTTCGTCTATGCGCCCGAGGACGCCGGTGCGGTCTTCCGCTCCTGGCGACAGCTGGCCGCGGAGGCGCCGCCGACCATCGCACCCGAGTTCGCGCTCTGGGCGCTCCCGCCCGTCCCCGGTCTGCCTGATGAGATCATCGGCGTGCCGGTCGCACTCGCCTTCGGCACGTTCATCGGCGCGCCTGCCGATGCCGCGACGGCGCTCGAGCCGTTCTCGCGTCTCGGCGAGCCGATCCTCGATCTCAGCGGCACGACCACCTGGGTCGAGGCACAGAGCCAGTTCGATTTCGCGATCCCCGACGGCGGACGCTACTACTGGAAGTCGCATTTCATGGACGAGCCGGATGACGCGACCATCGACCTCATCGTCGGGCACGCCGCTCGCCGACCGGACCCGAACTCGGCCGTGTTCGTGCGGACCCTCGGCGGGGCGGTCGATCGGATCGGCTCCGACGAGACGGCCTTCGCGCATCGTGGTGCGCGTTTCAACGTGAGCGTGGACGCGATCTGGAGCGATCCCGCGCTCGACGACGACTCGATCGGCTGGGCGCGCGGGCTCTGGAACGCGCTCGAGCCGGTCTCCCGCGGGATGTACCTGAACTTCGCTGGGCTGGGTGAAGAGGAGGGCGCCGTCGGCGGCCTGATCCTCGGAGCGCACGAGGAGCGCGTCCGACGGATCCGGCGCACGTACGACCCAGAGGGTGTGTTCGAGTCGGCCGCGGCTCGTCCGTGAAGGTCGTCGAGGGTTTCGAGACGGCGCTGGCGCGCCTCCTCAACCCACGTTCGGGACTGCGGTGGCGCGCCTCCTCAACCCACGCAAGACTGGGGGCATGCACGAGCGCGCGGGAACCCAGGCGACCGGATCCGATCTCATCGACGTCGAGGCCCTCGTGAGGGCCTACTACGAGAAGAGGCCCGACGCCTCGATCCCCGAGCAGCGCGTCGTCTTCGGCACCTCGGGCCACCGGGGCTCGTCGCTCACCACGAGCTTCAACGAGCACCACATCCTCGCGACGACGCAGGCGATCGTCGACTACCGCACGTCGCGTGGCATCACGGGGCCGCTCTTCATCGGCGCCGACACCCACGCCCTGAGCGCCCCCGCCCAGACGACGGCCCTCGACGTGCTCGTCGGCAACAAGGTGCGCGTGCTCGTCGACGAGTTCGACGACTACGTGCCGACGCCCGCGCTGAGCCACGCGATCCTGAAGTGGAACAACGACCCCGAGACGCGCGGCGAGGGCGAGGCAGACGGCATCATCATCACGCCGTCGCACAACCCGCCCCAAGACGGGGGCTTCAAGTACAACCCGCCGCACGGCGGCCCCGCCGACTCCGAGGCGACCGCGTGGATCGCGAACCGTGCGAATGAGCTCATCGCCGGCGGGGGCGCCGAGGTGAACCAGGCCGAGCCGAGCGGCGTCGAGACCTACGACTTCCGCGGCAACTACGTCGCCGACCTCGCGAACATCATCGACTTCGAGGCCATCCGGCGCAGCGGCATCCGTATCGGCGCCCACCCGCTCGGCGGGGCATCAGTGCACTACTGGGCGGCGATCCGCGACCACTACGACCTCGACCTCACCGTCGTGAACGCGCGCGTCGACCCGACGTGGTCGTTCATGACCCTCGACTGGGACGGCAAGATCCGCATGGACCCGTCGAGCGCGTCGGCGATGGCCTCGGTGCTCGCGCACCGGGGCGACTTCGACATCCTCACCGGCAACGACGCCGACGCCGACCGCCACGGCATCGTCACGCCCGACGGCGGACTCATGAACCCGAACCATTACCTGGCCGTGGCGATCGAGTACCTGTTCGCGCATCGTCCCGAGTGGAGCGCCGACGCCGCGATCGGCAAGACCCTCGTGTCGAGCTCGATGATCGACCGGGTCGCCGGATCGCTCGGCCGACGGCTCTGGGAGGTGCCGGTCGGGTTCAAGTGGTTCGTGCCGGGGCTCATCGACGGATCAGTCGGGTTCGGCGGCGAAGAGAGCGCCGGCGCGTCGTTCCTGCGGTTCGACGGCTCGGTGTGGACGACCGACAAAGATGGCATCCTGCTCTGCCTGCTGGCGGCAGAGATCCGTGCGGTCACGGGCAAGTCGCCTTCCGAACTCTATGGGTCGCTGGTCGAGCGGTTCGGTGACCCGGCGTACGAGCGAACGGATGCCGCGGCATCCGCTGCCCAGAAGGCGGCCCTCGGCAAGCTCGACGGCGACGCGATCTCTGCCACGGAACTGGCCGGCGAGCCCATCACGGCGAAGCTCTCGCACGCCCCCGGCAACGACGCGGCGATCGGCGGCGTCAAGGTGACGACCGAGAACGCCTGGTTCGCCGCGCGTCCGAGCGGCACCGAAGACGTCTACAAGATCTACGCGGAGTCGTTCGAGGGGCCCGAGCACCTCAAGGCCGTGCAGGCTGCGGCGAAGCAGATCGTCGACGCGGCGCTCGCGGGCTGAACCCCGGCGTCGGAGCACGAGCGGGCTGAGGAGGGAGCGCAGCGACCGTCTCGAAACCCCTCTCGGCCGGGTTTCGAGACGCTGGTCTCGAGACGGCGCCAGGGCGCCTCCTCGACCCACCGCCTTCGTCGCTCCTCAACCCGCTGAGCCGGCTACTTCAGCGAGGCGGAGGGTTGCACGTCCACCGCCAACTGTTCTAGTATTTCTATAACAGTTGTGAAGGAGCCGAGCATGCTCATCCGTGTCGATCCCGCGAGCGACGTGCCGATCTTCGCGCAGGTCGCGGCGTCGGTACGCGCCGACGCCGCCGCCGGCCGACTCCGACCGGGCGACCGGCTCCCCTCGGCCCGCGAGGTCGCGAGTTCACTCGAGGTCAACCTGCACACCGTGCTGCGCGCGTACCAAGAGCTGCGCGACGAGGGTCTCGTCGACATGCGGCGTGGCCGCGGTGCGGTCGTCACCGACGCCGTCGAGCCGCTCGCCCAACTGCACGACGACGTGATCGCCCTCGCCCAGCGCGCCCGCGCGCTCGGCCTCTCACCCGACACCCTCGCCTCACTCGTGAAGGAGACGTTCCGATGACCGCCACCCCCGACGTGCACACCGCCCGACGCCGCTATCTCGTGGTCGGCGTGATCGCCCCGATCGTGATCACGGCGATCGCCGTCGTGCTCATGCTCGTCTGGCTGCCCGAGGTTCCGGCGACGGTCGCCACGCACTGGTCGGGCGACGGCGGACCCGACGGATTCGCGCCCGCATGGACGGTACCGCTCTTCACGGCCGTCCTCGGCGCCGGACTCGCGGCGATCTTCGCAGCGATGGTGCTCGTGCCGTCGCGCGACGGCGAGTGGGGGCCGACCCATCGACTGCTCGGCGCCGTGGCGCTCGGCGCCACGACGCTGCTCGCGGTGGCCCTGACCTGGTCGTTCGGCATGCAGCGCGGGCTCGACGACGCGCACGATGCGCCGGGCGTCCTCCTGCCGCTCGCCGTGGGCGTCGCCGCCGGGCTCCTCGCCAGCGTCGCCGGGTGGTTCGCTCAGCCGAACGTCGTGACGAGCGGCGGGTCAGGGGCGACCATTCAGGCCGTCGAGGCCCTCACGCTCACGCCCGGTGAGCGCGTGGTCTGGGTTCGCACGACGACGATGTCGGCGGCGGCGATGCTCGCCATCACGGCCGCGATCGTCGCGCTCGCGGTCGGCACCATCGCACTGGCCGTGACGGGTTCGCCGGCGTGGTGGGCCATGCTCGCGACCGCACTCGTGCTGCTCGTCCTCGCGTGCGCGACGTTCGTGTTCCGAGTGCGCGTCGACCGTGCCGGGCTCACCGTGCGATCCGCGATCGGGGTGCCCCGATTCCACATCCCGCTCGGCGATATCGCCGACGCGGGCGTCACGACCGTGCGGCCGACGGCGGAGTTCGGCGGGTGGGGCGTCCGAGTCGGCCTCGACGGCCGCTTCGGCATCGTGCTGCACTCGGGCGAGGCGCTGCAGGTGGCGCGACACGACGGGCGCGTCTTCGTCGTGACGGTCGACGACGCCGCGACCGCTGCAGCGCTGCTCGAGGCGCTGACCGCGCGCAGGGTGGCTCCCTCGGCGGGCTGACGCCCTCGCGGGCGGTGGCGGCTGGGCCTCAGAACGCCGACAGCACGACGCGGAAGGAACTGCCGCCCGACGCCCGCCGGTTCCCCGTGCGATCGGCGCGGTGCCGCGCACGGTGCTGCGACGGCGTAGCGACGGGTGCGTCGGGTTCGGGGGCATCGGGTTCGGCGACCTCGGGTTCGGGGGCCTCGGGTTCGGGGGCATCGGGTTCGGCGGCCTCGGGTTCGGCGGGCTCAGCGATCTGCGCGAGCTCAGCGACCACGACCGGCTCGGCGACCTCGACCGGCTCAGGCTCGTCGGCGACCGCCGACAGTTCGACCTCCTCGACCCGCTCGTCTGCTTCGGCCTCGGCAGCGACATCCGACGCCTCCGCGATCGCCGACGGCCCGACGACCTCGGGAGTCACCGCGGTCTCGCGATCGCCCACGCCGAGTCCGAAGAGCCCGAGGTCGACGTCAGCGGCCGGCGCGCGGAACGTCGAGCGACGGCGTTCGGGAAGGGGCGCGAGGTCGGTGTTCGGTTGGGACTTCGTCTTGGACTTCTTGATCTTGGGCACGGGCGGTTTCCGATGTCGGCATTAAGGAGGACAGGCGATTCCACCACGCGATTTTGTGAGGAACCCTCTCACTGACTGGGAACCGGGTGTGAACGCGCTCTCACGCCTGCGATGCCGACGCAGCCGCCTCCGTCGCCCGGCCCGCCCTCCGCGCCCGCAGCCCCGCGATCACGAGCGGCACGAGCACGAGCACCGCCACCATGTTGACGCCCGCGAACCCACCGAGGCCGAGCACGACACCCGACAGGGCTGCGGATGCCGCGGCCGCGAGATTCATCGCCGCGTCGGTCGCACCCTGCAACGGCACCCGGATACTCGCATCGACCGAGTGGTTGAGCATCGTCGATCCGCCGATGAGGCCGCACGACCAGCCGAGCCCGAGCAGGCCGAGCGCGAGCGGGATCAGGAGCACGTCATCGGCGGGCATAAGGATTCCGATCAGCGCTGCGGTGAGCAGGAAGCCGATGCCGAGCACGATCACGCGCGCCGAGCCGACGCGGTCGGCGAGCCAGCCGACGATGGGACTCGCCCCGTACATACCGAGGATGTGGATGCTGATGACGACGCCGACGAGTGACAGCGACAGCCCGTGCGCGGTCATGTGCACCGGCGTCATGACCATGACCCCGACCATGACGGTGTGCGCGCAGACGATCGCGAGCACCGCGAACAGCGCCCGGGGCTCGCGCACGGCGATGCGCAGGGCCGCCCAGGCGCCGACGCTGCGACGTGATGCGGGCGGGGCTGGTCTCGATACCCGTCCTCCTTCGTCGGACGCCACTCGACCGACGGGTTCCGGGTCGGCAGCGTCAGCCCCGGCGACGCGTTCCGGGTCGGCAGGGTCGGCCTCGGCGACGGGTGCGGTGTCGGACTCGAGCACGCCGGCTTTCGGCAGCCGCAGCAGCGCGGCGACGAGCAGCGACGAGAGGGCGAACACCGCCCCCGACAGCAGGAACGGCCCGACGAGCGGCGGCAACCCGAGCGCCGCCCCGAACTCGGCGCCGGCCTCGGACAGCAGCGGGCCCGCGACCGAGCCGAGCGTCGTCGCCCAGAGCACGAGCGACATGTACCGCGCCTCGAACCCCGGCGCCGCGACCTCGGTCGCCGCGAACCGCGCCTGCAGGCCGGCCGCCGCACCCGCCCCGAAGGCGGCGAGGCCGAGGAAGACGAGCACGACCCAGCCGCTCGCGGCCGCGACGACGATGAGCACCGCACCCGCGAACGCGCACGCGTATCCCGTGGCGAGCGAGACGTGACGCCCGGCGCGCACGGCGAGCCGAGCGAGCGGGATCGCCGCGAGCGCTGCGCCGAGCACGCTCGCAGACTGCGCCAGCCCGGCGAGGGCGACGACACCGGTGAGCTCGTCGACGAGCAACGCGGCGACCGCGATGCCCGACGCGACGCCGATGCCGGCCAGGAGCTGGTTGACGATGAGAATCGTCAGCGAAAGCCCGCGCCGGGGAATCCGCTCATTCATACGACGGTGCCGCCGGCAGGCCGAAGAACTCTTCCATGGTCGAGATGCCCTTCTCGCGCATCTCGGTCGCGAGCGGCACGCCGACGTAGCGGAAGTGCCACGGCTCGTACTCGTAGCCGGTGATCGCGGTCTTGTCGGCCGGGTAGCGCAGGATGAACCCGAACCGGTAGGCGTTGTCGCGCAGCCAGATGCCCTCAGGGAGCTCGCCGAAGCACGTCTCGATGGCGCACTCCCCCGTCGACGGGCCGATGTCCATCGTGAGCCCGGTCTGGTGCTCGCTGAAGCCCGGCCGGGCGGTCAGCAGGTCGTCGCCGTCGTAGATGTTCTCTTGCGCACCGTACGACCGGAACGCGCTGTTGGATGCGAGGTAGAGGTCGGCCTCGTTCGCCGCAGCTTCGAACATCGCGACGACCGCGTCGGATGCCTCTTGACGCATATACGGCTCGAAGGTGTAGTCGACCGGTACGAACACGAGGTCTTCGGGCTCGAAGTCCTGCGGGTTCATCGGCCGGAGCTTGTTGACGACGACCCAGATGCTCATCGGGTCGTCGAGCGAGTGCGCCGTGCGATCGAACGTGTCGACGGTCGCGGGCGGGGCAGCCTGGGCAGGCGCGGGGCGCGGTGTCTCGGTGGGCGCCTGAGTGGCGGATGCACCCGCGCCCCCGTTCGCCCCGGCCGAGACGGCGCCGACCACGACGACGGCGACGGCGAGGAGCACGGCGATGAGCGCGAGCGCCACCGTCATGCGTCTGCGCTGGACGGCGGGGCTTGGCTGCGTCACTGCTCGAGACTCCAGTAGTAGGCGGTGCCACCCGGGTGATCGACCGTGATCGCCGTGTCGACGTCGCGGTAGTCGGAGTCGAGCGTGTGGCCGGCGAAATAGATCTTAGTGCCGGCGGCGGTCCGCTCGATCTTGGTCACGATGCCGGTGTGGTCGCGGTCGCCCGAGTTGTCCCAGTCGAACTGGGCGATGTCGCCGACCTCGACCTCGTCGCGCTGCGTGTCGTCGAGCGGCGTGGCGAGGTCGGGCCGCGTCGCGAGCCAGTCGCGCATCGCGGTCGAGCTCCGCCAGGTGTCGCTCGCCTTGTAGACGTCGACGGGGTCGTTGTACCACTCGTCGTCCTGCTCCCAGCCGCGGGCGATGAGGGTCTGGCTGGCGAAGTTGACGCAGTCGGTGATGCCGAGCACGCCGTACTCGGGGTTGTAGTCCTTCCAGTACTTCAGGGCGTAGTCGATCTGGGCCTGCACCTGCGGAGTGAGCGCCGGCTCGACGGCGACGGCCGTCGGCTCGGGCGCCGCCGTCGGCATCGGCCGCTCGATCACGTCGGCGGTTTCGGTCACGGCAGCAGGATCGGCGCCGTCGGCGTCGGGACCGCTGGTGTCGGCAGACGTGACCGCGCCGATCACGACGACCGCGATCGCGATGAGGGCCGCACTGATCGCGAGTGCGATCGTCATGCGGCGTCGACGCGACCCCTCGGACGGCTGGGGCGGTGGAGCATCTGACACGCAGGGCAGTGTAGGGCGGATGCCTCGGCGCGGGCTGGGAGGGACATCCGAAGGCCGTCGCGATCACGTAATCCACGCATCGTGAGAGCGCTCTCTTGACAGGAGACGTGTCCAGTGCATAGTGTCTCCTCTCGAATCGTGAGAGCGCTCTCACGCACTAAGAGAGCGCTCTCGCAAAGCGACGCATTCCCGTCCACGCACACAAAGGAGTGACCGTGAAGCTCTCACGCCACACACGGATCGCCGCGGCCGTCGCCGGCGCGGCATCGATCGCCCTGCTCGCGTCCGCCTGTTCCACAGGCGGCGGCGACGAGGGCTCGACCGGCGACGAACCCGTCACGCTGACCGTCACCACGTTCGGCACCTTCGGCTACGAGGACCTGTACGAGGAGTACATGGAGGAGAACCCGAACGTCACCATCGAGGCGACGAACATCGACACCGGCGGCAACGCCCGCACCGACGCCTTCACGAAGATCGCCGCAGGCTCGGGCCTCAGCGACATCGTCGCGATCGAAGAGGGCTGGCTCGGCGCCATCATGGACGTCAGCGACACCTTCGTCGATCTCCGCGACTACGGCATCGAGGACCGCAAGGGCGACTGGGTCGACTGGAAGTACGAGCAGGCGACTGACGCCGACGGCCGCGTCATCGGCTACGGCACCGACATCGGCCCGACCGGCATCTGCTACAACGGTCCCGCGTTCGCGGCGGCCGGCCTGCCGACCGACCGCGAAGAGGTCGCCGCGCTCCTCGAGGGCGACTGGGAGCACTATTTCGAGGTCGGCAAGCAGTACGTCGACACGACCGGCAAGGCCTGGTTCGACCAGCCCGGCTTCGTCTGGAACTCGATCGTGAACCAGATGCCCGAGGGCTACTACACGGCCGACGGCGAGCTGAACGTCGAGGACAACGCCGAGCTCAAGGCGAACTTCGACCTGCTCGCGAGCGCCATCGGCAACGGCCTCTCGGCGCAGCAGGCGCAGTGGGACTGGAACGGCGGCAAATCGTTCGTCGACGGCACCTTCGCAACCGCGGTCTGCCCGGGCTGGATGCTCGGCGTCGTGCAGGGCAGCGCCGAGGCCGGCGGCGCCGACCCCTCGACCGGCTGGGACTTCGCCGACGTCTTCCCCGGTGGCCCGGGCAACTGGGGCGGCGCATGGCTCTCGATTCCCGAGACCTCTGAGCACAAGGAGGAGGCAGCCAAGCTCGCCGACTGGCTCACCCAGCCCGAGCAGCAGGTGAAGCAGTCCGCCGCCGCAGGCAACTTCCCCTCGACCGTCGAGGCTCAGGAGACCCTCGCCTCCGAGGCGAAGCCGAACGAGTTCTTCAACGACGCTCCGACCGGCGCGATCCTCGCGGCCCGCGCCGAGGGCGTCGTCGCCCAGTTCAAGGGCGCCGACGACTCGGTGATCCAGGAGAACGTCTTCGGCCCGCCGCTGCAGGCCCTCGACCGCGGTGAGGTCGACGCCACCATCGCCTGGGACCAGGCGATCGAGCTGCTGCACGAGCTCGTCGGCTGAGCCGAGCGTGCCTTCGCCGGTCGAGTAGCGAGCGCCAGCGAGCGTATCGAGACCCGGTGACCCGGTCTCGGGTCTCGATACGTCGCTCCGCTCCTACTCGACCGGCGGTTCCAGAGAGGACTTCCACATGACCACCACGCTCCGCCCCCCGCGGACCGACGAGGCGCAGGCGCTCCCGGCTCCGCGCGCCGACCCCGATCGTCCGAGCCTGCGGCAGCGGCTCTCGCGCTTCGATCTCAAGGCCTCGCCGTACCTCTACGTCGCGCCATTCTTCGTACTCTTCGCCCTCGTCGGGCTCTTCCCCCTCGGCTACACGCTCGTCGTGTCGATGCACGAGTGGGACCTGCTGAAGGGCCAGGGCCCCTTCGTCGGATTCGACAACTTCGTCGAGATCCTCGGCGACGCGATGTTCTGGAACTCGATCTTCAACACGGTCAGCATCTTCCTGCTGTCGTCGATTCCGCAGCTCACCGTCGCGATCATCTGCGCCTACCTGCTCGACCAGGGCCTGCGGGCACCGACGCTTTGGCGCATGGGCGTGCTGCTGCCGTTCGTCGTGACGCCCGTCGCCGTCGCCCTCATCTTCTCGAGCATCTTCAACGAAGCCGACGGACTCGCGAACAACCTGCTGAACCTCATCGGCATCCCCGACCAGGAGTGGAAGCACGATACCTTCCTGTCCCACTTCGCGATCGCGACGATGGTGAACTTCCGCTGGACCGGCTACAACGCCCTCATCCTGCTCGCCGCGATGCAGGCCGTGCCGCGCGACCTCTACGAGTCCGCCGCGATCGACGGCGCCGGCAGCGTGCGCCGATTCTTCTCGATCACGATCCCCTCGATCCGGCCGACGCTCATCTTCGTCATCATCACCGCCACGATCGGCGGCCTGCAGATCTTCGCCGAGCCGCGCCTCTTCGATGTGTCGACCGCGGGCGGCATCGGCGGCAGCGACCGCCAATTCCAGACGACCGTGCTGTTCATGTGGGAGCTCGCGTTCTTCCGCCGCGATTTCGGAGAGGCCGCAGCGGTCGCATGGCTGCTCTTCCTCCTGATCGTCGGCTTCGGCATCGTCAACTTCCTCCTCTCGCGCCGCATCGCGACATCCGACCGCCCCGTGACGCGCCGACAGCGCCGCGCCCTCGCGAAGCAGGGAGAGAGCCGATGAGCACCGCCATTCCCGAACCGCTGCCCGCCGTGCAGGTCGACGTCGCACCCGAGCAGCCCCGCCGCCCCGAGGGCGCCTCCCCATCGGGACGCGGCGCCCGACGCGACCGTCGCCGCGGCCGCTCGGGCACCGCCGGCATCGGCAGCCGCCCCGGCTTCCTCACCTACGGGCTGCTCGCCGCGTTCATCATCGGCAGCGCCTACCCGCTGTGGTGGTCGTTCGTGGTCGGCTCGGGCACCAATGCGACGCGTGGCGAGACCCTGCCGCTGCTGCCCGGCGGCAACTTCCTCTCGAATGCGGCGAAGGTGCTCGACGCGATCCCGTTCTGGCTCGCGCTCGGCAACTCGATCCTCGTCTCGACGATCATCACCGTGTCGGTCGTGACGTTCTCGACGCTCGCCGGCTACGCGTTCGCCAAGCTCCGCTTCCGCGGGCGCGAGGGCCTCATGGTCTTCGTCGTCGCCACGATGGCGATCCCGACCCAGCTCGGCATCATCCCACTGTTCATGGTGATGAAGGAGCTCGGCTGGACGGGCACGATCGGGGCGGTCATCGTGCCGACGCTCGTCACCGCGTTCGGCGTGTTCTTCATGCGCCAGTACCTCGTCGACGTCATCCCCGACGAGCTCATCGAGGCGGCGCGCATGGACGGCGCGAACCAGTTCCGCACGTTCCTCACCGTGGGGCTTCCCGCCGCGCGGCCGGCCATGGCGATCCTCGGCCTGTTCACCTTCATGAGCGCGTGGACCGATTACCTCTGGCCACTCATCGTGCTCTCCCCCACCAACCCGACGCTGCAGACCGCCCTCAGCCAGCTGCAGTCGGGCTACTACGTCGACTACTCGATCGTGCTCACCGGCGCGGTCCTCGCGACCATCCCGCTGCTCGTGCTCTTCGTGATCGCGGGCAAGCAGCTCATCTCGGGAATCATGCAAGGAGCAGTGAAGGGTTGAACACGAACCACGCCACGCCCGACCGGCACTGGCCCGCGGACTTCATCTGGGGGTCGGCCACCGCCGCCGCCCAGATCGAGGGCGCCGCCCACGAGGGCGGCAAGGAGGACTCGATCTGGGACGCGTTCGCCCGGCTCCCCGGCGCCGTCGCAGGCGGTGACACCCCTGAACGCGCGGTCGACCACTACCACCGCATGCCCGAGGACGTCGCCCTCATGAAGCGCCTGGGGCTCGACTCGTACCGGTTCTCGACGAGCTGGGCGCGCGTCGTGCCGGGCGGGCGCTCCGTGAACCGCGAGGGCCTCGACTTCTACTCGCGACTCGTCGACGAACTGCTCGGCGCCGGAATCCTGCCATGGCTCACGCTCTACCACTGGGACCTGCCGCAGGCGCTCCAGGAACGCGGCGGATGGACCAACCGCGACACCGCGCACCGCTTCGCGGACTACGCCGAAGTCGTCTACGGTGCGCTCGGCGACCGCGTCAGCCACTGGACGACGTTCAACGAGCCGCTCTGCTCGTCGCTCATCGGCTACGTCGGCGGCGAGCACGCGCCCGGCCTCACCGACCCCGACGCAGGACTCGCGGCTGTGCACCACCAGCACCTCGCACACGGTCTGGCCGTGCAGCGACTGCGTGGGCTCGCGACAGCGTCGTCCGGATCTGGCTCGGGGCGGGACATCCGGCTCGGAATCACGCTGAATCTCACCAACACGGTCCCGAACGATCCCTCGGACCCCGCCGACCTCGAGGCGGCCCGCCGCATCGACGCGATGTGGAACCGCATGTTCCTCGAGCCGCTGCTGCTCGGCGCGTACCCCGCCGACCTGCTCGACGACGTTCGCGACTACGGACTCGCCGCGCGCATCCAGGACGGCGATCTCGAGCAGATCGCCCAGCCCATCGACTTCCTCGGCGTGAACCACTATCACGACGACAACGTGTCGGGACATCCGCTTCCCGAGGGGTCGCGTCCATCGCTGAAGCCGACGGCGAAGCCCGGACGCTCCCCCTTCGCCGGAAGCGAGTACGTCACGATGCCGTCGCGCGGGCTGCCGCGCACCGCGATGGACTGGGAGGTGCATCCCGAGGGGCTGCGCACCCTGCTCGTGCGACTCGGTCGCGAGTATCCCGACCTGCCGCCCCTCTACGTGACCGAGAACGGCGCCGCCTACGACGGCGACGTGGTCGCCGACGACGGCGCCGTGCCCGACCCGGAGCGCACGCAGTACATCCTCGACCACGTCGACGCGGTCGGGCGGGCCATCGACGACGGTGCCGACGTGCGCGGCTACTTCGTCTGGTCGCTGCTCGACAACTTCGAATGGGCCTGGGGATACGAGAAGCGGTTCGGCATCGTGCACGTCGATTACGAGACGCTGGCACGCACCCCGAAGGACAGCGCGCTCGCATACGCCGAACTCATCGCCGAGGCGAAGACGCGGGTCGCCGCGGCGACTATCGTGGGGTGAGAAGACGACGAACGTGTCGGCGGCCGACGGGGGGTGCACGATGACGGCGAAGACCGACCCCGATGCCGCACCGACACTCGAGATGGTCGCCGCGAAGGCCGGGGTCTCGCGGGCGACCGTGTCGCGCGTCGTCAACGGGTCGCCGAAGGTGAGCCCCGAGATCACGACGGCCGTGCGCGAGGCCATCGAGGCGCTCAACTACGTGCCGAACCGGGCCGCGCGCTCGCTCGCGAGCAGGCGCACCCAGGCGATCGCCCTCGTCGTGCCCGAGTCGACCGCGCGCGTGTTCAACGACCCGTTCTTCGCGACCCTCGTGCAGGGCGTGGGTCTCGCCCTCGCCGACACCGAGTACACGATGTCGATGCTCATCGAGAGCGAGGCGGCGTTCGGCAAGACCCGGCGGTACCTGCTCGGCGGCAACGTCGACGGGGCACTCGTCGTCTCGCACCACACCGGCGACCACTCCTACGCCAACGTCAGCCGGGCGCTGCCCGTGGTGTTCGGCGGGCGCCCCCTCGACCCGGGCGAGCAGGTCAACCACACGGTCGACGTCGACAACGCGCACGGCGCGTCGCTCGCGGCGCAGCACCTCATCGATCGCGGGCGAACGCGCATCGCGACGATCGCCGGCCCGCAGGACATGCCTCCGGGCGTCGACCGCCTGCGCGGCTTCGTCGACACGCTCGTCGCCGCGGGGCTGCCCGCCGACGCCATCGAGTACGGCGACTTCACCCCCGCGTCGGGCGCCATCGCCATGCGGCGACTGCTCGAGCGCGACCCGACGATCGACGCCGTGTTCGCCGCGAACGACCAGATGGCGATGGGAGCGTACTCGGCGATCGCCGAGTCGGGCCGCACGATTCCCGGCGATGTCGCCGTCGTCGGGTTCGACGACGACCGCTACGCCGCGACGGCCGTGCCCCCGCTGACGACGGTGCACCAGCCGTCGCTCGAGATGGGCGCCGAGATGGCGCGTGTGCTGGTGCGGCTCATCGACGGCGAGACCGTGCAGCCCGCGACGATCCTGCCGACGAGCCTCGTGGTGCGCGAGTCGGCGTAGGGCGCCGAGCGTTTCCGTTTACGCCGAGCGTTCCTGCGCGGATGGCGACGGTCGGCATGAACGGAAACACTCGGTGCCACCGCGAGCTCACGGCCGCGGCGGTCGACGCCCGCACTCCCGTGAGGCCATGGCCGGTGGGAGTGCGGGCGTCGCGGAGCGGGATTCCGTCAGCGGACACCCTCGACGTCGAGCTCGGCGACCGACGCGAACCGCGAACCGTCGAGCGCGTCGAGCGCCACAAGCCGGACGTAGCGGATCTCGGTGGCGTCGAACGCGACGCGCTGCGGAGCCGTGCCGGCCGCGAACCGACCCGACGCGAGCGGCTCGCCCCAGGTCACGCCGTCGGTGCTGCCGTACACCTCATACGAACCGATCCGGCCGTTCGTGCCGTTCTGCCGCGGCGTGTAGTGCAGCGCACGCACCTCGTGCACGCCACCGAGGTCGACCGTGAGGTCGTGCGGGTGCGCCGGCTGCGGCTGGGTGGACCAGGCCGAGTGCCAGTGCGTTCGGAGGTTGCCGTCGATCGCCTGCGCTGCGCCCTCGCCCGAGGTCGGGTTCTGGCTCGACGCGGTCGCCGTCATCGCGGCCTTGTCGAGCAGGTCGACCGTCACGGTGAACGACTCCTCGGTCGCAGTGCCGATCGAGGTGAGGCGCGCGGTCACGTCGTAGGTTCCGGCGGTCGTGCCCGCCGGCACCGTGATCCGCGCGAGGGCGTGAACCGTCACGCCGGAGCGGAGTTCGGGGAGCGTGACGCCTTCGAGCACCCAGCCCTCGGGCAGGTCGAGCGTGAGCTCGGCCTTCGGGTGCGCGCGACCCGACTGGTTGGTGATCGTGACCGGCACCTCGACCGTGGAGCCGCTGCCGGTGGCGACATCCGCGATCTCCATCGGCGCCGCCAGGCCCTCGAGCCAGGCGAGGTTGAACTCGGCGAACCGGATGCCGCCATTGCCGCTCTCGGGCTCGTACAGCAGGCCGATGTTGCCGTTCGGCAGCGTCGCGAGCGTCGAGTAGGCCATGCCGCCCGGCTGGAACACCTTGGCCACGGGCCAGGTCTCGCCGTCGTCGAAGCTCATCCGTACCACGCCGTTGGCGCGCTGCGTCGAGGAGCCGGCGTTCGAGAACAACAGCACCTTCGCCCGGTCGGAGCCCTGCTCCGCGTTCGGGAAGGCGCGCAGGATCGCCGCGTTGTTCGTCGGGTCGGGCAGCTCCCGGTCGATGACCACCTCGCCGTAGGTCACCCCGCCGTCCTCTGAGATGGCGACCTTGCGGAAGCCCGAGCGCTGGGAGTCGCGCGAGTTGAGCATGACACGGCCGTCGGAGAGCTCGACGGTCTTGTTCTCGTCCATGCCGATGCCGACGGGCTCGCCCACCTGCCAGGTCTCGCCGTGGTCGTCGGAGTAGACCGAGACGGCTTGGAAGGCGCCGCCGAGGTCGTTGTTGATGATGGTGAACTGCTGGATGAGCCGGCCGGCGTGCTCGCCGTACTTGAGCTGGATGCCCTGTCCGGAGGCGGCGAAGCGCGAGCGCCAGTCGAGGTCGGCGGTGACGTCGGCGGTGATGACCTCGTGTTCCCACGTGCGGCCGTCGTCCTCGGAGACGCTGACCTCGGCGTGGATGACGTTGCGGGCCTCGGGATCCACGCCGGGCTGCGAGTTGCCGAAGCCGCGGTCGAAGGACTTCACGTGGAAGTTGAAGATGTCGCCGGTGTGCCGGTCGACGATGTAGCTCGGGTCGGAGTAGCCCTCGATGGGCGCCGCGACCTTGCCCTCGTGGATGAACGTCTGCTCCTCCCAGGTGGCACCGTTGTCGGTCGAGCGCCGCTGGAGGATCGAGTTCGGCCCGGGCGAGTCCGCCGCTGTGGGCCGGCCGTCGTAGGAGGCGAGGATGTCGCCGTCGTTCGTCACGGTCAGCGCGGGGATGCGGTAGTTCGGGAGGCCCTCGCCGTTGGTCGCGAGTTGCTGCTCGGCGTAGAAGGGCGTGCCCGCCTGCGGGGGCTTGGCGTCGAAGTCCGGCGCCGGCGCGGTATCGGCGTGCGCGGCCATCGGCACGGCTCCGACCAGGCCCACGGCCACCACCAGGGAGGCAGCGCCGACTCGGCGTTGCGGGGAACGGATGAAAGACATGCATGTCCTTTCGCTCATGGCGGCAACCTTGCCGCACCCCCCGAGCGTAGGACGTCCGATGTCCGATGTGCAACCGGACAGCGATCCGTCATGCTCCGCTACCGGACGTGCGGGACGACCTCGCTCGCGACGAACTCGAGCAGGTCGAGGTCGTCGAAGTCGAGCACCTGCAGGTAGACCGCCTCGACCCCGAGCTCGGCGAGGCCGGCGATGCGGTCGACGACCTCCTGCGCGGTGCCGCCGACGCCGGTGCGGCGCAGCTCGTTCGGATCGTGCCCGATGTGCTCGGCACGTCGTCGGTACTCGGCCTCCGTCGCGCCGGCGGCCGTCGTGAGTGCGGCCGAATAGACGAGCGAACCCGGGTCGCGGCCCACCGACTCGGCCGCCGCACGCACTCGCCCGAACCCCTCCGCGATCACCTCGTTCGAGCGGAACGGCACGTTGTACTCGTGCGCGTAGCGGGCCGCCAAGGCCGGGGTTCGCGCCGGGCCCGCGCCGCCGACGATCACCGGGATCGGCCGCTGAACGGGCTTGGGCAGCGCCGGCGCCTCCTCGAGCGTGTAGTGCGACCCCGCGAACGAGAAGCGCTCGCCGGCGGGCGTGGCCCAGAGCCCGGTGACGATCTCGAACTGCTCCTCGAGCAGGCCGAACCGCTTCTCGGGGAACGGGATGCCGTACGCCGAGTGCTCGGCGGCGAACCACCCGGTTCCGAGTCCGAACTCGATTCGGCCGCCGCTCATCGCGTCGACCTGCGCGACCTGGATCGCGAGCAGTCCCGGGTGCCGGAACGTGACGCTCGTCACGAGCGTGCCGAGACGGATCGTCGAGGTCTCGCGCGCGATCGCGCCGAGCGTGACCCACGCATCGGTCGGGCCGGGCAGCCCGTCGCCGCCCATGCCGCGCATCGCGAGGAAGTGGTCGCTGCGGAACCAGCCGTCGAACCCGAGCCGCTCGGCGGCCTGCGCCATCGCGAGCTGCTGCTCGAAGCCCGCACCCTGCTGCGGCTCGGTGAAGATGCGGAATCTCAATCGTGGCTCCTTGGGGACGGGGTGCGGGGTCTCGATACGCTCGCTGCGCTCGCTACTCGACCGACGGGTGACGTCACTCGAAGTCAACGCCCGCGACATCCGTGAATCTTCCCCCTCCACCGGATCGCCTGCCCGCGCACGAACGAGGGGCGAGCATGTCGCGCCCACCCCTCGATTCCGCCCTGCTCGACTCAGTTGTCGCTGAAGGCGTCCTTCACCTTCTTGCCGACGTCCTTCGCCTCGTCGCCGGCCTGCTTGAGGTCGGCCTTCGTCTCTTCGGCGTGGCCCTCGGCCTCGAGCCGTTCGTCACCGGTCGCCTTGCCGACGCCCTGCTTGACCTTGCCCACCGCCTCTTCAGCCTGGTGCTTCGCCTTGTCTCCCACGCCCATCGCGCTCATCCTCCAACGTCGCGTTCGGCGCCGGTTCGACGCCGTCAATCAACGCTCGCACCCCGCCGGCCTTGCCTCAAGGGATTGACACAGCACGGATGAGCATGCCCGCCGACATCGTGAATGCGCCGTCCCGACGTGGACGCAGCGGGATCATAACGCCGCAGGTTCACCCGCGGTACCCCGTGCGGCATCAGGGCACGACGCCTATTCTGTGACCCGTGGTCAAGCACGTCCTGCACCGCGACGCATCGATCGACGCGCTCCGGATCGTCGCGATCGTGGCGATCGTCGTCGGCCACGTCTGGTTCGAACCGCCCGTGCGGCTCGCCACGTACACCTGGCATGTGCCGATCTTCTTCGTGCTGAGCGGCTACCTCGCGTCGAGCCTCGCGTTCGGCGAACTCGCGTGGCGCCGCGGGCAGTCCCTGCTGCTGCCCTACCTCGCATGGCTCGTGATCATCGCCGCGATCCTCGTCGGATTCGACGACCCGCTCCGGCTCCTCGCCGGCGGTGCGCAGCTGCCACGGGAGCTCAACGCCTTCTGGTTCGTGACCGCGTTCTTCGTCGCGATCGTCGCTGCGGCCGCGATCGAACGGCTCCGGCTCGGATGGCAGTGGCTGATCGCCGCGGGGTTGCTCACCGCGGGATACCTCACCAGCGAGGTCATCGCGTTGGTACCGCTCGACGCCGGCGTCGGACTCGCGTGCGTGGTGTTCGTCGTCGCCGGTCGCACGCTGCGTGACATGCAATCCCGCATCGGTCACCCGACGACGACGGGCGCAGCCATGCTGGCAGTCTCGGCAGCGCTCATCTTGTCCGGGGCATCCGGCCCTCTCGACCTGAAGCACGGCGACTTCGGCACCCCCGTCGTGAGCGTCGTCACCGCGATGCTCATCTCAGGCGGGCTCATCCTCGTGGTCGGGGAACTGCTGGCGGGCATCGATGGGCGAGCGGGCGAGTTCATCTCGCGGCTCTCGCTCTGCGGCTTCATGGTCGTGCTCACCCACTCGGCGGTGCTGTTCGTCATGCGCGAGGCGGGCGTGAACGAATGGGCGTCGTTCGGCGTCGCCCTCGTCGGCCCGTGGCTCGTCGCCATGCTGCTGCTGTTCACGCCGCTCTCGCTCGTCCTGTGCGGGGTGCCGCGCCGAGCGGTCAAACCGCGTGCCGCTGAGAAACCGGTACCCCACCACGTCGGCCCCCCTCGGCACTCGTTCAGCTCTGACTGACACCGTCGTCGAACACGACGCCCGCGACATCCGTGAACCGGCCCTTCATGACCGCGATCGCCTCGGGATTCTCATCGACGAGCACGAACCGCCGGCCGAGTGTCGCGGCGACCGCGCCGGTCGTGCCGCTGCCGGCGAAGAAGTCGAGCACCCAGTCGCCCTCGCGGGTCGAGGCCTGCACGATGCGCCGCAGGATGCCCTCGGGCTTCTGCGTCGGGTAGCCGGTCTTCTCACGGCCCGTCGGCGAGACGATCGTGTGCCACCACACGTCGGTGGGCAGCTTGCCGAGCTCGGCCTTCTCGGGTGTCACGAGCCCGGGCGCCATGTAGGGCTCGCGGTCGACGGCGGTCGAGTCGAACCAGTACGTCGACGGGTTCTTCACGTACACGAGGATCGTGTCGTGCTTCGTCGGCCACTTGCGCTTGGCCTTGGCACCGTAGTCGTACGCCCAGATCAGCTCGTTGAGGAAGCACTCGCGGCCGAACAACGCGTCGAGCAGCACTTTCGCGTAGTGCGCTTCGCGGTAGTCGAGGTGCAGGTAGAGCGTGCCATCGTCGGCGAGCAACCGCCACGCCTCGGCGAGCCGCGGCTCCAGGAACGCCCAGTAGTCGTCGAACCGGTCGTCATAGCGCAGCAGATCGCCGCGGATGCGTTCGTACCGCTTGCCGGCGAACCCCGTGATGGCGGATGACCCGGGCCGCGAGTCATCCGCAACGGGTCGGTCGCTCGCCGCCTCGGGCAGCCGCACGTGCCTCATCGACTGGCGCGCCTGCGACCTGCCCGTGTTGAACGGCGGGTCGAGGTAGACGAGGGTGAAGCGCCCGTCGGGCAGGGTGGGCAGCACCGCGAGGTTGTCCGCGTGGATGATGCGGTTCGGCTCGTCGGACGACATCGCCCCATTCTTCCCCACCCGGCGGTCGAGTAGGCGCGCCAGCGCCGTATCGAGACCCTCGACGGATCTTGGTCTCGATACGCTCCTTCGTCGCTACTCGACCGGCGGGTGGTCAGACGTCGAGCCGGATCGAGCCCTTGAAACGATCAGCGCGCGCCGGGGCATCGGCCGTCTCGTCGTCGGCGAAGGCGATGCCCTTGTCGCCGTCGCCCGGCACCGGCGCCGGGGTCGGAAGCCGGCTCTGTCGGTCGAGCTCGACCTGCGCCTCGTGCTTGCGGGGCGCGAAGACCTCGTCGCCGATCATCAGGACGCCGCCACCGCCGCCGCCGCGCTTGGTCTTGTCGGAGAGGTCGATCCAGCCCCGCCGCACCGCGACCCACCCGAAGGCGAGCACGGCGGCGGCGATCAGGAGCCACATCCACCAGTCCACCCGGCGATTGTACAGAGAATCGCTGAGCATTCCGCGCGTTCCGATCCTGGCTGGGCCACCGCGACACGCGCCTGAGTTCAATGCACGTGCACGTGCGCGTCGGCGGCACCGCCGGCGACGGCGACCGGGTCGTCGATCGCGCGGGCCCCCAGCGGATCGGCGACCCCGCCCGCCGAGTGCACGATGCGTCCGCCGACAACGGTGAGCTCGGCGTGGGCGTCGAGCAGCGCGGCGGGCTCGTGCTCGTGCGCGTAGAGGTCGCTCGACCACACCGCGAGATCGGCCAGCATGCCGGGCGCGATGCGACCGCGATCGCCCTCGGCGTGCCAGGCTCGCGCGCCGTGCACGGTGTACGCCTCCAGTGAGCGATCGAGGCCGACGCGCTCGCCCGCGGTCCACCCCTGCGATCCGTCGAGTCCGGCCCGGGTGGCAGCCGAGTAGAGCCCGACGAGCGGGTCCATCTCGCCGACCTGCCAGTCGCTCGAGAACGCGACCGTCGCGCCCGACTCGAGCAGGCTTCGGTACCGCCACGCACGATCCCAGCGCTCCTCGCCCACGTTCTCCATCCAGGTCCCGGCGACGAGGTCGGGTGAGCAATGCCTCGGCTGCATGGCCGCGGTCACCCCGAGTTCTCGGAATCGCGGCAGGTCGTCGGGGTGCAGGCACTCGACGTGCACGATGCCGTGCCGCCGGTCATGCGTGCCGTTCGCCCGCGCCGCCTGCTCGATCGCGTCGAGCGCGAGCCGGATGCCCCCGTCACCCGTGGCATGCGTGTGGGTCTGGAACCCCATGCGATCGAGTTCGCCGATCACGCCGACGAGCTCACCACCCGGGTAGCTCGGCCGGCCGCGGACGCCGGGGCGGTTCGCATAGTCCTCGAGCATGAGGGCGGTGTGCGGTTCGATCACGTCGTCGGCATAGAGCTTGACCGGACCGAGCCGAAGAAGCCCGGCGGTGTCGGCCCGGGCCGTCGCCTCATCGACCGCCTGACGCAGCTGCGAACGGAACGCCGCGTCGGCCCCCACCGGATGGAACAGCGCGGCGATGACCCGCGAGGTGAGCACGCCCTCGGCGAGCGCACGATCGAAGAGCGGCACCTCCGCGAGCGGGACCTGCGGTTCGACGACGGTCGTGATGCCGAGCGAGCTCGCCATCCGCATGCTCGACACGAGCTTGCGATAGCGCCGATCGGGCGAGTACATCGGGATGTCCCGCTGCAGCGCCGCGAGTCCGGCCTGCGTCATCGCGCTCGTGTAGAAGTCGGTGACCCAGCCGGTCGGCTCGCCGGTCGCCGGGTCGCGCTCGGGTCGGCCCCACGCGATGTCCCCTCCCCCGGCGATGCCGAGCACCCTGAGCGCCGCCCGGTTCAGCCACACCGAGTGCTGGTCGTACGTCGTGACGAAGACGGGCCGGTCGGTGAGCCCGTCGAGGTCGGCGGCGTTCGGCCGGCGGCCCTCGACGACCGAGTAGACCGCGTTCTCGGCGCACACCCATTCGAGTTCGGGACGACGGGCCGCGAAGTCGCCGATCCGGCGACGCACCTCGGCGAGCGTGTGCGCCCCCTCGAGGCTGACCGCGTCCTCGTCGAAGCCGAGCAGCAAGTGGTTGTGGCTGTCGATGATCCCGGGCGTCACGAGCCGGCCGCCCGCCTCGATGCGGGAGCGCGCGGTCGGGGCATCCGCCGCCGCGCCGACGAACGCGATGCGGTCGCCGACGACGCCGACCGCCTCGGCCCACGGCTGGGCGGGGTCGAAGGTGCGGACGCGGGCACCCGTGATGAGCGTGTCGAGCATCATGCGGTGAACTCCTCGTCGTCATCGCCGTCGATGAGATGCAATGCACCAGGCCTGCGGCGCAGGAGGAGCGCGTAGTAGACGAACCCGGCCGCGACGATGCCGAACGCGATGCCGAGGCTCAGCCACTGCGCGGGGTCGAGGATCCCGATCACGAAGATCGTGATGATCGCGATGAGCGCGACCGCCGGGGGTGCAGGCCAGAGCGGCATGCGGTAGCCGGCCACGGACGACCGGTCGGTCGTGCGACGGACCACGAGGGCGGCGAGCGCGATGAACCCGTAGCTGAATGCGAGCGTCGACCCGGTGGCGTTCAGCAGCACATCGAACGGGATGAAGCATGCGGCGAGCGCGACGACGCCCATCACGATCGTCGCGACGACCGGCATCCTCGTCGTCGGCGACACGCGCGCGAGCGGCCTCGCGACCGCCGCGGGAAGGGCCTCGTCGCGAGCGGCCGCGAACAGCAGCCGTCCCGACTGCAGGGCGATCGCGATGATGGCGTTGATGATCGCGAGGGCGATGGCGACGAGCACGAAGGTCGTGACCGTGTCGCCCGCCAGTTCGCCCAGGAACGTCTCGACGGGCAATGCCGCGGCGAAGAGGCCCTCGAGCGAGGTGGTGCCGAGCAGCACGGCGGTCAGCGGCACGAGTTCGGCGATGACAGTGATGATCGCGCTCCAGAGCACAGCGCGGGCGATGGCGCGCCTGGCGTTCTTCGTCTCCTCGGCGAAGTAGACTGCGCCGCCGTAGCCGTTGTACGAGAAGATGCCCTGGGTCACGGCGAGCACGAGCCCGGCGATGCCGAGCGGTGCGAGCTCGCCGGTGGCGAAGTCGAGGGCCTGCGGGTCGAGCAGGTCGGTGAGGGGACGCTCGACGTGCACGAAGCCGAGCACGGCGAGCAGGGCGAGCGCAGCCATCTCGACGAACAGGAACGCCCCCGTCACCCAGGCGTTGGTGCGGATGTTGAAGCACGCGGTCACCGTGGCGAGCACGATCACGATGAGGGCGGTGGCGAGCGGATCGAGGCCGGCGATCGCGACTCCGAGGTAGTCGGCGACGCCGAGGGCGAAGATCGCGATGATCAGGGGCAGGCTCACGAGGCCGATGAAGAACACGGCGGCACCAGCGGCAGGGCCGAGCACGCGGCTCACGAGCGAGTAGTCGCCGCCGGCGATCGGATGCCGCGACGCGAGCTCGGCGTAACAGAAGGCGATGAGGATGCTGATCACGCCCGCGAGCAGGAAGCCCCAGAACACGCCCGTGCCGTAGCCGGCGAGCGCGGCGCCGCCCAGGATGAAGACGCTCGAGGCGGGCGAGATGCCCGAGAGCGTGATGAGCACGTTGCCGCCGACGCCGAGCGAGCGCGAGAGCTGCCCGCCGTGCGTCGTGGTCGCCGCGGTGTCGAGTGCAGGGGGTTGGGACATCGTCGTTCTCTCTTCGTCGGGGATGCGATGCGAGCTTCCGGGCATTCTTTGACAGCAGTGTCGAAGAATTCAAGCAGTGTGCCACGCGGGTCGACTAGTGTCAACCGCATGGCACGACCGAAACGACAGGAGGCACGGCGCGCTGCGCTCATCGAAGCGACATATGCCGCGGGGCGCACACACGGTCTCCGGTCGCTGTCGCTGACGGATGTCGCGGCACAGGCCGGACTCAGTCGCGGGGCGATCCTCTACTACTACGAGGATCTCGACGCCCTCCTGGTCGAAGCGCACGGCGCCGGCGTGGAGCGGTTCTGCGACGCGCGCGACGCGACGATCGCCGGCATCGCCGACCCTCGCGATCGCCTCGGCGCCGCCATCGACGCCGGACTGCCGAGCGGTCCCGACGACGCGCTCATGAGCCTGCTCTACGAGTTCGACGTGCTCGCGGGCAATTCCGCGCTGCACGACGAGCTCGTGCAGACGCTCTACCTGCGACAGCGCCAGACCTATACCGGCATCTTCGCCGCCGGCCGCGAGGCGCAGGTCTTCACCGCGGGGCTGCCTGACGAGCAGCTCGCCATGACCTTCGTCGCCCTCGAGGACGCCTATGGCCTGCACATCGTGGGCGGCAACGCACTCATGACCGTGCCGACGGCGGCCGCGGCCATGCGCGCGGTGGCGCAGCAGCTCGGCTGTCCGACGAGCTCGACCTGACGCCTCGGACCTCCGACGGCCTACGCGGCGAGGCGCTCCTGTGCGATCGCCCTGGCCGCCCGCTTGCCTTCCTTCGCCATGTACCCGAGAGCGCCGGGCCGGGCGACGAATCCGACGAATCGCAGGCCCGAGGCGGCCGGTTCGGCCCCGCGCCGGCGAGGCGCACCGTCGTCGTCGAGAACGCCGAGGTGGCCCACGAGGGATTCGAGGCCGCTGCGGTAGCCGGTGGCGCAGATGATCGCGTCGGACTCCGCCCGGGTGCCGTCGGCGAGCACTGCCCCGTGGGCGTCGAGCGACTCGACTGCGGCCGAGATCTCGATCCGCCCGGCCTTGATCGCCTCGACGACCTCCGGGTCGACGATCGTCGGCACGGTGCCGCGCCTGCGCATTCTCGCGAACGGACCCTCTTCTGGCATCGGCAGGCCGTATGCCGTGAGGTCACCGGTATCGGATCGCTGGCCGAATCGGCTGATCGTATCGGCGATCCGAACGGGGAGGTGCATCAGCGGGACGCCGATCCAGTCGTTCGCGACCGGGCCGGGGCTCGACCGGAGCATCAGGTTCGGCGGTGTTCGCACAGCGATCCTCACCGACGCAGCCCCACCCTCGACGAGGTCGTAGGCGATCTCCATACCCGAGCAGCCCGCGCCGACCACGAGTACCGAAAGGCCGCGGTACGTCTCGGCGTTCGTGTACTGCGACGCGTGGACGAGCCGCCCGGAGAACTCATGTCGGCCGGGCCACGTCGGAACGACGGGCCGATTCTCGTAGCCGGTCGCAATGACGACCTCGTCGGCGCCCATCGATCCGGCACTGGTGTGCAGCTCCCAGCCGCCGGCAGCCGCGCGCTCGATCCGTCGGACGCTCGTGCCGAGAACCACATCGACACCGTCTTCGGCGGCATGCGTCTCGAGATGCCTGATCACCTCGTCGCGGGTCGGGAACATGGGCGTTCCGCGTGGATAGCGTCGCCCAGGGAGATGACGTATTCAAGCGCAGACGGTCGTACCGGTGTGCCCACGCCGAACCGACGCGATCACCCTGCTCCAAGACGAGTGCGCGAAACCCGAAGGCCAGGCCCGCGACGGCGACGGCCATGCCGGCCATCCCTGCACCGACCACGACGACTGGTCGATCGCTCTTCATGATCGCCCTCCTTGAGATAGTACGACCGTGCCATCTTCAGATTAAGATGGCACGACCGTGCTATCTTGTCAAGATGAGCGAGCCGATCGACCTGGACCGACCCCGTCGCTCCGACGGCGAGCAGACGTACGCTGCGATCCTCGACACCGCCGTGCGCCTCGCTTCGGTCGAAGGTCTCGGCGGACTCTCGATCGGGCGCCTCGCGCAACAGGTCGGCGTGAGCAAGAGCGGGCTCTACGCGCACTTCCGGTCGAAACGGCGGCTCCAGCTCGACATCATCCGCCAGGCTCGCGCGATCTTCGAACGCGAGGTGATCGCGCCGGCGTTCGAGGCACCGGAAGGGATCCGCCGACTGGAGTCGCTCTGCGAGGCGTACCTGTCATACGTCGAGCGCCGAGTGTTCCCCGGTGGTTGCTTCTTCGCGGGGATGATGGCGGAGTTCGACGCCCAGTCCGGTTCCGCCCACGACGAGGCGGCCGCCGATCAGCGGGAATGGATCGGCCTGATCGATGGAGCCGCCCGGCGGGCGCAAGCCCTCGGGGAGCTTGCGACCGACGCCGACATCGCTCAGCTGGCCTTCGACCTCACGGCAGCGGTCGAGCATGCCAACTACTACTCGGTGCTGTTCGGCGACACGGCGGTCGTCGGTCGCGCGCGCGTCGCCATCGCCGCCGCGATCGCGCGGGCGCGTCCCGCCGAGGGTCGGGAACCGTAGCGCCGATTCCGCTCGACTCCGCGGCGGGGCGGACGCTCGGTGCGCACGGCACGGCAGCGCACGGCACGGCAGCGCCGCGTGGTGCCGCTCACGGCACGCGCTGCAGCCACTCGCTCGTCGCGAACTTCGTCTCGGCGAGCGCCTCGGCCTCGGCGAGCTCGTCGGCCGAGACCGTGCCGGGGGTGGCCCCATACAACGAGGTGAACGTCTGCTTCAGGCTCTCGATGATCGCCGCACGGCTGAGCCCCGTCTGCGACCGCAGGGGGTCGACGCGCTTGGCCGCCGAGGCGATGCCCTTGTCGCTGATCTTCTCGCGGCCGATGCGCAGCACCTCGAGCATCTTCTCGTTGTCGAGGTCGTACGCCATCGTGACGTGGTGCAGCACGGCGCCCGAGCCGAGCCGCTTCTGCGCGGCGCCGCCGATCTTGCCCGTCGGGCTCGCGATGTCGTTGAGGGGCTGGTAGGTCGCCGCGATGCCGATGGCGCGAAGGCCCTGCAGCACCCAGTCGTCGAGGTACGCGTAGGAGTCGGCGAAGCTCATGCCCTGCACGAGCTCGGCGGGCACGTAGAGCGAGTAGGTGACGACGTTGCCGCGCTCCATCATCATGGCGCCGCCGCCCGAGATGCGCCGCACGACGTCGAAGCCGTACTTCTCGGCCCCCTCGGGGTCGACCTCGTTCTTCACCGACTGGAAGCTGCCGATGACCACGGCCGACTCGTCCCACTCCCAGAATCGCAGCGTGGGCTTGCGCCGCCCCTCGCCCACACGAGTGGCGAGCACCTCGTCGAGCGCGAGGTGCAGGCGGGGCGGCACGGCGGGGTCGTGCACGATCTCCCAGTCGTAATCGGCCCAGCTCGTGGCATCCGTCATCGCACGTCGCACCGCGACCGCGACCGCCTCGGCCGAGAACCCGAGCATCACGGCGTCGGGGCGAAGGCCCGCCGTGATCGCCGCGGCGATCTGCTTCGCATCGGATGCCGCTGCGAGGCCGTCGAGCGCGGCGTTGATGTCGCCCAACGCCTCGTCGGGCTCGAGGAAGAAGTCACCCGCGACGCGCGGCTCGCGGATGACGTTGTCGACGACGTCGAAGTCGACCACCACGAGCTTGCCGCCGGGAACCTTGTACTCACCGTGCATGGGGTACAGCCTACGGATCGCGTCGTTCGAGCGGGTTGAGGAGCGACGAAGGCGGTGGGTCGAGGAGGCGCCCCGGCGCCGTCTCGAGACCAGCGTCTCGAAGACTCGCCTGCTCGTTGAAGAGGGCGTCGTCCTTCAGCGCGCGCCTGGCTGTGCGATGCCAGCCGTAGGCGACGCTCACCGCGGTCACCACTGCGCCGATCACGGCATACGGGATGCCGGCGCCCGTCGACATCGTGCTGCTCGCAAGCCATGCCGTGAGTCCGCCGACCCCGAGCCCGAGAATCGCGAACAGCACGAGATGCACGCCGATCGACCGCACCCGGCGCAGCGTAAGGCCCAGCACCCAGGCCGCAGGACCGCCGAGGAGCACGAGGGCGCCGAGCGACCACGGCAGAGCGAAGACGAAGCTCCACAGGATGCCCAGGATTCCCCACATCAGCGCCTGTGCCCACGCCGACGAGATCGCCGTTGCGGGGTCGGACGACATGAGTGCCGCGACGACGATGATCAACGGGTAGCTCAGCGGGAAGACGAGCTGGAACACCAGCCATGCGATCCCGGCTCCGCGAGCGAACTCGCCGAAGGTGAACGCCATCGGCAGCTCAGGCGTGCGAACCCGCATCCCATACCGCCCGGCGACCCCCGGTGCGGGCACGGTCATGCTCGCACCTCGCCGACGAGTTCGAGCAGCTCGCGCATGGGCGCACGCACGAGCGGCACCCGGAGGAGCGGCAGCGCCAGGCCGAGGAGCTTGAGCCCGCGGTCGAGGAGCCGCAGGGTGCGCTCGTGGCCGGGTGATGCGTCGTAGACCCAGAACAGGGCGAGCAGCAGGTAGCCGAGCCAGAACGCGTCGGGAAGCGTTCTCGCCATATCGGGCGGGATCGAGTGCTTCGCGCCCGTGACGGCTTCGTCGAACAGCCCGACCGCGAGTTCGCGCGCCTCGACCGAGTCGGCGGCGAGCGGGTTGATCGGCGACTTCGGCGAGACGGCCGCGCTCAGGAAGCCCGGCGCGAAGCGGTGGAACGGCTCGAGCGTCGCGAGGCCGGTGCGGTAGACGATGCCGAGACGGTCGACGAGGTCGTCGGCCTGGGCGAGCAGCGGCTCGGCGGCCGCGCGGTGCTCTTGCTGCACCTCGATGTACAGCTCCTGCACCAGGTGGTTCTTCGTCGGGAAGTAGTAGTACGCGTTGCCGAGCGAGACGCCCGCCTCTTGGGCGATCAGCCGTACCGTCGTGTCGTCGAAGCCGCGCTCGCGGAACGAGGCGAGCGCGGTGTCGCGGATGAGCGCCCGCGTGCGCTCGGCCTTGCTCCGGGGCATCCTCGATTCATTTTCGAACATGTTCAAAAACTACCGCACTCTGCACCGTTCGTCATGCGGTTTCGAGACGGTCGCTTCGCTCCCTCCTCATCCCGCGGCTGCCTGCGTACGCTTGCGGCATGACGACGTTCTTCCTGGCGCGCCACGGCGAGACGATCTGGCACGCCGAGCACCGCTACGCGGGCAACTCCGACGTCGCACTCACGCGCCACGGGCTCGGGCAGGCCGCCGCGCTCGGCGCCTGGGCGGTCGATGCGCACCTCGACGCGATCGTCGCATCACCCCTCAGCCGCGCACGACGGTCGGCGGCACCGGCGATCGAGACGACCGGCCTCGAACTGCGCCTCGACGACCGTCTCGTCGAGATCGACTTCGGCGAAGCCGAGGGACTCACGCCCGACGAGATCGTCGATCGCTTCCCCGCGGAGTGGGCGGCGTTCTGCGAGGCGCCCGCGTCGAAGCCGTTGCCGGGCGGCGAGGCCGGGCGTGCCGGCATCGCTCGCGCACTTCCCGTGCTCGACGAGCTGGTCGCCGAGTTTCCCGACGGCAGGGTGCTGATCGTCGCGCACGCGACCCTCATCAGGCTGATGTTCTGCGAGCTGGCGGGCATGGATCCCGACGGCTACCGCGACCTGCTGCCCGTGCTCGGCAACTGCAACCTGACGACGATCGTGTATCCGTGGGCGACCGAGTCGCGCGCCGCGCACCACCCGCGCATCCGGTTGCTGGGGTTCGACGTGCCGCCGTCGCGGGCCGACTGACCTCAGTCGACCGCGAAGCGTTCGTCGAGCCAGCGGATCAGGTCGCCGCGCACCTCTTCGCGGTTCGTCTCGTTGAACAGCTCGTGTCTGGCGCCCTCGTAGACGACGAGTGTCGCGTCGACGAGGTGCGCGCGCCGGATGTAATCGTTGAGGAGTGCCTTCGAGCCGCGCACACCCCCGACCACGTCCTCTGAGCCGACCATGATGAGCAGGGGAAGTTCGCTCGGGATGCGCTTCGACGGCCGCCGGATGAGCGTGAACGACTGCGGCCAGCCGAACAGCTGCTGGAGCGTGCGACTCGTCGTGTACGGATCGGCCATGAACGCTTCGGGAACGGCCGTGTCGCGGCTGATCCACTCCATCGGCGTGCCCCCTGGTCGTGCGAAGCGCTTGTTGAGATCGCCGATGTTGGTGTACCCGAGTTGCAGCCACGAGGTACCGGTGAGTACGACCGCGTCGTAGCGATCGGGGTGTCGGTTGACGACGTGCTGCGCCATGAACGACCCCCATGAATGCGCGAGCATCACGAGCGGGACGTCGTCGCCCTCGGCGTCGCGGATGACTTCGCCGAACTGCTCGAGGCCTGCGAGCGCCGCGCGCATGCCGCCGGGGCCGGGTCGCCCCATGCGGGTGAGGTCACCGCCGTGCTGCTCGAAGCCGGTCTGCCCGTGACCGCGGTGGTCATCGGCCCACACCGAGTAGCCGGCCGTGTTGAGCGCCTCGATGAGCTCGCCGTAGCGACCGATGTGGTCGCCGATGCCATGTGCGAGCTGCACCACGGCGGTCGGGTCGGGCACGCGCCACGACTGGTAGTGGATCCGGACTCCGTACTCGTCGGTGAACGTGGGCATGCGGACATTGTGGCAGTCGCGACATCCGCTCGCGCTCACCCGACGCGCACCGGATGGCGCGCCGAGGCCCGCCGGGGCGCGCCGGAGGCCGTGACGCCGGAATTTCCCGACCGTCGGCGGCCGGCCCGGATTCGTCATCGAATTCCTTGATTCCCCTTGACGGGGATGATTCTCGAATGATCTTATTTGAACGTTTCGCAGTGTTTCAACCATATTCACTCACACCCCTACGAATGCGAGCAATGATGCTTCCACCTGGAACACGCGTCGCCGGGCGACCCCGACGCGCCACCGCTCTCGGTCTTGCGGCGATCGTCGCTGTGACCGGCCTGAGTTCCTTCGCCCTCGCGGTCGGGTCGATGCCCGAACCGGCGGCCGCGGCGACCGAACCCACGCCCATCACCCCGAAGAAGGTGATCCCAGAGGTTCCCGTCGACGACACGGGTGAGGCGCTCGGGGCCATCGTCGACGTCGAACAGGACGGCGCGACCGTCACGCTCGACGCGGAGCACGGGGCGCTCCGTGCGACATTCCTCGATGAGCGCACGCTGCGCCTCGAGGGAACGCCGACCGGCGAGTTCACCGATCCCGCCAACACCCCGCAGGGCGACCCCGCCCGCACCGCGAACATCGTCGTGGGCAGCGGCGACTTCGACGGGGCATCCGTCGACGTGAACGACGGCGACACGATCGCCATCGCGACCTCGGCGGTCACGCTCGAGATCGACCGCGCCTCGGGCGCCGCCACCCTGAAGCGCAGCGACGGATCGGTGGTCTGGTCGGAATCCGCGCCGCTCTCCTTCGGCGACCGCTCGACCACCCAGCACCTCGACGCGGTCGACGGCGAGCAGTTCCTCGGCGGCGGCATGCAGAACGGCCGCTCGGTGCACACCGGGGCGACCATCAACGTCGCGCGCAACTTCGACTGGGACGACGAGGGCTACCCGAACGCGGTGCCGTACTACATGTCGTCCAACGGCTACGGCGTGCTGCGCAACACCTTCGCCGCGGGCAGCTACGACTTCGCGGCGCACACCACCACGCACGCCGAGCAGCGCTTCGACGCCTACTACTTCGTCGGGTCGTACACGAAGGCGCTCGACGGCTACACGAAGCTCACCGGCCGGCCGATGATGCCGCCGGTGTACGCCCTCGAGTACGGCGACGCCGACTGCTACAACCGCTCCAGCCCGACGTACTCGGGCTCCAAGGACCCGGCGAAACTGCGCACTCCGCAGGCGCTCGAGGTCGCGAAGGACTTCGTCGAGCACGACATGCCGGGCGGCTGGATGCTCGTGAACGACGGGTACGGCTGCGAGTACCAAGAGCTGCCCGAGACGGTCGACGCGATCGAGGCCGAGACCGGCCTGAAGACCGGCCTCTGGACGCAGCGCTCGCTCACCGAGCAGGAGTACGAGGTCGGTGAAGCCGGCGTCCGCCTGCGCAAGCTCGACGTCGCTTGGGTCGGCTCGGGCTACCGCCTCGCGCTCACGGGTTGCGAGGCCGCCCACGACGGCATCGAGCAGTACTCGGACGCTCGCGGCACCTCGCTCATGGTCGAGGGCTGGGCGGGGTCGCAGCGCTGCGGCATGCAGTGGACCGGCGACCACTCGGGCAACCTCGACGCCGTGCGCTGGCAGGTCTCGGCGCTCACCGGCGCCGGCAACTCGGGCCTGCCGTTCACCACGGGTGATGTCGACGGCATCTTCGGCGGTTCGGCCGAGAGCTACGTGCGCGACCTGCAGTGGAAGGCCTTCGCGCCCGCGCTCTACTCGATGAGCGGCTGGGCGAACACCGACAAGCGCCCGTGGCTGTACGGCGAGCAGGCGACCGCGATCAACCGCGACTACCTGCAACTGCGTCAGCAGCTCATGCCGTACATCTACTCGCTCGCGGCCGAATCGCACCGCAGCGGCCTGCCGATGATGCGGTCGATCGCACTCGAGTACCCGAAGGACCCGGGCGCGTACAGCGTCGAGGCCAACAACGAGTTCCTGCTCGGCAGCGACTACCTCGTCGCCCCGGTGTTCACGAAGACCACCGTGCGCAACGGCATCTACCTGCCGGCCGGCGACCAGTGGGTCGACTACTGGACGGGCAAGGTGCACGAGGGCGGGCAGGTGCTGAACGGCCACCCCGCACCCCTCGAGCGTCTGCCGATCTTCGTGCGCGCGGGCGCCCTGGTGCCGCAGGGCATCATCGCCCGCAACGCCTCGCTCGTTCCCGAGGACTCGCCCATCACGCTGTCGGTGTACCCGCAGGGCGACAGCGAATTCGCACTCTACGAGGATGACAAGGTCACCCGCGCCTACGCCGACGGCGCCTCGAGCACGCAGGACTTCTCGGTCACGGCACCCGCCGCAGGCAAGAAGGGCACCGTGACCATCGGGATCGGGGCACGCGACGGCGACTATGCGGGCAAGGCCGACGCCCGCCCGTACGTCATCGAGGCGCACACCGGCTCGGCTCCGGCAAACGTGACGATCGACGACGCCAGGCTGAGCAAGCACGGGTCGATGGCGGAACTCGAGGCCGCGGCATCCGGCTGGTTCTACGACGCCGACGACGCCGGCGGTGTCGTCACGGTCAAGCTCGAGCCGATCGCCTCCGGCGAGCGCGCCGAGGTCGTGCTCGCCGCCACGAGCAGCGTCGGCGGCGAAGACGCCGATGCCTCCGCGGCATCCGTCGCCGTCGACCTTGCCGATCGCATCTTCCAGGGTGAGCAGACCACGGTGGCCGCCACGTTCCGGAACACCGGCACGAAGGCGAAGGACGATGTCGTGCTGACGCCCGTCGCGCCCGAGGGCTGGACCCTCGTGTCATCGGCCGGCGACCGCGTCGGCACGGTGAAGGCGGGCGGCTCGGCGAGCGCAGAGTTCGTATTCGAGGTGACGGATGCCGCTGCCGCGGACCTGCAGACCGTCACGGTCGAGGCGGCCTACACCTCGCAGCGCGACCCGAACACGGTGTCGGGGGCGAACCAGCTCTACGTCGCCTACGGGTCGCTGGCCGGCGCGTTCAACGCCGACTCGGTGACCGAGATCGCGACGGCGAAGGCCGGCAACTTCGACGGCGGCGGCGCCACGTTCTCGGCCGAGGCGCTCGCCCGCGCGGGCGTCGTCCCCGGTTCGACCGTCACCGTCGGCACCGGCGATGCAGCGATCGAGTACACCTGGCCTGCCCCCTCGGACGCGGCCGACTCGGTCGCGCCCGCGGGCCAGACCATCGCACTCTCGGGGCAGGGAACCCACCTCGCCCTGCTCGCCTCGGCGGCCTCGGGCGGCGGGGTCAACCCCGAGCTCGAGCTGCACTACACCGACGGCACCGTCTCGAAGCAGAGCGTGTACTTCCCGAACTGGCTGCTGCAGGCGTCGGGGCTGGGCGGCTCGAGCGTCGCGATCACCTCGCTCGGGCGCAACAGCGCAACGAACCCCGCGGTGTACGAGTACCCGACGGGCAGGTACCAGGTGTACTCGAACCTGCTGCGCCTGAACCCGGCGAAGGAGCTCGCGTACGTCGTGCTGCCGACGGAGTCGCGGCTCAAGATCTTCGACTGGCAGGTCGTCGATCAGCCGCTGCCGACGCCGCCGAGCGGCACGGTGTTCGCCTCGGAGCTGTCGTGGCTGAGCGCCACGAACGGCTGGGGGGTCATCGGCAAGAACGTGGCGAACAAGGACGCCGCGAACTCGCCCGACCTGCCGCTCGCGATCAACTACACCGATCCTGAGACGGGTGAGCGGCCGACGTACGCGAAGGGCCTCGGCGTGCACGCGCTTTCGAAGATCACGTACTACGTGGGCGGGGCGTGCAGCGCCTTCACCGCGGAGGTGGGGCTCGAGGCGGGCTTCGCCGGCAACGTGATCTTCAAGGTCGACGCCGACGGGGTCAACCGCTACCAGTCGCGAACGTTCACGCCCGGGTTCGCGCCCGAGTCGGTGAACGTCGACCTCGAGGGGGCGCAGTACGTCGACCTGATCGTCGAGGCACCGGGCAGCATCAACGGCGCCCACGGCGTGTGGGGCGACGCGAAGTTCGTCTGCGACTGAGGCTCGTCTGCGACTGAGGCATCCCGCCTCCGAGGGGCCCGCGCGAATCGCGCGGGCCCCTCGTGCGTGCGCGGGGTCAGAGCGAGACGGCTCCCACGAGGTTGACCTTCACGCCGAGGCGATCGAGCATCGCGGCCTTCGCGACGAGCGCCTTGTCGGCGGTGTCGGCGTCGGGTGCGTAGACGAGCTGGGCGTGGTTCGCCTTGTGCCGTGCCATGAACTGGTCGCGGCTGACCTCGTGCAGCACGACGTGCGCGATCGGCCACTCGGGGTTCGTGGCGTCCTTGCGTCGCTGCGTCTCCTCGGCCGGCAACTCGACGACGGTGCCGCGGAAGAGGTCGGCCTGCAGCACGCCGTCGGCGATGAACACCCGGGAGAGCACGACCTCGCCCGGCTTCGACACCCCGTTGACGGTCGAACCGCCTGCGGGGAAGAACACCGGGTCCTGCCGCCAGCCCTCGGCGTGCTGCCACCCGCCGAGGTGCGAGCCGGGCACCGAGCCCGAGATCTCGTACACCCAGACGAACTCGCCGCCGAACTCCTCGCCCCAGCGCACGTCGTGCAGGGTGTTGTCGGGCACGAGACCCATCGCCCGCCAGATGCGGTCGGTGACGAGCGCGTCGACCGCGACACCCTCGTCGGCCTCGTTGAAGTGCGGGAAGGCGCGGCCCTCGTGCAGCACACGCGAGCCGTCGCGCGACGCTACCGGCGGGCGCTCGGTCGTGTTGAGCAGGCCCTCGGCCAGGTCGGACGCCGGCACGAGGTCCTTCAGCCCCTGCTGGTACTGGATGCCGACCGCGTCGAGCCCGAAGTCGTCGGAGATGCGCAGCGCCGCGATGTACATCTTGTACTGCCAGCGCAGCTGTGCCTCGGTGAGCTCGGTCGCCTCGTCGGTGCCGAGCTTGAAGCTCATGCCGCGCTCGGCGAGCCAGTCGCCCACCGCATCGGCCTCGTCATCGCCCACCCTCAGCATCTCGGCGTACAGAGCCGACTGCGAGAGCCGCTCCTTGTAGATGCCGAGCCCGTTCAGCAGTTCGTCGTCGAAGATCGCGTTGTACATACCCATGCAACCCTCGTCGAAGATGCCGATGATCGCCTTGTCGGCGAGCAGTTCGTCGGCGAGCGCCCGGCCGAGTTCGACCTCGGGGGTGTCGGGAAGCTCGGGCAGCGGGCGCACGTGCGAGGCGTCGTGCTCGATGCGGCCGGTCTCGATCCATTCGCGCAGGCCTTGCGTGAACCACTCGTCGGTGAAGTCGACCGACCAGATCGTCGAGTAGTCCTTGCCCATCTTGGTGAGGCCGGCGTTGAGGCCGAGGAGGCCGACGAGGCCGGGCCAGTCGCCCGCGAAGTTCGCGACGGTGAGGATCGGGCCCCGGTGGGTGCGCAGCCCCGCGAGCACGTGGTGCGAGTACTGCCACACCGCCTCTGCGACGATGAGGGGCGCGTCGACCGGGATGCCCTTGAAGACCTCGAGCCCCATGCGCTGGCTCGAGATGAAGCCGTGCCCCGTCGCGGGATCGACGCCGTTGGCGCGCACCACGCTCCAGCCGAGCTCGCCGAGCGCGGCGGTGACATCGGCCTCCATCGCGGCCTGCGTCGGCCACCCGGCCGTGTTCGCCGACTCGCGGAGGTCGCCCGACGCGATCAGGTAGGCGGTGTTCGGCTCGGCCGCCGGGCGGGCCGCCGGCTTCGGGAGCGTGTACTGGGTCATATTGCCTCCTGGCTGGGGGTTGCACGTCGGTTCGGGAAGAGGTTCACGGTGGCGGACTCACCGGTCGCGAGTCGGATGCCTCGGGCGCGACGGGTGGCGTTCGGGCGGGCCTGCAGCGGGGTCATGCGCGGCTCCGTTGCTCGGCGGCGAGTTCGTGCACGACGGACTTGCTCGCCTCGTAGAGCCGCAGGTAGCGGTCGAAGAGCGCGTCGTACCGCTCGCGGGTCGCGGAATCGGGGGTGATCGTTCGGATCACGGGGTTCCATTCGGTGATCAGCGGCAGCGCGGCACCCGCTCGCTCGGCCACGGCCGCGGCGGCGAGGAAGGCCGCTCCGTAGCTCGCCCCGATCGTGATCGCGGGCACCTCCTGCACGAGCCCCGTGACATCCGACACGATCTGCAGCCAGAGTTCGCCCTGCGTGCCGCCGCCGACCGCGACGATGCGGCGCAGGTCCGCACCCGCGGCGCGCATCGTCTCGACGTTGTGCCGCACACCGAGCGCGGTCGCCTCGAGCGCCGAGCGGTACAGGTCGCCTCTGCCGTGCTCGAGGGTGAGCCCGGCGATGACGCCGCGCGCGTCGGGGTCTTGGATCGGCGTGCGTTCCCCCGCGAAGTACGGCAGCGTGACGAGCCCGCGCGCACCCGGACCCGATTCGGCGGCCTCGGCGAGCAGCTGCGGATAGTCGGCGTCGGTGAGCCCCGCGATCCACGCGGTGAGGGCTCCCGAGGTCGAGAGCCCGCCTGCGAGGTTGCGCGTGCCGGGGAACGCGCCGGCCGTCGTCCACATCGACGGCGTGCGCAGTGTCTCGTCGCCCGTCGCGACGAGGAACATCGTGGTGCCGTACATCAGCATGAGGTCGCCGACCTCATGCGCGCCGACGCTCACGGCCTCGGTCCACGCGTCGATCGTGCCGACGATGACGGGCGTGCCCTCGGCGAGCCCGGTGGTCGCGGCGGCCTCGGCGGTCACGCCCCCCGCGATGTCGCCGGCCCAGGCGAGCGGGGGCGCCTCGACCGGTGCCGCATAGCGTTGCCACCAGGACTCGTGCCATGCCTCGGCCTCGACGTCGTAGAGCGGCGAGGTCTGGCTGGCCGACTGGTGGTCGAGCACGTAGGCGCCGGTCAGCTTGCGGGCGAGCCACGACGCCGGCATGTAGAGACGACGGGCACGCGCCCAGGCTTCGGGTTCCTCATCGGCGACCCAGGCGATCTTCGCCCCGGCGGCCTGCGAGCTGAGCTGCGATCCGCCGACGCGTGCGATCTCGTCGACGCCGAGGTCGGTGTTCATGCGGTCGATCTGCTCGCCGGCACGGGTGTCGACGCCGTAGAGGATCGCGGGTCGCACGGGGACGTCGTCGTCGTCGCAGAGCAGCACGCACGGGCCCATGCCGCTGATGCCGACACCAGCGACCGAGGCATCCGGGACCGTCTCGAGCAGTTCGCGGGCGAGCGAGACGAACTCGCTCCACCAGACCGTCGCGTCCATCTCGACCCAGCCGCTGCGCGGGCGGTCGACCTCGTGCTGACGGGTCGCGGAGGCGAGCAGGGTGCCGTCGGCGGCGACGAGCACACCCTTGCTGCTGGATGTGCCGATGTCGACCCCGAGGGTGCATCGCATCGACATGGCGTTCCTCCTCGATCACCGTCGCCCAAGTCTGCGGTCACTCTATGCGAAATCGATTTCATGATCAACCGCGATCGGATGTCCCGCCACGGCCGTCGGCGCACCGAGGCGCCGCTCCGTGGAGGACCCGATCGGCTCAAAGGTGCCGCTGGGAACACGAGCGACGGGAACTCCCCCGCCGAATGGGCACTCCGGCTCAGTCGGCCGATCGTGCCGGCTGCAGCTCGCCGCGCAACACCACCGTGCGAGCCGGCTGGTCGTCACCCGCGATGCGCTCGAGCAGCATCTTGGCCGCGGTCACTCCCATGTGGCGTGCCGGAAGCCTGACGAGCGTGACCGCACTCGGCGACAGGGTCGTGAAGGGCAGCGATCCGACGACGGCGACGCCGAGCTTCGGCGGCGTGAGCCCGCGCTCGGTGAGCACCTGGATCGCGCCGACGCCGAGCAGGTTGTTGCCGGCGACGACCGCATCGGGCGGCTCGGGCAGGGCCAGCAGCTCCTCCATCGCCTCACGCCCGCCGTCGACACGGAAGGTCGAGTACCGGAGCAGCTCGTCGGGGTCGGCGTCGGGGGACTGCCGCGCGATGACAGCGCGCCAGCCCTGAGCCCGCTCGTACGCGGTCTCGATCAGCTGCGGGCCGGTGATGCAGGCGATACGCCGGTAGCCGGCCCGCACCAGGTGCTCGGTCGCCGCCTGCCCCGCCGTGCGATTGGCCATGATGACGCCGTCGATGTCGTAGCCCGTGCCCCGGTCGACCGCGACGACCGGGCGGCCGGCGGCCTGGATGTCATCGAGGTTCGTTTGATCGGAGGCTGCGGCGAGGATGACCCCGGCCATGTGCTCGGAGATCGCGATCTGGAGGTAGGTGGCCTCCTTCTCGAGCTGCGCATCGGTGTTGCAGAGCACGACGGAGAAGCCCGCCTCCTGCGCGATGTCTTCGACGCCGCGAGCGAGTTCGGTGAAGTAGGGGTTCTCGATATCGGGGATCACGAGCGCGATCACCTCGGACTCCTGCTTGCGCAAGGTGCGGGCCGTACGGTTCGGCGTGAACTTCAGCTGTCGCGCCGCCTCGCGCACCGCGGCGACCTTCTCGTCGGAGACGGCCACCCCGTTGAACACCCGTGAAACCGTCGCCGGCGAAACTCCCGCGAGCTTCGCCACTTCGTAGATCGTCGCCATGCGCCCTGCCCCTGCGCCGGCCCGCGTTGACATGCCGGTGAGGCCACTTTACAGTGTTGAAATCGATTCCAGCGCGCGGGCGCCCCACGTGCTGCGCCGACACGAGGAAGTGGCTGAACGTGAACTCCCTGCAACCGCCGAATCCCGACCTCTCGTCGATCGCCGCGATCGGGCCGCTGCAGACGCGGTCGATCTCGCCCGAGAACTTCGACGGCGCGAAGGGCGGCGGCGGCCGGGCAACCGAGGGCACCGGGGCATCCTGCGCCCGCGATCTCGGACCGGGCTGGAAGATCTCGCCGAGCGTCGACGTCAAGGCCGGCGAGACCTTCGACCTCGCCACCATCGACGGCGCAGGCAAGATCACGCACATCTGGATCACGACGCACACCGACAACTGGCGCACGCTCATCCTGCGCGCCTACTGGGACGGCGCCGACGAGCCTGCGGTCGAAGTGCCCTACGGCGACTTCTTCTGCAACGGCTGGGGCGTGTTCGCACAGGTCAACTCGCAGGTCATCGCGGCGAACCCGCACGGCGGCTTCAACTCGTACTGGCCCATGCCGTTCAAGGAGGGCGCCCGGCTCACGATCGAGAACACCTCGGTCGTCGACGTGCGCGTGTACTACCAGGTGACGTACGAGATCGGCGGCGACTACACGAACGACGGCTATTTCCACGCGCAGTGGCGTCGCTCCAACCCCCTCGAGGAACTCGTGCCCCACACGATCCTCGAGGGCGTCGAGGGCCGGGGCCAGTACGTCGGCACCTACCTCGCCTGGGGCGTGAACTCCAACGGCTGGTGGGGCGAGGGCGAGATCAAGTTCTACCTCGACGACGACACCGACTACCCGACGATCTGCGGCACCGGCACCGAGGACTACTTCGGCGGAGCATGGAACTTCGACATCCCGGGCCAGGGCTACACCGCGTTCTCGACGCCGTACCTCGGCATGCCGCAGGTGATCCGGCCCGATGGTCTCTACGTCTCGCAGCAGCGCTTCGGCATGTACCGCTGGCACCTGCTCGACCCCATCCACTTCACCACCGGCCTGCCGAAGGTCGACATCCAGGCGCTCGGCTGGCGCAGCGGATGGCGCTACCTGCCCTTGCGCGACGACATCGCCTCGACCGCGATGTTCTACCTCGACCGGCCCACGGCTCGGCGTCCGAAGACCCCGACGGCCGACGACCTGGAGGTGCACCTCGGGACGGCGCCGGTCCCCGACCTCGGAGCGACGCCGCCGCGGGCCTGACGGCCCGCTCGAGTGCGGGCGACGCGCTCAGCGCGCCGCCCGCTCTCCGTTGGGTCTCCTAGCGGCGAACGATCTCGAGGGCGAACTCCCCCTCGGCGACGTCGACGTCGACGTCGGCATCGGTCACAACGACCGTGCCGTAGCCGGTCGACGCGATCCACGGCCAGCGCCCGGCGGGCCCGACGTGCATGGTCCCCGTCGCCTCGTCGACGCGCACGCCCGACCGCGCCTGCAGCACCGTCCACCCGGCCATCGCCCTCGCGTAGTGGTCACCGCACTCGATCTCGTTGTACGGGTTGCGCCGCGAGCCGTCGTGGCGGTTCCACAGGCCGTCGAGCACGGCCTGCCCCTCGGCGTCGAGGCCCTCGAACAGGCAGTGCGCGGCGACCTGCGCCTCGATGCCCGTCCAGACCTCGTCGGCGTACCGCGTCGGCACCTCCGGCCGGCCGCCGTCGGGCCACGAGCACATGAGGAGCCCGACGTCGTCGGCGGTGTCGGCGTAGACCCGGTACGGGTGGCTGAAGTCGGCGAAGCCGTGCCTGAGGTTCGAGCCGACGACGTGGCGCAGCGCGCTCCGCACGTGCTCGGCGGGCAGGATGTGCCCGAGCCCGAGCTGGTGCGCCCACCACTGCCCGATGACCTGGTCGCTGAGGATGCCCGTCATCCACTGGAAGTCGGTCGGGTCGCCCTCGTCGAGACGCTGGATGTAGTGGGTGCCGTCGAAGAGCGCCTCGTCGTAACCGCGCGAGCCGGCCTCGAAGCGCTCCCGCGCCTCGGCGGCCGCATCGTCGTCGCCCGCGAGCAGCGCCAGCTCCTCGTACGCGCGCAGCGCCGCGAGCCACAGCGAGCCCATGAACGGGTTGACCCCGGCCAGGTCGATGTCGTGCGTCGACGGCTGGATGCCGTGCATCACACCGTCGCCGTCGGCATCCCATTTCTCGGTGATGTGACGGTACAGGCGCTCGAGCGACGGCCAGCGCCGGTCGAGCCATTCGGCGCCTGCGCCGCGCTGCACGTCGCGCAGCGACTTGAGGATCGTCGCGAGCATGCCGTCGAGCGCCGGTTCCTCGGGCCCGCCGATCATCTCGCCGATCATCTGCGGGATGTAGGTCGGCACCCGCAGCCGGTGCGGGATGGCGCCGTTCGGCGCCTGCATGACGTCGAACTCGGTGTCGCGCATGTCGCGCTCGAGCTCGGGCCAGAGCCCCGCGAGCGCGGCCTCGTACTGCCAGACGTGCGTGCAGTTGAGCGGGCACGAGCCGCCGAACACGCCCGACCACATCCAGGTCGATGCACCGAGCGAGCCCTCGTAGCCGTAGAACCGGCCGTCGGCGCCGATGAAGCACGTTGGGCTGCGCACGTAGGCGGCCTGCGCGGCGAGGTAGTCGGCCTCGCGCGGCGCGAGGCTCGATGAGGTGAGGGTCTCCGTCCAGCGCGAGGTGCGTTCGACGAGTTCCTCCCAGCGATGCTCGACCTCGGCCTGCACGTCGAGCGCGTCGCGGAAGCGCAGTCCGTAGGCGTTGCCGAGGTGGAAGCGCGACGCCCCGGTCTCGGGGTGCGGCCGCCCGAACTGCTCGATGTCGACGAAGCGGTTCGGGAAGTGCCAGGACATCGAGAACCGGATCGTGCGCGACTGCCCCGGCTCGAGCCAGAAGGGCACACCGACGACCCCGAGCCAAGAGCGGCCGGGCGCGCTCGCGCCGGACCCGCCGCGCGGCGCGTTGAGCTGGGGGTCGCCGACCGTGGGCGCGACCTCGAGGCGCGAGCGGCCGTCGTTGAGCGCCCGCGAGTCGAGGAAGGCGCGCAGGTGCTCGACGCCCGTGCACCTGGCGAGGACGGCGGCCGTCGGGTCGTCGGCCGCGAGCACGAGCTGCCCGGCGAGCTGGTCGGACTCGTCGAGCGAGGGGTTGTCCATCACGACGCGCGACCACCCGCGCCCGCGCAGCAGCCGGTTGACGTTGCCGCCGAGTCCCGGGGTGTGCTCGCCGATCGGGGTGATGCCGTCCCAGCCGGCCGCGTTCAGCAGCGAGCCGGCGAGCGTGCCGTGCACCGGGTACTCCCCCGTGTTCGTGAGCGTGAACGAGAACAGCCCGGTCGGGATGCCGCTCGTCTCGACGTCACCCGGCACCATCGGGTTCAGCGCGCGCATCGTCACCGCGACGGGATGCCTCGGATCGCTCAGCTCGATCTCGGCGATCGGGTACGTGCCGCTGAACCGGGCCGACCCGAAGGCGGCGAACCGCCCGGCCGCCGCCGACATCCATTCCGGCACCGCCGCATCCGTCGTCAGCGACGCACGCGGATCGTCGACGGGGTGCCCCTGCACCATCGTCACGACGTCGAGCGGCGGCTCGATCTGCGTGACGCGCATCCAGAAGCCCGTGCCCGGCAGGGCGCCGACGTGGTTCGGCATGCCCTGCAACTGCCACTGGCGCAGCGACCCGTCGGCGTTGACGGCGAAGCCGCCGGTGCCGATACCGCCGATGGGCATCGCGAGCGCGGGCGCCTCGGTGTGCGGAAGATCCTGTCGGAGGATGTCGGTCATGCCTCTCCTTGCGTGGCGGGGGTGACAGGGACGACGGTCGAGCGGCGCTGCGGGGTGAGCGACGGAAGCGCGACGCCGAAGGCGGTGACGGTCGGCCAGGCGGCGGCGACCGCGAGTACGGCAAAGACGGGCGCCGCGAGGGCGAGCAGCCCGGTGAACCAGGTGAGCCCGAGCCAGACCACGGCGACCGTGACGACGATCGCGGCGAGCGGGCCGAGGGGGCGCCGGATCGTCGCGAGGAACGACATCACGACGATGGTGCGGACGCGGACGTCGCCGCGCATGGTGCCGACCGGGATGGCGACGACAGCGACGAGCGCGACCACCACCACCAGCACCGTGCCCGCCACGGCGAGCACCTGGAAGTACGGCGAACCCGACGAATCGGCGATGGCCGCGACGAAGCTGCTCCACGCCGCGAGCAGGCACGGGGCGAGCGTGCACGTCCAGACGACCACGAGCCGGCGCCCGACGCCCGGTCGGCGGTCGTCGAGCTCGAAGAGCTCGCCCTGCATCCGGTCGACCGCCCACGCGACCGCCGGAGCGGCGACGATGCCGACGGCGACCCAGGCGAGCGGCGAACTCGGCCCGAGCAGCCACCCGGCGCCGACGTACGCGGCGACGACGGCGACACCGAGCACCGCGAGCGCCGGCAGCGACCGCCACGCCGCACCGGGCAGGCGGCGCAGCACCGGGTCGACGACCGGGCTCTCGTCGGCGGCGCGCCCGGCGGCCACGCGGGTCATCCCTTCAGCCCCGTCGACGCTACCGACTCGACGATCTGCCGCTGGAAGGCGAGGAAGACGACGAGGAGCGGCAGGACGACCATCGTGATCGCCGCGAACACGACGACGGCCGGTGCAGCGCCGAAGCCATTCTGCAGCGTGACGAGTCCGAGCGGCAGGGTCATGTTCTCGGGGCTCGACAGGAAGATGAGCGGACCGAAGTAGCCGTTCCACGACGCCTCGAAGCCGAGGATCGCGAGCGCCGCGATCGCCGGCGCCGAGAGCGGTACGAGCATGCGGAAGAGGATCCACAGGTGGCCCGCCCCGTCGATGCGCGCGGCCTCGTCGAGTTCGCGCGGGATCGTCTTGAAGTACTGCGAGAGGAAGAAGATCTGGAAGACGTTGATGAGGGCCGGCAACCAGAGCGAGGCCAGGGTGTCGACGAGCCCCACCTGCCGCATCATGATGAAGATCGGGATGATCACGAGCTGGGCAGGCACCATGAGCGCCGACAGCATGAGCACCAGCAGGAACCGGCTGCCGCGGAAATCGATCCGCGCGAAGGCGTACGCCGCGAGCACCGAGAAGATCAGCGATCCGGCCGTCGAGATGGCCGCAAGCAGCAGCGAGTTGGCGAACTGCTGGAAGAACGGCATGTAGTCGAACACGTCGGCGAAGTTCTCGAGCGTGAACGGGAGCGGCAGCCAGCTCGGCGGACTCGCGAAGGCGAACTCCGGCACGGTGAGGCTCTGCACGATGAGCCACACGAGCGGCGAGATCATGAGGACGCCGAACACGACGAGGACGACGTCGACGACCACGCCGCCCGGGGTGCGCCGCCGCGCCTTGCGGCGCCCGGCCTTCTCGAGGGCCACGAGCACGTCGTCGCCCGGCACGGGTCGTGCCTGCGAAATGGTCGTCATGATTCGTGCACCCATCTTCTGCGGCCGATGAACTGCAACAGCGTCACACCCATGATGATCACGAAGACGAGCAGGGCGACCGCGGCGGCGTAGCCCATGTCGAACGCCTGGAACCCCTTCTCGTACAGGTACATGATGATCGTCGTGGTCGAGCCCTGCGGCCCGCCCTTCGTGATGATCTGGATCGGGTCGAAGATCTGGAACGCCCCGATGAACGTGATGATCGTCGCGAAGAACAAGGTCGGCGACATGAGCGGCAGGGTCACGTTCCAGAAGATCTGCCAGGCGGTCGCCCCGTCGGTGCGCGCGGCCTCGAGCAGCTCCGACGGCACGGTCTGCAGGCCCGCCAGCATGATGATGAACGTGAACCCGAGCGTGTGCCAGAGGTCGATGAAGATGATCGCCGGGAGCGCCCACGCGGGGTCGGCGAGGAAGTTCGGCAGCTCGATGCCGAACATCGCGGCATACTGGCCGACGTAGCCGAACGTCGGGTCGAGCACGTACTTCCACAGCAGCGAGACCGCCGCCCATGAGATCAGGAACGGGAAGAAGATCGCCACTCGCGCGAAGTAGCCGATCGATCGGCTGATGAGATTGTTCACCCCGAGCGCGAGCAGCAGCCCGAACACGAGGTGCGTGACGATCGAGGCGAACGCGAACACGAAGGTGTTCCAGAGCACCTGCGGCAGCTCGGGGTCGGAGAACAGCTGCTCGAAGTTCGCCAGCCCCACGAACTCGGGCTGCGTGAGCAGATCCCACTTCAGGAAGGCGAGCACGATCGCGAAGACGAACGGCCCGGCAACGAAGATCAGGAAGAGGAGGACGGCGGGGCTGACGAACAGCCAGCCCGCCGCCTCGGCGCGGCGCCGCTGAAGCAGGGCTTCAGGGCGCCGCGCCACGATCGTGTCGTCACTCACCGACCAGCGACTCCAGCTCGGCCTGCGCCGCGTCCAGGGTCTTCTGCGCTTCGCCCTGGCCGGCCACGATGGTGGCCCACGCCTCCTCGATGGCCTTCTGCGCCTCGGCGCCCTGGTCGATCGACGGAATCGGCGTCGCGAACGACATCGCCTCGCTCAGCCTGACCGTGCCCTCCGGTGCGTTGTCCGTGAAGGCTGCGGAGTTCGCGACCGATTCGCGGGCAGGCACGATCGTTCCGCCGATCTGCGCAAAGTACTCGCCGGCCTCCTGCGACATGAGGAACTTGATGAACGTCCAGGCAGCCTGCTTGTTCTCGCTGTTCTTCGTGATGTTCCACGCGTCCCACCCGACGGGCGATCCGTTCTCGGTCTGCGTGGGCCAGTTCACGACGACGGTCTGGTCGACCATCTCCATGTCGCGGATGCCGAGCACCGGCCAGCGACCGCCGTTGAGGGTGGCGAGCTTGCCCTGTTTGAACGCGGTGTTGCCGTCGAACTGCCCGCCGGGCTTCGGAGCCAGGCCCATCTCGACGAGGCTCCGCGCGAACTCGGCCGACTCGACTGCGGCGTCCGAGTTGTACGTCGGCTCGCTCCAGTCCGCGTTGAACGTGCTGGCACCGTTCGTCGTCAGCCAGGGCATGACGTCGACGAAGTAGCCCGAGCCTGCACCGGTGAGGTACGCGCCCGTCTTCTCCTTGATCTGCTTGCCCGCCGCGACGAACTCGTCCCAGGTCCAGTTGCCGTCCTCGGGAATCGCGACGCCGGCCTTCTCGAACACCGGCTTGTTGAGGTACATCGCCATCGTGTTGAATCCACCGGGGATGAAGACGGTTTCACCGTCGGGACCCGACGCGAACTCCTCATTGAACTTCTGCAGGTTCGGGTTGATGTCGGCCCAGTAGTCGTCGACGACGTCCTGGTCCTGCTCGATATAAGGCGCGAGGTCCTCGAGGATCCCCTTCGACGCGAACAGGCGCTGCCCCTCGGTCGCCACCTGGATGATGTCGATCTTCTGTCCGCCGGCCAACCGTGTCGCCACGGTCGTGGAGAAAGTGGCCCAGTTGCCGCTCGGGATGCCGACGGCCTTGAGCTTGATGTCGGGGTACTCCTTGTTGAACTCCGCGAACAGCGCGTTGAACGCCTTCTGCTGGTCGGCGTCGCCCATATAGACGAAGCTGAGCTCGCCGCTGTCGGGGCTGCCCGTCGCGCCCCCGCCTCCATCGCCTCCGGGGGTGCACCCCGTCATGAGCAGTGCCGCGGCCGCAACACCGGCGGCGGCCTTGGCGAGGCCCTTCATTCTCTTGTGCATTCGTCCCTCCTCAGGAACTCGACTCGTCGATGAGTCGATGCTGTGGCCGGGTCAGGAATCCCGGTTCGATTGAGCTTCGGCCGTGGTGCCCGGCAGGTTCTCGGTTCGCCGTTGACCTCAACTTGTCGGCCAGAGTATGCGAAATCGATTTCAAGCGCAATGGCCGGATGCCGCGCGCCGACGCCGACTCACTCGCCCCGCTCGAGTTCGGCCGCGAACCAGTAGACGTTGTACGGACCCCACAGCGACAGCGTGAAGTAGATCGTGCGACCGTCGTCGGAGACGTAGCGCGGATTCAGGTACGGCGAATAGAGCCCCGGGTAGTCGGCGGCGGACACCATCTCGATCGCTTCACCCCACGGCCCCCACGGCGTGATCCCCTCTCGCACGTAGGCGTTGCCGGCGTCCGAGTAGCTCATGATCCAGCGGTCGAGGTGATCCGACCACATCACCGAGAGCTCGCCGATCGTGCCGTCGAGCACCGTGATCGCATCGCCGATCTCGGAGCTCCACGAGGGCGCATCGCCATCGGAGCCCGCGAAGTACTCGTACGCCGAGTCATCCTCGACGGCCTCGACCGCCGCAGGCACCCGCATCAACTGAACGCCGCCGAAGCGACCGGCCGGGATACCCCAGAAATACACGTACTCGGTGCCCTCGTCGACGACATGGGCGGTCGCCACCTGGATGAAGTTCGAGTCACCCGCCCACCTCGGCGACTCGAGCGCGGCCCAGGTCTCGCCCTCATCGGTCGACTTGGCAAGGCCCGCGTAGTTCGCGTCCCAGGCGCCGGGCTCGCCCCAGAACTTCACCGACATATATGAGAAGTAGAGGGTGTCGTCGATCGCGAAGCCGTAGGTCGGGATCTTCGTCACCTCGCCCGAGCCATCGTTCGCGTCGTGCTCGCCCTCGACGAGGGCGGCCGCGAGGCCGATGTCGTCGACGGGCGTCCAGCCGTCGAAGGCGATGCCGTCGCTCGGGTCGTCGTCGACCGTCCAGGCCGAGACGTTCGAGCGCCACATGCCGCCCTGCCCGCCGTACGAATCGGGGTCGCGATCCCCGAACGTGTCGCCGAACAGGAAGAACGTCCTGTCGCCCAGATTGACCATCGAGCCGAGGTCGGTGCCGGCGACGCCGACCGCCTCGGTGTCGTTGATCGCGTCGGGTCCGGTGAGCTTCGCGATCTCGGTGACGTTCCCGACGCCCTCGAGCACGAACGGCTTGTCGGGGTCAGGATCGAGCATCACCGGTGCAGCCCCGCCCGCGTTCGGGCCGGCGCATGCGCTGAGCGTGAGGGCCGTTGTGACCGCCATGGCGGCGCAGACACCTCGTCGAATTCCGCTCCGGGTGCTTGGGTTGCTGATGCTACGGACATGGCGCATGATCCTCCTCGATCGTCTCGGCCACGATACGGCGGATCGGGAAAATCCGAAATCGATTTCATCATCGGACCTGAACCTCGAGACCTCAATTTTACTTAGCAATGCTAATGAGCTACACTAATTAGCCATGGCAACCATCGCAGAGCAGAGCACCGAGCTGCGCTTGGCGACGTTCCGACTGGCCCGCCGAATGCGCGCGCAGAAGGCCGACGAGGCACTCAGTGACGCGCAGTTCGCCGTCCTCGGCGCCCTCTACCGCGGCGGCACGCAGACCCTCACCCAACTCGCCGAGCGCGAGAAGGTGTCGGCGCCGTCGATGAACCGCACGGTCAACTGCCTCGAAGAGACGGGCTACATCGAGCGCACCGCCGACGAGATCGACCGCCGCAAGACCAACATCGCCCTGAACGACGCGGGCATCGCCCTCGTCAAGGCCACCATCTCGCAGCGAGACGCGTGGCTCACCACCCGCCTGCGCGACCTCTCGAAAGAAGACCGCGCCGTGCTCGCCCGCGCCGCAGAACTGATGGGAGGGCTCGCCACCCAGTGAGTGCAATGTTCCGTTCCCTCGCCCACCGCAACTACCGCATCTGGTTCATCGGCGCCCTCGTCTCGAACGTGGGCGCCTGGATGCAGGCCACCGCCCAGAACTGGGTCGTCCTCACCGAACTCACCGACAACGACGCCTTCGCCGTCGGCATCACCATGGCACTGCAGTTCGCCCCGCAACTGCTGCTCGTGCCCATCACCGGCCTCCTCGCCGACCGCTTCGAGCGCCGCAAGATCCTGTTCTTCACGCAGTCGGCGCTCATGCTGCTCGGCCTCGGCCTCGGCCTGCTGCTCATCCTCGGCCACGCCGAGCTCTGGCACCTCTACGCGTTCGCCCTCGCGCTCGGCGTCGTCAATGCCGTCGACATGCCCGCGCGCCAGACCTTCGTCTCCGACCTCGTCTCGAGCTCGAACATGTCGAACGCGGTCGCGCTGAACTCGGCGTCGTTCAACTCCGCCCGCCTCATCGGCCCCGCCGTCGCCGGCGTGCTCATCGTGCTGGTCGGCTCGGGCTGGGTGTTCGTCATCAACGCCATCTCGTTCATCGCGGTGCTCGGCGCGCTCGCCATGCTGCGCGGCGGGCGGCTGAGGCCGGTGTCGCGAGCGCCACGGGAGTCGGGGCAGTTCATCGCGGGCTTCCGCTACGTGCTGACGCGGCCCGATCTCATGATCGTGTTCGTCATCGTGTTCCTCATCGGTGCGTTCGGCATGAACTTCCCGATCTTCTCGTCGACGATGGCGGTCGAGTTCGGGCGCGGTGCCGGCGAATACGGCCTGCTCTCGTCGATCCTCGCGATCGGCTCACTCACGGGTGCGCTGCTCGCCGCCCGCCGCGAGCGCGCGCGCATCCGCGTCGTCATCCTGGCAACCGCGTTCTTCGGCCTCGCGACGCTGATCGCGGCGCTCATGCCCAGCTTCTGGACGTTCGCGGCCTCGACGATCCTCATCGGCCTCGGCGCCGTCACGATCCTGACGACGGCCAACGGCTACGTGCAGACGACGACCGATCCCGCGCTGCGCGGTCGCGTCATGGCGCTGTACATGGCGATCCTCGTCGGCGGCACCCCGGTCGGCGCACCCATCGTCGGCGCGGTCGCCGACGGCCTGGGGCCGCGCTGGGCGCTGGGCGTCGCGGCGGTCGCGGCCGCGGTCGCCGCCCTCATCGGGCTGGGCTGGCTCGTGTTCTCACGGGGAATGCGGTTGGCGCGGCATCCGGATTCCGCGTGGCGACCCGTCGTTCGATTCGCGGATGCCCCGACCGCGGCGCTCTCCGCGATCGAGACGCAGTCCGTTCCGGTGGCGCCGGCCGCCTCTTCGGTCGCGAACGATCGCCTCGTGCCCGCCGACTTCTCGGAGGAGGTGGCGCTCACGTCGCCGATCCCGCTGCCGAAGCGGCCGCCGCGCGGGCCCGAACATCGCGGGCCCGAGCATCGCCGGCCCGAGCATCGAACGCCCGAGCATCGAACGCCCGGGCACCGCACACCCGACCTTCGGGCGCCCGATCGCGCCGGCACCGCGGGCTGAGCTCCGCCCGCCCGCTCGCGAGATGACGCAAACCGTTGGAACGCGCCGCGCTTACCGACGATTTGCGTCACTTCGCGGGGTGCGCGGAGGCCTGAGGCTCAGATCACGCCGAGCGCGAGCATCGCGTCGGCGACGCGGATGAACCCCGCGATGTTCGCGCCGACCACGTAGTCGCCGGGCGCGCCGTACTCTTCGGCGGTCGTGGCGGTGCGTTCGTGGATGCCGGCCATGATCTCGGCGAGCCGCGCCTCGGTGTGCTCGAAGCTCCACGAGTCGCGTGAGGCGTTCTGCTGCATCTCGAGCGCCGATGTCGCGACGCCGCCCGCGTTCGCGGCCTTGCCCGGCCCGAACAGCACCCCGGCCTCCTTGAGCACGCGGATCGCACCGGGAGTCGTGGGCATGTTGGCGCCCTCGGCGAGCGCGATGAGCCCTCCGGCGACGAGCTTCGCGGCCTGCGCCTCGCTGATCTCGTTCTGCGTGGCGCACGGCAGGGCGACCTGGATCGGCTCGTCGCTGTCGATGTCCCAGACGGATGCCCCGGGCAGGAACTTCGCCCGGCCGCCGCGCTCGTCGGCGTACACGCTGATGCGCTCGCGCCGGCGTTCCTTGATGTCGCGCAGCAGGTCGAGGTCGATCCCGTCGGGGTCGTGCACGGCGCCCGCCGAGTCGGACGCGCCGACGACGATGCCGCCGAGGGCGTGCACCTTCTCGATCGCGTACGTCGCGACGTTGCCCGACCCCGATACGAGCACGCGGGCGCCGTCGAACGCGCGCCCCTTCGTCGCGAGCATGTGCTCGGTGAAGAACACGGCGCCGTAGCCGGTCGCCTCGGTGCGCACGAGCGAACCGCCCCACGTGAGGCCCTTGCCGGTGAGCACGCCCGACTCGTACTGGTTGGTCATGCGCTTGTACTGGCCGAAGAGGTAGCCGATCTCGCGGCCGCCGACCCCGATGTCGCCGGCGGGAACGTCGCGGTACTCGCCGACGTGCCGCGAGAGCTCGGTCATGAACGACTGGCAGAACCGCATGACCTCGGCGTCGGAGCGGCCCTTCGGGTCGAAGTCGCTGCCGCCCTTGCCGCCGCCGATGGGCATGCCGGTGAGGGCGTTCTTGAAGATCTGCTCGAAGCCGAGGAACTTGACGGTGCCGAGTGTCACGGTCGGGTGGAACCGCAGGCCGCCCTTGTACGGGCCGAGCGCCGAGTTGTACTGCACGCGGAAACCGCGGTTGATCTGCACGCGACCGGCGTCGTCGACCCACGGCACGCGGAAGATGATCTGCCGCTCGGGTTCGCAGATGCGCTCGAGGATCGATGCCTGCACGTACCCGGGGTGCTTCTCGAGCACCCGGTCGAGCGAGTCGAAGACCTCGTGCACGGCCTGGTGGAACTCGGCTTCGCCGGGGTTGCGCGCCAGCACCTGGGCGTAGACGTCTTCGATGGCAGAGCGATGTGAACTCACGCGCGGACCTTCCTGTCGAGCGGGGCTGCCACGTGGTGCAAGCTCGCGCGCGGCGCTTCCACCATACCCAGCCCTCCCGAGCGGGCCTCCCATGTGACGTGGGCTCAGCCGGCCGGAGCAGGCGAACTCGGCTCCGGCGCGCGCGAGCCGGCGCACGGGCTCGGTCATCGCGACGACGCGACGACGCGACGGGTCACGGTGGCTCCACCTGTGGGAAAGCGCTGCCTGAGTTGTATCATTCCTACCAGTACCACCGACACGACGCCCAACGGCCCGCTCGCGACATCCGACTCGCGCCGCCTAGGCGAGTCGCGGCGCCCGCGCCGAAGCGCAGGAGGACTGATGACCGACAGCGGCATCGACACTCGCCCGAACCGACCCGCGACCCTGCATGACGTCGCCCGCGAGGCGGGCGTCTCGCTGGCCACCGCGTCGCGCTCGATCAACGGCAGCACCCGCAAGGTGAACGACGAGTTCCGCCAGCGCGTGCTGGAGGCGGCGGCGCGGCTCGACTACTCCCCCAACGTCTCCGCCCAGGCCATGGTCCGCGGAACGACGACCACGGTCGCGCTGCTCGTCGCCGACATCTCCGACCCCTATTTCTCGTCGGTCGCGGCAGGCGTCATCGCCGAGGCGGAGAGTGCTGCGCTCATCGTCACGATGGCGGTGACCGATCGCGACGCCGAGCGCGAGCTCGACCTGGTTCGCGCCCTCCGAGGGCAACGTCCGCGCGTCATGATCCTGGCCGGATCGCGGCCCACGGCCGACACCGCCGAGAGCGCGCTCGGCGAGGAGCTCCGAGCGTACGAAGGCGGGGGCGGCGTGGTCGTGCTCATCGGCCGCAACGAACTCGACCTGCGCACGGTGCTCGTCGACAACGCCGGCGGCGCCGTGGCACTCGCGCGCGCGCTGACCGGCATCGGCTACCGCAGGTTCGGCGTCCTCACCGGCAGCGAGGGGCTGCTCGCCGAGATCGATCGCCTCGAGGGCTTCCGCGCCGGGCTCGAAGCGAGCGGCGGCGAGCTGCGCGACGACGACATCGTGCGCACGGCGTTCACGCGCGACGGCGGCTACGACGGCATGCGGCGGTTGCTCGCGCGCGGCCTCGCCGGGGTCGAGCTCGTCTTCGCCGCCAGCGACATCATGGCCGTCGGTGCGCTCTCGGCGATCCGCGACGCAGGGCTCACCCCCGGCACCGACGTCGCCGTCGCCGGCTTCGACGACATCCCGACCACGCGCGACGTCACCCCGCCGCTCACGACGGTGCGCGTACCGCTCGAAGCGCTCGGCCGCCGCGCGCTTCGGCTCGCGCTGGGCGATACGGATGCCGCTGCCCGCGCCGTGGCGACCGAGGTCGTGCTGCGCGAGTCGACGCCGGCGCGCGGGTAGTTCACCGTCGGCCGCGCCGGTCACGGGGCCGACGGATGCGACGCGGCGTCGGGGACGGTCGACCCGCGCACGACGAGCTCGGGCTGGAAGATCACGCGCTCGCGCTCCCGCTCCTGCTCGCCTTCGTCGCCGTCGGCCTCGCCGGCCTCCTTCAGGAGCAGGTCGACCGCCGTGTACCCGATGAGTGCCGCCGGCTGCCGGATCGACGACAGGGGCACGACCGCCGCCGCCGCGAAGTCGATGTCGTCGTACCCGATGAGCGCGATGTCATCGGGCACCAGCACCGTGCCCTGCATCATGAGCGCCTGGAGCACGCCCATGGCGAGCAGGTCGTTGGCGGCGAAGACGGCGTCGGGCCGATCGGATGCCGCGCGCTCGCGGATGGCGGCACCGGCCGCCCGCCCCGCGAGCACGGTGAGGGACTCGGTCTCGACGACCTCCATCGTCATGCCCGGTGTCGCCTCGACCGCGCGCCGGGCACCCTCGAGGCGATCGGTCACCTGACGGATCGCCATCGGGCCGCCGACGAAGGCGATGCGGCGCCGGCCGATCTCAGCGAGATGGCGCACGGCGAGCTCGCCGCCCACGACGTCGTCGACCGCGACCGACGAGAAGCGGCGGTCGGCCGCCTCACGGTCGACGAGGACGACGGGCGTGCCGCGGCCCTGCAGCCGCTCGAGACGCGGAAGGTCGTCGGTGAGCGGCGTGATGAGCACGCCGTGCACGCGCTGCTCCTCGAACAGGTCGAGGTAAGAACCCTCGCGGTCGGCGTTCTCGTCGCTGTTGCCGAGCAGGATCGTCATGCCGTCTTCGGCGGCACGATCTTCGGCACCCCGCGCGACGTCGGTGAAGAACGGGTTGCGCACGTCGAGCACGACGAGTCCGATCGAGCGGCTGCGACCGGCGCGCAGCTGCCGAGCGGCGTCGTTGCGAACGAAGCCGAGCTCCCGGATGGCGGCGTGCACCCGCTCCACCGTGGCCGGCGACACCTTGTCGGGCCGATTGAGCACGTTCGAGACCGTGCCCACCGACACGGCCGCCCGTGCGGCGACTTCGCGCACACTCACTGCCATTCGAGCTTCCCCCTTCGCGCCGGTGGTCGCACCGACATCTCTACATGACGACAGGCGCCGGCACCAGCGGCGCACTCCAATTGTGAATCGATTCAGCGTTGGTGGCGACAACGCCACGCCCCTGCGGACCCCGAATGAGGCCGGTCGGCCGGCGCTCCCAGACCTCGGCGGAGGCGACGGATGCCCCGTCCCGGGGTCGCCGGCCGGGACATCCGTCGCAGGATCAGCGCACCTCGACCACGCCGTACGGGCGGATGACGACGGGCCCGAGCAGGCCGTAGTCCGCGCGTTTCACGCCGCCGTAGACGACGGGATTCACCACCCGCATGCGGTTGATGAGCGTCGAGGCGACCTCGATCTGGATCTCGTTCTCGCCGGGGTGGAGCAACCCGCTCACATCGACCACGGGCGAGGTCAGGTCGCGAGCCTCGACGTCCTTCCCATTCACCCGCACGCGGAACGTGTCGACGACCCGGCCCAGTTCGAGGCGGATACCCGCGCGACTCGTCACCCACTCGGGGCCGAGCTTCACGCGGGTGGTGTACCGGCCGACGCCTGAGGTGTCGGCGAGGCCGGGGATGGCGCTCCAGGGCACCAGCTCCGACAGCCGAACGTCGACCACGGGCTTCGCGGTATCGGTCACGGACGACCCGGGCTGCCAGTCCTCGACCGCGAGCGCCCACTCGGTGAGCCCGACCGCCGCGGGCAGCTCCGGGACGGTCGCCCGAACGGTACGGCCGTCGGCGAGTCGTGCGTGCACCGGACCCGCCGCGTCGGTCACCAGTTCGACGGTCTTGTGCCCGGCCCGCACGGCGGAGGCGCTCGTCTCCACGACCTGCACCTCCGGGAACCCCTTCCCCGCCCAGATGCGCGGCGCGAGCACGATGACCGTCGACTGCGCCGGTTGCAACCGAACCCGTACGGTCACCCGGTCGCCGTCACGACGGTGGTCGGCGATGGGGCGCACCTCTCCGCTCCAGGCGTCGAGCTGCCACGGCACCGCATCGTCGGCTGCCGCGGTGAGCACGACCTCCTGGTCGATCGGCACGAGCTTGTCCTTCGCCGGATTGTGCTTCGCGTTCACGAGGTAGTAGTAGTCGACGCCGTCCTCGACTCGGCGGATGTGCTTGAGGTTCGATGCCGCGTGATCGACGTCGGGCGCCACGCGGAGGGCTCCGAGCGCGACGGGGATGTCGTTGTTGCCGGCCGCGAGCGCCACCGACGGCGAGTCCACGAGCCGACCGACCAGCTCGGCGACCCTCGCGTTCTCGTCGGCCGGGCGGAGGCCCACGGCGGCCGGCTTCGACCAGTCGCCGAAGAGCACGATCGGCAGCCCGGCGTCCGCGAACTCCACGAGCCGCTCCGCCGTCGCGACCGTCAGGGTCGCCTCACTGCCGCGGAAGCGGTCGATGTCGACGATGATCGCCTTGTAGGCGCCGCCGTCGGGCGCGAGTCGGCCGCCCTCGAGCACGGCACCGTCGCGCTCGAGACTGGAGCCCGTGAGGAAACCATGCGTCCAGCCGACCGGAATGCCCGACGCCGTGGCCCACGGCGCCCCGATGCCGGTCTGCGCCCAGCCCTTCTGCCGCAGGAATGCGATGTCGTAGCGCGGCCGACCCGCGCGCAGCACCCACTGGGTGCGGGCGAGGTACGCGGCGACATCGGGCATGTGCGTCCACACCGGCATCCGCGGCCCCCACGCCTCGGAATAGCCCACGGAGTTGTTGTAGTACGGCGTGAACGCCGCGAAGCCCGGCCAGCCTGCACCGGGCGCCGTCGCGTACGGGAACCCGTGGAGCACCGACTGGTTGACGCCGCCCGCGAACATCTCGGCGTGCGTCGTCAGGACGTCGAGCATCGTGGCCGAGTAGGACTTGCCGAGGTACGCGGCGGATTCGCACGAGAGGATCGTGCGCCCGGCGATGTCGCGCCCGCTCGCGAGGACGCGGTAGTCGTCGACGTTCTTCGCACCGAGGGACTCCGTCTCGGGGATGTCGACGACACCGGCCTGATCGATCGAGTCCTGCTCGAGTCCATAGGCCTGCACACGGTACTGCAGCCCGTGCGAGTGCGCCCAGTCCCGGAACGGGATGAGGTGGTGCTCGGTATAGAGGTCGCTCAGCACCTGGTTCACGTCATCGCGGACGCGAGTGGTCACGATGTCGTCGAAGTCGTAGAGGTACTTCTCCTTGAGCTCGACGACGACCGGCAGGTACGGGATGAGGTCGTACCCGTGGCGCGCCCGGAACGCTTCGGGCAGCAGCCTCGTCCAGATCGTGGCCTCGGTCTCGATCTCGAGCGAGTCCTCGAAGAACGCACCGCCCGCCTCCGCGAGCAGGCTCGACATCCGCGGGGAGATGATCTCGTTCTCCCAGAAGTCGATGACCGCCTGCGCTCCAGCGGCGCTGAAGTGGTCGACGACGTACGCCGTCGGGTTCGTGTGGGCTCCGCCTTCGGCCAGCTGGCCCGAGCCGCGCCGCCAGAACGCGAAGAGCGCCCACGTTCCGCCGCCCGAGGGCGCGGTCCACTCGACGGCCCCGTCGACGACGTCGGCGGTGAGGTCGATGCGACTCGAGCGCTTGAGGACGATGTTGCCCTTCGCGGGCTTCGTGACGATCTCGAACGCCTGCACCGACAGCAGCAGGGTCTCGGTGACCCCGTGCTCCGCCGCGATCGCGGGCTCGGGCACCTGCCCGGCGTGCGTGGTTCCGGGAGCGAGCTCGACGACGCCGTGCACGAGTTCGGTGAGCGCGGCCTCGGACTGCGGGGTGATCGTCGGCACTGCGGCAGGCCACGACGGACCGAGCGTCAGGTCGAGTCGGATGTCTCGTTCATTCGCTCGGGCGAGCGCCGCTTCGACCGCCTCGCACCAGCGCTCCCCTCCCCAGGGGAAGCGATCGACGTCGAGGAGCCCCGAGGGCACGCTGTGATGGACGTCCGCGATCTCGAGCCCGCCGAAGCCGGCGTCGGCCACCTGATCGACCTCGCGCACGATCTCCGCGATGTCCACCTGTCCATTCGGCCACCACCACCGGAACTTCGGTGCGAATTGCGATCCTGGCGCGGTGAACCCGGCGATGCCGAACGCGTCGGGCCGCGTTGCCACAGCCCCCGCGGCGTGTGCGACACCCGACGGCACCGCCTGCGCGGCGACCATGCCCGCGGCAGCCGCAGCCGAGAATCCGATGAGTTGTCGCCGGGTGAGTGAGAATTCACTGATCGAGCCCATGCCCGCCCTCCATTCGACACGGCGGGCAGATGCACTACGCCGTACATTCGTTGGTTGAATCGTTTCATCGAAACGACAGCCATCACTGTAGCCCGCCTGGGACGATCGGGTCAAAGCGACTTGACGCGGGTGCCCTCGTCGTGCCATAGTTTGGGCGCGGCGGTTTGAAACGATTCATTCCACGCGTGAAAAGCCATTTGAAGCAAGTAGGCAGGATCAATGACGACCACCCCAGCCCGCGGCGACGCCGTCGCTGCGCTCGAGCTTCGCGACGTCGAGAAATCCTTCGGATCCGTCGTGGCGCTCCGCAGCGGCTCCATCGAGGTACACGCCGGTTCGATCCACGCCCTCATCGGCGAGAACGGTGCCGGCAAGTCGACCCTCGTGAAGATCGTCGCCGGACTCTATCAGCGCGATGCCGGCGTGTTCCGCCTCGGCGGCGTCGAGGTCGACTTCAAGTCGACCGCCGAATCGAAGGCGGCCGGCGTGGCCGTCATCTACCAGGAGCCGACACTGTTCCCCGACCTCTCGGTCACCGAGAACGTGTTCATGGGGCGCCAGCCCGTCGGCCGGTTCGGTCGCATCGACCGCAAGGCGATGCGTGCCGAGGTCGGCTCCCTGTTCGGCCGCCTCGGCGTCGCCATCGATCCCGATCGCCCCGCCGAGGGACTCTCGATCGCCGATCAGCAGGTGATCGAGATCGCGAAGGCCGTCTCGCTCGACGCGAAGGTGCTCATCATGGACGAGCCGACCGCCGCGCTCTCGGGCGTCGAGGTCGACCGGCTCTTCCAGATCGCTCGCTCGCTCCGCGACGAAGGACGCGCGCTCGTCTTCATCTCGCACCGCTTCGACGAGGTGTTCGACCTGTGCGACACCGTCACGGTCATGCGCGACGGCGCGTACATCGCCACCACCGCGATCGCCGACACCTCCGTCGACGAACTCGTCACGCAGATGGTCGGCCGCGAGGTCACCGACCTCTTCCCGAAGCAGGAGACCGTGATCGGGGCGCCGCTGCTCGAAGTCGACGGCCTGAACTCGGCAGGCGTGTTCCACGACATCACCTTCACCGTGCGTTCCGGAGAGATCGTCGGGCTCGCCGGGCTCGTCGGAGCAGGACGCAGTGAGGTGGCGCGGGCGATCTTCGGCGTCGACGCCTACGACTCGGGCAGCGTCCGGCTGCAGGGTGACGCCGTGCCGGCGAAGAACCCGAGCGAAGCCATGCGCCGTGGACTCGCCCTCGTGCCGGAGGACCGGCGCAAGCAGGGGCTCGTGCTCGAGGCATCCGTCGCAGGCAATGTCACGCTCACCATCCGCAACCAGCTCGCGAAGGCGGGGCTCATCACCTCCGGCTTCGAGAACCGGGCGGCGCAGGTGTGGGCCAGCCGACTCGAGGTCAAGGCCAACGCGCTCTCGACCCTCGCCGGCACCCTCTCGGGTGGCAACCAGCAGAAGGTGGTGCTGGGCAAGTGGCTCGCGACCGAGCCGACCGTGCTCATCATCGATGAGCCCACGCGCGGCATCGACGTCGGCACCAAGGCCGAGGTCCATCGCCTGCTCTCCGAGCTCGCGGGTCGCGGAATGGGCATCCTCATGATCTCCTCCGAACTGCCCGAAGTGCTCGGCATGGCCGACCGCGTGCTCGTCATGCGCGAGGGCCGCATCACCGCCGAGATCGATCGTGCCGACGCCACCAGCGAGAACGTCATGTTCGCCGCCACCCACGCCGAGGGAGCCCACTCGTGACCGCCACCATCGAGACGTCCGCCGTCACGAAGCGACTCCGTGCCGTCGGTGCAGCTCGCGAATTCGGCATCCTCGTCGCGCTGCTGCTCGTGATCGTCGCCGCGACGGTCGCGAATCCGAACTTCCTGTTCAGCGCCGACGGATGGCGCGACCTGTTGTTGACCCCGTCGATCCTCGTGCTGCTCGCGGTCGGCCAGGCCGTCGTGATCATCACGCGCAACGTCGATCTGTCGGTCGGCTCGGTGCTCGGCCTCTCGGCCTACCTCACCGGCCGGCTGTTCATCGACCTGCAGGGCATCCCGGTCCTCGCGGTGTTCCTGATCGTCATCGCATTCGGCGCGGTGCTCGGCCTCGTCAACGGCGCCCTCGTCGCGTTCGCGAAGGTCCCGTCGCTCGTCATCACCCTGGGCACCCTCTACGCGTACCGCGGCATCAACGTGATGTGGGCGGGCAGCGATCGCGTGAACGCATCCGACCTGCCGCGCGAGTTCCTCGGGCTCGGCACGGGGCAGATCCTCTTCATCCCGATCCTCACCATCATCGCGCTCGTCGTGCTCGTCGTCGCCGGATGGGTGATGAAGAACACGCGTGCCGGCCGAGAGTTCTATGCGATCGGATCCGACCCCGCGGCCGCCGAGCTCTACGGCCTCAAGGTGACGCGCAGGCTGCTCACGGCGTTCGTGCTCTCGGGCGCCCTCGCGGGTCTCGCCGGCGTGCTCTACGCGGCCCGGTACGGCACCGTCAGCTCGCAGGCCGGATCGGGCTGGGAGCTCGACGCGGTCGGCGCGGCGGTCATCGGCGGCGTCGCGATCTTCGGCGGCAGCGGCACCGTGTGGGGCGCCGCGATCGGTGCCGTGCTGCTGCTCACCATCAACCGCGCCCTGCCGATCCTCGGGATCCCCGACTTCTGGCAGCGCGCGGTCGTGGGCGCCCTCATCATCGGCGCCATCGTGCTCGACCGCGTCCTCGCGATCCGGCAGAAACGGAAGCTCCTCGAAGCAAGGGAGAGCGGCGAATGACCGCGACCACCACCACCGTCGCGGCAACCCGCACCTACCGCGATTACGACCGCCCGCTCTGGCAGCGCCTCTTCCTGACGCGCGAGATGGCCATCATCGGGCTGCTCGTGATCGTCTCGGTCATCGCGGCGCTGTCCGTGCGCGGCTTCAGCCAGCCGATCACGCTGACCTTCCTGCTCCTCGACGTCATGCCGATCCTGCTCATCGCCCTCCCGATGACGCTCATCATCATCACGGGCGAGATCGACCTCTCGGTGGCGAGCATCGTGGGACTGGCGAGCGTGCTCACCGGCGTGCTCATCCAGGCCGGCGTGCCGTTCGAGGTCGCCGCGCTGCTCGCGATCGTCGCGGGGGCCATCGGCGGAGCGATCAACGGCTTCCTCGTCACCGTCGTCGGCCTCCCGTCGCTTGCGGTCACGATCGGTACGCTGGCGCTGTACCGCGGGCTCGCGATCGGCCTGCTCGGCACCACCGCGGTCACCGACTTCCCCGACTTCTGGACCGACCTCGCCAAGGCGCGCATGGGGAACACGAACATCCCCCTCGTGCTCTTCCTCTTCCTCGCGCTCCTCGTGGTGTTCGTGGTGCTGCTGCACTTCACGCCGTTCGGCCGCGGCATCTACGCCATCGGCCGCTCGAGCGAGGCCGCACGGTTCTCGGGCGTGCGGGTGGAGCGCACGAAGTTGATCCTGTTCGTGCTCGCGGGCACCGTGTCGGCACTCGCCGGGGTCTACTACACGCTCCGATACGGCAGCGCCCGCGGCGACAACGCCACCGGCCTCGAGCTGCAGGTGATCGCCGCGGTGCTGCTCGGCGGCGTCTCGATCTTCGGCGGCCGCGGCGCGATCCACGGGGTGATCGCCGGCGTGCTGCTCATCGGAGTGCTCGCGAGCGCCCTGCGCCTCGCCAACGTGACCTCCGACGTCATCAACATCATCACCGGCGTGCTGCTCGTGCTGTCGGTGGTGTCATCCAGCTTCCTGGCCTGGCTGCGCAAGCGGCGGCGAGCACCAGGGGGAACACCGCGCGTCGAGGCCTCCACAGCAGGGTGACCCGGGCTGCGCAACCAACCGAGGCGATCACTCGTCGACCTCATCCGATGAAGGGAAGAACAATGATGTTTCGCAACAAGCGGCGTGCGGGCGCGCTGACGGCGCTCGCCGCGGCGGCGGCGCTGGTGCTGTCGGGCTGCGCGGTCGACTCCGGCACCGGTGGTGGCGACGGCGGCAGCGAGGGCGGCAGCGACAACCTGTCGATCACGTTCCTGCCGAAGAACCTCGGCAACCCGTACTTCGACACCTCGTCGGGCGGCGCCGAGGAGGCGATCGGCGAGTTCGACGGCACGTTCGCCGAGGTCGGCCCCGCCGAGGCGACGCCCGACTCGCAGGTGAGCTACATCAACACGCTCACGCAGCAGGGCGTCGGCGCGATCGCCGTGTCGGCGAACGACCCCGAGGCGATCTGCGACGCGCTGAACGAGGCGCGCGACGCGGGTGTCAAGGTGGTCACCTTCGACTCCGACACGAACCCCGAGTGCCGCGACGTGTTCATCAACCAGGCCACCGCCGAGGGCATCGCGAAGGTGCAGGTCGACCTCATCGCCGAGCAGATCGGCGGCGCGGGCGAGATCGCGATCCTGTCGGCATCGGCCAACGCGACGAACCAGAACGCGTGGATCGAGATGATGGAGGAGTACCTCGCGAGCGACTTCCCCGACATCACGCTCGTCGAGACGGTCTACGGCGACGACGACGACCAGACGTCGTTCGACAAGACCGCGGCGCTGCTGCAGACCCACCCGAACCTGAAGGGCATCATCTCGCCCACCACGGTCGGCATCGCCGCCGCGGCCCGCTACCTCTCGACTTCGGAGTACAAGGGCACGGTCGCGCTGACCGGCCTCGGCACCCCGAACCAGATGCGCGAGTACGTCGAGGACGGCACCGTCACCTCGTTCGCGCTGTGGAACCCGGCCGACCTCGGATACCTGGCGGCGTTCGCGTCGAAGGCGCTCATCGAGGGTGACATCACCGGCGCCGAGGGCGACACCTTCGACGCAGGCAAGCTCGGCGAGTACACCGTCGAAGCCGACGGCGTCGTGCTCCTGGGCGACCCCTTCGTCTTCGACGCGGAGAACATCGGCGACTTCGACTTCTAGTCGATCGCACCCGAGTGCCCGGCCGCGTTCTCACGGCCCGGCCGGGCACTCGGAAGCACGAAGAACACCACGAAGAACCCCGAGGAACGAACATGACGAAGACCGATTCGCACGGCGGTGAGCGCGTCTGCTTCCGACTGCAGGTCGACCCCGCCCGACTCGACGAGTACCGCGAGCGCCACGCCGCGGTCTGGCCCGACATGCTCCGTGCCATCGAGGCCTCAGGTCGGCGCAACTACTCCCTCTTCCTCGGCGACGACGGCCTGCTCATCGGCTACTACGAGACCGACGACGACGCGGCATCCCGAATCGCGCTCGAGGCCGACGCGCGCACCGCAGCGTGGGAGGCCGACATGGGCGACTTCTTCGTCACCCTCGACGGGCGACCCGATCAGGGCGCCCCCAGACTTCCCGAGGTGTTCAACCTCGAAGACCAGCTCGCCGCGCTCGACGACGGCCCCGCGGCATCCGTCACCGAAACAGAAAGCAGCCACTCGTGAGCACCATTCCGCAGACCGTCCTCGACCAGCTCGAGTTGCAGGCCATCGAACTGCCGAGCTGGGCGTTCGGAAACTCGGGCACCCGCTTCAAGGTCTTCGCCACGGCGGGTACGCCGCGCGACCCCTATGAGAAGATCGCGGATGCCGCGCAGGTGCACCGGTACACCGCGCTCGCGCCGACGGTAGCGCTGCACATCCCGTGGGACCGGGTCGACGACTACGACGACCTGCGCCGACACGCCGAAGACCAGGGCGTCGCGCTCGGCACGATCAACTCGAACACCTTCCAGGACGACGACTACAAGTTCGGCGCCCTCACCCACGAGGACGCCGCCATTCGACAGAAGGCGATCGACCATCACTTCGAGTGCATCGACGTCATGCACGCGACCGGCAGCCGCGACCTCAAGATCTGGCTCGCCGAGGGCTCGAACTACCCGGGCCAGGCCGACCTGCGGGGCCGTCAGGACCGCCTGCACGAGTCGCTCGCCACGATCTACGAACGCCTCGGCGACGACCAGCGACTCGTGCTCGAGTACAAGTTCTTCGAACCGGCGTTCTACCACACGGATGTCCCGGACTGGGGCACGTCGTACGCCCAGGTCGCCGCGCTCGGCGACAAGGCCATGGTCTGCCTCGACACCGGCCACCACGCGCCCGGCACCAACATCGAGTTCATCGTCATGCAGCTGCTGCGGCTCGGCAGGCTCGGCTCGTTCGACTTCAACTCGCGCTTCTATGCCGACGACGACCTCATCGTGGGCGCGGCCGACCCGTTCCAGCTGTTCCGCATCATCTTCGAGGTGATCCGTGGCGGCGGCTTCAACCACCCCGACGTCGCCTTCATGCTCGACCAGTGCCACAACGTGGAGGACAAGGTTCCCGGCCAGATCCGTAGCGTGCTGAACGTGCAGGAGATGACGGCGCGCGCCCTGCTCGTCGACACCGAGGCGCTTCGCGCCGCACAGGTGTCGGGCGACGTGCTCGAGGCCAACCGCATCTTCATGGACGCGTTCTACACCGACGTGCGGCCGGCCCTCGCCGAGTGGCGCGAGGCGCGCGGCCTGCCCGCCGACCCGATGGCCGCGTTCGCGGCATCCGGCTACCTCTCGCAGATCGCGGCAGACCGCGTCGGCGGCGTGCAGGCGAGCTGGGGGGCGTGATCATGACGAACCAGGCAGCTGCCGACCTCATCGCGCGGTCGAACCGCCTCGGCGCAGACCCGAAGAACACGAACTACGCCGGCGGCAACACGTCGGCGAAGGGCACCGAGACCGACCCGGTCACCGGCGAGCCCGTGGAGCTCATGTGGGTGAAGGGCTCGGGCGGCGACCTCGGCACGCTCGCCGAGCAGGGCCTCGCGGTGCTGCGCCTCGACCGGCTGCGCGCGATGGTCGACACGTACCCGGGCGTCGAGCGCGAGGACGAGATGGTCGCCGCGTTCGACTACACGCTGCACGGCAAGGGCGGCGCGGCTCCGTCGATCGACACGGCCATGCACGGCCTCGTCGATGCGGCGCATGTCGACCACCTGCACCCCGACAGCGGGATCGCGATCGCGACGGCCGCCGATGGCGAGGAGCTCACGAGTAAGATTTTCGGCAACAGGGTGGTGTGGGTGCCGTGGCGCCGCCCGGGCTTCCAGCTCGGGCTCGACATCGCCGGGATCAAGGCGCAGAACCCGCAAGCGATCGGCTGCGTCCTCGGCGGCCACGGCATCACCGCCTGGGGCGACACGTCGGAGGAGTCCGAGCAGAACTCGCTCTGGATCATCGACACCGCCGCTGCCTACATCGCCGAGCACGGGAAGGCCGACCCGTTCGGCGCGGTCGTGCCGGGCTACGAGGCGCTGCCCGAGGCCGAGCGTCGTGCGAAGGCGGCCGCACTCGCGCCGACGATCCGCGGGCTCGCGTCGTACGACAAGCCGCAGGTGGGCCACTTCACCGACGTCGACGTGGTGCTCGAGTTCCTCTCGCGCGAGAGGCTCGCCCCGCTCGCCGCGCTGGGCACGAGCTGCCCCGACCACTTCCTGCGCACGAAGGTGAAGCCGCTCGTGCTCGACCTGCCGGCCTCCGCGAGCGTCGAGGAGAGCATCGCCCGCCTGAAGGAGCTGCACGAGCAGTACCGCGCCGACTACCAGGCGTACTACGACGCCCACGCGACGCCCGAGTCCCCCGCGATCCGCGGCGCCGACCCGGCGATCGTGCTCGTGCCCGGCGTCGGCATGTTCTCGTTCGGCCAGAACAAGCAGACCGCGCGCGTGGCCGGCGAGTTCTACGTGAACGCGATCAACGTGATGCGCGGCGCCGAGTCGCTCTCGACCTACGCGCCGATCAGCGATGAAGAGAAGTTCCGCATCGAGTACTGGGCGCTCGAAGAAGCCAAGCTCGCGCGCATGCCGAAGCCCAAGACGCACGCGACCCGCGTCGCGCTCGTCACCGGCGCGGCATCCGGCATCGGCAAGGCCATCGCGACCCGCCTCGCCGCCGAGGGCGCGTGCGTCGTCATCGCCGACCTCGACCTCGAGAAGGCGCAGGCCGCCGCGGCCGAGCTCGGCAGCACCGATGTCGCGATCGGCGTGCAGGCGAACGTGACGGATGCCGCCGCGATCCAGGCGGCGATCGACGAGGCGGTACTCGCCTTCGGCGGTCTCGACCTCGTCGTGAACAACGCCGGCCTCTCGCTGTCGAAGCCGCTCCTCGAGACGACCGAGGCCGACTGGGACCTGCAGCACGACGTCATGGCCAAGGGTTCGTTCCTCGTATCGAAGGCCGCGGCTCGCGTCTTGATCGACCAGGGCCTCGGCGGCGACATCATCTACATCTCGTCGAAGAACTCGGTGTTCGCCGGCCCCAACAACATCGCGTACTCGGCGACGAAGGCCGACCAGGCGCACCAGGTGCGACTGCTGGCCGTCGAGCTCGGCGAATACGGCATCAAGGTCAACGGCATCAACCCCGACGGCGTCGTCCGCGGCTCGGGCATCTTCGCCTCGGGCTGGGGCGCGAACCGCGCCAAGACCTACGGCATCGAGGAGGAGGACCTCGGCAAGTTCTACGCCCAGCGCACGATCCTCAAGCGCGAGGTGCTCCCCGAGCACGTCGCCAACGCGGTGTTCGTGCTCACCGGACCCGAGCTCAGCCACACCACCGGCCTGCACATCCCGGTCGACGCGGGCGTCGCGGCGGCGTTCCTGCGATGACCGAGGTGCCGAGGGTTGAGGAGCGCCCGACGAAGGAGGGCGCGTCTCGAAACACGACGCAACCGGGTTTCGAGTCGCTCCTTCGTCGGTCCTCAACCCACGGCACGGTCGCCGCCGTCGACCTCGGGGCGACGAGCGGACGCGTCATCCTCGGACGCGTCGACGGGCGGGGTGCGGGCGCACTCGAGATCCGGCAGGTCGCCCGGTTCGCGAACGACCCGGTGCGACTCGCGTCGGGGATGCATTGGAACCTCACGGGACTGTACGGCAGCGTGCTCGCGGGGCTCGGCGAAGCGCTCCGCTCCGCGCCCGATGTCGCGAGCATCGGCATCGACTCGTGGGCCGTCGACTACGCGCTCCTTCGCGGCGACCGCATGCTCGGCGAACCGTTCCACTACCGCGACGACCGCACCGCGGGCGGTGTCGAGGCGGTGCACGCGATCGTGCCGTTCGCGGAGCTGTACCGGCGCAACGGGCTGCAGTTCCTTCCGTTCAACACGCTCTACCAGCTGGCCGCAGAACGCGACGGCGGATGTCTCGACCTCGCCGATTCGCTGCTGCTCGTGCCCGACGTCATCGCCTACCAGCTCACCGGCGCGAAGCTCTCCGAGCGCACGAACGCGTCGACGACGGGACTCGTCGGCGTCGAGTCGGGTGAATGGGACGATGAGCTCATCACGCGGCTCGGGCTGCCGGCATCCGTCTTCGCGCCGCTCATCAGCCCGGGCGAGCCGATCGGCGGCCTGAGGGCGAACGTCGCCGCCGACCTCGGTGCGCCGTCCGGTATCGAGGTCGTCGCCGTGGGATCCCACGACACCGCGTCGGCTGTCGTCGCCGTGCCCATGCGAGCCGAGTCGGCCGCGTACATCTCGTGCGGCACCTGGGGACTCGTGGGCGTCGAGCTCGAGCATCCCGTGACGACCGATGCCGCCCGCGAGGCCAACTTCACGAACGAGGGCGGCGTCGACGGTCGGGTGCGATTCCTGCACAACGTCATGGGCCTCTGGCTGCTCAGCGAGTCTGTGCGGCAGTGGGAACGCGACGGTGAGACCGTCGAGCTCTCCGAGCTGCTCGCGGCCGCGGCATCCGTCGCCTCGCCCGTCGCCGTGTTCGACGCGAACGATCCGCGATTCATGGCGCCCGGCGACCTGCCCGGTCGCATCGCCGAGTGGTGTGCCGAGCACGGTGTCGCCGCGCCGGCGAGCCGGGCGGAGTTCGCGCGGTCGATCATCGAGAGCCTCGCCGAGGCGTTCGCCGCGGCGGTTCGGACCGCGTCGATCCTGTCGGGCGTCGACGTCGACACGATCCACATCGTCGGCGGCGGCGCGCTCAACGAGCTGCTGTGCCGACGCACCGCCGACCGCGCCGGGCTGCCGGTGCTCGCCGGACCGGTCGAGGCGACCGCGATCGGCAACGTTCTCGTGCAGGCGCGCGCTCAGGGCTTCGCGGGTCGCGATCTCGAGGCGCTGCGGGCGCTCGTCGCGGCCGCCTTCACGCCCGTTCGCTACGAACCGCAGACGGGCGCTGCCCGGGGGTAGGGCACCCGACCCGCTCGCCCTGCTACGGCGTGATGTTGTGGTTGAGCCGGAAGACGTTGTCGGGGTCGAACGCGCGCTTCACCGCCACGAGGCGGTCCCAGCCGGCGCCGAAGCCGGCGCGGACGCGGTCGTGGCCCTCGTCGCCGATGAAGTTGAGGTAGACGTTTCCGGTCGCCCACGGCTTCATGGCCGCCCTGACCTCGCGCGTCCAGTCGCGGGCGCGGGCGTCGTCGGCCGGGTCCGTCCAGAGCGCGAACGGATGCGCCACCCAAGGCGCGGTGCGCCACGGCACGGGGTAGTCCGTCTCAGCGCGGCCGACCGCACCACCCGCGGGGAAGAGCGCATTCTGCGACGCCGACGGCACGATCATGCCGGCCGAGGCGGCCTGGAACGCCGCGACGGCCGCGTCGGGCATGCTGCCCAGATGCTCGGCCGACCAGTAGTTCCGGTGGCCGGGCGGGTCGTCCAGCGCGCTGTTCAGGTCGGCGTACGGGAGCTCCATGATCGCCTCACCGGCGGGGCCGTGTGCCAGGATCGGCGCGAGGTGAGGCCGAGCCTGTTCCTCGATGCCGATGAAGGTCACCACGATGAGCACGATGAGACTGCCCTGGAGGTGCTCGGGCACGAACTCCTCCTCGGGACCGGTGGCGTACAGCACCCCGCCGCCGAGCTCGTCGGGCCCGTGTGCGATGGCATCCCGGAACGAGCGGATCGCCTGCTCGCCCTGCTCGGGCTCGAAAACGAGCAGCGCGGCCGTCATCGTCGGCACATCGTGCAGCCGGAACGTCAACGACGTTGCGACGCCGAAGTTGCCGCCGCCGCCGTGCAGGGCCCAGAACAGCTCGGGGTGCTCGTCGGCGCTCGCCGTCACGAGGTCGCCGTCCGCGGTGACCAGGTCGACCGACAGCAGGTTGTCGCACGCGAGTCCGAACTTTCGGTCCAGCCATCCGGTACCGCCGCCCAGCGTGAACCCGCCGACACCCGTGGTCGAGACCCTGCCTCCCGTCGTCGCGAGGCCGAACGGCTCGGTCGCCCGGTCGAGATGGCTCATGGTCGCGCCGCCGCCCACGCGGGCGGTCTTCATGTCCGGATCGACGGTGACGGAGTTCATCCGGCGCAGGTCGACGACCATACCGCCCTCGGTCAGCGAATTTCCTGCGACGGAATGGCCGCCTCCCCGGACGGCGATGTCGAGGTCGCGTTCGCGAGCGTGCCGGATCGCTGCCGCCACGTCGATCGGGGTTTCGCACTGCGCGATCACCGAGGGCCGCTTGTCGATCATGCCGTTGAAGACGGCCCGGGCTTCGTCGTACTCGGAATGGGCGGGGGTGATGAACCGCCCCGTCAGCTCGGTGGTGTGGAGTGTCATGCCTGCAACGCTAGGAATCGCGAGGAGCTCGCCACTTCGCACGAACCGGCCATCTTCTCGGGCCGGTCATGGCCCGATCAGGCCAGTCACCCTCAGAGCAGGTCCAGCTCGGCAGCCTTCGCGACCGCAGCAGCGCGAGTGGAGACCTCGAGCTTGGTCATGATGTTGGCGATGTGCCGGTGCACCGTGTGCTCGCTCAGGTGCAGGCGCGCGGCGACCTGGGCGTTGCCCATTCCCTCGGCGACGAGTCGCAGGACGTCGGACTCGCGGGGCGTGATGGCCCGCCCACGAGCGGCGTCCGTGTCCTCGGGCCCGCGCACGATCCGATCGAGCAGCACCCGGGCCTCTGCGGCGCCGTACGCCGCACCGGCCCGCTCGTACTTCACGACGGCGTCCTCAGCAGCCTGACGAGCGGCCTCGACATCCCCGTCGGCGAGCCGCACTGCGGCTTCCGCGTGGAGCACCGCGGCGACGAGGGTGCCCTCCCGCAGGGTCGCCACGGTCTCCCGCATCTCCCGCAGCGGCCCTTCGGCCTCATCGGTGCGGGCGGCCTGCACCAGTGCGCGCACGAGCAGTTCGAGGCCGCGGAAACGTCCGATCCGGTCGTCGGGGTCGTGCTGCCGGAGGTAGCGGTCGGCGGCGCGCCGTGCTTCCTCCGCGTCGCCCTGGTCGAGCGCGATCTCCCCGAGCCCGACGATCGCGAATGCGTCTCCTTCGCCCTTTCCGAACAGCTCGATGGCCTCGGAGACCCGACCCTGGCGACGGCGCAGGTCCCCCAGCCTCACCAGGGGTCCCGCGACGAGGCCCGGTCGCCGAGCGGCGAGGATCTCCGCGGCGGCCAGCAGCTCGTGGTCGGCACGCTCCCAGTCGCCCTGCTCGACCAGCACTCCCGCATACTCGGTGCGGCAGACCTGCTGCAGCGCGTAGTAGCCGACGCTGCCGCAGTGCTCGTCGAGTTTGGCGCACCACTCGCCGGCTCGCGCGACATCCCTCACCTCGTGGCAGGCGGTGATCAGGTAACAGCACGCGTAGCCCGCGTAGGCCGGGTCGGTGATCTCGCCGGTGACCGCGGCCACAGCGGCCGCCTCGAGAAGCCCCATGCCATCCCGCACGTCGCCCCGCATGAGCCGCACCAGTCCCTGCTGGGCGGCGCCATCAGTTCGATGTCTGAGTCGTCGAGCAGGCACCCGATCTCCAGCGCCTCGGCGGGCTTGGCCTGGGCGGTGGCGAGGTCCGCGGCGCTCAGGGCGAAGTCCGCCTCCCAGAGCGCCAGGTGCCCGTGCTCGGCGGCCACCTGGCGGCCCTCGAGGGCACGGCCGGCGAGCTGCAGCCAGCCCCGGGCCACCGACCCCTCGCTCCGGAAGTTGACATGGTCCCATGCCAAGGCGATCGCCACCCGCGCGGTTCCGTAGGGATCCCGGGCGGCGCGGTACTCGCGATAGGCCCGCTCGCGAATCTCGATCGTCGCCACGTGGTCGGTCCAGAAGTATGCCGTCCCGAGCGCCTCGAGCACGGCTGCCGACGGTTCATCGGCAGCGGCCTCCTCGAGCAGCATGGCTGCCCGCTGCCACTCGCGTGCCGCAAGGGCGGCCAGGCCCGCGTCGTACGCGCTCCCGTCGGTCACAGGATCAGGCTAGACGAGAGCCGCCCCGGCCTCGATGAGGCCGGGGCGGCATTCGTGCCAGGCGAACGCGGGTGTCACTCCCCCGACGGCGCCGCCGGCGGCTCGGGCGTGCCCGGCGCATCGGCGGCGGGAGACGTCGGCTCCGGCGCCTCGCTCGGCGCAGGCGTCGGCGACGGGATCTCCGTCGCCTCCGGTTCGTTCCTCGGCGCGACGGTTCCGGTCTTGCCCTGGCCGCCGTTCGTCACGAAGACGCTCGGCAGCGACGGCGTCACGCCGCCGCCGGCCGAGCGTGCGACGACGAACCACGCGTACGTGCTGCCGCGCTTGAGCCCGGTCCAGTCGACCGAGGCGACCTCGCCCGACGCGACCGTCGTCTCGCCGATGACCGCGATCGGGTTGTAGAGCGCGAGCGAGTCGGTCCGGAAGGTCGTCGTGCGCGACGTGATGTCGACCGGCAGCACCATGTTGTCGGCCGCGGGGCCGTAGCGCAGTGCCGGGTCGTACTCGTCCGCCCCGAAGTCATCGAGGAACGGCGAGTAGGTGTCGACGATCATCTCGGCACGGTCCACGTCGAACTGCAGCAGGCGCAGGTAGCTGGCCCCGAATCGCAGGCGATCCATCGGCTGGTACCCGCCGATCTCGCTGAGCCCCAGCTGCTCGGCCGTGATCGTGTACGCCTGGTAGTCCGCGAGGAGCTCGACGACGCCGTGGCCGACCTGGCCGACCTCGGGCTTGACGTTCGTCCCCACGCCATGCACGTGCCCGGCGAGGATGAGGAACACGTTGGGGTTGTCCTCCACGATCGTCTTGTAGAGCATCGAGCCGTCGGGAGCCGCGAAGCCGGCGTTCCGGCCGTCGGTCTGCGTGCTCGCCGCGAGGTAGTCGTGCGAGAGCAGGATGCCGTTGCGATCGGGGAAGCGCTTGTAGATCGCGTCGGCCCACTCGGCCTCTTCTCGGGTGATGCCGTAGGACAGTCCGACCGAGACGAAGTCGAGGCCGCCCGCCGAGAACAGCGTGTAGCTGTTCTGGTTGTCGCCCTCGCGCCACGGCCCGCCGTACTCGGCGTCGGTCCACTGGTCGTCGGCCGCCGCGTAGCGGTCGGGGCCGTAGTACTGGTTGTACAGCGCCTCCGGACCGTCCTCGGTGCCCGAGCGGTTGTCGTGGTTGCCCGCGATGACCTGGTTGGTCACGCCCGCCTCGTCGAGGATCCGCTGCTGGCGCGAGGAGACCTCGAACTCGCCGATGACCTGTTGCATCATCGCCTCGTCGCCGGGCGTGCGGATGTTGTTCTCGATGATGTCGCCGGTGTGCGCGACGTAGGCGATCTTGCGCTCGTCGGCGTTGGCGGCGATCCAGCGGGTGGTGTCGCCGTAGGCCTGCTCCCAGATCGCGCGCTCCGCCGCGGTCTCCTGCTCGACCGCACCCTCGGAGAGGTACTGCGTGTCGGTGAAGTGCGCGATCGAGAAGTCGTACGAGGAGGGATCTGCGAAGCCCTCGGCGCCGGCGTCGAGCTCGTCGGCGAAGGGGTCCTCGCCGGTGATCATCACGTGGACCTGCTGCCCGTCGATGTAGCGCGAGTCGACGATGGCGCTGAGCTCCGTGTCGCCCTCGAGCGTTCCTCGCGAGCTTGCGAGCACCTCCCACACGGACGTCTCGAGGTTCCACGCGCGCAGCGACACGACGCGGGTGGGGTCGATGACGCCCTCCCAGCGCAGCACCGGCTCGGCGACCGCGCCCTTCACCTGCACGTCGAAGCGCTGGTAGGCGACCTCGCGACTCGCAGGAACGTCGAGCGTCGCACCGTCGCCGGGCGCGAGCGCCCGGGTGTCACCGGCGTTGCGCTCGCCCGGTACGCGAAGCGTCGTCAGCACGCCGGTCGACGACCCCTGCCAGCCCTGGTTGGGCGTGAGGATCTCGGCCTGCGTGAACGTCGCCTCCACGTCGCCGCCGTCGGGCTCGCCGACCGTCGCCTCGAGCGTGACCGTGCCCGACACGTCGGTCGTCCCCGAAGCGGGAGCGAGGTCGGCCGGCACGTCGGGGATGCCCGCCGAGGCGAACACGACCTCGCGGGTCGCCCGGTTGCCGAGCGCGTCGGTCGCGGTGACCGCGATCGTGTGCTCGCCAGCGGCGAATCCCGGCCCGACCAGCGCGCCCGGGGCGACCACCTCACCGTCGAGCGCGAATTCGGGTGCGCCCATGAGTCCCGACGCGTCGTCGAGCTCGACGTCGAGTGCGACCGACGACGTGATCGTCGCTCCCGCGACCGGCGTGCTCGAGGTGATCGCGGGGCCCGTGTTGTCGGTGAGCAGCTGCCGGGTCGCGGTCTCGCCCGTGGTCGACGTCGCGGCGACGACGTGCGTGCCGTCGGCGATCGCCGTGGTGTCGAGTTCGGTCCGGAGGCCCTGCGCGGTGGCGCCCTCGACGACGAAGTGCAGGTCGATCTCGGTGAACGAGTTGATGTTCGAGCCGCAGGTGCCGTCGCACATCGCGTACGAGGTCTTGAGTCGCTGACCCGTCGCCGTGCCCGATGCGGGCGTGAGCGCGACGTTCGAGATCGCGAAGTCATCGCGGTTGCATCCGGTCGCGGTGGTGCCGGTGACGACCTCGACCGTGTTCCAGCCGGGCAGCAGCCACTCGTTCGGGATCACGACGTTCGCGCGCTCGCTGACGTAGACGCCGCCCAGGACGTGACGGATGCCGTTCACGACGAGTTCGTTCTCGAAGGCCGGATCGATCGAGTTCGAGCCGACGTCGAAGCTGAAGGTCGCCTCGCCCGCGCCGAGCGTCTGCAGCACGGAGACCGCCGGTGCATCGATCGTCCACTGCGTCTCGGCCGTCGGGAGCGCCGTCGTCGCCGAGCCGCACGAGCCGTCGCCCATCGAGTACGCGGCCGCGACGTCCTGGCCTGCCGCGGTGCCCTCGTCGATGGCGAGGCCGAGGTTCGAGATCGTGAAGTCGTCGAGGTTCGCACCGCAGCTCGAGCTGATGTCGCCCGCGACGACCACGATCTCGTTGTCGCCGGCCACCAGGTAGCGGTTCGGGATCGGAACCTCGACACGGGTGCTCACGAAGTCGCCGAGGATGTCGACCTTGTGGCCGTTGACGAGCAGGTGGTTCTGGTAGCGGTGCTCGATCGAGTTCGATCCCACATCGAAGCTGAACACCGACGAGCCCGTGCCGAGACTCGCGGCGGCGGGCGGAGCGGCGCCGTCGACGGTGAGGGCGGCGACGCCGCCGGCCTCACCGGCGGGCTGCGATGCCGAGACGTACTGGATTCCGCGAACGAGGGTGCCGTCGACAGGTGCGACGAGCGGGGCCCCGACGGGCGCATTGTTCACGGCGACGGCGTGGGTGACGTTGCCGCCGGCCACGGTGGTCGCGACGATCTCGTGCGGGCCGTTCGCGAGCGTCGTCGTGTCGACCTCGGCCGCGAGGCCGGCCGAGGCGAGGGGGTCGCCGAGCACGAAGAACGAGAGGGCGGCCTCCGTGATGTCGTTCGGCTGCGTGCCGCAGTCGCCGTCGCCGAAGTTGTAGCTGAACGGGTTGTCTTCACCGTCGGCGACCTCGCCGAGCAGTTCGAGGCTCACGTCGGTGAGCACGAAGTCGTCGTAGTTCACGCCGCACGCCGCGTCCGCGGTGCCCGCGAAGATCTCGACGATGTTCTCGCCCGTGACGAGCCATTCGTTCGGAACCTCGAGGTCGACCCGCTCGGAGACCCAGGTGCGATCCTGGTCGATTCGATGTCCGTTGACGACGATCCAGTTATGGAACGAGACCGCGGCTGAGTTGCTGCCGATGTCGAAGCGCAGGTGCGAAACGCCGGGTGTCGTCGTCGCGCCGATCGACTCGCCGTCGATCTCGAGGCTCGCGACCGGGTCGCCCGCCGTCGTCGCGTCGGCGGCGACCGTCACGCTGCCTTCGAGCCAGGCGCCGTCCTCGGGAGTCAGCGTGGGAGCGCTCGCCGGCGTGGTCGGCGTCGGCTTCGCCATCGGAAGCGGTGCAGCGGATGCCGCGGGCGCGGCCATCCCCGCTGCGAGCAGCGCTCCCGCGACCGACGCAACGACGGCACCGACCCATCCTCTCCGTCGCGTCGCCCCGCCGGAAACGGGGATCCTCGTGCTCGGCCGCATCTGCGCCGTCCTTCCTCGTCGTCGATGAGCGCGCCGTTCGCCGGCCGGAGCCGGGGCGTGCCACGCGCCCACTGTGGTCGGGCCGGGTGAACAGTGAGCAAGGACGGAGCGAAGGACTGGCGACGGATTGGGATCGCACGGCACGCGACCGGCGGATGCCGCTCAGGCAGGCAAGGCTGCAGGCATCGGCTCGAGAACGGCCGCCGGCACCCGACCGCGCGCCAGCTCGGTGTCGCGCATGCCGAGCAGCGAGACCCCGATGCCGTAGGTCACGAAGTCGCCGACCGGGCGCACGCCGATGGCGATGAGCGCGCCGCGCTCGCCGCCGTCGGTCACCTCGAGCCCGTGCAACAGGGCATGCTTGGCGTCGTCGGGCAGGTCGGCTGCCGGCATGACCTCTGCCTCGCCCCTGAACGTGATCGTGGCTGCGGGTACCTTGACCCACGGCACGAACGGCACGCGCTTCGCGATCGGCACGGTCACCGACACGGCCGGGTTGGCCGCGATGTGGCGCGCCTTCCATTCGCGGTCGTTGGTCGTGAACCAGAGGCGCCCGCCGTCGACATGGTGCATGACGCCCGCGGTGCGCGCCTCCCCCTTCGCCGACACCATGCCGACGACCATGAAGTTCGCGCTGCGGATCGCGTTCCAGACTGTTTCGCTCGTGAGATCGACCATGTTGCACCTCCGGGAGACTACGGCTTTACAATGTAAAGGCTTTACGATGTAAAGCAGGATACGAAGACGGACTTGACGTTGTCAAGTGCCCAGGACGGATCGGGGCCGAAATGACCGAGCGCATGACCGCGGCTGCGTCCGCGACGACGGCATCGGCCGCATCGGCAGCCGCCTCAACCGACCCAGCGGCCCCGACCGGCGCCCCCGGCCGCGCCGCCCTGCTGCGCGCCATCGAGGAGCTCGCGCGCGAGCAGGGCGTTGCGAACGTTGGGTTGCGCGAGGTCGCCCGTCGCGCCGGCCTCTCGCACGCCGCACCGACGCACTTCTTCGGCTCGCGCGAGGGCATGATCCGCGCACTCGCGCTCGAGGGGCTCGCGATGCTCGACGACGAGCTCTGCACGGCGCAGGAGCGCGCGGCCCATCTCCCCGGTCGTGAGCGGCTCGTCGCCGACTCGCTCGAGTTCGTCGGCTACGCGCTGCGGCATCCCGCGCACTACGACGCGATGTTCCGAACGCCGTCATCGGCGCAGGGCGACCCCGCCCTCGACGCGGCGAGGCTGGCGGCGCTCGACGGCCTTCGGGCGCTGGTCATCGACGTGCACGACCGGGGCGAGATCACCGGTGACGTCGAGACGACGTTCCTGCAGCTCTGCGCGATGAGCCACGGCATCGCCTCGCTCGCCGTCGACGGCCTGCTCCACGACTTCGGCGGCCTCGCCCGGGTCGACGACGTCGCCGAGCGCATCATCCGCGCCCAGGTCGAGCAACTGCCGTGACGCGCGCGGGCGACGCGCGCAGCATCCGCTCTGCGAGGATCGAGGGATGACCGACCCGCTCATCGTGTCCCTGCCCGGCGCCGCCCTGCGCGACGCGTTGCTCGCGACAGGGCCGCTGCCCGAGAACGTCGAACTCATCGAGTGGAAGCTCGACGGCCCACCGCCGACCGCGTCCGGTCAGCGCATCGACATCGTCGTGCCGCCCTACATGGGCGCGTCCGACCGCCTCGGCGTGCTCGCCGGGGTGCCGGTGCGGCTCGTGCAGTCGCAGTCGATCGGCTACGACGACGTGCCCGCCGCGCTGCCGGCGGGGCACGCGTACGCGAACGCCGCGAGCGTGCACGAGACCTCGACCGCCGAACTCGCCCTGGCACTGGTGCTCGCCGCGCAGCGCGGTATCCCCGATTTCGTCCGCGCGGCGAGCGAGGGCCGGTGGGCTCCCGCGCGTCACGCGAGCCTCGCCGACCGGCGCGTGCTGCTGCTCGGTTACGGCGGAGTCGGCCGCGCGATCGAGGACCGGCTCGCGCCGTTCGAAGTCGACCTGGTGCGCGTCGCGACCCGTGCCCGCGACGACGAAACCGGGCGCATCCACGGCATCGACGAGCTCGACGACCTGCTGCCCACCGCCGAGATCGTCATCGTCGGCGTACCGCTCACCCCCGAGACGACAGGCCTCGTCGACGACAAGTTCCTCTCCGCGCTGCCCGACGGCGCGCTCGTCGTGAACATCGCCCGCGGCAAGGTGGCCGACACCGCGGCGGTGCTCGACCACGCGACGCGCGGCCGGCTGCGGTACGCGACCGATGTCACCGATCCTGAACCCCTGCCCACGGGGCATCCGCTCTTCGCCCTGCCCAACGTGCTCATCTCACCGCACGTCGGCGGCGCCTCGACGGCGATGATGCCGCGGATGGCGCGGCTGCTCCGCGACCAGATCGAGCGGATGTCGCGTGGCGAGGAACCCCGCAACGTGGTGCTGCGCACCTGAGGGCCGTTCGGATCGCAGCGATAGCATCGAGGGGACGCCAACCAACGGAAGGTCGACATGCCCGCTACGGCAGAACCCCGGGTCGCGCTCTACTTCGACTTCGACAACATCGTGATCTCGCGCTACGACCAGTTGCACGGCGACAGCTCGTACCGCAAGGACACCTCGCGCACAAAGGCGCCCGCCGCCGGCACGAAGACCGCCGAGCGGCTCGCGGAGGCCACGGTCGACATCGATGCGGTGCTCGACTTCGCCGCGACGTTCGGCACCATCGCGATCGCACGTGCCTACGCCGACTGGTCGACACCGGTCAACGCGAGCTACCGCGGCCAGCTCATCGACCGAGCGGTCGACCTGGTGCAGCTGTTCCCCCTCTCGGCGACCAAGAACGGTGCCGACATCCGGCTCTCCGTCGACGCGGTGGAAGACATGTTCCGCATCGACGACCTCTCGCACATCGTGATCGTCGCCGGCGACTCCGACTACGTCGCGCTCGCGCAGAAGGCCAGGCGCCTCGGCCGGTACGTCGTCGGCATCGGCGTCGCAGGCGGAACGAGCCGGGCGCTCACGGCGGCCTGCGACGAGTACGCCGACTACGACGCCCTGCTCTCGACCGATGCGGCTGTCGCGGCCGACGAAGCCGCGAACGAGCCCGCTGCGGCACCGGCACCCGAGGCGGCGAGGGGCCGCAGAAGCGCACGCGGTGCGAAGGCGAAGGCCACGGATGTCGCTGCCGACGCCGTGGCTGAAGGCACAGCCGGGTCGACCGAGCCCGACGCCGCCCCCGCGAAGGCGGCGAAACGCACTCCCGCGCCGGTCGTGTTCTCCGACGGTTCGGATGTCGCGCCCGTCTCGGGCAACCGCAACCCGAGTCGCCTGCTGCTCAAGGCCCTCGAACTGCTGCGCGCGAAGAACGACGAGGAGTGGCAGCCGAGCGGCGCAGTGAAGAACCAGATGCTGCGCATGGATCCGTCGTTCCAGGAACGTCGGTTGGGCTTCGGATCCTTCACAGACTTCGTGAAGTCGCGCGGCGGCGTCGTCGAGCTCGACGAGTCGGGCATGAATCGCATCCGCGTTCGCCCGAGCAAGGGCTGACGACGATTCAGCGTCGCGAGCGCCCCTCGGATCCGGGCCCGTAGATCACGATGCCGACGATCGGGACCAGGAGGAACCAGAGCCACGACCACGCGAAGCTGCCGAGGAACCCGAACAGGAAGAACAACCCGACCGCGATGAAGGGCGTCAGCGCCATGATCGTGGCGCCGACACGACCGCCGAGGGCTCGAGAGCCGCGTGAACGCTCGTCACCTCGAGGCAATGTGCCGGTGTAGCCGAGCGGTGGCACGTCGTCGGCACGCCACGCACCGGGAGCCGGTGGGGCGGGCGGGCGCGGCGGCTGTCGCCCCTCCGTCACCGGATCGGGCAGGTCGGCGAACAACGGGACGAGGTCGCCCCGGGTCACCGCGGCTCGAGCCGCCGCGGCTCGATCCGCGTACTCGGCCGGCGTGATCCGGCCGTCGGTCTGCGCGGCGGCGAGGTGGCCGACGGCCTCATCGCGTTCCGCGTCGCTCAGTCGCTGCCCGGGACGATCGGGGTTCGTGTATCCACTCACGCCCCCAGAGTGCCCGACATGCGACGGTTCCGATACCCCAGGGTCGGTGGTGACATCCGGATGGCCGCGGGTGGAGACTGGCAGCGGCGGGGATTCGCTCCGGGCACGACAGCGCAGGATCGAGGAGGATCGGACGATGAAGGCACTGCAATATCGGCAGATCGGGGCCGAGCCCGAGGTCGTCGAGATCGAGAAGCCGGAACCTGGTCCGGGGCAGGTGCGGCTCAAGGTGACCGCCGCGGGCGCGTGCCACTCCGACAGCTTCATCATGGGCCTCACCGAGGAGCAGTACATCTACGGCCTGCCGCTCACGCTCGGGCATGAGGGCGTCGGCGTCGTCGACAAGCTCGGCGACGGCGTGACCGGCCTCGAGGTGGGCGAATCCGTCGCCGTCTACGGCCCTCAGGGCTGCGGACGCTGCTACGCCTGCGCCCAGGGCAAGGAGAACTACTGCGAGCGGGCCGCCGAGCTCGGCATCGCCCCGCCCGGGCTCGGAGCCCCCGGCTCGATGGCCGAGTACATGCTCGTACCGAACGCACGTCACCTGCTGCCGATCGGCGATCTCGACCCGGTCGCCAACGTGGCCCTGACCGATGCCGGCCTCACTCCCTACCACGCCATCAAGCTGTCGCTGCCGAAGCTCGTGCCCGGCTCGACCGCCGTGGTCATCGGCGCGGGCGGGCTCGGGCACGTCGCCATCCAGATCCTGCGGGCGCTCACGCCCGCAACGGTCGTCGCGCTCGACGTGAGCGTCGACAAGCTGAAGCTCGCGACCGAGGTCGGAGCACACCACGTGTTCCCGTCGGACGCCGAGGCCGCCGACCGCGTGAGGGAACTCACCGGCGGCAAGGGTGCGACGGCCGTCTTCGACTTCGTCGGCATCCAGCCGACACTCGACTCCGGCCACGCGATGATCGCCGTCGAAGGGGACCAGGTGCTCATCGGAGTCGGAGCGGGCATCCTGCCGAGCGGCGTGCTCGCCGGGCCCTACGACTCGGCGGTGCGAGCGCCGTACTGGGGCTCCCGTTCCGAGCTGTTCGAGGTCTTCGACCTGGCGCGCGCCGGCCTCGTGAACGTGGAGACCGAGGTCTTCTCGCTCGACGACGCACCAGAGGCGTACCGTCGCCTGCACGACGGAACCCTCCGCGGTCGGGCCGTCATCGTCCCGTAGCGCGTCATCGCCGCGCCGGATGCGCACCGGTGCAGGACGTCATGCCCCGACATGTGGTCTGACCACATCTGCTACTGTGGTCAGACCACACGAAAGCAGCGGGGGTGAACGGCATGGCAGACGACACGACGGCACTCGGTGCCGCTCCTGGCGAGACATCCGACGCCCCGCGCGCCTGGCGCACCGTGCTCGATCACGTCGAGACGCAGCTCCTGGCCGGCGCGCTGCGCCCCGGCGACCGCCTGCCCGGCGAGCGCGCACTCTCGACCGAGCTCGGCGTGGGTCGCTCGAGCGTACGCGAAGCGCTGCGCGTGCTCGAGGTGCTCGGCCTCATCCGCACGCAGGCCGGGTCGGGCCCGAACGCCGGCGCGATCATCATCGCAACCCCGAGTGGCGGCATGAGTGCCCTGATGCGGCTGCAGGTCGCCGCCAGCGGCTTCCCCGTCGCCGACATCGTGCGCACGCGACTCATCCTCGAGACCGCGGTCGCCGCCGACCTCGCCGACGCGACGCCGCAGCCCGACCTCGCCACCTCCAACGCCCTGCTCGACGCGATGGACTCCCCCGACCTCACACCCGCCGAGTTCCTCGCGCTCGACGCCGCCTTCCACCTGGCCCTCGCCGAGGCATCCGGAAACCAGGTCATCGCGGCGACGATGGCCGGCCTGCGCAGCGGCATCGAAGGCTACGCACGTGCGGGCCTCGACCGCCTCGACGACTGGCACGAGACATCCGCTCGCCTGCGTCGCGAGCATCGCGGCGTCGTCGACGCGATTCGAGCAGCGGATGCCCCGGCCGCCCGCACCCGCATCCACGAACACATCTCGCGGTACTACGCCGAGACGTTCATCGACCCGACCCCGACCCCCGACGACCCCGACCGACGACCCGCCGACAGAGAGCACTCAGCACCATGGTGAAGCGCCAATTCCCGAACCCCCGCGACCTCGCGGAGCTCATGAAGTTCAAGAAGCCGACCCTCAACGCGACCGACCGGCGGCTCGAGAAGGCGCTCACGATCGCCGACCTTCGCGCGATCGCGAAGCGCCGCACGCCGAAGGCTCCGTTCGACTACACCGAGGGCGCCGCCGAGGGCGAACTGTCGCTCGCGCGGGCGCGTCAGGCCTTCCAGGACGTCGAGTTCCACCCGTCGATCCTGCGCAACGTGCCCGTCGTCGACACGTCGCGCGAGGTGCTCGGCGGCACGAGCGCGCTGCCGTTCGGCATCGCCCCGACCGGCTTCACGCGCCTGATGCAGACCGAGGGCGAGATTGCCGGCGCCGCCGCAGCAGGGGCGGCGGGCATCCCGTTCACCCTGTCGACTCTCGGCACGACTTCGATCGAAGACGTGAAGGCCGCGAACCCCGACGGCCGCAACTGGTTCCAGCTCTACGTCATGCGCGACCGCGAGATCTCGTACGAGCTCGTGCGACGCGCGGCCGCAGCCGGCTTCGACACGCTCTTCTTCACGGTCGACACGCCCGTGGCCGGCGCACGGCTGCGCGACAAGCGCAACGGCTTCTCGATCCCGCCGCAGCTCACGCCCGGCACGGTCATCAACGCGATCCCCCGGCCGGCGTGGTGGATCAACTTCCTCACGACCCCGGCTCTCGAGTTCGCCTCGCTCTCGTCGACCGGTGGCACGGTCGGCGAGTTGCTCGACAGCGCGATGGACCCGACGATCTCGTTCGACGACCTCGACATCATCCGCGAGATGTGGCCGGGCAAGATCGTGGTCAAGGGTGTGCAGACCGTCGCCGATGCGAAGCTGCTCGCCGATCGCGGCGTCGACGGCATCGTGCTCTCGAACCACGGTGGGCGCCAGCTCGACCGCGCGCCGATCCCGTTCCACCTGCTGCCGAGCGTCGTGCGCGAGGTCGGCAGCGACCTGGAGGTGCACGTCGACACGGGCATCATGAACGGTGCCGACATCGTGGCCTCGGTCGCGCTCGGCGCGCGCTTCACGCTCATCGGCCGCGCCTACCTCTACGGGCTCATGGCCGGCGGGCGCCGCGGGGTCGACAAGACGATCTCGATCCTGCGCACAGAGATCGAGCGCACCATGAAGCTGCTCGAGGTGGCGACGCTCGCCGAGCTCGGTCCGCAGCACGTCACTCAACTGGCGCGGCTGCAGCCGATCTCGCGATCGGTGACGGATGCCGCGGAGCAGGCGACCGCGTCGAAGCCGAAGACCGTTCGTTCCCCGCGTTCGGCCGCGGCTGCGTCGAAGCCAGCGGCGTCGAAGCCGGCCGCGGCGAAGCCCGCCTCGCGGAGCACCGTCACGAAGTAGGTCGTTGCGACGGGCGCCGAGGTAGCCCGAGGTAGCGCGGCACGCGCCTCCGGTACCGTGCGAACTCGTGCGGGAATTGCCGCTCGAGCGTGTGTTCCTCGTGGAGCACCCCCACGTGCTCCACGAGCGTCGCCATGGGAATCGTCGCAGCAACCCAGGCGGAGCCGAACAGCAGGCCGATGCCGAGGTGGATGAACCACCATCCGACGTACATCGGGTGCCGGCTCAGGGCGTACGGGCCTGTCGTCACGAGCGATTCCGGCTGTTCGAGCTCGAACCGGCCGGAGGTCCGGCGTCGCCGCTCGACCAGCGCCCACACGTTGAGAGCGCACCCTGCGCCGAGCGCTACGGCACCCGTTGCCGCATGGAGGGCACGTGAACCGGGGAACAGTGCCGGGCGCACACGACCGAGCCCGACCGCAGTCGCAACGCCCAGGATCTGTCCCGCCGGAAGCGGAAGGTTCTCGTACAACCCGATCAGACGCGATGTCATCCGTATCGCCTTCCGCGAAGAGCGCGCGACGCGCCGGGCAGCACGCCGAGCTGAGACGCCCGCGCCCTCAGCCCGCGACGCGGGTATCCGCGCGCGCGGCCGCGGGGGCCGCGGCATCCGCTGCGGCACGCTCCGCGCTCACGAATCGCTCCGCGATCGAGACGGCCGCCGTGAGCAACGCGACGAGTCGATCGTCGGCGTCGCCGACGCATGCCTGCGAGATCCCGTGGACCGCACCCGTCACGACTTCTCGGCTCTGCCGCACGCTCATTCCGGCGCGGTGCATCGGGCCGATCTGGTCGATGAACCGGGCGGCCCAGGCGTCTGCGCCGGGAGCGGCGCGAAGGGCTGAGCGCGCCGACTCGATCGCTTCCGCGGCGAGCACGTCACGGTGTTCCGCGAGGAAGACGATGGCGACATGCAGCGCGACGGCCTGTGAGCGCTGGCGCTCTTCGGCGGCGACGGGCAATGCATCGTGTGCAGCCCGCACGGCGAGCAGGACGTCGAGCAACGGGTCGTCGCTCGTCAGGCCGATGACCCTCGGGATGAGTGGCGTGAGCTGGGCACGGCCGGCATCGCTCGTACGGTCGTTCACCAGCCGGGCGAGCAATGCGAGCGTGCCCTGCGTGCATGCGGGGTGGTCGCTCCAGCGTTCGCCCGCGAGGTACGACGCGAACTCCATGAAGCACGCCCCGCGCCGTGGCGAGCGATGTCTGCCGGGAGACAGGATCGGCATGACATCCGGGTGAACCATTGCATCGCGCATGAGGACCTCCCTCGCTCATTCCACTCTGCGCTCGCCGCGGCCGGGATTCAAGAGCGGGCCGCCGAATGTCACCGAGTCGAAGTGGCGTGGACGCTCCCCGCGATCCGAGCAGCGGCCGCGAACCTCGGCCGGGGCATCCGCTTCGCGAGGTAGCGCGCGTCGCGCCCGACTCCGGGAAGCGTCGCTGAGAAGAGGGCGTAGAGGAACTCGAGGCCGAGGAAGAACAACCCCGGAACGGCCTCCACGACTCCGCGGTGGTGCATCGGCTCGCCGTCGTCGCCGAAGGCCGGCAGGTCGATCCATTCGAAGTCGTTCCGGTACCCCGTGCACCAGATGATGCTCGAGACCTCGCAGGTCGTGCCATCGGCGAAGGCCGGACGTCCGTGGTGCACGCCGGTGACTCGCGGGACCACTCGAACGCCCGCGGCGACGAGGTCGGCGACCTTGGTGCGCAGGAGCGGCGCGGCGGTGAGCTTTGCGGCGGCATTGCGGCCGATCGGGTTCCGCATCGTCAGGACGTGAAGCCCGACGAAGCGGATCACCGGGTAGACGAACCGTGCATCGGTGCGGTTCGGGCGCACCGGGGGCTGGGCGCTCGGCGTACCGGCGATCAGGGTCTCGTGCGACGGGGCGATGTCCCGGGCGATCTCCGCGCCGGAATTGCCCACCCCGACGACGAGCACCGGTCCTGCGGGCAGCTGAGCCGGGTTGCGGTAGTCGCTCGAATGCAATTGGACGATGCCGTCGCCGAGCCGTTCGGCGAGGTCCGGCACCTTGGGCGCCTGGCACCCGCCTGTTGCGACGACGACGTTGTGCGATTCCCAGCTGCGACTGCCGGCGGTTGCGACGAACCGGTCGCCATCGCGGCGCAGGCCGTCGACGTGCACGCCACTGCGGACGGGGAGCCCGTGCATCGCGGCGTAGTCCTCGAGGTATGCGGCGATCTCGTCCTTGGTCGGAAAGGTGAGCGGGTCACCGGGGAACGGCGCACCCGGCAGCCCATCGAAGCGAGCCGGCGTATTCGCGCGCAGCGAGTCCCAGCGCTCCCGCCAGGCATCGCCGACCCGGTGCGCGGCGTCGAGGATGACGAAGTCGCGCCCTTGGCGCGCCAGTTCGGAGCCGATGGCGAGCCCTGCCTGCCCGCCGCCGATGACGACGGTGTCGACGAACTCGGTGTTGTCGTTGCTGTCGGTGCTGTCGGTGAACATTTCGGGCCTCCGTCACGCGATGGTGTGGGTGATACGGATGACCGTAGGAACCGGGGCCGACGACCGCATCGGACGAATTCCCCATCCTGCGCGGGATGCGCATCGGGGCGGACTCCGACACTGATGCCAATGTGGCATCAGTGTCGGAGTCGGCCAGCGCCGACCTCGAGAAGGCTCCGCCCGGGCCTAGACGATCGCGTGCTCGTACGCGTACGCCGTCAGCGCCGCACGCGAGGCCAGCCCGAGCTTGACGAACACGTTGCTGAGGTGATGTGCGACGGTCTTCTCGCTGAGGTAGAGCTCGCTCGCGATGGCGCGATTCGTCTTGCCGGCGGCGACCAGCCGCACCACCTCGACCTCGCGTGCGGTCAGCGGACCGAAGGCGGCATGCGCGATCGAGCGCGCGAGCGCATCGAGCCGAGCGAGGTCGGGTGCCGCTCCGAGCTCCGCGAACGCGGTGCGCGCGGCGTCGAATTCCATCGCAGCGGATGCCTCGTCACCGAGTGCGCGACACGCCAGGGCCGCGAGCACCCGACAGCGGGCTGCCTCGTAGGGGACGTCGAGTTCGTGCCAGGTCGCCCACGCCCGGCGCAGCCGCTCGAGCGCCTCGCGGGCCGCGCCCTCCTCGAGCAGCACCGCCCCTTCGGCGCCGTCGACGACCGCTCGCAGCATGGGCTTCGGGGCGCTCGGCGTCATCGCGATCAACTCATCGACTGATCGGCGGGCCGAAGCGATGTCGTGCATGGCGAGTTCGGTCTCGATCAATGCAGGCAGCAGCCGCCGACGATTGGCGACATCAGCGCTCGCCATCGCCTCATGGAGGGTCGATTGCGCCGATCTCGCCCGACCCTGCGCCAGCCGAAGCAGTGCGAGTCCCGGCTCGGGCGGGTACCCCGTCTCGCTCGCATGGCGGTACGACTCCTCGGCGGCCTCGACCTCACCGCGCAGACGCTGGATCTCGCCCTGCTCGTACCAGGCTCCATAGGCCGCGTCGCGGTCGCCTCGACGCAGACGTGCCAACGCCGCGGTCGCAGCCCTGGCCGCCTCCTGCCACGCACCGTGCAGGCGAAAGAGTGCCGCGCGTTGCGCCTGGCACTGTCCGCTGAACGCGACCATGTCGGGTTGGGCGCTGCACCAGCGATCGAACGCGACCGTCCATTCCCGAGCCCGCGCGAAGTCGAACGCGATCTGGCACATCCCGATCACCTCGCAGTAGGCGATTCCCGATGGCACGGGCGAGAGCTCACCGGCGGTGACCGCCACCATCACCTCGTCGAAGAGCGTGAACCCCGCATCCGAGTCGCCCTGCGCGATCTCGACCTGGCCGATCCCCATTCGCGCGAGTGCGATCGCGTCATGGTCGTCGAATCGTTCGGCGAGCTCGAGCGCCTGCGAGAGGATCTCCAGGGCGCTCGACGGATCTCCCCCGTACAGTGCACCGAGCGCCTGGGGAATCAGCAGCAGTCCACCGACCGACTCGGCATCGCCGCCCGACGCGACGATACGCTGCGCTCGCGCGATCCACCCGCCGGCTCGCGCGATCTCATGCTCATCCATGAGGTGCATGCCGATCCACACGGCGGTGCGTGCCGCTCCCGCGTCATCGCCCGCCCGCAGGTACGCCTCATGCGCCCGTGTCGCCGTGTCGATACCCGATTCGTCGCCGATGAGGATCGCCGCGGTGGCGAGCCGGTCGAGCAGGTCGGCGCCGAACTCGGCGTCGGCTTCGGCGTCGGCTTCGGTCAGCGCGTCGAACGCCTCGCGCCAACGCTGTCGGGCGAAGGCCTCGAGTCCGTGTTCGAGTACGTCATCGGACGTCATCGCGCCCTTCCGTGGCGGGCGCACCCGGCTCCGCTGTCGCCATGGACCCCGCCGGATACCGTCAAGCTACCCCCGGCGCTGCGGTGCGGCAAGCCACCACCGCCCCGGCACAGCTCGCCCGCGACATCCGCCGCGCACGCGGCATCCGTCTCGCGCTACGCGGCCGAGCGCACCGGTGACGTGCTCGCGCGGTCGTTCGCCGCGGTGCGCGCCCGCCAAGCCTCACGCCGCCGGGCGACGAACCGGCGCCAGGCTCCCCCGTAGTGCAGGAACCAGACGAGCATGAGCCCGCATGCGACGAGGTAGAACGAGTGCAGGAACCAGACGGGCCCGAACGGCAGGCTGAATACGTAGAGCGAGTACACGACATTGCCGAGGTTGGTGATGGCGAGGTTGCCGAAGCTGTACGACGAGAGGTCTTTGGTGCGCGCCGCCTTCACGAGCATGGGCATATAGCTCATGGCGAAGAGGCCGGTCGATACGACGCCGGCGAGCACGGCGACATCCATGGCAACGAAGGTACGAAACGGCGGGTGCGACCGCATCGGGAGAAACACCCATTGAGCGGATGCCCCGTGGAGCGCCATCCCCATCCGATTGGCGTACTCCATCCCTGAGGTTTCCTCAGGGTTTGCTCGGAGGCGCTCGCGGTCAGCGGCGCGCGTATTTGGCGACCCGATCGCCCAGCTGCTCGAAGCGCTTCAGGTCGGCCTCTGCCTGCTCGCGGTCGGTCGGCACGATGATGGACGACACGATGGTGCGGAACGCCGCGGACCTGGCCATCTTGCGGACTTGCTTCGCCTGCACGCGTCGATGCTTGATCGTCTTGGCTCGCTGCTTCGCATCGGAATCGGCAGCGGCTTTGCGCCGGGCGTCGCCCGAGGCGGTCACCCGCAGCGACGCCGACTCCAGTCGCGCCGCCGCCCGTCTCGCGGTGCGCGTCGCGCGTCGCGGATGGTCGCGGAGCTCCTTCCGCGCCGTGCGCACGTCGGCGCGAGCGGTGGCGGTGAGCGCCTCGAGGCTCGCCCGGGCGTCTCGCGACAGCGTCTTCGAGAGCTTCCGGGCCTCGGTGCTCGCTCGCTCGGCCTCGGCGACCGCCTTCCGGGCCTCGCGTCGCTCCCCGGATCGTGCATGCGGCATCCTCGCCATGACACCCTCCAATCGGGTTTCACGACACCCGGCAATCGGGTTTCACGTCCAGTGTTCCACCGAACGGCCCGATCGCGCAGGAGTCGACCGTCGTCGAACCCATGTCCCCCGAACGGGGTACGTGACCGCGACGCCCTCCGGCCACCATGCTTTCACCATGACCGAGGTCGGCGAGACATCCGCCCATACCACCACCGGCCCCATCGACGACGTGCACCGTGCGCAGGCTGCGCGCCTGCTCGAGCACCTCATCGTTCACGGCCCGGCGACGCGGAGCGAGCTCTCATCCGTGACCGGACTCGGCCGCGGCGCCATCGCCGGCCTGACGACGCGCCTGCTCGAGGCAGGCGTGATCCGGGTGAATCCCTCGGATGCCGCGGCCGACGGCCGCACCGCGCCCCTCGCGCTCACCGCGGCGGATCATGTGCTCGTGACGGCGATGCTCGCGCGCGACGAGGCGATCGCGACGGTCGCGACCCTCGGCGGCGACGAGATCGCGCGGTTCGTCGCGCCGCTCGTCGCACCCGCCGCCCCGGCGCTCGATCCGGGCGAGGCGGCTGACACGACCGACGAGCTGCCGTCGCCCGCCGAACTCCTCGCAGCCGCACTCGGCCGTGCCCTCGCGCGCGCCGACCGGGCGGGGCATCCGATCGCCGACATCACCGTGCTCGTCGACGGCGCCGTCGTCGGCCAGCCGGCCGTGGTCATCACCGATGCGCGCCTGGGCGCCGAGCCCGTCGATCTGATCAACGTGCTGCGCGGCGCCGCGCCGGGCCTCGACGAGGCCGAGGCCGCACTGCCGCTGCCGGTCGGCCTGCAGTCGACGGCGGGCGCCGCAGCCGACGCCGAGCGCGCCGAGCTGCCCGGCATCGACGACGTGCTCTACGTGTCGGGCGACGGCGCCATCACCGCGGCGGTGATCTCGGGCGGGCGACCGCTCGTCGGTGCGCACGGGCTCGCCGCGACGTTCGCCCACCTGCCGATCGTGCAGGGCGGCGTGCGCTGCGATTGCGGGCAGAGCGGATGCCTCGCCACGGTCGCCGCGCCCGAAGTCGTGCTCGAGCGCGCGGGTCTCGCGGAGTTCGCCGCCGCGAACGGCCGCGCCGCCGCCCTCGAAGAGCTGGTCGCACGGGTCGCCGACGGCGACGACCGGGCGCGCTGGTCGTGGCTCGACGCCGCGCTGTGGATCGGGCGCACGCTGCAGGTCGTCGTGCCCACGGTCGACCCCGCGGCGGTGATCATCGGCGGGTACTGGGCGCCGCTGCTCGGCGACATCGATGCGTCGTTCCGGTCGAACCGGCCGACGATCGGCGGAGGCGCGCTGCGGACGATCCCGACCATCGCGCCGGCGCGACTGGGCCCCGACGCGGCGCTCGTCGGCGCCCGGCGTCAGGCGCGCGTACGCCTCGTCGCCGACCCCCTCCTGCTCGTCGGCTGACGCCGCTTCGGGTCATGCTGCCCGGTTCCGGGGAATGTCCTGGCTTGCGCCGCGCTTGCACCTCCCATGAGTGCGATCGAGCTCCAGGCAAGAGCTGCGCCAGAGGTGGACCTCGAGGCGCGCGCGATCGACGACGTGCTCGCGCGCCTGCACTGGAGCGTGCTCGAGTTCGCCCACTGGCATCTGCCCGAGGGCACGGCCCGACGAGATGACGGCCCCGGCGTCCGCTTCCTCTTCGTCGTCAGCGGCGGGGTCGAGCTGCGCGCGGTCGGGCAGCACGCGGTCGGCGACAGCGGTGAGCGCACCGAACCGCTCGCCATGCAATCGGGCGACTTCGTGCTGCTTCCGAGCGGCGGCGGCGCCGACGTGCGAGGTCGAGCCGACTCGGTGCTGCTGAGCGGGTCACTGGCCCTCGACGGCAGCGGCAACGACCTCACTCGCGCGATGCCGCCGGTGTTGTTCACCTGCGGATTCCGCGTCGAGGAGCCGGTGTTCGCCTCGCTCCTCGACACGATGTACCGCGAGATGTCGAGTGCCCGGGCGGGCAGCGACTCGGTGATCCGCCGGCTCGCCGATGTCGTCGCATCGGCTGCGGTGCGATTCTGGCTCGAACGCGGATGCGGAAGCGCCCTCGACTGGCTTGCGTCCGTGCGCGATCCGAACCTGCGCCGCGCGGTCGAGGCGATCCACGACGACCCGGGTTCACCGTGGACGGTCGAGTCGCTCGCACGCGTGGCGCGGTCGTCGCGGTCGCAGTTCGCCGAGCAGTTCCGCCTGACCGTGGGCGACAGCCCCGCGCGCTACCTGACGCGGATCCGCATGGAACACGCGGAGCGGATGCTGCGAGCCGGCGTCCCCGTGGGTGACATCGCCTATCGACTCGGCTACGAGAGCGAGGCGGGGTTCAGCCGCGCCTTCCGGCGGCACTCGGGTTCGGCCCCGAGCCGCTGGCGCCGAGCCCTTCTCCAGCGCCTCGACTGAGCACGCGACGCCCGACGGCCCCTCGCGTCCGCCGGACCACATCCCACGTCAGCGCCGCCGCGACGACGACAGCACGCCGGCCCCCAGCGCAGCGGCGATTCCGCCGCCGATGAACGCCGCCTGCACGCCGACCGAGTCGACGAGCAGTCCGCCGACCGCCGCGCCGATCGTGATCGCGATCTGGAACGCCGAGACGACGAGGCCGCCCGCGCTCTCGAGCCGGTCGGGCGCGACCTTCGCCATCCAGGTCTGCACCATCGTCGGCACGGCGCCGAAACCCGCACCCCACACGAAGACGGTGACGAGCGCCACGCCGAGGTGTGCGCCGCCCAGCGCGAACACGACGGTCGCCGCGCCGATCGCCACGGGAGCCGCGATCACGAGCACGTGAAGTCGCCGGTCGGCGAGCGGGCCGGCGACGACGTTGCCCACGAAGCTCGCGACGCCGAAGACGAGCAACAGCAGTGCGAGCAGTGACGGGTTGAGCCCGTCGATCGACTCGAATGCGGGTCGCAGGTAGGTGAAGCCCATGAAGTGCCCACCCGCGATCAACACGATCGCGAGGATTCCGAGCGCGACGACCGGAGTTCTCGCGGTCTGCACGAGCGCGCGGAACCCGGGTGCACCGCTCGGCGGAACGGACGGCAGGGTGGCGAGCTGCGCCGCGAGCGTCACGACGCCGGCGGCGGCGGCACCCAGGAACACGGCTCGCCAGCCGAACTGCTCCCCGAACCATGCGCCCGCCGGGACTGCCGCGATCGTGGCCAGCGACACGCCGCCGTTCACGATCGTCATCGCCCGGCCGAGGCGATCGGCCGGCACGAGCTGTGCGGTGACGGCGAGCGACATGGCCCAGAACCCCGACAGCGCGAGCCCGAGCAGCAGTCGCGAGGCCAGCATGAGCCCGAATGCCGGCGCCACCGCGACGAGCACGTTCGAGATGATCGCGAGCGACGTGAGCCCCGCCATCACCCAGCGACGGTCGAGCCGTGGCAGCGATGCGACGACGAGCGGGCCGGAGACGATGCCGATGAGGCTCGTCGCCGTCACGAGCTGCCCGGCCGTGCCCTCGGTGATCGCGAGCTCCGCGGCGATCGGCGAGAGCAGGCTCGCAGGGAGGAACTCACTCGTGACGAGGGTGAAGATGCCGAGCCCGAGCGCGACCACCGCCGGCCACGACGCACGGCGCGCAGTGCCCGCTGCGGCGTGTGCATTGGCGGCCGTGGCGGCGGGTACCGCAGCGGTGGGCGTGCGAGTCGACATGGATGCTCCTTCGGTCGGCTTCCAGCCTCGCTGCGAAGGCGTTCACGCACCCGACCGATCGTCGCTGCGATGCGACCATTCCTCCGACGTCAGGCGCGCGAACGCCTCGTCGCCGACCCCCTGCTGCTCGTCGGCTGGCGCCGGCGCAACCGACTGGTGATCCCCCAGCCGGTGACCTTGAGCATCGCCTCGACGACGATGCCCAGACTCATCTTCGACCGCCCCTGAAGGCGCTCGACGAAGGTCACGGGCACCTCGATGACGGTGAGCCCCGCCTCTCGGGCGTGCCAGAGCATGTCGACCTGGAACCCGTAGCCGCGGGTGTGCACCTCGTCGAGGTGGATGCGCGACAGCGCGTCGGCGCGGAATGCGCGGTACCCCGCGGTCGCGTCGCGGGTGGGCAACTGCAGCACCCACCGGGCGTACGCGCTGCCTCCGCGAGAGAGCAGCTCGCGGTGGCGCGGCCAGTTCTCGATCGAGCCGCCGGGGATCCAGCGCGACCCGATGACGAGGTCCACCGGTTCGCCGGCCGGACCGGTGCCCTCGAGTGCGGCGAGCAGCGACGGCATCTGTTCGGGCAGGTGCGACCCGTCGGCATCGAGCTGCACGATCGGGTCGAAACCCTGCTCGAGCGCCCAGTCGAACGCAGCCAGGTAGGCGGCACCGAGCCCCTGCTTGCCGGCGCGGTGCAGCACGTGCACCGCGGCGTCGGCTGCGGCGAGCTCATCGGCGAGCTCGCCCGTGCCGTCGGGCGAGCTGTCGTCGACCACGAGCATCGAGGCATCGGGAACCGCGCCGCGCACGCGACCCACGATCGACGCGAGGTTCTCGCGTTCGTTGTACGTAGGGATCACCACAAGGGGTCGCCGCATCGAGCTCCTCCTCACCTGGTGACCACGCAATCGTATCCGCCCGCTTCGGGGGATGCCCGTGATCGGTCGGGGGGCCATCCCCCGAGACGCCTGCGCCCCTGCGGGGTACCGTCGAAGACATGAACTCGACCAGGCGGAACACACGGCTCGCCGTCGCGGCCGGCGTCGGCATCTGCGCGCTCCTGCTCAGCGGATGCGCACTGCTCCAACCTCCGAAGACGTTGAGCGATGACGCGACCGTCGACGAGGCGGTGAGCTCGATCGAGCTCGACGACACCGACGGCGGCGTCACCGTTCGCGGCATCGAGGGCGCGACCGGCATCTCGCTCGAGCGAACGATCCGCTATCGCGGGGACCGCACGTTCGAGGACACGCACTCCGTCGAGGGCGACACGCTCGTGCTCGGCGGCTGCGGGCGCAACTGCTCGGTCGAGTACACGCTCGAGGTACCGGCCGGGCTCGACGTGCGCGGACGCACCGAGAACGGCGAGGTCGACCTCACGCTCGTGCACGACGTCGACGTCGAGACGAGCAACGGCCGCATCACGCTCGACGGCGTCACGGGCACGATCCGGGCGGCGACCTCGAACGGTCGCATCGAAGGCTCCGGGCTCGAGGGCGACGGCATCGAGGCGTCGACCTCGAACGGTGCGATCGACCTCCGGGTCGAGGTCGCGCAAGACGTCGAGGCACGCACCTCGAACGGCTCGATCGACCTGACGGTGCCCGACGGCACGTACCGCGTGAGCGCGGAGACATCGAACGGCCGCACCGACATCGCGGTGCCGAACGACTCCTCGGGCGAGTTCTCGCTCGACCTGTCGACGTCGAACGGGTCGATCACCGTCGACACGAGCAGCAGGTAGGCGGCGAGTGCCCGTTAGCCGGCGAGCGCCGATGGCCGCCGAGCGCCCGACTCGTCAGCGCACCCCGGCCATGAGCCGCAGCACCGGCTTGCGCGCGAGCCAGAGTGCGGCCCCGAGCACGATGGCGATCGCGCCGAGCACCCCGAAGTACGTCGCCTCATTGACCACCGTGTAGAACTCCGCGAGCTGCCCGGCGATCGACGTCCCGAGCGCGACCGACAGGAAGAACAGCGCCACCATCTGCGTGTGGAACGCGCTCGGCGCGAGCTTCGTCGCCACCGAGAGCCCGACCGGCGAGAGCAGCAGCTCGGCGACCGTGAACACGAACAGGATGAGCACCATCCACAGCAGCGGCGTCGAGTTGGCGCCCCCGCCCGCGAACGGCAGGAACAGCAGGAATGCGAGCCCCATGACGGCCGTGCCGAGCGCGAACTTCACGGGCGTCGGCGGCTGGCGATCGCCGAGCTTCGTCCAGAGCGCGGCGAACACGCCCGACAGGATGATGATGAAGATCGGGTTGATCGACTGCACCCACGGCACCGGCATCTCCCAGCCGAACAGGTCGCGGTTCAGCTGCTCGTCGGAGTAGATCGTGAGCACGGTGAACTGCTGCTGGTACAGCGACCAGAACGCGACACTCGCGATGAACAGCGGAATGAACCCGTAGACGCGGCTGCGCTCGGTCGGCGTGATCCGGTGGCTGCCGAGGATCACCACGAAGTACGCGACGGCCGCGACCACGGTGCCGCCGATGACCCAGGTGACGAGGTTGGTGGCGGTGATGAGGCCGGTGAGCAGGAGCACCGCGATGAGCAGCACGGCCGCGATCGCGATGCCGATCACGAGCAGGCGTCGCGATGCGGGCAGCGGGTTGGGCACGACGGATGCCTCGGGCGGCAGGCTCTTGCGACCGAACGAGTACTGGATCAGCCCGAAGGCCATGCCGACCGCGGCGAGCGCGAACCCCCAGTGGAAGCCCCAGTTCTGCTGCACGAGACCGGTGAGGATCGGGCCGAAGAAGGCGCCGAGGTTGATGCCGAGGTAGAAGATCGAGAATCCGGCGTCGCGCCTGGGGTCGTGCTCGGAGTAGAGCGTTCCGACGACGCTCGTGGCGTTCGCCTTCAGCCCGCCTGATCCGAGGGCCACGAGCACGAGGCCGACGCCGACGCCGAGGAACCCGGGCAGCGCGGCGAGCGCGATGTGGCCGGCCATGATGACGATGGCGCTGAAGAAGAGCACCCGCTCGGAGCCGAGCAGCCGGTCGGCCATCCACGCCCCGAGGATCGTCGAGAGGTACACCGCGCCGCCGTAGGCGCCGACGATGCCGGCTGCCGAAGTCTGGTCCATGCCGAGGCCGCCCTCGGCGGCCGAGTAGTACAGGTACAGCAGCAGGATCCCCTGCATGCCGTAGAAGCTGAACCGCTCCCACATCTCCACGCCGAAGATGTGCACGAGTGGTCGCGGCTGCCCGAGGAAGCCGTGGTCTCCCCGGGTGTCGCGCTCGACCGGCTCGGCGCCGCTCGGGGCCGGCTCGACCGACCCGTACTCCCCCGGGGCAGGTTCGGTGACCTTGCCCATGGGGGCAGCCTAGACCCTGGTTCGGCGCGCGGCGAGGCATCCGTTCGTCGGCTTGCGCAACCGCGTCGTGAAGGCGATCACGTGTCAGTCGCGAAGGAAGACGACGAGTTGCGCCTTGGTGAACCGGGAGTAGCCGGGGATGCCGCGCTCGCGGGCGAGGCTGCGAAGATGCACGACCGTCATCTCCTCGAGCGGCGTCTTCGCGGCCGGTGCCGCCGCGGCGGACTTCGTCGCGGCGGGCTTGGTCGCAGTAGCGGGCTTCTTCGCGGCGGGCTTCGTCGCGGCGGCCTTCTTCGCCCCGGGCTTCGTCGCCGCTGGCTTCTTCGCCGCGGGCTTCTTCGCCTCCACCGGATTCTCGGCCGTCGCGGGGTCGATGCGCTTCCCGGCGGCGCGGGCCTCGTCCGGCCTCACGGCCGGGTTCGCCGTGTTCGCCTCGTTCGCTTTCGCTTTCGCCTTCGCCTTCGCCTTCGCCGATTCGTCGGCCTTCGCCGTGTTCTCGATCTTCTGCTTCACGACCGCTGCTTCGACGCGCAGGCGCGACGCCGTGCGCTCGAGATCGGCCGCGACCTCGGCGGCGCGCTTCTTCGCGACCTTGTCGGCCTTCTTCGCGAGCCGCTTCGCCTCGGCGAGCGCCTCAGTCGCTGCATCGAGTGCCGTGCGTGCCTTCTTGAACGCCTTCGTCGCGGCCTTCTCGGCCTTGCTTCGTGCCATTGCCCACCCCCGACCCCGACGCGGACGAACCCGTGCGGTCGGGTGCAAGGATATCGCGGCGAGGTTACGCCGCCCGAAGTTCCGCAGGGCGCCTTCGAACCGACCGGCCGGCCCGGCCGCGACCTACTGCGCTGCCAGCGCGGACTTCAGCGCCTCGAGCACGGTCGGGTCTTCGATCGTGGCGGGCACCTTGTAGGCCTCGCCGTCGGCGATCTGCCGCATGGTCTTGCGAAGGATCTTGCCCGAGCGCGTCTTCGGCAGGCGTTCGAGCACGGTGACGTCGCGGAACGCCGCGACGGGTCCGACGGTGTCGCGCACGAGCGCGACCAGTTCCTTCGCGAGCGTGTCGTGATCGACGGATGTCCCGTGCTTGAGCGTCACGAATCCGGCCGCGCGCTGCCCCTTGAGTTCGTCCTTGACGCCGATCACGGCGACCTCGGCGACCGCGGGGTGGTGGTTGATGGCCTCCTCGAGCGTGCCGGTGGACAGCCGGTGCCCGGCGACGTTGATGACGTCATCGGTGCGACCCATGACATAGACGTAGCCGTCCTCGTCGAGATACCCGCTGTCGCCGGTGGCGTAGAACCCCGGGAAGGCGGTGAGGTACGACGAGACGTACTGCTCGTCACCGCTCCAGAGGGTGGGCAGGCTCCCCGGCGGCAGCGGCAGCCCGAGCACGATGTTGCCCTCGACTCCGGTCTCGACCGGCCTGCCCTTGCCGTCGACGACGGCGAGCCGGTAGCCGGGCACGGGCAGCGAGGGCGAGCCCGGCTTCACCGGCAGGGGTTCGATGCCGCGAGGGTTCGCCACGATCGCCCACCCCGTCTCGGTCTGCCACCAGTGGTCGATGACCGGACAGTGGAGGGCGTTGTCGAGCCAGTGGTAGGTCTCGGTGTCGAGCCGCTCACCGGCGAGGAAGATCGCGTCGAGGGTCGTCGTGTCGTACCTCGCGAGCTCTTCGAGATCGGGATCGACGCGGCGGATGGCGCGCACGGCCGTCGGCGCCGAGAAGAGCACCTTGACCCCGTACTCCTCGACGACGCGCCAGAACGCACCCGCATCGGGAGTGCCGATCGGCTTGCCCTCGTAGAGCACCGTCGTCGCGCCGGCGAGCAGCGGGCCGTAGACGATGTAGCTGTGGCCGACCACCCAGCCCACGTCGGAGGCAGTCCACATGACGTCGCCCGCGTCGACGTTGTAGATGTTCTTCATCGACCACGCGAGCGCGACCGCGTAGCCACCGCTGTCGCGAACGACGCCCTTCGGGGTGCCGGTCGTTCCCGAGGTGTAGAGCACGTACAGCGCGTCGGTCGCCGCGACCGCGACGGGCTCGACGGCCTCGGCGTCCGCGAGCTCCTCGTCCCAGTCCGACCAGTGCACGCCGACGCGGCCGTCGAACTCGGCGGCCGTGCCGAGCACGGCCTCGCGATTGCGCACGATGACGGTCTCGACACTGAGTTCGTCGGCCGGGATCACGCTGATCGACTGCGTCACAGCGTCGGTGACCGAACGGTCGCCGACGATCATGGCGAGGGCCTTCTCGATGATCGGCAGGTACTCGACGGCGCGGCCCGGCTCGAGGCCGCCCGACGACGTGACGATGACCCGTGGTCGGGAGTCCTGGATGCGCACCGCGAGCTCGTTCGCCGCGAACCCGCCGAACACCACCGAGTGCACGGCACCGATGCGAGCGCAGGCGAGCATCGCGATCACGGCCTCGGGCGTCATCGGCAGGTAGATCGCGACCCGGTCGCCCTTCTCGACGCCGTTGTTGCGCAGCACGCCGGCGAAGAGCGCCACCTCGTGCAGCAGCTCGCGGTAGGTGAACGTGCGCTTCGAGCCCGTCATCGCCGAGTCGTAGGCGAGTGCCACCTGATCACCCCGACCCGCCGCGACCCAGCGGTCGAGCGCGTTCTCGCTGACGTTGAGGATCCCGTCGGGGAACCAGCGGTAGATGGGGGCTGCGCTGTCGTCGAGGGCGCGCTCCGGAGCGTGGCGCCAGTCGAGAAGCGCAGAAGCCTCGAGCCAGAACTCGTCGGGCGACTCGATGCTGCGGCGATATTCGTCAGCGTGACGACGGACGTCGGTGTCGGCCATGCGCTTCCTTCCCTCAGGATGACGCGACGAGCGCCGCTTCATCGGGACGTGGCCCACCTTACGACTCCGGCGCGGCGAACGCCCGCGGTACGCGACGAGTGGCATGGATGACGCGAGACTCGGCAGCACGCGGAGCGCGGGCCTACCCCCTGAGGTCGTCCAGCGCCTCCGCCAACCGCTCGACCGCCCAGTCGAGGTCGGCGGGCTCGACGACGATCGGCGGAGCGAGCCGGATGGTCGAGCCGTGCGTGTCCTTCGCGAGCACGCCACGTCGCATGAGCGCCTCGCACACCTCGCGCCCCGTGCCGATCGTCGGGTCGATGTCGATGCCGGCCCACAGCCCGGCACCGCGCACCGCGACGACGCCGCGGCCGATGAGCCGCCCGAGCCGTTCGTGCAACCGCGCTCCGAGTTCACGCGCCCGCTGCTGCGGCTCGCCGGTGGCGAGCATTCGCACGACCTCGAGGCCGACCGCAGCGGCGAGCGGGTTGCCACCGAACGTCGAGCCGTGCTCACCCGGCCGCAGCACGCCGAGCACGTCACGGTCGCCGACCACGGCCGACACGGGGACCACTCCCCCGCCGAGCGCCTTGCCGAGCAGGTACAGGTCGGGCACCACCCCGACGAGCTCGCACGCGAAGGTCGCACCGACCCGGCCGAGTCCCGACTGGATCTCGTCGGCGATGAGCAGCACCCGACGCGCGGTGCAGAGCGCGCGCAGCCGCGGCATGAAGTCGGCGGGCGGCATGACGATGCCCGACTCGCCCTGGATCGGCTCGACGAGCACCGCGACGGTGTTCTCGTCGATCGCCTCGGCCACGGCATCGGCATCGCCGTACGGCACGGTGCGGAAGCCCGGCGTGTACGGCCCGAAGTCGTCGCGCGCATCGGGGTCGTCGCTGAACGAGATGATCGTGGTCGTGCGGCCGTGGAAATTGCCCGCCATCACGACGATGTTCGCGGAACCGGGCGCGACGCCCTTCACGCGATAGCCCCACGCCCGTGCGACCTTGATGCCCGACTCGACCGCCTCGGCGCCCGTGTTCATGGGCAGCACCATGTCCTTGCCGCAGAGTTCGGCGAGCTCGGTGACGAACGGCCCGAGCCGGTCATTGTGGAACGCCCGACTGGTGAGCGTGATGCGGTCGAGCTGCTCGCGGGCGGCTGCGACGAGCCGCGGGTTGCCGTGCCCGAAGTTCACCGCCGAGTATGCGGCGAGGCAGTCGAGATACCGCCGGCCCGCGACATCCGTCACCCAGGCGCCGTCGCCCGACGCCACGACGACCGGCAGCGGATGGTACGTGTGCGCGGCATGCTCGTCTTCGAGGGCGATCGCCGCACTCGTGACGTCGGTCGTCGTGGAGGACCCGTTCGACGGGGTCATCGGCGAAGCTCCAGCGTGCAGCACTTCACGCCCCCGCCGCCGAGCAGCAGCTCCGACAGGTCGACGCCGATGGGGTTGTAGCCGTGCTCGCGCAACTGGCGCTCGAAGTCGGCCGCGCGCGACGCGATGACCACGTTGAAGCCGTCGCTGAACGAGTTGAGGCCGAGGATCGCCGCATCGGCCTCGTCCACGATGATGGCGTCGGGATACCGCTCGCGAAGCAGGGCGACGGATGCCTCGTCGAACGCACTCGGCAGGTAGGCGATGTGCTCCTGGCCGGGCGTGGGGTCGAGCACGGCGAGCGCCGTGTCGAGGTGGTAGAAGCTCGGGTTCACGAGCGTCAGGGTCACGACGTCTCGGCCGAACACCCGACCGAGTTCTTCATGCGAGCCCGAATCGCTGCGGAACCCCGTTCCCGCGAGCACGGTGTCGCCGACGAGCAGGAAGTCGCCCTCACCCTCGTTGACCTCGGCGGGCACGCGCACGTCGAAGCCGGCATCGTCGAACCACCGCATGTAGGCGGGACCCTCGGGCTGCCGCTCGGCGTGGGTGAACTTGGCGCCGTAGGCGATGCCGTCGAGCACGAAGCCGCCGTTCGCGGCGTAGACCATGTCGGGCAGGCCCTCGATGGGGTCGATGAGCTGCACGTCGAACCCCAGCCCGACATACGTGTCGTGCAGGGTCTGCCACTGGGCGAGGGCGAGGTTCGTGTCGGTCGGCGCGGCGGGGTCCATCCACGGGTTGATGCGGTACACGACCTCGAAGTGCTCGGGACGGCACATGAGCACCGAGCGGCCGGTGGGGCGACGCTCGGGCGTCGTGTCGGGCTGCGGATCGGTTCCGACCAGGGTCGACATCTCACTCCTTCGTGGGGTGCGCGTGGGGGCGGGTTGCAAAGCCCCGGCGACGACGTTCGGGTCTCGCGGCCGCCGGGGCTACTCCTCTCAGTGTGAACCGAATTCCATTGCGGTTGGCCGCTTCATACGCATGATTCGAGCGCATTCGACGCTGATCTGCATGAAATCTGCGACAAGGGCAGCGGATGGCGCAGTCAACGGCTTGCCGCAGGCCCGATGCTGAGGCATCCTGAGGTCAACGGTGCGATGCGGCGACGCCGGTCGCGCCGGAAGGGGTTGATCGTGGACGCCACCGACGATGAACGCGTGCGCAGACTGCAGCGCATCGCCTACGGCGCCGACGCCTCCACCGAGGAGCGCAATGCCGCACTCGCCGAGCTCGATCGGCTCGCGCACGTCGACGCGGGGATCGACGACGCACCCGCGGCCGCGACGCCGCACTCCTCGGACGAAGCCGTGGCGGACGTGGGCGCCGACGATCCCGGCATTTCGGGGCTGCGTCGCCCGAAGCGCCCTGCGCTCCGCGTCGGCCTGATCACCGGCGCCGTCGCCCTCGCCGTCGGCGTGGCCGCCGGGTTCGCCGCCGGGTGGCAGTCGCGCCCGAGCGACCCTGCCGATGGGGCGGGCTCGACCGGTACCTCCGGGCCCGTCGAGCTCGGTCCTCGCCTGCACGCCGACGTGTTCGCCGCGATGCCCATCGCCCTCGAGACCGATGCTGCGCGCGTGTTCGATCGCAGGCAGACCGCGGCCGACACTCCCCATACCGAGACCCCGCTCGCCGACGTCACGGCGCTCGTGGGGCAGATCGACACCCGGCTCCTGGCAACGAGCCCCGCGGGCGTCGCGGTCTTCGCCGCGCGCGACGACACGGATCTCTGCCTGATCGCCACGTTCACCGATGGCGGAGCCGCTTCGGTGTGCACCCAGCGCGGGCGCTTCCCCTCGCAGGGCCTGCGAATGGCGGTGGGCGGGCCCGATGTCATCGTCGACGTGGGGTGGTCGCCCGAGGGCGTGCTGCAGCTCACGACGGCGCGCTAGCGGCAGCCGCATCCGTGCTCGGAGCAATCGCGGCATCCGGCGCATGAAATCTGCGCTGGACGCTATTCGAGCGCAACGGATCCACGTACACTCCGAACATGGACAACCTCGATCGAGCAATCCTCGATCTGCTCAGGCAGAACTCCCGGGCGGGGTACGGCGACATCGGCTCTGCCGTCGGGCTCTCGGCATCCGCCGTCAAGCGGCGCGTCGACCGGCTCGTCGCCGACGGCGTCATCCGCTCGTTCACCATCCAGGTCGACCCCACGGTCGACGGCATGTCGACCGAGGCGTACGTCGAGCTGTTCTGCCGCGGCACCGTCGCGCCCGACGAACTGCAGCGCATCCTGCAGGGCGTGCCCGAGGTCGTCTACGCCGGCACCGTCACCGGCTCGGCCGACGCCATCGTGCACATGCGCGCCCGTGACATCGCCTCGCTCGAGGACGCCCTCGAGCGCGTGCGCATCGCCCCGAACGTCGATCACACCCGCAGTGCGATCGTGCTCTCCCGGCTCGTGAATCGGAATCGCGACTGACGACGACCGCCGTCGTCGACGAGGAGGCGGGCTCGGCATGAGACTCACGATCGACCACGAGGCATCCGACCCGCCCTTCGACCAGGTGCGGCGGCAGGTGACCGACGCGGTGAGGTCGGGCGTGCTCGCCCCGGGCACCCGCATGCCGACCGTGCGGGGCCTCGCCGACGAACTGGGACTCGCCGTCAACACGGTGGCCAAGGCGTATCGCGCACTCGAAACCGATCACGTCATCGAGACGCGCGGACGGGCGGGCAGCTTCGTCTCGGCGCAGGGCGACGCGGTGACGCGCGAGGCGCAGCAGGCGGCGATCGCCTACGCCGACCGCGTGCGGCACCTCGGCATCGACCGCGCCACCGCGCTCGATCTCGTGGCGTCGGCCCTCGACGCCGAGCGCTGACCCCGCCCCGGCGCAGACCACCCGCGGTTCCGAACTCCCCCGTCTCGCTCTCCCACCCCGTCTCGAAAACAGGAAGACACGCCGAACAGCACCCTGAAACAGGCGCCGATGCGGCGTGTCGCGCGCGAGTTCCTGTTTTCGGGGCAGGGCCGGGCGGGTCGGGTGAGGTGCGTGCGGGTGTCCGGACGGATTGGGGGCCGGCCGGGGCGGTGAGGGCGACTACTCGGCCGGGGTCGGGATGGGCTGCTTCGGCAGCTTGCGCACCTTCGCGCGGCGGCGACGGCGCTCGGGGATCATCGAGCGCATCTCCTCGAGCCGGCCGAAGCACAGCAGCCGGTCGTCGGCCTCGAGCACGACGCCCTTGCGCGGGTTCGGGATGACGGTCGTGCCACGGTGCAGCGTGAGCACCGTGATGTCGCGGTCCCAGAGCCCCGACTCGCCGAGCGTCTTGCCGACGAGGTCGGCGTTGCCGTGCACGAGCAGTTCGGCGACGCCGTAACCGGTCGAGACGGTGAGCCGCTGTCGCACGTCGATCTCGGGGAAGGCGACCTGGTTGGCGATGTAGTCGATGATCGCGCCCGCGACGTCGAGCTTCGTCGCGGTCTCGATGCCCTCGAGTCCCGGCGACGAGTTCACCTCCATGACGAGCGGCCCCTCGTCGCCCTCGAGCATGTCGACGCCCGCGACCCGCAGGCCCATGATCTGCGCCGATCGCACCGCCGCCTGCTCGTACTCGGCCGAGAGCTCGACCGGTTCGACCGAGCCGCCGCGGTGCACGTTCGAGCGGAACTCGTCGCCACTCGCGACGCGTCGCATCGCCGCGACGACGCGGTCGCCGACGACGAGCGCACGGATGTCCCGACCGCGGCTCTCCTTCACGAAATGCTGGATCAACACGTTCTGCTTGGTCGAGTGCAGGGTCTCGATGATCGCCTCGGCCACCTTGACCTCGGGCGCCAGGATGACCCCGATGCCCTGCGTGCCCTCGAGCAGCTTGATGACCACGGGAGCACCGCCGACGCGGGCGATCGCCGGGCGCACGTCGGCGCGATTGCGCACGAATGCCGTCGGCGGCATGCCGATGTTGTGGCGCGAGAGGATCTGGGTGGCGCGCAGCTTGTCGCGCGAGTTCGAGATGCCGTTGGCGGTGTTGGGGGTGTACACATCCATCTGCTCGAACTGGCGCACGACCGCCGTGCCGAAGTAGGTGATGGAGTTGCCGATGCGCGGAAGCACCGCGTCGTAGTCGGAGAGCTGACGGCCGCGATACTGCAGGTCGGGCTCACCACCCGACAGGTCGATCGCGAAGCGCAGGGTGTTCAGCACCTTGACATCGTGGCCGCGTTGCTGCGCGGCGGCCTTGAGGCGTTGGGTGGAGTATGCCTGGGGGGCGCGCGAGAGGATCGCGAGTTTCATCATTGTCCCTGCGAAGATGGTGTCGTGTCGAAGCCCCACCATTCAAACACCATCGCGGGATGGCGCGAATGGGTGAGCCTCCCCGACGCGAAGGTGCCCTGGATCAAGGCCAAGCTCGATACCGGTGCCCGCACCTCATCACTGCACGCGTTCGACGTCGAAGAGCTGCGCCGCGGCGACGAGGCGTTCGTGCGATTCGGCATCCACCCGTGGCAGGCCAGCGAAGACGACGCCGTCGTGTACGAGTGCCCCGTATACGACCGGCGGCATGTACGCAGCTCGTCGGGCCACGGCGAAGAGCGCATCGTCGTGCTCATGGACGTCGTGCTCATGCAGCGCCGCGTCACCGCCGAGGTCACACTCACCAACCGCGACGAGATGGGCTTCCGCATGCTCATCGGGCGTGAGGCGCTGCGCCACGGGTTCATCGTCGACCCGGCACGCTCGTTCCTGGGCGGGCGCGCGCCACGGGGCATCCGTCGTCGAAATCGCGGACGGCACGTGCCCACGCCGCGGGTCTGACGCGAACGCGCCAGACCCGCGGTACTCAGCGTCGGCGGCTCACGCCCGGGGGGCCGGGTCGTTCCACGACCAGACGTCGTCGCCGCGCAGGCTCGCGTCGGCACCGCCGTCGCAGTAGATGGTCTGCCCCGCCATGTGGGTGTTCTCTGCGCTCGTGAGCCAGGCGAGCAGGTAGGCGATCGAGGTCGCGGGCTGGTGGTAGTTGAGGGGCATCGGAACCGCGGCGTCGACCATCGCCGCACCCTCGGGGGTCGCCAGCAGGTCCTTCGTCATCGGCGTGGTCACGGTGCCCGGCGCGACCGCGTTCAGCGGGATGCCCGAACCCGCCCAGTCCGACGAGATCGACGCGCGACGCACCCAGCGCGACAGCGCACGCTTCGACGACGAGTAGTTGGCGTACCCGACCTCGGGCCCCTGCGCGGCGAGCGAGTCGCCGATCGCGAGCGTCGCCGCCTCGTCGCCGCTGAGGGCGGCCTCCACGAGCGCGGGCACGACCGGCTGCAGCGAGGCCATCGACGAGACGACCGCCGCGCGCGGGGCCTGCGACGCCCGGAGCGCGGGCAGGAGCGCGGTCAGCAGTTCGGTGACGCCGAAGTAGTTGATCGCCATCGTCTTGGCGATCGGCGCCGCGATGCCCGCGCACGCGATGACGGCATCGACGACCCCGCCCGCGAGTTCGGTCGCCGCGGCCGCCGCCGCAGCCCGCCCCTCGGCGGTGGAGAGGTCGGCCTCGACGTCGGCGCCGCGCAGGTCGATGCCGATCACGCGTTCTCCGCGCGCGCGCAGCACCTCGGCGGTCGCCGCTCCGATGCCGGACGCCGATCCGGTGATGACGTAGGTGCGAGCCATGGTTGTTCCCTTCGCTTTCTCACCCGACCGCGTCGGGCTGCTGTTCGCCGCCGTCGTGTGCCGGCGGACGAGGTTGCGCGGCATCGGGCGACATCGCCGACTCCGCGATGAGTCCCTGCACGAACCGGCGGAGGAGGGCACCGAAGGCCTCCGCCTCGCGTGCGTCCCAGTCGGCGAGCGCGTGCGCGATCATCTCGCGACCGGCGCGTGCCAACTCGCCGTACGCCCGCGCTCCCGTAGCCGAGAGCGCCACCACGCTCGCCCGCCCGTCGCGGGGGTCGTCGGACTTCTCGACCAGCCCGTCGGCGACGAGGCGTGCGAGGAGCTTCGACGCGGTCGGCCTGGTCAGGTGCAGTTCGTCGGCGAGTTCACTCGGCCGCGCCGAGCCGCCGCGGAGGCCGAGGGTGTAGATCGCGCGCACCTCGGTGGCGTCGAGTTCGATGCCGACGCCGTGGGCCACGCGGCGCTGCAGGTCGCTCGACGACCACCGCGAGATCAGATGGGTCAGCGAGGCAAGCAATCCACCCTCGAGGGCTTCGCCGTCGGCGCTCCTGCTCACACCGCGATTCTTCCACGTTTGATTGCTTCAGGCAACTATATTTGCAGGATGCTACGTACGCCGAGTTCCTCGAGCCGGGCCGGGTCGGCGAGGACCCCGAGACCGACGATGCGCTCGCCGACGATGTCGAACGCCATGATCGACACCACCTGATCGTGCATGACGGCCGCCACACCGGGCCTGCCGTCGATGAGGATCGGAGTCGAGTGCGCCGCCAGGCGACCCGAGAGCACGGCCTGCTCGGCGATCGACTGCGCGCCCTCGACGATCTGGGTCGAGGTTCCGTAGTCGGCCCGGAGCACGGCACCGTCATCGAGCAGCGCGAGGAGTTCGCCGAGGTTCCCGTCGCGCGCCGCGGCCAGCCATGCGTGCACGATGCGCCTGCCGCGCTCGCGATCCGGGCGCGGGGGCTCGTCCGCCCCGCGCACCCGTCGGCGCGCGCGGGAAGCGAGCTGTCGCGCCGCCTCGGGCGACCGCTCGAGCACGTCGGCGATCTCGTCGAACGACTGGCCGAAGACGTCGTGCAGCACGAACGCGATCCGCTCGGCCGGACTCAGCGTCTCGAGCAGCACGAGCAGCGCCGTGCTGATGCGGTCGCCCTGCGCCACGAGTTCGGCCGGGTCCGCCTCGACCGCGACGGGCTCGTCCCGCCACGGCTCGACCTGCCACGATCGCTCGCGGGTGCGACGCGGTGCCCGCAGCAGGTCGAGGCTCACGCGCGAGACGACCGTCGTCAGCCATGCTTCGAGGTTGTCGATGCTCAAGGCATCCACCCGCTCGAGCCGGAGCCACGTCTCCTGGACCGCATCGTCCGCGTCGGCGGCCGAGCCGAGCAGCTGGGTGGCGATGGCCCGCAGTCTCGGACGCTCGGTCTCGAAGCGCCGCGCCAGAATTCTTCGGTCGGTCATGTCACATCTCCTCGTGTTCGATCGTCGGACTGTCGACGAGGAAACGCCCTCGGATGTGACATGAGAGGACGAACACCATGAATGCACCTCTGCTCGTGACCGGAGGCACCGGCAACATCGGCAACCGCGTGGTTCCACTCCTGTGCGAGGCCGGTCGCGACATCCGGATCCTTTCCCGCCATCCGCGCACGGATGAGCCCGGCATCCAGCATGTCCAAGGCGACACCGTCACGGGTGCCGGACTCGCCGCGGCGCTCGAGGGCGTCGAGGTCGTGCTGCACCTGGCCGGCGGGGCGAAGGGCGACGACATCGCGGCGCGCAACCTTGCCGCCGCGGCGCGCGACGCAGGCGTGCGCCACCTCATCCTCATCTCGGTCGTCGGCGCCGACCGGATGCCGATCGGATACTTCCGGGCAAAGGCCGAGGCCGAGCGGGCGATCGCCGGGTCGGGGGTGCCGTGGACGGTGCTGCGCGCCGCGCAACTGTACGACTTCGTGCTCCCGGTCGTGCGCGGCATGACGCGGCTGCCGCTGCTTCCGGTGCCGCGAGGACTGCGGTTCGAGCCGATTCACGGCGATGAGGTCGCCGCACGCCTCGCCGAGCTCGCGCTCGGCGGGCCCGCGGGGCGGGTCGCGGACCTCGCCGGGCCCGAGGTGCTCGACGTCCGGCAGCTCGCTGAGGCCTATGCCGAGGTGACCGGTGGACGGGCGCGGCGGCCCCTGCCGATCCGCCTCCCTGGCGCCGTGGGTCGCGCCTATCGTGCGGGCGAGAACCTGGCCGGGGAGCGTGCGCGGCGCGGTGAGCGCACGTGGCGGGAGTTCCTGCGCGAACAGGTCACGGCTGCCGACCGCGCGTCGGTCGAGTAGCGAAGCGTATCGAGACCACTGAGCCGCACGCAGCCGAGGAGAATAGGCCCCATCCCCCGCGCTCGCGGCACGATGGGGCCCAATCTCCTGAGTTACGACCGTGACGACCGGGCGACCGGCCCTCAGATGACCCCGTCGGAGATCGTCGTCGGGTTGCCGAACCGGTGGTTCGTGATCGAGATCGCCTGCTCGTGCAGGAACGGCAGCAGCTCGACCCGGCCCGACGGCGTCACGGGGTGCGACCACACGGCGATGTCGGGCGTTCCGCCGAGCGCGTCGGCGAGCGCCGAGGCCCCGCCGCCGATGAGTCGCACGCGCGGCGTCGTGATGGCGCCGCGTGCCGCACGGGCGAGCCAGTCGCCGTCGCCCTCGCGCACGACCGTGATGTCGCGGGCCTCGAGCAGCCGGCGAACACCCTGCGGAAGCTCGACCGCGGTCGACACCATCATCGGCGCGTTCGCGAGCAGTCCAGCGGCGATGACGCGCAGGCCCTCAGCCAGGGTCGCCTGCTCGCCGATGCGCACGGTCACGGGCAGCGACCGGTAGCGGAAGAGGTTGCGCTCGACGCCGACGCCCGAGACATCCTTCACCGCGCCGTACTCCTCGGCCCACGCGAGCTCGTCGCTCAGGGCCGAGCGGCGCAGCACCTCGAACGCCTCGAAGTCGAGGGCCGGCTGCGAGAGCTCGATGAGCTGGGTGACCCGATGCTCGAGTCCGCGCAGGTGCAGGGTGCTCGAGGTCTGGCCGTGCTGGGGCATCCAGTCGCCGAGGCCGAACAGGTAGTTCGGTCCGCCCGCCTTCGCTCCGGCGCCGACCGCCGAGCGCTTCCAGCCGCCGAACGGCTGGCGCTGCACGATCGCGCCCGTGATGCCGCGGTTCACGTAGAGGTTGCCGGCCTCGACGCGGTCGAGCCACGTCGCGAGCTCGTCGGAGTCGAGCGAGTGCAGGCCGGCCGTGAGGCCGTAGTCGACCGCGTTCTGCATGCGGATGGCCTCGTCGAGGTCCTTCGCGTGCATGATGCCGAGCACCGGGCCGAAGAACTCGGTGAGGTGGAAGTACGAGCCGGCGGCGACGCCAGTGCGGATGCCGGGCGACCAGAGCTTGCCGGTGTCGTCGAGTTGCTTGGGCTCGACGAGCCACTCCTCGTCGATGCCGAGCTGGGTGAGCGCGTGCAGCAGCTTGCCGTTCGCCGGCTCGATGATCGGGCCCATCTGGCTCTGCGGATCGGCGGGGTGGCCCACGCGCAACGACATCGCCGCGTCGACGAGCTGGCGGTGGAACCGCTCGGACTTCGCGACCGAACCGACGAGGATCACGAGCGACGCGGCCGAGCACTTCTGCCCCGCGTGGCCGAAGGCGCTCTTGACCACGTCGGATGCCGCGAGGTCGAGATCAGCGCTCGGCGTCACGATGATCGCGTTCTTGCCGCTGGTCTCGGCGAGCAGCGGCAGGTCGTTGCGGAACGAGCGGAACAGCTGCGCCGTCTCGTAGGCACCGGTGAGGATGACCCTGCCGACCTCGGGCGCCGCCACGAGCTGCCGCCCCAGGTCGTGGTTCGCGAGATCGACGAGCGCGAGCAGTTCGCGCGGAATGCCCGCCTCCCACAGCGCCTCGACCATGACGGCGCCCGAGCGCTGCGCGAGCTTCGCGGGCTTGATGATGACGCCCGAGCCCGCGGCGAGCGCGGCGAGCACGCCGCCGGCCGGGATCGCGACGGGGAAGTTCCACGGCGGGGTGACGACCGTGAGCTGCGGCGGCACGAAGACGGCGCCCTGCACGTGGTCGAGCTCGCGGGCGCGCTCGGCGTAGTAGTGCGCGAAGTCGATGGCCTCGCTGATCTCGGGGTCGGCCTCGGCGATGGTCTTGCCGGCCTCGGCGGCCATGACCTCGATGAGCCGGTCGCGGTTCGCGGCGAGGGCGAGGCCGGCACGATGCAGCACCGCGGCGCGCTCGGCGCCGGGCAGCTCGCCCCACGCGCGGCCGCGCGCGGCGACGGTCTGGATGACGGTGTCGAGGGTGGCCGCGTCGGCGACGTGTGCGGCAGCGATCGTGTCCAGTCCGAGACGTGATTCGGGCACGCGGGCGAGGATGCGCCGACCCCAATCGCGGTTCGCGGCGATCGCCGGGTCGGTGTCGGGCTCGTTGCGGAAGCCGGGCGTCGCGCCCGGTCCGGCGGTGCTGGTTGAGCCTGTCGAAACCTGCGAATCGGCGGATGTCGCTGCATCCACTGCGTCGAAGCCACCCCCCGACCCACGAGTGATGCCGAGCACGACGCCCGTGAGTGACGCGTCGTCGTCGAGCTCGCTGCCGGGGGCGGGCGCCTCGGGGATCGCCATCGCGGCGGCGAGCGCGTCGCCCTCCCACTCGGTGTGCCGGTTCTGCGTGCGGTTCGGGGCCGGGGCCGGGACATCCGCCCCGTCGAACTCGGGGCGCAGCGCGTCGAGCGAACGCTGGAACCTGGCCAGCTCGCGATCGAACAGCCCGCGGTCGTCGGCGAGCTCGAAGACGGCCGACATGAAGTTGTCGTGGCTCGCGTTCTCTTCGAGGCGGCGGATCAGGTACGCGATCGCGACGTCGAACTCGCTCGGGTTCACGACGGGCGTGTAGAGCAGCAGGTTGCCGACATCGCGGCGCACCGCCTCGGCCTGGCCGGTCGCCATGCCGAGCAGCATCTCGAACTCGACGCGCGACTCGACGCCCCGCTCGCGTGCGGTGAGCCACGCGTGTGCGACGTCGAAGAGGTTGTGGCCCGCGACGCCGAGCTTCACTGCGTCGGTGCGCTCGGGCGTCATCGACCAGTCGAGCACGCGCTTGTAGTTGGTGTCGGAATCCTGCTTGGTGTCGTAGGTCGCGACCGGCCAGCCGTGCACGGCGGCGTCGACGTGCTCCATCGCGAGGTTCGCGCCCTTGACGACGCGCACCTTGATGGGGGCGCCGCCGGCGGCGCGGCGCTGCTTCGCCCACGCGGTGAGCTCCTGCATGGCGCCGAGCGCGTCGGGCAGGTAGGTCTGCAGCACGATGCCCGCCTCGAGCCCGCGCAGCTGCGGCTGGTCGAGCAGGGTCGTGAAGACCGCGATCGTGAGGTCGAGGTCGCGGTACTCCTCCATGTCGAGGTTGATGAACTTCGCCTTGCCGCGCGCCTCGCTCTGCGCCGCGAGCTCGTAGAGGGGCGTGAGCTTCGCGACGACCTTCTGCACGGCCTCGTCGAACGACCACATCGACAGCTGGCTGACGACGCTCGACACCTTGATCGACACGTAGTCGACGTCGTCGCGGGCGAGGAACTCGTACGTGCCCTGCAGGCGGCGGTTCGCCTCGTCCTCGCCGAGCACGGCCTCGCCGAGCAGGTTCAGGTTGAGGCGGTTACCCGTTTCGCGCAGCGTCGCGATGGCGGGGCCGAGCTTCTCGGGGGTCGCGTCGAGCACGAGGTGGCCGACCATCTGGCGCAGCACGCGACGGGCGATCGGGATCACGAGCCACGGGAACCCGGGCGCCATCACCCCGCCCACGCGGATCGCGGCCTTCAGGTACCACGGCAGGAACTTCGGGGTGAGCTTCGCGACCTGCTCGAGGTTGCGTCCCGCGACGCCGAGGTCTTCGGGGCGCATGACCCCGTCGACGAAGCCCACGGTGAAGGCGAGGCCGTTCGGGTCCTTGAGCACGCCGGCGAGGCGTTCGGCGGCGGGTTCGACGGGATGCTCGGCGCTCTCGGCGAGCCAGCGCCGCACGAGTGCGACGACGTGATCGGTGTTCGGCCGGGCGTCGGTGGCGGCATTCGACATGGTCACGTTCCTTTTCTGGGTCCTGAGCGGGTCGAAGGGCGGGCGCGTTGGGGACTGCGCGCCTGTCGGGTTAAGTGTGCGTCGCGACATCCGTTCAGTACAGCGAATGATTCTGACGGATACTGTTCAGAGAAACCGAATGAACGAATGGATGTCCCGGAGGCCGGCATGCTCGACGTGAGACGCCTGCGCCTGCTCGTCGAACTGAGCCAGCGCGGCACGCTCGCGGCCGTCGCCGAAGCGCTCTCGTACAGCCCCTCGTCGGTGTCGCAGCAACTCAGCCAGCTCGAGCGCGAGGCGGGCGTGCCGCTGCTCGTGCAGGCGGGTCGTCGCGTGCAGCTGACCCCGCAGGCGCTTGTTCTCGTCGAGCACGCGCGGGCGATCCTCGACCGGCTCGAAGAGGCCGAGTCCGACGTCGCCCGGTCGCTCACCGCGGTGGGCGGCACCGTGCGCATCGCTGTGTTCCAATCGGCCGCGCACGCCGTCGTTCCGCAGGCGCTCACGCTGCTGCGTGTCGAGCACCCCGGCTTGCGCGTGGAGATCACCGAGCGGGAGCCCGAGCTCGCGCTCTTCGACGTCGCCGCGCGCGACTTCGACCTCGTGGTCGCCGAGCAGTACCCGGGCCACACCCGGGCGCACCGGGCCGATCTCGACCGGGTGCCGCTCGCCGCCGACGCCATCCGCCTCGCACTGCCGCCGCACCCCGCCGCGCGGGTTGAGGAGCGCCCGACGAAGGAGGACGCGTCTCGAAACCGCCACGGGCAGGCCTCGGGGTTTCGAGACGGCGCTGGCGCGCCTCCTCAAACCACGGGGTCATCTCTCGCGGCGGCGGCGACGCGGCCGTGGGTGCTCGAACCCGAGGGCACCGCGTCGCGCGACTGGGCCGAGCAGCTCTGCCGCGACGCCGGGTTCGAGCCCGACGTGCGGTTCGAGACGGCCGACCTCATGGCGCACATCCGGCTCATCCGCTCGGGCAACGCGGTCGGGCTGCTGCCCGATCTCGTCTGGGCGGGCGAGGCGCCGAGCGTGACGCTCGTGGACCTGCCGGGACATCCGCAGCGCGAAGTGTTCACCTCCACCCGCCATGCCGCGGCTGTCAGGCCGGCCGTCGTCGCGTGTCGCGACGCGCTGGGACGCGCCGCCCGCGCGACCGCGACCCCGGCCGACGGCACCGCCTGAGTTCAGCACGTCGGCGCGTTCGCCGACGCGCTGGCGCCGATCACGATTCCCACCCCACATCAAGGCAACCTCGGCCTACGCTGGGCTCATGGCACGGATGTCTCGTTCCACGACCCGCATCGGCATGGTCCTCGTCGCAGCGGCCGCCGTCATGACGCTCACCGGTTGCCCGTCGAACGGCGGCTCCGGCGGCGGCATCTACGGACTCGGCGTCGACGCTTCGGTGGTCGTCGTGGAGCTCTCGGCCGGCGCAGGCGGATAGCGCAGCGCCGAAGACCCGCGGCGGGCGAACTCGAGCCCGGTCGCGAACTACGACGACCTGATTCCGTGGCGGCGCACAGCCCCTCGGGGCTACCCTGCGACCATGGCTGGAATTCGGAAGATCTCGATCGCCGGCGGGGCCGTGTTCGCCCTGCTCGTGCTGGCGGGTTGCGCCGGCGTCCAAGGCTCGGCGGGGGGCGGCTCGGTCGACGCGGCCGGCACCTGGGGCGACACGTCCGACTCGACCGCGCCCTCGCTCGAGCTGGCCGACGACGGCAGCCTCAGCGGCACCGACGGCTGCAACACGCTCAACGGCTCGTGGAGCGTCGACGAGGCCGACCACGTGCAGTTCGAGGATGTCGCGACGACGCTCATGGCGTGCGAAGGCGTCGACACCTGGCTCTCGGGCCTGAGCGAGGCGACGGTCTCGGGCGACACCATGACCGTGCTTGGTCAAGACGGCGCCGAGATCGGCACCCTCGAGCGCAGCGGCGGCGGCGACGCGCCCTCGCTGTACTAGTCGAGTTCGGGGTCGAAGCCGACCACCGCTTCTCCGGCAGGTCGCACCTCGTGCATCCACGGCGTGTAACTCACGCCGACGAGCAGGCCCTCAGGGCTCATGAGGCGCGACGTCGTCTGCCCCCATGGCTCCTCATGCGCGCCGACGAGGATCTCGTGTCCGCCCGCGCGAAGCTCCTCCACCGCCTCGGCCACGGCCGCCGGCGAAGCGACGTCGAACTCGATCCATGCCTGCGGCACGGGGCGGTCGACCGGCCACTCGGCGGTGCCGAAGGTCGCCTCGGCGGCCTGGCTGAGCGGCCAGATCGCGAAGGCGTTGACGCCGGGCAGCAGCTCGGTGTGGAAGTAGCCGCTGTCCTCGCTGAAGGGGATGCCGAACGCACCGCCCCAGAAAGCGGACGAGGCGGCGCCGGCGCCGCTGATGGGACCGAACCCGGCCACGAATGCGATGTCCATGCGGTAAGCCAACGCCCTGGGGGCGGCATCCGCAATGGTGCGCTCAGCGCGCCGGGTCGATCACCGGCGGGCCGCCGGCCGCCACGGCCGCCTCCGCGAACCGCTCGCCCTGTTCGGCGAGGAACGCGAGCACGTCGGGCTCCGCCTCGACCCGATAGCGGATGCCCCGGGGCAGCCACATGAGCGCCAGGAACAGGCTCTCGACGGCGTCGGACTCGAGCGGCCACACGCACCGCGTCGGCCCGTCGGCCACGACGTCGCGGCCGTACCACCCGAGGTACTCCGTGAGCTCGGGCGCCGGCATCTCGATTACGGCGCGTGCCCTCACGCTGCGCGCCCGCCAGCGCAATGCCCGTTCGACGCGGGTGCGCGCCTCGACGTCGCCCATGGCGCGCGGCTCGAATCGCACGCGGGTCTGGAACACCTCGCTCATGCGGTCGAGGCGGAAGGTGCGCCAGTCGTCGCGATCGCGGTCCCACGCGAGCAGGTACCAGCGGCGGGCGACCGGCACGAGGCGGTAGGGCTCGATCGAGCGAGCGGATGCCTCGCCCGCGGCATCCGTGTACTTGAATCGCAGTCGCTCGGAATCGCGACATGCCAGCGCGAGCAGACCGAGCAGTTCGGCGTCGACCTCGGGTGCCGGCTGCCCGGTCCCGCCGCCCGCGGTGCCCGCGCCGAGCGTCGCGTGCGACGCGAGCGCGTCGATGCGTCGCCGCAGCGCGGGCGGCAGCACCTGCTCGATCTTCGCGAGGGCGCTGAGCGTGGTGTGCTCGGCGCCGCGCAAGCCGGCGGTCGCCTGCGAGCGCAGGCCCACCGCGATCGCGACGCCCTCGTCGTCGGTGAGCAGCAGCGGCGGCAGGCCGGTGCCGGCCTCGAGCCGATAGCCGCCCGCACTCCCCCGCATCGACTCGATGCCGTAGCCGAGGTCGCGCAGGCGCTCGACGTCGCGCCGCAGCGTGCGCTCGCTCACGCCGAGGCGATCGACGAGGTCGCGTGCCGACCAGTGCCGGTGGCTCTGCAGCAGGGAGAGGAGTTCGAGGGTTCTCGAGGTCGTCGCAGCCATGGCTCAAGTATTGCCTCCATCAGGACAGGAAGTGACCGGATCTCTCGGAAGACTGCAGGTATGACGAACCAGACGAACCAGATGATCACCGCACATGGCCTCACGAAGACGTTCCGCTCGAAGGGACAGACCGTCGAGGCCGTCCGTTCCGTCGACCTCTCGGTCGCCACCGGCGAGCTCGTCGCATTCCTCGGCCCGAACGGCGCCGGCAAGTCGACGACGCTACGCATGCTCACGACCCTGCTGCCGCCGACCGCGGGAGAGGCGATCGTGGCCGGCTGCGACATCCGCACCGATCCCGCCGGCGTGCGCCGCCGTATCGGCTACGTCGGCCAGGGCAACTCGGGCGGCCACACCCAACGGGTCCGCGACGAGCTGCATGCGCAGGGCGCGTTCTACGGCATGGGCCGCCGCGAGACGCGGGCACGGTCCGCCGAGCTCATCGAGTCGCTCGAGCTCGCCCAGGTCGCGAACCGCCAGGTGCAGTCGTTGTCGGGCGGCCAGAAGCGCCGGCTCGACATCGCGCTCGGCCTGATCCACCGGCCCGAGCTGCTGTTCCTCGATGAGCCGTCGACGGGCCTCGACCCGCACTCGCGCGCGAACCTGTGGGAGCACATCGTCGAGCTTCGCCGGGCGACCGGCACGACGATCTTCCTCACCACCCACTACCTCGACGAGGCCGACCAGCTCGCCGAGCGCGTCATGGTGATGGACAACGGCGCGGTCATCGCCGACGACACGGCCGACGCGCTCAAGGGCTCGCTCGCCGGCGATCGGGTCACGCTCACGTTCGATTCGCCGTCGGATGCCGCGACCGCGGCCGCCCGCATCGGCGGCGAGGTCGACGGGGCCGACGCCCGCGTGGTCACCGTCACGGCCCCGGGCGGCGATCGGGCCCTGCCCCGGTACATCCGCTCGCTCTCGGACGCCGGCCTCGAGGTCGCCGCGGCGACCCACCGCCAGCCCACGCTCGACGACGTGTTCCTCGCACTCACGGGCCGCAGCCTGCGCGAGGAGGCCGCGGCGCCCGCGGCATCCGCCGAGGAGCTCGAGACCGCGGCCGCCTGACACGGCCCCCTTTCCTCTACCAACCCCGCCATCCGTCGACCAACCCGCCATCCCCGCCATCCCTCCACCAACCCCGCCATCCCTCCACCAACCCCGCCACGAAAACAGGAAGACACGCCGCGATGGCACCGAGAACAGGCACGACTCGCCTGTTCTCGCCACGAGTTCCTGTTTTCGCAACATGAAGGAGCATGAAATGAACACCATCAGCCCCGCCGCGGCCGACGCCGTCGCGGCCGACCGCCACGCGGCATCCGCTCGCCCGACCGGATTCGTGCACGACACTGCGACCGTCTTCGTTCGCGAGTCGCGCCCGCTCGTTCGCGACCCGTTCAGCGTCATCTTCTCGCTCGTGCAGCCGCTCGTCTTCCTCGGCCTGTTCGGGCCGCTCCTGGTCGGCGCGGCGGGCGGCGACGTCGCCGCCACCCTGCAGTGGTTCGTGCCCGGCATCCTCGTGATGGTCGCACTGTTCGGCACTGCCTCGACGGGCGCCAACCTGCTGTTCGAGATGCAGACCGGCTCGCACGAGCGCACGCTCGTCGCACCGCTCTCCCGCAGTGCCCTGCTCGTCGGGCGCGCGCTGAAGGAGGTCGTTCCGCTCGTCATCCAAGGCACGATCGTCGTGCTCGTCGCGGTGCCGTTCGGGTTCCGGCTCGACGTGCCGGGCCTCGTCGCCGGCCTTGCAGTGCTCGCCGTCTTCGGCGTCGGCTTCGGTGCGCTGAGCTACACGCTCGCGCTCGGATGCCGCAACCGCGACTGGATGTTCTGGATGGTGCACCAGACGCTGCTGTTCCCGCTGATGATCCTCTCGGGCATGCTGCTGCCGCTCGAGGACGGCCCCGCGTGGATGAAGGTCGCGGCCGCGGTGAACCCGCTGAGCTACCTCGTCGGCGCTGAGCGGGCGCTGCTCGCGGGCGACTTCGGGGCGCCGGCTGTGCTCGGCGGTATCGTCGCCGCGGCCGCGACCTGCGCGATCGGCGTGTTCGTGGGTGTGCGCGCCATGCGACGCGCCCGCTGACGCGCCCCGCGACGCGCCCACTCGCCCATTCCGGGGGTGCTTTCCTGCCAACTGACGCCGCGTTCGGCGCACTGGACGGCAGGAAAGCACCCCCGGAACAGCTGAGGGCTTACGCTCGATGGATGCCTCAGCCCCACGACGTCGTGATCCTCGGTGGTGGCCACAACGGCCTCACCGCTGCCGCCTACCTCGCCCGCGCGGGGCGCTCGGTGCTGCTACTCGAACGGGACGACCACCTCGGCGGTGCGGCCGTCTCGGCGCAGGCGTTCGACGGTGTCGACGCACGACTGTCGCGCTACTCGTACCTCGTGAGTCTGCTGCCGCAGCGCATCATCGACGACCTCGGCCTCGACATTCGGCTCGTTCGTCGGCGCTACTCGTCGTACACCCCCGATCCCACCGATCCCGCACGTGGCCTGCTCATCGACAACGAGGCGGGGCCCGAGGCATCCGCCGCCGCCTTCGCACGCGTCGACGCGGCCGACGATGCCGGGGCCTGGGAGGCGTTCTACGCCGACACCGCACGGCTCGCCGAGCGGCTCTTCCCGACGCTCACCGAGCCGCTGCCGACGCGCGCCGAGGCGCGAGCCCTCGTGGGCGACGACCGCATCTGGCGGGAGTTCGTCGACCGGCCCCTCGGCGAGACCATCGACGCGCGCTTCACGAACGACCTCGTGCGCGGTGTCGTCGCGACCGACGGGCTGATCGGCACGTTCACCGACCTCGACGACCCGGCGCTCGACGCGAACCGCTGCTTCCTGTATCACGTCATCGGCGGCGGCACCGGCGACTGGGATGTCCCGGTCGGGGGCATGGGCGCCGTCACCGGCGAACTCGCCCGGGCCGCGCGCGAGGCCGGCGCCGAGCTCGTCAAGGGCGCCGAGGTGCTCGGCGTCTCAGGCGAGGGTCACGTGCGGTACCGCCTCGACGGCGCCGAGCACACCGTCACCGCCACGACCGTGCTCGCCAACGTCGCCCCCGCCGTGCTCGAGCGGCTGCTCGACGCGGGAGCGTCGGCGCCGGCCGCGACCGAAACCGCCGACACGGCGTCGGGCGCAGACGCCACCGCCGTCGCCCCGGGCGACGAGCCGCCCTTCACCCGCGACGAGTCGATCGCGATCCCCGCCGTCGTGCGCGAGCGGCTGCGCCGGCTCGCCGTGCCCGAAGGCGCGCAGGTGAAGGTCAACCTGCTCCTCACACGCCTGCCTCGGCTGCGCGACAGCGCCGTCGCGCCTGAGGCGGCGTTCGCCGGCACCTTCCACATCAACGAGCTCGAGACACAGCTCGACCGGGCGTTCGCCACGGCGGCGCGCGGCGAGATCCCCTCACCGCTGCCGTGCGAGATCTACTGCCACACCCTGAGCGACCCGTCGATCCTCGCACCCGAGCTCGTGGCATCCGGCATGCACACCCTCACCGTCTTCGGACTGCACGCACCCGACCGTCTCGTCGAGCGCTTCGGCAACGACGAACTGCGCGAGCGTCTGCAGGCGGCCGTCATCGAGTCGCTGGATTCGGTGCTCGCCGAGCCGATCGAGAGCGTGATCGCGACGGATGCCTCGGGCCGGCCGTGTATCGAGACGAAGACCACGCACGACCTCGAGGCCGCCTTGCGCATGCCCGGCGGCAACATCTTCCACGGGCCGCTGTCGTGGCCCTGGGCCGAAGATGAAGCGCCGCTCGCGACGTCGGCGGAACGGTGGGGCGTCGCGACGCAGCACGCGCGCATCCTGCTGTGCGGCTCGGGCGCCGTGCGCGGCGGTGCCGTCAGCGGCATCGGCGGACACAACGCCGCGATGGCCGTGCTCGAGGCATCCCTCGCCTGAGCGCTCGCCGCGCGCGGACTCAGCCGCTCGCCGCGGGCGGCCCAGCCGCTCGCCACGCCACCATACCTTCGCGTACGGTGGCAGGTATGTCCACGACTCGGCAACGCTGGCTCGACGAGGGCCTCGCGGTGCTCGCCGTCGAGGGTGAGGCGGGGCTGCGCATCGACCGCATCGCGTCGCGCCTCGGGCTCACGAAGGGCTCCTTCTTCCACCACTTCGAAGGCGCCCCGGGCTACCGCGAGGCGCTGCTCGACGAGTACGAGCGACAGACCCTCGACGCCCTGGCCGACGCGATCGAAGCACGTCGCGGCGGCGACACCCGCAGCACGCTCGCGTGGCTGACCGAGCTCGCGACCTCGCAGTCCGAGACGATTCGCCGGCCCGGGCTCGACCTCGCCGTGCGGGCATGGGCGGCGGCCGACCCCGTCGCCCGCGCGACCCAAGCTCGCATCGATGCCGCGGTGATCGACGCGTTGCAGGCCGCGTGGCGCCCCGCCGTCGAATCCGATGGGGCGGCTCGAATCGCGGCGCTCGTGCCCTACCTCGTGTCGCTCGGTGCTGCGATGACGGTGCCGCCCATCGCCCCCGACGAGCTGCGGCGCGTGTACGAGCTGCTGCTCGAGGCGGTGCCCGGCGACGCTGCGTCTCGCTGATCGCTCAGAGCACGAAGCTCCAGAGCAGCGTCGCGACGCAGATGACGAGCATGCCCGTCGCGTTCACGAACAGGTTTCGCCCGAAGTCCCGTGCGCGGATGTGCATGCCGATCGCCACGACGAAGTAGGCGATGAGGGCCCCGCAGGTGACCGCGCCGAGATAGGGAATCCAGATGCCCGCGATGAGCCCGGCCGCGGCCGCGAACTTGATGGGCGTCATGATCCACCACCAGCGGCGTGGGAAGTGGACGTCTTCGAAGCACTTCGCCACGAACTCCACCGGCTTGTAGCTGATGATGCCGTCGACGAACTGGATCGTCGCGAGCACGACGACCGGCCAGATCGGATCGGGATGCAGGCCGCTCATGGTGCATACCATACCGTATGGTACGTCATGCGGCCACCCTCGGTACGTCGGCTACGAGACGCGTACCCGACCGAACTCGTCGACCGTGACGTATCGTGCGCCGCCGCCGAGCCCGGGCTCAGCCGGCCAGTGCCACACCCGGGCGGTTCCACCGCACGCCGAGCGTCGACATGAGGGCGTGCTGGGCGGCGCCGAGGAACGGGTCGGTCGGGCGTGCGTACCGCACGGCGACCGGGCCGGCGCCTTTCGCGCGGTAGAGATCCAACTCGTCTTGCAGCATGTTGAGGAAGTCGGGGCCGAGTGACGGCGCGGCACCGCCGATGACGACGTCGTCGGGGTCGAGCATCGCCGAGAGCATGCGCAGCGCACGGGCGAACGCCGACGCACCCGCCGCCAGCCGCGCCCTGATGTACGGACCGCCGACGAGCTGCGCGACCTCGTCGGCGGTGAGCTCGTCACGGAACTCGTCGCCGATCATGGCGCTCATCGAGGCGGCGGACTCGAGGCAGCCGTAGAGCCCGCAGCGGCACTGCGCGCGTTCGCCCTCGAATACGACGCGCACGTGGCCGATCTCGCCGGCGCGGGCCGACGCACCGCGAAGCAGCTCGCCGCGGTGCACGACCGCGGCGCCGATGCCCTCACCGAGGTGCACGAACAGCTGCACGCCTTCTCGCATGCGCTCATCGATCAGTTCGCCGAGCGCCTCGGCGTGGGCGTCGTTGATGACATGCGTGGGCGCTCCGACCGCACTCTCGACGAGTTCGCCGAGGGCGAGCTCGAACCACCCGAGTTGCACGCTCTCGACGACGACCCGGGATTCGGCGGCGCCCGGCACCTGGATGCCGACGGCCAGCAGCTGTTCGCAATGGCTGCTCGCGAGACGCTCGACGAATGCCACGACGTCGTCGGGACGCACGGCGGACTCGAACTCGTCACGAACCTCGGCGAGCTTCTCGCCGGCGAGACTGAACACCGCCCCCGCGATCAGGTGCGGTCTGACGCGTACGGCGATGATCTCGTGCCGCCGCTCGGCCGCGCGAAGCAGCGTTGCCCGCTTGCCGCCGGTACTGGAGGCCTGGCCGCCTTCGTCGACGAACCCCGATTGCTCGAGCTCGGCGATGAGCGATGAGACCGTGGCCGAGGTCAGCCCGGTCTCGCGCGCGATCTTCGCGCGCGTCGCCGTTCCGCCGTCGCGGACCACGATCTGGAGCGCGCGACGCAGGTTCTGGTGACGGAGGTCCGCGCGAGCCATCAGGGGATGCATCGGATCGATGTTACTCGCGCGCGACCACGGCGGCGGGGAGGTCGTGGGGTGAGACCCGCTGCGCCCCGCGGCGATGGCTCCGCCGACGGGGCGCAGCAGTGGACTCATCGCGGAATGCCCCCGATGTTGATCTCAGCCGGGCCGGCGAACGCGTTCCCCTGGATCGAGTTCAGCCCCACGAGCTCGTCAGCTCGCGGTCGACGGGTCGGGTTCGATCTCGCATGCGAACTCCTCTGTGCGGTGGCTGCCGGGTGGACTTTAGTCACTGCCTAAAGTAACTCGCCCCGCAGCAGCGTGGCAAGCCGCCGTCGCCCACTGTCAACGCTCGGTGTGCTTCGGAGCCTTCGAGCCCTTCGGCGCCTTCGGCGGCAACGCCGCGACGCCCTCGAGCGCGCGGCCGATCCACTCGCCGAGCCGCGCGGGCTCGCCCACCCACGACGCGGGCAACGACAGGTACCCGCCCATCGGCCGCTCATCGGGCCCGAAGGGCCCCACCCCGTCGATCGCCGCGAGCTCGTCGCGCGCGCCGTCGTCGAGCACCTTCACCCCGATGCGGTCGCCGAAGAGCCCGGCGAACATGTTGCCGTTCACGAACGCCCCGAGATTGCCGAACATCGGCTTCACCTCGACGCCCGGGGCATCCGGAATCACCGAACGGAACAGCGCCTTCGACTCGTCGGAGGCCTTCGCCATCTGCATGTCGCCCCTCCCCCGGGCCAATCCTACGGAAGCGATCAGCCGAAGAACACCCAGCCGAGCCCCACGACCAGCGAGAACGCGCCGAGCGCGACGCTCGGGACGAACGACTCCCGGCGCCTGACGTGCAGCGCGGTCGCGACCGCCATCGTGATCGTCAGCGCGAACGCGGCGACGGGCGTGAGCCACGGCAGGATCCCGGTCGCCGCCGGGAGGATGAGCCCGAGCGCTCCGAGGAACTCGAGGACGCCGACCGCGCGCGCCTGCCCGTCGGACAGGTCCTCCATGTACGCCATCTTGGGCAGCAGCTTCTCGCGCGGTGTCGTCGACTTGACGACACCCGCCATGAGGAAGACGAGCGCAAGCAGCACGGTGGCGATCCACAGGGCGATGATCATGGGTTCTCCAAGAAGGGTCGGTTACTATCAGTGCGTGACGCACGATCGGTGACTCTAACCGACCGGTGCCCCGCACTTCACCGTGCGTCACGCACCTCGAGGTGCGTAACGACCTGGAGTACGCATGACCGCAACCGTTCCCGCCCCCACCGCATCGCCGACCGAGGCCGCGATCGACTCCTCGGCGTGCAGCGCCGACCACCCGGCGAGCGGCGTGATCCGCGACGTGCTCTCACGCGTGGGCGACAAGTGGAGCCTGCTCGTCATCGGGCTGCTCGGCGACCGATCGCTGCGGTTCACAGAGCTGCATCGGCGAATCGACGGCATCTCGCATCGCATGCTCACCCAGACGCTGCGCAACCTCGAGCGCGACGGGCTCGTCTCGCGAACGAGCTACGCCGAGATCCCGCCGCGCGTCGAATACGCGGCGACGCCGCTCGGCCGGTCGCTGGCCGTGCCGGTGCTCGAGCTCGTCGGCTGGGCGTCGGCGCACCACGAGCAGATCACGGCCGCGCGGGATGCCTACGACGAGACATCCGCTCGCTGAAGCGGACGTCGCGGCAGACGTCGCGTCAGACGACGCGACAGACGACGAGAAGCAGTCCGCCGAGAAACAGATCCCCGAGGAGACCGACCCCTAGAAGACGAACAGCTGCCCGAGCACGAGCACCGCGATCAGGAACAGCGCCACGACGGCGCCGATGATCGTGAGCGACTTCGCCGAGAGATTGGCCACGCCGTAGCCGACGAGGAACGGCAGCGCGAGCAGGAAGAGCGTCACGATCCACCAGAAGGTCTGGTATCCGCCCTGTGTCGCGTCGGACAGGCGGCCGGCGAAGAGCTGCTGCGTGTGCGGGTTGGTCGCGAACGCGAACGCCGCCGACAACGGTACGGCGATGAGGGCGAACACGATGAGCCCGGCGAGCGCACCCCAGAGGCCGGACTTGCCCTCGGTGACGTTCATGGTCTCTTCGTGTGCCTGCCCGCTCGACGGATGATTCGGTTTGCGCTTCGCGCCCCCACTGGAACCCATGGCGCCACTCTAGTGAGGCCCGTCGCTCTAGAGATAGGCACCGCACCGCATTAGCCTGAAGTGACGAGCGACAGGGAGGCGAAGATGACCGCGAAACCGACCGGACACTACGTGCTGAAGGCCGACGGCCTGTACCTGCAGTTCGATCGCCTGTTCCATGCGCCCATCGAAGACGTCTGGTACAGCCTCACGAACCCGAACGCCATGAAGGCGTGGATCGGCACGTACACCGGCAGGCCCGCCACGGGCGGCGTGCGCTTCCAGATGACGGCCGAAGAGGGCGAGGCCGAGTGGCAGAACGTGAGCATCCTCGAGTGCCAGCGACCGTACCGCTTCACCGCGGACTCCGGGTCCGGGCCGACCGGCGTCCGCGTCTTCTGCCACCTCATCGAGGGCGGCGGCATGACCACGCTCACCCTCGGCCAGCGCATGAAGGACGCGACCGAGGCCGAGAGCATGGGCCCCGGCTGGGACTACTACCTCGACCGGCTCATCGCGGCCCGCTCGGGCGCGGAACTCCCCGTCTGGGACACCTACTATCCCGTATTCGCACCCCACTACCGCGAGCTGACGGTTCCGAGCGCCGCGAAGGCCTGATCACGGCATCGCCGCCGATGAAGCGGATGTCCCGACCACGCGACATCCGCAGCCCTAGACTGACGCCGTGAAACGCATCGAGCGACGTGCCCGCGAGGCCGAACTGGCGACGACCGACCGTCCCGGCCGCCCCGGGCGCGCCGCCGACTTCATGGCGAACCGGCCGTTCCAGTGGGCGTTCGTCGCGACGCTGGGCGTGGTCGTCGCGCTCGGGCTCACTGCGGCGTTCGTGAGCATGGGGAGCGTCGTCTTCTCGGTGCTGGCGGCAGCGTTCATCACGCTCGGCCTCGACCCGCTCGTACGCTGGTTCGAGCGCCGCGGCCTGAAGCGCGGCGTCGCGATCGTCACGGTGATCATCCTCTTCATCCTGGTGATCGCCGGCATGCTGTGGCTCGTGCTGCCGCTGCTGATCACCCAGGCGACGACCTTCATCAACTCGCTGCCGAGCCTCTACGCCGGCATGCAGCAGCAGCAGTGGTACCAGGACGTGCAGGCCGGCACCGGCGGTGTGATCGGCACGATCTACGCCTGGATCACCGATACGATCAGCGACCCGAACTTCTGGGCCGCGATCGGCGGCGGCGCGCTCAATGTCGGCCTGGCGATCATCGGCGGCATCTCGAGCGCGTTCTTCATATTCATCCTCACGATCTACTTCACGGCCACGCTCGACGTGTCGAAGGCGGCGATCTACACGCTCATCTCGGCCTCGCATCGCGAGCGGGTCGTCGGCTACGCCGAGCGCATCATGCAGAACGTGGGTCGCTACCTCAGCGGCATGGTCGTGCTCGCGTTCTTCAACGCCGTCTACAGCCTGATCCTGCTCACGCTCGTGCAGGTGCCGTTCGCGCTCGTGATCGCGGTGGCGGCGTTCTTCATCACACTCATCCCGCTCATCGGTACCGTGCTCACGACCATCGTGATGACGGTGCTCACGCTCTTCGTCTCCCCGCTCTCGGCGCTCATCGTGCTTGTCGCGATGCTCGTCTACATGCAGGTCGAGGCCTACGTGCTGACGCCGAAGGTCATGTCGAAGGCGGTGCAGGTGCCCGGGTCGATCGTGCTCATCGCCGCGCTCGCGGGCGGCACGCTCGCCGGCCTGCCCGGCGCGCTCGTCGCGATCCCGGTGGCGGCCGGCATCCTGCTCATCATCAAGGAGGTCGTCGTGCCGAAGAAGGCGGTCTCGTAGCCCGTCGGTCGAGTAGGCGCGCCAGCGCCGTATCGAGACCCGCCGACTCAGTGCCAGACCGACGGCGCCTCGGCACGGGTCGGCGGCAGGGCGACATCGGTGCCCCACCGTTCGAGCCACTCGGGGATGCCGTGCGCGTCGGTCACGCCGAGCGCCTCGACGATCTCGTTCATCGGCACGGTGCCGCCCGCCTTGCGCAGGAATCGCGCGCGGATGAATCCCGTGGCGTACACCTCGGGCTCGCCGCCCCGGCCGTTCCCTGAGCTTGTCGAAGGGCGCACGAACCGCTGCTCCATGTAGACGGCCTTGTCGTCGTGGCCGACGAGCCGCGACTCGATCGTGAAGCGCTGCCACAGGCTCAGCGACTTGCGGAACGTGATCGTCTCGCTCGCGACGACCGGATACCAGGCCTTCTCGCGCATCATCTGCCAGACGCCGTTGCGCACGAGCATGTCGAACCGCGCGACATCCATGATCGAGAAGTACACGCCGTTGTTCATGTGCCGATTGATGTCGAGGTCGGTCGGCAGGGTGATGAAGTTCGTGCGGGCGACCTCGTCGTGCGTGAGGTCGGGCTTGCGGCGCGCGAGGAACAGCACGTGCAGCAGCGTGCGGAAGATCATGTGCATAGTCCACGACTGTACGACGATTTCATCGTCGATTCCCTGACGTTGGCGCATCACCACAGTGGCGATGCGGATGCCGCGGGGTGCGGTTGTACGAACGCTCGAGTCACCCGGCCGAGCGCAGCACGCGGTAGCGAAGGTGCGTTGCGAGCGCCCCCTGCTCGACCGACTCGGGCGCGAGGTCGACCCGATGCCGCGTCGAGTCGGGGAACAGTCGCGACCCGCCGCCGAGCAGGAACGGCACCAGGTGCAGGCGCACGTCGTCGACGAGGTCGGCGGCCAGAGCCTGGCGCGCCACATCCGCACCGCCCATGATGCAGACGGATGCCGCACTCGCGGCCGCACTCGCCCGCCCCACCGCCTCGCGAACCCCGCCGGTCACGAACTCGAAGCGCGAGCTCCCGCGCTCGAACGGCTCGCGTTCGCGGCTCGTGACCACGAAGCACGGCCGACCTTGGAAGACGGGATCGTCGCCCCAGGGTCCCTCGCCGACATCGAACGTACGCCGGCCGATCACGAACGCGCCGGTCGACTCGAACATCGCCGCGCGGGCACGGCGGTCGACCTCGTCGCGGGTGCGATCGGCGACACCCGAACGGTCGTCGTGCGGCGCGGCCCCGGCGAACACCGGGTCGGGGATCCACTGCTGCACGCACTCGCCGTCGATGCCGAGCGGCCGCTCGAGACTCACGCCGTGCCCGGCCGTGAACCCGTCGAGGGTCATCGACATCTCGAGGAACACGTGCGACACGGCGTCAGCCCTTCGCGGGGACGTGCCGTTCGTCGTGGCCGTTGTAGACCGAGAGCGGGCGGATGAGGGCGTTCGACGCGGCCTGCTCCATGATGTGCGCGGTCCACCCGGTGATGCGGCTCGCGACGAACAGCGGGGTGAAGGTCAGGGTGTCGAATCCCATCATGTGGTAGGTCGGGCCGGCCGGGTAGTCGAGGTTCGGCTTGATGCCCTTGCGCTCGCCCATCGCCTGCTCGAGGGCGACGTACAGCTCGAGCAGGTCGGGCCGGTCGTAGTGCTCGACCATGCGCTCCATCGAGTCGCGCATGGTCGGCACCCGCGAGTCGCCGTTCTTGTAGACCCGGTGCCCGAAGCCCATGATCTTGCGCTTCTCGGCGAGCGCGGTGTCGAGCCAGGCCACCGCCCGGTCGGCGCCGCCCTCGCCCGCGCCGATCTCCTCGAACGCATGCATGACGGCCTCGTTCGCCCCGCCGTGCAGCGGGCCCTTGAGCGCGCCGATGGCCCCGACCACGGCCGAGTACAGGTCGGCGAGGGTCGACGTGATGACGCGCGCCGTGAACGTGGACGCGTTGAACGAGTGCTCGGCGTAGAGGATCATCGACACGTCGAACGCCGTCACCACAGGGAGTTCGGCCGCCTCGCCGAAGGTCTGCCACAGGAAGTTCGCCGAGAATCCCAGGTCGGCGCGGGGCTCGACGAACTCGAGCTCGTGGCGGCGGCGCTGGTCGTAGGCGACGATCGAGGGCAGTTTCGCGAGCAGCCGCAGCGACTTGTCGAGGTTCGCCTCGCGCGAGTCGTCGGGGGTGGCCGGGTCGCTCGCGCCGATCACCGAAACCGCGGTGCGCACGACGTCCATCGGGTGCGCCGTGAGCGGGAGCTCGTCGATGATGCGCTTGACCTCGTGGTCGAGGCCGCGCAGCGACCGCTCGCGCTCCTCGAACTCGGCAAGCTCGGCGTCGTCGGGCAACTCGCCGTGCCAGAGCAGGTACGCGACCTCCTCGAAGGTGCACGACGCGGCGAGCTCCTGCACGGGGTACCCGCGGTACAGCAGCGAGTTGGTGTCGGGGTTCACCTTCGAGACGGCCGTGTAGTCGACCGGCACACCGGCCAGGCCCTTGTAGATCATCTGGGTCGAGGCCGCGGCCTCGGGCTGCGGTTCGGTGCTCTGCTCGGCCATGTGTGCTCCCTTGCGTGTGGCGTGGTCTCGATACGGCGCTGACGCGCCTACTCGACCGGCGTCTTAGTAACGGTGAAGTTGAAGATCGACGTATCGAAGTGGTTGTAACCCTCGTAGTCGATGAGCTCGTAGAGGTCGGCGCGGTGCTGCATGTCGCCGAGCTTCGCGGTGAGGCTTCCGGATGCCTCGAGCTCGTCGAGCCCGCGAACCGCGGCACCCATCGCGAGGCGCAGCAGCGACACCGGCCAGATGACGATGTTCATGCCCACGTCGGCGAGCTGTTGCACGGTGAACAGCTCGCTCTTGCCGAACTCGGTCATGTTCGCGAGCAGGGGCACGTCGACCGCGGCGCGGACGGCCGCGAACTCCTCGAGCGATCGCATCGCCTCGGGGAAGATCGCGTCGGCGCCGGCGTCGACGAGGGCCTTCGCCCGGTCGACGGCGGCCTGCAACCCGTCGACGGCGGCGATGTCGGTGCGCGCCATGACGAGGAAGTTCGGGTCGCGGCGCGCGTCGACGGCGGCCCGGATGCGCCGGAGCGCGGTCTCGTCGTCGACGACCTGCTTGCCGTCGAGGTGACCGCAGCGCTTGGGGTTGATCTGGTCTTCGATGTGGAGGCCGGCGAGCCCGGCGTCCTCCATCTCTTGAACCGTGCGGGCGACGTTCATCGGTTCGCCGAACCCGGTGTCGGCGTCGATGATCGCGGGCAGCTCGGTCATCCGCGCGATCTGCCTGCCGCGGCCGGCGACCTCGGTGAGTGTCGTGAGGCCGATGTCGGGCAGCCCGAGGTCGGCGCTCAGCACCGCACCCGAGATGTAGACGCCATCGAAGCCCTTCTCGCCGATGAGCCTGGCGCTCAACGGGTTGAATGCGCCGGGGAACCGCATGATCTCGCCGGTGGCGAGTCGCTCGCGGAACAGCCGCCGCTTCTCGGCCGGTGTCGTCGTGGCGTACAGCATCAGAAGAGCCCCTCGGGGATGTCGACGCCGGTGAGCGCGCCCGGGGCGACCGTGAACGTCAGGCCGGCGAGCTCGTCGGGCCCGAGTTCGGGCAGGCGCTGCGCCACGTCGAGGAACCGCTCGATCTCGGCCTCCTCGAGCGCCCACTCGGCGAGGGTGCGGAATTTCGCGACGTACTGCTCGCGGGCGAACGGGCGTGCGCCGAGCGGGTGCGCGTCGGCCACGGCGATCTCGTCGACGATCTCGCCGCCGTCGGCGAGCTTGATCACGACCCGGCCGCCGAAGGCCTTCTCGCTGATGTCGTTCGAGTGGTAGCGGCGGGTCCACTCGGGGTCCTCGACGGTCGAGACCTTCTTCCACAGTTCGACGGTGTCGGCGCGGTGAGCGCGCTCGGGCGAGTAGGAGTCGGCGTGGTGCCAAGTGCCGTCTTGCAGGGCCACCGCGAAGATGTACGGGATCGAGTGGTCGAGCGTCTCGCGCGAGGCGTCGGGGTCGTACTTCTGCGGATCGTTCGCGCCCGACCCGATGACGTAGTGGGTGTGGTGCGAGGTGTGCAGCGTGATCGACTCGATGTGGTCGGGGTCGAGGATCAGCGGGTACTCGGCGTGCAGCTTGCGGGCGAGGTCGATCCACGCCTGCGCCTGGTACTCGGCGGAGTGCTCCTTCGTGTACGAGTCGAGGATGGCGCGCTTGGCTTCGCCCGCGTCGGGCAGCGGCACCTCGTAGGAGCCCTCGGGCCCGTCGAGCAGCCACGCGATGACGCCGTCCTCGCCCTCGTAGATCGGCACGGGGCTCGTCTCGCCGCGCATCGCGCGGTCGACCGCCTCGACGGCCATCTTGCCCGCGAAGGCCGGGGCGTGCGCCTTCCACGTCGAGATCTCGCCCTTGCGCGACTGCCGGGTCGCGGTGGTCGTGTGCAGCGCCTGGCCGATGGCCTGGAAGATCGTCTCCTGGTCGAGACCGAGCAGGGTGCCGATGCCGGCCGCGGCCGACGGGCCGAGGTGCGCGACGTGGTCGATCTTGTGCGCGTGCAGCGAGATCGCCTTGACGAGGTCGATCTGGATCTCGTAGCCGGTGGCGATGCCGCGCACGAGGTCGCGCCCGGTGAGCCCGCGCTTCGCGGCGAGGTGCTGCGCGACGGCCGTGATCGGCGGGATGTTGTCGCCGGGGTGCGAGTAGTCGGCTGCGAGGAAGGTGTCGTGGTAGTCGAGCTCGCGCACTGCGACCCCGTTGGCCCATGCGGCCCATTCGGGCGACGTGTGGCGCGCGGCATCGGCACCGAACACCGTCGCACCGTCGCCGCCGATCGAAACCGGGTGCGACAGCGCCTGGCTGCGCGCCGAGACGACGGGCCCCCGTGCAACCGACGCCGCGGCCACCGCCGCGTTGTCGATCACGCGGTTCACGACCATGTCGATCACGTCGTCGTCGAGCTCGACCGGGTCGGTCGCGACGCCCGCGAGCTGCCAGGCGAGCTGGCCCTCTCGGGCGAGGTTCTCGTCGCTTCGGTGGGTTCGGACGTGGTGCAGGTGCATGGTGGACCTTTCTCGGTGTTCCATCGGTCAGGCTACGCGGTGCCCGTCGGGCTGACGAGCCTCGATCGAGGCCAGTGCGTGTCGGAGGCTCATGTGCAGGTGCACGTGAGTGGCGTGGGCTGCGAGCGACGCGTCGCCGGCGATGATCGCCTCGACGATGAGCAGATGCTCGGATGCCGCGGCGCGAAGTCGCTCGGGATGCTGGCGTGCGAGCCGCCGCACACGGGCCGAGTGCAGACGGGCGTTGCGCAGGGCGCCGATGAGCAGCGGGTTGGCGACCGCGGCATCGAGTTCGGCGTCGAGCGCGTCGACGGTCTCGTAGTAGTCGCGCAGGCCGCCCTCGTCGCCCGAGGCGAGCTGGCCGGGTGAGAGCTGCAGCCGGCTGCGCAGGCCCGCGAAGCGTTCGGGTTCGCGGCGCATGGCTGCCAGGCGAGCGGCCTGCTCCTCGAGCGCCTCGCGCAGTTCGTAGAGAGCCGTGATGCTCGCCGCCGAGAGCTCGCTCACCTGCAGCACGCGCGGTGACGCGGCGGTGGCGAGGCCGTCGGCCTCGAGCCGTGCGAGTGCTTCGCGCACCGGGGTACGGGAGACGCCGAGGCGATTGGCCTGTTCGACCTCGGCGAGCGCGGCGCCGGGCGCGAGCACCCCGTCGAGGATCTCCTCGCGGAGTGCGCGGTAGGCGCGGTCACTGGCTCGCATCGAACTCCTTCTTCCCGTTATGTATACACTACGTCGGGTCTCGTTGCAATCGACGCCTCGAACCCACCCGTGTGTATACACAGATATTTCCGCTGGGTCTGATTGCCACTCCGGGCCGATGCCCACCCATCCGTGGGACGATTGAAGGGATGAGCATGAGCGACCTCCGCCGCGACTTCCCGGCCTTCGACCAGGCATCCGCCGGCGGCATCCCGACCGCCTACCTCGACTCGGCCGCCACGTCGCAGCGCCCGCGTCAGGTGCTCGACGCCGAGCGCGAGTACCTCGAGCACCACCTCGCCCCGGTGCACCGCGGGGCGAGTGCGGCCGTCGGCCTCTCGACGACCCTCTTCGAAGAGGCACGGGCCACCGTCGCCCGATTCGTCGGCGCCGGCGAGCGCGAGATCGTGTGGACCGAGAACGCCACCGACGCGATCAACATGGTCGCCCTCGGCATCGCCGACGCGAGCGCGGGGCTCGGAGGGGCATCCGCTCGCTCGCTCGCACTCGAACCCGGCGACGAGATCGTCATCACCGAGGCCGAGCACCACGCCAATCTCATCCCCTGGCAACGCCTTGCGGCCAAGACGGGCGCGCGGCTGCGCGCCGTGCGGGTCGACGAGCACGGCCTGTGGTCGGCCGACGACCTCGCCGCCGAGCTGAGCGACCGCACCCGCATCGTCGCCGTCGCCGAGGTGTCGAACGTCACCGGCTATCTCGCGCCCGTCGCCGACGTCGTATCGCTCGCGCATGCGCGCGGCGCACTGGTCGTGCTCGACGCCTGCCAGTCGGTGCCGCACCGTCCGACCGACTTCGGCGCGATGGGCGTCGATTTCGCCGCGTTCTCGGGGCACAAGATGCTCGGGCCGAATGGCATCGGCGTGCTGTACGGCCGCGAAGAGCTGCTCGACGTGCTGCCGCCAGCACGCACCGGCGGGTCGACCATCACGCGCGTCACGCTCGAGACCGCCGATTTCCTGCCGTCGCCGCACCGCTTCGAGGCCGGCACGCAGCCCGTGTCGCAGGCGGTCGCACTCGCCGAGGCCGTGCGATACCTCGAGGCCATCGGCATGGACGAGGTCGCCCGGCACGAGTCGCAGCTCGCGGCGCGCATCGTCGAGGGGGTCGCACAGCTGCCCGGTGTCCGTGTCATCGGACCGGGCGTCGGCGTCGAACGGGCGGGGCTCGTCGCCGTCTCGGTCGACGGGGTGCACGCCCACGACGTGGGCCAGTACCTCGACGAAGCCGGCCTCGTCGTGCGCGTCGGCCACCACTGCGCGCAGCCGCTGCACCGCGCCCTCGGCATCACCGCGTCGACGCGGGCGAGCGCCCACGTGTACACCACCGACGACGAGGTCGACCGCTTCGTCGAGGCACTCGGCGGCGTCCGTGAATTCTTCGGCGTCTCGGATGCCCCGGCCGCGGCGGTCATCGCGTGAGCGGGGGCGTGAGCGGGGCGGGCATGAGCCGGGGCAACGCATGAGCGGGCTCGAGGGTCTCTACCAGCAGATCATCCTCGACCAGGCGAAGGCGCGGCACGGCGACGGCCCGCTCGACGGCGCCGACGCCGAGCACCACGAGTTCAACCCGACCTGCGGCGACGAGCTCACCATGCGCATCCGCCTCGACGATGCCCACGCCCGCATCGCCGAGCTCGCTTGGCAGGGCGACGGCTGCAGCATCTCGATGGCCTCGGCCTCGACGCTCGCCGAGCTCGCGACCGGTCGCGACGTCGGCGAGGTGCGCGAACTCATCGACGGGTTCCGGGCCATGCTGCGCTCGCAGGGTCAGGGCGAACCCGACGAAGAGCTGCTCGGCGACGCGATCGCGTTCCACGGTGTCTCGAAGTACGTCATGCGCGTGAAGTGCGCGATGCTCGGCTGGGTCGCGCTCGAGGCGTGCCTCACCGAGGCCGCGGCCACGCCTGTCGAGTAGCGCGCCTGTCGAGTAGCGCGTCGGTCGAGTAGCGCGTCGGTCGAGTAGGCGCGCCGGCGCCGTATCGAGACCTCGCCCCGCCGCGGACGAGTGCCATCTCAGGAGAATGGTCGCCATCCCCACCTGACACGGCGGATCGAGCCCATCCTCCTGAGCTGCGCGACGCGCCGCCTCAGTGCTTGTCGCCGCTGAGCGCGAGCACGCCGCCGAGCCCGATCATCATGACGCCGCCGGTGGCGGCGAGGTGGGATGCCCGACGCGGGGAACGGGCGAACCAGTTGCGCGCAGCGCTCGCAGCGAGCGCCCACACCGAATCGCAGATGAGCGCGAGCACGATGAACACGACGCCCAGCTCGAAGAGCTGCAGCGGGATCGACCCCGCGCTGAACGACACGAACTGGGGCAGCACGGCCACGAAGAACGCGATCGTCTTGGGGTTCGTGACTCCCACGACGAAGCCCTCGCCGAGCTGTCGCCAGTGCGAACGAGGCGGCGCCTCGCCGTTGACGGCGTCGGCGGCGTCGGCTCGATGCCGGATCGCCTGCACGCCGAGATAGACGAGGTACGCGGCGCCGACGAACTTGATGATCGTGAACACGACGACCGACTGGGCCACGAGTGCGCCGACCCCGAGCGCGACCGCGGTCACGAGCGGCACCATGCCGATCGCATTGCCGACCACGCTCAACAGGCCGCCGAGGCGGCCGAGCGCGAGCGAGCGCCCGATCACGAACAGCACGCTCGGACCGGGGATCACGATGAGGACGATCGAGGCGATCACGAACGTCCACAGGTTCTCGACGGGCACCATCAGAGCAGGTTAGCGCCGATCGGCGCTACGGTGGCTCTCGTGAGCGACCACATCTCTGCGACCGTCGCCGACGGAGTCGGCCACGTGACGCTCGATCGACCCCAGGCGCTCAACGCGCTCTCATTCGAGATGATCACGTCGCTCACGTCGATATTCGACGCCTGGCGCGACGACACCGAGGTCGGCGTCGTCGTGCTCGACGGTGCGGGCGACCGCGGATTCTGCGCGGGCGGCGACGTGCGCGAACTCCACGGCTACGCGACCAACGACGGCCACGCCGAGGCGCACGCGTTCTTCCGCACCGAGTACCGGCTGAACGCCGCGATCGCGCGCTACCCGAAACCGGTCGTCGCGATCATGGACGGCATCACGATGGGCGGCGGCATCGGACTCGCCGGCCACGCGTCCATCCGTGTCGTCACCGAGCGCTCGCGCGTCGCGATGCCCGAGACGCGAATCGGCTTCACCCCCGATGTCGGAGGCTCGTGGCTGCTCGCGAAGGCGCCCGGCGAGCTCGGCGTGCACCTCGCGCTGAACTCACGCACCATGGACGCCGCCGACGCCCTGCACGCCGGGTTCGCCGACGCCTTCGTGCCGTCCGAGCGCCTGCCGCACCTGCTGCAGGCCCTCGCCGAACGTGCCGACCCGGGCACTCCCGCTGAGATCGTCATGCTCTTCGACGAGACGCCAGGCCCATCCACGCTCGCGCTCGCGCGCGACTGGGTCGACGCCTGCTATTCGGCGCCGACGGTCGGCGAGATCATCTCCCGGCTACGCGCGTTCGCCGAGGGGCATCAGGATGCCGCGTCGAGCGCGTTCCCGCGACATCCGCTCGACCCGGGCGCGTTCGCCTACGCGGCCGCAGCGGCCGACGAACTCGAGTCGCTCTCGCCGACGGCGCTCGCGGTGACGCTCGAATCGGTGCGCCGCGCGCGCACGCTGCCGCGGCTCGAGGACGCCCTCGAGCAGGAATTCCGTGCGGTGACCTGGTTCATCGAGCAACACGACCTGCACGAGGGCATCAGGGCGCAGGTCATCGACAAGGACCGGCGGCCGCGGTGGAACCCGCCCGAGCTGCACGACCTCCCGCCGGGGCTCGTCGACCGCGTGCTCGACGAGCAGCGGTTCGACCCGGTGTGGCCCGCGCCTGCCGAGTAGCTCCGGGCTCAGTCGGCGGGGTTCACCGCCGTGCCCGTGAGCACCGCTCGGGCGAGGCCGTGGAAGAAGCACTGCGACCCGAGCACGGCCGGAGTCGATTCGGGATCGACGCGGAGACGGGCGACATCGAGCGCGTGCACGACGAAGAAGTAGCGGTGCACGCCGGTGCCGGGCGGCGGGCCCGAGCCGACGTAGCGTCGCTCGCCCTCCTCGTTGCGCAGCACGAGCGCACCGTGCGGCAGCTTGATGCCGCCCGGCTCGCCCGCATCGGCATCGAGGCTCGTGACGCTCGCGGGGATGTTCGCGACCGCCCAGTGCCACCACCCCGAACCGCTCGGCGCGTCGGGGTCGAAGCAGGTCACGGCGAAGCTCTGCGTCGCCGGCGGGAAGCCCGACCACGACAGCTGGGGTGAGCGGTCGCCGGCGCCATGACCGGTCGCTCGAAGCGACAGCGGCAGCTCCTCGCCGTCTGCGAAGTCGGCGCTCGTGAGAGTGAAGGCGGGCATGGGCTTCAGCGCCTGCAGCGCCGCGTACGGGTCGTAGTCGAGCATCGACGGCCTCCTCGCTCAGTGCCAGCCTACGGTCGATCGGCGTCGCCGTACACGGCAACCACGCGGCATCCGCTCGTAGAATCTCGGGGTGCCGCTCGCCAAGATCCTGCTCTACTACGCCTTCACGCCGCTCGCCGACCCCGACGCGGTTCGGCTGTGGCAGCGCGACCTCGCCGAATCGCTCGGGCTCCGCGGGCGCATCCTGATCTCGAAGGACGGGCTGAACGGCACACTCGGCGGCGAGCTGGGCACGCTGAAGCGGTACGTGCGCAAGACCCGCGAGTACCCGGCGTTCCGCGACATCGACTTCAAGTGGAGTGCAGGCAGCGGCCTCGACGGCGCCGGCGCGAGCCTCGACTTCCCGAAGCTCAGCGTCAAGGTGCGCGACGAGATCGTCTCGTTCGGCGCGCCCGGCGAGCTGGGCGTCGACGAGCGCGGCGTGATCGGAGGCGGCACGAAGCTCACGCCCGACGCCCTGCACGACCTCGTCGCCGAGCGCGGAGACGAAGTGGCCTTCTTCGACGGCCGCAACGCGCTCGAGGCGGCCATCGGCCGGTTCCGCGGCGCGATCGTGCCCGACGTCGAGACGACGCGCGACTTCGTGGAACTCCTCGACTCGGGTGGATACGACCATCTCAAGGGTCGCCCGGTCGTCACGTACTGCACGGGCGGCATCCGCTGCGAGGTGCTGTCGAGCCTCATGGTCAGCCGCGGCTTCGGCGAGGTGTACCAGCTCGACGGCGGCATCGTGCGTTACGGCGAGCGCTTCGGCGACGACGGCCTCTGGCAGGGGTCGCTCTACGTCTTCGACAAGCGCGGCGCCATCGAGTTCAGCGACCACGCCGAGGTGATCGGCTCGTGCGTCGTGTGCGGCACGCCGGCGAACCGAACCGCGAACTGTGCGGATGCCGCGTGCACGACCGAGCGCGTCGTGTGCGGGTCGTGCGACCTGCCGCCGTGCGCGGCGCACTCCGCCTGAGTCACCGACGAGGCCGCCGCGCATACGCGCGCGCCGCCCTGCTCGACAGGGCGAGCAGCACGAGGATGTCGAGCGCGAGCGTCACGAGCGTCGTGCGGATCGTGATCTCCTGGCCGGCCGCGTAGTCGAACCACGAGATCACGATGCTCAGCGTCGCGAAGATCATGAGCGTCAGCCGGGCCGCGTTGCTGCCGCGGTACACCGCGAAGGCCAGCAGCAACTGGGCGAGCAGCACGACCGCGCCGAAGACGAGGATGATGGCGAGCACCCCGTATGACGCGATGCCCTCAGCCGACTCGGGGTCGATGCCGCCGTCGTCGGCCAGCACCTGATCCCATTGCGCGGCGAGGGCGACGAGCCAGACGATGCCGGCGATCACGCGCAGCACGACGAGCACGGCGCCCGAAACCGTCGCCGCCGGTCGCTTCATGTCGGGCGGCGCCTCCACCGGCCGCACCAGCTCGGCCGGCGGCTCGAACGCCGCACGCTTCTCGACGCTCATGAGCCGCCACCCGGCGAAGGCGCGACCGGCGCGGCAGCGACATCCGACACATCGATCACCGGCAGGTCGCCGTCGGTGCGGATCGAATCCCCGCCGCCGTTGCGCGAGTGGTACCCGGTCGAGAAATCGGCGAGCACGTCGACACGAGCGCGGGGACTCGTTCCCACCACGGTCGCGATGATGTGGTCGCGCTCGACGTCGGTGTCGGCGTCGATCTTGTGCGTGACCTGCAGCGTGAACAGCGAGAAGCCGACGGCGCGGTCGAAGGTGCCGGCGGCGAGCCAGTCGACGCGGCGCCCACCCGGCAGCAGCCAGCCGTCGGGGGTGCGCCAGAAGCGCACGTGGTGGCGCTTGGCCGGGTTGCCCTCGACCTCCTGCTGGTACGCGAAGTCCTGCTGCCGCCCGAACAGGAAAAGTGGACTCACGGGCGCTTCGTCGTAGCTCTTGCGCGTGAGGGTCGAGGTCACGATGCGCCAGCTGGAGGCGAGGGTCACGTCGTCGGCGCGGGTCCAGCCGGCGGCGAGCATCGCCGCGTGCACGGATGTCTCGGGCCCGTCGAGCGCCAGATTCACCGGGTCGCCCAGCAATCCGTCACTCGTGCGCGTGCGACCGATGAAGTAGTCGGGCACGTAGATCGTGGTGAGGATGCGGTGCAACCGCGGCAGCACGAGGTACGCGAGCACGAGCCAGAACACCACGAAGAACGCGATGCCCCACCAGCCGAACCCGAACGATTCGGTGAGCACGAGCCACGCGAGCCACACCGAGGCGACACCCGCGAACACGAAGAAGAACGCGTCGAGGGCCGCGTTGATCGAGAACCGCCGTGCGCGCGGCGGCTCATCGATGGCATCGGATGCCGCGACCGGCGTCTCCCCCATGTCGGCATGGTACCGCCGCGGTCGACGAGGCTGGTCCGAGCCGTACCCGCTGACCCTTACGGGGTGGCGTCGAGCGCAGTCCAAGTGATACCTTGCAGCTCTAGGTACCTAGATGCTCTAGGTATCCCACGAGTCGCGATCGGAGCACGCATGCGCATCGGCAAGGACCTGGTGGCTGCGGCGGCCACTCCGGTGGTCCTCGGCATCCTCTCTGAGGGCGAGTCGTACGGCTATGCGATCCTGCAGCGGATCGCGGAGCTCTCAGGCGGTGAGCTCGAGTGGAGCGACGGCATGCTCTATCCCCTATTGCACCGACTCGAGCGACTCGGCCACGTCGACTCCGAATGGCGGCAGTCGCCCGGCGGCCGGCCGCGCAAGCACTATCGCCTGAGCGCGCAGGGCGCGTCGACACTCGCCGACCATCGCCGGCAGTGGTCGGTCATCGGCGGGGTGCTCGACCAGGTCTGGCCCGACGGTGCCGACCACCGCCAGCCGCGGCTTGCACTCGGACTGGACTGAGCGATGACGACCGAACGGGCCCCCGCCCTCGACGAGCTCATCGCCTCGTGGCGCGACTGGATGGAGCGCCGGGACGCCCTGAGCGTCCGCGATGTCGACGAACTCGAATCGCACCTCCGCGATCGCGTCGACGCCCTCACGGCAGCAGGGCTCACCGAGGACGAGGCGTTCCTCATCGCCGTCAGGCGCCTCGGTAGCATCGACGAGCTTTCGCGCGAATACGCGGCAGAGCACTCGGGTCGGCTCTGGAAGCAGCTCGTGCTCACCGACTCGTCAGACACCGAGGGAGCGGATGCCTCGACCGGCACGATGCCGTTCGCGCGCCGTGCCAACGGGCTCGCGGTCGCCCTCCTGCTCGGCGTCGGCGCCGGGATCGCGGTGAAGGCGACCGAGCTCCTCAGCGGCGGCCCCGAACTCGTCATACGGAACATCGCCGTCCTCGTGCTCCCATTCCTGGCCGCGTGGTTCGCTTGGCGGCGGCGGCCGCCTGCCGGCACGCTTCTCGGTGTCGCTGCGGCGTTCGCCGCCGTGGCACTCGCACTGAACCTCTACCCGTTCGACGGAGGGTCCTCGAGCGTCACGGTCGCGATGCAGGACTCCGCGACCGCCGTGCTCGCGACCATCGGCTCGATCGTCGCACTCTGGCTCGTCACGGGCATCGTCGACGCCGGCGGCGTCTGGCGGAGCGACCGCACCCGGATGGACTTCCTGCGCTTCAGCGGCGAGTGGCTCGTCTACTACGTGCTCATCGCGATCGTCGGCGGTGCCCTGAGCGGGCTCACCGTCGCCGTGTTCGCGTCGATCCAGGTCGACATCATGCCGTTCATCAGCGAGTGGGTGCTGCCGTGCGGGGCGTCGGGCGCGGTGCTCGTCTCGGCCTGGCTCGTGGGCGCGAAGCAGCGCGTCATCGAGAACATCGCCCCGGTGCTCACGAAGGTATTCACCCCCCTCTTCACGCTCATGATGCTCGCACTCATCGTGGCGTCCCTCATGCAATGGAACCTCGTCGACGGCAGCCGCGACCTGCTCATCGCCTTCGACCTCGTACTCGTCGTGGTCGTCGCGCTCCTCGTGTACTCCATCTCGGCGCGCGACCCCGCGCTTCGCCCCGGCTGGTTCGATCGACTGCAGGTGCTCATGCTCGCGGCCGCGCTCATCGTCGACATCATCGTGCTCGTCGCGATGATCGCCCGGACCGGCGAGTTCGGGTTCAGCGCGAACAAGACAGCCTCGCTCGGACTGAACCTCATCCTCCTCGCGAACCTCGCATGGGCCACGTGGTTGCAGATCGGCTTCGTGCGCCGGCGAGTGCCGTTCGGCCGTGTCGAGTCCTGGCAGACCGGATACCTCCCGGTCTACCTCGGCTGGGCGGCGATCCTCGTGTTCGCCTTCCCGCCGCTCTTCGGCTTCGCGTGACCGGTGCGGCGCGTCACGCAGGAGCTCACGGACCGTGAGCATCCCGTGTCGCCGGTGCGTGCGACGATCCGCAGGACGGGCGATCGGCAGGAGGACGGGATGCGGAACGAGGCGACCGTGTTGCACGCGGATCTCGACGCGTTCTACGCCTCAGTCGAGCAGCGTGACGCGCCCGAGCTGCGCGGCCGGCCGGTCATCGTCGGCGGCGGTGTCGTGCTGGCCGCGAGTTACGAGGCGAAGGCTCGTGGGGTGCGCACCGCGATGGGCGGCCGGCAGGCGCGCGACCTGTGCCCGGATGCCGTGGTCGTCCCGCCACGGATGGACGCATATTCGGCGGCCAGTCGAGCCGTCTTCGCGATCTTCCGCGATACGACGCCGCTCGTGGAGGGGCTTTCCATCGACGAGGCGTTTCTGGAGGTCGGGGGTCTCCGGCGCATCGCGGGCACGCCCGAGCAGGTCGCGGTGCGATTGCGTGAGCGGGTTCGTGCGGAGGTCGGGTTGGCCATCTCGGTCGGGATCGCGCGAACCAAGTTCCTCGCGAAGGTCGCGAGCGCGGTCAGCAAGCCCGACGGACTGCTGGTGGTCGAGCCCGAGCGGGAGCAGGAGTTCCTGCTCCCACTGCCGGTAGAACGGTTGTGGGGAGTCGGTGCTGTGACCGCCGAGAAGCTGCATCGGCTCGGCATTCGCACGGTCGGGCAACTGGCCGAGCTCGAAGCCGCGACCGCGGAGAGGCTGCTGGGCAAGGCGACCGGCGCGCATCTGTACGCGCTGGCCCGGCTACGGGACCCGCGCCCGGTGGACACCACGCGCCGCCGCGGCTCCATCGGCTCTCAGCGAGCGCTCGGCAGCCGCCCGCGCCCGGCCGACGAACTGGACCTCATCCTCACCCAGATCGTCGATCGGCTCGCCCGCCGCCTCCGCGATGGCGACCGGGTGTGCCGCACGATCGTATTGCGACTTCGCTACGGCGACTTCGCGAAGGCCACCCGATCGCGCACGCTCCTCTCCGCTTCCGACCGCACCGCAGTGCTGCTCGCCGTCGCGCGAGGGCTGCTCGCCGGCGCGCAGCCCGAGATCGCTGAGCGCGGCATCACCCTGATCGGCGTCTCGCTGTCGCAGCTGGCGCGCGCCGACAGCCTCCAGCCGGAGCTGCCGATCGACTGGGACGACGGGGTGCGCCTCGACACGGTGCTCGACGCGGTACGCGATCGCTTCGGCGCGGCATCCGTCGCGCGAGCTGCGCAACTCGGTCGCGATGCGGGCTGGTCGCCGCCGCAGCTGCCCGAGCACGAGTGAACGATCCAGGACCGGTGACGGTCGCGATGAACGTTCCCCAGTGCGGACCCCGATCCCACTCCCGCAGATCGGGGTCGTCACGTCGGTCCCCGCGCCTATCGCTTGCGGGGCGTCGTAGTCGTGTCAGCATAGCTTCGTGACGAAGGTGATTGTCCGCCGGATGACTCCGGCCGAGTTTGACGACTGGCAAACCGCGATCGCGGAGGAATATGCGGACGAGCAGGTCGCCGCTGGCCGATGGCAACGCGAAGGAGCGGTGCAACGTGCTCGCGACGAGAACACGCAGCTACTCCCTCAAGGGCTGGAGACCGCGCGAATGCTCGTTCTTCGAGGCGTCGATGCTGACGGCGAGCCTGTCGGCCGCGCCTGGGTGGGTCTTGATCATCCGCGCGGTGCACCTGATGTTGCATTCCTCTATGACATCGAGGTCATCGAGACCAGGCGAGGAAGCGGACTCGGCCGTGCTCTCCTCGAGGCCGTCGAGGATGCAACCCGGCAAGCTGGCGCAGTTGCCTTGGAGCTGAACGTCTTCGGACGCAACCACACGGCCACTGCCCTTTACAGTTCATCCGGGTATGAGGTTGTCACGCAGCAGATGCGGAAGTCGCTCTGAAGTCGCGAAGGAGCCGCGAACCTGCCGCGGCACTCATGGCCGACGCGTGTGTGTGCCCGTTGAACGATCGGCTTGCTCAGCTCCGATTCTCCGACGGTGTCTGGCGCTGGATAGTCCTGTAGACGGTAGATCGCGCGACGTTGAATAGCTCGGCAAGTTCTGCCGTGGTGTGCGTGCCGGCGTTGTGGACCTCCATCAGGTGACGTTGCTGCGGGAGGGACAGCTTCGGCTGCTTGCCGCGGAGGCGGCCTTTCGCTTTCGCTGCCTGCATGCCTTCGCGTGTTCGAGCGCGGATCAGGTCGGATTCGAACTCAGCGACCATCGCCAGCACATTGAACAGCAGTCGCCCCACAGGGTCGAGCGGGTCATGGATAGAGCCGCCGATGCTGAGCTTGACGTGCTTGGCGGTGAGCTCGTCGACGATGTCCTTCGCGTCGCGGAGTGAGCGTGCCAGGTGGTCGAGCTTCGCCACCACCAGGGTGTCGCCGTTTCGGCACGCGGCGAGCGCTTCACGGAGACCGGGTCGGGCGCGATTCGTGCCCGTCAGTCCGTGGTCGGTGAAGATGTAGGCGGGGTCGACGCCGAGTCGCTCGAGGACGACCCGCTGTGCAGTGAGGTCTTGTTCGTATGTGGACACACGTGCGTATCCGATCAGTAGTTCATTCATGCGCGAAGCCTCCTCCCGAAAGTCTTCGTCGCGCTCCGGCGGCCGGTCATGCGCGCCCGATAGTCGATCGGCTACAAGGCGTGCGCTAGGACATTCACCCATCCCTTCTCGGCAGTGGCCTCGTCGCGCGGGTCCGGGAGGTAGGCCGTGATGTCGATCGGCACGGTCGGGGGCAGCGCGATCGCGGTGGGGTCGATGGGTGTTGCGGTCATGGTGTGTTCCTTTCGTATTGGCGTTCGTGGAGGAGTTCGCGCAGTTGGGTCCGTGCCCTCTGGTAACGTCCGCGCGCTGTCGACTCGCTGATGCCGAGGACCGTGGCTGCTTCCGGGAGCGTGAATCCATCCCAGAGGACGAGGCGTACGAGTTCGGATTGGTCGTCCGGTATGGCGTCGAGCGCGGTGCGGATGTCGAGGGTTTCCGCGTCGACATGCTCGGTCGGGAGCGCCTCGAGATGTGCGCGCAGCTTGGCCGTGAGGTCGGAATGGCGGGCGGCGCCGCGGGCGGCGTTCGCGAGGACCCGCCTCCCGACGCCGAACAGCCACATTCGTGCTTGCTCAGGCTCATCGGGCATTCGATCGCCGCGCCGCCACGCCACCAGGAACGTCTCGCTGAGCAGATCCGCGGCGTCGGCCGGGATGATCACGCGTCTGCCGAAGTAGCTGAGGAGGTCGGCGGCGTTGGCGTCGTAGGCGCGCTCCAGGTGTGCCTGTCGGGTCGATCGGCTTCGACGGCGCATCATTGCGCGGCGCCTTCGGCCGTGCCGCCCTCGCACGGCCCTGCTGCGAATGCCAGCCCAACCTCGTCCACGCGGAAACCCGCCCGCTCGAACTCGACCGAGACGCGGTCGGCCATCACCCGTGTCGCTGCGATCGAATACGTCGCCGGCGGGGGGGTTGCGCCGGAGGCGATGCTGTCCGGGTCGGTGAACGCCACGCGTTGTTCGACCTCGAGCTGGTACTCGGCCTCGATCTCCTCAGCGGTGATGGACGCGATGAGCGGATCCCAGTCGTGCTCCGTGAGGAATGCCCGCGCCTCTTCGGTGCGCCGGTCGACTACCTCGGCTGGCACGTCGGGGTCGCCATAGTAGGGTTCCACGCGAATGAAGACCTCGCAGAGCCCGAGGTCGGATCCGTCCTGCAACTCGAAGCTGCGTTGCGCGACGACGTCGGGGGTCCAGCCCAACCAGTCGATCACCGCCGGCCCGGCCGTTGCCGCGGTCACGCCCAAGCCGACGATACCGATACCCAGGGCGGAGCCGGCGAGCAGCTTGCGCAGGAACGTTGATCGTCGCGGGGCTTGCGCGAGGACGGCGCGCGCAGTCGCCTTCGCGTGTTCGGCGGCGGCGGGATCAGACCCCAGCGCCGGTGGTGCAGCGTGCCGCACCGCCTCATCCAACCAGTCCATCGACCTGCCCTTCGTAGCGTGCCCTCACATAGGACATGTCCGGAAAGGCACCGTCCTTAACACGTATCGCGAAGTTTTTTCGACCGGACCGCGTTCGAGAAGCAGTAGACAGCGTAGGGCTCGGCGTTCTTTCGCGTTCGTCTTCGGCAGGTTGATCATCGCTGTCGCCGTGATCGTGCTGGTGCTCCTTCTCGCGGGTCTGCTCTACATCGTCGAGCGCGCTGCGTGGCGCGCCGCTGCATAGGTTCCCGAGAGCCGATCGCTCGCTGCGACAGGGACGCGAGGGCGAGCGGACTCTCGGCGGTTGGACGTTCGCGCCTGAGCGAACTCGGCGTCAGCCGCGGGCCGGTGGGACCGTCTTGCGCATTACGGTCTTGCTCTTGCCGATGTGACGCTCGAACGTGAATCCCGCCTTCTCGAACATGGCCCTCGTGCCGTTGTGGAGGAACGAGGACGACGTCCTCTTGCCGGGGGCGAGCTCGTTGGGGAACGAGACCACCTCGCCCCCGCCGGCCTGCGCGATGAGCTCGAGCGCGCCGTCCAGCGCCTCACGCGCCACGCCCGAACGTCGGTGATCGCGGTCGACGAAGAAGCATGTGATGCGCCACGGTGCCGGCTCGGTCTCGCCCGCGTCGTACTGCTTGCGGTGGTAGATGTTCGGCAGTTCGACCGGACTGCCGTATTCGCACCACGCAATCACGTCGTCGCCGTCGAAGACGAGCGCGGCGTGCGCGACGCCCTCCGCCACGAGTCGCTGCTTGAACGTCGGCCGGTCGTACTCGTCCTTGACGGTTTGCTCCGTGTCGTTATGGAAATACGAGCAGTAGCAGCCGCCCCAGACCCCGTTGTGCTTCTGCGCGAGCGCCAGCCACGCCGGGAAGGTCTCGGGAGTGAGCGGCTTGATCACGTGCGAAGTCGTCACGCCGACCTCACCGGCCCCACGTGTCGGTCCGACGCGGCGATGTCGATGCCGTCGTTGTCGGGTGTGGCGATCGCCCACCACATGGGCGCCCGAGTGTCGTCGACCGGTCGTCCGCCGGCCGAAACTCGCTCGCGGACGCGATCGGCGAGAACCGAGACGTTCATGTGCGTGCGACCGCGTCCGCTCCAGCCGATCTCAGTGACCGACCACGGTGGATCACCCGCCACTCGCGTGCCATGCCGTCATCTTGCCAGCATCACCGATTGATGTCACGGCCCTCATCGCCTGCCCGAAAGCCGACCCGCTTGCGGAACGACTGCTCCGCGGGCCGTGCTCAAGACGGTCGATCTTGACGGGGGCTGAGCGGCGCGCGCTCGTTCGCAAGCTGGCTTTGCCTCAGGGCACGTTGCCGCCGTTGTTCTGCGAATATCGAACAGTCAGAACGCCTGCGGTGTGAGCTGCTCCCATCGCGTCGCTCGACGGCCGCTCGTCGCCCACTGCAGCATCGTCGTCAGCAGGAAGTCCGCGGGTCCGGCGCTGACGAAGCACGAGGAAGATCACTGCACACGCGACAATGCCGCCGAACCCAGCGAGCCAGATCAGCAGGTCCATGGCATGTCCCAACGCTTAACGCGATGGTATCCCCGCCTGCGCAATCGATTCGCATAAGAGATCCCTTTACGCACACGGATGCCTCGACGCCGTCTTTAGGCTGCGGGCTCCTCGCACCGCAGCGACCAGAGTAGGAATGCAACCCCGCCGACGAGACATCCCACGTATGCGAGCCACGCGATCGGCTGCAGGTCAACCATCTCGTGAGTGAGGAGCCCCGTCACGGCACCACCGACCGCTACCACGCCGATGCCGCCAACGATGCTGGCGACAGTGCGCGAACGGGTCACGTGCAGCGAGATCCGCCTCAGACCAAGCGCTATGCCGAGAGACAAGAAGGCTGCCGCAAGGCCGATCGGAACTGCGAGTACCAGCGCATATGCGGAGTACGCGAGTGCGAGCCCGGGGTCAATCGTCGTCCTGACCACCTGAACCGTCGACAGAGTGCCGGCCGTTAGCACTCCGAGAAGGGCGGTATATCCGAATATGGCCGCACGGGTGACGGGGTGTGACGGTCTCGATATCGTTGCGGACACTCACGCTCCATCAGCTGCATTGCCGGCCAGATGCGACATGCTCGTTCAGAATCTACGGCGATGCGTCTGCCGCCACCGGAATCGATCCGTCCTGTAACCGGATCCCTTGCGGCGAGACGCTCAGTCGATATCCACGCGGCGAATCTGACTGCTCGGGGGGACGCCGCGAGTTGTCGAGCGGAGCTCGGCGATCAAGTGCCAGTAGACGTCCATTTCGGTAATCTCGAGGTTCGAGATGGTGTCCTCTCCACCGACGAAGAGCGGTGTGCGGTAACCGGCGCACTCGTTGAACGCCGGGACGCTGCCACTGGCCTCCAACCATTGGGAGAAGAACTCGGACGCGAGCGCAGCGTCCGCGTAGTCAACGAGTTCTTCGTCGAAGAACGTCGAGAAGGTCGCCGGGACTTCTAGCGCTTCGGCGGTTCCGGGCTCGAACATCAGCACGCCTGGGTCGTTCCGTTCTCCTCGGGTTGCATCGAGCGAGAACTGACGACCGAGCCAGTCGAACGCGAAGCACTGGATTCGGCCGGCGAACTCCGTGAATCCCGCGGCCACGCAGGCGTCGGCGCCGCGCGCAGAATCAACCGTGTGCACGCGGAGCAGACCGCCTCCGAACACCGCCCCGCCGAGTTCGTCCTGGAGGCTGGCGAGCGTCGAGTGTGGAATCGGCGCGGTCGCGCCCGCAGTCGGAAACGTGAGCAGGAACCGTTCAAGCACGCTTGATTCTGTCAGCGAATGGCCATGGGCGAAGCGGTCGCGCTGCGGGATCGTTTTCGGCCGTGCGTTTGGGCGTTGGCTATTTGCTTCGGACCGGCCCGCGCAGGGGCCAAGGCTCGCACTGCACGTCCGCGAAGGCAACGACCGCCTCACGCAAATGGCGAGCGATTTCCTCGCCGGCGGCGCCCAACTCTCGCGGGCTTCGCTGCTGTCCCACCCTTCAGCCTGGTCGAAATGTGCTGCCCAGAACCCGTTCCAGGCGTCGAGTTCTCCCAGAGCGGCCAGTCCCGTGAGTAGTCCGGAAACAGCCGGATGACGCGTCGATCAGGCGGTCTCCCACTCATTCCGTGAGGCTACCGCTGTCGACCAGCGGCCCTCCGGCTCTCCATGCTGATGCTCACTGACGGGCTAGCGGGCTCGATACCTGAATTGGCCGACTGACTATTGATTGGTGAGATCTCACCGCCCGTCGAGACATGACATTAGGTTTCAGTGCGAGGTATCACGTGTATGCTAACATGTGTTACGCGTAGTACACAGGGAGGGCGATCTGAATGGCAACGATCAACATTCGAGTCGAGGAGCACATCCGCGATGCACTCCAGGAGATGGCAGATGCGCGCGGCATAACCCTGAGCGACTACGTCCGGGACCTACTGAGGGAGGCGACCGTCTCGATCCGCACGACTCCGACCACCGGCAGCGGTCTCGCCCCGGACACCTTGAGTGTGATCGATAGACAAACGCTCGCCCTGCTCCACCGCATCCTCGCTCGCGTGCTCCCCGAAGACGCCAACGACGTCGACGGCGACCTGGCCTACCAACTCGAGCGCGCTAAGGCGCTCGAGGAGGGCTACTCCGGCGAATACGGCATGGAGTTCATCGGGATCCGAACCGAACTCTCACCGCTTAACAGCGAGCGAGTGAAGGACATCCTGGATATGTTCCGCATCTTCGACTACAGCATCGCTGCTGCGGCCGAGGCCGGCGAGTCGCTTGAGGACGAAACCATCAGGGCGCTCCGTTACCAAGGGTTCGACTTCAACGACCCCCTCGAGGCACAGATGGCCGACTACGTGGAATACCTCGTGAACGACGGCAAATGGGAAGAACGCAAGGAGTTCCTCGAAGGTGCAACCCACGGCAACTCCCACATGCCGACCCTCGACATGTACAACCAAATGCTCGCCTCGTACCGGCGCATCAAGGACTCACGGCCGCGCCCGCGACTGACCAGGGACTCCTACCTGCTCTCCCGTGCTGAGTTGATCTCCATCGTCGAGCGCGTGCGCTGATCGTAATCAGCCGGTACCTGCTGCGCGGGTTGGTGACTCGCGCCCCACGGACGTGTGCATGTTCCGTCCCGCCTACGCTGTTCTGAGCATCTCCCGAACTGATTGGACACCATGTCGGCATACACCAGCGGCGCTCGTGTATACGTCGACGAATGCAAATCGAAGGGCTACTATGTCGCTGCAGCCGTAGTGATGCCCAACGATGCTGCAGCGATCGAGAAAGAACTTCGCAAGCTCACTCGTGCAGGCCAGCGGCGCATTCACTTCACCAGTGAATCGGATACGAGCCGCCGGACGATCCTCTCCGCCGTTGAGAAGCTCGGTCTGCGGGTCGTCGTCTACCGAGTCCAAGGCGCAAAAGACAAGGAAGCACGCACCCTCTGCCTGAACGCGCTGATCGATGACATGGCAGCTGGCGGCGCGACTCACGTCATCCTCGAGCGCGACGAATCCGTTGAAGCCGCTGATCGCCGCATCGTTGCTCAGGCGCTTCGACGCAATGGGAACTACGACCTCAGATACCAGCACGCATCCCCGAGCGAACACGCCCTGCTGTGGGTGAGTGACATGGTCGCCTGGTGCTGCTACAAGGGCGGTGACTGGCTCCGCCGTGCAAGCGGGATCATCATCGAGACTCGAGATCTCACGCCTTAATGCGGCAAGTTAAATGCGCAAGCCTGGCTCGTCGAACCGTCCGGATGACTGCCAGGCTAACTTCAAGCCACTATTGCGGCCTGCAATAACCACAATAACGCGAAAGCTACCAAAACGGATACCAGGCTCAATAACAACAGAGCAAACGCGGAATTCAACTACGCTCAGTACGGCACCGCGTACACCGCCCCGTAGGACGATCCGCTTGCGGACGTCCGTTGGCGGACCGGCTATCGAATACCGGCGTCGCCGCGACAGGTCGTCGAGTCAGGACCTCTTCCATGTGAAGGAAGCGCTCACAGAGCGCTAGGTGCTGCCTTGTCCTCATTTCTGAGGATAGATCACCTGCGCGAGTGAGAGTACCCTCCGATTTGGAGGACAGCTCAGGCTGGGGGGACGACATGGCGGGCGCTCCACCACCATCAGTCGGCTCGGGCAAACGAGACGCGACGGAGAACCCGAGATCCGTGCGGATCCGCACGGGGGCCTTCCTCGCTCTGCTGATCGCTGTTATCGCCGCGATCCGAGCCCCCTTCCGCCGCGCGAAGGGCGCTAAGAAGGACTCCCCGCCACCGGCGGAGAAGCCGGAGGGGGCCAAGAAGGACTCCCCACCACCGGCGGAGAAGCCGGACTTTCCAACGTCGGTGCGGGTTGCCGCGTTAGCCTACTTCGGGTTGCTGATCGCCGTGCTGGCTGGGCTCGGTATTCAAGGTGATCTCCTGGCCAGGCTCATCAGGAATGATCCGGTGGTTTTCGCCTGGGCCGTCGTCGCGACCTTGGTGGGTGGCGCCGCCGCGGCGATCGTACTGTTGTGGCCAAAAGCGCCGGCGGCAAGATGGGTACTTGCTTTGAGTGCGGCGGTGGCCTTGGTAGGGGTGTGCTGGGCCGTCATCGTCGGCACCGCGAGCCTCAGCGTTCGGGAAAAACCTTCGCTCGATCTAAGCGTCGTCGCCAAGGATGCGAACACCGTTACGGTAACCGCTGACGCGGCGGCATCCTCGATGCGAGCGAAGGAAACCCTGCTGCTCCGCTTGATCGCGTTCACCGACTCTGCTTCCAAGCACCCGAGGGTTTCCGAGGCGAAACAGGCAGAGCTAAAGTGTTTGGCCGACACGGCACAGTCGTTGAATTACGTGCTGCTCTACTGGGGCGACACAGGAGTCACCGTGGCCGGGGTGGCCTCCACCCAGTGGAAGGCTGACGTGGAGATCAACGGCGCCTATGGCGAGATCCGCTACATCTGCGCCAAAGCCGTGATCAGCGAACGCGAAGAGCCCGGTGGGGACCCGAAATGGCGACGACACGAGAATCGGTTTGTCTGGGCGATCGCCGATGTCACCCTCGTCCCATCAACATCCCCGCCGCCGACGACGGCAAGCCGCTAAGCGAGTACTAGGTCGTCTCGCTTGCTGGCCGACGTCGCGCGTCTGGTCGAGCGTTTGCGTGATCCAAGGCGGGACCGGGTGCGGCCAGAGCTCGACGTTGAGGACGTCGAACGGCCGGCGTCGCGATGACCGCTTCCGTGTAAAGGAAGGCGCGTTGCGATGTCCTGAATGCAGAATGGCTCGTCGTGGTTCGAGTTGAATCGGAGAGCGTCGTAGTAGGTATCGCTCGTGGCTCGAGTCGGGAGTGTGAACGCCAGACGTTGCCCGGGTCCGGCGATCCCGTCAAGATCCTCAGTGGGGTCGAGGACGATCAGGTAGAGTTCTCGGTCGCCATGCAACTCGGCGAAATCTCGCAACTCGTACTAGCCCGATCGATCATGTCAGTGAAGCGAAGTGATCCATCGCGCCGGGGGAAGGCGTACTCCGGAAGCTGACCGCGCGCCGGACGACGCTGTCAGCTTCCCGAAGCAGGTCTGTGTAATCGGAGTCCACTGCGAGAGGGTTGTCCGCCGGTTCTGACACGACCTCGAGCCTACGGCGCCGGCCCTCATATGGCGGGTTGGAACCCGAGGTGCTGCATCCACGACGCCCGAAAGCCGATCCCTCAGCGGGGCCGGCCAAGCGCCGGCGTGGGCCCGCCCAGCCGGTAGGCCAGACTGATCGAGTGCAAGAACACGACGTCGTCCTTCGCGCCGATGACCCGCGCCGGGATGAGCTCGAAGCTCAGGGGTGGTCAATCGCGGCGACCTCGTGGGCGGCTCAACTCACCGCTCCGGCAGCCGACGTGGACCGGCTCCGGACGCTTGTCGACCGTATGCGAGGGTACGGCGAACTCCGCGAAGTTCGCGAAGACGACATCGCGGCGGTGCTCGCACTTGATGCGGTGACCGTCGAGGACTACCCGGGAAGCATCGCGACCCGGCATGTTCCGCTGACCCCGGAACGCGCACGTGTGTCGCGGGAACGTCGTGGCTTTGGCGTGTTCGATTCACGCGGACGAGCGCTCGCGGTCACGTACGTCGACGTAAACGATCTTCGTGCCGAGACCGACTTCACCGTCGTCGACCGAGAGCACCGAGGACGGGGGCTCGGCTCTGCGGTGAAGGCGGCATCCGTTCTCGCGCTGATCGAGGACGGCGTGGAAATCTTCCGAACAGGC
>NZ_JAJNMP010000004.1 GCF_021044935.1 Agromyces cavernae
CAAAGGAATCCCACCCACTCCGAAAAGCAGGTCGGGGTTCAAAAAATTGGCATTGAACATAGTGCACGCTGTTGAGTTCTCAAGGAACGGACGCACCCGGTTCACGGACCATCTGGACCGATCAGCGGAGCTGTTTCGTTCTCACCCGGGCATCCCATGAGGACGGATCCGAATGCTTCAAGCGCAGCGAAGGATGAATCTCTTCGAGGCTTGGGATCTTCGTGCCGCTTGAGGCCGATGAGCCGGTTCAGATGAACTCTCTGCTCTTTCGCTCCTGTGGGGCAACGAGTGATTACATTACGTCGATTCCGGCGGTCGTGCAACTCTGCCTTGCATCCCGGGCGTGTCGCGCCGGATCCCCCGGAAATATGAGGACCCCGGTCCCCCACGAAGGTGGGAGACCGGGGTCCGTCGACGGGATCGCGGGCCTACTCGACGAAGACGCCGGCGAGGGTCTTCTTGCCGCGGCGGAGCACCGCCATGCTGCCGGGTGCGACGTGGTCGGCGAGGGTCGCCGCCTCGTCGTCGATGCGCACGTTGTTGAGCGCGACGCCGCCCTGCTTGATGGCACGGCGCCCCTCGCTCTGGCTCGCCACGAGGCCGGTGTCGACGAGCAACTGCGCGATCGGGGCATCCGGCGACGTCGTCGTATTCGGCAGCTCGCGCAACGCCGACTCGAGCGTGTCGTCATCGAGTGCGGTCAGGTCGCCCTGCCCGAACAGCGCCTGCGACGCGGCGATGACCGCGCCGGTGGCATCGGCACCGTGGACGAGGCTCGTCACCTCGAATGCGAGCACTCGCTGCGCCTCGCGCCGGAACGGCTCGCTCGCGACCAGCGCCTCGAGCTCTTCGATGCGCTCACGACCGAGGAAGGTGAAGACCTTGAGCCGAGACACCACGTCGGCATCGTCGGTGTTGAGCCAGAACTGGTAGAAGCGGTAGGGGCTGCACATCGCGGCGTCGAGCCAGATGGCATTGCCCTCGCTCTTGCCGAACTTCGTGCCGTCGGAGTTCGTGATGAGCGGCGTGCCGATCGCGTGCACGTGCACGCCCTCGACCCGGTGGATGAGGTCGGTTCCGCTCGTCAGGTTGCCCCACTGGTCGCTGCCACCGGTCTGCAGGACGCAGTCGTACTGGCGGTGGAGCTCGAGGTAGTCGAAGCCCTGCAGGATCTGGTAGCTGAACTCGGTGTAGCTGATGCCGGCGTCGGAGTTCAGCCGCGAGGCGACCGCGTCCTTCTTCAGCATCGTGCCGACGCGGTAGTGCTTGCCGACCTCCCGCAGGAAGTCGATCGCACTGAGGCCGGCCGTCCAGTCGAGGTTGTTCACGAGGCGGACGGCGTTCTCACCCTCGCCGGAGAGGAAGCGCGACATCTGCGCACCGAGGTAGCCCACCCACTCGGCGACGGTCTCCTTCGTGTTGAGCGTGCGCTCGGCCGTCGGCCGCGGGTCGCCGATGAGCCCGGTCGATCCCCCGACGAGGGCGAGCGGGTGATGGCCGGCGAGCTGGATGCGGCGCAGGGTGAGCAACTGCACGAGGTTGCCGAGGTGCAGACTCGGCGCTGTCGGGTCGAATCCGCAGTAATACGTGATCGGCTCGCCCGCGAGCAGCTCTTTCAGCGCGGCCTGGTCGGTCGACACATGCACGAGGCCGCGCCAGACGAGCTCCTCCCAGACGTCGTCGAATGAGGCGTCGTTCTGCTGGGTGGAGAGGATCACTGGGTCTGACACCCCGTCAGAGTATCAGCGGGACTGAGACCTGAATTCAAGGTTCGACGATTGATTCCAAGAAATCAATCCTGTATCTTTGATTTGTTCGGATGTCACAGCCACAGCATTCACCTCGACCGATCAATGATCCAGCCTTCAAGGGGAGCAATGTTCGTCATCACCGCCGATCAGGTCGCCAGTCGACGCGAGGCCGACCGGGCTGCTGCGCTCATGGCGCGCCTCGCCGAGCGTCATGGCGATCAGCTCCTGCTACCTGCAGACCAGACCGCCGGCGACGAGGTGCAACTCGTCACGGCCTCGGCCGAGACGGCGCTGGCCATCGTGCTCGATGCCACCCGGACCGGCCGTTGGAGCGTCGGGCTCGGCATCGGCGACATCCGTACGCCCCTCCCCGATGCCACCCGCAAGGCGACCGGCACCGCGTTCATCGCCGCGCGTGAAGCCGTCGGCGCGGCGAAGCGCGCCGACGGTCGCTTCGCGCTGCGAGCAGCGCCCGTCGCGAGCGGCATCACCGTCGCCGACGTCGAACCGCTCGTCCGCATGCTCGTGCTGCTGCGCGAGCGACGCACCGATCCCGGCTGGGAGGTCGTCGATCTCATGCACGAGGGGCGCCTGCAGAAGGAGGCGGCGGCGATCCTCGACGTGAGCGCCGCCGCCGTGAGCGCGCGCCTTCGAGCGGCCCTCTGGCGGGCTGAAGAGGAGGCCCGGCCTGCGCTCGTCCGGCTGCTGCGCGAACTCGACGCCGAAGCCACGCACGTCGCGTCCGAGTGACGCCCGCGGTCGCTATGCTGCTCGGAGACCAGGCCCCGAGCGCCTGACGGGAAGGAACCCGGTGAGCCTCTTCTTCATCGCCGATGCCATCACATGGTCGGCCCTCGTGCTCGCACTCGTCGCCGCAGCCGTGCTCTCGGTGCTCGCCTACGTGCGCCCACGGCGCGCCTACGTCTGGTTCGCGGCGGGCACGCTCGGCATCGCCACACTCGCCGCCGCCTCCGCGAGTGCACCCGCCCAGTTCGGGCTCGCGCCGCTCGTCGTGCTGCTCGGCCTCACCACGGCGGTGTTCGGCGGCAGCGCCGCAGCGGCGATGGCGCTCAACCTCGCGATGGGCGGCACGGTCGCCCCCGGCCTGCACGGCGGCATCATCGTCACCGAGCGGCTGACGGCCGACGAGAAGCGGCAGGGCATCGTGGCCGGCGCTCGTCGCGAGGTGCTCCGCGGCGGCCTCACCATCGGCGTGCTCGAGCGCGTGGCGACGGCGGGCACGATCATCGCCGGGTTCCCCGAGGGCCTCGCCATCGTCGTGGCCGTCAAGGGCGTCGGCCGGTTCACCGAGCTCGAGGCGCCCGAAGCCCGCGAGCGTTTCATCATCGGCACGTTCGCGAGCCTCATCTGGGCGTGCGCGGCCGCGCTCGTCGTGCACCTCGCCATCCGCTGACGCCACGCCGGCCGCGCCGGCCGCGCCGGCACCGGGGAAACGCGGTCACTCGGCGGCGAGCTTATGGCGCCGGTACGGCGAGACGCCCTCGTCGCCCGGAAGCCAGAACCGCCACGGATAGGCGTTGCCGCCACCGTCGCCGCTGACGCCCGTGCGCGGACCGCTCGCGGAGTGCAGCGGCGACTCGGGCACCCGCAGGTCGAAGGGCGACTCGAGCAGGTCGCTCCCACCCGCGCCGAGCGGCACGCCGAGCGCCCGCGAGAGCCGCCCCGGCCCGCGAGCGAGATCGCGATCGTTGACGCCCGGCCTGCGCCGCCGCGCGAGATCGATGCCCCCCACGACGGTCGCGCCGCGCATCAGCACCGCCGACGAGAGGCCGGCGGGCCTCGCCACGATGTTCAGGCACACGTGCATGCCGTAGCTGAAGTACGCGTACAGGTGCCCCGGCTCCCCGAACATGACGGCGTTGCGGGCGGTGCGGCCCCGGAACGCATGCGATCCGGGATCCTCGCCGACCCCGCGATACGCCTCGACCTCGGAGAGCCGAATGGCCACCAGTCCGTCAGGGGCGTCGTAGCCGAGCACGGCCCCGAGCAGGAGCGGTGCGAGTTGCACCGGATCCTGCTCGAAGAATGCCCGGTCGGGTGCGACGAGTCGACTCAGCGCACTGCCTCGGGGAGCCCGGCGACGAGGTGGCGGACTCGGTCGGCCAGTCGGGCGAACTGCTCGTCGACACGCACCGGCGACGTGCCGCCGACGCCGTCGCGGCTCGCGACCGATCCCTCGACGGTGAGCACCTCGCGCACATCGGGGGTGAGGTGCGGCGAGATCTCGGCGAGCGCGGCGTCGTCGACGGCGTCGAGCTCGAGCCCGTGCTGCTCGGCGAACCGCACGAGCGCGCCCGTGATCTCGTGCGCGTCGCGGAACGGCACGTGCCGCTTCACGAGCCACTCGGCGACATCGGTCGCGAGCGAGAAGCCGGCCGGCGCGAGCTCGGCCATGCGGTCGGTGTGGAACCTCAGCGTGGCGATCATGCCGGTGAACGCGGGCAGCAGCACCTCAAGTGTCTCGACCGAATCGAAGACCGGCTCCTTGTCTTCCTGGAGGTCGCGGTTGTAGGCGAGCGGGAGGGCCTTCAGCGTCGCGAGCAGGCCGCTGAGATTGCCGATGAGGCGGCCGGACTTGCCACGAGCGAGCTCTGCGATGTCGGGGTTCTTCTTCTGCGGCATGATCGACGAGCCCGTCGAGTAGCCGTCATCGAGCGTGACGAAGCCGAACTCGCGCGTGTTCCAGAGGATGACGTCTTCTGCGAGACGCGACAGGTCGATGCCGATCATCGCGGCGATGAACGCGAACTCCGCGACGACGTCGCGGCTCGCGGTGCCGTCGAGCGAGTTGTCGGCCGGTCGGGCGAGTCCGAGATCACGGGCGACGGATGCCGCGTCGAGCCCGAGCGTCGACCCGGCGAGGGCGCCGCCGCCGTACGGCGAGACATCCGCTCGCTTCGTCCAGTCGACGATGCGCTCGAGGTCGCGCGAGAACGCCCAGCCGTACGCGAGCAGGTGGTGTGCCAGCAGCACCGGCTGCGCATGCTGCAGGTGGGTGCGGCCCGGCATGATCGCCGAACGGTGGGCATCGGCCTGGGCGGCGAGCGCATCGATGAGGTGCACCAGCTGCTGGCCGAGAATCGCGGCGTGGTCTTTGAGGTACAGGCGCACGAGCGTGGCGATCTGGTCGTTGCGGCTGCGCCCGGCGCGCAGCTTGCCACCGAGCTCTGCGCCCACGATGCCGATGAGTGCGGCTTCGAGCGCACCGTGGACGTCTTCATCGGCGTCGGCGGCCACGATCTCGCCGGAGACCACCCGCGCTTCGAGGGTGTCGAGCCCAGCGAGCATCGCCGCGAGCTCGTCGGCGTCGAGATACCCGGCGGCGCCGAGCGCGCGCGCGTGCGCTCGCGAACCCGCGAGGTCGTAGCTCGCGAGCTGCCAGTCGAAGTGCGTCGACTTCGACAGCCGCGCCAGCTCGGGCGACGGGCCGGTGGCGAACCTCGCGCCCCACAGCGACCCTTCGTTGGTGCCGTGCTCGGTCATCAGGCGTCCTTCCGTTCGAGCAGCCACACGAGCAGCGCCTTCTGGGCGTGCAGGCGGTTCTCCGCCTCGTCCCAGATGATCGACTGCGCGCCGTCGATGACGTCGGCCGTGACCTCGTACCCGCGGTCTGCCGGCAGGCAGTGCATGAAGACCGCGTCGGATGCCGCGAGCGACATGAGCTCGCGATCGACCCGGTAGCCGCCGAACGTGGCGACGCGGTGCGCCTTCTCGGACTCCTTGCCCATCGAGACCCAGGTGTCGGTCACCACGACGTCGGCGCCGGCGACGGCCTCGGCCGCGTCGGTGTACAGCGTGATCGAGCCGCCCGTCGCGGCGGCGATGCGGTCGCCGTCGGCCACGACCGCGTCTGAGGGGGCGAACTCGTCGGGCGACGCGATGCGCACGTGCATGCCCGCCGTCGCGCCGGCCAGCAGGTACGACTGGGCCATGTTCGATGCCCCGTCGCCCAGGAAGGTGACGGTCAGCCCCGCGAGGTCGCCCTTGTGCTCGCGTATGGTGAGCAGGTCGGCGAGGAGCTGGCACGGGTGGAAGTCGTCGGAGAGCGCGTTGATGACGGGCACGGCCGTTCCCGCGGCCATCTCTTCGAGGCCGGCCTGGCCGTACGTGCGCCACACGATCGCCGAGACCATGCGCTCGAGCACGCGGGCCGTGTCTGATGGGGTCTCCTTGCCGCCGAGCTGGCTCGACGCCGTGGAAATGATCAGCGGCGTCCCGCCGAGGTCGGCGATGCCGACCGCGAACGAGACGCGCGTGCGCGTCGAGGACTTGTCGAAGATGACGGCGACCGTCTGCGGCCCCGCGAGCGGCGTGCGGCTCCAGCGGTCGGCCTTCAGGGCCTCGGCGAGGTCGAGGATCTCGGCCTGTTCGGCGGGCGTGATGTCGTCGTCGCGAAGGAAGTGGCGGGTCATGGGACTCCGTTCGATGGGGTCGGTCGTGCGGTCAGTGGGTGGCTGCGGCGTCGAGCGCGACCGCGAACCGGGTGATGAACTCGTCGACCTCGGCGTCGCCGATGATCAGCGGGGGCGCGAGGCGAATGGTGGAGTCGTTGGCTGCATTCACGATGAGGCCGCCGCTCATGGCTTCGGCGACCACACGGCCCGCGACCGGTTCGGAAAGGCCGACCCCGATGAGCAGGCCCTTGCCGCGCACTCCGTGGACGAGCGGGGATCCGATGCCGAGGATGCGCTGCGCCAGCTCGTCACCGCGCCGCGCGGCGTTGTCGACGAGCCCGGCTCGCTCGATCTCGTCGAGCACCGCGTTCGCCACGGCCGTCGCGAGCGGGTTCCCGCCGAAGGTCGAGCCGTGCTGGCCCTTGGTGAAGAGCGAGGACGCCTCGCCGAACGTGACCAGCGCGCCGATGGGGAACCCCCCGCCGATGCCCTTCGCGAGGGTGATGGCATCGGGTGTGATGCCGGCATGCTGGAACCCGAACCACGCACCCGTGCGTCCGGCCCCGGTCTGGATCTCGTCGACGATGAGCAATGCGCCGTGCCGCCTGGTGAGTTCGCGTGCCGCCTCGAGGAATCCTTCGGGAAGCTCGACGACACCGGCCTCGCCCTGGATCGGTTCGACGATCAGCGCCGCGACCGCATCGTCGAGCGCCGCTTCGAGCGCCGCGATCGTCGCGGGGATGTGCTCGACGCCCCCGGGCAGCGGCTCGAACGGGTCGCGCATGTGCGGTTTGCCCGTCAGGGCGAGCGATCCCATGGTGCGGCCGTGGAACGCGTCGACGAGTGCGAGCACTCGCGTGCGCGCCCCGCCCGAGTTGTTGAGGCGCGCGAGCTTGAATGCGGCCTCGTTGGCCTCGGCTCCGGAGTTGCCGAACCAGGCCCGCCCGTGCTCCCCCGCTCCGGCGAGCCGCGTGAGCCGCTCGGCGAGCTCGAGCGCGGGTTCGGTCGCGAAGTAGTTCGAGACGTGCGCGAGCGTCGCCGCCTGCGAAGCGACCGCGTCGACGAACACGGGGTGCGCGTGGCCCAGCGAGTTCACCGCGATGCCCGCCAGGAAGTCGAGGTACGCGTTGCCCGCGTCATCCCACACCCGAACCCCGTCGCCGCGGACGAGCTTCGCGAGCGGCATGCCGATCGAACGCATGATGCGCTCGTCGAAGCGCTGCTGCCACGCGGTCATGCGACGTTTCCCTCAGTGGCGATGCCGGCGCCGCCCGGCACGACCTCGGTGCCGATGCCGGACTGGGTGAAGACCTCGAGGAGGATCGAGTGGGGCACCCGGCCGTCGATGATCGCTGCCTTGGCGACCCCGCCCTCGACCGCCTCGAGGCACGCGCGCATCTTCGGGATCATGCCCGACTCGAGCGACGGCAGCAGCGAGATGAGGTCTGGCACATCGATGACCGACACGAGCGAATCGCGGTTCGGCCAGTCGCGGTAGAGCCCCGCGACATCGGTGAGGATCACGAGTTTCGCCGCACCGAGCGCGACCGCGAGCGACGCGGCCGCCGAGTCGGCGTTGACGTTGAGCGACTGGCCCGGAGCGTCGCCGTCGGGAGCGATCGAGGAGATCACCGGGATGCGTCCGGCGTCGAGCTGCGCATGCACCGCCGCAGGATCGACCGCGACCACATCGCCCACGAGGCCGAGGTCGACCTCGACGCCGTCGACGACGGCACCACGCCGCCGGCCGCTGAACAGCCCCGCGTCCTCACCCGAGAGCCCCGAGGCGAGCGGTCCGTGCTCGTTGATGAGCGACACCAGCTCGCGATTGACCTGCCCCGACAGCACCATGCGGACGACGTCCATCGCCTCCGGGGTCGTCACACGGTATCCGCCGCGGAACTCGCTCTCGATGCCGAGGCGCTCGAGCATGGCCGAGATCTGGGGACCGCCGCCATGGACGACGACCGGCTTGATGCCCGCGTAGCGCAGGTACACCATGTCTTCCGCGAATGCACGCTGCAGGTCGGGACTGACCATCGCGTTGCCGCCGAACTTCACGACGATGGTCTCGCCGTGGAATCGCTTCAGCCACGGCAGTGAGTCGATGAGCACCTGGGCCTTGTCGGCCGCGGTCGCCGATTGCATGCCGGTCGTGGAATCTGCTTCGAGTGCACCCATGTTCAGCTCGCGTAGGCGCTGTTCTCGTGCACGTAGTCGTGCGTGAGATCGTTCGTCAAGATCGATGCGGATGCCTCGCCCGCGTGCAGTTCGATCAGCACATGCGTCGCCCGTGGCTCGAGGTCGACGTCGTCGCGCGGAGCGTCGGGCCGACCCGCATGGCAGACGCGAACCCCGTTCATCGAGACGTCGACGAGGTAGGGGTCGAACGGTGCCTGCGTCGTGCCGATGGCGGCGAGCACCCGGCCCCAGTTCGGGTCGTTGCCGAAGATCGCAGCCTTGAACAGGTTGTTCCGGGCGACGGAGCGACCGACCTCGACCGCGTCGTCTTCGGTGACGGCCCCGCGGACCTCGATCGTGATGTCATGGCTCGCGCCCTCGGCGTCGCCTTGCAGTTGCGTCGCGAGGTCACGGCACGCCGCAGTGAGCGCCTCGGTGAAGGCCTCGGGCGCGGGGACGATTCCCGAAGCACCGCTCGCCAGGAGGGTGACCTGGTCGTTCGTCGACATGCAGCCGTCGGAGTCGAGCCGGTCGAACGTGACGCGAGTCGCAGCCCGCAGCGCCGTGTCGAGATCTGCCGCGGGAAGGTCGGCATCGGTCGTGAGCACGACGAGCATGGTCGCCAGCCCCGGCGCGAGCATGCCGGCTCCCTTGGCCATGCCGCCGATGCGCCAGCCGTCGCGCTCGATCACGACGGTCTTGGGCTTCGTGTCGGTCGTCATGATGGCGCGTGCCGCGTCGTCGCCGGCGGTGCCGCCTGGTGCGAGCCGGTTGACCGCGGAGAGCACGCCCTCTTCGAGCACCTCGCCGTCGAGCTGGTCGCCGATGAGCCCCGTCGAGCACACGAGCACGTCACCGGCGGAGACGGCGAGCGCCGACGCGGTCGCCTCGGCGGTGCGGTGCGTGACCTGGAAGCCCTCGGGACCAGTGAAGCAGTTGGCCCCGCCCGAGTTCAGCACGATCGCTGCGACGGTGCCGTCGAGGATGACCTGCTCCGACCAGAGGATCGGGTTCGCCTTCGCCCGGTTCGATGTGAACACGGCGGCCGCCGCCTGCGACGGACCCCGGTTCACGACGACCGCGAGGTCGAGCGCCCCGCTGCGCTTGATGCCGGCCGCGATGCCCGCGGCCTCGAACCCGTCGGCTGCGGTGACGGTCACGGTGCGACTCCGTTCACGGGAAGGCCGGTCGACTCGGTGAGTCCGAGCGCGAGGTTGGCCGACTGGATGGCGGCACCCGCGGTGCCCTTGACGAGGTTGTCGACGGCGGTGATCACGACGACGCGCCCCGCCCGTTCGTCGACGGCGAGTCCCATGAGCGCCGTGTTCGCGCCGAGCACGTCGGCCGTGCGGGGGAATTGGCCCTGCGGAAGCAACTGCACGAAGCGCTCGCCGGCATAGGCGTCCTCCCACGCCGCACGCACGGTAGCGGCATCCGTGCCGGGCATGATGCGCGCCGTCGAGGTCGCGAGGATTCCGCGCGACATCGGCACGATCATCGGCGTGAACGACACGGTCGGGTTCGCCGCACCGGCCCACCGCAGTGCCTGGATGACCTCGGGGATGTGGCGGTGCACGCCGCCGACCGAGTAGGGGTTCGCCGAACCGAGGATCTCGGAGCCGAGCAGGTGGGCCTTGAGGCTCTTGCCTGCGCCCGACGGGCCGACGGCCAGCACCGACACGAGGTCGCGATCCTCGATGACGCCGGCGCGGATGCCGGGAGCGAGCGAGAGCGCGACCGTGGAGGCGTTGCAGCCGGGAGCCGCGATGCGCCGCGTCTTGGCGAGCCGGTCGCGCTGGGTGCCCGAGAGGCGCGGCAGTTCGGGGACGCCGTAGGTCCACGCGGGGTGGAAGTCGCCGCCGTAGAACTCCTCCCAGTCGCCCGCGCTCTCGAGCCGGTGGTCTGCGCCGCAGTCGATCACGAGCGTGTCCTCGGGCAGTTGCGCGGCGACGGCGCCCGACGTTCCGTGCGGGAGGGCGAGGAACACGACGTCGTGACCGGCGAGCGTCTCGGCCGTCGTCGCTTTCAGGGTCAGATGCGTGTAGGTGCGCAGATGGGGCTGTACTGCGACGAGCGGCTGCCCGGCGTTGGCGTGCGCCGTGACGGTGCGCACCTCGAATTCGGGATGATCGGCCAGCAGGCGCAGGATCTCTCCCCCGGCATAGCCGGACGCGCCGGAAACGGCGACGGAGTACGTCATGGAATCCACCTTAGGGTCTGTGCGGTCGGGGCGATGTTCCGGCGACGCCCGCAGACAGGCCCGTCTAGGCCGCAGCAGGGGTCGCCGAGATTCGGCGCGCACCACGACGTCGGTTGCGCAGCACGACGACACGCGAGTGGCGTGCAGAGGCGGCGAACCGATCGGTGGACATGCGTCGACCCTACCGACTGTGTCGCGGCATCCGCAAAACGATGACACGCGACCCCCGCGTCGACCGCCATCCGAAGCCTAGGCTCGGTGCATGAACCTGCGCATCCTCTTCATCGGCGGCAACGGCACCATCAGCGGAGCATCGAGCGAGCTCGCCGTGCAGCGCGGCTACGACCTGACCCTTCTCAATCGCGGGCGCAGTTCGCGACGTGCGCCGATCGCCGGGACGCGGCATCTCACGGGCGACGCCGAGGATGCGGCATCCATCGCTGCGGCCATCGGTGACGAGACGTTCGACGTCGTCGCGAACTTCCGCTCGTTCTCGTCTGAGCAGGTCGAACGCGACATCGCGCTGTTCGAGGGGCGAACCCGCCAATACGTGTACATCTCGTCGGCGTCGGCCTACCAGAAGCCGATCGGGCACCTGCCCATCACCGAGTCGACTCCGTTGCGCAACCCGTTCTGGCAGTACTCCCGCGACAAGATCGCCGGCGAGGAACTGCTCGTGGCGGCCTACCGCGAGCGCGGATTCCCGATGACGATCGTACGTCCCTCGCACACCTACGACCGCGAGCGGGTGCCGCTGCTCGGCGGGTGGACAGCCGTCGACCGCATGCGCCGGGGAAAGCCGGTCGTCGTGCACGGCGACGGCACGAGCCTGTGGACGGTGACCCACACCCGAGACTTCGCGGTCGCGTTCGTGGGTCTGCTCGGCAACGACCGCGCGGTCGGCGAGGTGTTCCAGATCACGTCCGACGAGGTGCTGACCTGGAACCAGATCGCTGAGACGATCGCCACGGCCGCGGGCGCCGAGTTCCGGCCGGCGCACATCGCGAGCGACGCGATCGCGCGCGAGCTGCCCGACCTGGGGCCCGGCCTCCTGGGCGACAAGGCCCACTCGGTGATCTTCGACAACAGCAAGGTGAAGTCACTCGTGCCCGAGTTCCGCCCCGCGATCCCCTACTGGCGCGGTGCTCGCGAGATGATCGCGTGGCATGACGCCGATCCGTCACGACGGGTCGTCGACACTGCGCTCGATGCCGACTTCGACCGACTCGTCGAGCGGTACGCGTAGCGCACCCGGGTGCGGGCGCCGGCGCTCTCGGGCGGCGGCGCTCTCGTGCACCGCCGCTCGGACTCCCGTGAGGGAGACTACGCGCGGATCACCGCGCCGAAGCGCTCACCGGCGAGCGCTGCGCCGGCGTTCTTGGCATCGCTCGCCTCGGCCGCCGTGAGCGTGCGGTCGGGCGCACGGAACCGCAGCGCGAAGGTGAGGCTCTTCGAGTCTTCGGGCACCCCCGAGCCGCGGTAGTCGTCGACGAGGTGCAGGTGCTCGAGCAAGTCGCCCGCGCCCGCGCGCACCGCCTCGGCGACCTCAGCCGCTGCGACGTCGTCGCCGACGAGGAGCGACAGGTCTTGCGTCGCCGCCGGCAGTGTGCCGATCGGCTGCGCCTCGACCGCCGGCTCGGTCGCCGCGATCACCGCGTCGAGGTCGAGTTCGGCGACCGCGACCACGCGCGGCAGGTCGAGCTCGATGGCGACCGCGGGCAGCAGTTCGCCCGCGAACCCGACCGCCCGCCCGCCGACTCGGAGCTCTGCAGTGCGGCCCGGGTGCAGCGCCTGGTGCGCGCCCTGCACGACCTCGAGCTCGGCACCCGTCGCGAGCACCACTCGCCGCACGGCATCGAGCGCGTCGACGATGCCGACCGGCACGGCGGCCTGACCGGGCTGCTTGGTGACGGCGTCGCCGACGAGCAGCACACCGAGGTGCCGCGGCTGCCGCGGGATGCCGGCATTGAGCGCGGCAAGGGTCTCGTCGGTCGGCTTCGCATCGCCGACCGGGAGCTCGTCGGAGCCATACGTGCGGCCGGTCTCGGGCAGGAACACGAGGCCGATCTCGAACAGGTCGAGGTCGTTGAGGCCGCGCGAGCGGTTGCGACGCGCAGCACCGATGAGCCCCGGCAGCAGCGAGCGGCGCAGGAACGGGGTCGACTGGTCGAGCGCGTTCACGAGGCGCACGGATGCCACGGCCGAGCCGTCGGCGCTGCCGTAGAGCGCATTCTCATCGGCCGTGGCGAAGGGGAAGCTCAGTACCTCGGTCGAACCGGCACCGGCGAGCACGTCGGCCGTCTGGCGGCGAAGTCGCTGCGACCGGGTGAGCCCGCGCCCCGGAGGAGCGACCGGAAGCACCGAGGGGATGCGGTGGTAGCCGACGAGCCGCGCCACCTCTTCGGCGAGCTCGGCCTTGCCCGTGAGATCGGGGCGCCATGACGGCGGCACCACCGAGAACCCACCGTCGACGGCGGTGACCACGCCGCCGATCTCGGCGAGGGCGTCGTGCACCTCGGCCTCGGTGTACTCGACGCCGATGAGGCTCGACACGAACCCGTGCGGCAGCACGATGGCCTCCCGTGCCCCTGCCTCGTGGATGAGCGACCCGCCCTCGTCGGCGACCCCGCCGGCGAGATCGACCATCAGCTGGGCCACGCGTGATGCGGCGGCACCGGCGATCTGCGGGTCCACCCCGCGCTCGAAGCGGCGCGACGCCTCGCTCGGCAGCTTGTGCCGACGAGCGGAACGCGCGATCGACACCGGGTCGAAGTTCGCGGCTTCGATGAGCACGTTGCGGGTCGTCTCGCCCATCTCGGTGTCGGCGCCGCCCATGACGCCCGCGATGCCGATCGCACCACGGTCGTCGGTGATGAGCAGGTCTTCGGGGTGGAGCGCACGCTCCTTGCCGTCGAGCGTGACGATCGTCTCGCCCGGCGTCGCCCGCCGCACGACGATCCCGCCGCGCAGCGCGTCGAGATCGTAGCCGTGGATCGGCTGGCCGAGCTCGAGCATGACGTAGTTCGTGATGTCGACGAGCACCGAGATCGAGCGGATACCGGCGAGCTTCAGCCGAGCGATCATCCACGCCGGCGTCGGACGCGCCGGATCGACCCCGCGCACGATGCGCGTCGCGAAGACCGCCGAACCGACGCGGCCGCGGATCGGGTCCTCGTCACGGATCTCGACGGGGAACACGTCGCCCGAGGCATCCGCAGGTGCAGCCTGCTCGACCGGGTCGCGGAACCGCGCACCCGTGGCGTGCGCGTACTCGCGGGCGACACCGCGGATCGAGAAGGCATAGCCGCGGTCGGGTGTGACGTTGATCTCGATCGCGGCGTCATCGAGTCCGAGCAGCGTGATCGCGTCGGTGCCGACGGGCGCATCGATGCCGAGCGTGGAGAGTCGCAGGATGCCCTCGTGATCGTCGCCGAGCCCGAGCTCTCGCGCCGAGGCGATCATGCCGTCGGAGACGTGGCCGTAGGTCTTGCGCGCGGCGATCGGGAAGGGCCCCGGCAGCACCGCGCCGGGCAGGGTCACGACGACCTTGTCGCCGACGAAGAAGTTGCGAGCCCCGCACACGATGCCGTGCACCGGGTCTCCCCCGTCGGCCGCGGTCTCGCCGTCGGGCGCAACCCGCACCTGGCACCAGCGGATGGTCTTGCCGTTGGACTGCGGCTCCTCGACGAACTCGAGCACCTCGCCCACGACGACCGGACCCTCGAGCTCGAAGGTGTGCACGTCTTCTTCTTCGAGACCGACCTTGACGAGAGCGGCGTGCACGTCTTCGGGCGTCGTGCCGGGAATGAGTTCGACGTACTCGGCGAGCCAGCTCAATGGAACCCGCATCTCAGACCACCATTCCGAACTGCTGTGAGAAGCGAACGTCGCCCTCGACCATCTCGCGCATGTCCTGCACATCGTTGCGAAGCATGAGGCCGCGCTCGACGCCCATGCCGAACGCGAACCCGGTGTACACCTCGGGATCGATGCCCGCGGCCTTCAGCACGTTCGGGTGCATCATTCCGCAGCCGCCCCACTCGATCCAGCGGGCGCCGCCCTTGAAGGTGGGGTGCCAGAAGTCGAGTTCGGCGCTCGGCTCGGTGAACGGGAAGAAGCTCGGGCGCAGACGGATCTTCGCCTCGTCACCGAAGATCGCCTTCACGAAGTGGTCGAGCGTGCCCTTCAGGTGCGCCATCGTGAGTCCCTTGTCGACGGCGACGCCTTCGAACTGCATGAAGACCGGCAGGTGCGTGGCGTCGAACTCGTCGGTGCGGTACACGCGGCCCGGCGCGAGCACGTAGAGCGGCACCTCACGATCGAGCATCGAGCGGATCTGCACCGGGCTCGTGTGGGTGCGCATCACGAGGTGCGCCTCGGGCGGGTCGACGAAGAACGTGTCCTGCATCGCTCGCGCGGGGTGATCGGCATCGAAGTTCAGCGCGTCGAAGTTGAACCACTCGCTCTCGACCTCGGGCCCCTCGGCGATCTCCCAGCCCATTCCGGTGAAGACGTCGCACACGCGGTCCTGCAGGAGGGAGAGCGGATGCCTCGCGCCGGCCGTGTACCGCGACGGAAGCGCCGTGACATCGACGGCCTCGGCCTCGAGTTGCGCGGCGGCCTCGGCCTCGACGATCTCGGCCTCGCGCGCGGCGAACGCCTGGTTGACCCGACCGCGGGCACCACCGACGAGCTTGCCGAGGGCGGCTTTCCGGTCGTTGGGTACGTTGCGCAGCTCGGCGTTCAGGAGCGCCAGCGCCGACTTGTCGCCGGTGTGCTCGGTGCGGACCTGCTTCAGCGCGGCGGAGTCGCCGGCCGAGGCGATCGCCGCGAGGGCTGCGTCGACCGCCGATTGCACGGCGCTCTCGGTGATTTCACGGGGCTCGGACACGAAGAACGAGTCTAGTCGCCTCGTACCCGGCTCACGTTGCCGCGACGTCACCGGATGGGGCGCTCAGCCGCCCTGAGGCGTCTGCCGCGATTCCGCCATCGCGTCTGCCTTGAGCATCGCCTGTGCGGCATCAGCGGGGTCGAGTCGCTTGCCGCTCGACTTCGACGCCGTGCGCTTCGACAGCCAGCGCGCGAACCACGACAGCGAGAGGTTCATGATCAGGTAGAGCACGAACGCCACGCACCAGAGCGTGAACAGGTAGCGGTTGCCGTAGAAACTGCCGAGGTTGTTGAGCGTGACCCGCAGCAACTCCTGATAGCCGACGATGTAGCCGAGCGAGGTGTCCTTCAGCAGCACGACCAGTTGCGCCACGATGATCGGCAGCATCTGACGGAACGCCTGCGGGAACTCGACGAGCATCTTCGACTGCAGCGGACGCATGCCGAGGCTGAGCGCAGCCTCGCGTTGGCCGCGTGGCAGCGAGACGAGGCCCGCCCGCAGCGCCTCGCCGATGAGCGCGCCGTTGTAGACGGCGAGCGCCAAGACCACTGCCCAGTACTGCCCGGTGCCCGCGACGAGAAGGATGAACAGCATCATCAGCAGGACCGGCATGCCGCGGAAGAACTCGATCAGGATCATCGTCGGGATGCGGACCCATCCGATCGGCGAACTCCGCATCAGTGAGAGGACCACACCGAGGGCGACGGCGAGCACCGCCGCGACGATCGCCGCGCGAAGCGTGTTCCAGACGCCCGTGAAGATCACGAAGTTCCAGAGCACGGGGTCGGCGAGGATGTCCCACCGGCTCGGGTCGAACATCCCGGGGAGGGTGATGCCGCCGGACTCGCGCGGCGTGTTGAGGATGACGATCCCCCAGCTGACGAGACCGACGAGAACCACGCCGCTGATCCACGAGAGGATCACCGACAGCCGACGTGCGCGGGGGCCGGGCGCGTCGAAGAGGACGCCTGAGTTGCTCATCGCTGCACCACCCATTTCCGCTCGAGCTGGGTCGCGAGCAGGCCGAGCGGCACCGTCACGATGAGGTAGAAGATCGCGACCCCGATGAGGATCGGGATCACGGCATCGCCGTTCGCGTTCGCGAGTGTGCGGCCCACCCCGAACAACTCGGCCACGAATCCGACACCGCCGACGACGGAGGTGTTCTTCGTCAGGGCGATGAACACGTTGATCAGGGGCGGGATCGTCATGCGGAACGCCTGCGGGAAGACGATCAGCGAGACCGTCTGGCCGAACCCGAGCCCGACGCTCCTCGCGGCCTCGGCCTGGCCGATCGGCACGCCGTTGATGCCCGAGCGCAGCGCCTCCGCCACGAACGGTGAAGTGTAGACCGCAAGCGCGACGAATCCGGAGAGGATGAACGGCACTCGCGGTCCGAGCAGGGGAACGATCACCACCGCGAAGAGCACCACCAGGGTCAGCGGCGTGTTGCGCACGACCTCGGTGTACACGGTCGCGATGACGCGCAGCGTCGCGATCGGCGAGATCCGCATCGCCGCGACGATCGTGCCGAGCACGAGCGCCCCGAGGCCGCCGACGGCGAGCAGCAGCAGCGTCACGCTGAAGCCCTCGAGGTAGAGCGGGAGATTCGCGATGACGACGTCCACGCGGGTCCTCTCAGTGGAACGGGAAGGCCGGCCCGGGCCTCAGGGACGAGGCCCGGGCCGGTTCGGATCAGTAGCGGTCGACAGCCGGCGGCTCGACGAACGGCAGGATCTCTCCGGCCGTCGCGTTCCACGCCTCCTCGTAGCGGCCGTCTGCGTAGGCGGCCTCGAGCGTGTCGTTGATCCACGTGCGGAATTCGGTGTCTTCCAGCGCGAGGCCGATGCCGTAGGGCTCTTCGGTGAAGGGCTCGCCCACGATCTTGAACTCGCCCGGGTTCTGGTCGGCCAGGCCCGCGAGGATCACGTTGTCGGTCGACACCGCAACGACCTGCCCGTTGCGCAGCGGCTCGAGGCAGTTCGAGTACGTGTCGGTCTCGAGCACCTCGGCGCCGAGCTCCTTGAGGTTCGCAGCCGGCGTCGAACCGGTCACTGAGCAGACGGGCTGGCCGACGAGGTCTTCTTCACTGGCGATGTCCTCGTTGTCGGCGAGCACCAGGATCGACTGGCCCGCCAGGTAGTACGGCCCCGCGAACGAGACGACCTCCTTGCGCTTGTCGTTGATCGTGTACGTCGCGACCACGATGTCGACCTGGCCGTTCTCGATGAACGGCTCGCGGTTCGCGGACACCGTCTCGGTCCAGGTGATGTTCTCTTCGGAGATGCCGAGTTCGCTCGCGATGATCTTCGCGATCTCGACGTCGAATCCGACGGGCACGCCGTCGGGACCGACGAGGCCGAAGAGCGGCTGGTCGAACTTGGTGCCGACCGTGATCTCGCCCGCCTCGGCGAGCGCCGCCATGGTCGTCCCCGCCTCGAACGTGGGCGCCGCCTCTTCCGTCGGCTCTTCGCCACCACCGCCGCCGCCGGCGCAGCCGGCGAGCGCGAGTGCCGAAGCCGCCGCTGCTGCGACGAGCGCGATTCTCATGCGTTTCATGTCCCTGCCTCTTCTCCTGTGTGGTGTTCCCCGCCGCTCGTGACGGCGAAGGTCGTGATGGCGAAGGCCTAGTGCTCGAGGATCTTCGAGAGGAAGTCCTTCGCGCGATCGGATTGGGGGTTGTCGAAGAACTCGGCTGGCGTGGCCTCTTCGACGATCTTGCCGTCGGCCATGAACAGCACGCGGTCGGCCGCCTTGCGGGCGAATCCCATCTCGTGGGTGACCACGATCATGGTCATGCCCTCTTGGGCGAGGCCGACCATGACGTCGAGCACTTCGTTGATCATCTCGGGGTCGAGCGCGCTCGTGGGCTCGTCGAGCAGGATGAGCTTCGGATTCATCGCGAGCGAGCGGGCGATCGCGACGCGCTGCTGCTGGCCGCCCGAGAGCTGTGCGGGCATCTTCTTCGCCTGATTGGCGACGCCGACCCGGTCGAGCAGCTCCATCGCCTTGGCTTCGGCCTCTTTGCGGGACTTCTTCTTCACGCGGATCGGTGCGAGGGTCACGTTCTCGAGCACCGTCTTGTGTGCGAACAGGTTGAACGACTGGAACACCATGCCGACGTCGGCACGCAACCGGGCGAGCTCGGCGCCCTCGGCCGGCAGCACCTGGCCGTCGATCGAGATGGTGCCCGAGTCGATCGTCTCGAGTCGGTTGATGGCGCGACAGAGGGTGGACTTTCCGGAGCCCGAGGGCCCGATGACCACGACGACCTCGCCGCGATTGACGACGGTGTTGATGTCGTTGAGCACGTGCAGGTCGCCGAAGTGCTTCTCGACGCGCTCGACGACGACGAGCGGTTCCCCTCGGCGCACGCTGATGTTCGACGTTGCGGGTGCGGGCTGGGCAGGCTCCATATCCCTCAAAATAGGGCCAACCGGAACCATCGGACAACCCGCGGCGCGGTGGTTACCTAACTGTGATGCGCACTTCGATGCGCGAACGCGCTCTCATACAGGCAGACGGACGCGGCGGTGGCGAGGTTCATCGATTCCGCGTGCCCGTAGATGGGCACGGTGACGGCGCGATCGGCGAGCGCGAGCTGCTCGTCGGGCAGCCCACGAGCCTCGTTGCCGAAGAGCCAGGCGGTGGGCGCGGTGAGCACGCCGTCGTCGCGAACGGCGAGCAGGTCATCGCCCTTGACGTCGGCGGCGAGCACCGTGAGGCCGGCGGTGCGGGCTCGATCGAGCACGTCGGCGAGCTCGGCGCCGACCGCCACGGGCAGGTGGAAGATCGACCCGGTCGACGAGCGCACGACCTTCGGGTTGTAGAGGTCGACCGCGCGCCCGGTGAAGATCACCGCGTCGGCGCCGGCGGCATCGGCGGCGCGCACGATCGTGCCCGCGTTGCCGGGATCGCGCACCTCTTCGAGGATCGCGACGAGCTTCGGGGATGCCGCGAAGACGTCTTTCACCGCGGTCGGGAACTGGCGGCACACCGCGACGAACCCCTGCGGGGTGACCGTGTCGGCCATCGCATCGAGCACGGGCTCGGTGACGAACTCGACCTCGAGGCCGGCGTCGGCCGCCGCGGCCGCGATCTCGGCGTGCCGCTCGAGCGCGGTGGGCGTGGCGAACAGATCGACGATCAGCTCGGGTCGGAATCTGAGCGCCTCGGAGACCGCCTGCGGCCCCTCGAGGAGGAAGAGCCCCGTGTCGACCCGCTCGGACTTGTTCGCGAGTCTGGCGACCGCGCGGACACGCGGCGAGCGGGGGTTCTCGAGCATGTCGCCAGTCTATTGCCGGGCGGATTCCGCCTCCGATGCGTCATCCGGCGTTCCGAGAACAGGAAAAAGGCCCTGCTCGGCGACGCGTGGCGCCTGTTCTCATTGCGCGATCGGCGCGTCTTCCTGTTTTCGGTGCATGGGCGGGTGGCGGGTGCCGGGACGACCAACGGCCCGGCACCCTGAGGGTGCCGGGCCGTCGAATGCGAAGTGCTGCCAACGCGGCGGTCTTCGGGGCCGAGGTGTCTGGCCCTGTGGACGCAGCCGCCTGCTTACGCGGCGGTCTTCGGGGCCGAGGTGTCGGCCGGGAGGGCCTGCTTGGCGGTCTCGACGAGCGCCGCGAACGTGGCGGGCTCGTTCACCGCGAGCTCCGCGAGGATGCGGCGGTCGACCTCGACGCCCGCGAGGCCGAGGCCCTGGATGAGGCGGTTGTAGGTGAGGCCGTTCGCGCGCGACGCGGCGTTGATGCGCTGGATCCAGAGACGACGGAAGTCGCCCTTCTTCTTGCGACGGTCGTTGTACGAGTAGACGAGCGAGTGGGTGACCTGCTCCTTCGCCTTGCGGTAGAGGCGCGAACGCTGACCGCGGTATCCCTCGGCGCGCTCGAGGATGACCCGACGCTTCTTGTGCGCATTGACTGCGCGCTTCACTCTTGCCATGACTCTGTTTCTTCCTTAACGGGCCTGATTGCCTATGTACGCTGTCGGCTCAGCGGCCGAGAAGCTTCTTGATGACCTTGGCGTCGGGGGCCGACACGACCTTGTCCTGGTTCAGACGGGCCTTGCGCTTCGAGGCCTTGACCTCGAGGTTGTGGCGCATACCGGCCTGCTGCTTCTTGATCTTGCCGCTGCCGGTGACCTTGAAGCGCTTCTTGGACCCGGAGTGGGTCTTCTGCTTCGGCATCTCGTGTTTCTCCTTGGTTCTGCCGTCACGCGGGTGACGGACGTGGGTGACTGGTCTAGCCCTCGGTGGGCTCGACCGTCTGCGACTCGGGCGCTGCCGGGGCATCCGCCGCCGGTCGTGCCTTCGCCGCAGCACGCTGTGCATTCGCCTCGGCCTTGGCCTCGGACTTGTTCTTGAGGGGCGCGATGACCATGACCATGTTGCGGCCGTCGATGGTGGGGTTGTGCTCGACCGTGCCGAACTCCGCCACGTCTTCGGCGAAACGCTGCAGGAGGCGAACACCCATCTCGGGGCGCGACTGCTCGCGCCCGCGGAAGAGGATCATCGCCTTGACCTTGTCGCCGGACTTCAGGAAGCCGACGGCGCGCTTCATCTTGGTCTCGTAGTCGTGCTTGTCGATCTTGAGGCGGAACCGGACCTCTTTGAGGATCGTGTTCGCCTGGTTGCGCCGGGCCTCTTTCGCCTTCTGCGCAGCCTCGTACTTGTACTTGCCGTAGTCCATGATCTTGGCGACCGGCGGCTTGGAGTTCGGTGCGACCTCGACGAGATCGAGATCGGCCTCCTGCGCGAGCCGCAGGGCCACCTCGATCTTCACGACGCCGACCTGCTCTCCGCCAGGCCCCACGAGGCGGACCTCGGGAACGCGGATACGGTCGTTGGTACGGGGATCGCTGATGCGTGTTCTCCTCTACTCAGCTGTTTCGCTCTGCCGGGAGGCGGTCGCCGCCCGGCGACGAAAGGAGAAATCCACGCACTCGCACACGGAATCCCACCGCGGCTCATACGGCACCCTGTCTACTTCCGCACCGCCTGGTTCTTCGGCCTGGTCACCCAGTCCGGTTGCCCGGTGGCGTGGAAGCGGAGTGCAATCGACCCGGTAACCTTGATGAAGCGGTATGCGCGGGTGGGAGAATCTCCACTTTCGTACCGGGGAGAAGCCCCGGAGCCCGAAGTAGTCTAACAGAGGAAGTCTGTGCGCAATACTCCAGTCGAGTCCCCCGTCGAAGGCACGGTCGAAGACGGCAGGGTCGAACCCGCCGTCGAGGCACCCGAAGGCGTGGTCGAAGGCGCCACTCGCGACATCGCCGAGGTTCCCGCGGTCGAGATCATCACGACCGCGGCCGTACACCTCATGAGCGCCGCCGCCGTCAAGGTCGGCCTCGCCGACGACCCCGACGAGCAGATCGACCTCGACGAGGCGCGCAAGCTCATCAACGCCCTCGCCGGCCTCATCACGGCGGGCGCACCCGAGATCAGCGACATGCATGCGCGATCGTTGCGCGACGGGCTGCGGTCGCTGCAGCTCGCGTTCCGCGAGGCGTCGGTCATTCCCGACGCGATCGGTCAGGGTCCCGGCGAGAAGTGGACCGGACCGGTCAGCTGAGCCCGGTGCCGCCTCACGCCTGGCAGTTCGGGCACCACCAGGTCTCGCGCTGCTCGACGTCGTTGCGGCCCAATCGCGCGTGTTCGATCGACGTGCCGCAACGGCGGCACGGCTCGCCGCCGCGCCGATAGACCCAGAGCTGGCGCCCGCGATGCAGGTCGCCGGTGGTGGTGCGCACGGCTCGATCTCGATTGGCGCGGATGACCCGGGCCGCGAGTCGCACGAGTGGCTCGAGTTCGAGCTCGGCGACCGGCCGTGTCGGCAGGATGCCCCTGAGAAAGCAGAGCTCGTTGACGTAGACGTTCCCGAGCCCGGCGAGGTTGCGCTGATCGCCGAGGGCGACCGCGATCGAGACGTCGGGGGTCGTCGTGATGCGGCGGACCGCCTCGTCGGCGTCCCAATCGGGGCCGAGGAGGTCTGGGCCGAGGTGGTCGAGCCGAGCACGCTCTTCGTCGGCGGGGAACTCGTCGAGCTGGCCGAGGTCGAACCCGACGGCGGTGACGCCCGGCACCTCGATGATCGCGCGCGCCTGCCACTCGGGCCGCCGCCAGCGCTCGCCCGCGGCGAACAGCCGCCACTCCCCCTCCATCTTGAGGTGCGAATGCACCACCCGATCGCCGATACGCATGAGCAGGTGCTTGCCGCGGCTCGCGACGGAATGGAACCGCTCGCCGGCGAGGTCGACGGTCGCGATCGCGGGAACGCGGAAGTCCGTGCGGGTGACGACACGCCCCGCCAGCGCCGCGTCGAGCTCGCGCGCTACGCGAAAGACGGTGTCACCCTCGGGCATCGAAGCGGAGCCCCCTCGGCGTTTCACGGAACCCGGCGTCGCGCAGCGCTCGGTCGAGCACGGAGCCGAAGACCGGTGCGCCGTTGACCGACTCGACGCGCATGCGCTCGGTGCGTCCACGGGTGAGCGTCGCGGCGAGCGCGACAGCCGCGGTCGCGAGCGCTTCGGCGTCGTCGGTGAAGACGAGCGCCGTGCGACCGCCCCGCTCGAGGTAGAGCGCTGCCTCTCCGTCGACGATCGCGACGAACGCCCCCGATTTGCGCGCCGGCCGGTGGCCGACGTCGGAGCTCGGGTCGGGCCACTCGAGCGCGGCGCCGAACGGGTTCGCGGGGTCGGTCGCAGCCAGCGCGATCGCCTGGCCTTTCGGGGCGGCGCGCAGGCGGTCGACGGCCGCAGTCGTCGCGAACTGCGCACCGCCCTGGCCGTCGATGAAGTAGCCGCGTCGCACCCGGCCCGAGTCCTCGAAGCCCGACAGCGTGCGGTAGGCCAGCGCGAACCCGCCGACCACGCCCTCGGCGACGACGGACCCGCGTGTGACGACGCCGTAGCGCTCGAGCAGGGTCTCGCCGAGCGCATGCGCCCGCGGCGTCGGGGAGGTGCTCGCGAGTGGAAGCACCGACCACCTCCCGGCGGCGCGCGGCGGGTTCGCGCGTGCCCGTGCGGTGCGGTCGGCTTGCACGCTCGCGGCGATCGATCGGCGCGTGAGCGACCCCGAGCGCAGCCGTGCCCGAGGGGTCGGCGCGGACGTGCGGTGCGCACCGCCGCCTGTGAGCAGCCCGCGCACCGGGGCGAACGTGTCGTTGGTCACGAGTCCGGCCCAGACCAGACGCCAGAGTGCGTCGGCGAGTGCCCGATCGTCGTCGGCCCCGACCGCGTCGGCCAGTTGCCGGAAGAAGAACCCGCCACCGCTGCCCAGCACCGCGATGAGCTCTGACTCGAGGGCATCGAGCGGCGTCTCGGACGGCGGCGGCAGCGTCAGCTCGGCGCTCTCAGCCAGGTGCAGGCTGATCCAGCCGTCGTCGCCGGCGAGCGAACCGGAGCCGGACCACAGCACCTCGCCCGAGGCGGTGAGCTCGTCGAGCATCGCCGGCCGATAGTCGCCGACGCGCGCCGGCAGCACATAGGCCTCCCACGCGGAGGCGGGGATGCGCGCGCCCTCGAGCTGCTCGATGACCGCCGCGACGCCGTCGACGCCGCTGAGGCGCCCGCCCACCGCCTGCCAGTCGGGCAGGAAGCGGGCGAACTCACGCGGCTCGACCGGCTCGATCTCGTCGCGGAGCGCCGCGAGCGACCGACGTCGGATGCGCCGGAGCACTCCGCTGTCGCACCACTCGAGGCCGGCGCCGTGCGGGAGGAACTCACCCTCGACCACGCGTCGTTCAGCCCCGAGCCGACCGAGCGCGGCGGATGCCACGACTTGGCCGATGCCGAACCGCCGGGCCACGTCGTGCACGGTGAACGGCCCGTGGGTGCGCGCGAAGCGCGCGACGAGATCGCCGAGGGGATCGCGTACGGATTCACCGAACACCTCGGGCAGCCCCGGCGGAATCGGCACGCCGAGCGCGTCCCGCAGGCGGCTGAGGTCTTCGACCGCCGTGAACCACTGCTCTCCCGCGAATCGCACCTCGGCTGCGCGGCGAGCGTGCACGAGTTCGGCGAGCGCACCTTGTGCGTCGGTCTCGGTGTCGACGCGCGCCGCCACCTCGTCGCTCGTGAGCGGGCCGAGGTCGCTGAGCAGGTCGGCGACGCCCTCGACGCCGCGGGCGGCCCGTTCGGGATCGAGGCGCTGGAGCATCCGCTCGATCTCGGTGACCACCTCGGGATCGAGCAGCTCACGCAGCTCGACCGTGCCGAGGAGCTCGGCGAGCAGCGCCGGATCGAGCGACAGGGCGGCGGCTCGGCGCTCGGCGAGCGGCGCGTCTCCTTCGTACATGAAGGCACCGACGTACCCGAAGAGCAGGCTCGACGCGAACGGGCTCGGCGACTCGGTCGTCACCTCGACGAAGCGCAGCTCGCGTCGTTCGATGCGCTCGGCGAGGTGTGTGAGCGCGGGCAGATCATAGACGTCTTGCAGGCACTCGCGCACCGCCTCGAGCACGATCGGGAACTCGGGGAAGTCGCGTGCGACCTCGAGCAGCTGCGAGGCACGCTGGCGCTGCTGCCAGAGCGGCGACCGCTTGCCCGGGTTCGCGCGCGGCAGGATGAGCGCTCGGGCGGCGCACTCACGGAACCGCGCCGCGAAGAGGGCCGAGCCCCCGACGTGCTCGGTGACGAGCTGCGCGAGCTCTGCCGGCTCGAACGCGAAGAGCTCTGCGCCCGGAGGATCGTCGCCGGTGTCGGGCATGCGCAGGACGATGCCGTCGTCGCTCGCGACGGCGTTGGCATCGACGCCCGACTGCTCGCGCACGCGAGCACCCGCGGCGAGCGCCCACGGCGCGTGCACGCGCATGCCGTAGGGCGAGTGCAGCACGATGCGCCAATCGCCGAGCTCGTCGCGGAAGCGCTCGACGACGAGGTTCGTCGCGTCGGGGACGACACGGGTCGCCGTGCGCTGGTCGTCGATGAATGCGACGAGGTTGGCGGCGGCCTTCTCGTCGAGGCCGGACGCGCGGCCTCGCGCGAGGGCGTCGGCCGGGGTCGCGCTCGCGAGCTCGGCGATGAACCCGCCGATCGCGGCGCCCAGCTCGGCCGGGCGGCCGATGCCGTCGCCCTTCCAGAACGGAAGCCGACCCGGCTCGCCGAATGCGGGTGCGACGAGCACCCGGTCGTGCGTGATCTCGTGGATGCGCCAACTCGTCGCCCCGAGGGCGAACACATCGCCGACCCGCGACTCGTAGACCATCTCCTCGTCGAGTTCGCCGACCCGGCGGCCGGGGCCCGCCTCGCCGACCATGAACACGCCGAACAGGCCCCGATCGGGAATCGTTCCGCCGCTCGTCACCGCGAGTCGTTGCGCGCCCCGCCGCCCGACGATCGTGCCCGCGTCGCGGTCCCACACGAGCCGGGCGCGCAGTTCCCCGAACCGGTCGGACGGATAGCGGCCCGCGAGAAGGTCGAGCGTCGCATCGAACGCCGAACGCGGCAGGGTCGCGAACGGCGCCGCGCGGCGCACGAGCTCGAACCACGCTTCGACGTCCCACTCGTCGAGGGCTGCCGCGGCGATGGTCTGCTGCGCGAGCACGTCGAGCGGGTTCTTGGGAATGCGCAGCGCCTCGATCGCGCCGCCGAGCATCCGCTCGGCGACCACGGCCGAGTGCAGCACGTCGGCTCGGTGCTTGGGGAAGATCACGCCCTTCGACACCTCGCCGACCTGGTGCCCGGCACGGCCGATGCGCTGCAGCCCGCTCGCGACCGAAGGCGGCGCCTCGACCTGCATGACGAGGTCGACGGCGCCCATGTCGATGCCGAGTTCGAGACTCGACGTCGCGACCACACAGCGAAGCCGCCCGGATTTCAGGTCGGCCTCGACGAGCGCGCGCTCCTCTTTGCTGACCGATCCGTGGTGCGACCGAGCCAGCACCGGTGGTGCGCCGCCCGTGATGCCCGACGCTCCGGGCAGCTCGGCCGGCGGGCGTCGAGTGGGCAGCAGCCCGCCCATCGCGTCGGTCGGAGGCACGAAGCCGTCACCTGCGGGAACCGCCACGGGCTCGTCGACCGGCTCGGCCTGCCGCTCGGCCCAGAGCTCGTTGAGTCGTGCCGTGAGCCGCTCGGCGAGCCTGCGGGAGTTCGCGAACACGATGGTCGACCGGTGCTCGAGCACCTCGTCGAGGATCGCCTCTTCGACATGCGGCCACACTGATCCGGAACCGGTCTCGCCGGCGAGATCGGACAGGTCGTCGACGGGCACCCTGACCCGGAGGTCGAACTTCTTGCCCGACGGCGGCGCAACGATCGACACCGGGCGCACGCCGCAGAGGAAGCGGGCGACCTCGTCGTGCGGACGCACGGTCGCCGACAGCCCGATGCGCTGCACCGGGCGCACGGTCAGCTCGTCGAGCCGCTCGAGCGACAGCGCGAGGTGCGAGCCCCGCTTGGTGCCCGCCAGGGCGTGGATCTCATCGACGATGACGGTCTCGACGCCGCGCAGGGTCTCGCGCGCCGCCGACGTGAGCATCAGGAAGAAGGACTCGGGCGTCGTGATGAGGATCTCGGGCGGATGCGCGACGAGCGCGCGGCGCTCGGCGGGCGGCGTGTCGCCCGACCGGACCCCGACCGACACGTCGGGCACTTCGAGACCGTGAGCGGCCGCGGTGCGCGCGATGCCCACGAGCGGTGCGCGAAGGTTGCGCTCGACGTCGACCCCGAGCGCCTTGAGTGGCGACAGGTAGACGACCTTCGTTCCGGCGGTCAGCGCATCGGCGCCCGCGTGGTGCAGCCGATCGATCGCCCAGAGGAACGCCGCGAGTGTCTTGCCCGAGCCCGTGGGGGCGACCACGAGGGAGTGATCGCCGCGCGCGATCGCCTGCCACGCGCCCTGCTGCACGACCGTCGGCGCGCTGAAGGACTCGGTGAACCACGCCCGGGTCGCGGGCGAGAACGCTTCGAGCGCCTCAGTCATACTCCCCATTCAAGCGGATGCCACCGACGCCCGGGCCCGGGCCACCGCGTCGATCGTGCGGCGTACCTGCGCGACATCCGTACCCCAGTTGCTGACCGAGAACCGCACCACCGCGCGATCGTGCCAGCGTGACGTCATGGCGAGGACCTCGCCGTCGCTCCAGAGGCGCTCGCTGAGCGCCTCGGTCTGCGCGTCGTCGGCCAGTGCGATGCAGACCTGTGTGAACACGACCTCGTTCAGCACCTCGACCCCCGGCAGCGCGCCGACGCCGTCGGCGATCCCTCGCGCGGCTTCGGCGAGCCCATCGACCAATCGGGCGACCCCGTTGCGCCCGAGTGAGCGCAGCACCGCCCAGGTCGGGATGCCGCGCGCACGCCGCGAGAGCTCGGGAACCCGCTCGTGCGGGTCGGCGCCGACCTCGGTCGCCTGCAGGTAGCTCGCGTGCATGCTGAGCGCGCGGTGCATCGCCTCGCTGTCGCGCACGATCGCGATGCCGCAGTCGTAGGGCACGCTGAGCGTCTTGTGCGCATCGGTCGACCACGAGTCGGCACCGGCCATTCCGGCCGTCAGGTGACGCAGCGCGGGCGACGCCGCTGCCCACAGGCCGAACGCACCGTCGACGTGCACCCACGCCCCCGCCTCGTGGGCGACGGCGATCGCCGCGGTGAAGTCGTCGAAGGCGCCGGAATGGATGTTGCCGGCCTGCAGCAGCACGATCGCGGGTCCGTCGCCGGCCGCGAGGGTCGCGCGCAGCGCGTCGACGCGGATGCGTCCCTGCTCGTCTGCCGCGACGATCGTCGGCGATCCGAGTCCGAGGTAGCGCCCGGCGAGGTCGACCGTGCCGTGCCGCTCCTCACCGACGATGAACCGGATGCGCGGAGCTTCCGACATCCCGCCCGTCTCGACATCCCAGCCGACGCGGCGCAGCACTTCGTCGCGTGCCGCGGCCATGCTCGTGAACTGCGCCATCGTCGCGCCGGTCGTGAACCCGACCTCGCTGCCGGCGGGCAGGCCGAGCAGGTCGACGAGCCACTCCCCCGCGAGATCCTCGACGGCGGCAGCGGCGGGCGAGATCACGCTCAGGCCGGAATTCTGGTCCCACGCGGAGACGAGCCAGTCGGCGGCGAGCGCGACCGGCTGCGTGCCGCCGATCACCCAGCCGAAGAACCGTGGGGAGCCGGTGGCGATGAGTCCCGGTTCGGCCGCCATCACGAGGTGATCGATGACCTCGACGGGCGGCTCGCCGTCGTCGGAGAGGGCGCGGCCGAGTCGATCGGCCACCTCGTCGGGTCGGATGCCCGGCGGGATCGCGCGCTCGCCCACCCCCGACAACCACGCCCTGGCGTGCGCGTCCGCGGCGTCGAGCACCGCTTCGTAGCGGGCTCCCCAGCCCTCCCGGTCACCGGATCGGTCGGCCATGACGTACCTGGATTCCGCGCATCTGGAGCGCACTGACGATTCTGCGACAGCCGATCGCCGGCGGTCAACGTCTCGGCACGGTGGTGGATGCCGCGTCCGCGCGCCGCGCCCGCGTGCCGCCCGCCGCAGCGGCGCGCATCCCGCGTCAGGACACCTCGAGAACTCCCTCGAGCCCGAGCACGTCGCCGTACCGAGCCGCCGCGCGCCGAAGCTCGTCGAGCTCTCGACGGCGAAGGTCGCGGTACGGTCCGAGCGAGAAGATCACCCGATCGGACGTGAGCCGCCGGCGCATCGTCGCGACGATCTGGGCGTCGACGAGCGCCATTCCCGCCGTGGGCTCGCGGCCGCGTTGCAGCAGCCCCGCGACGTCGAGCACCATCCGGCTGTCCTGGTACCCGCGGTAGAGCTCGTCGAGGATCTGCAGCAGGTGCGCCCCGGGTTGGCCAGGGCCGTCGGGCGGATCGCCCGGCGCGTGCCAGAACGTGCGCCCGTCGTGCTGGAACGAGTCGAGGTGATCACGAGCCGACTCGAGCCCGCGCCGCACGTCGCCGAGCGTGAGGGTCGCCCAGTACGCGAGGTCGCGCTCGGTCGCAGGGCCGTGCCCGCTGAAGTACCGCCGCGCGATCTCGCCGAGCGCGTCGTCGCGGTCGGGCCTGCGGGGGCTCGGAACCCGCTCGTCGAACCGAGCGTAGGTGTGCTCGCCGTCGCGCGGGATGCCGCTGCAGACGAGCAGGTCGAGCTCGAGGTGCGCGAGCAGGATCATCAGCTGCTGACCGCTCAGTTCGAACCCGTGCTGCGACAGCTCGTCGGCGAGCTCGGGCCTGGTGCGATGCCGCCCATCGGCGACCGCGGCGAGCACGAGTTCGGAGGCCGTGTCGACCGAGGGCGCCCCCATGCCGAAGACCTCGCGCAGCCCTTGCGCCGTCACCCGACGCACGCGGGGAGCGGTCAGCTCGAGCAGCCACGCGGCATCGTCGGCGCGCACGTAGTGCCACGTCGGTCGAAGCACATGGGTCCGCAGCACCTGCCCCGAGCCGAGCAGCTCGGCCAGCTCGCCCAAGTCGGGTGCGCTCGTGCGCGACACCACCGCCCACGCCGACTGCGCCGGGTTCTCGGCCTGCACGGCCAGCAGGGAATCGACGACTGTTTCGGCGCCGTCGATGAACGGCCCGATGGCATGCTGGCTCCTCAGGCGCCAGCGCGCGATGTCGTGGTCGGTGATCGTCATGCGACGGATGTCCCGCCGACGAGCTTCACCGCGAGCGAGTCGACCGTCGTGGCGATGACCTCGTCGGCCGCCCACCGTCGCGCGAGGCGCGCGGTCGTCGCGTCGAGCTCGTCACGGGTGAGGCCCTGCACGAGCTCGAGCCGCACGACGAGCTCGGGACCCGCAAGGCGAGCTCCCGGGTCTCCGGGCAGCAAGGTGACGGCGAGCACGGCGAGCTCCGAGCGGATCGAGCGCTCGAAGGCGTCGCGCACGGCTTCGGACTCGAACGGCGGAGCCCACTCGTGCGACTGCGCGACCGCCCACACCGCAGGTCGACGCAGCACGAACTCGGTGGGCGAGCCCGGGTCGAGCACCACGAGCTCGGTGTCATCGTCGGCCGCGGCCAAGGCGACGCGCACTCCGTCGGCGGGAACCGGCCTCGCGACCGGGTTCCACGTCGACATCGCCTCGACCGACGCGAAGACGGGCAGCACTCGGCGACCGTCGGGGCCCGCGACCGTCACGATCGAGAGTTCCTGGCTCTTGTCGACGGCGAGTCCGTGCGCGCCGACCTCTGCGCCGCCGTCGCCGAGTTGCGCAAGCAGGGGGATCAGCAGTCGCGACTCGGCGAATGCGGCGACCACCTCGGCCTGTCCGGCCGTGCCGTCGCGGAACCGGGCGATCGCAGCGGCAAGCCTCGGCGGCGCGAGCCCGTCGTCGGCGGCGTGCGGGTTGGGTTCGAACGAGCGACCCGCCCATGGCACGCCTGCGGAGTCGGTGTGCTTCGGGTCGACCGCGGTCGCGTCATCCGTCGGCGGCACGTCCGGGTCGTCAGCGCGACGCGACATCCAGTGCCTCGGCGAGCGTGAACGCGCCCGCATAGAGTGCCTTGCCCACGATCGCGCCCTCGAGGCCGAGCGGCACGAGCTCGCGAAGGGCCACGAGGTCGTCGAGGCTCGAGACGCCGCCCGACGCGACGATGGGCCGTTCGGTGCGGTCCATGATCTGGCGCAGCAGGTCGAGGTTCGGGCCCTGCAGCGTGCCGTCTTTCGTGACGTCGGTCACGACGTAGCGTGCGGTGCCCGCTTCTTCGAGACGTTCGAGGACCTGCCACAGGTCGCCGCCGTCCTTCGTCCACCCGCGCGCCGCGAGCGTGGTGCCGCGCACGTCGAGTCCGACGGCGATCGCCTCGCCGTACTGGGCGATGACCGAAGCAGCCCACTCGGGGTTCTCGAGCGCGGCGGTGCCGAGGTTGATGCGCTTCGCGCCGATCTCGAGCGCGTGCTCGAGGGACTCGTCGTCGCGGATGCCGCCCGAGAGTTCGACGTTGACGCCGCGCACCTGGCGGATCGTCTTCTTCAGGATCGCAGCGTTCGAGCCGCGGCCGAACGCCGCGTCGAGGTCGACCAGGTGGATCCACTCGGCGCCCTGGTCGGCCCAGTCCATCGCCGCGTCGACGGGGTCGCCGTAGTTCGTCTCGGTGCCGGCCTCGCCCTGCGTCAGACGCACGGCCTTGCCGCCGGCGACATCGACGGCCGGGAGGAGCACCAGGCCGGGGGTCTTGTTGAACTCACTCATCACTGTCCTCAGGAATCTTCGTCGGAATCGACGTGGGCACAGTCACAGGATCTTACGCCTTCACCGACGGTGGCGCGTGAGCGTGACCTGCCCGGACATCAGCGCACTCAGTGGAGCGTGCCGATCCAGTTCGCGAGCAGGCGGATGCCTGCCGCCGCGGACTTCTCGGGATGGAACTGCGTGGCCGACAGCGGCCCGTTCTCGACGGCGGCGAGGAAGCGTCCGCCGTGCTCGGCCCACGTGAGCTTCGGGGCGGGGAACGGCGGCATCACCTCGAGCTTCCACTGCTGGGCGGCGAAGCTGTGCACGAAGTAGAAACGCTCGTCTTCGATGCCGTCGAACAGCACCGAGCCCTCGTCGGGCGTGACGGTGTTCCAACCCATGTGGGGCAGTACGGCGGCCGGAAGCTCGGTGACGACGCCCGGCCACTCGCCGAGCCCCTCGGTGTCGACCCCGCGCTCGACGCCGTGCTCGAACATGATCTGCATGCCGACGCAGATGCCGAGCACCGGGCGACCGCCAGCGAGGCGCCGGTCGATGACCTCGTCGCCCCGCACCGCATGCAACTGGTCGACGACGGCCTTGAACGCGCCGACGCCCGGCACCACGAGCCCGTCGGCCTCGAGTGCCGCGGTGCGGTCGGCCGTGATCTCGACGTCAGCCCCGGCCGCCTCGAGCGCCTTCGCGGCGGAGTGCACGTTGCCCGAACCGTAGTCGAGCAGCGCGACGCGCGGGGTGCGGCTCACAGGGCGCCCTTCGTGGACGGGATGCCCGAGACGAGGGGGTCGAGCGCCTTCGCCTGGCGGAACGCGCGCGCGAACGCCTTGAACTCGGCCTCGGCGATGTGGTGCGGGTCGCGCCCGCCCAGCACGGTGACATGCACGGTGAGCCCCGCGTTGAACGTGATGGCCTCGAAGACGTGGCGCACCATCGACCCGGTGAAGTGACCGCCGATGAGGTGGAACTCGAACCCGGCGGGCTCGCCCGAGTGCACGAGGAAGGGCCGGCCCGAGATGTCGACGACCGCCTGGGCGAGCGCCTCGTCGAGCGGCACGAGCGCGTCGCCGTACCGAGAGATGCCCCGCTTGTCGCCGAGCGCCTGCCGGATCGCCTGGCCGAGCACGATGCCGGTGTCCTCGACGGTGTGGTGCACGTCGATGTCGACGTCGCCGCTCGCACGCACCGTGAGATCGGTGAGCGAGTGCTTCGCGAAGGCCGTGAGCATGTGGTCGTAGAACGGAACACCCGTCTCGATGTCGCTCGTGCCGGTGCCGTCGAGGTCGATCGAGAGGTCGATGCTCGACTCGCTCGTCTCGCGCTGCACGCGAGCCGTGCGCGGGGACGTCACTGCGCTCATGCGTCAATCCTATTGCGGCCCGCCGGCGCGAAGACGGCGACCGCCTCGAGGAACGCGGTCGTCTCGGCCTCGGTTCCGGCGGTCACGCGGAGGTGGCCGGGGATGCCGATGTCGCGAATCAGGATGCCTCGTGCGAGCAGTGCCTCGAAGACCGCGTGCGGGTCGTCGACGCCGCCGAAGAGCACGAAGTTCGAGCCGCTGCGTGCCGGCGCGAACCCGAGTTCGGCGAGCGTGCGCGAGATGCGCTCGCGTTGCCCGCGGATCTCGTCGACCATGGCGAGCATCTCGTCGGCGTGCGCGAGCGCGCCGAGCGCCGCAGCCTGCGTGAGCGCGGAGAGGTGGTACGGCAGGCGCACGAGTCGCAGTGCGTCGATCGCCGCGGGATCGCCCGCCAGGTAGCCGACCCGGGCACCCGCGAATGCGAATGCCTTGCTCATGGTGCGAGAGATCAGCAGGCGCGGTCGCCCGTCGAGCAGGGTCAATGCACTCGGCGTGCCCGGATCGGCGAACTCGAAGTACGCCTCATCGACCACGACGACACCGCGTGCGGCGTCGGCGACGGCCCGGATCGTCTCGAGTGAGAGCGGCGTGCCCGTGGGGTTGTTCGGGGCGCAGAGCAGCACGATGTCGGGATCGTGCTCGCGCACCGCCGCGACGGCGGCTTCGGGGCTCAGTTCGAAGTCGGCGTCGCGGGATGCCGCGATCCACCGGGTGCCCGTGCCAGCCGCGAGGAGGCTGTACATCGAATAGGTCGGTGCGAAGCCGAGCGCCGAGCGGCCGGGTCCGCCGTAGGCCTGCATGATGTGTTGCAGCACCTCGTTGGAGCCGTTGGCCGCCCAGATCTGCTCGGTGGTGAGCCCGTGGCCGAGGTACGCCGCCAAGGCCGTGCGAAGCTCGCTGAACTCGCGGTCAGGGTACCGGTTGAGTCGCAGGATGGCCGCCGCGATGCGGGCCACGATGTCGTGCGCCACGTCTTCGGGGATCGGATGCGTGTTCTCGTTGACGTTGAGTGCGACCGGAACATGCTCTTGCGGAGCACCGTAGGGCGTGCGCCCCCGCAGGTCGTCGCGGATGGGGAGGTCGTCGAGACTCGTCACCGATCCATGCTACCGACGCCGACTCGGGCCGCCGTTCGGCGGTGCCGTTCGACAGTGCCGTTCGACAGGGCCTCACCCGGCGTTCGGGACCGCGAGCCGCTGCCCGGGCTCGATCACCGCGTCGTCGAGGCCGTTGAGACGCACGATCTCGTCGATGACGACCCGCGGGTCGGCCGACGGGTCGACCGCCATGGCGATCTCCCAGAGTGAGGCGCCCGCGTCGACGGTGACGTACGCGAGCCCCGCGCCGACTCCGGCGCCTTCGGCGTCGGCGGCAGCACCACCTGCGGAGAGCACGGCCACGAGCGCCCACACCACGAGCGGGATCGCGGCGAGCGAGGTGAACACGACCCTGCCACGGCGAGTGAGACGGAGTCGGCCTGGCCGAGCGTCCCGGTCGCCGGTGGAATCGGGCGCTCGTAGGCTCGCCTGAGAGCGGTAGCCGGGAATCACGATCACTGCGCTCATGTCACACCTCCTGACGGAAGTCGCATCCGGCCCTCGGCCGGGAGGGCCGGATGCGAATCTCTGTTCCGAATATATCTTCGAATATTCGAACCCGCAAGCACCCCGCCGTGATGAATTTGCGGTTGGATTCGGCGACACACTCGAACGGATGTTTGCCGAAGCCACCCCGGGCGGATACAGTTTCGAATGTCCGGAAGACAGTCGACCAGACACCACTGACATTGGGTCGCGAGGCGACCTCGACGAAGGGGCGAGACCGTGAGCACCGACAACGACGTGCGTGGGACGAGCCGGGCACGACGCCGTAAGAGCCTGAGTGCGAAGCAGATCGCCATCCTCGAGGTCGTGCAGCGATCGGTCGCGAGCCGCGGCTATCCGCCGAGCATGCGCGAGATCGGCGACGCCGTGGGGCTCGCCTCACTGTCGAGTGTCACGCACCAGCTCAATCAACTCGAGCTCGCGGGCTACCTGCGGCGCGACCCCAACCGGCCGCGTGCGCTCGAGGTGCTGATCGAGCTGCCGGGCCTCGAGGAGCGCAGCCCGGCCGCGGGCGACCCCGCGCCGGTCGGCGACGCAGCCATGGTCCCGCTCGTCGGCCGCATCGCGGCGGGCGTTCCGATCACCGCCGAGCAGCAGATCGATGAGGTCTTCCCGCTCCCCCGCCAGCTCGTCGGAAAGGGAGAGCTGTTCATCCTCAAGGTCGTCGGCGACTCGATGATCGATGCCGCGATCTGCGACGGCGACTGGGTCGTGGTGCGCTCACAGCGCACGGCAGAGAACGGCGAGATCGTCGCCGCGATGCTCGACGGGGAAGCCACGGTCAAGGTGTTCCGACAGCGCGACGGCCACACATGGCTGCTCCCCCGCAACACCGCGTTCGAGCCGATCGTCGGCGATCACGCCGAGGTGCTCGGCAAAGTCGTGGCGGTGCTGCGAACCGTCTGACGCGACCCGCCTCACGCCTCCGCGCGAACGGCAGCGGGAGCCACGCCACGCAGCCACTCGAGCACCGCGTTCATGAATCCGGCGTGGTCGTCACGGAAGATCGTGTGACCGGTGCCGGGCACGGTCGCCACCGTCATGCCCTGGCGGCGCATCTGGGCGGCGACCCGATCGGTGATGAGCAGGCTCTTCTCGGCGAGCAGCACGAGGCTCGGCGCGACGAGCCGCGCCGGCGGTACGAGCGGCCGCGTGTCGCTGAACCCGAGGATCGTGCGCTTGTCCCAATCGCGGAGCGTCGCGAGCTCGATGTCGACGTCGACCGCACTCCACTTGGGGTTCATGCGCACGAGCGCCGACCGCCTCGGCCGCGGTGCGATCGCGAAGAACAGCTTGAAGGCCCAGCCCTTGAGCCCCTCCGGGAAGGCGAACGCCGGGTCGATGTAGATCGCCGCGCCCGGCGCGAGCCGATCGGCCACGAGGCTTGCGACGAGCCCGCCGAGCGAATGCCCCATGACCACGTCGGGTGCGACGTCGAGCATCGGCGAGACCGTCTCGACGACGTCGTCGGCCCACGCGGCGGGCGAGTATCGCCGCGCTCGAGGGCTCCGGCCGTGACCGCTGAGGTCGACCGCGAGCACCCGGAATCCCGTGGCCTCGAGCTCGGCGCTAACCCGGTGCCACGCCCGCGAATCGGACATGATGCCGTGGATGAGGATGGCGGTCTTGGAGCCGCTGCCGGATTCGTGAACTGCGAGGCGCATGTGACGTGAACCTAGCCGCCCCCGCTGGGCATCGCCCCCGACAGAACTGGGTGGACGCTGCGAGCCGCCGACTCAGCGGCGATCCGGGATCGGCACCACTCGCATGAGACCCGTCAACGAGATCCGGCCGTCGTAGCCCCCGAGCAGGAGCGCCGACTCGTCCTCGAGTCGGCTCACGGTCGCGAAGGAGGCCGTCGTGCCGAGTTCCTCGACCACCGTCGACGTGCCCGCCGCGACGTCGATGAGCTCCACCGTGTCGGCGCCCGCGCCGATGAGCACCCGACCGTCGGCGAGGGCGAGCGCACCGCCCGAGAGCTTGTACCGCGGTTGCGTGAGGTCGGGCCCGGGCGAGAAGCCGCCGTCGTCGGGGTCGAAGACCTCGGTCGAGGCATGGAGCACGCGGTCGTCTGCCGTGCCTCCGCCCACGAGCACCCTCCCGTCGGCGAGCGTCACTTGGAAGTGCTTGAACCGGGGAACCGCGAGCGGTCCCACTGCGACCCATTCGTCGAGATCAGGGTCGAAGAGAGCGGCCGCGGTGGTGCCTGCGCCTCCGTCGACCCGTCCACCCGTGACGAGCACGCGACCGTCGTCGAGCGGGGTCGCCTCGAGGGCGTCCGCCGCCCACGGCAAGGGGCTCGCCGTCGCTACCGCACCGGTGCCGGGATCGAAGATCTCCGCATCCGCGGTGAATCCGCCTGTACCCGTGTCGCCCCCGACGACGAGCACGCGACCGTCGGGTAGGAGGCTTGCCGCGTGGCCGCCGCGCGGCGTTCCCGGCGGTGCGGGAACCGTGGTCGCCCCGACCGGGTCGAGGACATCGATCGATCCGGTGACGCCCTCGCCCTCGCCGAGGAATCCGCCCGCGACGACCACGCGCCCGTCGGGCAGCAGGTTGGCCGTGTGGTTGGTGCGCGGCACGCTCATGGGTGCAACGGACGTCACGGTCACCCCGTCGGCGCCGATGACCATCGCATCGGCGCTCGCCGTACCGCAACCGTCGACGACGCATCCGCCTGCCACCAGGATCCGGCCGTCGGCGAGCGAGGTCGCCGTGTGGGCGGCGCGCTCCGCGGCCTGCACCGCGTCGACCCCGTCCCCGGTCGCACCCGGGACCGGTGCCGGCGGCTCCCCCGCCGTGCACCCGGACAGGAGGACCGCGACGATCGCCAACGACGCGACCACGGACGTGCGCATGCCGCATGGTACGTCCGCGCGCACCGCGCGACAACGCCGGGCCGCGATCGCGCTCGTTGCGGATGCGGGACCGATCCGGCCGGATGCCGCGGGGCACGCGACATCCGACAGGACCGTTCGAACGCGGACTCCCCGGCGAACCCGGACTACTCGGCGAGCACGGGCTCCGACAGTTCGGCGCGCACCGCGCGAGTCGCCTGGATGATGTGCTCGAGCGACGCGACGGTCTCGTCGTAGCCGCGGGTCTTGAGCCCACAGTCGGGGTTCACCCACAGTCGCGCCGCCGGGATCTCGGCGACCGCGCGCTCGAGCAGTGCCTGCACCTCGGCTGCGCTCGGCACGCGCGGCGAGTGGATGTCGTACACGCCCGGCCCGATCCCATGGTCGAACCCGCTCTCGCCGAGATCGTCGACGACTTCCATGCGGCTGCGTGCCGCCTCGATCGAGGTGACGTCGGCGTCGAGGTTCCTGATGGCGTCGATCACGACGCCGAACTCCGAGTAGCAGAGGTGGGTGTGCACCTGCGTGGCCGGCGCGGCACCGCCGGTGGCGAGCCGGAACGAGCCGACCGACCAGTCGAGGTACGCGGGCTGGTCGGCGCGCTTGAGGGGCAGCAGTTCGCGCAGCGCCGGCTCGTCGACCTGGATGACCCGGATGCCGGCCTGCTCGAGGTCGTCGATCTCGTCGCGGAGGGCGAGCGCGACCTGTCGTGCCGTATCGCCGAGCGGCTGGTCGTCGCGCACGAACGACCATGCGAGGATCGTCACCGGACCGGTAAGCATGCCCTTGACCGGCTTCTCCGTGAGCGACTGCGCGTACGTCGACCACTCGACGGTCATCGGAGCCGGACGCGAGACGTCACCCCAGAGGATCGACGGCCGCGTGCAGCGCGACCCGTACGACTGCACCCAGCCGTGCTGCGTGACGGCGAAACCGTCGAGCAGCTCGGCGAAGTACTGCACCATGTCGTTGCGCTCGGGCTCGCCGTGCACGAGCACGTCGAGGCCGAGCTCCTCCTGCAGCCGGACGACCCGGTCGATCTCGTCGCGCATGAGCTGCCGGTAGCCGCTCTCGTCGAGTTCGCCCCTGACGAGTCGCGCGCGCGCCCGCCGGATGTCGCCGGTCTGCGGGAACGAGCCGATCGTCGTGGTCGGCAGCTCGGGCAGCTCGAGGCTCGCCTGCGCGGCGACCCGCTCGTCGTACGAAGCGCGAGTGAAGTCGCCTGCGGCGAGCGCCGCGAGCCGCTCTCGCACTGCGGGAACGCGTACGCCCGCCGCGGCGGCGCGATCTGCAAGGGCTGCGGATGCCCCGGCGAGGTCGGTCTCGATCGCCTCACTGCCCTCGGTCAGTCCGCGAGCGAGCGTGGCGACCTGCGCGACCTTCTGGTCGGCGAACGCGAGCCAGCTCACGAGGCGCGGGTCGAGCAGGGTCTCGTCCTCGACGTCGTGCGGCACGTGCAGCAGCGACGTCGAGGTCGACACCGCGACCGAGTCCGACAGGTGCTGCACCGCCTCGGCCCGTGCGAACGCCGCCGCAAGGTCGCCGCGCCAGATGTTGTGACCGTCGACGACACCCGCGACGAGCGTCTTCGCCGCGAGCGACTCCTCGGTCACGGGGTCGAGGTGTGCGGGCGCGGTGCCGCGCACGAGGTCGAGCCCGATCGCCTCGATCGGCGTCGCCGCCAGCACCGGCAGCGCGGCGTCGAGCGACCCGTAGGGTGCGGCCACGAAGATCGAGGGTCGCGCGTCAGCTGCGCCGAGTGCGTCGTAGGCGGCCGCGGCGGCCTCGAGCACGCGCTCACGCCGCTCGTCGAAGCTCTCGCTCACGAGCGCGGGCTCGTCGAGCTGCACCCACTCGGCGCCCGCCGCAGCGAGCCGCTCGAGCAGTTGCGCGTACACGGGCACGAGGTCGGCGAGGCGGTCGAGCGGGCGGAAGCCGGCCGGCGCACCATCTGCCGGCTTGGCGAGCAGGAGGAGGGTCACGGGCCCGACGATGACGGGGCGCGTGAGGAACCCCTGCGCCTTCGCCTCGGCGAACTCCGCGAGGATGCGTTCGGGGTGCAACTCGAACGCGGTGTCGGGGCCGATCTCGGGCACCAGGTAGTGGTAGTTCGAGTCGAACCACTTCGTCATCTCGAGCGGGGCGTCGTCGCCGACGCCGCGGGCGATCGTGAAGTACGCCGCGAGGTCGACGCCGCCGTCGGCCGCCAGGAACCGGGCGAACCGGGGCGGCACGGCACCCACGGCGACCGCTGCGTCGAGCACCTGGTCGTAGTACGAGAACGACTCGGGGATCGCCGATCCGGTGCGTTCGAGGCCCAGCCCGGCGAGTCGCTCGCGGGTCGCGGCGCGCAGTTCTGCGGCTCGGGCCTCGAGCTCGGCGGCGTCGATCGAGCCGGCCCAGAACGCCTCGACCGCCCGCTTCAGTTCGCGGCGGCGGCCGATGCGCGGGTAGCCGAGGATCGTCCCCTCGGGGAATGCATGTGCGGTCATCGTGATGTGTTCCTCTCATTGGCGAGCTGCGGGGTGGTGTGGAGGTCGAGACGACCGAGCACGGCGAGCACGGCGTCATGCCGGTTGAAGGTGTACAGGTGCAATCCGGGGGCGCCGCCGTCGAGCACGTCCTGCGCGAGTCGGGCGGCATAGGCGATGCCGAGCTCGGCGCACGATTCGGCGTCGGGCTCGATCTCGAGGTCGATCGCGAGCTCCGACGGCGGTTCGACTCCTGTGAGCTCGGTGAGCCTCGCGAGCCTGGCCGGAGTGGTGACCGGCATGATGCCGGGAACGATGGGGATCGTCACCCCGGCCGCACGGGCGCGCTCGACGAACCCGAGGTAGTCGTCGGCGTGCCAGAACAGCTGGGTGATCGCGAGGTTCGCGCCGGCGACCTCCTTCGCGAGCAGGGCATCGACGTCCTGGTTCAGACCGAGGGAGCGCGGATGTCCCGTGGGGAAGGCCGCGACCGCGACCCGCTCGGGCCGTCGCCGCTCGCCGATGCGCGAGGCACCCGGCACGCCGGGAATGCCCTCCTGGGCGAACGGCTCGCGCTCCTCCTGCACCCGGTGGATGAGCTGCACGAGCTCGGCCGCGCTGCCGAGGTCGCCGATGCCGGCATCGGGGTCGGCACCCGCGGGGGGGTCACCGCGAAGCGCGAGGAAGCTCGTGATGCCCGCGTCGAGGAACTCGCGCACGAGGCGATTCGCCTCGGCGTGCGATGAGCCGACGCACGTGAGGTGCGCCATGGGCTCGACGTCGGTGTTCTCGAGCATGTACCGCAGCACCGTGAGCGAACGGTCGCGCGACGAGCCGCCCGCGCCGAACGTCACCGAGATGAAGGCGGGGTCGACCTCGGCGAGCCGGTCGATCGTGCGACCGAGGGCGAGTGCCGCGGCGTCGCTGCGCGGCGGGAAGAGCTCGAACGAGATCGGAGGGCGCGGCCGACAGTCCGCGTCCGATGCGTCTTCACCGGTGGCTGCCATGAGTCGTCTCCTGCGGTGCGAGCCGGTCGGCGGAGGCACGGCGGGCCGCGTCCCCCTGCCGGAACGGCGGGCGGGTGTCGCGGGCGGGTGCCGGGCTCGGCGGTCGCTCCAGGTGAGGGGCATCCGGCCGCTCACCGACGATCAGGAGCGACGATACGCCTGAGGATCGACCGTCGGAACACATGTGACGGAAGGTGACGATCGCCCCGGGGTGATTCCCTGCGCGCGAAGGGACATCCGCCCGTCGAGCGCCGCTGCTGAACTCGGCGGCGGCGCCGTCAGGCCTCGACGGTCGCCGTGAACCGCGCGAACTGCGCGGCGAGCTCGGGTGACGCGAGCGCACGGATGCGGGTGCCGTCTTCGACGTAGTCGATCGACAGCACCCGGCCAGCCTCGTGCAGGGTCGACACGACCTCGCCGCGGTCGTACGGCACGAGCAGGTCGACCTCGATCGCAGGGTCGGGCAGCATGCGCGAGATCGCCGCGAGCACGTCGGCGATACCCTCGCCGGTGCGTGCCGACGCGAAGATCGCGTTCGGTTCGAGGCCTCGCAGCACGAGCCGCTCTTCGGGTGTCACGAGATCGGCCTTGTTGAACACGATCAGCTCGGGGATGTCGCGGGCGCCGACCTCGCCGATGACGTCGCGCACCGTGGCGATCTGGCCCGCGGGATCGGGGTGGGCGGCATCGACGACATGCACGATCAGGTCGGAGTCGCCGACCTCTTCGAGGGTCGACCGGAACGCCTCGACGAGCTGGTGCGGAAGGTTGCGCACGAAGCCGACGGTGTCGGCGATCGTGTACACGCGACCGTCGGCCGTGGTGTTGCGGCGCACGGTCGCGTCGAGCGTCGCGAACAGGGCGTTCTCGACGAGCACGCCGGCACCGGTGATGCGGTTCAGCAGGCTCGACTTGCCGGCGTTCGTGTAGCCCGCGATCGCGACCGACGGCACGGCGTTGCGCTTGCGATTCGCGCGCTTGGCCTCGCGCGCGGGCTTCATGCCCGCGATCTGCTTGCGCAGCTTCGCCATACGGGAGTGGATGCGGCGGCGATCCAGCTCGATCTTCGTCTCACCCGGTCCGCGCGAGCCCATGCCCGCCCCTGCGCCGCCGACCTGGCCACCGGCCTGGCGCGACATCGACTCACCCCAACCACGCAGGCGGGGAAGCAGGTACTCGAGCTGCGCGAGTTCGACCTGCGCCTTGCCCTCACGGCTCTTGGCATGCTGGCTGAAGATGTCGAGGATGACCGCCGTGCGGTCGATGACCTTGACCTTGACAGCGTCTTCGAGCGCGCGCCGCTGACTCGGGGCGAGCTCGGTGTCGGCCACCACCGTGTCGGCGCCGAGCGACGCCACGACGTGGCGCAGCTCTTCGACCTTGCCGCGGCCGAGATACGTGCTCGGGTCGGGGTTCGGCCGGCGCTGCAGCACCCCGTCGAGCACGCGCGCACCGGCCGTCTCGGCAAGGGCCGAGAGCTCGCGCAACGAGTTCTCGGCGTCGTCGAGCGAGCCCTGCGAGTACACGCCGATGAGCACGACGTTCTCGAGTCGCAACTGCCGGTACTCGACCTCGGTGACGTCTTCGAGTTCGGTCGAGAGGCCGGCGACACGACGAAGCGCGGCCCGCTCTTCGCGGTCGAACTGCTCACCGTCGTTCTCGCCCGACAGGTCATGCGAGCCGTCGGCCATGAGCGCGTCGGCGGCGCCCGTGCCGAAGCGCGTCACGCCGGCCTTGGTCTCTGCGCCGCGCAGCACCCGCTCGACGGCGTCGTCTGCGGCGGACTGTTCGGCATCGTTCATCCTGTCAACACTACTTCGGTTCGCGTGCGATAGGTTCCCCGGTGAGCACTGCATGGCTTCGGACCAGTCCTTAGCATGGCTTCGGACCAGTCCTTCGGTTCGCGTGCGATAGGTTCCCCTGTATGCCTTCGGACCACTACTTCACCGCTCGACCCGCCGGTGAGGCTGCGCTCCGCACGATCACCGTCACGCTTGCCGGACGCGAGCTGACGGTCACGACTGCCGGTGGCGTGTTCAGCCCCGAGCATCTCGATACCGGCACGCGCGTGCTGCTCGAGCGTGTGCCCGCCCCGCCCGCGCGCGGCGACCTTCTCGACCTCGGTTGCGGGTGGGGGCCGATCGCGATCAGTCTCGCGTTGCAGGCACCCGACGCCACGGTGTGGGCCGTCGATGTCAACGAACGTGCGCTCGACCTCATGCGCCGCAACGCCGCGAGCCTCGGGCTCGCCAACGTCAGGGCCGTACTGCCCGACGAGGTTCCGGCCGACGTTCGGCTCGCCGCGATCTGGTCGAACCCCCCGATCCGCATCGGCAAGGCCGAGCTGCACGCACTGCTCGAGTCCTGGCTCCCCCGCCTCGACGACGATGCGAGCGCATGGCTCGTCGTCGCCAAGCAGCTCGGAGCCGACTCGCTGCAGCGCTGGATCGCCGACGAACTCGGCTTCGACGTCGAGCGTGCCGAGACCTCGAAGGGCTTCAGGGTGCTCGAAGCGCGGCGCTGAGCCGAGCTCAGGCCAGCGTCAGCACCCCGTCGAACACCAGCTCGGCAGGACCCGACAGAGCCACATGCTCGCCGTCGTCGGCCTGGAACATGCGCACACCGAGCACGCCGCCCGGAACCTTCACGCGCCAGTCGTTCGGTGCGCCCGCGCCCGCCCAGTGCCGCACTGCGAGCGCGGAGGCGACGGCTCCGGTACCGCACGAGAGCGTCTCGCCCGACCCCCGCTCGTGCACGCGCATGCGGATGCGACCGACGCCGTCTTCGACGAGCGGCTCGGCGGGGACCACGAACTCGATGTTGGCCCCATGGGCGGGTTCGGGGTCGAGGATGGGCTGATAGCCGAGGTCGAGGCCCTCGAGCTCGTCGTCGTCGGCGAGGGCGACCACGATGTGCGGATTCCCGACGTCGATGCCGAGGCCCGGTCGCGGAACTGGAAGCTGCTTCGCCCGCACGAGGGGCTCGCCGCCGTCGAGCCGCCAGAAACCGAGGTCTGCCTGGAACCCGTTGGCGGTGCGGCTCACGGTGCGCACGCCGGCACGCGTGCCGATGGCGATCTCGTCACCGGGGTGCAGGTCGGCAAGTCCCTGGTCGAGCAGGTACTTCGTGTAGACGCGGATGCCGTTGCCGCACATCTCGGAGACCGAGCCGTCGGAGTTCCAGTAGTCCATGAACCACGCGGCATGCGGGTTCTCGGCGAGCGCCGCGGCGCCCGCGTCGAGGTTCGCCGATCGCACTGCGCGGATGACGCCGTCGGCGCCCACGCCGAACCGGCGGTCGCAGATGGCGGCGATCTGCGAGGGCGTCAACTCGGATTCACCCTCGGGATCGCTGAAGAGCACGAAATCGTTGCCGGTGCCCTGGCCCTTGGTGAATCGCAGATCGAACGACATCACCTCAGTCTAGGGTCGCCAGACGGCCGAGTTCGGCGGCGCGGGCCGACGCGTCGTCGGCGTCGATCGTGACGGCATCGCCATAGCGCTTGAACCAGCCGACCTGGCGCCGTGCATAGGTGCGGGTGAGTTGCTGCGTCTCTGCGACCGCGTCGGCGCGGGTCATGCGACCGTTGAGTTCACCGAGCGCCTGCGCGTAGCCGATCGCCTTTCGTGCGGTCACCCCGCGCTCGATGCCGAGCGGCAGAAGGCCGCGCACCTCGTCGACGAGCCCGCGCCGCCACATGTCGAGCGCGCGTGCGTCGAGGCGCTCGACGAGGCGCCCACGCTCGCTGCGCAGGTGCACGATGCGATGCTCGCGCCACGGCACCGGCTCATCGGGCAACCGCGCCGCCTTGGGCTCGCCGGTCAGCTCGATGACCTCGAGCGCGCGAACGATGCGGCGGCCGTTCTGGGCGTCGACGCTCGCCGCAGTCACCGCGTCGATGCCGCGCAGCCTCGCATGCAGGAGCCCGGGACCGAGCTCGGCCAGCTCGGCCTCGAGCCTCGCCCGCAGCTCGGGATCGGTGCCCGGGAACCTGAAGTCGTGGATCACGCTCGACACGTAGAGGCCCGAACCGCCGACGAGGAGGGCGACCGCGCCCCTCGCGACGATCTCGTCGACCACGCCTCGGGCCGCCGACTGGTAGGCCGCCACCGAGGCGTCTTCGGTGACATCGAGCACGTCGAGCAGGTGGTGCGGCACACCGCGGCGCTCGGCGGGCGAGAGTTTCGCCGTACCGATGTCCATGCCGCGGTAGAGCTGCATGGCGTCGGCGTTCACGACCTCTGCGGCTCGGCCGGCCCGTTCGAGTGCCGCCGCGAGGTCGAGCGCGAAGTCGGACTTGCCGGTGCCCGTCGCGCCGACGATCGCGATGAGCGACACGTCAGCGCTGGCCGTCGGTGGGATCGTAGATCGGCATGGTGCCGACGCCGGGTGCGACGAGGGGTTCGGCGGTGCGAGCGCGAAGCGTCGGCAGTCCGAGCGAGACCCGGCGTGCGTCGGATGACCCACCCGCGACCGGCACTGCACAGCTCTCGGCTTCGGCACGATCCCACGCGTCGCCCGCCCGTGTTCGGCGGATGGCCAACGGGTTCTCGTCGACCGAGTCGGCCAGCAGGTGGAACGGCGCGGCGCGGGTGATCGTCACCGACACGACGTCACCCGGTCGAGGCACGTCGGAACCGGCGGGCACCTCGAAGTGCACGAGGCGGCTGTCTTCGGCGCGACCGCTGAGCCGGTGGGTCTCGGCGTCCTTCTTGCCCTCGCCCGAAGAGACGAGCACCTCGACTGCACGGCCGACGAGCCTCTCGTTCTCCTCCCATGAGATGCGCTCCTGCAGCGCGGTGAGGCGCTCGTAACGCTCCTGCACGACGGCCTTCGGCACCTGGTCGTCCATGGTCGCCGCCGGTGTTCCCGGGCGGATCGAGTACTGGAACGTGAACGCCGATGCGAACCGTGCGGCCTCGACGACGCGGAGGGTCTCTTGGAAGTCCTCTTCGGTCTCACCCGGGAAGCCCACGATGATGTCGGTCGAGATCGCCGCGTTCGGGATCTTCGCCCGCACCCTGTCGAGGATGCCGAGGAACTTCTCGGAGCGGTACGACCGGCGCATCGCCTTGAGGATGCGGTCGGAGCCCGATTGCAGCGGCATGTGCAGCTGGGGCATGACATTGGGCGTCTCGGCCATCGCATCGATCACGTCGTCAGTGAATGCCGCCGGGTGCGGGCTCGTGAACCGGATGCGTTCGAGACCCTCGATCTGCCCCGCGGCACGCAGCAACTTGCCGAACGCCTGCCGGTCGCCGAACTCGACGCCGTAGGAGTTCACGTTCTGCCCGAGCAGGGTGACCTCGACGGCGCCGTCGTCGACGAGCGCTTGGATCTCGGCCAGGATCTCGCCCGGCCTGCGGTCCTTCTCTTTGCCGCGCAGTGCCGGCACGATGCAGAAGGTGCACGTGTTGTTGCACCCGACCGAAATCGAGACCCACCCGCTGTAGGTGGAGTCGCGCTTGGTCGGCAGGGTCGACGGGAAGACCTCGAGGGCGTCGAGGATCTCGAGCTGCGCCTCGTCGTTGTGTCGTGCACGTTCGAGCAGGCTCGGCAGCGACCCCATGTTGTGCGTGCCGAACACGACGTCGACCCAGGGCGCCTTCTCGAGGATGACGTTCTTGTCTTTCTGGGCGAGGCAACCGCCGACCGCGATCTGCATGCCGGTGTGGCGACGCTTGACGCCGGCGAGGTGCCCGAGGTTGCCATAGAGCTTGTTGTCGGCGTTCTCGCGCACCGCGCACGTATTGATGACGACGACGTCGGGCTCGGCGCCGTCGGCGGGAACGTACCCGGCCGCCTCGAGCGAGCCGCTCAGCCGCTCGGAGTCGTGGACGTTCATCTGGCACCCGAAGGTGCGGACCTCGTACGTGCGCGGAGCGGGTGACGACTGCGTCACCGCGCCCGATACGACCTCGTGAATGGTGCTCATGATCGCACCAGTTTACGAGCCCGGCGCGGCGATCGCCGCCGTCACCGCCTCGCGCACGATGTCGCTCGAGTAGCCCCGCCGCTGCAGGAACGCCGCGAGGCGGCGCTCGGCGGTCTGTCGGTCGAGGCCGGTGAGCTGGCGAGCCCGACGTTCGGCGACGGCCAGCGCGTTCGCACGCTCGGTCTCGGGGTCGAGGTCTTCGACGGCAGCCTGTGCGATGGCCCCGTCGATGCCTCGGCGGTTCAGCTCGTTCATGATCGCGCCGCTCCCGCGCCCGCGGCGCGCGCCGTGGCTGTGCACGAGCTGTTCGGCGAGCCGCGCGTCGTCGAGGTAACCGAGGCGTTCGTAGCGCCCGATCCACTCGTCGATCTCGTGCTCGTCGAGCCCGTGCTCTGCGAGTACCGAGCGAACCTCGATCACCGAGAGCGCAGATCGCCGCAGGCGGGAGACGACCAGACGGTCGATGCGCTCGTCACGCTCGACCCCGGTCTCGGGCGGGGCGGCGGTCGGCGAGTCGATGACCTCTGCATCGGCGCGCACCCACGGCAGGTACGTGACCGGGGCGAGCCGTTCTGAGGCCGCGTCGCTCATCATGCTCTCCCCGGTCATCGGGCCCTCCCAGTCATCGCACCGCTGCGTCAGGCGCCCTTGCGCTTCGACGTGATCGACTCGACGTTCGACGGAGCCCCCGAGACGGCGGCGGGCTGGCCGATACCGAGCTTCACGAGGATCTTCTGCTCGATGTCGGCCGCGATGTCGGGGTTCTGCAGCAGGAAGTTGCGGGCGTTCTCTTTGCCCTGCCCGAGCTGATCGCCGTCGTACGTGTACCAGGCACCCGACTTCTTGACGATGCCCTGGTCGACGCCGTAGTCGATGAGGCTGCCCTCGCGCGAGATGCCGACACCGTAGAGGATGTCGAACTCGGCCTGCTTGAACGGCGGCGCCATCTTGTTCTTGACGATCTTCACCCGGGTGCGGTTTCCGACCGCATCGGTGCCGTCTTTCAGGGTCTCGATGCGGCGGATGTCGAGCCGCACCGAGGCGTAGAACTTGAGCGCCTTGCCGCCCGCAGTGGTCTCGGGGCTGCCGAAGAACACGCCGATCTTCTCGCGGAGCTGGTTGATGAAGATCATCGTCGTGTTGGTCTGGTTGAGCCCACCGGTGAGCTTGCGGAGCGCCTGCGACATGAGGCGGGCCTGCAGGCCGACGTGCGAGTCGCCCATCTCGCCCTCGATCTCGGCGCGCGGCACGAGGGCCGCGACCGAGTCGATGACGATGAGGTCGATCGATCCCGACCGCACGAGCATGTCGGCGATCTCGAGCGCCTGCTCGCCGGTGTCGGGCTGCGACACGAGCAGAGCGTCGATGTCGACGCCGAGCTTCTTGGCGTACTCGGGGTCGAGCGCGTGCTCGGCGTCGACGAAGGCGGCGATGCCCCCTGCGCGCTGGGCGTTGGCGATGGCGTGCAGCGTGAGCGTGGTCTTGCCCGAGGACTCGGGGCCGTAGATCTCGACGATGCGGCCGCGCGGAAGGCCGCCGATGCCGAGGGCGACGTCGAGGGCGATCGAACCGGTGGGGATGACCTCGACCGGCGCGCGCTCTTCGCTGCCGAGGCGCATGACCGAGCCCTTGCCGAACTGACGGTCGATCTGCGCGAGGGCGGTTTCGAGTGCCTTCTCGCGGTCTGCTGGTGATGCCATGGTGTGGGCTCCTTCGATGCTCGGTTGCTGCTGCCTCTAGGCTGTCGTTCCACGTTGCGGGCCCCGGCTGACCGGTGCTGACCCGCGGCGTCTCGCGACAAGGCGGTTGCGGTGTGTTCCGACGCATCGACCGTATGGCCGGCCACCGACATCGGACGCCGTCACCGGCGGAGATGTGGATGGATGCGCTGGAACTCCTGCTGTTGAGGAGACTACCCCAGCGACCGAACAGATGTTCGAAGATACCCCGCGTGTCGAGGACGTCTTCGGGGATCGGGCAGCGCTCAGCGTCCGCCGTGGCGACTGTCGCCCGGCACCGGCCTGCCGGCTCCGTGGCGGCGCTCCTCCGGGACATCCGTCGCATCGCACAACGCGAGCCAGACCTCACGCGGTCGCACGCCCGCCGCGAGCGCCTCGCGGGCCGTGCGCCCGCCGAGCTTCGCGAGCACGAGGTCGTTCACGACGACCCCGCCGTAGCCCACCCCGAACTCGGCGTCGACGGCGATCTGGAACTCGCTGAGCTTCATCGGCCTCTCTCCCGGACACGACTTCGGCCGGTCCGCGGACCGGCCGAAGCATTCGATTGTCTGTGGTGACGGACGCGGTCAGCGCACCATCATGTCGGCGTCGAACTCGGCGACGAGCTCGTCGGGAAGGCTGTCGGGCACCACGCTCAGGCCCTCGAGCACTGCGATGCGGTCGCCGACCTCGTGCATGATCACCGAGATCGGCGTGTCGAGCGCATCGGCGACCGACGCGAGGATCTCGCTCGAGGCCTCTTTCTGACCCCGCTCGACCTCGCTCAGGTAGCCGAGCGCGACGCTCGCCTTGGACGCCACCTGCCGGAGCGTGCGCCCCTTCTGCAGCCGGAAGTCCCTCAACACATCGCCGATCTCCTGTCGAACCAGAACCATCGGGGAACCTCCTCTACTGTGCCTGCGGCCTCGCCGAGACCGGAAACGGGAGAGCCAGTCTACCCGACCCTCGTGGCTTCCAATCTAGCGTGGCACACTGGAGCTTTCGTGTGAACCTCGCCACATGTAACAGGGTGTTCACGAAGAAAATTCCGCTACCGGTCCGCCTCTTCCCACGCCGGCAGTGAGGCGGTGATCGGCTCCGGGGCGGTCGCCTCGAGGCGGGCCTGGCGCCGCTTCAGCCAGACCCCGAGCACGATGATCACCGCGAGCGTCGAGTAGGCGATGATCGCGAATGGGCTGTGCACGAGGTACGAGAGATCACCCTGGCTGATCGCCATCGCCTTGCGGAGCTGCTCCTCGGCCATCGGACCGAGGATGCCGCCGACCACCATCGGCGCCACCGGATAGCCGTACCGACGCATCAGGAACCCGACGAGGCCGATGGCGAGCAGGATCAGCGTGTCGAACACGTTGAAGTGGAGGGCGTACGCCCCGAGCCCCGCGAACGCCAGGATGCCCGCATACAGGTACGGCCGCGGAATGCGGAGCACCTTCACCCACATGCCCACGAGCGGCAGGTTGAGCACGAGCAGCATGACGTTCCCGATGTAGAGGCTCGCGATGAGCGCCCACACGAGACCCGATTGGTTCTCGAAGAGCATCGGGCCGGGCCTGATGCCGTACGACTGGAATGCCGAGATGATGATCGCCGCGGTCGCCGTGGTCGGCAGGCCGAGCGTGAGCAGCGGAACGAGCACGCCGGCCGCAGCGGCGTTGTTGGCCGCCTCGGGCCCGGCGACCCCCTCGATCGCGCCGCGGCCGAACTCGGCACGCGCGTTGCCTCTCGCGAGCTTGCGCTCGGTCGCGTACGAGAGGAACGTCGCGACATCCGCCCCTCCCGCCGGGATCGTGCCGATCGGGAACCCGATCGCGGTACCGCGCAGCCACGGCCGCCAGGAGCGGCGCCAGTCGCGACGCGTCATCCAGTTGCGCCATCCGCGGGTGACCGGGATGACCCGCACCGCCCCGTGCCGAAGCCGTGACGCCACGTAGAGCGTCTCGCCGAGCGCGAAGAGGCCGACGGCGATGAGCACGACGTCGATGCCGTCGGCGAGACTCGCGATGCCGAACGTGTACCGCTGCTGGCCCGACAGCACCTCGGTGCCGACGAGGCCGAGCAGCAGTCCGAGACCGAGCGAGACGAGCCCGCGCGGGACGCTGGAACCGAGCAGCGCGCCCACGGTCAGGAACGCGACGACGATGAGGGCGAAGTAGTCGGCGGGACCGAGCTGCACGGCGAGCTTCGCGATGCCCGGTGCGAGGAACGTGAGCGCGAGCGTCGCCGCCGTGCCCGCGACGAACGAACCGATCGCCGCGGTCGCGAGCGCTGCCGCTCCGCGGCCCGCCTTGGCCATCCGGTTGCCCTCGAGGGCCGTCACGATCGACGACGACTCCCCCGGTGTGTTGAGCAGGATCGAGGTCGTCGACCCGCCGTACATGCCGCCGTAGTAGATGCCGGCGAACACGATGAGCGCACCGGTGGGATCGAGCGAGTAGGTGAGCGGCAGCAGCAGCGCGACGGTCATCGCCGGCCCGATGCCGGGCAGCACGCCGACGGCGGTGCCGATGAACACGCCGAAGAGGGCGTAGAGGAGGTACTGGGGCTGCAGCGCGGTGGCGAACCCCTCGAGGAGGGCGTTGAGGCTATCCATGGAAGATCGGGATCCAGTCGAGGAGCGGGCCGGCGGGCAGGGACAGGCCGAGCCAGGCGCCGAAGACGAGTTGGGTGGTGAGGCCGAGGCCGAGGCCGATGAGCAGTGCCGCCCACCAGCGCTTCGCGCCGAGCGACCACGCGGCGCCCCCGAAGAGCACCATCACCGCGAAGGGCCACCCGGCCCACTCGATGAGCAGGAGCTGGGTGAGGAAGCATGCGACGAGCTTGGCGACGGTGAGCCAGTCGGTCGGGGCGTCGGGGTCGATGTCCTCGCCGTCGTCGGGGACGCCGCGATGCCCGCGCGCGACCTGCACGATGACGGCGACGGATGCCGCGACGAGCAGTAGCCCGACTGCGTAGGGGAATACGCGGGGTCCGAGCACGCTGGCCGAGCCGGGCGGCACCCGGATGAAGCCGGCGCCGACGATCGCGTACACGCCGAGTGCGGCGCAGACGCCCGCGAAGACGAACTCGCCGATCGGCGCACGGACAGGCGCCGACGCGGGGGCTCCCCCCGACGCCGTGGCGTCGCGGGGAGCCGGTGCCGGCGAGGTCATGGCGCGACCAGGCCGATCGTCTGGAGCGTCTCGGTGACCTCGGCGATGTCGCCCTCGAGGAATGACGCGAAGTCGTCGCCGACGAGGAATGCATCGGCCCAGCCCTTCTCCTCGAGCGTGGCGCCCCATCCCGTCGAGTCGTGCAGGTCGGTGACGAGGGTGCGCAGTGCCTCGGCGTCGGCGTCGGAGATGCCCGCGGGCGCGAGGATGCCGCGCCAGTTCGTGAGCTCGACGTCGTAACCCTCCTCGACCAGGGTCGGGGTGTCGGGCAGCAGGTCGACGGGTTCGGGCGACGAGACCGCAAGGGCCCGCAGTTCGCCGGCCTCGATCTGCTCGACGAACTCGCCCACGCCGGAGATGCCCGCCTGCACGGTGTTGCCGAGCAGCATCGTGACGGCTTCGCCGCCGCCCGAGTTCGGGATGTAGTTGAGCGTCGACGGGATGTCGGCCGGGTCGACGCCGGCCTCGGTGAGCAGCATGCCCGCGAGGATGTGGTCTGCGCCGCCGGCCGAGCCGCCCGTGACCGAGATCGCGGCGCCCTGTTCGACGATCGCGTCGACGAGGTCCTCGGCGGTCTTGTAGGGCGACGATGCGGGGACCACGAGCACGAGCGCTTCCTCGGTGAGCTTCGCGATCGGGGTCATGTCCTCGATGCGCACCGCCGAGGCGTTCGTCTCGACCGCGCCGACCATCACGAGGCCGGTGACCATGAGGGTCGCCGGGTCCTTCTCGTTGGCGAGCGCGGCGAGACCGACGGTGCCGCCCGCCCCTCCGATGTTCTCGACCGGGGCGGATCCGACGAGCTCCTCATCGGTCAGCACCTGCGACATCGCCCTGGCGGTCTGGTCCCAGCCGCCGCCGGGGTCGGCGGGCGCGATGAGGTTCACGGACTCGAGCGAGACCGCCTCGTCCGCCCCTGAGCCGCCGGCTTCGGCCGTCGGCGCACTGCAGGCGGCGAGCCCGAGCACCGAGGCGATGCCGAGGCCCGCGATCGCGGTTCGTGCCGCCCCGCGTGAGGGGCGGATGGTGGCCGACGTGCGCGGCCCGCTGTGAGATCGCAATTCTCCTCCTTGAGCGCCCGGGTTCATCCGCGGGCGACGATCGATGTGGACACGACGCTAGGTGCGGGCATCCGTCGCGGGAATGCTGCGGTCGTAACGGTCGTACTGGTCGTATCGGTCGATTCGGTCGTATTGGTCACGGCTGCGGGTGACGTCGACGGGCCATGGATGCCGCACACTGGACTGGTGAGCCGGTCGATGACGCTTGGCATGCAGCTGCTGCTGCTGCAGGTCGCCATCGTGCTCACGACCGTCGTCGGCACCGGTGTCACCGCGATGTGGCTGCAGGAGCAGCAACTGCGCGACGCCTACCAGGACCGCATGATCGCCGTGGCGCAATCGGTCGCCGGGCTGCCCGTGATCATCGGCGCTTTCGACGACGCCGACCCGTCGGCGACGATCCAGCCCGTCGCCGAGGTCGTGCGGGAATCCTCCGACGTGACCTACGTCGTCGTCGCGAACGAAACGGGCATCCGCTACTCGCACCCGAACCCCGACCGCATCGGCGAGAAGGTGTCCACCGACCCCGCCATCCCACTCTCGGGCCAGGTCTACGTCGGAACCCAGACCGGCACGCTCGGCGAGTCCTGGCGGGTCAAGGTGCCGATCTTCGACGCCGACGGCGAGGTGATGGGGCAGGTCTCGGTCGGCATCCTCGAGTCCGATCTCCGCGCCGACTTCCTCGACGGACTCGCGGTGCTGCTGGTGGCGCTCGTCGCCGCGGCCGTGATCGGCGTCGTCGGCTCCGCATGGATCGGCAGGGTCATCCGACGCCGCATCTACGGGCTCGAGCCCGACGAGATCCGCGCCATGCTCGAGACTCGCGAGGCGATGCTCCACGGCATCCGCGAGGGGCTCGTCGCCGTCGACGACGACGGACGGATCCTCCTCATGAACGACGCCGCGGCGCGACTGCTCGACGTGCCCGACGCCGACGCCGTGCTCGGGGCGCGCATCGAGGCGGTGCTCGACGCGGAACTCGCCCGGTTCATCGCCTCGGGTGAGGAGCGTGAGACGCCCGTGCTCTCGGGTGAACGCATCCTGCTCGTGCACGGCGACCGGGTGCGGGTCGACGGCCGCGACATCGGTGCGATCGCGATCCTGCGCGATCGCACCGAACTCGAGGCCATGCTGCGCGAACTGCAGGGCGCACAGGGGCTCGCCGAGGGGCTGCGGGCGCAGTCGCACGAGTTCTCGAACAAGCTGCACGTCGTGAGCGGGCTGCTCGAACTCGGTCACGTCGACGCCGCCATCGCCTTCATCGAGCGTGTCGGCAGCGGCGGCGCGCTCTCAGCGGTCGACGAGCACGACGGCATCGCCGACGTCGAGATCGCCGCGCTCGTGCTCGCGAAACGCTCCCGCGCGCAGGAACTCGGCATCGAGCTCGAGGTCGACGCCGAGTCGCATCTCGACGCCCCATCCGGCCAGCGGGCTCGTACCGATCTCGTGACCGTCGTCGCGAACCTGCTCGACAACGCGATCGAGGCCTGCGCGCTGGGCGGTCGAATCAGGCTCTCGGTGCGCGACGACCTCGAGCCGCAGGCCGTGATCGTGCGCGTCGACGATGACGGCCCCGGCGTTCCCGAAGAGCTTCGCGACGCGATCTTCGATCCCGATGTCAGCGGCAAGGCGCCGTCTCCCGGCAAGGCGCGGCGCGGCATCGGGCTGACGATCGTCAAGCGCGTCTCGGCCCGGCTCGGCGGCGACGCGACCGTGAGCACGGCCCCCGAAGGCGGCGCCCGATTCACGGTACGCCTGCCTTGGGACATCGCCGCGACGCCCGCTGCCCCGGTGAGTGCAGCACAAGCGGGAGCGACGGCGTGAGCCCCGACATCCGCGTCGTCATCGTCGACGACGACTTCGCCGTCGCCCACGTCAACCGCGCGTTCGTCGATGCTCGGCCCGGGTACACCGTCGTCGCCGAGGCGCACACCGGCAGCGATGCCCTTGCCGCGATCGCCGCCCACCGGCCCGGCCTCGTGCTGCTCGATGTCTACCTGCCCGACCTCGGCGGATTGGACGTGCTGCGACGGCTCCGGGCCGCAGGGGACGACGTCGAGGTGATCGCGGTCACCGCGGCGCGGGATCTTGACACCGTGCGCCAGGCGCGCCTGCTCGGCGTTCGCCACTACCTCGTCAAGCCGTTCTCGGGCGCGAGCCTCGGCGAACGACTCGACGAGGTGCGACGCGGCATCGCCGCCGACCGCGCTGCGCCGCGCACGACGCTCGACCAGCGCGCCGTCGACCAGGTGATCGGCGTGTCGCCCGTGCACAGAGCGAGTCTCCCGAAGGGCCTCTCGGCCGTCAGCCTGCAACGCGTGTCGGAGGGGCTCTCGGAGTGCGCGACCGACGCCTCGGCGGCGGAGATCGCCGAATCGCTCGGGATGTCCCGGGTGAGCGCGCGACGCTACCTCGAGCACCTCGTCGCAACGGGCGTCGCTGAAGTCGCGCCGCGGTATGGGTCGGCGGGTCGGCCCGAGCACCGCTATCGGCGGCCGGCCGGGAAGGCGTGAGCCGCTACTCCGGCTCGCGGCCCGGCTCGAGACGCGCCAGGAGCACCTCGAGTGCCGCGTGGACGGTCGCGGCACGGATCGCCGCTCGGTCGCCGTCGAACTCGAGCTCGATCGCCTCGGCCCCCTCGGCGTCGGCGATCCCGAGGTAGACCGTGCCGGGTGCACGCCCGTCCTGCCAGTCGGGGCCCGCGACACCGGTCGTCGCCATGCCGAGGTCAGCGGGCCGCCCGTCGACGGCGAGGGCCGCGCGAACACCTGTGGCCATCTGGCGGGCGACCTCAGGATGCACCGCCCCCTCGCGCGCGAGCAACGCCGCGTCGACGCCGAGGAGCGTGCGCTTCACCGCGGTGTCGTATGCGACGACTCCCCCGCTCACCACGGCCGAAGCGCCCGGGATGCGGATGAGTTCGGCGACGAGCAGCCCGCCGGTGAGCGACTCGGCGACGCCGATGCGAAGGCCACGACGCGTGAGGGCTGCGATGAGCCGAGCGGCCGGGTCTGAGCCGGCGCCTGCAGCTTCACCGTCACGAGCATCTCGGGGCAGGGACATCCGTTCGCCCATCTCAGGCGCCGGTGCCGCCCGAGCGCGCGAGGCGCACGGCGTCGCGCACGTACAGCAGGCCCGACCACACGGTGAGCACGAGTGCGATCGCGATGAGCACCGCGTTGACCCACGCCATCCACTCGCCGAGGAGCGCAGGCAGTGGCGCCAGCGCGAACGAGATCGCGACCGACTGGGCGACGGTCTTCAACTTGCCGCCCGACGAGGCCGGCACGACGTTGCCCCGACCGAGCTCCACGAATCTCCACACGGTGATGCCCACTTCGCGCACGACAATGAGCGCGGTGACCCACCACGGCACCTCGCCGAGGATCGAGAGGCACACCAGCGCACCGCTCGTCAGGAGCTTGTCGGCGATCGGGTCGAGGATCTTGCCCAGGTCGGTGACGAGCCCGCGACTGCGGGCGAGGTACCCATCGACCCAGTCGGTGGAGATCGCGACCACGAACAGCGCGGTCGCGATCCACCGGAGGGCGCCGCCCTCGCCGTCGTCGGCGAGCAGCAGCCAGAAGAACACGGGCGCGAGCAGGATCCGAACAACCGTGATCGCGTTGGGAAGGTTCCAGTTCGCCGATCGCGCGGGGCTGCCGGCGGGATTGGTCATACGGCCAACTGTACCGGGAGACGGATGCCGCAGCACGGCGTCGCGCGGACGACCCGTCAGTCGCGACCGGTCAGCCCCCAGGCATCTTCGTCGGAGTCGGCCTCGACCTCGGGCAGGCCATGACTGCGCCGATCGACGGGGTCGTCGTCGTAGCGATCGTCGGGCTCGCCCCAGGTATCGGCGGGCGCGGTGGTTCGGTCGGCCGGAGCGGGTGAGCCGGTCGGGGCCGCGCCGGACGGGGCAGGGGCAGCAGGCGGCGGCCCCGACGGCTCGCCGCGCAGTCGTGCGAGCACCTCGGGCAACTGCTCGGCGGTGGCGAGAACATCGCGCGCCTTCGAGCCCTCGCTCGGGCCGACGATCTCGCGCGACTCGAGGAGGTCCATGAGGCGTCCGGCCTTGGCGAAGCCCACCCGCAGCTTGCGCTGCAGCATCGACGTCGAGCCGAACTGCGTCGACACGACGAGCTCGGCCGCGGCGAGCAGAAGCTCGAGGTCGTCGCCGATGTCGGCATCGATCTCCTTCCGCTCGACGGCGGCCGCGACATCCTGCCGGTACTCGGGCCGCGCCTGCCGGGTGACGTGCTTCACGACGCGTTCGATCTCGGCTTCGGTGACCCACGCGCCCTGTACGCGGATGGGCTTGGACGCACCCATGGGCAGGAACAGCCCATCGCCCTGGCCGATGAGCTTGTCGGCCCCGGGCTGGTCGAGGATGACGCGGGAGTCGGTGACGCTCGTCACCGCGAAGGCGAGACGCGAGGGCACGTTGGCCTTGATGAGGCCCGTGACGACGTCGACGCTCGGCCGCTGGGTGGCGAGCACGAGGTGGATGCCCGACGCGCGAGCGAGCTGCGTGATGCGCACGATCGAGTCCTCGACGTCGCGCGGAGCCACCATCATGAGGTCGGCGAGCTCGTCGACGACGACGAGCAGGTACGGGTACGGCTTGAGCTTGCGCTCGGAACCGGCCGGCAGCACGATCTCGTCGCCCACGACGGCCTTGTTGAAATCGTCGATGTGACGGAAGCCGAACGACGCGAGGTCGTCGTAGCGCATGTCCATCTCCTTCACGACCCACTGCAGCGCCTCGGCCGCTTTCTTGGGGTTCGTGATGATGGGCGTGATGAGGTGCGGTACTCCGGCGTAGGGTGCGAGTTCGACGCGCTTCGGGTCGATGAGCACCATGCGCACGTCGGCGGGCTTCGCTCGCATGAGCAGCGACGTGATCATCGAGTTCACGAAGCTCGACTTGCCCGAGCCGGTCGAGCCCGCCACCAGCAGGTGGGGCATCTTCGCGAGGTTGGCCACGACGTGCCCCCCGCCGACGTCTTTTCCGACGCCGATCGTCATGGGATGCGACGCGTTGACCGCCGCACCCGAGCGCAGCACGTCGCCGAGGGTCACCGTCTCGCGGTCGGCGTTCGGGATCTCCACGCCGATGGCGCTCTTGCCCGGGATCGGCGAGAGGATGCGCACCTCGTTCGACGCGACGGCGTAGGCGAGGTTCTTCGAGAGCGCCGTGACCCGCTCGACCTTCACCCCGGGGCCGAGCTCGATCTCGTACTGCGTGACCGTCGGCCCGCGCGAGAACCCCGTGACCTTCGCGTCGACGCCGAACTGGTCGAGCACCCCGGTGATCTGGCGCACCACGTCGTCGTTCGCCTGCGAACGCGACTTCGCGGGCGCGCCGGCGGCGAGCGTCGATGCCGCCGGCAGCGAGTACGGGCGTTCGGGTTCGGCGCCGTCCTGAGCCTGTCGAAGGGATGCCTCGCCGCCGTCGATGCCGCCGAGCCCGCCGTCGCCCGTGGTCGACGCGGCAGATGCGCCGTCATCGAGCCCGTCGAACATCGGCAGGGCCGTGGTCTGGCCGCCTTCGTCGCCGCGAAGGCCCGTGCCGCCGCGTGGGACGTCGCCGGTGAAGTGCGCCAGCGCCGACTCGGCTCGCTCGAGATCGCCGAGCACCTCGGTGCCATAGGAGGCGGGGCCGCCCACTCCTTCGAGCGGGGACTCGAAGCTCCCCGCGGCCGATCCGGGACCGAACACCTCGGTGATGCCGTCGGCGCCCGGGGCCTCGAATGCCGGGTCTTCTTCGCGGTTGGAGTCGTTGCGTCGCCACCACGGCAGCAGGCCGGTGTGCTCGGGCTCGTCGCCGAGGTCGTCGATGCCGTCGAGCTCTGCCTGCACGGCCTTCTTGCGCTCGCGGCGCGAGGGCTTCGCCGGGGTGTCGGCGGGTGCTTCGGCCTCGTCGGGAGCTCCGAACAGCCAGGCGTAGAGCTCGCGGAACCGTGACGGAATGCGGTTCGGCGGCGTCTTCGTCATGATGAGCAGCGAGAGCGCCGCGAGCAGGATGACGACGATCGTCGCCCCGACCGACGTGATGAGCAGGATGAGCGGCTGCGCGAGCATCCAGCCCAGGATGCCGCCGGCGCGAGCGAGCACCGCCATGCCCTCGCGCGGCTCGGGCTGACCGCCGAAGAGGTGGCAGAGCGCCGACACGGTGAGCAGGAGCAGGCCGAGTCCGATGCCGATGCGAGTGTTGTCGTGCACCGAACTCGGGTGCCGGAACAGCCAGACGGCGAAGACGAGCATGACCACGGGAAGTGCGAACGCGACCCGGCCGAAGAGCATGCCGAACGTCCACGCGTCGAGCGTCTGCGCGATCGGATCGTTGATGAAGAACCACTCGACGACGGCACCCGCGATCGCGAGCAGCACGATGAAGAAGGGCAGTCCGTCGCGACGTTCCTCCTTCGCGAGCGTCTCGGGACCGAGTGCGCGCGCCGCACCCCCCGTCAGGTGCGCGAGGCCCATCCAGGCGCGGACGAAGAGGTTCGGCCCGGCCGGCGCGGACGCCGCCTTCTTCGACGCCGCGGACGCCTTGGCCGTCGCCGGCAGCTTCTTGGTGGGTGCCGTACGCGAGCTCGAGCTGCGCGACGGGGTGCCCGAGGCGCGCCCGTTCGACCTGGTGCTCGTAGCCATGCTCCCCACGTTACGGCCGACCCCCGACTCCGCCCCGTATCAACGGGCGAGTGTCTGCGGATCGGATGACCCGGCGGAGGGTCATCCGATCGGTCGGACGCAGGGTCAGCGCAGGGTACGGACCATCGTGTCCCGGCCCCCTCGGGACTCGACGACCACGAAGGACTCGGAGCGGTAGAGCGCCTCGGCGAAGTTGCCGTGCTCGACGCTCAGCGTCAGCCGGGCGAAGCCCGCGCTCCGCGCCCCCTCCACGAGCGACCGCAGCAGCGCGCGACCGACGCCCTGCGCACGCCAGAGCGGCCGCACGCCGATGATGAGCTCGGGTACACCCGCGGCGACGAATCCGTGTGCTGCGGCATCGGCGCCGAACAGTCGGTACCACGCCGCAGCCACCGGGCGGCCATCGCCGTCGACCGCGACGACGCCGCGGTCGGCGGGGCGCTGCCATCCGGCGATGTAGCCGCGGTACACGGGGTCGGCGAGCACGACCGGCCGGGGACGGGTCGCACCCGCCCGCCAGTTCGCCGCCTCCACGACCATGTCCGCGAGGAACGCGCCGTCGTCGGGGACGGCGGATCGGATGCCGAACGCCGCCATGCGCGGATGCTACGACCGAGGTGTTACGTCCGTGTTTCCCGCTCGGAAGCGGATCGTCGCGCAATCAGAATCGGATCGCATCGATCACCTTCACCCGCACCGCCGTCAGCGCGGGCAGGAGCCCCGCGAGTGCGCCGACGACCGTCGCGGCCAGGATGCCGACGACGGCCGCCTCGACCGGGAAGCCGGGCATGTCATCGGGCGAGGAGCCGATGAGCATCGCCGGGAGGGGGCTGCGCACGAGTGCGATCGACACGCCGACGCCGACGATGCCGGCGACGAACGTGCCCACGACGCTCTCGAGCATCACCGCGAAGAACACGCGCCCGCCGGTCGCGCCGAAGGTGCGTCGGATGCCGATCTCGCGGATGCGGGTTCGCACCGTGACGAGCGTGATGTTCACGAGGCTGAGCGCGCCGAGCACGAGGATCACGACGGCCACCCCCGCCACGACGAGCTTCGTCGCCAGAAAGGGATCCTCGGGCCAGGCGCCGTAGTCGCCCCGCCAGCCGTCGAACCCCGAGCCCTCGCCGAGCGCGGCACGCACCTCCTCGGAGATCGCCTGCATGAGTCCGTCGGCGTGCTCCTCGGGCACCCACATCTCGTAGCTCGGCGAACTCATCATCATCGGATCGACGACGACGCCGAGCGCTGGGAACGCATCGTTCAGCACATAGGCACTCTCGCCGTCGTACTCGCTCATCGCACGCGAGACCCCGATGATCACCGCGCTCACACCCGAATCGGCGAGCTCGAGCGTCGGATGCGTCGCCATCGGCGGGCGCCCGAGCCGATCCCAGACCACCTCGTTCACGATCACGGCGGGAGCGAGACGCCGGGCGTCACGGTCGGTGAACCACGCACCGTCGACGATCTGCACGCGGTGCATCTCGCCGTACGGCACGTCGATGAGCTGCAGGTTGGCGGGCGAAACCCCGTCGGCGTACTGCACGTTCGCGCTCGCCCAGGTCACGCGGCTCGCGAAGGCGACCTCGTGACGGGCGAGCGATTCAGTCCATGCCGCGTCGACCGCGGCGGCGTCGATCTGCCCGGTCGGGCTCTGCATGTAGGCCGAGAACGTGATCGACGCCGGTCGGCCGCTCTGGCGCTCGCTCACCTCCCGAGAGAGTTGCTCTGCCATCGCCCCCGCGCCGACGACCGTGGTGAGGGCGCAGACGGCGACGGCCACACCGACGAGTGAGAGCAGCACTCGACCCTTGTGGATCCGCAGCTCCTCCCAGGCCTCGGCGAGCGACGAGGCGATCCCGGTGAGGAACTTGCCGAGCCCCCTCACGCCGCGGCCCCGTCGACGAGCTCAGCGTGCGCCGGGTCGTCGGCCGCGTCGGCCGCGTCGGCGCCGCCGTACTCGCGCGGCTCGTCGGCGATGAGGCGCCCGGCCTCGAGCCGCAGGTGACGCGACGCTCGCTGCGCGATCGCGGGGTCGTGCGTGATGGTCACGAGCGCGGCGCCCGTCTCGCCGGCGACCTCCTCCATCAGCTCCATCACGGTCTGCCCCGTCGCGAGGTCGAGCGCGCCGGTCGGTTCGTCGGCGAGGATCAGCCGGGGCCGGCGCACGAGGGCGCGCGCGATCGCCACACGCTGCTGCTCACCGCCCGACAGCCGCGAGGGCAGCTGTGCGACGCGCTCGCCCAGCCCGACGCGCTCGAGCATCTCCCGCGCGATCTTCTCCCGCTGCCAGAATGCGCGACCGGCGTCGTAGTACAACGGGGTGGCGACGTTCTCGAGCGCAGTGCGCCCCGGGAGCAGGTTGAACTGCTGGAAGACGAAGCCGATCTCGCCGCCGCGAAGACGGTCGCGTGCGGCACCGCGGAGCCTGCGCGCATCGCGCCCGAGGAACGTGAGCTCGCCCGACGTCGGCGCATCGAGCAGCCCCAGCACGTTGAGCAGCGTCGACTTGCCCGAACCCGAGCGGCCGACGATCGAGACGCGGTCGCCTTCCGCGACCGCGAGGTCGACCCCCGCCAGGATCGTGAGGGGCTCACCATCGATCACGTCGACCGTGCGCGTCACGTCGCGCGCCTCGAGGAGAACGCTCACTTGCCCTCCATGCAGACGGTCGCGCCGTCGGGCCCGGTCGTGCAGGCGGCCTCGGGAACCGCCGGCGCGCCGGGCACGAACTGCAGCACGGTGTCGCCCTCGGCGAGGCCCTCCACGATCTCGACCTGCGAGCCGTCGGTGAGCCCCAGCTTCACGGGCTGTTCACGGTGTGCACCGTCGGCATCGACGAGCCACACGAGACCCGTCTCGGCTCCGCCCTCCACTGCCGTCGTGGGAACGATGAGCACGTTCTCCGCGGCGCCCGCTGCGATCGTCACCTGAGCCGCGAGACCCGCGAAGACGCGGACCTCGGCGGGAACACGGCAGGTCACCGTCGCCGCACCGCCGGTACCCGCACCGGCCCCTGCGGCGCCGTCGCCGTTGCCGTCGCCCTCGCCCGCGCCGTTCAGCGGCGTCGTGATCGCGAGACCGGTGCATGCGAACGGCGCGGGTCCGCCGCTGATCTCGACCTGCGCCTCACTCGGCTGCTGCTTCAACCGGTACTGGAGTGCGGGCGCGATCGAGGCCGTGACGTTGAAGGTCGGCGGCGCGACCTTACCCGAGACCTGGCCGACGGTGATCGGCTGCCCGGGGAGCACATCGAGCGACGAGAGCACACCCGAGGCGGGTGCGAACACCTTCTCGAAGTGGTGGCCGGGCTCGGGCGGGGTAATGACGGGCGCACCTTCGGGACCGGTCGTGGTGATCGGCTCGGGCTGGTCGACGACCTTGATGTCGAACAGCTTGTCGCCGGCCTGCACCTGTTGGCCGACCTTCGCGAACACCTCGTCGACCGTGCCGTTGCCCGTCGCCTTGACCGACACCGCGGTATCGGCATTGACGGTGCCCGTGAGCACGACGTCGTTCGCGATCGAGCCTCGCGCGACGGGTGTCGTCGCCTCCTCGACCGTTCCCGTCGGGTATGCCGTCTGCGGATCCTCAGCGCGGTCGGGGAAGAACGCCAGCTTCGCAAGCGCGACGGCGATCACCGCCGCCAGCACGATCCGGATGCTCGGGAAGATCCATTTCCGCCAGACGCCCACTGCGCTCCTTCGTTCGGGTCGCCCGACGGAGGGAAGGGTGTCGGGCTCGCTCAACCATAGAGACCGGAGACCAGTCTCCGGAAGCCTCATCGGGGACGAATCGGGGGCTTCCCTGATCCATCCGCCGGAGCGAGCGCGGGGTAGCCCGCGCCCGGCTCGGCCTCACGCCTCGATGACGAGCGGAACGAGCATCGGGCGACGACGCAGGCGACGGTTCACCCACGTGCCGAGCGTGCGCCGCACGAGTTGCGAGAGCGCGTGCGAGTCGCGAACGCCGTTGTGCGCGGCATCGGCCAGCGCTGCGATGATCTTCGGCTTCACGTCCTCGAACACGGCGTCGTCTTCGGCGAAGCCGCGCGCGTGGATCTCGGGGCCGGAGATGACGCGGCCGGTCGAGGCGTCGACCACGACGATGACCGAGATGAAGCCCTCCTCGCCCAGGATGCGGCGATCCTTCAGGTCGGCATCGGTGATCTCGCCGACCGTGGAGCCGTCGACGTAGACGAATCCGAGGTCGAGCTGGCCGACCACGCGCACCTCGCCGTCGCGGAGGTCGTACACCGTGCCGTTCTCGCCGATGAACGTGTTGCGCTCGGGGATGCCCGTTTCCTGGGCGAGCTTCGCGTTGGCGAAGAGATGACGGTATTCGCCGTGGATCGGCAGCACGTTCTTCGGTTTCAGGATGTTGTAGCAGTAGAGCAGCTCACCTGCCGCCGCGTGGCCTGACACATGCACCTTCGCATTGCCCTTGTGCACCACGTTCGCGCCGAGCTTCGTGAGCCCGTCGATGACGCGGTACACGGCGTTCTCGTTGCCCGGGATCAGGCTCGACGCGAGGATGACCGTGTCGCCCTCGCCGATCTCGATCTGGTGGTCGCGGTTCGCCATGCGGCTCAGCACCGCCATGGGCTCGCCCTGCGAACCGGTCGACATGTAGACGATGCGATCGTCGGGGATGTCGCCCGCCTTCTTGTAGTCGACGAGCACGCCCTCGGGCACCTGGAGGTAGCCGAGATCGGCCGCGATGGTCATGTTGCGCACCATCGAGCGGCCGAGCAGGGCGACTCGCCGCCCGTTCGCGTGGGCGGCGTGGAGCACCTGCTGCACGCGATGCACGTGGCTCGAGAAGCTGGCCACGACGACCTTGTTCGTGGCCCGCGAGATCACCTGGTCGAGCACGGGGCCGATGTCCTTCTCGAGCGGGGTGAAGCCCGGGACATCCGCGTTCGTCGAATCGACCATGAACAGGTCGACGCCCGCCTCGCCGAGACGCGCGAACTCGCGCAGGTCGGTGAGCCGTCCGTCGAGGGGCAGTTGGTCCATCTTGAAGTCGCCGGTGGCGAGCACCGTGCCCGCGTCGGTCTTGATGGCCACGGCGAGTGCGTCGGGGATCGAGTGGTTGACGGCCACGAACTCCAGGCCGAAGGGGCCGAGCCGCTCATGCTGGCCCTCTTTCACCGTGAGGCTGTAGGGCTGGATGCGGTGCTCCTTCAGCTTCGCCTCGACGAGAGCGAGCGTGAGCTGCGAACCGATCAGCGGGATGTCGCCGCGAAGCTTCAGGAGGTACGGCACCGAGCCGATGTGGTCCTCGTGCCCGTGTGTCAGGACCACTCCGACGATGTCGTCGAGCCGGTCGCGCAAGAATCCGAAGTCGGGCAGGATCAGGTCGACGCCGGGCTGGTGCTCCTCGGGGAACAGCACGCCGCAGTCGACGATGAGGATCTTGCCGTCGATCTCGAAGCTCGTCATGTTGCGGCCCACTTCGCCAAGGCCGCCGATGGGGATGATGCGCAGGGTTCCGGCCTCGATCGGGGCAGGGTCGATGACGACGTCGGACATGAAGTCCTCCTTCTGTTCGCGGTGTTCAGTTCGGTGCGACGACCGGGCGTCGCGGATGTCTCGTGGTCTTCGCTGTCGCGGGCGGCCGCCAGGCCGTCGGCCGCTCGAGCTCAGCGTGTGGTGCCGGCGACCTTCGGCAGGGCGCCGCCGGCGGCGGCGTTGCGGTCCGGGCGGAACCGATGGAAGTCGACCCCGGGGATGCCCTGCACGAGGTCGATCTCGTCTTCGATGAGCGCCGCCTCCCACTCCTCGGGGCCGACGAGCGGCAGTCGCACGCGCGGGCTGGAGATGCGGCCGAGGCCGTGAAGGATGTACTTCGCCGCGACCGTGCCCGGGACATGCGTCATCACGGCGCGCACGAGCGGTTCGAGCCGCTGGTGCTCGGCGGTCGCGGTCGCGAGGTCGCCGCGGTTCACGGCGTCGACGATCGTGCGGTACGGGGCCGGGGCGATGTTCGCCGTGACGCCGATGAGGCCCGTGGCCCCGATCGACAGGTGCGGGAGCACGTTCGCGTCGTCGCCCGAGAAGTACATGAGGTCGGTCTGGTTGAGCACCCGGCTGACCTCGGAGAAGTCGCCCTTCGCGTCCTTGATCGCCAGGATGTTCGGGTGCTTCGCGAGGCGCAGGATCGTCTCGTACTTGATCGGCACGCCCGTGCGACCCGGGATGTCGTAGAGGATGACGGGCAGGTCGGTCGCGTCGGCGACGAGCCGGAAATGCGTGAGGATGCCCGCCTGCGTCGGCTTGTTGTAATACGGCGTCACGATCATGATGCCGTCGGCACCGACCTGTTCGGAGTGCTTGTAGAGCTCGATCGCGTGTGCCGTCTCGTTCGAGCCGCCACCGGTGATGATCTTCGCGCGGCCTGCGGCGACGTCTTTGCCGACCTCGACCAGTCGGATCTTCTCGGGGTCGGTCAGGGTCGAGGTCTCACCCGTGGTGCCGGTGACGACGATGCCGTCGGCACCCGCCGTGATGACGTCGTCGATGTGCTTCTCGACCCCCGGCCAATCGACCTCGCCGTCAGCCGTCATCGGCGTGACGAGCGCGACGAGCACTTGTCCGAAGGGGTTCTCTTGAGTCACGCCCACCAGCGTATCGGTTGCCTCCCGCTCCGCGTGGCCCACACCGTCGGCGACCGCGCGGGCCGCGTCAACCGCGCAGACCGCGCTGCTCCGGAATGTCGGATGCCTCGGCGACACGCCGCGCGGTGTGCCAGGCGCTCCGGCGTGGCCGACGGGACATCCGACATTCCGGAGGCCGCCCACGCAGGTTCAGCGATTCAGGTGCACGCCTCGGTCGATCGTCGTCAGAACAGCCGCCAGGACGGTCGGCCAATCGTGCACGATCAGGGCGTAATCGAACCTGAGCGTCGAGTACCCGAGGCCGGCGGCGATCGCGTCCCGCACGAGATCCCTGTGTCGCTTGGGCGGCGCATCGTGGTTCGGCTTGCCGTCGACCTCGAGGATCAGCCGGTCGCCGAGCACGAAGTCGACCCGGCCGACCCCACCGATCACGACCTGCGAGACGAGGTCGATGCCGTGCTCGCGCAAACGGAATCGCAAGAGCGACTCGAGACCGCTGTCAGCGTCCTCGCGCGCGAACCCGAGCATCCACCGTGCCGATGCCGGAAGGCGGGCGCTGAGCCGTTCAAGCATGATCGGGGTGAGCCGCCGCTGGCGAAGCGCGGACTCGAGCGTCACGAAGAAGCTCTCGGCCCCGCCGCAGCGATACACCTGCACGAGCATCGTCACGATGCCCGTGCGCCGGCCGAGCTCGCATCGCGCGACGCGATGCGTGCGGCATCGGCAGCCCGGATGGACGTGCACGCGATCCTTCGCGCCGACCGCCACATGCACCGCATCGCTCTCGTCGAGCACCCAGAGTCCCAGCATCCGCGCGGCCGACACGCACGCCGGCATGCCGCCGTGCGCGGCCGCAACGACCACGGGCGATGGTGCACCCGGCAACGCCCACACGCCCTGCCGCACGCGCACGATCGCCGCCCCACGCGACGCGATGCGAATGTCGTGCTGGCCCACCCCAGCGCCGAGCAGGTCGCTCGTGCGCGCAATCGATCGCCCGTTGAACGCATTGCGGATGGCGGCATGCACCCGCCAACCGTGCCACCCGGCGCCCCGTCGTGACCGCGCACCGCGGCAACGGTGGACGTTCGATCGTGGTTGTTCCGATGGGGAGGAGGAGTCGCCCACTGGGTTCGCGGACGGAATCGCGGGGTCATTCCTCCGAAATGTCGGAGGCTTCGCAGGACACGCCGACGAGACGCCCTGGTGCACAGCGTGTCGCGCACCTCGTCCGACATTTCGGATGCGTGCGAGGAGGTGCGGCCCGAAGTGGGCGCCTCCGTCCGAGGCGTCAGTCGCGGGTGTAGGTGCGGAAGCGGTATCCGATGCCGCTGCGAGAGGCATGCGCCCCGACCTCGGGATCGGAACCGGCGAGTCGCCAGCTGAGGTCGATCGAAGGAGCGAAGGTGTCGCCGTCGACCGCGAGATCGAGTTCGGTGACCTCGATTCGATCAGCTCGGTCGATGACGCGAGTGAAGAGCTCGGCCCCGCCGATCACCCAGATCCATTCGGGGTCGGATGACCCTGCCAGCGCCAGTGCGTCGTCGATCGAGCCCACGCGCACGGCGCCCTCGGCCGCCCACTCGGGGTTGCGGCTGACGACGACGTTCGTACGCCCGGGCAGCGGGCGGAACCGCGGCGGCAGCGACTCCCAGGTCTTGCGGCCCATCACCACGGGACTGCCGAGCGTCGCCTGCTTGAAATGCGCGAGGTCTTCTGGGACGTGCCAGGGCATCGCGCCGCCAGCACCGATCACGCCGCCGTGCGCTTCGGCCCAGATCAGGCCGATGCGGGGCGCGGCGGCGCCTTCGGACTGCGGCGAGGCATCGGTGTTCACGTGGCTCACACCGCGACGGCGGCGCGGATCGCCGGGTGGTGCTGGTACCCCTCGACGACGAAGTCGTCGTACTCGTAGTCGAAGATCGACTCGGGCGTGCGGGCGAACCGCAGGGTCGGCGCCGGGTAGGGGTCGCGTGAGAGCTGCTCGCGCACCTGATCGACGTGGTTGTCGTAGATGTGGCAGTCGCCGCCCGTCCACACGAAGTCGCCGACCTCGAGCCCGGTCTGCGCCGCGACCATGTGCGTGAGCAGTGCGTAGGAGGCGATGTTGAACGGGACGCCGAGGAACAGGTCGGCGCTGCGCTGGTACAGCTGGCACGAGAGCCTGCCGTCGGCGACGTAGAACTGGAAGAGCGCGTGGCATGGCGCGAGCGCCATGTCGGGGATGTCGGCGGGGTTCCACGCCGAGACGATGAGCCGACGCGAGTCGGGGTTCACGCGGATCTGCTCGACCACATCGGCGATCTGGTCGATGACCTCGCCCGACGGCGTCGGCCAGGAACGCCACTGCACGCCGTAGACGGGGCCGAGTTCGCCCGAGGCGTCGGCCCACTCGTCCCAGATCGTGACGCCGTGCTGGCGCAGCCAGCCCACATTCGACGAGCCCTGCAGGAACCACAGCAACTCGTAGGCGATCGACCTGAAGTGCACGCGCTTCGTCGTGATGAGCGGGAAGCCCTCGGACAGGTCGAACCGCAGCTGCCGCCCGAACACGCTGCGCGTGCCCGTGCCGGTGCGATCGCCCTTGACGGCCCCGTGCTCGAGCACGTCGCGCAGCAGGTCTTCGTACGGGGTGGGAATCGTCTCGGACATCGAATCAAGGCTAACGCCGTCGAGGGGGGCTGCGGATGTCCCACGCCCGTCATCGTCCGTCACACTCGCGACGCCCGCCGTCGGCGAGCCTACGCTCTGATCCATGGACTGGCTGGCAGCGCTCGCGGTCGGCGCCGTGCTCGTCGCGGCGGCGACGGCGACGGGGTTGCTCTGGCAGTCGCGCCAGGGCCGCGCGCATGCCGGATCGGGTGAACGCGTGCGCTCCGCCGAGCTCGGTCCCGTCACCTTCGGCGACGCGGCGACCATCGTGCAGTTCTCGACGGAGTTCTGCGCCAAGTGCCCCGCGACGGCGCGGCTGCTCCACTCGATCGCGGGCGACGCGCACGGGACCCGGCACGTCGAGATCGACCTGACCCGGCGCGCCGACCTCGCACGCAGGTTCGATGTCACGCAGACGCCGACGACCCTGCTCCTCGACGCCGACGGCATCGTGCGAGCCCGGTTCAGCGGAGCTCCGCACGCGCACGCGGTGCGCGCCGAACTCGATGAGATCCTCGGGAGGCATCATGTCGGAACCCAGCACTGAGCAGCAGGTCGGCGCCGGCACGGGAGCGCCCGGGATCGACCCGCGCGGTCCCCGCTTCGGCGCGGGCATCACCGCCGTCCTCCTGCTCGTCACCGTCGTACTCGGCGTCGCCGGCGCGTGGGCCGCGGCGTTCTGGCTGCTCGTCGCCGCCACCGCGCTCTTCGCGTGGGGCGCGTTCGCGGGCATCCGACGGCACCCCTACGGCCTCCTCTTCGCGAAGCTCGTGCGTCCACGGCTCGCGCCGCCGGCCGAACTCGAGGACCCGCGCCCGCCGACCTTCGCCCAGGGCGTCGGCTTCGCAGTGGGCCTCGCTGGCGTCCTGCTCGGCGTGCTCGGCGTGCCGTCGGCCGTGCCGATCGCCGCGGGCATCGCGTTCTTCGCCGCGTTCCTCAATGCGGCCTTCGGCTTCTGCCTCGGCTGCTGGATGTACCTGCTGCTGGTGCGTGCGCGAGTCATCTCCGCCACCTGACGCCCGGGACATCCGCCCCCGGCTAGGCTGGGAGCCCGTCTCGAAGTGGAGGATCCCATGGCGCTCACGAGTGAATCGACCACCATCTGGAGGGGCACGCTCTTCGAAGGGTCCGGCGATGTCAACCTCGACTCGTCGGGGCTCGCCACCTTCCAGGTGACCTGGGAGGGTCGCTCCGAGGGCGTTGCGAACATGACGAACCCCGAGGAGCTGCTCGCCGCGGCGCACTCGTCGTGCTTCTCGATGGCGCTCTCACTCGCGCTCGCACAGGCGGGCAATCCGGCCGAGAGCATCCAGACCACTGCCGCGGTGACGTTCGAGGCGGGCAAGGGCGTGCTCGGCAGCCACCTGCTCGTGAGCGCGCGCGTCCCCGGAATCACCGAAGCGGAGTTCGAGGCGTTCGCCGACGACGCGAAGGACAACTGCCCCATCTCGAAGGCCCTCGCGATCCCGATCACGATCGAAGCCGAACTCGCCTGACCGATGAGAGTGCTCGTCGCCGGGGCATCCGGATTCATCGGCGCCGAGCTGGTCGACCACCTCACCGCCGGCGGACACGATGTCGTGCGACTCGTGCGGCGACGCGCGCTGTCGCCCGATGAGGCGTCGTGGTCGCCGGCCGCGGGCATCATCGACTTCACCCTGATGGACCGAGTCGACGCGGTCGTGAATCTCGCCGGCGCATCACTCGCGCGCATTCCCTGGACCAAGGGTTACCGCCGCGAGATCCTCGACTCGCGCGTCAGCACGACGCGCACGCTCGCCGACGCGATGCGCAAGGCGCGGCGGCCTCCCTCGACCTTCATCAGCGCGTCGGCGGTCGGGTACTACGGCGACCGTCCGGGCGAGCTGATCACCGAGTACTCCAGCGCCGGCACCGGGTTCCTCGCGGGGGTCGTCGAGAAGTGGGAGGCGGCCGCACGTCTCGCGCCCGACGAGACCCGCACGGTGACTGTGCGCAGCGGCATCGTCGTCGGCCACGGCCATGGCCACAGCCACGGCGGGAGCCTGAAGCGAGTTGCCGCGTTCACGAGGCTCGGTGTGTCGGCTCGGCTGGGCACGGGCGGGCAGCACTGGCCGTGGATCGCCCTCGCCGACGAGGTCGGTGCGATCGCTCACCTGCTCGACTCCGACGTGTCGGGACCGGTCAATCTCGCGGGCCCCACACCCGCGACCGCCGACCGTGTCATGACGGCGATGGCCGAGCGCATGCGCCGGCCCCACGTCTTCAGCGTTTCAGAGAAGCTGCTCGGGCTCGTGCTCGGTCAGGCTGCCGAGGAGCTGCTGCTCTCGAGTCAGAAGGTGCGGCCCCAGCGCCTCATCGACGACGGCTATCGCTTCGAGCATGCGACCGTCGAGACGGCGCTCGACGCGATGCTCGGTCGATAGCGCTGCGATCGGCGCCGCCGCCCCGGCGCGAGACGACTCAGCGCTGCGCGCGATCGAGTTCGATGGCGCGTCTCACAGCCTGCCGTGCGCGTCGACGATCACCGGCCGCGTCGTATGCCAGGCCGAGCCGCAGCCATGCCCGCCACGAGTCGGGTGCGGCCTCGGTCTCGGCCCGGAACCCGTCGAAGGCGGCGTCGGCCGCGGCCCGCTCAGGTCGGCCGCTGGGCCGCAACGGCAACCCGAGGTCGAGCCCGCCCTCTTGCTCGAGCCGTTTCACGAGCGCCTGCGAGCGGATACCGAATGCGAGCTCCCGCCAGAGCGCCCACCCTGCGACGATCGGCAGCACGATGAGTGCGATGCCGATCGCGATCGCGATCGGCTCCCCCGTGCCCATGAACTGCACCGCACGCCAGCCCACGAGCACCACGTAGACGACGAGCAGCGCCGCCATGATGAGCGCGCCGGTCTTCGTGCTCATCGAGCGGTGCCCGGCAGCCCGAGATCGAGCAGCGCGTCGAGGCCGACGGTGACGCCCGATACCTCGGTCGCGCGTCGCAGGGCGAGCAGGATGCCGGCCTCGTACGAACTCGGCGACAGTGTCGAGTGCGTGAAGGTGAGTGTCTCGCCGTCGCCGCCGAGGATGACGCGCTGCTCGGCGAGCACTCCCGACATACGCAGGCTGTGCACGGGGATGCCCGACACGAGCTGCCCGCGTGCGCGCTGGTCGGCGTGCGGCGCGGCGACCGGCCCGGCGGCGCCGCGACCTTCGCCGATGAGCTCGGCGGTGCGCACGGCGGTGCCCGACGGCGAGTCGACCTTGCCGGCGTGGTGGGCCTCGACGATCTCGATCGAGTCGAAGTACGGGGCGGCGAGCGCGGCGAACGACGACGCGAGCACGCTGCCGATCGAGAAGTTCGGCACGAAGACCACCGCGCCGGCGTCGTCGTGACCGCGCACGAACTGCACGATCTCGGCGATGCGATCGCTCGACCAGCCCGACGTGCCGACCACGATGGGGATGCCCGCACCGGCGGCGAACTCGACGATGGCCGCACTCGCGCCGGGGTGGGTGACGTCGAAGGCGACATCGGCACCGAGCATCTCGTCGAGACTCGACCGCGAGTCGAGCGCGGCGTGCAGTTCGAGGTCGTCGGACTCGTCGATGAGTCGAAGTGCCAACTGCCCCATCTTGCCGGTGGCCCCGGCCACGGCGACCCGTTTCGTCACGCCTTCACCCTAGCAAGGGGCATCCGACCGTTCGGATGTCGCCGAGCGGGCTCGCGACGCCGTCGTAGTCTGATCGCATGCTGCGTTTCCGCCCGGCCGACGTGACCGATCCCGATGCCCACGCGCTGCTCGACGCGTACTTCGCCGAGCGCGCAGCCGGCTTTCCGGTCGAACAGGGTCGTTACCGCCCGACGTCGCCGAGAGCCGAGCAGTTCACTCCCCCTGCAGGCGTGTTCCTCGTGGTCGAGAACGATGACGGCGAGCCGGTCGGGTGCGGCGGTGTGCGGCGCATCCCGCAGCGCCCCGAGGCGCTCGAAGCGCGGTTCGAGGTGAAGCACCTGTGGCTCGCCCCCGAGGCCCGGGGGCAGGGCGGCGGGCGTCGCCTGCTCGACGAGCTCGAGCGTCGTGCGGTCGGGTTGGGCGCGCAGGAACTCGTGCTCGACACGAACGCGAGCCTCGAGGCCGCCGGCGGGCTCTACCGGTCGGCGGGGTATGCGCCGATCGAGCCTTACAACGACAACCCGAACGCGACGAACTGGTACGGCAAGCGCGTGTAGCGCCGTCAGATCGCGAAGGGCTCGGGCAGGCCGGTGCGCAGCTCGGGCGGCAGGTGCGCGAGGTCGTTGTGCACGACGAGGCTCCAGGGTCGCCCCGGTTTCTGCGTGAGCACGGTGAGGCCGCAGTTGGCCTGGTTGATCGAGACCCAACGCCAGTCGGGCGCGCCGAGCACCTCGCGCACGAACCACGCGATCACGAAGTTGTGGGTGATGAGCAGCTCGTGCCGGTCTTCGCGGTGCGAGCGCAGGAACTCGTCGACGGCATCGGCCATCTGCGCGCTGCCGGCCTCGATCTCCTCATCGGTGACGGAGCCGAAGAACGGGTCGTACACCTTCGGCGTCTCGGGTGCCGGACCCGACGGGATGCAGTCGAACAACAGCGCCGACGGCTCGGGGTTCAGTGCCGGCATCTTCGCGGCGATGATCTCGGCCGTCTCGGCGGCGCGCTGCAACGGCGAGTGCCAGGCGTGGTCGAACGGGATGCCGCCGAGCCGCTCCGCGAGGAGCTCGGCCTGCCGGCGGCCGCGCGGCGAGAGCGGCCCGTCGGGCATGCCGTGCTCGGCGTCGATCTGCTCGCCGTGTCGGACGAGGTAGAGATGGTGGGCCACTGGGATTCGATTCCTGTACTCGTGTCGGGTCGCTCACGCGACGTCGATGCTCGGCGCGATGCGGTCGACCGCGCGGGTGAGGGCCGCCTCGTCGGTCGCCCCGACGGCGACGAGCGAGAACGGACGGGCGACGAGGTCGGCCGCGAGCGCCTGCACGTCGTCGACCGTGACGAGTGCGATGCGCCGCAGGGCCTCATCGAGATCGGCGAATTCGCCGAGGGTCAGTTCGGCACGGCCGAGCCGTGACATGCGGGTGTCGGAGTCTTCGAGGGCGAGCGCCGACGCGCCCGCGAGCTGACCTGCCGCGCGGCGCAGTTCGTCGGCGGTGACGCCGTCGCTCGCGAGCCGCTCGAGTTCGTCGCGCATGAGCTCGGCGACCGTGCCCGCCTTCGCCGGCGCGCATCCCGCGTACATGCCGAAGAGTCCCGCATCGGAGTAGGCGGGCGCGAACGAGTACACGGCGTAGGCGAGGCCGCGGCGCTCGCGGACCTGCTGGAACAGCCGTGACGACATGCCCGAGCCGAAGATCGCGTTGAGCATGCTCATCGTCGAGCGGCGGTCGTCGGTCGCCACGAGACCCGGCACGCCGAGCAGCAGGTTCACCTGCTCGGTGGGCCGTTCGACGACGGTGAGCGGATGCCCCGCCGCGAGGTTCGCCGCGAGCGCCGACCGGCGCTCGACGGGGGCCGCGCCGACCGAGAGGTCCCACCCGGCCGTGCCGAGCGCGCGCTCGAGCTCGACGATGAGCGCGTCGTGGTCGACCGCACCGGCGATGCTCACGACGAGGTCTTGCGGGCGGTAGTTGGCGCGGTAGTGCTCGGCCACAGCGGAACGGGTCGCCGCGCGGATGGTGTCGGGGTTGCCGCCGATGGGCCGGCCGAGGGGGTGCTCGCCGAGAACGGCCTCGAAGAACCGTTCGTTCGCGACATCGGCGGGGTCGTCGCCGGCCATCGAGAGCTCTTCGAGGATGACCCCGCGCTCGTTCTCGAACTCGTCGGGGTCGAGGAGCGACGAGGTGAACATGTCGGCGAGCACGGCCACGGCCATCGGCAGGTCGCGATCCTGCACCTTGGCGTAGTAGCAGGTGTACTCCTTGGCGGTGAGCGCGTTGTGCTCGCCGCCGACGGAGTCGAACGAGATCGCGATGTCGAGGGCCGTCCGGCTCGTGGTGCCCTTGAACAGCAGGTGCTCGAGGAAGTGCGTGGACCCGTAGCTCGCGGGGTGGGCGGCGTCGGCCCCCTGCTCGTCTCTCGAGCCGACCGCGACCCAGAACCCGATCGTGGCGCTCCGGCTGCCCGGCACCTGCTCGCTCAGCACGCGCACGCCCGAGGGGAGGATGCTTCGCCGTACCCGGGCTCCGCCGGTGGCCTCGAACGAGAGCTCGGACAGGCCGAGTGGGAGGTCGACGGCGCCGTTCATCCCGCCCAGCCTATGCCACCCGCCCGGTGCGGGCGAGGTTCGCCCCCGATCGGCGCGGCGCCCCGCCGCACGGCGAGTCGTTCATCGGGGCGTCAGGCGGAGGCGCGGTCGAGCTCGACGAGTTCGGAGCGCTGCAGCTCGACATCGGCAGCGGCCATGAGCGCCTCGACCTGCTCGGGCCGCGTCGCGCTCACGACGGGTGCCGCCACCGTGGGCTTCGCGAGCAGCCAGGCGAGGGCGATCGTGGCGGGCTGCACGCCGTGGGCGAATGCGACGGCGTCGAGCGCGGCGAGCACGCGGTGACCGCGTCGACCGAGGTGTGCGGCCTGCCGGGCCCCGCGGGCGTCGTGCCTGGCGTCGGAGCGGCGGCGCACGCCGCCGGCGAGGAACCCGTTCGCGAGCGCGAAGTACGGCAGTACCGAGAGCCCTTGCGCGTGCGCGACGAGTTCGGGGGCACCCTCGAACGGTCGCCGATCGAGGAGGTTGTACCTCGTCGTGAGCGCTTCGAAGCGAGGCAGTCCGTTCGCGGCGAGCACGCGTGCCTCGATGAGCCGTTCGGGTGAGAAGTCGGAGGCGCCGATGGCGCGCACCTTGCCGGCGGCGATGAGCGCGTCGACCGCGCCGAGGCGTTCTTCGAGGGGAACCTCGACGTCGTCGTCGTGGAAGCACAACAGGTCGATGCGATCGATGCCGAGACGGCGCAGCGAGTCGTCCACGGCGGAGACCAGGTCGACGGCGCCGAGCGCGCGGTGCTCGGGGTGGCGGCCGACCCTCGTCGAGACGACCATGCGGTCGCGAGTGCCGCGCGAAGCCATCCACTGCCCGATGATGGACTCGCTGCGCCCCGCGGCGAAGCTGTCTGCGGTGTCGAGGATCGCACCGCCGGTGCCGGCGTACCGGTCGAGCACGGCGAACGCCGCTTCGGCGTCGACGGTCCAGCCGAAGGTCGAGCCGCCGAGCGCGAGAGGGTGCCCTGAGAGGCCGGTGTCGCCGATCGTGACGCGCTGCGGCACCGTGATCGGACCGGAAAGCGGGTTCGACGTGATCGTCTCGATGCGGTGTTCGGCGGTGTCGGCCGCGTCGATCTCGACTTCGTCGTCGAGTGGGCCCGGCGTCGTCGCGCGCCCTCGTTGCGTGTACGTCGCCCCCGCAACGCTCGCCGCATGCCCCTGCATGCTGTGTCGTCGAGCCACTCTGCTCCTCCTCCCCAGGATTTGGATATCGAGGATATGCGCGGTTCGACGCCGTGCTGCGCCGAACCCCCGAACTTCGGGTGAACTGTTACCGAATCGTTTCGGCAGGCGGGTTCACGCGCCGAATCGCGCGGTGAGGCGAGCGGATGTCGCGACCTGCGTCACCCCGCGCGGCGCACGAGCGCCTCTGCCTGGCGCAGCACCGGGGCGTCGACCATCTCACCGCGGAACGTGAACACGCCGGCCTCGGTCGCCGCCGCCTCGAGCACAGCGAGGGCCCACGCGAGGCGTTCGGGATCGGGACGGTACCCCTCGCGCACGACCGCGACCTGCGACGGGTGTATGCACGCGGTCGCGGCGAACCCGAGCGCCGCGGCGTCGTCGACCTCGGCACGCAGACCGTCGAGGTCGCCGATGTCGAGGTGCACCGCGTCGATCGCCGCGATGCCGTTCGCGGCCGTCGCGAGGCGCACCTGGGACCGGGCGTGCCTCGCGACGTCGCGATACCGCCCGTCGCCGAACCGGCTCGATGAACCGCCGAGCGACGCGACGAGATCCTCGGCACCCCACATGAGCGCCGAGACGTTCGGGAGGTCGGCGACCTCGGCCGCGGCGAGCACGCCGCGCGCGGTCTCGCAGAGGGCGATCACCTCGTAGTCGACGAGCCCGACGAGATCGGCCGTGCCCTCGCACTTCGCGAGCATCACCGTGCGGTACGGCGTCTCGGCGAGCGCCGCGAGATCGGCCTCGTGGTGCGGGCTGTCGGCCGGGTTGACGCGCACGATCACCCGCTCGGGGTCGATCGTCGTGGTGAGCAGCGCGATGCGCGCGGCGTGCTTCGCGTCCTCGGCGACCGCGTCTTCGAGGTCGAGGATCACGGCATCGGCGCGGCCGGCGGCCTTCGCGAACCGGTCGGGCCGATCCGCGGGGCAGAAGAGCAACGCGGGGCCGAAGCGGAACGCGGGGTGGGTCATCCGCTCGTCTCCTCGCCGGCTGCCGCCTGCCGCTCGCCCGCCTCGCGCAGCCAGACGAGCATCGTTCGCGACGCGGTCGCGACGACGACGCCGTCCTGGTTGCGCGCCGTGTGCGCGAGCACCACGACGCCCTGACCCGGACGCGATGCGGACTCGCGCTTCGACTCGACGACGCTCTCCCCGTACAGCGTGTCGCCGACGAACACCGGGTGCGGGAACGCCACGGCACCGAACCCGAGGTTCGCCACGAGGGTGCCCCGCGTGAGCTGGCTCACCGACTGGCCGACGAGGGTCGACAGGGTGAAGAGGGAATTCACGAGCGGCTCTCCGAACGGCTGCCCGGCCGACCATGCCGCGTCGAGGTGAAGCGGCTGCGGGTTCATGGTGAGCGTCGTGAAGAGCACGTTGTCGGCCTCGGTGACGGTGCGGCCCGGCCGGTGCAGATAGCGCACACCCTGCTCGAACTCCTCGTACCAGAGCCCGCGCTCCACGATCTCGCGCATCGGCGTCTGTTCACTCGGCGCATCCGTCATGGTGAACCTCCTAGCCGATGCCCAGCTCGCGTGCGATGACCATGAGCTGCACCTCGTTCGTGCCCTCGCCGATCTCGAGGATCTTCGAGTCACGGTAGTGCCTCGCGACGAGACTCTCGTTCATGAAGCCCATGCCGCCGAAGATCTGGGTGGCGTCGCGGGAGTTGAGCATGGCGGCGTCGCTCGAGACGAGCTTCGCCATCGCGGCCTCCTTCTTGAACGGGAGGCCCGCATCGACCCGGCGGGCCGCGTCGTGCCAGGCGAGGCGCGCGGTGTAGACGCGCGCCTGCATCTGGGCGATGGTGAAGGCGACGTACTGGTGCGACGCGATCGGCACGCCGAAGACATTGCGCGTCTTGGCGTAGCTGAGCGCCTCGTCGAGGCAGCCCTGCGCGACACCCGTCGCAAGTGCGGCGATCGCGATGCGGCCCTCGTCGAGCGTGCGCAGGAAGTTGGCGAAGCCGCGGCCTCGTTCGCCGAGCAGGTTCGCGGCCGGCACGCGGACGTCGTCGAAGGTGAGCGGGTGGGTGTCGGAGGCGCGCCAGCCCGACTTGTCGTAGCCCGGCGCCACCGTGAAGCCGGGAGTGGCGTTCGGCACGATGATCGTCGAGAGCTCCTTCGAGACCGAGCCGTCGGGGCGTTCACGCTCACCGGTGACCGCCGTGACCGTGACGAACTTCGTGATCGGCGTGCCTGAGTTGGTGATGAACTGCTTCGAGCCGTTGATGACCCACTCGTCGCCGTCGAGCACTGCGGTCGTGCGGGTCGCGCCGGCATCGGATCCGGCCTCGGACTCCGTGAGGCCGAACCCGGCGAGCGCGCGCCCGGCGACCAGGTCGGGCAGGTGCTCGGCCTTCTGCTCGTCGGTGCCGTGCCGGTAGATCGGCATCGCGCCCAGGCCGACGGCCGCCTCGAGGGTGATCGCGATCGACTGGTCGACACGGGCGAGGGCCTCGATCGCGAGGCACAGGGCCATGTAGTCGCCGCCCTGGCCGCCGTGCTCTTCGGGGAACGGCAGGCCGAAGAGCCCGAGCTCGCCCATCTGCGCGACGACGTCCATCGAGAGCGTGTGGGTGCGGTCGGCCTCGTACGATTGCGGGGCGACGACGGTGTCGGCGAACTCGCACACCATGTCGTACAGCTGCTGTTCCTCGGTGCTCAGGTCGTGCATGGTGCTCCTCATTCCTGGTCGGATGCGTTCGCGACGGCGCCCTCGTGAGGGCCGTCGGAGGGGTCGGATGCCGCGGGGTGGGGCTCGATGCGCGCGACCGCCTGGTCGCGACCGACGAGGTCGCCCACGGCGACGGCGAGCCGAACCGTGCCGTCGAGTGCTGCGATGACGCGGTGCTCCATCTTCATCGCCTCGATCGCGACGATGGCGTCGCCCGCCTCGACGGTGTCGCCGTTCTCGGCGAACACGGCGGTGACGGTTCCGGGCATCGGCGCGCGCAGGTCGGGGTCGGCGGCGAGCCCGCCGCGTTCGGTCGCGGCGCGTCGGCGCTCGGCGTGGGTTCGACGGTCGATGCGCACGAAGGCGGCCGCGGCGCCGCCCTGGTGCACCCACACGGCGCCGTCGTCGTCGACGCGGATCACCGCATCGGCGAGGTCGTCGGGTGCCGATCCGTCGGGAGCTGCGGCGACCGTGCGCACCTCGTGCGGGTGGTCGCGTGGGGCGAGCAGCACCTCGGTCGCGTGCACGCCTCCCGGGCGCCAACCCGTCGCCGACTGCCAGGCCGCGGGTCCGCCGGCAAGAACCGCGAGCCGCTCGTCGGCGTCATCGCGCGCGAACCGGCGTGCCGCCGCATCGATGAGCGCGGGCACCGGCTCGGCGACGTGACCCTCGGGCATGCGGTCGATGAGGCCGGTGTCGAGGTCACCCGATTGCACCCCCGGTTCGGCGAGCAGCCGGCGCAGGAAGGCGATGTTGGTGTCGACCCCGAGCACGACCGTTTCGGCGAGGGCCGCGTCGAGCCGCTCGAGCGCCTGTGCACGATCGGAGCCGTACGAGATCACCTTGGCGATCATCGGGTCGTAGTAGGCGGTGATCTGCTGGCCCTCGCGGATCCCGGCGTCGACCCGCACGCCCTCGCCCTCGGGCGCCCGCCAGGCGAGCACCGGGCCCGTCGACGGGAGGAAGCCGCGATGCGGCGTCTCGGCATACACCCGCGCCTCGACGGCGTGACCCTCGAGCCGCACCTCGTCCTGCGCGAACGCGAGCGGTTCGCCCGCGGCGATGCGGAGCTGCTGCTCGACGAGGTCGACGCCCGTCACGAGCTCGGTCACGGGGTGCTCGACCTGGAGCCTGGTGTTCATCTCGATGAAGAAGAACTCGTCGGGGGCGACATCCGACACGAGGAACTCGACCGTGCCGGCACCGAGGTAGCCGACGCTGCGGGCCGCGTCGCAGGCCGCGATGCCGATGCGCTCGCGCGTCGACGCGTCGAGCAGCGGCGAGGGCGCCTCTTCGATGACCTTCTGGTGACGCCGCTGCAACGAGCACTCGCGTTCGCCGAGGTGGACGACGGTGCCCGCCGCGTCGGCGAGGACCTGCACCTCGATGTGGCGGGGGCGTTCGATGAGGCGTTCGAGCAGCAGCGTGTCGTCGCCGAACGCGGCACTGGCCACGCGACGTGCGGTGGCGAGCGCCGCGGCGAGTTCGCCGGCTTCGCGCACGACCTGCATGCCCTTGCCGCCGCCGCCCGCAGAGGGCTTGACGAGCAACGGGAACCCGACCGAGTCGGCGGCGGCGATGAGCGCGGCGTCGTCGAGCGTGGGGTCGGCGATTCCGGGCACGATCGGCACGCCGGATGCCGCGACATGGAGTTTGGCCCGGATCTTGTCGCCCATCACGTCGAGGGCCTCGTCGCCGGGACCGACGAAGACGATGCCCGCCTGACGGCAGGCGCGGGCGAAGCCCGCGTGCTCGGAGAGGAACCCGTACCCGGGATGCACCGCCTGTGCGCCGGTGGCGCGTGCCGCCTCGACGATGCGCGCGGGATCGAGATAACTCTCGGTCGCGGGCGCCGGGCCGATGCGCACGGCCTCGTCGGCGAGGAGCACGTGCGGGGCGTCGGCGTCGGCGTCGGAGTACACGGCGATCGAGTGGATGCCGAGGCGGCGCAGCGTGCGGATGACCCGCACCGCGATCTCGCCGCGGTTGGCGACGAGCACCCTCGAGAACGGGCGCTCGGGCTGGTCGACGCTGCCGGTCGTGGACGCGGGATCGGATGTGCTCGTGAGCGTGACCATTCGCGCCTCTCTGCCGCTCGCGCGCCCACACAGTTAGCGCGCACTAACTGGAAATCATGTTAGTGGCGATTAACTGAAACCACAAGCGGTCGGCTGAGGAAGCTCAGGGCGAACCTGTGGCGAGCGCATCGGCGAGCCGATGGACGCCGTACTCGAATGCGCGCTCGACATCGCCGCCGAGGCGGAACGCGCCTGCCAGCTCCATGCTGACGAACCCGTTCGCCCAGGCCGTCAGTGTGCGGGCGGCGTCGAGCGCGTGATCGGGGCCGGACAACTCGGCCGCGACCGCGAGCATCGACGCGCTCGCCCCCCTGAGCACGTCGGGGTCGATCGCGAGGTCGCTGCCCGGCGTGAACAACAGGCCGAATGCCGCGGGACGCTCGTGCGCGAACCCACGGAACGTGCGCGCGAGCACCATGAGTCGCGCGGGCCCATCGGGCGCACCGGTCGCCGCGGCGTCGAGGCGCTCCCCGAGTTCACGGGCGGTCGCCTCGGCGACCCGCGTGACGAGCTCGGCCCGGTTGCGCACGCGCTTGTAGAGCGAGGGCGCCCTCACGCCCACGCGCGTGGCGACGGCCTGCATCGTGAGGCCCGCCAGACCCTCGGACTCGAGCAGTGCACGGCCCGCGGCGACGATCTCGTCGAGTGAGGTGCGGTCAGGTGTCGGCATGGGTCCCCCGGTTCGATCTCGTGCTGGCTATTGACCGTAGCCATGATGGCTATGTATATTAGCCATCATACCCACCCAGATCGACGAAGGCGGAACATCCATGCGACTCGGCCCATCCCTGCACCGAATCGGCAACGACCTCGTCGCCGTGTACCTGGTCGACACCCCCGACGGCATCACGCTCATCGACGCGGGCCTCGCCGGGCAGTGGCGCGAGCTCACCGCCGAGCTGACCGCGATGGGCCGCTCGATCGACGACGTCCGAGGCGTGGTGCTCACCCACGGCGACACCGACCACATCGGGTTCGCCGAGCGCCTGCGCCGCGACCACGGCGTTCCCGTGTACGTGCACGAGGCCGACGCGGCACGCGCTCGCGGTGAGGAGTCGACCAAGCCCGAATGGGGCCGCATGAAGCTCGGCGCGACCGCGAGGTTCCTCTGGTACGCGCTCACGCACGGCGGCGTGCGCACGACGCACCTCGGCGATGTCGTCACCGTGCGCGACGGCGACGTGCTCGACCTGCCGGGGGCGCCGCGCATCATCGGAATGCCCGGCCACTCCCCCGGCAGCATCGCCATCCACGTGCCCGCCGCCGACGCGGTGTTCGTCGGCGACGCGCTCACGACGCGCCACGTGCTCACGGGCGCAGCGGGCCCGCAGCCGGCACCGTTCACCGACGACCCCGCCGGGGCGCTCGCTTCGCTCGGCCGGCTCGAGGGGCTTGAGGCCGCGTGGGTGCTGCCCGGTCACGGCACACCGTGGAACCGCGGGGTCGCCGAGGCCGTGCGCGAAGTCACCCGCGCGGCTGCGGCATCCGACTCGTGAACTCGCGCGGCAAGGCCGCGCCGAGAGTGCAGTCGGCGCCCCTTTCGCGGCGTCGACTGCACTCTCGGTCGAGTGGGTGAGGCGGTCGCCTACATGCGGAAGAGGCCGAACGCGGGCTCGGGCAGCGGCGTGCGGCTCGCGAGCTCGAGCGCGAGGGCGAGCACCGTGCGCGTGTCGGCGGGGTCGATGATCCCGTCGTCCCAGAGCCGCGCGGTCGAATGGTACGGGCTGCCCTGATCGTCGTACTGGGCGCGGATCGGCTGCTTGAACGCCTGCTCGGCCTCGGCCGACCACTCCTCGCCCTTGACCGCGAGCTGGTCGCGCTTGACCGTCGCGAGCACCGACGCCGCCTGCTCGCCGCCCATCACCGAGATGCGCGCGTTCGGCCACATCCAGAGGAACCGCGGCGAGTACGCCCGGCCGCACATCGAGTAGTTGCCGGCGCCGAACGATCCGCCGATGACGACGGTGAGCTTTGGCACGCGCGTCGTGGCGACGGCGGTGACCATCTTCGCGCCGTGCTTGGCGATGCCGCCCGCCTCGGCGTCGCGGCCGACCATGAAGCCCGAGATGTTCTGCAGGAACACGAGCGGGATGCCCCGCTGGTCGCACAGCTCGATGAAGTGCGCGCCCTTCATGGCGGACTCGCTGAACAGCACGCCGTTGTTCGCGACGATGCCGACGGGGTGCCCGTCGATGTGGGCGAAGCCGGTGACGAGCGTGTCGCCGTAGTCGGGCTTGAACTCGCCGAACTCGCTGCCGTCGACGAGCCGAGCGATGACCTCGCGCACGTCGTAGGGCTGCTGCACGTCGACGGGCACGGCGGCCGTGAGGTCTGCGGGGTCGACGGCCGGCGGACGGGGTTCGCGCACGGTCCACGCGCGCGGCGCGGGCTCGGGCAGGGTCGCGACCATGTCGCGCACGAGCTCGAGGGCGTGCTCGTCGTCGTCGGCGAGGTGGTCGGTGACCCCCGACACCCGTGAGTGCAGCTCGCCGCCGCCGAGCTCCTCGGGGGTGACGACCTCGCCGATCGCCGCTTTCACGAGGGGCGGGCCGCCGAGGAAGATCGTGCCCTGGTTGCGCACGATGACGGATTCATCGCTCATCGCTGGGACGTAGGCGCCGCCCGCGGTGCACGAGCCGAGCACGGCCGCGAGCTGCGGGATGCGCATCGACGAGAGCTGCGCCTGGTTGAAGAAGATGCGGCCGAAGTGCTCGCGGTCGGGGAACACCTCGTCTTGCAGCGGCAGGAACGCGCCGCCCGAGTCGACCAGGTACACGCAGGGCAGACGCTGCTCCTTCGCGACCTCCTGCGCGCGCAGGTGCTTCTTGACGGTCATCGGGTAGTACGTGCCGCCCTTGACGGTCGCGTCGTTGCAGACGACCATGACGGCGCGCCCGTGCACGAGTCCGATGCCCGTGATGATGCCGGCGCCCGGGGAATCTCCCCCGTAGAGACCTTCGGCGGCGAGCGGGGCGACCTCGAGGAACGGACTGCCCTCGTCGAGCAGGCGCGCGACCCGGTCGCGCGGCAGCAGCTTGCCGCGTGCGACGTGGCGGTCGCGGGATGCCTCGGGCCCGCCGAGCGCCGCGGCGGCGAGCCTCGTGCGCAGCTCGGTGACGAGTTCGGCGTGACCGGCGACATTCGCCTGCGCCGCGTCGCTCGCGGGATCGAGGTTCGAGTGGAGGATGGACATCTGCCCCGCCTGTCTGCGTCGACGGCGCGCTCCCACTTGTGGTCGGCGCGTGATTTCGGTTAGTGTTCACTAACTCGATTCACGATGTTAGCGAGCAAGCACCGACATGGCAAGCGCACTCAACGCCCATGACGCCGACGGCGTTCCCACGCTCACCGAGCGCGGGCGCCAGAAGGCCGATCGCCGCGCCGCGATTCTCGAGTCCGCGGCGACCATGTTCGCCGAGCGGGGCTACGCGGGCGTCACGATCGAAGACCTGGGCGCCGCGGCAGGCGTGTCGGGTCCCGCGGTCTACCGGCACTTCCCCGGCAAGTCCGCGGTGCTCGCCGCCATCCTCTCCGACGCCAGCTCGACCCTGCTCAGCGGCGCCGAGCGCGTCATCGGCACGACCCCCGACGCGACATCCGCCCTTCGCTCGCTCATCGCCTTCCACGTCGACTTCGCCCTCGCCGAAGCCGACGTCATCCTCGTGCAGGATCGCGAGCTCGAACAGCTCGACGCCGGCACGAGGCACGACGTGCGGCTCATGCAGCGCCAGTACGTCGAACACTGGGTCGACACCCTCTCGCGACTCCGGCCCGATCGGGCCGAGCAGGAGCTCAGGGTCCGGGCACACGCGGCCTTCGGACTCTTGAACTCCACTCCGCACAGCGCCCGCATCCCTGGGCGCAGACCCGCCGACGGCGTCGTCCGCGGCATCCTGGAGGAGATGGCATGGGCAAGCCTCATGTCGTGACCCTGCGCGCGATCCGCGCGGGCGATCTCGACGCACTGTTCCTGATCGAACAGGACGACGTGGCCGTGCACATGGCCGCGTTCACGCCGCCCGATCCCACCGACCGGGCGATGTTCGACGCCCACTGGCATCGCCTGCTCGCCGACGCGGGCGTCGACGCCCGCACCATCAGGGCCGACGGCGACATCGTGGGCAGCGTCGCCCGCTGGGTCGACGAGGGCACCCCCGAGATCACGTACTGGGTCGATCGGGCACACTGGGGCGAGGGCATCGCGACCCGCGCCATGAGGCTCTTCCTCGATGCACGCGACGAGCGGCCGGTGCGTGCGCGAGTGGCGGCCGACAACGCCGGCTCCATCGCCGTGCTCGAGAAGCTCGGCTTCACGCTCGTCGGCACCGAGGTGAGCTTCGCCAATGCGCGGGGCACCGAGATCGAGGAGCGCATCTACACGCTCGCGTGACGACGGCGGATGCCGCGTGCGCGGCGTTGCGCCGCGGAGTCAGTTGCCCGGGCGCGCGGCCTGCTCGGTCGCGAGCTCGCCGATGCGCCGCGCGAGCGCGAGGTCTCGCCTGGTCACGCCGCCGACGTCGTGCGACCAGAGTTCGAACTCGATGTGCCCCCAGCCGAGGTGCACCTCGGGATGGTGGTCGAGCTCGTCGGCGGCGACCGCGACCGCATCGAGCAACCGCACGGCGCTCGCGAAGTCGTCGGTCGTATAGGTGCCGACCAGCTGGTCGTCGACGTGGATGAAGGCCGTACCGGCGAGGTCGTCGGCGGTGTCGGCGGGCAAGAGGATGCTGCGTCCGTCCATGGACACATCCTCTCGCCGATCGACCCTCGCCACACCCTCGAGTCGCGCCGATCCGCCAACGGCCGGGCGACTCGAGGCGTGCCGCGTCACGCCATGGTGAGGGCGATGCCGGGCTCGCGGAGGATCGAGCCGATGTCGGCGAGGAACCGCGAACCCTGCGCACCGTCGACCAGGCGGTGGTCGAACGACAGGCTCAGCGTCATGAGCTCGCGCAGCGCGATCTCGCCCTGGTGCTCCCACGGCTGACGTCGCACGGCGCCCATGGCGAGGATCGCCGCCTCGCCCGGGTTCAGGATCGGGGTGCCCGCGTCGATGCCGAAGACGCCGATGTTCGTGATCGAGATCGTGCCGCCGGTGAGGTCGGCGGGTTGCGTGCGGCCTGCCCGCGCCGTGTCGGCGAGCGCGGTGATCGCGTCGGCGAGCTCGACGAGGGTCATCGTCTCGGCGCCCTTGATGTTCGGCACGACGAGGCCGCGTTCGGTCGCCGCGGCGATGCCGAGGTTCACGCCGGCGAACTGGATGATCTCCTGTGCGTCCTCATCCCATCGGGCGTTCACGTCGGGCGTACGGCGTGCGGCGATGCACAGCGCCTTCGCGACGACGGCGAGCGGCGTGACCTTGTGTCCCGCGAAGGCGCGGTCGTCGCGGATGCTGCGCAGCAGCTGCATCGTCGCCGTGACGTCGACCGTCAGGAACTCGGTGACGTGCGGCGCGGTGAAGGCGCTGCGCACCATCGCCGCCGCGGTGTGCTTGCGCACGCCGCGGATCGGGATGCGCGTCTCTGCAGGCGCCTGCTGCCGGCCAGCGAGATCGGCCGTGCGCATCGAGTCGGGCAGGAACTCGTCGACGGACTCCGAGGGCGGCGAGACGCGCGCGGGCGACGTCGAAGCGGATGCCGCGGCCTCGACGTCCTCGCGGGTGATCAGCCCCCGCTCCCCCGTGCCGGTGACGGCCTCGAGGTCGACGCCGAGGTCACGGGCGAGCTTGCGCACCGGCGGAGTCGAACGCGGTCGTTCGGCGAGCGGTTCGACCTCGGTGACGGTCGCGTCGTGGGCCGCGACCGGCGACGGGGCGGTCTCGGCGGACACCGTGGCCACCGGCGCCGAGCGCAGCCCGCCGCGAGCACGCCGCTTCGGCCCGCTCTCCGCGGCGGCGCCGTAGCCGACGAGGTTCGGCCCCGGTGCCGCATCGGCCGCGTCGTCTTCCGGCGCGAGGGACTCCGCAGTCGCGGCGCTCGCGGCGGCTGCCGGCTCATCAGGTTCGGTCGGTGCGGCGGCTGGTGTCGTGGATGACGTCGCGGGCCCGGCCGACGCGGCGGGCGCGGCAGGGGCATCCGATTCGGCCACCGGCTCGCCCGTGTCGCAGGAGAACAGCGGCGCGCCGACGTCGATGGTCTCGCCCTCGGCGGCGTGGAGTGCCGTGATGACGCCGGCGTAGGGCGACGGCAACTCGACGACGGCTTTCGCGGTCTCGACGTCGGCGATGATCTGGTTGAGCTCGACGCGGTCGCCGACGGCCACGCGCCAGGCGACGATCTCGCTCTCGGTGAGGCCCTCACCGAGGTCGGGCAGGGGGAACTCGCGGATCATCGTGCTCATGCCTCCACCCCGCTCAGCGAGTTCGGGCGACCCATCACGCGGTCGACCCCGTCGAGGATGCGGTCGAGGTCGGGCAGGTGATGGCGTTCGAGCTTCGCGGGCGGGTAGGGGATGTCGTGTCCGGTGACGCGCACGGGTGCGGCCTCGAGGTACTCGAAGCAGCGTTCGGTGATCGACGCGGCGAGCTCGGCGCCGACACCGCCCTGCTGGCCCGCCTCGTGCGTGATGACGAGGCGTCCGGTACGGCGCACCGAAGCCGCGACCGTCGCGTAGTCGACCGGTGCGAGCGAGCGCAGGTCGATGACCTCGATCGAGATGCCGTCTTCGGCCGCGGCGAGCGCCGCGTCGCGCGCGGTCTGCACGAGCGCACCATACGTGACGAGGGTGACGTCGCGGCCGGTCGCCACCGTCGTCGCGACGCCCATCGGCGGTGCGTCGGCGAGGCTCGCGGACTCGTCGACCTCGCCTTTGACGTGGTAGCGGCGCTTGGGCTCGAAGAAGAGCACGGGGTCGTCGCTCGCGATCGCCTGGCGCACCATCATGTAGGCGTCGGCGGGGTTCGAGCACGCCACGACGCGCAGGCCGGCGGTGTGCGCGAAGTACGCCTCGGGCGACTCGGAGTGGTGCTCGGCCGCACCGATGCCGCCGCCGAACGGCACGCGGATCGTGATCGGCATGCGCACGTTGCCGCGCGAGCGGTAGTGCAGCTTGGCGACCTGGGCGACGATCTGGTCGAAGCCCGGGTAGATGAAGCCGTCGAACTGGATCTCGATGACCGGTCGGAACCCGCGGTAGGCGAGCCCGACGGCGGTGCCGACGATGCCGGCCTCGGACAGCGGCGTGTCGACGACGCGATGCGCGCCGAACTCGGCCTTCAGCCCGTCGGTGACGCGGAACACGCCGCCGAGCGTGCCGATGTCCTCGCCCATGAGCACGACCCTGTCGTCGTCGGCGAGGGCGCGTCGAAGGCCGGCGTTGAGTGCTTTCGCGAGAGTCAGGGTCGTCATCGGGTGGTTCCTTCGGTGCGGTCGGATGCCCCGGCACCCGGCTCGTCGAACATCGCGAGATAGCGCGTGTAGTGGTCGCGCTGTCGCGCGAGGTGGGTGTTCGGCTCGGCGTACACGTGGTCGAAGACCGTGAGCGGCTCGGGGTCGGCGAGCGTCGTGATCGATGCGCGCAGCTCTGCGGCCGCGAGGTCGGCGTCCGCGGTGACCTCGCGTTCGAGGCCGGCGGAGTCGACGCCCGAGGCCTCGAGCAGGGCGAGCACGCGTGTGAGCGGGTCGCGCTCGCGCCACTCGGCGATCTCGTCGTCGGTGCGGTAGCGCTTGGGGTCGTCAGCCGTCGTGTGGGGGCCGAGGCGATAGGTCACGGCCTCGATGAACGTCGGGCCGTCGCCGCGACGCGCACGGTCGAGCGCGATGCGGGTCGCCGCGAGCACCGCGAGCACGTCGTTGCCGTCGACGCGGATACCCGGCATGCCGAAGCCGTCGGCACGGCGGGCGAGCGGCTGCTTGGACTGGAGGCCGACCGGCTCGGAGATCGCCCACTGGTTGTTCTGGCAGAAGAACACGACGGGCGCGTCGAAGCTCGCCGCGAAGACGAGCGCCTCGTTCACGTCGCCCTCGCTCGTGGCACCGTCGCCGAAGTACGAGATCGATGCGGCGTCGGAGCCCTCCCAGGCGAGGCCCATGGCGTACCCGGTGGCGTGCAGGGACTGCGCGCCGATGATGATCTGCGGCACTGCCATGTTGTGCTCGAACGGGTTCCATCCGGAGGCCGCGGTGCCGCGCCACACGCTCAGCATCTCGGCGGGCTGCACGCCGCGGCACCACGCGACGGCGTGCTCGCGGTAGCTCGAGAAGACGAAGTCGTCGTCGCGCAGGGCGCGAGCCGATCCGATCTGCGCGGCCTCTTGACCGGCGAGCGGCGGCCACAGGCCGAGCTCGCCCTGGCGCTGCAGCGCGGTGGCCTCGGAGTCGATGCGGCGCACGATCGACATGTCGCGGTAGAGGCGGCCGATGGCGGCCAGGTCGATGTCGGCGATCCACGGATCGAACTCGGCGTTCGCGCGGCGCTCTCCCGTGGGGGTGACGAGCTGCACGAAGGGCTCGGGCCGGGTCAGGAGCCCGGTGGCGTCTCGGTCGGATGGGGTCATCGTCGATCCTCGCTTTCGGCGGTGTGCCTTGTGGGCTGCCCGCGCCCGGCGACTCTGCCGGATACTTCGAGGGTACGTCGATGTGTCACACAGCTCAAGCAGGCTCGTGTGCGTTGAGCATGTTGCCCAGTTTTGGGACCCATCGTCGTGCTATCGTGTGGCGTTATGAGCGGTTACGACACCGTCGACCGAGCCCTGCTCGCAGCCCTCGCCCGCGACCCGCGGGCGACCGTGGTCGCGCTCGCCGAACGTCTTGGGCTGTCGCGCAACACCGTGCAGGCGCGATTGGCCCGGCTCGAGACATCCGGTGCGTTCCTCTCGTTCGAACGCAGCATCGACCCGGCGCCGCTCGGCTACCCGCTCGAGGCCTACGTGTCGGTGCACGTGCGCCAGCGGGTGCTCGCCGAGGTGGTCGACGAGATCGCCCGCATCCCCGAGGTCATCCAGGCGCACGGCATCACGGGCTCGATCGACCTGCTCGTGCGGCTCGTGTGCCGCGACGCGCACGACCTGTTCCGCATCGACCGCGAGATCCTCGCGATCGAGGGCGTCGAACGCACCGAGACGTCGCTCGCCATGGGCGAGCTCATCCCCTATCGGCTGCTGCCGCTGCTCGAGCGGTAGTCGAAGGTCGCGAGCAGAACGACGGATGCCCCGCCCGAAGCTCGGGCGGGGCATCCGCTGGTCACGCTATTTCGGTTCAGACCTCGACGTCAGCGCCTTCGGCAGGAGCCTCGGCGTGCGTGGCCGTGGTCTCGCGGCCGTTGGTGTCGGCCTCCTCGGCCAGCACCGGGGCGAGCGAGAGCTTGCCGCGGTCGTCGATCTTCGTGATCTCGACGAGGATCTTCTGGCCGACGCCGAGCACGTCTTCGACGTTCTCGACGCGCTTGCCGCCGGCGAGCTTGCGCACCTCGCTGATGTGCAGCAGGCCGTCCTTGCCGGGCAGCAGCGAGATGAACGCGCCGAAGGCGGCGATCTTCACGACCGTGCCGAGGAACTGCTCGCCGACTTCGGGGTTGGTCGGGTTGGCGATCGCGTTCACCTGGGCACGAGCGGCCTCGGCCGAGGGGCCGTCGGTCGCGCCGATGTAGACGGTGCCGTCCTCCTCGATCGAGATGTCGGCGCCGGTCTCGTCTTGGATGGCGTTGATCGTCTTGCCCTTCGGGCCGATCAGCTCGCCGATCTTGTCGACGGGGATCTGCACGCTGATGACGCGGGGCGCGGTCGGCGCCATCTCGTCGGGGCCGTCGATCGCGGCGTTGAGCACCGCGAGGATCGTCGTGCGGGCGTCCTTCGCCTGGGTCAGCGCACCGGCCAGCACCGAGGCGGGGATGCCGTCGAGCTTGGTGTCGAGCTGGATCGCGGTGACGAACTCGCTCGTGCCGGCGACCTTGAAGTCCATGTCGCCGAGGGCGTCTTCGGCACCGAGGATGTCGGTGAGCGCCGCGTAGCGGGTCTCACCGTTCACCGTGTCGGAGATGAGGCCCATCGCGATGCCCGCGACGGGTGCGCGCAGCGGCACACCCGCGTTGAGCAGCGACAGGGTCGACGCGCAGACGGAGCCCATCGACGTCGAGCCGTTCGAGCCGAGCGCCTCGGACACCTGGCGGATCGCGTAGGGGAACTCCTCGCGCGTGGGCAGCACCGGCACGAGCGCGCGCTCGGCGAGCGCGCCGTGCCCGATCTCGCGACGCTTCGGCGACCCGACGCGGCCGGTCTCACCGGTCGAGTAGGGCGGGAAGTTGTAGTTGTGCATGTAGCGCTTCTTGGTGACCGGGCTCAGCGAGTCGATCTGCTGCTCGAGCTTCAGCATGTTCAGCGTGGTGACACCCAGGATCTGGGTCTCGCCGCGCTGGAAGATGGCCGAGCCGTGCACGCGGGGCACGACCTGCACCTCGGCGTCGAGCGGACGGATGTCGGCGAGGCCGCGGCCGTCGATGCGCACACCCTCTTCGAGCACGCGAGAGCGCACGACGAGCTTCGTGACCGACTTGTAGGCGGCCGACACCTCGGCGTTCGCCGACTCGGGCAGCTCGCCCGCCTCGACCTTGGCGGCGACCTGCTCCTTGACCCGCGACTTGAGCGCGTCGTCGGCGTCCTGGCGGGCGACCTTCTCGGCGATCTGGTAGATGCCCTTGAGCTCGTCGTAGGCGAGGCCTGCGACGACATCGTAGGTCTCTGCCTGGTACGGGGGGAACGTCGGGTACTCGGCGGTCGGCTTCGCAGCGGTCTTCGCGACCTGCTCCTGCGCCTCGACGAGCTGCTTGATGAACGGCTTCGAGGCCTCGATGCCCTGCGCGATGACGGTCTCATCGGGCTTGACGGCGCCCGCCTGGATGAGGTTCCACGCGTTGTCGGTGGCCTCGGCCTCGATCATCATGATCGCGACGTCCTGCGAGCCGTCGGCCTCGGTCACGACGCGGCCGGCGACGACCATGCTGAACACGGCGTCCTCGAGCTGGGTGTGCTTCGGGAAGGCGACCCACTGACCCTCGATGAGCGCGACGCGCACGCCGGCGACGGGGCCCGAGAACGGCAGGCCCGAGAGCTGGGTCGAGAGCGATGCCGCGTTGATCGCGAGCACGTCGTAGAGCTCGTCGGGCTCGATGGCGAGCACCGTGACGACGACCTGCACCTCGTTGCGGAGGCCCTCGACGAACGAGGGGCGCAGGGGGCGGTCGATCAGGCGGCAGGTGAGGATCGCCTCGGTCGAGGGGCGGCCCTCGCGACGGAAGAACGAGCCGGGGATGCGGCCCGCGGCGTACATGCGCTCTTCGACGTCGATCGTGAGCGGGAAGAAGTCGAAGTGCTCCTTCGGCTGCTTCGACACCGACGTCGCCGAGAGCAGCATCGTCTCGTCGTCGATGTATGCGGCGGCCGAACCCTGCGCCTGCTGGGCGAGGCGTCCGGTCTCGAAGCGGATGGTTCGCGTGCCGAACTTGCCGTTGTCGATGACGGTTTCGGCGAACGTGATTTCAGGACCTTCCAAGAGGTCGTCTCCTTTGTTTACCGTCGCACCCCGTGTGGGCACGACTCATACAGAGGAGCAGGAACAGGCATTACGAACCGCAAGAGCTTGCGTTCACGCTGGCCACCAGTAGAAGTCCACCGATCGAGTCGGTGATCCACCACAGGGGACCAGCTTCCTGCCGGCCTGCTCCATGTGGGCCCGGTTTTCAGGCGGGCTCCAGTGACTGCCCATCGGGCAACCTCCACAATGCTAGCAGAGGGCCTGTTTTCCGGCCGTGAACAGCGGATGTCCCATCAGCGACGCACCCCTGCGCACCGCGCCGCACGACGCGGCAGCGGCATCCGTGCAAGACTCGACCCCATGACGTCCGACGAAGACCAGACGACCGGCCCGTCCGACGAGACGAAGCGGAAGTTCCGCGAGGCACTCGAGCGCAAGAACAAGGCCTCGAAGCAGCGTGAGGGCGAGTCGCATCTCGACGGGAGCTCCGGCGCCCAGGGCACGCACGGACCGGTCGACCACAAGCGCGAGTTCCGCCGCAAGAGCGGCTGAGTCGCTCAGCGGCGCGTCGGACCGAGCCGCCGTGCACGCCCGACCGGCGTCGGATGCGGCGACGGTGCCGCCACGGCGATCGGAAGCAGTTCGGGGCGCTTCGCGACGCGGCCGTCACCGGCGGTCCGACCCTGCAGGCGGCGCACGATCCACGGCGCCGCGTGGCGACGCAGCCACACGAGGTCGCCGACCGCGCGATCCTCGGTGACGTCGTCGACCTGTTCCACGGAGTGCACCGCACGCTCGAGCGCCCCGAGCTCCTGCGCGTCGGGCACGCCGAGCACCCGCGCCGCCGCATACGCGAGACCACGGTGACCGGCTGAGTTCAGGTGCACGCGATCCTCGGCCCATCGGTCGTGTGCGACGAGCTCCGGCATCGCACCGACGTCGAGCAACATCGAGCCGGTCTCGGCGGCGAGCACGCGCAGCCGCGTGTTGAAGCGGGCGAAACGCGCGGCGAAGAGCCGGGTGGCCGGCCGACGCGGCACGAACGGCGTCACGAGCAGCACGTCGCAGCCGGTCGCCCGCAGCTGCCGCACCGCGGCGTCGAGCCGGTCGGCGAGCGTTTCGGGATCGTCACGACGACCCACGAGATCGTTCGCGCCGATCAGCACCGTCACGAGGTCGGCCCCGAGCTCGACCGCCCGGGGCACCTGCACCGTGACGGCGTCGTCCACCCTGCGACTGCGCACGGCGAGGTTGGCGTAGCCGACCTGCTCGGCCGCGGGACTCGTGAGCGCGAGCAGCATGGCCAGCCGGTCGGCCCAGCCACGGTACTCCCCCGCGGGGACGCGCGACGTGTCGCACAGCCCCTCGGTGAGCGAGTCGCCGACGGCGACGTAGCGCCGCCAGCGCGGCGCTGCGATGGGGGCGGATGTCGGGACATCCGGCGCTCGTTCGTTCGTCGTCGGTCGTGAGACGGCGTCGCGGCCGCGGCGCACCCGGCCGACCCGCTCTACGCGGGTCTCGCGACGCAGCCCGGCGACCGCTTCGTAGTGCTCGATGAGCTCGTCGCCGAGGCGGTCCCATCCGCGGCCTGCGACCGCCTCGCGGGCACGCTCCGAGAAGGCACGTCGCTTCGCGTCGTCTCCCGTGAGATCGAGCACGCGACTCCGCAGCTCAGCGAGGTCGCCCGGGCGGTAGAGCCAGCCGTCGCGGCTCGAGCGCACGAGGTCGAGGGGGCCGCCCGCACCCGTGGCGACCACGGGAACCCCGCTCGCCATCGCCTCCTGGATGGTCTGGCAGAACGTCTCGCTCTCACCGGGGTGCACGAACACGTCGAAGCTCGCCATCGCACGCGCGAGGTCGTCGCCGCCGAGGAATCCGGCGAAGTGCGCACGGGGCAGGAGTCGTTCGAGCGCCGGTCGGTCGGGTCCGTCGCCGACGATGACGAGGCGAACACCGGGGAGGTCCGCGATCGCCCGCAGGTCCTCGACCTGCTTCTCGGGGGCGAGCCGACCGACGTAGCCGACCACGATCTCGCCGTTCGGCGCGACCTCGCGGCGCCACTGCTCGCTGCGCCGCGTCGGCGCGAACCGTTCGGTGTCGACGCCGCGACGCCACAGGGCCAGACGGTCGACGCCGAGCGATTCGAGGCGCTCCAGCGCCGAGGTCGATGGCGCGAGGGTGAGGTCGGCGCGGCGGTGCAGCTTTCCGAGGTGACGGGTCAGCGCTGGTGCGGCACCGGGGATGCCGTAGCGCTCGGCATAGGAGGGGATGTCGGTCTGGTAGACCGCGACAGACGGGATGCCGACCGCGTCGGCGGCCAGCACGCCGCGCCAGCCGAGCACGAAGGGCGATGCGAGATGCACGACGTCGGCGTCGTGTGCGCGCAGGATCGTGGCGAGCCGGTGCGTGCTCGCCAACGTCACCCGCACATCGGGATAGCTCGGCAACGGCACCGACGGGAGGAGCACGGGCTCGGCGCCGTAGAGGGTCTGGTCGATCGGGCCGGATCGCGGTGCGACCACGAGCGCGTCGTGGCCGCGCCGTTCGAGGTGGCGCACCACCTGCAGCAGTGAGTGCGTCACGCCGTTCATGTGCGGGAGGAACGATTCTGCGAGGAGGACGACCTTCACGCTTCAAGGGTGGGGTGCGCGATCCGCCGATCCCGCAGAAACGGCCCCGATGCGCCGAGGGTTCACCGAGTCGTCGGAAGCCGTTCGCCGAGTCGCCCCGAAGGGACAGCCTGCGGCTTCCACCCGTCAACCCTCGCGCTCGCGTCCAGAAGGGCGCATGATGGGGCGTGGACGCACGTCCGCCAGCAGATCCGCCAGTTCGAGGAGGAACACCATGTCATCCGTCGCCCGGGTCACCACCATCACCGTCCGGTCGGAGAAGAGCTTCGAGGACGCCGTCGCGATCGGCATCGAGCGTGCCGCACAGACACTGCGCCACGTGAGCGGCGCGTGGGTCAAGGAGCAGAAGGTCGAGGCGACCGAGGGGAAGATCACGGCCTGGTCCGTGGTGCTCGAGGTCAGCTTCGTGCTCGACTGACCTCGCTCATCGGAGGCGGTGGGGAGGGCCTCCCAGACCTCCCCACCGTCGTCGTGTGCTCGGGTTCGCTCGAGGGCCGGTGAAGACGCGCGGCCGCCGCTCGAGAGTGCGATCGATGCCGGTTCGGCCGCTGTCTCGAGGCTACTCTCGTTGCCCGCGATCCGCCGCCGTTGGTGAGTTTTTCTCAGTTGCGCTCGCGGCACCCCCTCGGGTCGACGCACCCGCATCTTCCCATCTCACTCGAGCGCGCGTACCGTGAGGCGCACGCGGACGTGCTCGATGCGACCGGCGTTCCGAGTCCGCGTTCGCGCGACGAAGGGAATGCGCAGATGGCGAAGTACCTCGTGCTCTACCACGCCGATGTGAGCGCGGAGCAGCAGATGCAGCAATCCGAGGCCGACGGTCAGGCGGAGATGCAGGCCTGGATGGACTGGGCCGGCGCAGCGGGCGATGCCGTGGTCGACCTCGGGACGCCCTTGGGCGAAGTCCGAATGGTGACGAGCGGCGGCGCCTCGACCTCGTCGACGACGGTCGCCGGGTACTCGATCGTGGAGGCCGCCGACGCCGACGCCGCCGCCGCGATCATGACCGGACACCCGCACCTCAAGATCGGCACGATTGCGATCCACGAGATGGCGGCGATTCCCGGCATGTGACCGCAGCGCGCGACACTCGCGCGACCCCATCCGTTCACGTGGACGGGCTAGAACGGTCGCGTGGAAGGATCGTGGGTCGACGGCATCGCCGTCTCGATCCCGGTCGCCCTCGGGCTCGGGCTGCTCGTCGATCGGCTCATCGCGGGTCGGTCCCCCTGAGCAGATTCGGGGCCACCACTGACGCTGCAGCGACGGTTTGGCGTAGATTCTTGCTGATGATCTCTCATGTTCAACGTGCGGGGAGCAGATATGAGCGGGCAGCGCTCGGATGTCGGATTCGTCGAACTTGATCTCGAAGGTCGATCAGCTGAGGAATCAGCACCGATCGGCGGGGGTCGTACGCCACCCCGCGCGCAGTTCCACGACCTCCGCCCCGACGGCAGCGCGACGAAATCCGGGCTCCTGCCCACCCGCGTCGCGAAGTTGCAACCGTGGCATCGGCGCACACTCCGCATCGCGCTCGCGATGAAGGGCGGCCTGAGCCTCGCGGTATGGATCGGCGGAGCGGTCGCCGAACTCGACATCCTCCGACGCATCCGCCTTTTCGACGACGACGGCCGTTGCCGTGCCATCCTGCTCCACAAGACCGACGACGAGGAGCGCCTCAAAGGCGGCGCGGACCCAAACCTCGCACGCCGGGCAGCGGTGTATGCCCAACTGCTCAGATCGCGCGGGTACGATCGCGTTGAATTCGACGTGCTCGCCGGCGCGAGCGCGGGCGGCCTCAACGGGGTGCTGTACGCCGTCGCGCAGCGCGCGGGAGTCGGCTTCGACACGATGCTCGACACCTGGCTGCGGGCGGGCTCCGCCTGGGGGCTGCTGCAGACGGGAGAGCCGAGCCGGTTCGATGCGGTGATGCGCGGCGACGGATACTTCTGGCCACAGCTCTCGCACGAGATCCTCAGGATCATCGAGGGCCGTGACCCGGTGAGCCCGCTGCGGTGCGACCAGGTCGTCGTCGATCTCTCGGCCACGCTGCTCGACGCGGTCGATTCGAGCGACCGCACCACGGCCGAAGGGCGGGCACAGTTCCGGTTCGTCGGCGGACGCGATCCGCTCCCCGACCGCGGCGTGCCGCCCCGTTTCACGGATCCCCTCGATGCCCACGATCTCGCCGACATCGCACGCATCGCGTACGCGGCGCGCTCGACGTCGTCCTTCCCGTTCATATTCGAGCCGGCGTTGATCTACTCGGGCCGCGAGGCCCTCGCGAGTGCGCACGGGTGGGCTCAGCCTCGAGACGCCTCCGAGGCGCTCGACGCCCCCGACATGCGCATGGTGTTCAACGCGCATCGAGAGGATGCCGCAACGCACCCGTTCCGGGTCGCCGACGGCGGCCTCCTCGACAACATCCCGATCGATCGCGCCCTGAATGCGGTCCGGAACATGCCCGCCGACGAGCACAGCAACCGGGCCATCCTCTACCTCGACCCGTCGCCGAAGGAAACCGCGGCGCTCTTCCGGCGTCCGACGGCCTACGCATCCAGCCGTCCGACGCTGCTGCGTACACCGAACGCCGGCGCCGAGCCCGCATTCCGTCCCGACTCGGCCACGGTGCGCGACGACGTCGGCTCGCGTGTGATGAGCACGATCGTCGCCGCCCTTCGCAAGCGAAGCGCCAGGGAGTCCCGGGACGAAGAGATCGAGGAGGTCGACCTGGTGCGCGCGACGACCAGCGTCGCGAAGGCGCGGAACGAGCTCCTCGCCGACCGCATCAACGGCGACTCGCTCGACTCCGATGCGGAGGCGAACGCGGCTCTCGCGTACGCCGGCTACCGAGCCGCGAGCGACTTCGAACTGCTCGCCCCGCCGCTCCTGCACCCCGGTGAGTGGATGCTCGGCACCGATCTCGAGCAGCGACCCGAGCTGGTCGCGCTTGACCGGCTCAGCATCGTGCACGTCGAAACCGCGTTCCGTGATGCAGCAGATCGATTGCATGATCCGGCATCGAAGGGCTCATCGGGCCGGAGCGGACCCCGCACCGATCGCCGAGCGACGGCGAGTGGGCGCCAGGCGATGGTCGACGCGAGCATGGCGGTACTCAGCTGGATCCGGGCGATCGAGCAGACCGCCTTCCAGGAGCACGTGCTGAAAGAGTTCGATGCGAACTTCGACGCGTGGCTCGCGCCCGCGCCGATCGGCGATGACGACCGACGGAATCCGGTGCACCGCGACGACCCGACGACCCGCCCGCTGCCGAAGCGCTCGCCCCGCGCGCGCGTTCGGCGCAAGCTCAGCCGGGTCATCCGTGATGCGACCCTCTCTCGCGATGCCGCGATACTCGCGACGCTCGAGATCGCGAAGGAGCGCATGAACGCACCGGCCGCCGGCGGGACCCTGAGGCCCGGCGACGCCGACGCGGTCGTCGCGTTCTGGATGGCCGCCGACGCACGCGGTGGCGACAACCACGACCGCGCGTGGGGCGAGCTCGACGACATCGTCGACTGGCTGCTGCGGGCGTCGGACGCCATCCGCGACACCGACGCGGCGAAGCGCTGGTTGCGCACTCCGTGGTCGCGACTCACAAGCACCGCTGGACATCCGCTCACGGCACGCCAGCTGCCGCTGCTGTTCGGCGGCAGCGGCATCCCCCAACCGATCTCGTCGGTGCGCTTCCACCGCATCGGTTCCGACGTGCAGCCGGCGCACCCGCTGGAGTACCGGCGCCTCATGGAGGATCAGTTGCTGCGAGGCTATCGTTCAGCGCTCGCCCGTCGGGCACGGGAACTCGACGCCGTCACCGTCGGCAACCTGCTCGACGAGCAGAACCTGCGCTCCACCGCGAAGCTCGCCGGCCTGAGAGCGGCGAACATTGCCGGATTCCTGAGCCGCGACTGGCGCCTCAATGATTGGTGGTGGGGCCGACTCGACGCCGGTTCGGGAATCGTCGAGTTCTTCTCCTCCCTCCCTGCTGCACCCGAAGCAACGTCATCGTCCGATGCCCGCAACCGCCGTGCGGTGCCCGACGCCGGATCGGGAGCAGCCCGCATGCTCGAGCGAGTCCATGACGAACTCCTCGCGCAACTGGCCGAGGCCCCCACGGCCGCCGCGGCCGAGCTCGAGGCCGGCGACACGACCGAACGACGGCTCACCCTGCTCAGCCTTCCGGCCCGACGCGGCGCCGCACCGCCGCAGGCGACGCGCGAGCGATTCGTGCGCGGCACCCAGGGATTCGATGCACTGTCGGACTCGTATCGCGTCGCGATCTTCTCACGCACGCTGCGCGCAGCCTCGAGTGCCCTCACCCACGGTGAGCGAATGACGTCCCCGAAGCGGTTCCTGCACTGGCTGCTTCGCCCGATCGCCGTGCTGCTGCCGGCGTTCATCTCGATGCCGCGCCTGATCCTGCTCGCCGGCCTCCTGGCGGCCACCGCGTTGACCGTGTGGCCTAGGAGTTCGCTGTTGCCGGAGTTGCAGAAGACCGATGACACGACCGTCATCGCCTATGTCGTGACGGCCGCCGCCGTGGCATTCATCGTCGTGCGCATCGCGGCTGCGGCGCGGTCCAAGCGTCGTCACGACTACCAAGTCCTTGCGCACACCACCACTCGGCCGTGGGCTCGAGACGTGATCGCATGGGCCGAGTGGCGAGCACGGAAGGGCCGGGTGGCACTGATCGCCGCCACCGCACTCATCCTGGCGGCACTCGTCGCGATCGTGGTGTCGTACGGCATGGATGAGGTGCTCTACTGGGTCGCCCTCATCGCGTTCCTCACCGTCGGCGAGGCTGCCGCACACGCCCTCCAGACCGTTCCGATCTCGCTCGCGGCGCGATCCGGGCGGCCGATCGCGCTCGCTGGTGCCGGCGCGGTCGGCGCGATCTTGATCACGTTGCTCCTGACCATGCCGATCGCCTCGCTCGACCACGAGCAGCTCAGTTTGACGAGCACGCTGGGCTGGTCGGCCTTTGTCGGCCACGTGCTCGGCGCCACCCTGATCGGCGCTGCGATCGCCGCCACGTTGGTCGGAGGACTCACTCGCGACCCCCTGCGGAGCGCTGCGCCGATCGCCTGGACTGGCGCAGCCACGGGGCTGGCGTCGGCGATCGTCGCATTCGCATTCATGACGTCGGCGCCGGTGACCGCTCAGGTCGCCGACCTGCTCCTCGTCGGATGGGCGGGCGGCACGGCCCTCTGGTGGGCGCCGTGGTGGCGCGGCCGCCAGACGGGTGAGCACGACGGGCCGAATGACTCGGTCCTCGATCAGGACTGGCCCGATACCCGCCGACCCGTTCCGACGCGCTCTCACCGGCGCACCGTGCGTGCGAGTGCCCGCAAGAATCGCCGCGCACGCCGAGGCGGAGCCCGGCATGACCGCCGCAAGCGCAACACGGCTGCCCGTCAGCAGCGCCGCGAGCGGAACACGGCTGCCCGGCAGCAGCGCCGCGAGGGGAACACGGCTGCCCGGCAGCAGCGCTTCGAGCGCCGTACGGCGGCCCCGAAGCAGCGCCGCGGAGCCGACACGTCGAATCAGCACGGTGCAGCCCCGGAGCAGGTACCCCCTTCCCACCACGCCACGTTCGATGACGTGCTCCAGGGCAGTGGCGAGCACGGGCGGGGCAGGGATTGACGCCGACCGATCACTCACCCGTGTCGCGTCGTCACGGAGCAGGTCGTCCGTGGAGACATTCCGGCGAAGACGACTGATGTCGCGGCGATCGGATCGCCGCGACATCCACCGTCTGCGCCTACTCCCCCGTGAGACCGCCGACGAGGTGACCGATCGGGCGGTCGAGCGCGAACGGATCCGAGACGAGGTCGGAACGGTCGGTGCGCTCGACGAGTTCGGCGAACTCCTTCGCTCCGCGGAAGATGCGGTCGGGCAGCGAGCGCACGCCGTCGCCGCCATCGCCCCAGTCGCTCGTCGCGGCGAACACGCCGGTCGTGACCGGGATCGCATGCAGGTACGTGAAGAGCGGCCGGATCGCGTAGTCGATCGCGAGCGAGTGGCGTGGGGTGCCGCCCGTCGCCCCGATGAGCACCGGCAGGTCGGTCAGCGCCTGGGGGTCGACGACGTCGATGAACGACTTGAACAGGCCGGCGTAGCTCGTCGAGAAGATCGGCGTCACCGCGATGAGTCCGTCTGCCGTCGACACCGCATCGAGCACCTCCTGCAGCTTCGGGGGTGCGAAGCCCATGAGGAGGTGGTTGGTGATGTCGTGCGCGAGGTCGCGCAGTTCGAAGACCTGGGCCTCGACATCGACGCCGCGCTCGCGCAGGATCGACGCCGCGTCGGCCGTCAGCCGGTCGGCGAGCTGGCGAGTGGAACTCGGCGTGCTGAGGCCGGCCGAGATGATGACGATGCGCTTGGCGGTCATCGCACGAACTCCTTGCGGGTGGCCGCGGCGCCGAAGGCGGAGCCCGCCTGACGGTTCGACGAGCGCTGTGAGGCCTCGACCGCTGCCGTGTCCTGGTAGGGCGACCCGAGGGTCAGGTTGTCGCCTCGGTTCGCGTTCGGCGTGGCCTGGCGCGGCGCCTGGTCGCCGTACTTCGCAGTGACGAGCGACGCGTGGGTCGGGGCATCCGGGACCTCGACCGGACGGTCCTTCGCGAACTCCTTGCGAAGCACCGGAACGACCTCTTCACCCAGCAGGTCGAGCTGCTCGAGCACCGTCTTCAGCGGCAGGCCGGCGTGGTCGATGAGCCAGAGCTGGCGCTGGTAGTCGCCGACGTAGTCGCGGAATCCGAGGGTCTTGTCGATGACCTCCTGCGGGCTGCCGACGGTGAGGGGCGTCTGCTGCGTGAAGTCCTCGAGGCTCGGGCCGTGGCCGTACACCGGGGCGTTGTCGAAGTACGGGCGGAACTCGTTGACGGCGTCCTGCGAGTTCTTGCGCATGAAGACCTGGCCGCCCAGTCCGACGATCGCCTGCGCGGCGGTGCCGTGGCCGTGGTGCTCGAAGCGCTGCCGGTAGAGAGCGATCATGCGCTGGGTGTGCGACGCGGGCCAGAAGATGTGGTTCGCGAAGAACCCGTCGCCGTAGAAGGCGGCCTGGTCGGCGACCTCGGGCGTGCGGATCGAGCCGTGCCAGACGAACGGCGGCACGTCATCGAGGGGACGCGGGGTGGCCGTGAACCCCTGCAGGGGGGTGCGGAACTTGCCCGACCAGTCCACGACGTCTTCACGCCACAGGCGGTGCAGCAGCTCGTAGTTCTCGAGGGCGAGGGGCAGGCCCTGTCGGATGTCCTGGCCGAACCAGGGGTAGACCGGGCCGGTGTTGCCGCGGCCGAGCATGAGGTCGACACGGCCGTCGGACACGTGCTGCAGCATCGCGTAGTCCTCGGCGAGCTTCACGGGGTCGTTCGTGGTGATGAGCGTGGTCGCCGTGGAGAGCTGGAGGGTCGAGGTCTGCGCGGCGATGTACGCGAGCGTCGTCGTGGGCGACGACGACCAGAACGGCGGGTTGTGGTGCTCACCGAGGGCGAAGACGTCGAGCCCCACCTCCTCGGCGTGCTTCGCGACGGCCAGGGTGCCCTTGATGCGCTCGTGCTCGCTAGGGGTGCGACCGGTCGTCGGGTCTTGGGTGATGTCGGTGACGGTGAAGATTCCGAACTGCATTTCGCCCTCCTGGGCCCGTGAACTCGCTCCATGCGTTTGCATGCAAATTTGGAGAACGGATGACCCGCCCAGACTATTCCCACGAGTGCGGTGGGCTCACACGAAGGCGGGGGTGCCGTTCCCGGCACCCCCGCCCGCGTTACCGCGCGTCGACTCGGACTCAGTCCTCGTCGCCGTGCGAGTGGCCGCCGCCGCTGCCGACGGTGCCCTCGGGGCCGGCCGGCGCCGGCAGCTTCAGGCCGCCCGGCACGTTCTTGCCGACCACGCCGTTCACCGACTCCGTGGAGTAGGAGTAGGCGAGCACCGTGAGCGCGATCGCGTCGATGTTCACGTCGAGCGCGTGCTCGTCGACGTTGTCGATGTCATCGCACGCCTGGTGGTAGCACTGGTCGAAGGATTCACCCGCGACACCACCCCAGATCGCCTGCTGCTCGGCGCTCTTGATGACCTCGGCGCCCGTGAACAGGCCACCGGCCGGAATGCCCTCGAGGATGAAGGCCTCGTAGTCGCTGCGACCGCTGAACTCGGCGTCGTCGTAGGGCTCGCCCACGCTCGTGAAGTAGCTCTCGAAGAGCTTCTCGATCTCGACCGAACCGTCGGGGACCGTGACCGGGGCCGGGAAGCCCGACTCATCACCGTCGTAGATCATGAACATGTAGTTCGGCGAGGCGACCATGTCGAAGTTCAGGTACAGCGCGATGCGGTCCTTCTCAGCCTGCGACAGGCCGTCGACGTATGCCTGCGATCCGAGCAGGCCGGCTTCCTCGGCGCCCCACCATGCGAGACGCACGGTGTTCTCCGGCTTGAGCTTCGACAGGTTCTGGGCGAGCTCGAGCAGGGAAGCGGATCCGCTGCCGTTGTCGTTGATGCCCGGGCCTGCCTGCACCGAGTCGAGGTGCGCGCCCGCCATCACGACGTTGTCGGTGTTCTTGCCGGGCAGCTCCGCGATGACGTTCTTCTGCGGGCGCTGTTCGGGCGCCGGAACGAAGACGCGAGCCGTCGAGCCGGCAGCCGCGAGCGCGACGCCCTGCTGGAAGCTCGCACCGACCACCGGAATGCCGACGACGTTCGAACCGCCGAGCGTGCCGACGATGAGATCGTTGCGGGCGGCGGTGGTGTCGTCACCCGCGTTGAAGATGATCACGCCGGCAGCGCCTGCCGCCTCAGCGTTCAACGCCTTCTGCGCGAACGTGCAGGATCCACGCTGGATGAGTGCGATGTTGCCGGCGGGGAATCCGGCGAAGTCCGCCGCATCGCAGCCGCTGGTGTTCGCGTTCGGCGTGGTGAGCTGCACGTCGATGGGTGTGACGCTCGCCGTCACGTCGCCCGGCCCGCTGCCGGTGAACGGCCCGGTCGGGTACGACGCGTTCACCGGGGTCAGCTGCTGCAGAGTCGACGCACCGACGAAGGTGAAGTCGAACTCGTCGATCGAGACGTTCCAACCCGCTGCCTCGAGCGTGTCGACGACGTAGTCGACACTGGCCTCGTAGCCGGGAAGGCCCGCGGCGCGACTGCCGCCGTTCTCGTCGGCGATCTCCTGGAACGCCTCGAGGTGCTCCATCGCACCGTCGGCGTCGACGCACTCGAGAAGACTCGCGATCGTGGTGTTGTTGCGGTTCTCGCAACCCTGCGCCGACGGTGCGGCGATCGCCGTCCCGGTCGGCACCAGCGCCAGGGCCGCGATCGTCGCGGTAGCGACTCCCACCGCCTTGGCGCGCTTGGTAAGTGTGGCAGATGACTTCATCGTCTTCCTTTCACTCGGCGCCCACCTTCGGGCGCCACATTGAGGGAGAGCATAGGTGCATCGATCGCGCAAGAGAAGCCCTTGCGTGAAACTCCACGGCATGCGCAGCAATCGTGCGCGATGCCGGGTGGCGATGGCTAGACTCGCGCTGATGGTCACCATTTCGGTCGTCGTGCCGAGCTACAACGATGCGGGTTATGTCGCGGCCTGCCTCGAGGCGCTCGCTGCGCAGACCCGCCCGGCCGACGAGATCATCATCGTCGACAACGGGTCGACCGATGCCACTGCCGACGTGGCGCGCGCCGCCGGCGTGCGACTCGTCACCGAGCCCCTGCGTGGCATCTGGCCCGCGACCGCAGCCGGCTTCGACGCGGCATCCGGCGACCTGCTCGCCCGCCTCGACGCCGATTCGGTGCCGAGTCCGGGGTGGCTCGCCGAGGTCGAGCATCGGATGTCGCGACCCGACCGACCGACGATCGTCACGGGTTCGGGCGCCTTCTACGGGGCCAACGGCCTCATTCGCTGGATCGCCCGCACCGTCTACATCGGCGGCTACTTCACCGTGATCGGTGCCCTGCTCGGGCACCCGCCGGTGTTCGGGTCGAACTACGCGATGCGACGCGACGCGTGGCTCGAGCTCCGCGACGTCGTGCGTCGCGATCGCGGCGACGTACACGACGACCTCGACCTGTCGTGGTGGATCCAGCCCGGCATGACCGTCGTCCGTGACGAGCGACTGCTCGTCGGTGTCTCTGCACGCCCCTTCGACAGCCTCGAGGGGCTCTGGCGTCGCGTGCGCATCGCGTTCCACACGCTCGCGATCGAGTTCCGGGCGTGGCCTCCGCTCGAGCGCCGCGCGGCGCACCGGCATGCGAAGCGTGCGAGTGAGCGCTGGGTCGGGGCAGACGAACTCGACGCCGCCGTCGAGGTCGACGGCGAGGATCCGCTGCCCGCCTGACCGGGCGCTGCTTGCGCGGCACGACTCGGCCGCTCGCGCTACTGCCGACCCTCGGCCTCGTCGAAGAGCGCCATCATGTCGCGCACGAGCTGGTGCGGTGCGGTCTCGCACGGGCTGTGCCCCGTGCGATACCTGGCGTAGCGAGCGCCGATCTCGCGCGCGAAACGCTCGTGCAGGTCGCTCGGCCACAGGTCGTGTTCGCCGACCGCGACGAGCTTCGGCACGGGTGAGGCCTCGAGGTCGGCGCGCACGTCGGGGGTGCGCATCATGAGACCGATGATGTCGTCGACGCTTTCACGCCGGGTGAGCGCGAAGCGCTCGCGCACGAACGCGATGCGTCCGGGCGGCACCTTGTTCAGGTTGTTCCGGATGCCCCAGAGCATGAGTCCGGCGCCGACCCGGGGGGTCGTGACCGAACTCAGCGGGCCGATGCGCTTGATGCCGCGGAAGGCCTGCCCGGGCTCGGGCGGGGCGCTCAACAGGGTCAGGGTCGCGAAGCGGTCGGGTCGTTCGAGCAGGGCGAGCTCGGCCAGCGTGCCCGCGAAGCTGTAGCCCAGCACATGGGCGCGGCCGGCGCCGTCGTCGAGCACGGCGAGCAGGTCGTCGAGGAAGAGCCGTTCGTCGTACTGGGTGCGCGGCGGGTCGAGGTTCCACGGACCGGCGTCGGCCGACTCGTACTGGCCGGCGAGGTCGTACGATTCGACTCGGTATCCCGCTGAGGCGAACAGCGGGAGCATGAGCACGAAGTCCTCCTTCGAGCCGGTCGCGCCCGGGATCAGGACGATGCGTTGCCCGTCGACCGGACCCAACGCGATGCGCGCGAGGCGCCCGCTCGGCGCATCGAACCAGCTGCGCTCGGTGCCCGGCGGCAGTCGCCGCCAATCGAGATCGGGAATGGCCTCGTCGAGCGCGCGGGCGTCGTCGAGCGCGGCCTGATCGATCGATTCGACCGAGCCGGCCGAATCGGAGGTCTCGGGTCGACGCCGGAATGCGCCGAGCACCCCGTCGAATGCCGCCACGACCTCACCATACCGCCGCCGGGGTCGCTCCCAGCGAACACCGGGCGGGCGCCCAGCGGCTGCGCTTAGGCTGGACGCATGGCAACCGTCGCGCTCACCCTTGAAGATTTCGAGAAGACCATCCTCGAAGGGGGCACCGTCTTCGTCGATTTCTGGGCGAGCTGGTGCGGACCCTGCCTGCAGTTCGCGCCGAATTACGAGGCCGCGTCCGAGGCGAACCCCGACCTGACGTTCGCGAAGGTCGACACCGAGGCGCAGCAGCAGCTCGCGGCGGCGATGAACATCACATCGATCCCCACGATCATGGCGTTCAAGGACGGCATCGGCGTGTTCGCCCAGGCCGGTGCGCTCCCGCGCCCGGTGCTCGACGACCTCATCTCGCAGGTGCGCGCGCTCGACATGAACCAGGTGCGCGCCGATCTCGCGCGCCGCGAGGCCGAGGCCGCCGAAGCTGCCGAGCCCACCGCCTGACCCCCTCAGGCGGCACACGCTGCCCTCAGCGCCGGGGCTTCTCCCCCAGCGCGTGCTCGAGTCCGCTGAGGTCGAGCTCGACCTTGTACGGGCGCGCCGTTCCCACGATGAGCGCGGGAACCCTCACGTATCGATCCCGCTGGCGCATCGCGTCGAGTGCGTCGCGCCACGGCCCTTCAGCCGCCTCCTCGAGGAAGCCCGCGTGCCGGGGGTGCGAGTCGCCGACGAGCTGTACGCCGACACGGTACCTTCGCGACAGCCAGCGACGGGCGCGGGGCACGAGCACGGCGGGCTGCTCGGTGCCGCCGTGCAGCAGTGCGAGCTCGATCGCGGGTTGATGTCGATGCACGTCGGCCACGGGTGCCACGGCGCGCACACCGCGCTCGACGCGCAGCGCATCGACGAGTTCGAGGCCCTCGAGCGTCGCCAGGTCGCCCCACTGGTCGGGATTCGTCCCGCGGCCGCGCATGAGCGAGACGACGAGCCACACGACGGCGGCCACGAGCACCGCGACGAACGGCCACAACACCCACGGGGGTGCGTCGGGGCGCACGATCGACGTCACCAGCAGCAGCACCCCGACGACGATGAACGGGGACGGCTCCCAGGCGAACAACGACTTCGATCGGGGCGCGGGCACGAGGATCAGGCTATCGCGCGCAGCGCGGGCAGTCGTGCGGCCACCTCGTCGAGCACGGACTCGTCGCCGGCGTAGAGCCCGTGCTCGCGGGGCCAGTGCGAGACGACGTCGGTGTAGCCGAGCTCTGCGGCACGACCGACCGCATCTTCGAACGCCCCGACATCGGCGAGGCTGTAGCGCGCCTCGGCGTCGAGCGAGAGTGTGCGGGCGATCGTCGACGGCTCGCGGCCGGCCGCCATGCAGGCATCGTCGAGCCGGTGGATGAGGTCGGCGGCGCTGCGCCACCACGCCGCATCGTCGTCGTGTTCGCCGCCCGTCGTCACCCAACCGTCGCCGATGCGCACCGCGAGCTCGAGCGCCTTCGGCCCGTTCGCGGCGAGGTGCAGCGGCATGCGCGGGCGCTGCGCGGGCTCGCCGACCATGCGCGCGCCGGTCGCCGTGTACCACTCGCCTTCGAACGAGAGACCGGATGCCTCCCCCACGGCAGCCCCTTCGAATCGCAACAGCACGTCGAGCCCCTCGGCGAACTCGGCGAAGCGAGCGAAACGCTCGCGCGGCGTCAGCTGGGGCTGGCCGAGCACGTACGCGTCGAATCCCGTGCCACCTGACCCGAGGCCGAGGAGCACGCGCCCGCCCGAGATCTGGTCGACGGTCGCGATGTCCTTCGCGAACGGCACCGGGTGCCGATAGTTCGGCGACGCGACGAACGTGCCGAGCCCGATGCGACTCGTCACCGTGGCCGCGGCCGTGAGCGTCGGCACGGTCGCGTGCCAGCGCTCACCCGCGAGTCCGCGCCACGAGAGGTGATCGTACGTCCAGGCATGGTCGAAGCCGAGCTCTTCGGCACGTCGCCACCGAGCGGCCGCTTCGGGCCAGTCGTACTGGGGCAGGATGACGACGCCGAATCGCATGGCGCGAGTCTACGATGCGTCGGAAGGGCGAGCGGATGTCCCGTGGCCCGCGGTCACGGGAACGAGGTCGATCTCGAGGGGCACGGGTTCTGCGGCGGGACGCTCGAAGCGCACGAGCACGATGCCGCCGAGGATGAGCACACCGCCGAGCAGCTGCATCGGACCGATCGCCTCGCCGAGCAGCACCCACGCGACGACTCCCGCGAAGACGACCTCCGAGAGGCCGAGGAACGAGGCGAGCCGGGTGCCGAGCAAGCGGATCGCCTGGATGCCCGCGACGTACGCGAACGCCGTCGAGACGGCGCCGACCGTGAGCACGAGCACCCACCACGGGGCCGTGCCGCCGAGGTACGGCATATCGGTGAGCACGAACTCGAAGGGCACGAGCCCGGTGAGCCCGGTGAGGCCGAGCACGATGGCCCCGATGAAGACGCCCGAGGCCGCCAGCGCGATGGGCGGTACTCCCTGGTCGTCGCGCGCGCCGAGCACGTAATAGACCGCGACGCCGAGCATGGCGACGCCCGCGAGCACGATGCCGAGCGGATCGATGGCGCCCCCTGCGGGACCGATGACGAGCACGAGGCCGGCGATCGCGACGACGGAGCCGGCGAGCACGACCAGCTGGGGTGCCCGGCGGGTGCGCGCCCAGGCGAACGCGACGAGGGCCACCGGCGCGAGGTACTCGATGAGCAGCGCGGTGCTGACCGGGATGCGCGCGATCGAGGCGTAGAACGCGAGCTGCACGCCCGCGACGGCGATGACCGAGTAGACGAGCACCGTCCACTTCGCGCGCCAGAGCGGGCGCAGGTCGAACCGCAGCGCCATGAGACCCGGTACGAGCAGGACCAGCGCGGCGACCGAGACTCGCAGGAACACCGCCGCCCCCGGTGACCAGCCGGCCTCGAGCAACGGCTTGACGACCGCGCCGCCAGCACCGAACGCCAGGCCCGACGCGAGCCCGAGCACGATTCCGACGATGCCACGCGATCCACGCATCGGGCGCTCCTTGATGAGGCGGGTGTTCTGTGAGGGTGTGCCGCGATGCTCAGCCCATGTCATGACCGAATCGCGTTATGCTGGTTACATTACTCCGCACGCCTGTCAGGAGTCAAATGATTTTCACCAATGACACCGAAGCCTCGCTCGGGTTCGCCGCGGCACTCGCCGACACGGTGCCCGAGGCATCCGATTCGGGCGATGACGAACTGTCGACGCCCGCCCAGCTGACCGCCCTGCTCGACGCATGGAGGTTCTCGGGCAGACGCGACGGCGACGACCGCGAGCTCGCCGAGGTGCGCAGCGCGCGCACCCGGCTGCGCGCCCTCTGGCTGCTCGACCGTGACGACGCCGTCGATGTCGTGAACGAGCTGCTCGAGGACGCGAGGGCGCTCCCCCGCCTCGTTCGCCACGACGACCTCGACTGGCACATCCACGCGACAGCACAGGACGCGCCACTCGCCCGACGCCTGCTCGTCGAGGCGGCGATGGCGTTCGTCGACGTCATCCGCGCCGACGAGATGGAGCGCTTGCGCGTGTGCGATGCCGACGACTGCGAGAGCCTCTACGTCGACATGTCGAAGAACGCCTCACGCCGGTTCTGCAGCACGCGCTGCGGCAACCGCATGGCCGTGCGGGCCTATCGGGCGCGCACCGCCTGAGAATGACGAAGGCCCCCGCCCGCGTGCAGTGCACGCGGTGGGGGCCTTCGCAAGAAGTTCGCGGTGTCTTCGAGAGCCGCGTCGCCGCTCGAATGCGGCACAGGCGACGCTTAGCGGCGCAGCCCGAGACGCTCGATGAGCGAGCGGTAGCGCGTGATGTCGACGTCGGCGAGGTAGCCGAGCAGACGACGACGCTGACCGACGAGGAGCAGCAGGCCACGACGCGAGTGGTGGTCGTGCTTGTGCTCCTTCAGGTGCTCGGTGAGGTCCTTGATGCGCTTGGTGAGCAGCGCGATCTGGACCTCGGGGGATCCAGTGTCACCGGGGTGCGTCGCGTACTCTTCGATGATCGCCTTCTTGACGTCTGCTTCGAGTGCCATAGATGGGATCCCCTTTCTCTCGTTGCGCGCTGCCCGAGGCCTTCTGCCTGGGCTCTCTTTATGCGCGGCCGTCGTGACGGCAACCTCAATACTCTACCAGAGCGGATGTCGCGTGGCTGACGGCCCCGTCGGAATACCCGTTCGCGTCGAATCGTTTTCATGCATATGAATGCGATCCTCGTCGATGTCGCCGTGATCGGCGCAGGGCAGGCGGGGTTGTCTGCCGGGTACCACCTGCAGCGGCGCGGCTTCGTGCCGGTCACGCGTGAGGCGAACGGCCACGACACCTTCGTCGTGCTCGACGCCAATGCTGCGGCGGGCGGCGCCTGGCAGCACCGTTGGGCGTCGCTGCGCATGGCGACCGTGAACGGCATCCACGACCTGCCGGGCCTCCCCGTGCCGCCTGCCGATCCCGGAGCGGCGAGCCGCGACATCCTGCCGCCCTACTTCGCCGAGCATGAGGAGCGCTTCTCGCTCGACGTGCAACGCCCGGTCGACGTGCGCGCGGTGCGGCGCGCCGACGACGCGTCGGACGGGCGCCTGCTCATCGAGACCGACCGCGGAACATGGGCAGCCCGTTACGTGATCAACGCGACCGGCACCTGGACCCGCCCGTTCCGCCCCTACTACCCCGGCATCGATCGCTTCCGCGGTCGTCAGCTGCACGTCGCCGACTACGCGACGGTCGACGAATTCGCTGGAAAGCGGGTCGTCATCGTCGGCGCCGGCGTCTCCGCCGTGCAACTGCTCGACGAGATCTCGCACGTCGCCGAGACGTTCTGGATGACGCGACGCGAACCGCAGTGGATCGATGAGGCGGACTTCGACCTCGCGGCGCGCAGCGCGGCGATCGCCGGTGTCGAGGCGCGCGTGCGTCGGGGCCTCCCTCCGGGCAGCGTGATCTCGGTGACCGGCATGCACTGGACACCCTGGGCCCGCGCGGCGCACGCGCGCGGCGTGCTGGTGCGACATCCGATGTTCACGTCGATCGAGGAGGACGGCGTGCGCATGCCCGACGGAACACTCCTCGCGGCCGACGTCATCCTCTGGGCGACCGGGTTCCGGCCGGCGGTCGACCACCTCGCCCCGTTGAAGCTGCGGACGCCCGCCGGCGGGTTCCGTGTCGCCGACTCGCGCTCGCTCGACGAACCGCGGCTGTTCCTCATCGGATACGGGCCGTCGCAGTCGACCGTCGGCGCCAACCGCGCGGGCCGGGCGGCCGTGCACCGGATCGTCGCCGAGCGGGCGGCCGCCCTGGGCGAGGCCGCGTAGCGTCGGCATCGCCGTCAGGGTACGAAGACCCGCTCGGGCCTGCCATAGCGGTCGAGCACGATCGCACGCATGAGGTGCTGTGCAGTGGTCACGGTGCACTTCGCCGGAACGGAATCGAAGGTGCCTTGCGGTGAGGCTGCGGGTGCGCAATGCTGCCCGCATGAGCAAGCCCGTCCTCATCACGATCGGCGCCATCGTCACCCTGATGGGCGTGATCTTCATGTTCCAGGGCCTCGGGGTCATCGGCGGCAGCGCGATGACGGGGTCCGCGCTGTGGGCGATCCTCGGGCCGATCATCGCGCTCGCGGGGATCGTGCTCGTCGTGGTCGGCCTCCGTCGCGGGCGCAGGAGCTGAGGCCGGCGGCATGGGGTTCACGCTGAAGCGGGTGTACGACGCGGCCGAGGCGACTGACGGCTTCCGCGTGCTCGTCGACCGGCTCTGGCCGCGCGGCGTCAGCAAACAACGCGCCGAGCTCGACCTGTGGGCGAAAGACGTCGCCCCCTCCCCCGAACTGCGCACCGAATGGCACCACCATCGCGAGCGGTTCGACGAGTTCGCGTCGCGCTACCGCGACGAACTCGATGCGGGCGAGGCCGCGCGCTCGCTGCTCGACCTCGGCACCGAGCACGAACGGGTGACCCTGCTCTTCGGTGCGCGCGACGAACAGGTCAACCACGCGACCGTGCTGCTCGAGTGGCTGCGCGAGCACGGGGCATCCGTCGAGTCCTGATCCCGGCTGAGACACTCTTGAGGTCTGCGCAGGGTCGCGATAGCGTGCGGGGTGAATCGAGGAAGTGAGCACAACTCATGAACACGACCCACCGCACCCGCACCGCCGCCATCGCCATCGCCGCGGCCGCCGCGTTCACCTTCGCGGGCACCGGCGCCGCGAACGCCGCCGGCGCAATCCCGCTGAACGGCGGACAGGAGGCACCCGCGCCGAACAACTTCGGCGCGCACGGCTCGTTCAGTTACGAGATCGACGGCAACGAGCTCTGCTACACGCTCGAGGTCGACGGCTTGTCGTCGCCGGCGACGGCCGCGCACATCCACGTGGCGCCGCGCAATGTCGCGGGACCCGTGGTGGTGCCGCTCACCGTGGTCAACGCGACGAGCTTCGAAGTCGACACGTGCACGACGGCCAACCCGATGGTGCTCGCTGCCATCGAGGCGGATCCGAAGGCGTACTACGTCAACGTGCACAACGCGAACAACCAGCCGGGTGAGATCCGCGGGCAGCTGAAGTAGCGCCGCGGGAGTATCGGGTCACACCGTGCGGTAATGCCGTGTGACCGGCGGTTTCGTGCGCTGCGAATGCGCGCTGCGAGTGTCGGTGGGTGCTGGTTGGATGGGCCTATGCCAGCCGTCCTCGAGCTCCCGCCGCATGCTGCGCTCGCGTTCGAGCTCGAGGCGATCGCCGTGTTCGAGAGCATGATGCGCCGACTCCAGGCCGACCAGTACCGTCGCATCCAGCGAGCGCGCGATCTCGCGGCCGAGGTCGAGGGCATCACCGATTCGAGCACGGCGAGTCAGCGCGACATGGCGACTCGCTCGTTCGTCGCCGAACTCGCGACGACGCTCGGCCAGCACGAGGCATCAGTGTCACGGCTGGTCGCCGAGGCGCACCGCCTGACCGGGCCGCGCAGCGCAACGCTCGGCGCCCTCGAGGCAGGCGATCTCGCGCTCACGCAGGCGCGGTCGGTGCTCGAGCTCACGCGCGACGCGCCGGCCGAGGTCGCCGACGCGGTCGAGCAAGTCGCGATCGATGCCGCAGCTGATGCGGTGGCTCGCGGCTGCGTGCCGACGAACGCCGAGGTGCGCCGACGCATGCGGCGCGTGCGCGACCGCATGCACCCCGAACCCCTCGCCGACCGGCGCGCTCGGCCTCGGCCGATCGGCGGGTCTGCGTCGATCCCCCACCCGACGGCATGGCGCGGCTGAGCCAGTTCATCGAGGCTGAGCGGGCCCGCGCCATCGATCACCGGCTCGACGTGCTGGCCGCGCGCGAGGCATCCGACGATTCCCGCACTGCCGCGCAACGCGCCGCCGATCTCGCGGCCGACCTGCTGCTCGGCGGCGTCCTCGTCGACGACGACCGCACGCGCCACGCTGCCGCCGCCACCGGCGCGGTGCAGCCGCGCATCAACGTGACCGTGCCGGTGCTGACCCTGCTCGGCCTCGACGACGAGCCCGCCGAATTCGAGGGCTACGGGCCGATCGACGCCGACACCGCTCGTCGGCTCGCGGCGCATGCGCCGTCGATGCGGCGCATCCTCGTGCACCCCGAGACGGGCGTCGCCCTCAGCTACGGGCGCGAGCACTACCGCGCACCGGCCGACCTCGACGGGTTCGTGCGCGTGCGCGGCTGCTCGAGTGGCCGAACCACCACCGGTGCCGCTGGATCCGAACGACTCGATCGACGACGAATGGCAAGCATTGCTGGATCAGCATTCACCAGTGCCGTTCTGAACTACTGAACTGCGGCCGCGGCCCTCACACCGGCGTCCAACGGCGTCGTGCGTGCGACGATGGAGGTGAGTAACCCGAAAGGTCGCACCGGATGACGACCGCCAACCGACGCACTGTCGACCGCGCCGGATACCCGCCGCCCGCGCTCACCGCCGCCGTGCTCGCGCTCTTCGCCATCGCGCTCGCCGTGTGTGCGGTCGTCGTGGTAGGCGACACCACCGCCCGCGCGCTCGCGTCCTACACACCGGTCGAGGCGATCGTCGTCGACGACCGCACCGAGGAGGCGCTGGTCGCCGACCGGCGCGGCAGCAGCCAGGTGCCCTTCCGAGTCGCGATCGTGGAACTGCCCGACGGAGTTCGCGCCGACGTGCGCAGCGACGATCTCGTCGTCGGCGCACCCGTGACCGTCTACCGCAGCGACTCGGGTGCGGTGTTCGCGACCCCGCCCGCGCGGCCGGGTGCGCTGGAGTGGGCGCTCGGTGCGGCGATCGTGGCTGCCGCGGTCGTTCTGGCGATCGTGGCGGTGTGCTCTGTGCTGCGGCTGCGATCGTAGTCGTGAGCACGTCGAGCACGTCGAGCGCTACGAGGCGACGAGCCGCGTGAGGTTCTCGAACGCGCCGGCCGCGTGGGATCGGGCGCGCGCTCGCGCCTCGGTCACGCGCGGATCGTCGGCGTGGCGAGGCAGGTCGGCGAACGGGTACAGGCGGGTCGTGCGAGCCCACTGCGCCACGTCGGGATATGCCACTCGAGCGCGCGAGGCCACCATCAGCGCCAGGTAGGCGACGAGGAAGTCGCGATTGCGATCCCAGAGGTTGATCGGCGGGCACAGCGCGTTTCGCGCGGCGTCGTCGGGGAGCAGTGCTTCGACGACGCCGAGCAACGCGTACTGCATCGACACCGTTCCCCAGAACATCGGCTGCACGGTGATGCGACCGGGCTCGAAGATCGGTCGCAGCGGACGCCGCGCGAGGCCCCGTGCCGTGCAATGCACATGGAGCGTTCCTGGCGTCGTGGAGATCGAGCCTTCGTCGAGCTGGATGCGCTCGCGTCCGATCGCGCGCACGCGCCCGAGGCGCACGACGTTCTCGATGCGGCGCAGCAGCGCCACCTCTGCGTCGGAGACGATCGCTCCGTGGAACATCTCGGCCGGAGCGTTGCGATCCACGCGCAGCAGGATCTCGAGCTCGTCGAGGCGGGCGAATACGTCGCCGGTGGAGGAAGCTTGGTCGAACACCTCCGTCTGATCGGCGTTGGCCACGTACTGGTCGGGCAGCAGGTCGTAGGGCTGGAAGAACCGACGATTGGGCCACCACCCCTCTCGCGGTTTGATCCACGTGATCGCCGCGGCATCCACACCCTGCTCGAGCAGCCACACACACGTGTCGAGCGCGGTCTTGCCCGCGCCGATCACGGTGAACCGATCGGCCGGCGCCGCCAGCCGGGCGAGTTCGCCGGCGGGGACGCAGCGTACGCCGTCATCGACCGCGAACGACGGCGGCGTCGTCGCCGGAATGGCCCCCTCGACATACGTCGCATCGACGATGCGGCGCCGGGCGACCGCCTCCCACTCCTCGCCGTCGACCAGCGACGTGAAACGGCCCCCGCCGACGTGCTCGCACATCGGGAAATACCGCACCCGATCGGTCGGCAGGAAGACGGTGGTCATCGCCTCGTCGAAGTGTGCGCAGACCTCGGCGGCACTCGCGAGCTCGTAGAGCCCGGCGTTCACGCCGACGGTGTCCCGCCGCTCCACTCCGAACGGCAGGGACGCCACGCCGTACGACAACGCCGGCTGGTGCATCCGCACGAACGGGTAGGCGTCGATCCAGTGGCCTCCCGGCGCATGCCGGCGGTCGACGATGGCGACGGTCGCGTCGGTGTGCGCGAGCAGCTGGTCGGTGAAGACCATGCCCGCGGCCCCAGCCCCCACCACGAGGTAGTCGACCTCGACGCGCCTGACCACAGCGTCAGGTTAGCTGCTGGCCGGCACGTGTGGAACAGGCGCCTGCGACGACGACACCAGTCGTGCCCGCGACATCCGCTCGCCGCGCCCTACGCCGGCACCAACGGGAAGATCGCCGGCCAGCCGTTGTGGGCGTACACGATGACGCAGAAGACGACCGCGTCGAAGATGAGGTGCACGATGAGCACGTACGTGAGCGACTTCGTGAGCTTGAACGTGTAGCCCTGGACGAGCGCGAAGGGGATGGTGAGCAGCGGACCCCACGACTGGTAGCCGAGCTCCCACAGGAACGACACGAACACGACCGCCTGCAGCGCGTTCGCCTGCCAGGTCGGGAAGTGGCGCCGCAGCAGCGCGAACACCGTGCAGATGAAGAACAGCTCGTCCCAGGTGCCCACGGCGTTCACGCCGACGAAGAGGCGCGCGATCTCGTCGGGCGCGGTGACCGTCGGCCAGTTCTGGTAGACGCCCGACGTGATGAAGTAGAACGGCAGGATGAGCCAGCCCGCGACGGTCACCGCGATGAGATAGATCCACTGGGTCCGGGTCCAGCGGCGACCGGTGCGCCACGGGAAGCGGATGACCCGGTCGCCGTACCAATACCGCGAGATGACATACGGCACCACGACCGCGAGCCCGAGCACCACGGCGAAGCGCAGTATCGCAGGGTAGCTGATGTCGGCCTCGAGCGAGATCGTCGAGATGATCGCCTGCCCGAGCGCGATGAGGAAGAGGTCGGGCAGCAGCCGGCTCGTGCGACCCGAGCGATCGGTGAGCCACGCCGCCGCGAGGCCGGCCACGAGCAGCGCGTAGCCCGCGAGCGGCAGCATGAACCCGAACAGCAGCACCGCCGCGCCGCACACGAGCACCGCCGGCACGAGTCCGATCGCGTGCGTGCGCACGTCGCGCACCGTGAGGTCCGTGCCGGTCGAGGCTGCCACACCCCCAGCTTCCCACGGGTGTCATCGCGCCATGGCACGATCGAGGCATGCAGCAGTCAACCCATGCGATCGTGCCGCCCTACCTGCTCGCCCGCATCGCGGCCGCTGACGACCCGCGTTTCCCTCGCGCGACCGCCGCCGCGCGTCGATCGTTGCTGCGCGACGCGCCACTGCGCGAGTGGAGGGAGGCGGCCGAACGCCCGCCCTTCCTCCTGCCCGAGCACCCTGCACGTGACGAGCGGCCGGCCGCCGGGCCCGGGCTGGCCCCCGCCCCCGACCGTCGGGTCTCCGATGCCGGCGGCGAAGAGCGACTCCCCGGCCGCCTCGTCCGTCGCGAGGGCCAGCCGCCGTCGGGCGACCGATCGGTCGACGCCGCCTACGACGGGCTCGGCGAGACCTTCGAGCTCTTCGCCCGCGTCTTCTCACGCGACTCGATCGATGGGGCCGGCATGCCCCTCGAGGCCACCGTGCACTACGGCGACCGCTACGACAATGCGTTCTGGGACGGCGAGCGCATGGTGTTCGGCGACGGCGACGGCGAGGTGTTCCGCGGATTCACCGACTCGCTGAGCGTCATCGGGCACGAACTCGCGCACGGCGTCACCGAGCACACGGCGGGGCTGCGCTACCAGGGCCAGTCGGGCGCGCTCAACGAGCACGTCTCCGACGTGTTCGGTGCGCTGGTCGAGCAGTACGCGAGCGGCCAGGACGCCGAGTCGGCGACGTGGCTCATCGGCGAGGGCATCTTCACCGATGTCGTCGAGGGGCGTGCGCTGCGATCGATGCTGAACCCCGGCACCGCCTATGACGACGACCTGCTGGGCCGCGACCCGCAGCCCGACCACTTCGACCGCTACATCGAGACCGATGAGGACAACGGCGGCGTGCACTTGAACTCGGGCATCCCCAACCGCGCATTCGCGCTCGCCGCGCGCGAGCTCGGCGGTTTCGCCTGGGAGGGGGTCGGGCGCATCTGGTACGACGTGCTCACGTCAGGGCGGCTGCGGCCCGACACCGACTTCCGGCGATTCGCCGCCGAGACCGTGCGTGCCGCACGCGAACGCCACGGCCGCGACTCGCGCGAAGAGCGTGCTGTCGCGGGGGGCTGGTCGGCGGTGGGCATCGAGGTGCCGCGGGAGTAGCATCGCCCCCATGGACGTCATCGTCTCGCGCAGCGGTGGCCTCGCCGGGCTCCGGCTGACGTGGGAGGTTCGTGTCGAGGAGCAACCCGACCCGCGCGAGTGGTACCTGCTCATCGAAGAGTTGCCCTGGCATGAAGCGCGACCGACGCCGCTCGAGCCCGACCGCTTCGTCTACCGCATCCGCTGCGCGCCGCACGAGGCCACGCTCGCCGAGCGCCAGGTCACCGGCCCGTGGCGTCAGCTCGTCGATCGAGTGCAGGAGACGACCGAGCCGCTGCGCCGCGGCCATCGTGAAGATCCGCCAGCACACCCCACGCGATCAGACCCTGCGCGGCGAGATACGTCGACATGACGGCGAAGTCGTGCAGGGCGAATTCGTAGCCCGGCAGGAACCGACCGAGCGCGAGCACCGAGTCCGAGACGACGAAGAGGGCGCCGCCGACCGCGATCACCCCGCCTCGCCCGCCCGCGAGCACCGCCATCGTGCCGAGCACGGCGCCGTACACGGCGACCGGCACGAGCAGCACCCCGAGGTGCGGGCCGAGCAGGGCGAGGAACGCGACGTACCAGGCGACGTAGACGAGAGCCCAGGCGGGCACCCGGTGTGCACCCGACCGCCCGGCAGGCCGTCCCGCACCCGGCCGCACGGGAAGCCGCAGGAACAGCACGATGAACGCGACGTGCGCGACGAGGAACGCGAGCAGCCCCGGCACGAACCAGCCGGGGAACGAGAGCAGCACGTCGCCCACCCACGAGCAGGCGAGCGCCGCCACGAGCAGCCACACCTGCGGCGGGCGCGGGCGGCGCACCGAGAGCACGACGGCAGCCGCCAGCAGCGGCATCAGCAGGGCTTTCGACGTCGTCACGGCCCAGCCGGGGCCGCTGTAGAGCACGACCAACTGCACGAGCGAGATCGCGAGGAAGGGCAGGAAGGGTCGCAGCTGGCGATCGGTCACGTCGTCGTGTCCTCGTCGGGTGTGGTGGGCGCGGTCACGTCATCGTAGTCGGAGGTCGGCCCCCCGGGACATCCGCACGCGCTCACCGGCGGCACGCGCGATCCGTCGGCGTCGGCACCGTGACGTACCGCGGACATGGCGAAGGCCGGTGGGCATCCGCCCACCGGCCTTCGATCACGCGTGTCGGTTCAGCTCACGCCGAGCAGGTCGATCACGAAGATCAGGGTCTTGCCGGACAACTGGTGGCCACCACCTGCGGGGCCGTAGGCCTTCTGCGGCGGCACGGTGAGCTTGCGACGACCGCCCACCTTCATGCCGGGAATACCCTCCTGCCAGCCGGCGATGAGCGCCTGCAGCGGGAAGTTGATCGACTGGCCACGACTCCACGAGGAGTCGAACTCCGCGCCGCTGTCGTACTCGACGCCGAGGTAGTGCACGTCGACCGTCGAGCCTGCGGTGGCCTCGGCACCCTCGCCCACGACGAGGTCTTCGATGACGAGTTCGACGGGGGCGGGGCCCTCAGGTGCGTCGATCTCGGGCTTGCTGTTCGTATCGGTCATGGCTCCAGTTGAGCAGATGCGCGGGGCCGCCCGCAATGCGGGACACCCGTCCACCCCCCTCTTGCGCTGACTGCGAACACGTTGCACTCTGGAATCCGAGAACTCGTCGCCCACGTAGCGCTGTAGGCCATGCCACACCACTTGGGCGGCGAGTTTTTCGTTGGATCACGCCGCCGTCGCGATCACCGCAGCAGCTCGCGACGTGCCCCCGAGATCGACGCGAGGAGTGCCTGCTCGTCGGCGACGGCGCGTGCGCCGCCCTGCCCCGACGCGAGCTTCTGCCGCGTGAATGCGAGGTGCGTGGCATCCCGGATCAGACGTTTCATCGTGGCGGTGCGCGGCGGAACCAGCGCGCCCGCCCACGCCCTCGCCTGCCGCCTGCCCGACGGTGTCGCGAGCATGTCGACCTCGCCGGCGCTCAGCCAGCCTGCGGCGGCGTACTCGCCGAGACGACGCCGGGTGACCCGCACCTCTTCACGCCGGAGCCACAGGGTGAGCAGCACCGCGGCGATGAAGATGGGCACCTGCACGGTGAAGTAGACGCCGATCGCATCGGTCGCGAAGACGGCTGAGCCGTTCCACAGGGCGTGCAGCAGGGTCGCGCCCAGCAGGCCGAGCAGGAACCAGCCGACGACGCCCGCGCCCCCGCCGCGACGCACGCCCAAGCCGATCACGATGCCCGTGCACGCGGTGAACAGCACGTGCGCGAACGGAGAGAAGATGCCGCGGATGACGAACGTCGAACCGAGGTCCTCGGCGCCGCCCTCGAGCAGCGCGACGCCGAAGTAGAGGATGTTCTCGGTGAACGCGAACCCCGCCGCGACGGTCGCGGCGTAGACGAGCCCGTCGACCGGCCCGTCGAAGTGCGCGCGCGAGAAGGCGTAGATGAGCAGCACCCCGAGCCCTTTCGCGAGCTCCTCGACGAGGGGCGCCTGCACGACCGCCTGCGCTGCCTCGTCGGCCGCTCCCCCCGTGGCGAACGCCATCGTGAGCTGCACGCCGAGATCGACGATGAGCGCGATCGCCACCGACACCGCGGCCCCCCACAGGAACGCGAACCACAGCGCGCCGACCGGCTCGGGCTCCCAGCGGTCGACCCAGCGGATGGCGAGCAGCACGACGACGAGCGGCACGAGCGCCACCGAGGAGCCGATCACGAGCGTCGACACGCCGAGGGCTGATGCGAGGTAGGCGACGACGCCGAGCCCGATGAGGCCGGCGACCGCGATGCCGACGACGGCGAGCGCGAACCCGCCGCTGCGCGCACGATGCCGGGCTGGGAAGGCTGCCGTCTGGCTCACGACCCGAAGCCTATCGAGGAGCCGGTGCCGATGCCTCGAACATGACCCCCGGGTTGAGGATGCCGGTGGGGTCGAACAGGGCCTTGATGCCGCGCTGCAGCTCGAAGGAGTCCTCGCCGAGCTCGTCGGCGAGCCAGCGGCGCTTGAGCACGCCGACGCCGTGCTCGCCCGTGAGCGTGCCGCCGAGGGCGACGGCGGCGCGGAACATCTCGTCGGCGGCCTGCCAGATGTGCGGGGGCACGTCGTCGCCCGTGTATACGAAGTTCGGGTGAAGGTTGCCGTCGCCGGCATGCGCGAGGGTCGGGATCTCGATGCCGTGCCGTCCGCCGATCTGCTCGATCGCACGGAACATCTCGGGCAGACGCGACCGCGGCACCGCGACATCCTCGATGAGCACCTGGCCCGATGCCGCGAGCGCGGGGTGCATCGCCCGGCGGATGCCGAGCAGCCGCTCACCGGTGATGCCATCGGTCGACACCGAGACGCGCCCGCCCGCGGATTCGAAGCGCTCGGCGATCGCCGCGCCCTCGTCGCCTGCCCCCGCGCCGTCGGCCTGCGCGAGCAGGAATGTCTCGCCGGGGGCGAGCGTCGCGAGCGGCGTGCCGGCCAGCTCCTCGTCGCCGAGGTGCGCGGCCACGCGCGCGAGCCCGGCCGCGTCGATGAGTTCGAGCAGCGCGGGACGCAGGCGGGCTGCGGTGACGGCAGCGGATGCCGCGGCCGCGGCCTCGACGTCGGGGAACACGCCCGCCACCGTCACCGTCGTGCCGGGCAGGATCGGCCGCAGCCGCACGGTCGCCTCGACGATGACGCCGAGGGTGCCCTCGGACCCGGTCATGAGCGCGGTGAGGTCGTATCCGGTGACGCCCTTCACGGTGCGGTGGCCCGTGCGCAACAGCCTTCCGTCGGCGAGCACGACCGCGAGCCCGAGCACCGCCTCGCGGGTCACGCCGTACTTCGCGCACAGCAGGCCGCCCGCGTTCGTGGCGATGTTGCCCCCGATGGTCGAGATCGCGCGACTCGCAGGATCGGGCGCGAACCAGAGCCCGCGGGAGGCGAGCAGGTCGTTGAGGTCGCCGTTGAGCACGCCCGGCTCGACGACGGCGAGCTCGTCGGCCTCGGAGATCTCGAGGATGCGGTTCATCGGCGAGACGTCGAGCACGATCGCGCCCGGGCTCGCGATCGCGCCGCCGGCGAGGCCGGTTCCCGCACCGCGGGGAACGACGGGCGTGCCGGTGGCGTGCGCGATGCGCATGACGGCCTGCACCTGGTCGACGGATGTCGCGTGCACGACGGCGATCGGCAGGCTGGCGCTGCGCCACCCCGAGCGGTCGTCGCGGGTCGCCTCGAGCGCGCTCGGTTCGGTGGTGACGGAAGCCCCCAGGACCTCATGAAGGCGGGCGACGACGGCGTGCGACATCCCTCAACCATATCGACGGCGGTCGTGTCCGATTTCCGCCACCCGATGCCGGTGGGTCGTGCGAGGCTTGGAACATGACGCAGACCGTATCCGCCCCGGCCGCCGGTCCGACCCGACGCGGCGGCGACCCCCTGGCCGACCCGGTGTTCGCCGAACGCTACCGCGCCATGCGCGCGCGCGACGCCCGCTTCGACGGGCAGTTCATCACGGGAGTGCACTCGACCGGCATCTACTGCCGGCCGAGTTGCCCCGCCGTATCGCCGAAGCCGACGAACGTGAGCTTCTACCTCACGGCCGCCGCCGCGCACGAAGCGGGTCTGCGGGCCTGCAAGCGGTGCCTGCCCGACGCCGTGCCCGGCTCCCCCGAGTGGGACCTGCGCGACGACCTGGCCGCGCGAGCCATGCGCCTCATCGCCGACGGCGTCGTCGAGCGCGAGGGCGTGCCGGGGCTCGCCGCGCGGCTCGGCTACACGACCCGCCACCTCACCCGTGTGCTCGCCACCGAGCTCGGCGCCGGGCCGCTGGCGCTGGCACGCGCGCACCGCGCGCAGACGGCTCGAGTGCTGCTCACGAGCACGGCGATGCCCGCGGCCGATGTGGCGTTCGCGTCGGGCTTCGGCAGCGTGCGGCAGTTCAACGACACCATCCGCGAGGTCTACGACCGCAGTCCGCTCGAGCTGCGGGCCGTGGCTCGCGTGCGCGAGCGGGCCGCGCACCGATCGCGTGCGGCAGTGGCGGCCCCCGGAATCGTGCACCTGCGGCTTCCCGCCAGGCCTCCGTTCGACGCCGCGGGCGTCTTCGCCTGGCTCGAGGCGCGCGCCGTCGACGGCATCGAGGTCGCCGGTCCCGGCCGCTTCCGGCGAACGCTGCGGCTTCCCGGCGGGCCGGCGCTCGTCCAGCTCGGCGCGAGCGGCGACGCCGACTCCCCCGCGATCGACGTCGACGCACGCCTCGCGAGCCTCGCCGACCTGCCGCCGCTCGTCGCTCGGGTCCGTCGCCTGTTCGACCTCGACGCCGATGCGGTGGCCATCGACGAGGTACTCGCCGCCGATCCAGTGCTCGCGCCGTCGGTCGCAGTCACGCCGGGCATCCGCGTCCCGGGCTGCCTCGATCCGCACGAGCTCGTGTTCCGCGCGCTCATCGGGCAGCAGGTGTCGGTGAAGGCCGCGCGCACCGCACTCTCACGGCTCGCCGCAGAACTCGGCGACCACGTCGACCCTGCCGGCGTCGATACCCTCGGCGGTAGCGACCTCGGCGACCCCGCCGACGGATCGGCTGCGGCGCCGCACCTGCTGTTCCCGACGGCCGCGGCCATCGCAGCCCACGGCGCCGAGGTGCTGCGCGGGCCGGCCGCGCGCGTGCGCACGATCGTCGATGTCGCGCGGCGCCTCGACTCCGGCGACCTCGTGGTGGCGCCCGAGCGCGAACGCGAAGACCTGCGACGCGAACTCCTCGCGGTGCCCGGCATCGGCCCCTGGACGGCTGGATACGTCTCCATGCGCGTCACCCGCGCACCCGACGTGCTGCTCACGGGCGACCTCGCGCTGCGCAACGGCGCCGAGCGCCTCGGCCTGCCCGGCAGTGCCGCAGAGCTCGACGCCCTCGGCGCTCGCTGGGCGCCGTGGCGCAGCTATGCCTCGATGCACCTCTGGCGCGCCGCCGCCGTAAACATCTGATGTCTCGGCGTCCACGCGGTACGCTTCCGACATGGCCGTCACCGACGAAGCGATTCTGCGCATCAAAGACATGATCATCACGGGCGAACTCGCGCCCGGAGACCGCTTGCCGCCCGAGAAGGAGCTGAGCGAACGACTCGGCCTCTCGCGGTCATCGCTGCGCGAGGCCGTGAAGGCACTCGAGGTCATCCGCGTGCTCGACGTGCGTCGCGGTGACGGCACGTACGTCACGAGCCTCGAACCTCGCCTCCTCCTCGAGGCGATGTCGTTCGTCGTCGACCTCCACGACGACCAGTCGGTGCTCGAGATCTTCGCGGTGCGGCGCATCCTGGAACCGGCCGCGGCCGCACTCGCCGCCCGCAACGCCGACGACGACGCCCTCGAGCACCTGCGCGAGGTGGTGAGAAGCGTCGACGACGCGACCGATGTCGAAGGACTGGTCGCCCACGATCTCGAGTTCCACCGCGGCATCGCCGAATCGACCGGCAACAGCTACCTGGCGAGCCTCATCGACTCCCTGTCGAGCCACACGGTGCGTGCGCGCGTCTGGCGCGGCATCACCCAGGAGAACGCCGTCGAACGCACGCTGCTGGAGCATCACGCCATCCTCGACGCGATCGCCGCCGACGACCCCGATCTCGCATCCGCCTTCACGGTCGTGCACGTGAGCGGCGTCGAACAGTGGCTTCGCTCGGCGCTCTGAGCACGACCCGTCGAGCCACGACTCCCTGAACACGGCAGTGGGGGGCGCCGACCGAAGCCGGCGCCCCCCACCGGGACATCCGTCGCCTACTCGTAGAGCACGGCCTGGATCTCCTCATCGTCGATGTTCGACGCGTCGTACCAGTAGAAGCCCGTGTCGATCGTCTCGGGCAGCTCCTTGCCGTCGAGCGCCTCGACCGCAGCCTTCACGGTCTCATAACCGATTCCGACCGGGTTCTGGGTGATCGCCCCGAGCATGAGCCCGTCACGGATCGCGTCCATCTGCGCCTTGCCCGAGTCGAATCCCACGACGACGAGTTCCGCCGGGTCGATGCCGAGCTCCTTGACCGCCTGCACGACACCGATGGCCGAGCCTTCGTTCGAGCCGTAGATGCCCTTCAGGTCGGGGTTCGCCGAGATGATCGCCTTCGCGAGGTCGGCGGACTTCGCCTGATCGCCGCCGCCGTACTGGATGTCGACGATCTCGATGTTCGGCTCGTTCTGCTCCATGTACTCGACGAATCCGTCGCGACGCTCCTGGCCGGTGACCGAGGTCTGGTCGTGCACGACGAGTGCCACCTTGCCCTCGTGGCCGATCGCCTCGGCCATGTGCTCGGCGGCCTCGGCCGCGGCGGCGAGGTTGTCGGTCGCGGCGGTCGTGAGGGGGATGTCGCTGTCGACGCCCGAGTCGAACGCGATCACCGGGATGCTCGAGTCCTTCGCCTGCTGCAGCAGCGGTCCGGCCGCCTGGCTGTCGAGAGCGGCGAAGCCGATCGCCGCCGGACTCTTGTCGAGGGCGGTCTGGAGCTGCTGGATCTGCTGGTCGACATCGGCCTCGGTGTCGGGGCCCTCGAAGGTGATCTCGACGTCGAACTCCTCGGCGGCCTGTTCGGCGCCCGCCTTCACGGCCTGCCAGAACTGGTGCTGGAAGCCCTTCGAGACGAGTGCGACGTACGGCTTGTCGCCGCCTTCGCCGCCTTCGGTGCCGGCTGCGCCGCCGTCGCTCGCGCAACCCGCGAGGATGAGGGCCGCGGCGACGGCGCCGACGACGGCGCCCATCGTGCGCTTCTTGAACATGGTCACTCCTTGGTGGTGTCGGTTGGTGTTGCGTGTGGTTCGGGTTCTGCTGGGTGGTGCGGATGATTCGGGTGGTGCGGATGATTCGGGTGTTGCGATTCGGGTGGTGCGGATGATTCGGGTGGTGCGATTCGATCCCGGGGTGGAATCGATCAGGCCCGGCGTCGTCGGAGCATGTCGAGGTAGACGGCGACGAGGATGACGATGCCGACCGCGACCGACTGCCATTCCTGCGGCACCGAGATGATGCGCAGGCCGTTCGTGAGCACCGCCATGATGAGCGCACCGATCACGGTGCCGACGATGGAGCCCTTGCCGCCCTGGAGCGAGGTGCCGCCGATGACGACGGCGGCGATGGCCTCGAGCTCGAGGCCCATGCCGCCCGTCGGCTGCGCAGACGAGAGCCGCGATGCGCTCAGCACCCCCGCGAGCCCGACGAAGAGGCCCGAGAGCGTGTAGATGATGATCTTCCAGCGCCGAACGTTCACGCCGGAGAGCGCGGTCGCCGCCTCGTTCGATCCGATCGAGAACGTGTAGCGGCCGAGGATCGTCCTCGACAGCAGCACCGCTGCGATGATGATCATGACGATGAAGATGGCGACGCCGAGCGGGAAGCGGATGCCCGGAATGATCGACAGGTTCATGATCGACTGGAACTCGGGGGTCTCCGAGAAGTAGATCGGCTTCGTGCCCGAGATGACGAGCGAGAGGCCCGCGGCGATGAGCATCATGCCGAGCGTCGCGATGAACGGCGGGATGCCGAGCACCGAGATGTTCACGCCGTTGATGAGTCCGATGACACCGCCGAAGAGGATGGTCGCCGCGACGCCCGCCCAGAGCGGCAGGCCCAGGTAGGTGAGGAACACGCCCGCCATCACGCCGCAGAGCACCATGCCGGTGCCGATCGAGAGGTCGATGCCGCCGGTGATGATGACGAACGTCGTGCCGAGCGCGAGGATTCCGGTGACCGTCGCGGCCGTGAGGATCGAGACGAGGTTGTTCGCCGTGAAGAAGTGCGGGCTCGCGAACGAGAACACGGCCACGATGACGATGAGGCTCGCGAACGCGAGCAACTGCTGCAGCGAGCCGCGCAGCCACGCCATGCGGGGCTTGCCCGCCTCGATCGCGGCGTACGCGCTCGTCGACGGCGTCGGCGCCGCCTGGCTCCCGGTTTCCGGTTTCGTCGTGGTCGGGCTCATGATGCGATGGTTCCTTCGCTCGAGAATCGGGTTGCGTAGTCCATGAGGTTCTCCTGTGTCGCCTCAGCGTTGTCGAGCACGGCCGTGAGTCGTCCCTCGGCCATGACGGCGATCCGGTCGGAGAGCCTGAGCACCTCGGGCAGCTCGGACGAGATCATGATGATCGCCTTGCCCTGGTCTGCCAGCTGCCGCAGGAGCGCGTAGATCTCCTCCTTGGCGCCGACGTCGATGCCGCGGGTGGGCTCGTCGAAGATGAGCACGTCGCAGTCCTTCGCGAGCCATTTCGCGATGACGACCTTCTGCTGGTTGCCGCCGGAGAGGTTGCGCACGAGTTGCGCGGTGGAGGGTGTCTTGATCCGCAGCTTCTGCACGTAGTCCCGGCCGGTCGCCTCGATGCGGCTGTCACGCACGAAGCCGAGCCCCGAGACGTAGTCGCGGAGCGACGAGAGCACGATGTTCTCACGGACGCTGCGCTCGAGGAGCACCCCGAGCTGCTTGCGGTCCTCGGAGAGGTAGCCGATGCCGAGCTTCGCCGCCTCGGCGGGACTCGAGATGGAGACCTCGCGGCCGCGAACCAGGATCTGCCCCGACTCGCGCCGGTCGGCGCCGACGATCGCACGGGCCACCTCGGTGCGGCCGGCGCCCATCAGCCCGGCGAACCCCAGGATCTCGCCCGCACGGACGTCGAAACCGACATCGCGGAGCAGGTGCTTCGTCGAGAGCCCGCGAACCGAGAGCACCGGTTCGCCGTCGGGATGACTCGGAGCCGGCCGCTGCTCGCCGACGATCTCGCGGCCGACCATGAGCGAGATGACCTCCTTCGGGTCGGTGTCCGCGGTGACCCGGGTGCCGACGTAGCGACCGTCGCGCAGCACAGAGATGCGGTCGGAGATGCGCGAGAGCTCCTCCATGCGGTGCGAGATGTAGATGACCCCGGTCTCGGGCGTGCGGAACCGCCCGATGAGCTCGAAGAGCACGTCGACCTCGGCGTCGTTCAACGCCGCCGTGGGCTCGTCCATGATGAGCACCTTCGCGTCGAACGACAGTGCCTTCGCGATCTCGACCATCTGCTGCTTGGCGACGGTGAGCTGCTCGACGCGCTGGGTGGGATCGAGCGCGAGCCCGAGCCGATCGAAGAGGTCCTGCGCGCGGCGGTTCAGGGCGCGCTCGTCGAGGAACAGCCCGCCTGCGCGGTGCTCGCGTCCGATGAAGATGTTCTGCGCGACCGTCAGGTCGGGCATGAGGTTGAACTCCTGATGGATGATCGAGATGCCCAGCTCCTGCGCGTGCCGCGGGCCTTCGATCGCGAGCACCTCGCCGTTCAGGCGGAAGGTCCCGGCATCGGGCGTGTAGATGCCCGCGAGGAGCTTCATGAGCGTCGACTTGCCGGCACCGTTCTCGCCGACGAGGGCGAGCACCTCGCCGTGGCGGAGTTCGAGGCGCACGTCGGCGAGGGCCTGCACGCCGGGGAACCCCTTGCTCACCCCCTCGACGTCGAGGAGCGGAGTCGCAGCGGCCGGTTGTTCGGTCATTCCGCTGCTCCTGCCGGCTCGTCGCCGTGACCGAGCCCGTCGAGGGCGGCGACCAGTCCGCCGCCGAGGATCGGGTGGATGCCAGTCAGCACGTTTGGCCTCTCTCCTTTGAGATTTCGATCAAGTATAGGTAGTCATCCGATGTTTCGGAACCGGAAGGCTTTGATTTCGCGGCTACATCGCGAATACTGCGACACAGGTCCGATCATTCACGTGCGGTACGCCACGATCCAGAGGTGCAGGGGCGCGTCGATCGTGGGCGTCACTTCGGTCACGGAGAAACGCGCCCAGCCGGCCCTCCGCAGACGTGACGACGGCACTCATGCGGGCACCGACCCGGCGTGGGCTCGTCGCCAGGTGAACTCGTCGACGGAAGCCTCGAGCATCTCGGTGCCCGCTCCCGGCGCAATCGGGGTGACGTAGCGACCGCGCCTGACGGCGGCAGGGGTGACGAAGTGCTCGTGGAGGTGGTCGACGAATTCGATCATGCGCCCCTCCATCGTGCCCGAAAGCGCGACGTAGTCGAACATCGAGAGGTGCTGCACGGCCTCGCAGAGGCCGACGCCGCCGGCGTGGGGGCAGACCGGCACGCCGAACTTCGCGGCGAGCAGGAGGTTCGCGATGTTCTCGTTCACGCCGCCGACGCGGGTGGCGTCGATCTGCATCACGTCCATCGCGCCCGCCTGGAGGAGCTGCTTGAACACGATGCGGTTCTGCACGTGCTCTCCGGTCGCGACGCGGATCGGGGCGACGCTGCGCGCGATCGCGGCGTGGCCGAGCACGTCGTCGGGGCTCGTCGGCTCCTCGATCCACACCGGATCGAACTCGGCCAGCGCGTTCACCCACTCGATCGCCGAGCCGACGTCCCATCGTTGGTTGGCGTCGATCGCGATCGGGAAGTCGGGGCCGACGGTGGCACGCGCGATCGCGAACCTCCGTCGGTCGTCGGCGAGATCGGCCCCGACCTTGAGCTTGATCTGGGGATACCCGTCGGCGACCGCCTCGCGGCAGAGCCGCTCGAGCTTCTCGTCGGAGTAGCCGAGCCAGCCCGGCGTCGTCGTGTACGCCGGGTAGCCCAGTTCGAGCAGCTGCGCGCTGCGTTCCGCGCGTCCGGGCTCGGCGGCGCGGAACAGCTCGAGCGCCTCACCCGGGGTGATCGCATCGGTGAGGTACCGGAAGTCCACGAGCTCGACCAGCTCCTCGGGGGACATCGCGGCGAGCAGTTGCCACAGCGGCAGCCCGGCGCGCTTGGCCTTGAGGTCCCAGAGGGCGTTGACGGCAGCGCCGATCGCCATGTGCATGACGCCCTTCTCGGGGCCGAGCCAGCGCAGCTGCGAGTCGTGGGCGAGCAGACGCCAGGCCGAACCCATGTCGCCGAGCAGGGCTTCGACGTCCTGGCCGAGCAGATGCCCGCGGAGGGTGTCGAGCGCCGCCACCTGCACGTCATTGCCCCGGCCGATCGTGAAGACGAAGGCATGGCCGGCGAGGCCGTCTTCGGCATCCGTTCGGATGGTGAGGTACGCCGCCGAGTAGTCGGGGTCGGGGTTCATGGCGTCGGACCCATCGAGTTCGAGGGAGGTGGGGAATCGGATGTCCCGGGTCTCAACACTGACGATCGTGCTCATGGTGTCCTTTCGTGGCGAACTCGAGCATAAACATCGGATGTCTAGCCTGTCAACTCCGGTGATCTTTCCAGGGAACCGCCCCTGATCCCACCCTGCGCACTGGAAAGCTCAGATGTTCGCGCAGGCGGCAACGACGAGCACCGGCATTGGATTCGGCCGGCTCGGCGCCCGCGGGCGCCGAGACCGGATGAATCAGGAGTCATCCGAGCCTTCTTCGAAGGCGCGGGGTTGTCGACCCGAGGGCGCATGCGGGCCAGTTCGTTGTACACCTCCTACACAGGTCGCGAAAATGCGCCCGATAGCCTAGAGAGGTGAAGTTCGCGCACCTGAGAGCCGAAGGCCAGACAACCCCTCGACTCGCGGTGGTCGCCAACGAAGCCGCCCTCTTCCTCGACGAGGTGATGCCCGAGGCGCCGCGCGACCTGCAGGACCTCATCGAGCGCGGTCCCCGCGGCCTCGACGCGGTGCGCGACGTCGTCGATGCGAACCTCGGCTCCGGCGCCGAGCTCACGCCGGTCGCCGACCTGCGCCACTCGTCGGCGGTGCTCCGGCCCGCGCAGGTGCTCGCGATCGGCGCGAACTACGCCGCCCACGCCTCCGAGCTCAAGCTGCGCTCCGAGACCGCGATGACCGTGTTCTCGCTCTGGCCGAACTCGCTCACGGCCCACGGCGCTACCACGACCTGGCCCGGAGACCTCGCGACCCAGGTCGACTACGAGGCCGAGCTCGGCGTGATCATCGGCCGCCCCGCTCGCGCGGTGCACGCCCGCGACGCGCTCGACTACGTCTGGGGTTACACCGTCGTCAACGACATCACCGCACGCGACATCCAGTTCAGCGAGGCGCAATGGTCGCGCTGCAAGTCCTTCGACGGCTTCACGCCCACCGGACCCGTGGTCGTGACCGCCGACGAGATCGCCGACCCGCAAGACCTGTGGCTCACGACGAACCTCGACGGGCACATCCTGCAGGACGCCTCGACCAACGAGATGGTGCGCCCGGTCGCCGACATCATCGCCTACCTCTCCCGGTCGGCGACGATTCCGCCGGGCACCCTCATCTCGACCGGCAGCCCCGGGGGCGCGGGCTACTCCCGCAACCCCCAGGTGTTCCTGCGTGACGGCTCGACCGTGACCGTGTCGATCGAGGGCATCGGGTCGCTCACCACGCACTGCCGCGTCGTATAGCCACGATCCGCAGCACGCGGCATCCGCTCGGCTACTCGCTCGGCTCGCCCTTCATCTCGATGACCGGTATCGCGATCGTGATCGGGCGCGCGCCCGAGAGCTTCGACGGCGAGAGCTGCGCCGTGACGTCCTCGCGGGTCATGAGCCCGGCCTCGACCACGAGATCGGCGACGGGGCGGCCCGTGGCGAGCGCGGACTTGGCGAGTTTCGCCGCCTCGGTGTAGCCGATGAACGGGATGAGCGCCGTGATGACGCCCACGCTCGACGCGACCTGCGCCTCGAGGTACTCGGTGTTCGCCGTGATGCCGTCGACGCAGTTGACGCGCAGGGTCCAGCACGCCTGGCGCATCCAGGTGATCGACTGCAGCAGCGAGTGCGCGATCACGGGCTCGAACGCGTTGAGCTGCAGCTGGCCGCTCTCGGACGCCATCATGACCGTGACATCAGCACCCGCCACCGCGTACGCAACCTGACTGACGGCCTCGGGGATCACCGGGTTCACCTTGCCCGGCATGATGCTCGAGCCCGCCTGACGGGGCGGCAGGTTGATCTCGCCCAGGCCGGCCTGCGGGCCCGACGACAGCAGCCGCAGGTCGTTGCAGATCTTCGAGAGCTTGATTGCGCTGCGCTTGAGCGCGCTCGAGAACGTCATGAAGACGCCGGTGTCGCTCGTGGCCTCGACGAGGTCGGGTGCCGTCTCGAGTGGTTGGCCGGTGATCTCGCTGAGGTGGCGTACGACGGCCGCGCCGTAACCGGGGTCGGCCGTGATGCCCGTGCCCACGGCGGTGCCGCCGAGGTTGACCTCGGAGAGCAGCTTGATCGTCTCGCGCAGACGCGCGATGTCCTCGCCGAGCGTCGTCGCGAACCCGTGGAACTCCTGGCCGAGGGTCATCGGCACGGCGTCCTGCAATTGCGTGCGGCCGACTTTCAGCACATCTTGGAAGTCGCGGCCCTTGCGCCCGAACGCGATGCGCAGCTGGTCGAGTTCGGAGAGCATCGTCGTCAGCGACGCGGTCATCGCCAGTTTGAGGGCGGTCGGATAGGTGTCGTTCGTCGACTGGCTGCGGTTGACGTCGTCGATCGGGTGCAGGATGTCGTAGCGCGCCTTCGGATAACCGGCGATCTCGAGCGCGACATTGGTGATGACCTCGTTCGCGTTCATGTTCGTCGACGTGCCGGCGCCGCCCTGGATGACGCCGACGACGAACTGCTCGTGGAACTCGCCGTCGATGATGCGCTGACAGGCCTCGTCGATCCACACCTGCTTCTGCGGGCTGAGCGCGCCGACCTCCTTGTTGGCCCGCGCGGCGGCCTGCTTGACCTGCGCGAGCGCGATGACGAGGTCGGGGTACACCGAGATCGGCCGCTTCGAGATCGGGAAGTTCTCGAGCGCCCGCATCGTGTGCACGCCCCAGTACGCATCGGCGGGCACCTCGACGGTGCCGAGCGAGTCGCTCTCGGTGCGTGTCGGCGTGCCGGGCGCGGCGAGGTGCTCGCTCGCCCCGAGGCGGCGTTCGGCGGAAGGGTATGCGGGCGTCGACACGGATCGGCTCCATTGCCTCGGGCGCGCGGGATGCGGCGCGGCGGGTGTGCGGTTCGGGTGCGATGCGGGATCACCGCATGCACTTCGAGCCTAGCCGTCGTCGCAGCGCGCGAAGGGCCGCGCCCCGAATCGGGGCGCGGCCCTGGTCGACCGGGAGGGTCGATCAGATGAATGCGAACGGCAGCATCGCGAGGCCGACCACGGCCGCACCGATCCCGACGAGCACGGCACCGCCGAGCATCACCGCGTTGAGCACGATGCCCCAGATCGCCATCGTCCGCGAAGCAGGTTCGCGCTTCAGCGCCATGATGCCGAGCACGAGACCCGCGGCGGGAACGACGAAGGTGTAGCTCGCGACGATCGAGACGATGCCGAGCACGAGGCTCGCGACACTGAACCCACGCGACTCGGCGACGGGCGCCGAGGTTGCGGCGTAGGGGTTCGGCTGCGCAGCGAACGGCGCCTGCGGTTCGTGGTGGGTGGCGGTGCTCATGATCTGGATCTCCTGTTCGTGGTGGTGATTCCAAACTACGGATGTCGCGGACGCGACGACATGGGGCTATCCCCCCGATCCCTGGGTGGGCGTGCATGCCGTCGTGCCCGCTGCCAACCCCGCCGACCGCTACGATCGCAGGGACCCCGACCCACTCCCCCACGCTCACCGCTCGCGAACGGAGCCGCATGAACCTGCCCTGGACCCTTCACGGCGACGGAAAGCACGTCAAGCCCGGCGAGGTCGTCGCCCCCGGCGAGCGCTTGAGCTGGCCCCGCACGATCGGTCTCGGTGCACAGCACGTGGTCGCGATGTTCGGCGCCACCTTCCTCGTGCCGATCCTCACCGGATTCCCCCCGGCGACGACGCTGTTCTTCTCGGGCCTCGGCACGATCCTCTTCCTCGTGATCACGCGCAACCGCGTGCCGAGCTACCTCGGCTCGTCGTTCGCGTTCATCGCCCCGATCGCGGCCGCAATGGGCGCCCAGGGCATCGACGACCCCATGGGGGCCGCACTGTTCGGCATCGTCGTCGTCGGCGTGCTGCTCGCGGTCGTCGGCCTCGTCGTGCAATGGGTGGGTTCCCGGTGGATCGACGTGCTCATGCCACCGGTCGTCGCGGGCGCGATCGTCGCGCTCATCGGCTTCAACCTCGCCCCAGCCGCCCGTGACAACTTCATGCTCGCCCCGCTCACGGCGACCATCACGCTCGCGACCGTCATCGTCGCGAGTGTCGCGTTCCGCGGCATCCTCGGGCGCATGTCGATCCTCATCGGGGTCGTCGTCGGCTACGTCGTCGCGGCGATCCAGGGTGAGATCGACTTCAGCGCGATCGAACAGGCGGCGTGGGTCGGCCTGCCCACGTTCCACCTCCCCGCCAACCCGTTCGCCGACGCGGCACTCTGGGGCCTGCTCCCGGCATTCCTCCCGGTGGTGCTCGTGCTCATCGCCGAGAACGTCGGCCACATCAAGGCCGTCGCGCAGATGACCGACCCCGCCGTCAACCGCTCGATCGGCCGCGCACTGTTCGCCGACGGCTTCGCCACGACCATCGCGGGCTTCTTCGGCGGATCCGGCACGACCACCTACGGCGAGAACATCGGCGTCATGGCGGCGACCCGGGTGTACTCGACGGCGGCGTACTGGATCGCCGGTATCGTGGCGCTGCTGCTCGGCCTCTCACCGAAGTTCGGCGCGGTCATCAACACGATTCCGCCCGGGGTGCTCGGCGGCGTGACGACGGCGCTCTATGGCCTCATCGGCATCATCGGCGTGAAGATCTGGCTCGACAATCGGGTCGACTTCACGAAGCCGGTCAACCAGTTCACCGCGGCCACCGCGCTCATCATCGGCATCGCCGACTTCACCTTCGCGATCGGCGGGGTCTCGTTCAACGGCATCGCGCTCGGCACCATCGCGGCGATCGTGATCTACCACGTGATGAACGGCATCGCGAAAGCGCGGGGCACCGCCTGACTCGCCGAAACCGCCTGACGCGCGGCACCGCCTGACCCGATCGGGCCGGAGGGTCACACGCCGAGCAGGCCCAGCACCTTCTCGCCGACGATCAGGTAGATGCCGAAGAGCACGGCGAAGCCGCTGAGCGCGAAGCACCCCCATGCGCCGACGAGCGCGGCACGCTTCTGCCCATCGCTGAGCGGGCTCTTGCGCGCCGCCTTGGCCGCACGCTTCTCGGCCTGACGCACCTCTGCGGGGGTCACGATCGTGATCGCGTCGGTGAACTCCGCCGGGGTGACGATGGGCGTGCGGCCCGAGATCGTCAGCAGCCTGATGCCGAGCGCGTAGGCCGACACCACGACGGTCGCGCTGACGAACGCCGCCACGAAGACCAGCAGGAAGGCGAGCCAGTCGATCATGCCTTCACCTTCTTCTTCGGCTTCGGGTTGCGCTTGATCTTCACGGCGCGACCGGAATCGGCCACCTCGCTCAGCACGTTCTCGTGGGAGACCTCGCTGCGGCGCGACCAGAGGAAGATCCCGATGATGACGGTCACTCCCACGACCGCGTCGATCAGCACGCCGACGACACCCAGGTGAGCAACGACCGCCGCGAGGGCACCGACGGCGCCCGCTGCGGGGAGTGTCAGCAACCAGCCCACGCCGATGCGTCCGGCGGTGCGCCACCGCACCTTCGAACCGCGTCGCCCGAGTCCGGAGCCGATCACCGACCCCGACGCCACCTGCGTCGTCGAGAGCGCGAAGCCGACGTGGCTCGAGGCGAGGATCGTGGCGGCTGTGGCGGTCTCGGCGGCGAAGCCCTGAGCCGGCTTCACATCGGTGAGCCCTGTGCCGAGGGTCTTGATGATGCGCCAGCCGCCCATGTACGTGCCGAGGGCGATCGCGACGGCGCAGGTGACGATGACCCAGGTCTGCACGTCGCTGCCGGCCTCCTGCATGCCGGCCGCGACGAGGGTGAGCGTGATGACGCCCATCGTCTTCTGGGCGTCGTTGGTGCCGTGCGCCAGGGCGACGAGCGATGACGAGAAGATCTGCGCGTGGCGGAAACCGTCGCGCCCGTCGGGCTTGCCGTCGTAGCGGCGGGTGATCGCGTACGCGAGCTTCGTCGCCGCATACGCGATCAGCCCCGCGGTGAGCGGGGCGAGCAGCGCCGGAAGGATGACCTTCGACATGACGACGGCGAAGTCGATCGCGCCGATGCCGAAGCCGACGATCGCCGCACCGATGAGCCCGCCGAAGAGCGCGTGGCTCGACGAGGACGGCAGCCCGAGGAGCCAGGTGACCATGTTCCAGACGATCGCGCCGATGAGCCCCGCGAAGATGAGCTCGGGCGTGATGAGCACACCGCCGTCGCCCTCCTTGATGATGCCGCCCGAGATGGTCTTGGCGACCTCGGTGGACAGGAACGCGCCCACGAGGTTCAGGATCGCGGCGAGTGCGACGGCGGTCTTCGGGCGCAGCGCGCCGGTCGCGATGGGCGTGGCCATCGCGTTCGCCGTGTCGTGGAAGCCGTTCGTGAAGTCGAAGAAGAGCGCCAGTGCGATGACCAGCACGACGATGAGGGTGAGATCCACCGGCGCCTTTCGTACGTGAATACAGCCTCTGGGATCGCTGAGCAGTTTCACCAGATGGTCATGGAAAGCGGGTTGCAAGCTCGGCGCTCACGACACACCTCCGAAGATGTTACGCGACGGGACTGTGCTCCGACACCACGGTGGCGAGATCCTCACCGAACACGAAGACACGCCGAACGCTCGCGCCGGCGAGCACCTGCGGAAGCCAGCGGCGGGCATCGTCCCACATCTGGTCGAACGGGATCGACGAAAGCTCGAACCACTCGGGGTCGAGTTCGTCGGATGGCCCGGGGTCGCCGTCCCACTCGCGGCACACGAACACGCTCGATTCCTGGCTCCAGGCCTCGCGGTGCGGGAAGTGGTAGCTGAGCAGGCCCCGCGCCTCGAGCGCGGACGCGTGCACGACGACGCCCGACTCCTCGAACACCTCGCGCACCGCGGCATCCGTCGCCGTCTCGCCGGGCTCGAGCTTGCCGCCCAGTCCCACGAAGTTGCCCATGCCGAGGCCGTGCTTCTTGCGCCCGAGCAGCACCTCGGTCACCCCCGCGCGCTCGCGCACGAGGTAGCACACGCAGACCTGGGGCAACCGCATCAGCCGAAGAGGATCTTCGCCTCGTCGTAACGGTGCTGGGGCACGCGGTTGAGGCTGTGCGTCGCGTCGGCGATCGACACCGTCTCGATGTCGGTGCCCCGCAAGGTCACCATCGAGCCCCACGCCTGCTTGTAGACGGCGTCGACGGCGGCCATGCCGAGGCGGGTCGCGAGGACGCGGTCGTAGGCGCTCGGCGCACCGCCGCGCTGGATGTGCCCGAGCACGGTCGCCCGCGACTCGATGCCCGTGCGCTCCTCGATGATCGGCGCGAGCTGCTCGGAGATGCCGCCGAGGCGCGGGCGGTTGAACGCGTCGAGGCCCTTGTGGGAGTGCGCCTCCTCCATGGAGTCGAGGGTGAAGCCCTCGGCGACCACGATGAGCGGCGCCCGGCCGCGGTTGCGGACCGACTCGACCCACTCGCAGATCTGCTCGATCGACTGGGGCTGCTCGGGGATGAGGATCGCGTGCGCTCCCCCGGCCATTCCCGAGTGCAGCGCGATCCAGCCGACGTGGCGACCCATGACCTCGAGCACCATGCAGCGCCCGTGCGAGTCGGCGGTCGTGCGGAGGCGGTCGATCGCCTCGGTGGCGATCTCGACCGCCGTGTCGAAGCCGAACGAGTAGTCGGTGGCGGCGAGGTCGTTGTCGATGGTCTTCGGCACGCCGACGACCTTGATACCGCCCTCGTCGTGCAGACGACGCGCGGCCGTGAGGGTGCCCTCGCCGCCGATCGCGATGATCGCGTCGATGCCGTGCTCGTCGAGCATGCGCTGGATGTTCTCGGGGCCGCCGCCGTCACCCTCGAAGGGGTTCGTGCGACTGGAGCCCAGGATCGTGCCGCCCTGCTTCGAGAGGCCACGCACGTCGTGGCGCGTGATCGGCATGATGTCGGCCTCGACGACGCCCTTCCAACCCCAGCGGAATCCGACGAACTCGGTTTCGTGCGAGATGACGCCGTTCAGCACGGCGCCACGGATCACCGCATTGAGGCCCGGGCAGTCGCCGCCCGAGGTGAGGATGCCGATCTTCATGGCTCGTGGGACTCCTTGCTGTGGGGGATCGTCGCTGGAGCCGCTTCATCGGGGCACGACGTTCGGAAGTCTAGCGAACCTCGACTCTCACAGCGGAGCTCACGGATGCCGCGGGCCACGTGTCGATGACGTCGCCGAGTCCGGCCGCTCGGAACGCCAGGATCGCGGCGCCGACTCGGCCGGCGCCGTCCGCGAGTTCGCTCGCGAGCACCTCGGGCCGCTCGCGCCACGCCAGGCCCGAGGTCATCCGCTCCGTGAGCGGTTCGAGCAGCGCGTCGCCCGCGCGCGAGAACCCGCCGCCGAGCACGATGACGCCCGGATCGAGCAGCAGGGTGAGGATGTTGAGTCCCTGGGCGAGCACTCCGACGGCTTCCGCCCAGATCGAATCGGCCACGGGATCCGCTCCGAGGCGGGCGACGATCTCGCGGGAGCTGCGTTCGCCACCGCCGGCGGCGGCGTACCGACGGGCGAGACCGGCGCCCGAGACGTAGACCTCGAGGCATCCGCGCTGCCCGCACGCGCAGGGCTCCCCGTCGGGGATCACGGGGATGTGCCCGAACTCGCCGGCGGCTCCCGTCGCCCCGATCACCGTGCCGCCGCCGGTCACCAGGGCGGCGGCCACGCCGGTGCCGATCGGGACGAGCACGAAGTCGTCGCGACCGCGCGCCGCGCCGAAGCGCTGTTCCGCGAGACCCGCCGCCCGCACGTCGTGGCCCACGGCGACCGGCAGCGAGAGCGCCGAGGCCAGCACGTCGAGCAGGGGCATGTTCTGCCAACCGAGGTTCGAGGCGTACCGCACGACGCCGCGCGACTCGTCGACCGACCCCGGCGTCACGACCGCGGCGCCGACCGGGGTCGCAGCCGCCGCCACGGCGAGATCTCGGAGCTCTGCGAAGAGCTCGATGAGCGCGGTCTCGACGGCATGCGACGGTGTCGCGACCGTGCGCCTCGCGAGGGTGCGCCCGTCCTCGTCGACGACCGCGCCCTTCATCGCGGTGCCGCCGAGATCGACCGCGAGGACGGCGCGGCTGAGGTGAGCGGCGGTCATGCGGTCGCCGTCGCGGTGTCGAGCGCGGCACGCATGCGGGCGACGAGCTCTCGCGATGTCGCGATGCGGTGGCCGGGATCGTAGCTGCGTGCGGTGGGTGATACCTCGTTCGTGCCGGCGAGTGCTGCGCTGGGCACCGAAGCCCCGGCACGCAGATGCACCTCGCCGACCCCGGTCGTCCGAACGAGTTCGCCGACATGATCGGGGCGCACGCCGCCGCCTGCGAGCACCGCGATGCGACCCGAAGCGTGAGCGACGAGTTCGGCGAGCTGCGCGGAACCCTCGATCGCGGAGACGGCGCCGCCCGATGTCAGCACCCGCTCGCAACCGAGGTCGATGAGCCGGTCGAGCGCGGCGAACTGGTCGGGGCACTGGTCGAACGCCTTGTGGAAGGTCACCGGCACGTCTCGGGCGGCCGCCACGAGACGCTCGGTGGCTGAACGGTCGATCGTCCCATCGGGAGTGAGCGCGCCGACGACGAAACCGAGCTTGACCCCCTCGGGCCGGGGCAGGGCACGGATCGCCCGGATGTCGGCGGCCATCGCATCGAGCTCGGCATCGCTGTAGACGAAGTCGCCCGGGCGCTGCCGCACGAGCACCTGCACGCCCACGTGCCGCACGCGGTCGAACACCGCGGCGACCGTTCCGAGGCTCGGCGTGATGCCGCCCTCGCCGATCGCGGCACACAGTTCCAGGCGGTCGGCCCCGGCTGCCTCGGCGACCGGGGCGCCGTCGACGTCGTCGAGGCAGATCTCGAGCAGCGTCATCGTGCGGCCGCCGGGCCGGTCAGCGCCGCGTCGAGGTCGGCACCGATGCCGATCGCACCGACCGGGCGTCCGCCGCCGAGCACGGGGACCCGCGCGAGCTCGGCCGCGCCGGAGACATCGATGCCGAGAGCGCCGAGCACGTCGAGGGCGAGCAGCGTCGTCGCCCTCGGATTGCCGTCGACGATCTTCATCGCGACGGCGGTGCCGTCGGCGGCCGCGACACCGATCACGCCCTCCGCGCCGCCCTTGGCGAGCGTGCCGGGTACCGTCTCCATGAGCCGCGAGTTCTGGTGGCCCGTGCCGCCGACGTAGAACGGGTGCGTGCGCATCGCGGCGGCGACCCGACCCTCAGGCGTCGTCGGGTCGGCGAGCACGAGTGTCCGGAACGCGTGCGCGAGCCCGCGCACGGTCGTATCGAAGAGCGGCGCGCCGCAGCCGTCGACGGCGTCGTGCGAGACGTCGACACCGGTCGCATCCGCCATCGCGCCGCGCACGGCCTGCTGGATCGGGTGGCCGTGGTCGAGGTAGTCGTGCGTCGTCCAGCCGCTGGCGGCGCACGCGAGCAGCATCGCCGCGTGCTTGCCCGAGCAGTTCATGCGGATGGGCGTCCTCGCTGCACCCGTGCGGAGGAGGCGCTCGAAGGTCGGCTCGTCCTCGGGACGGTCCGCAGGGCAACCGAGCGCGGACTCGTCGAGTCCGGCACGTTCGAGCATCGCGGAGACGACGCTCACGTGCTGGTCCTGGCCCGTGTGACTGCCCGCGGCGATCGCGAGCTCGGGTCCGCGCAGCTCGGCGCCCACGCTCAGGCATGCGAGCGCCTGCAACGGTTTCACCGTCGAGCGCGGGAGGATGCGCGCGTCGGGCGCCCCGAGTTCGAGCAGCGGCTCGCCGTCGGGGCCGATCGCGACGATCGAGCCGAAATGGCGGCTCTCGATCATGCCCGAGCGTTCGACGACCGCGAGCTCGGCGAGGGCGGGGTCGGTCGGGTGGGCGGCGGACGACTGAGGCATCACGAGGCTTTCCTGGAAGTGCCGGAGAGGGCTGGGAGACGAGGCAGGCGCGGAATCGGCGAGCCGGTGCGGTGGAGGCGTTGCTGCAGGTGCGCGGCGAGCGCGGAGAGGCTCCCGTTGACGACGAGGTAGATGAACGTCACGACGATGTACGTGGGGATGAGCAAGTGAAGATACGTCGCGAGAACCTGGCCGCGGTAGAGCAGTTCGGTGAACGCCACGATGAACCCGAGCGATGTGTCCTTCATGAGGCTCACGAGCTGGGTCACGAGCGACGGAGTTACGTTGCGCACCGCCTGCGGGAGCACGACGAGTCGGGTGGCCTGCGTGGAGCGCAGGCCGAGGCTGAGCGCCGCCTCGCGCTGTCCCCGCGGCAGGCTGAGGACGCCGGCCCGGATGATCTCGGCGAACACCGCCGAGTTCGCGATCGTGAGCGGGATCGCGAGCTTCCAGAGCGTCGGCACGTTGATGCCGATCTGCGGGAGGCCGAACAGCATGAGGTAGATCATGAGCAGCACGGGCACGGTCCGGGCGATCTCGATGTACCCGCCGCTCAGGCGTCTGATCCAGACGCGGTGGCTCATGCGACCGAACGCGAGGACGACGCCGAGCGCGGCGCCGAGCACGGCGACGACGGCCGTCGCCTCGAGGGTGCCGAGGAGACCGACGAACAGGTACTGCCACACGGCGGGGTCGGTGAACGGCGCCCACTTCTCGGGGTCGAGCTGCCCGTGGGAGGCGAACTGCCACAGCCCGAGGGCGACGACGACCGCGAACACGAGGCAGCTGACGAGGGAGCCGATGAGATGCCGGCGCTTCGCCTGCGGCCCGGGCTCGTCGTAGAGGAACGCGGCGGCGTAGCGGGGCGCCCTGCTGGAGCGGCGGGCGGGTGCCGGACGGTCGGGGATGAGCTGAGCGGTCATCGGACGATCGCCACCTTTCGTTCGACCCGGCCGGCGGCGAGGCCGATGGCGAGTGCGATGCCCATGTAGATGACGCCGGCGCTGGAGAAGATGAGAATGGGCTGCGCCGCCACCAGGTTGATCTTGTTGACGGCGGCGGTCAGCTCGACGACGCCGACCGCGGCGGCGAGCGCCGTGTTCATGGCGAGTGCGATCATGACGTTGCCGATCGGCTGCACGACCGCCCGGAGCGCCTGGGGAAGCACCACGAGGCGCAGCGATTGCGCGAGCGTGAGTCCGAGCGCGCGCGACGCCTCGAGCTGGCCCACGGCGACCGTGTTGACGCCGCTGCGCACGGCCTCGGCGACGTAGGCGGCCTCGTAGACGATGAGCACGATGATCGCGGTCGGCGTGAGCGGCAGCATGAGCCCGGCGTCGGGCAGGGCGAACACCGCAAGCAGCAGCAGGGCCAGGAGCGGCACGTTGATGAAGAACTGCACGTACCCGAAGGCGGCGACGCGAAGGGCACGGATGGGGCTCACCCGGGCCACGGTGACGAGCACGCCGAGCACGATGGAGCCGACGCCGGCGACGACGGCCATGAGGAGGGTCGTGCCGAGCGCCTCGAGCACGAGCCCGAGATTGTCGATGAGGGGATTCATGAGACTCACTGGCGCGGTGCGCCGGTCGGAACGGGGTGCGGCGAGCCGGACGGCTCGCCGCACCCGCGTCGGTCAGGAACCGGGGACGGAGCCGATCTCGGGCGCCGTGGGGACGTCGGAGTCGGTCACGGTGCCGAGGGTCGTCTTCCAGGCCTCGGCCCAGTGGCCGCTCTCCTGGATCGCGAGCAGCCAGTCGTTGATGAACGACTTGAACTCGGCGTCATCGTGCTTCAGGCCGATGCCGTAGGGCTCTTTCGTGAAGGGCGTGCCCACGACCTTGAGGGAGGGGTCGTTGGCCGCGTTGCTCGCGAGCAGCGTGTAGTCCTGCACGTACGCTTCGCCTCGGCCCTGGAGGAGCGCTTGCACGGCCGCCGGGTCGGTCGCGAACGCGGTGACGTTGGCCGTGGGCACCTGCTCGGGCACGGCGGTGACGGCGGGAGTGTTCGCACCGACGATGACCTCCTTGCCGTCGAGGTCGTCGATGCCCTTGATCTCGTCGTTGTCGCTCTTCACGGCGACGGCCAGGCCCGACTCGAAGTAGGGGCCCGCGAACGAGACCTGCTCGGCGCGCTCGGGCGTGATCGTGTAGGTGTTGAACACGACGTCGACCGTGTCGTTCTGGAGCATCGCCTCGCGCGTCTCGGTGGCCGGCGGGACGATCTCGACATTCGGCTCGCCGAGGATGTAGATCGCGAGGAGCTTGGCGAGGTCGGCATCGAAGCCCTCCACGCTGTCGGGGTCGGTCGGGTTCTGCTGCGACAGCAGGGGCGCATCGAGCGCCTCGGCGACGATGAGCGTGCCGCGCTCCTTGATCTTCTCCATCGTCGAGCCGGGCAGGATCAGGTCGTCACTGGCGACGGGTGCGTCGGCGAACACGGAGTTCGTCTCGGCCGTGGCATCCGCTTCGTTCTCGTCGCCCGGCAGGCTCGTGGTACTCGAGCACGCCGTGAGGGCGAGGGCCGCGGCGGCCAAAACGGCACCGGCGGCTGCCTTGCGTCGGGTGGTCCGGAACATGGTGTTGCGTCCTTCCTGTGGGGGTGGGGTGGTGGTGCAGGTTCAGGTGCCGCGCGAACGTCAGTGCGACAGCACGGAGGCGAGGAACGAGCGGGCGCGTTCGGAGCCGGGGGCATCGAAGAACTGGTCGGGGGCGGCCTCCTCGACGATCTGCCCCTGGTCCATGAAGACGACACGGTCGGCAGCGCGGCGCGCGAAGCCCATCTCGTGTGTGACCACGATCATCGTCATCCCCTCCGCGGCGAGCGAGGCCATCACGTCGAGCACCTCGCCGACCATTTCGGGGTCGAGTGCCGACGTCGGCTCGTCGAAGAGCATGACCTTGGGGCGCATCGCGAGCGCACGCGCGATCGCGGCGCGCTGCTGCTGCCCGCCCGAGAGCTGCGCCGGCAGGTGCCCGGCCTTGTCGGCGATGCCCACGCGGTCGAGCAGTTCCATCGCCTCCCGACGCGCGTCGACCTTGGGCACTCGGCGCACGTTGATGGGTGCGAGCGTGACGTTCTCGAGCACGGTGCGGTGCGCGAACAGGTTGAACGACTGGAACACCATGCCGACGTCGGCGCGCAGCGCCGCGAGGGCCGGTCCTTCGACGGGAAGGGGCTCGCCGTCGACACGGATCTCGCCAGCGTCGATGGATTCGAGCCGGTTGATCGATCGGCACAGCGTCGACTTGCCCGAGCCCGACGGACCGACCACGACGACGACCTCGCTCGCCTGCACGGTCAGGTCGATGTGCTTGAGCACGTGCAGCTCGCCGAAGTACTTGTCGACACCCCGCAGGCTGACCATGGGCCGGGGCTCCGTTGCTGGCATCTTTCCTCGCATCATTGTCGGGTTGTTGCGGCGAGCGTACTAACATCATCACAAAGGTGCAAGTCTGAATTTGATTAATCCATTTCTGGATGAATGCCGGTACAGTAGTCTCGGACGCACCGCGCTCAGAGTCGCGAGTCTCAGCGTCAACGTGGAGGAAGGGATCGGGCGCAATGAACGGTTCGACCGACGTGCTTCGGCATCAGGCTTCGGCCGGCGCCGTGCTCCGTCTCATCCGCAACGGGCGGGCGAGCTCGCGCGCGGCGATCGCCCGGGTCACCGGACTGTCGCCGACGACAGTGGCTCAACGCGTCGAAGCGCTCATCGGTGCCGGCTACGTCCGCGAGGCGGGCATGGGGGTCTCGCAGGGGGGACGTCGGCCGCGCGCACTCGAGATCGACCCTTCGAGCGGCGTCGTGTGCGCCGTCGACCTCGGCTCGCAGCACGCGACGTTCGGGCTCCTCGATCTCTCGGGCCGGCTCATCGCCACGCGCCGTGAGCGCATCGACATCGCCGACGGTGTCGAGCCGATCCTCACCTGGATGGTCGGCGTCGTCGACGCCCTCGTCGCCGAGCATGCTGAGCCGAGCCAGCGCTTGCGCGGGTACGGCATCGGGGTGCCAGGGCCGGTCGACTCTCGCACCGGGGCACTCGTCTCGCCCTCGCGCATGCCGGGATGGAACGGGGTCGACGTCGCAGCCGCCGTGTCGGGGCTGACGGGGCTCCCGACGGTCGTCGACAACGACGCGAACCTCATGGCGCTCGGAGAGCACGGGCTCGTGCGGGACGTCGAGCACCTCGTGTTCGTGAAGGTCGGCTCGAGCATCGGCTGCGGCGTGATCGCGTCGGGCACCCTGCACCACGGCCACCATGGCATGGCGGGCGACATCAGCCACGTCACCGTTCCCGACGCGCCCCCCGTGCTGTGCTCGTGCGGGCGCACCGGATGCCTCGACGCAGTCGCCGGGGGCACCGCGATCGTTCGCGCCCTCCGCGACGCCGGCATGCACGTCGACGGCGTCGACGACGTCCTCGCGCTCGCGAGGGACGCGCATCCCCTCGCAACCCAGATGCTCCGCGAGGCCGGCATGCGAGTCGGCAAGGTACTCGCGACGATCATGAACTTCTTCAACCCGCAACGGCTCGTGCTCGGCGGCATCCTGGGCGAGGCCGAGGCGTTCGCCGCCGGCGTGCGCTCGGCCATCTACCTCGAGTGCCTCCCGATGATCACCGACGAACTCGACATCGTCGTGAGCCAGGCGAAGGAGCACGCCGGGATCCTCGGCGCCGGGCGACTCGTACTCGACCGCGTCTTCGATGTGGGCGACCTCGAGTCGACCCGATGACGTCGCACCGCATCGCCATCGTCGGCGCAGGACGCATGGCCCGAGCACACGCTGCCGCTTGGGACCGCGCCGGGTACGGTGATGCGATCGAGTACGTCGTGTCACCCCGCACGCGACCGGAACTCGAGGCGGCGCCGCACGCCCGCTGGGTGAAGCGCCTCGACGACGCGCTCGCCGACCCTGCGGTCGACATCCTCTCGGTGTGCACGCCCACCCCGACCCACGCCGAGATCGCGATCGAAGCCCTCCGCAGCGGGCGGAACGTGCTGCTCGAGAAGCCCATCGCGGTCACGGAGGCCGACGCCCTAGCGATCGCCGAGACCGCCCGCCGCAGCCCGGGCGTCCTGATGGTCGCGCACGTCGTCCGGTTCATGCGCCGATACGCCGACCTCGCCGACCGGGTCGCCGACGGATCGGTCGGGAGCGTTCGCGCCGTTCACGCGGCCCGGCTCTCGTCGGGCCCGCCCGGCGGGTCCTGGTTCGACGATGAACGACGCTCCGGCGGAATCCTCGTCGACTTCGCGATCCACGACTTCGACCAGGCGAACCTGCTGCTCGGCACCCCGGTCGCCGTGCGCAGCGTCCGCACCGGCGAGAGCGGGTTCGGAACCCCCGTCGCCACCACAGTGGAATACGCCGGCGGCGGTGTCGCCCAGGTGTTGAGCGTCGCCGACCTGCCCGCCGATTTCGAGTTCTGCAGTTGGCTCGACGTCGTGGGAACGGCCGGGACCGACGCGGCCCGCTCAGAGGACGCCGGCGACCCGCCCGACGACCCGTTCCTCACGCAGGCACGGTACTTCCTCGAATGCGTCGAATCGCAGGCCGAACCCAGCCGATGCTCCACGGAGCACGCGATCGCCGCCCTGCGCGTCTCGCTGGCCGCTCGCGCCTCGCTTCAGTCGTCGGTGCGCGTCCCGCTCACCTGAAGCCGTCGGCGCCGACCCGAGGATTCGCGAGATGTCCCCCAACCGGCCGGGGGCTACAGCGCCCCCTCCAACGCGCGGCGGAGCAGGTGCGCCAGCGCATCGAGTTGCACCGAGTCGGCCGAGCCCGGCTCGACGTCGCTGCCGTCGAGCGCGCGCGCGGCGAGGCCCTGCTTCGAGTCGATGAGCTCGGCGATACGGGCGTCGATCGTGTGCGCCGCGATGATGCGCCACGCGGTGACCGGCTCGTCCTGTCCGATGCGGTGCACGCGGTCGATCGCCTGGGTCTGCTCGGCCGCGGTCCAGCTGAGCTCGGCGAGCACGACGTTCGAGGCGGCCTGCAGGTTGACCCCGACCCCCGCCGCGGTGAGCGAGCAGACCGCGACGGCGACCTCGGGGTCCTTGTTGAACGCGTCGATCGCGGCCTGGCGCTGCAGGGCCGTCTGGTCGCCGCGCAGTGAAACCGTGCGCAGCTCGCGTGCCGCGAGCGCCGCCTCGGCCTGGTCCATGACGTCGATGTGCTTCGCGAAGAACACGACCTTGCCGACCGAGTGGGCGAGCTGCGCGGCGTAGTCGGCCGCGAGCCCGGCCTTCGCCTGGCCGATGCGCCGCACCATCGTGAAGACGTTCTCCCCGGACCGCGCCGACTTCGACTCCTCGAGCTCGGCGCTCGCGACCGCACGGATGAACTGGTCGCGCTGGTCGTCGTCGAGGTCGCCGACCCGGAGGCTGCGCGACTCGACGAGCGCGCGGAAGCGCGAGACGAGGCGGTTGCCGAGTTCGCGCTCGGCGGCGCGAACCGACCGGCCGAGCTCGTCGTCGAGTTCGACGGGCAGGTCGGCGATGCGCTTGTCGGGCAGGTCGGCCGCGACATCGACCTTGCGGCGTCGCACGATGCCGAGGTCGATCACGGTCTGGCGCGCCTCGGAGTAGAAGCCGTGGTCGGCGGGCGTGAGCCCCGTCTGCTCGAGCTTGCCGAGCAGCTCGGGCGAGGGCTTGTCGCCCTCGATCCAGCCGAGGAACTTCCAGATCGCCCGGAAGTCGTCGACGTCGTTGATGAGCGGCGTGCCGGTGAGGGCGAGCAGCAGCGGGTCGCCGCCAGGTGCGGAACGGCGGATGCGATCGGCGAGCGCGAGCACGTTCTTCGAGCGCTGCGACTGCAGGTTCTTGATGAAGTGCGCCTCGTCGACGACCATTCCTCGGAATCCGAGCGTCGACAGCCACGCCATGTGCCGGTCGAGCACGTCGTAGTTGACGACCACGACATCGGCGAACGCGTCGAGGGTGTCACCGTCGCCGTGGATGACCGTGGCACGGCGATGCGGGGTCCACCGCTCGACCTCGCGGGCCCAGTTCATCTTGACGACGTTCGGCACGACCGCGAGCAGCGGGTAGGCGTCGGCGACGGATGCCGCGAGCACCGACTGCGCCGTCTTGCCGAGGCCCGGCTCGTCGGCGAGCAGGAACGTGCGGTGCCCGTCGCGGGCGCTCTCGATGAAGCGCACCTGGTGCTTCATGAGCTCGAGTCCGCGCGGCGAGAGACGGTCGACGGCGGGCGCCTCGGGGAGCTCCATCGAGGCGGCGCGCCCGCCCGAGCCCATCTCGAACGACTTGAACAGCGGGCCGAGCAGCTCCCAGTTCGCGAGGCGGCGCACCGGCACGATCGGCGCCACGGGCTGCGAGAAGTCGGGCGCGAGGAACGGGTTCGCGAGCTGCCGCGAGCGAACGGACGCCGGGATCACCTGGTTCTCGGCGAGCTCGAGCTTCACCTCGGGCTCCCGCGTGATGATGAGCTCGTCGGGGCTGAGCTCGGCGCCGGACTCGAGCAGCCAGTCGCGGCGGAACCGCTGCGCGACGGTCGAGATCGAGGCGTCGGGTTCGAGCAGCGCGATGAGGCTCGTGTCGCGTGCCGCGGTCTTCGCGAGGATCTGCGCGATCCCGTCGAGTCGCTTCAGCAGCTCGACGCGCGCGGCATCGGCCACGTCGGCATCGGCCTTGACCCGCGCGCGCTCTTCGCGCATCAAGAGCGCGATGACCTGGAACTTCGTGCGGTTCGTTGGGCCGAGTTTTCCCTTCTGCGCCTTCTGCTCGACCTCTCGCACCTTGCGGGCGAGGATCGGGATGATGGGTGCGTCGTCATCGCGCGAGCGCGTGCGCTGCCGTTGCCTCGTCTGGGCCATGGTCCTCCCGTTTCCTCGTGCCGTACCCGGCACCCCCCTCGGCACCGTATGGTGATCGAGCCCGCGCGGAGCGGCTGGGATGCCGCCGGGCGCAGTACGCCGAATCCCGAACCGAGCAGCGGTGAGCGGGGCTCACACGGTCGGACGAAAAGAGCGGATTCGTCGGGCGCAGTGCCTATTCTAGCGGTCACCGCGCGCACCCCGGGACATCCGACGCAGATCGCCGGTGCGGTGGCCTCAGCCGACGACGTGGATCGCGTAGCTCAGCAGGAACCCCGCGGTCGCGAGCAGTCCCGTGAACGCGTGCGCAGAACGGAACGCCTCGGGGATCATGGTGTCGCAGATCATCGCCAGGATCGCGCCGGCGGCGATCGCCGTGATGAACGCGGTCAGCTCACCGCTCGCGCCGTCGAGCAGCACGAAGCCGGCGAGCGACGCGAGCGCGCTCGCGAGCGCGATGCCGGTCCACAGCACGAACACGTACGTGCGCGACCGCCCGCTCGCCTTGAGATCGGCGGTGCTCGAGAGTCCCTCGGGCACGTTCGAGATGAGGATGGCGACGAACACGGGAATGCTCACTCCCCCTCCGCCGACCATGCTGAGACCGAGCACCGCCGACTCGGGGATCCCGTCGAGGAGGGCGCCGAGCGCGATGCCGAGGCCCGTGCCGGGACTCTCGCCGCGGCCGCGTGGGTTGCGCTGATCGAGTCGATCGAGCAACCGGTTCGCCAGCACGTAGACGACGGCACCCACTGCGAACCCGCCCACGGTCGGCCAGAAGCCGCCCTCGGCCTGCGCCTCGAGCACGAGGTCGAACGCGAGCGCCGAGATCAGCACGCCGGCGCCGAACGCCATGACCGCGGCGACGACGCGCGTGGGCACCCGCACGAACCAGGCGACGACCGCGCCGGCGAGCAGCGCACCGCCTGCGAGGAGTCCGGCGATCGCCGCAAGGAGCCAGTCGGGCATGCTGCGAGCCTAGGCGGCGAGCGGCATCGGTCGCGGTTGATTTCGCCCGTGCGTGTTCCGGGCTACGGGCATACCCTTGAAGCATGGACGAGCTCGCGGGGGTGGGCGCCATCACGCCCGAAGACGACGATTTCACGGTCTCGCAGGACACGGAGTTCGACGAGCCCGACGAGGCCCACGACGACGACGACCGTTCGGTCGACGACAGCCTCGACGACGAGCTGCCGGGTGTCGACGCCGAGCGCCGGGTCGACCTGCGCGACGAGCGCGCTGCCGTCGGCGACGGCTGACCGGCGCAGGGGCGCGCGGGCTCAGACGCCGCCGCCTCCTCCCCCGCCTCCGCCGCCGCCCGATGACCCGCCGCCGCCCGATCCGCTCGACGACGAGCTCGAGCTCGACCCCGACCACGACGCGCTCGACGCCGACGAGAACGTCGACACGCCCACCGCGAACGCACCCGCGTTGAAGCCGCTGGTGCCCGAGTACCAGTTCGGCGAGCCGCCCTCGCGCGCGTACAGCTCTGCCAATACTTCGCTCCATTCGCGTTCGAGGCCGAACAGCACCGAATAGGGCAGCAGGCGCTCGTTGAGCTTCAGTACCGTCGCGGGGTCGGGCACGGCGCCCGCACCGATGTTCGCCCCGATCACGTCGGCTGCGGCGGCACCGGCCCCCACGCCCGCCGCGCCGACCCGCAACGCCCCGCTCGGGCTCTGCAGCACCCGCAGGCGGTCGGCCTCGGCGAGGCGGATGTAGAGGCGCAGCCCCTCGAGGTGGTCGCGCGCGGCACGCCCGGACTCGGTGAGCGGCCGCACTCCGGCGACGATGACCACCGTCACGAGTGCCGCGACGATCGCGATGACGAACAGCAGGAACGGCCAGGGTCCGCCGCGCCGGTCGTCGAGCGCGATGATGCCGAAGACGACGCTGAGCACGGCGGCAGCGACGGCGACGACGGCGAGCAGCAGGCGGATGCCGAGGTCGGGGCGATGCCGGAGCCCGGACAGCACGACCCGCTTGTGCACGTGCTGCCGCAACGAGAGCAGCTCCCTGCCGAGCCTGGCGTCACGTGACTTCAGCGCTCGTCGTGCGCCCGGGTACGGGTTGTCGCGATAGAGCGCTCGCACGACCGACTGCGCATCGCGATCGCCGAGTTCGCCGCCGACGAAGTCGACCGCGTACCGCCTGCGCCCGGTCTCGACGACACGGAGCTCGCCGGCGACGGCACGTTCGAGGATCGTCGCCGTGACGCCCTTGCCCGCATGCCCGGCGAGGTCCGCCGCCTCCATCGCGCTGATCCCGGCCGGCGGTTCGTACTGCGCGATGATCGTGCCGCGACCCGGGTGGTTGCGCCAGCGCCCGGCGCGCAGCACGATCGCCGTGAGCATCGCGAGCACGGCGAGCGCCGCCCCGACGGCGCCCGTGATCGCAGCGGCCGACGCCCCGAACGACTCGTCGCGCGGCTCGAAGGTGCCATCGCGGAACGCGACCGCGAACGAGAGGTTCTCGAACGGCCCCAGGCTCGCCGCCTCGGCGGTGACGGTCGGCGGGTCGACGACGAGCGAGTCGCACGGCTGGGTCGATCCCATCGGGCCGCGGTAGCAGGCGGCGTCGCCCGTGAGCGGGTCGACGAGGTCGGGATCGAGCCTCAGTTCGGCACGCACCGAGCCGAACGGCTGGCTCCACCCGGTGCCGTTCACGTCCCAGAAGAACTCGTCGATCGCCGCGTCGTCGGGCTCGAACGTCACGTTGTGCTGGCCGTAGGTGATGACGTAGGTCTGTTCGCCGTGCACGAAGCCATCGGCACGCACCGTGACGAGCAGGAACTCGCCCGCCTCGTCGGACTCGGTCTCGAATGCGCGGGGCGCGCCCGAGGCATCCGTCACCGATTCGACGACGAGGTCGGTGGGATGGCCGTCGTAATCGAGCGGGATCGCGCGGCGGATGCCCCGGTTCTGGTCGAACTCGGGGAACTGGGCCACGAGCGTCTCGGTGGTCTCGAGCACTGAGCGGCCGTCGGCGTCGCGCGAGAGCTCGTACACGGCGTCGAAGGACCGGAAGCTGAAGTTCTCGACGTTCGGCGCGGGTTCGCCGATCGCGGATGCCGCGGCCACGACCCGATCGCCGGGCCGGTCGTCGCCCCTCGCCGACGCGTTCGACGCCACGGCCGACGCCGCCGGAGCCGCCGTGAGCGCGGCGGCGGCGATGAGGACGGAGATGACTCGCGCGAGACCAGGTCGGGCCATGGCCCAACGCTAGCGCGCCGCAGCGGCGACACGATGGAATCTTCGGTACCCACCAGGGGTATCCCAGACACCGGGAGTATCCTGTGAGGGTGATCGAGGACATCAAGAAGCGCGCCCTGCACCGCACGAAGATCATCGAGGGCCAGCTGCGCGGCATCGAGAAGATGATCGAGAACGACGACTACTGCGTCGACATCATCACGCTCTCTCTCGCGGTGCAGAAGTCGCTCGCGTCGCTCAACAAGCTCCTCGTCGAGAACCACCTGCGCACGCACGTCACCGAGATGTACGAGGCGGGCGGCGAACAGCGCGATGCTGCCGTCGCCGAGCTGGTTCGCGTCTTCGAGCTGTCGAACAACCGGAGCTGACGTGACCCGCATCGAGCTCGTCACCGGCGACATCACCGCCGAACGGGTCGATGCGATCGTGAACGCCGCCAACTCGAGCCTGCTTGGCGGTGGCGGTGTCGACGGGGCGATCCACCGCGTGGGCGGTCCGACGATCCTGGCGGAGTGCCGTGAACTCCGCGCGACGACCCTGCCCGACGGCCTGCCCGTGGGTGAAGCCGTCGCGACGGGCGCGGGGCGGTTGCACGCGCGATGGGTCGTGCACACCGTCGGTCCCGTGTGGCCGGGCCCCGGGGCGGAGGCCGAAGCGCGGCGAGAGCTGCTGCGCGCCGCCTACCGCAACTCGCTCGGGCTTGCGGCTCGGCTCGGCGCGACCTCCGTCGCGCTCCCCGCCGTCTCGGCCGGCATCTACGGCTGGCCCGCCGACGACGCCGCCGTCGTCGCACTGGCCGCCGCGAGCGCTGCGGCGCCCGAAGCGGTGCCCGTCAGTGTGCGCTTCGTGCTGTTCTCCTCCCGCATGCACGACGAGTTCCGCGCCGCGGCCGATCGACTCGGCATCGCCGTCGATCTCGGCTGAGGCCCGGGCGCTCAGGTCCCGGGCGCGGTGACGGCGAGCCACGCATCGAGATCGCTCGGCTGGTCGGTGATGATGCCGTCGACGCCGAGGGCGCTGACCTCCTGCCACCGCTCGTGGGAGTTGAGCGTGTAGCAGAGCACCGCGATCCCGGCACCGTGCAGCGCCTCGAGCGCTCCCGGCTCGGCCGAGACCGACCCCGCCGTCGTGCCGAACCCGATCACCCCGAGGCGCTCGGCCAGCGGCACGGGGTCGGCGGGCAGCTCGCGGATGAGGAGGATGCGCGGCGTCGTCGGCGACACCCGCTGCACGGCGAACAGCGTCTCGAGGCTGAAGCTCTGCAACACGACCCGCTGGCGCAGCCCGTGCCGTTCGATCAGGTCGAGCACTGTACGCACCTCGCCGGGTCGCCAGTCGGCCTTGAGCTCCACGAGCGCACGGGCGGTCCTGCGCTCCGCGAGGGCGGTGAGGAACTCGTCGAGCGTCGGGATGCGCTCGCCGGCGTGGTCGCGGTCGTACCAGGCGCCTGCGTCGAGGCGCCGGAGCTCGGCGACGTCGACCTCACCGACCGAGCGCCGGTCGCCCGTGATGCGCTCGAGCGTCGTGTCGTGGAACAGCACGGGGACGCCGTCACGGCTGAGCTGCACGTCGGTCTCGACGAACGCGAGTTCGTCCATCGCGAGTTCGAGCGACGCCATCGTGTTCTCGGGCGCCTCGGCGCGGTCGCCGCGATGCCCGACGATGAACGCTGCTTCGCCCGGCAGGCGCAGCGCGCCGAAGACGTCGACCGCAGACGCGGCCGTCGGGGTCGCCGCGATGAGCAGCACCGAGGCGATGGCGACGGTGCCCGCCAGGGCGCAGGCAACGCGGACTGCGCGTCGCGGTCGCACCAGGAGGCGGTCGAGCAGGGGTCGAGCGGCTGCAGGCGCGGGCGGTGCGGACGATGCGACCGAGGGGGCGGTCGCCCAGGACGAGCGGGTCACGGGTGTGCGGGCCTTTCCACCGGCCGCGCGCCGTTGCGCGGCGGGTGCAGGTCACTCTAGCAACACCGTTACCGTTTCGTTACAACCCAAATCGCGGGCCGTGGCCGAGCACACTGCTCGCGGCCGCCGCCCACGCCGGTCAGCCTCGCTCGTTGCCCCGCTTGTAGTTGCCGGTGATGCGCGCGAGCAGGTGCTGCGTCGTCAATTCGTCGGCGCGCTGCAGCGCAGCGGCGAGCTTGCCCGCGTCGCGCCCTCCGACCGTCGTCACCGGTCGACCGCCGCGCGACACGATGACCGCCCCGTCTTTCGCGATGCGGTAGTCGAACGGGTCGGACACGAGCCGCCCGCGCTGGTCGGACGCGCCATTGCGACCTGCCATCTGATGCTCCCTACTTGAGGCTCTTCGTGTGCCAGACCGTCTTCGTCTCGGTGAACGCGGTGATGCGTCCCAACGCCGGCGCCGCCGCGTCGGCACCGCCCTCGGGTCGCAGCACCCGCTTCAGCGTGTCGGCCGCTTCGATCTCGAGCGAGACCCAGTCGAGGTCGCCGGCGCCCACGAGATCGAGCGCATTGACGTCGGAGTGGCTCGCGAGCCACGGCGCGATCTCGGCCGGCGAACCCGTCAGCACATTGACGACGCCGCCCGGCACGTCACTCGTCGCGAGCACCTCGGCGAGGCTGATCGCCGAGAGCGGGAACCGCTCGCTCGCCACGATGACGACCGAGTTGCCGGCGACGAGCGCAGGTGCGAGCGCCGAGACGAACCCGACGAGCGACGAGTCCTGCGGCGCGATGATCGCCACGACGCCCGTGGGCTCAGGCACCGAGATGTTGAAGTAGGGGCCGGCGACCGGGTTGGCGTTGCCGGCGACCTGGGCGAACTTGTCGGCCCACCCGGCGTACCAGACCCAGCGATCGATCGCCTCGTCGACCTGGGCGGATGCCACGGCGCGCGACGCTCCCTCGGCCTCTTCGATCTCGGCGACGAACTGGGCGCGCCTGCCCTCGAGGAGTTCGGCGATGCGGTAGAGCACCTGCCCGCGGTTGTACGAGGTCGCCCCCGACCAGCCGGAGACCGCGCCGCGCGCGGCGACGACGGCGTCGCGCGCGTCCTTGCGGGAGGCCTTGGCGACGTTCGCGAGGAATCCGCCGTCGGCGCGGAGCACCTCGTACGTGCGGCCCGATTCGCTGCGCGGGAACGCACCGCCGATGTAGAGCTTGTAGGTCTTCGGCACGGCGAGGCGGCTCACTTCGCTGCTCCCTTCTTGGCGGCCTTGGCTGATCGGCTCGGAGCGGTTCGCGTGTTCTTCGCGGCATCCTTGGCTTCGATGCGCGGCTTCGCCGCTGCCCGACCGGCGGAAACGGACTTGGCGCCCGCTCGACCGGCGGAGATGGCCGCCTGGCCGACCGGCGCCGGCGTCAGGTACGCGGCCAGGCCATGGCGGCCGCCTTCGCGCCCATACCCCGACTCCTTGTATCCGCCGAACGGGCTCGACGGGTCGAAGCGGTTGAACGTGTTCGCCCACACCACGCCGGCGCGGAGCTTGTCGGCGACGGCGAGGATGCGGCTGCCCTTGTCGGTCCAGATGCCGGCCGAGAGCCCGTAGGGCGTGTTGTTCGCCTTGGCGATCGCCTCGGCGGGCGTGCGGAACGTGAGCACCGACAGCACCGGGCCGAAGATCTCTTCGCGGGCGATGCGGCTCGAGGTCTGCACGTTCGTGAAGATCGTCGGCGCGTACCAGAACCCGTTCTCGGGGATCTCGCACGCCACGCTCCACCGGTCGGCACCCTCGGCGACGCCGACGTCGGAGAGCATGCGGATGCGCTCGAGCTGCTCCTTCGAGTTGATCGCCCCGATGTCGGTGTTCTTGTCGAGCGGGTCGCCGAGCCGCAGAGTCGAGAGGCGCAGCTTCAGGCGCTCGACGACCTCGTCGTGGATGTTCTCCTGGACGAGCAGGCGCGAGCCCGCGCAGCACACGTGGCCCTGGTTGAAGAAGATGCCGTTGACGATGCCCTCGATGGCCTGGTCGATCGGCGCGTCGTCGAACACGATGTTCGCCGCCTTGCCGCCGAGCTCGAGCGTGGCCTTCTTGTCGGTCCCCGCGATCTGCTTCGCGATCGCCCGGCCCACCGCGGTCGAGCCCGTGAACGCGACCTTGTCGACGCCGTCGTGGGCGACGAGGGTCGCGCCGGTGTCGCCCGCGCCGGTGATGATGTTGACGACCCCGGGCGGCAGGTCGGCCTGCTGCAGGATCTCGGCGAAGATGAGCGCCGTGAGCGACGTCGTCTCGGCGGGCTTCAGCACGACGGTGTTGCCCGCGGCGAGCGCCGGGGCGATCTTCCACGACAGCATCAGCAGCGGGAAGTTCCATGGGATCACCTGGGCGGCGACGCCGTGTGCGCGGGGGCCTGCGCCGAGCCCGGCGTGGTCGAGCTTGTCGGCCCACCCCGCGTAGTAGAAGAACCACGCTGCGACGAGCGGAACGTCGACGTCGCGCGACTCCTTGATGGGCTTGCCGTTGTCGAGCGATTCGGCGACGGCGAGCTCGCGCGAGCGCTCCTGCACGAGCCGGGCGATGCGGAACAGGTACTTGCCGCGGTCGCGACCGCTCATCTTCGACCACGTGCGGTCGTAGGCACGACGCGCGGCGGCCACCGCGTCGTCGACATCGGCCGGGTTCGCGTTCGAGATCATGGCGATGCGCTCTTCGCTCGCCGGGGAGATGGTCTGGAATGGAGTGCCGCGACCCTCGACGAACTCACCGTCGATGAAGAGGCCGTACTGGTCGCGCAGCGACAGGATCGCCCGCGACTCGGGGGCGGGTGCGTATTCGAGGAAGCTCATGGTTCAAAATCCTTTCGGTCCCTGAGGAGGCCCGCCAGGGCCGTCTCGAAGGGTCAGTCGATGGTGACGTAGTCGGGACCGGAGTAGTGGCCGGTGGTCATCTTCTGGCGCTGCAGCAGCACGTCGTTCAGCAGGCTCGATGCGCCGAACCGGAAGAGGTGGGGAACGAGCCAGTCTTCGCCGACCGTCTCGGCGACCGTGACCAGGTACTTGATGGCGTCTTTGGATGCGCGGATGCCGCCGGCCGGCTTGACGCCGACGCGGTGCCCCGTGGCGAGGTGCCAGTCGCGCACGACCTCGAGCATGAGCAGGGTCACCGGCAGCGTCGCAGCGGGCGACACCTTGCCGGTGGAGGTCTTGATGAAGTCGCCACCTGCGAGGATCGAGAGCCACGACGCACGGCGCACGTTGTCGTAAGTGACGAGTTCGCCGGTCTCGAGGATGACCTTGAGGCTCGCGCTCGTGCCGTCGGCGCGGCGACAGGCGTCTTTCACGGCGGAGATCTGGTCGAAGACCTGCCCGTAGCGACCGGCGAGGAATGCGCCGCGATCGATGACCATGTCGATCTCGTCGGCTCCGGCGGCGACGGCCTCTGCCGTGTCGGCGAGCTTGATCTCGAGCGACGACCGGCCGCTCGGGAACGCGGTCGCGACCGCCGCCACCGAGATGAGCCCGTCGTCGGGGTCGCCGTGGGCGCCGCCGAGGGCGTCGACCGCGTACGGCACCATGTCGCCGTACACGCAGACTGCTGCGACTCGCGGTGTCGACGGGTCGGCGGGGTCGGGGTTCACGGCCTTGGCGACGAGCGAGCGCACCTTTCCGGGGGTGTCGGCGCCCTCGAGCGTCGTGAGGTCGACGAGCGAGATGATCTTGTCGAGCGCCCACTTCTTCGACGACGTCTTGATCGAGCGGGTGCCGAGCCCTGCCGCGCGCTGCTCGAGGCCGACCGCGTCGACGCCGGGGATGCCGTGCAGGTACCGGCCGAGCGTCTGGTCGTCGGGTTCGCCGCCGAGCACGGCGAGCGCGCGCTCGCGGGCGGTGACGAGTGAAGTGCCTGACATGGTGTGCGACCTGGCTTTCGTGTATGAGTGGTGAAGCAGTGGGCGGCGTCAGCCGTCGAGGAGGTGGAGCGCCGTGGATTCGTCGGTGACGAGCACCGAGCAGAGTCGGCTTCGAACGACGGCGTCGGCCACGGCGTGCTTCGCTGAGCCGGCGATCACGGCGATCGCCAACTGCGACGCGCGGAGCTCGTCGAGCGTGAGGCCGACGGTGCGCGCGTCGAGCGCGGGATCGACGATGTTGCCGTCGGAGTCGATGTAGCGTCCCACGACGTCGCCGACGGCGCCCTTCTGCACGAGCAGGTCGACGTCGGCGGTCGAGAGGTAGCCGCTCTCGACATGGACCGAGCTGTGGTCGGCGGCGCCGGCGCTGAAGAGGTACGCGTCGGCCGAGCGGGCGAGGTCGATGACGCCGGCCACCACGCGGTCGGACTCGATGGCCTCTTTCGTGGAGAGCTGCTCGAGGATCGCGGGGCTCGGCAGCAGCGTGGCGCTGCCCCCGCCCTTCTGCGCGATGGCGACCGCCGTCGCGGCCGCGGTGCCGGCACGACGGTTGAGGCTGACGCCGCCGTTGATCTGCACGACGTTGACCCCTGCAGCCCACCCGTTGCGCAGGTGTTGCGAGATGTCGAAGAGGGTGCGCCCCCAGCTCACACCGAGGGTGCGCGGCACGGGTCGCAGCGCGGTGAGGTAGTCGGCGGCGGCCTGCGCGGTGCGCGCCTGCAGCTCTTCGGCCGAGACGACGCCGGCCGATGACACCACGATGGCGTCGGTGAGCCCCCGCTCGTCGCGGAGCCGACGCTCGATCGGCAGCCGTCGAGCGCGAGGATGCAGGATCTCGATGCGGATGAAGCCGCGCTGCTTCGCCTGCGCGAGCAGCCGCCCCACCTTCCACCGGGTGAGGCGCAGGGCCTGCCCGATCTCGTCCTGGGTCTTGTTCTCTTCGTAGTAGAGCTCGGCCGCCCTGATCGAGAGCAGCTCGTCGATCTCGTCCATGCGCCTCCGTCCGGCCCGGCGCTTCCCTCAGGCCTCGTATTCCAGCGTAGGCAGGTCGATGCGCATCGGCAACACTCGCGGGCGATCCTGCTCAGATGAGCACGCGGGCGCTGGAAGTCGCGCCTATGCTGAGGGGATGTCACTGCCGCTCGCGCTCGCCGTCGACTTCGGCGGAACCAAGGTCGAGGCAGCACTCGTCGACGCCCGAGGCGCGCTCCTGGCGGGCTCCCGCCATCGCCGGCAGACCGGCTCGGGCGCATCCTCGAGTGAACTCGACGCCGCGGTGCGCGACATCGTCTCGGCCGCACTCTTCGCCCGACCCGCCGACGCACCGCTCCTCGGGGTCGGCGTGGGCGCCGCAGGCCCCGTCGACCTCGACCACGGCACGGTCTCGCCGCTCAACGTACCCGCGTGGCGGGGACATCCGCTCGCCGAACGCATCTCCGAGATCGTGCACGACGCACCCGTGACGCTGCGCATCGACGGACTCTGCATCGCCCTCGCCGAGTACTGGGTCGGCGCCGGTGCGGGCGCCGCGAACGTGCTCGGCATGGTCGTCTCGACGGGAGTCGGCGGCGGACTCGTCCTCGGCGGGCGCGCCGTGCCGAGCCCCACCGGCAACGCCGGCCACATCGGCCACGTCGAGGTCGGCGGATTCGACGACCTGTGCGCGTGCGGCGGTCGCGGGTGCCTCGAAGCCGTCGCCTCGGGCCCGCGCACCGTCGCGTGGGCCCGCACGCAGGGCTTCACGGGTGAGACCGGCGAAGACCTCGCCCTCGCCCACGCGGCAGGCGACCCGATCGCGCTCGCCGCCGTCGAACGCGCCGGCACCGCGATCGGGCATGCCGTCGCCACATCGACCAACCTGCTCGACCTCGACGTCGTCGCCATCGGAGGCGGCTTCTCGCGGGTCTCCCCCGCGCTCTTCGACCACGCACGTGCGGCCGTGACGGAACGCACCTCGTTCCCGTTCGTGACACGCGTCGAGATCGTGCCGTCGGGACTCTCCGACGAGGGCCCGCTCATCGGCGCGGCTGCGCTCGTGCATCGGCCTGAACTGCTGGCGTGACGGGGTCATCCGTCGGCCGCGCTCATTCCCCGCGCTCGTCCTCGAAGTAGCGGGGCCTCGCCACGACGACGCCGGCGATCGCAGCCGGCACCGTCGAGGCCAGCAACAGCACGATCGGCCACGCCCAGTCGTCGGTGACATCGTGCAGCACTCCGACCGCGAGCGGGCCCATCGCGACGATCACGTAGCCCACGGACTGCACGAACCCCGAGAGCGCGACCGCTCCGGCGTGGCTGCGGGAGCGCAGGTTGATGAGCACGAGCGCGAGCGGGAACAGCATGGGACCGGTGCCGATGAACGCGACCCACAGCCACGTCGCGACCGCCGGGACGATGAGGAGCCCCAGGTATCCGACCACGAACGTGACGATCGCCACGGCGATGAGCAGCCGCACCCTGCCGTAGCGCGCGGCGACGATCGGCACGATCAGGCCGGCAGGCAGTCCCATCGCGGCGTACAGCGCGAGCAGTGCGCCCGCCTCGGCCGGAGTCGAGCCCGCGACATCGTGCAGGATCGACGGCAGCCACGCGAAGGCCGCATACGCATTGAACCCCGCCGCCGCGAACACGACCGCGAGCGACCACGCGACCGACGACCGCACGGCAGTCCGCAACTGGCCCCGATCCGCCTCCTCGGGGAGCTCGGCCGCAGACCGTTTCGGATGCACGACGAGCGCGATCCACGGCACGACCGAGAGCGCGGCCACGATCGCCCATTCGCCGAGCGAGACACGCCACCCCGCGGTATCCGCGACCGGCACCGCGATGAGCGGGGGCAGGAACGTGCTCACGGACATCGCCGTCACGTACACCGTCGTCATGAGTCCGATGCGATCCGGGAAATACCGCTTCACGAGCGGCGGCAGCAGCACGTTGCCGATGCCGATCGCGGCGAACGTGAGTCCGCTGGCCGCGACGAGGGCGATCGCCGACCCTGCGAGGCCGCGTCCGGCCAAGCCGACCGTGAGCGAAAGGAGCGACCCGATGAGCGTCGCCTCCAGTCCGAAGCGCTTCGCGATCAACGGGGTCACGACGCCGAACACCGCATAGCAGAGGGGCGGCAGCATGCCGAGGAACCCGACGAGCGCCGGTGCGAGCGGCAGCTCCGCCTCGAGCTGGCCGAGGATCGGCGAAAGCGAGGCGACCGCCGTGCGCAGGTTGAACGCGACGACGACGATGCCGATGAGGGCGAGCGAGCGCCCCGCCCAGAGTGGTCGGGGCGGGATCGAAGTCATCTCTTCGAGTCTATGGCGCCGTCGCGCGTCGAACTCCGTGGGTGGCCGGCGGGGAGATCTGCGGCGTGCGCCGGTCGCGGGCGGCGTTCGCGATCAGTCCGCCAGGATCTTCCGGGAACGGTCGACGTCGCCGCGCATGGTGTCGATGAGGTCGGGGATGTTCGTGAACGCCACCATGCCGCGGATGCGTTCGACGAACTCGATGTCGACGACATGGTCGTAGAGGTCGAGCTCGCGATCGAGCACGTACGCCTCGACCTGCTTCTTCGCGACGCCCTCGAACGTGGGATTGTCGCCGACCGAGATCGCGGCGGGATACCGTGTTCCGGCATCGGTGAGCCATCCGGCGTAGACGCCGTCGGCGGGAATGAGCCCCTCGGACTCGGGTGTGAGGTTCGCGGTCGGGAATCCAAGCTCGCGGCCGCGCTTGGCGCCGTGCACGACGATGCCCGACACCGTCGGGGTGTGCCCGAGCAGTTCGGTCGCGCGCCGCACGTCGCCCTCGGCGAGCAGCTCGCGCACCCAGGTCGACGACACGCGACGCCCATCGTGCGGGGTCACGTCGTCGACGACCTCGACCGTGAACCCGAACGTCGCACCGAGGTCGACGAGGAGGTCGACGTCGCCTGCGCCGCGGGCTCCGTAGCGGAAGTCCCGGCCGACGAGCACCGCCTTGGCCGCGAGCGTGTCGACGAGCACGCGCTCGACGAACTCGGTCGCCGGCACCGACGCCAGTGCGCGATCGAACGGGAGCATCAGGGTCGCGTCGAGGCCCGTCGTGGCGAGCAGTTCGAGCTTCTGGCGAACGCTCACGAGCGAGTCGGGGCACTTGTCGGGTGCGAGCAGCGCGAGCGGGTTGCGGTCGAACGTGACGACGGCCGACTTCAGCCCCTCGGCCTCGGCGATGTCGCGGAGCCGCCCGATCACGGCACGGTGCCCCTGGTGCACGCCGTCGAACTTGCCGATCGTCACCGCCGACGGGCCGAAGCCCGAGGGCACCCCTGCGAGGCCCTTGAAGATCTTCACGCGTCACCTGCCTCTGCCGTGTCGGGGTGCGACGGCGCGCCCGATGCGCCCGGCCCGGCCGGACGGTGCTTCGCGAGCCACCACATGCCGAGCACGGGCAGGACGAGCGGGATGTACAGGTAGCCGCGGCCGAAGCCCGACCAGACGGTGTCGTGCGGGAACAGGTCGGGCATCATGACGCTGATGGCGCCGACGACGATCACGCCCGTGAACTCGAACACGATCGTCGCCCACGCGACGCGGTACCACACGACTCCGGGGCGCACGAGCGCGATCGTGGCGACGATGTAGACGACCGCCGCGAGGGCCGAGAGCGTGTAGGCGAGCGGCGCCTCGTCGAAGTTCGACACGATCTGCACGAACGAGCGCCCGGTCGCCGCGAGCGCGAGCACCCCGTAGACGGCGACGAGCACCCGTCCGACGCCGCTCATGCGGGTCGACGGGCGCGCCTGCGCGGAGGCGTTCTGCAGCTTGCTCATGTCGCTCGATTCTCTCAGACGCGGGTCACGCCGACTGCACGGTCCAGATCTGGAACATGCGGTACACCATGACGCCGACCGCGAGCGCAGCGACGCCCAGGACGACCGTCGACCAGCGGTTGCGCTCGAGCAGCGCCCAGAACGCGGCGGCCGGCGGCAGCAGCAGCGCGCTGATGAGGTAGGTGTAGAACTCGAGCACGCTGCCGGTGGGCTCATTGCCGAATGCCGGGGCGAGGATCGCCACGACGAGCTGTACGACGAGGAGCACCTCGACGAGTGCGAGCGCGCCGATCGTGAGGTCGCTCGGCACCCGTCGGGCGAGCCCGAGCACGATGCAGAGCACGCCCGCGGCGACGGCCACGGCGAGCTGCACCCACGTGAACCACTCGATCACGACTGCACCTCCTGCGGGAATCCCGTGACGACCTTGAGTTGATCGCCGCGTCGTTCGACGATCGCGATGAGCCGGTTGCCGGGGCCGATCGCCGCGAGCGATGCATGCCGGTCGGATGTCGCGATCCGCGCCGCATCGACCGCGACGCGTTTGCCGTGGCCGAGGTCGACGGCCTCGGCGCCGGTGACCTCGACGACCGGCAGCGATCGCCTCGCGGCGTCGGCGGGGCCGATGAGCGACGCCGCGACGTCGAATCCCTCGAGCTCGCCCGCTTCGTCGACCGAGTACCGCCCGATGCGGCTGCGGCGCAGCGCCGTGAGGTGGCCGGCCGTGCCGAGCGCGGACCCGAGGTCGCGCGCGAGCGCGCGCACGTAGGTGCCCGACGAGCACTCGACGCGAACGTCGAGGTCGAGGCATCCGTCGCCTGTGCGGGAAGCGAGCAGCTCGAAGACCGACACCGTCACCCGGCGGGACGCCAGCTCGACCTGCTCGCCGTCGCGGACCCGCTGGTACGCGCGCCTGCCGTCGACCTTCACGGCGCTGACCGCGCTCGGGACCTGGTCGATCTCGCCGACCTGGCGGAGCATCGCGTCGCGGATCGACTCGTCGGTCAGCGCGGCGACCGCGGCACGATCGGCGTCGGTCGCCGGCAGCGGCTCGCCCTCGGCGTCGTCCGTCGTCGTGCCCCAGCCGAGCCGGATCGTCGCGAAGTACTCCTTGTCGAGCCCGACGAGGTAGTGCAGCAGCCGGGTCGCGCTGTCGACCCCGAGGACGAGCAGGCCCGTCGCCATCGGGTCGAGCGTGCCCGCGTGCCCGATCTTGCGGGTTCCAGCGAGGCGGCGCATGCGGGCGACGACGTCGTGACTCGTGATTCCCTGCGGCTTGTCGACGAGGAGGATGCCGCTGTTCACGCCCATCAGGCTAACAGCCGCGCCGACCCGGGTCGGCGCACGGCGGGCCACTGCGCGCCGCCTACGCTGGGACGGTGAGGATCGGGATCATCGGCGCCGGCGCGCTCGGAGGGACCTTCGCCGCCCTGCTCGCCCGGGCCGGCCACGACGTCGAGGTCACCGCGCGTGGCGCCGGATTGGCGGCCATCCGCGAGGGCGGCATCCGCATGAGCGGCGGGTACGGCGACGCGCACGCCGCGGTCACCGCTGCCGAGACGCTGCCGGTCCGGCCCGACCTCGTGCTCGTCTGCACGAAGGCGCAGGACGCGCCCGCCGCGATCACGGCGAACGCCGCGCTCATCGACGGCGTGCCCGTGGTGGTCGTGCAGAACGGGCTCGACGGCGTCGCCACCGCAGCACGGCTGCTGCCGCGGTCGTCGTGCATGGGGCTGCTCTCGATCATCGCCGCGAACTACACCGAGCCGGGCGTGGTGCGCGTCACGACGCCTGCGACGAGCTATCTCGGGCGCGGTGACGGCCCGGTCGACGCCGAATGCGTCGAGGTCGCGGCCGTGCTCTCCGACGCCGCGCCGGTCGTCGCGATCGACGGGTTCCGGGGCGCGCAGTGGACGAAGCTCATCGTCAACATGCTGAACGCCGTCCCCGCGATCGTCGGCGAGAGCGTGCAGGACGTCGTCGACGACCCCCGCCTGCGACGCGTCGTCGCCGCATCGATGCGCGAGGCCGTGCGCGTGGGCATCGCCCGGGGCATCCGCTTCGGGTCGTTGCAGGGGCTCGGCGACAGGCGGCTCCGCCTGTTCGCCAGGCTGCCGCTCGCGATCGGTCAGGTGCTGCCGTGGTCGATGCGGGTTCGCATGGGCGGAGTGCCCAACCTCGGGTCGACGCAGCAGAGCCTGCGCCGCGGCCAGCCCACCGAGATCGACTTCCTCAACGGGGCCGTCGTGCGCGAGGCATCCGCCGCCGGTCTCGACGCACCCGTCAGCCGGGCACTGACCGCGCTCGTGCATGAGGTCGAGCGGCGCGGTGAACCGCTCACTCCCGAACGCGTGCTCGCGGAGGTTCCGGTCTGACGATTCGGAGGTCAGCGCCGGGTCGGGTGGCCCGGATCGGACAGGTCGACGACCGCCGACGCGACGACGCGCGGGTCGCGCTCGCCATAGGCGAGGACGTCGGCCGGGTCGGTGGGATCGCCGTCGATGGCGATTCGAACGTCCCAGAGCCCGGCGAGTCGTTCACGCAGCACGAACCGGCCGTCGATGACGAGGATCGCGTCCTCGGGGCCGGTGATCCACTTCGGCTCGACCCAGGCATCGCGGGCGGGATCGAACACCCGGGTGACGAACGCGGTCGAACCGCCCATGCGGAACGGCTCGACGAGAACCCGACGGAGCGCCGACTCGTCGATGCCGTACCCGACGTATCGCGCCGGCGTGTCGGCCCCATAGCCGGCTTGCGCCGCCCTGGAACGGTGGAAGTCCTCGGTGCTCGCGCGGAACACCGCATGCTCGCGCTCGCGGAGCACGTCGGCGAGGTCGTCGGCGAACCGGGACTTGCCGCTGCGCAGCGGGCCGTCGATCGCGACGATCATCCGGCCGTGCCCGTACTGGGCCACGATCTCATCGGCGAGTGCGCGCAGGAACGTGACCCTCGGCGTCGTGACGAGTCGCATGCTCCGAGCCTAGCCGCGAGCAGCGCCCGCGCAGGGTCGGCGCATAAGCTGAGCGGATGTCGCGCCGCACGCAATCGCCGATCGCCGACACGCTCATCGCCTGGTTCGCAGATGCCGCGCGGCCCCTGCCGTGGCGTGCCGCCGACGTATCGCCGTGGGCGGTGCTCGTGAGCGAGTTCATGCTGCAGCAGACGCAGGTCGCCCGCGTCATCCCGCGGTGGGAGGCGTGGATCGAGCGCTGGCCGACGCCTGCCGCGCTCGCCGCCGCGCCTCCCTCCGAGGCGGTGCGGGCGTGGGACCGGCTCGGCTACCCACGGCGGGCGCTCTGGCTGCACCGGGCCGCGTCCGAGATCGTCGAGCGCCACGGCGGCGAGGTGCCGCGCGACCTCGATGCGCTCCTCGCGCTGCAGGGCGTCGGCCCCTACACGGCGCGGGCGATCGCCGCGTTCGCGTTCGGCCTTCGACATCCGGTGGTCGACACGAACACGCGGCGCGTGCTCGCACGCGCCGCCGCCGGGCAGGGCGAGCAGGGTCCACCGTCGACGGCCCGCGACCTCGCCTCGATGGAGGAACTCCTGCCGGATGACCCGTCCTCGGCGCGCATCGTGAACGCGGCGACCATGGAACTCGGCGCCACGGTGTGCGTCGCCCGCGCCCCGCGCTGCGACGCCTGTCCGATCGCCGATGCGTGCGCGTGGCGGCGCGCCGGCTACCCGCCCTACGAGGGTGCCCGGCGCACCGTGCAGGCGCGCTTCGCGGGCTCCGACCGGCAGGTGCGTGGGCTCGTCATGCAGGAGCTCCGTGCCGCGCACCGCCCGATCGGCCGGGTCGAGCTCACGCCCGTCTGCGCCGATGCCGCCCAGCTCGACCGCGCGATCGCGGGGCTTCTCGCCGACGGCCTCTTGGTCGGCGACGCCTCGGGCTACCGCCTTCCCGAACGGTGACGGCTCTGCACGCGAGTGCAGGACTCCCGGCGACCCGCGGCATCGAGTGTGCGAATATGCAGGTGTGGCATCCCTGAAGCTCCCGCCGTCGCGGCCGAACCCAGACGACCTGCTGGTGCTGCTGGCCGTGGCGCGGGCGGGCCGCTACACGACGGCCGCGGCCGAGCTCGGCCTGAACCACACGACCATCGCCCGCCGCATCGGGGCCCTCGAAGCCGCGCTCGGCGGGCGCGTGCTCGCGCGGGGCGCGGCCGGTTGGGTGCTCACCGCCCTCGGCGACCACGCGATCGCGGCGGCCGAGGGCGTCGAACGGGCGCTCGGCGCGCTCTCCCCCGAGTCGGCGAGGCTCTCGGGAGTGGTGCGCCTCTCGGCGACCGACGGCTTCAGCGGGTTCATCGCGGCACCCGCGATCGTCGCCGTGCGCCGCACGCACCCCGACGTGTCGCTCGAGATCGTCGCCGCGCAGCGCCGCGCCGCCCAGCAACGCGTCGGCGTCGACCTCGAGGTCGTCGTCGGGAAGCCGCACGTGAACAGAGCCGAAGCGGTGCACCTCGCCGACTACGCTCTCGGCCTGTACGCCAGCCGCGCGTACCTCGAAGAACACGGGATGCCCCGGACCACGGCCGACCTCGACGGCCGCCCGCTCGTCTACTTCATCGAGTCGATGCTGCAGGTCGACGCGCTCGACGAAGCACGTCGCTCGACGCGACGCATGGTCGACGCCGTCTCGAGCACCAACGTGTTCGTTCACGTCGACGCGACCCGTGCGGGCGCGGGGTACGGCCTCCTGCCGGCGTTCCTCGCCGACCGGCACGACGACCTCGTGAGGCTGTTCCCCACCGAGATCGACGAGCGACTGCCCTACTGGCTGGTGTGCCGGCCCGAGGCGCTGCGCCAGCCGGTCGTGCTGGCCTTCATCACCGCCATGCAGGCGCGGATCGCCGACGTCGCCGCCGACCTCCGCGGTAACGGCGGACAGCGCTGAGGCGGTCTGACCCTAGCGCGCCCGCCCCTCGTCGGCGACGTCGACGGCGTCACCGTCGAGCTCGTCGTCGTGGTCGTCGTCGCCGTCGAGTTCGCGCGGCTTCACGTACGGGTCGGCCTCGCCGGCGTACTCGGCCGTCGAGGCGAGCACGCTCGTCTCGACGTCGCGCTCGCGCGCCTCACGGAGCAGCTCCTCGATGTGCTCGGCGTTCTCGGGGATCGCGTCGGCGATGAACTCGAGCGACGGCGTGAGCCGCGCCGTGATGTTGCGGCCCACCTCTGAGCGGAGCATCCCGGTCGCCGCCCTGAGAGCCAGTGCGGAATCGCGACGTTCCTCATCGGTGCCGTAGACCGTGTAGAAGATGCTCGCGTGCTGCAGGTCGCCCGTGACGCGCACGTCGGTGATGGTCACGAACCCGAGCCGCGGGTCGCGCAGGCCCTTGTCGAGCCGCTTGGCGACGATCTCTTTGATGCGGTCGGCCATCTTCCTGGCCCGTGCGGGATCAGCCATGGTGCAGTGTTTCCTTCCGAGCGAAGCCGGGGCGGCGAGCCGCCCCGGCCGTTCGATTAGGCGCGAGGCTTCTCGCGCATCTCGATCGTCTCGATCTCGTCGCCGACCTGGATGTCGTTGAACTTGCCGAGGCCGATGCCCGCCTCGAAGTCCGTGCGGACCTCGGTGACGTCGTCCTTGAACCGGCGCAGCGACTCGATGGCGAGGTTGTCGCCGACGACGACGCCATCGCGGATGACGCGAGCCTTGGCGTTTCGCGTGATCGTTCCCGACCGCACGATGACACCGGCGATGTTGCCGAACTTCGAGGAGCGGAACACCTCGCGGATCTCGGCGACACCCGACTGGACCTCTTCGTACTCGGGCTTGAGCATGCCCTTGAGCGAGCTCTCGATGTCGTCGATCGCGTTGTAGATGACCGAGTAGAAGCGCACGTCGACACCCTCGCGGGCGGCGCGCTCACGCGCCTTGACGTCGGGGCGCACGTTGAACCCGATGACGATCGCGTTGTCGATCGTCGCGAGGTCGATGTCGCTCTCGGTGATGGCACCCACACCGCGGTGGAGGATGCGCAGCTGCACCGACTCGTCGACCTCGATCTTCATGAGCGACTCCTCGAGCGCCTCGACGGCACCCGAAACGTCACCCTTGATGATGAGGTTGAGCGCCTCGACCTTGCCCTCTTCGAGTGCGCGCGTGAAGTCCTCGAGCGAGATGCGCTTGCGGGCCTTGGCGAGCTGGGCGTTGCGCTCGACGGCCTCGCGCTTCTCGGCGATCTGCCGCGCGGTGCGGTCCTCCTCGGTGACGAGGAAGGTGTCACCCGCTCGCGGAACGCTTGAGAGGCCCTGCACCTGCACGGGACGCGACGGCGTCGCCTCGGCGACCGCGTCACCGTTCTCGTCGGCCATCGCACGGACGCGCCCATAGGCGGTGCCGGCGACGATCGCGTCGCCGACCCGGAGCGTGCCCGACTGGATGAGCACGGTCGCCACGGCGCCACGGCCCTTGTCGAGCTTCGCCTCGATGGCGACGCCACGCGCGTCCTTGTCGGGGTTCGCGCGCAGGTCGAGCCCCGCGTCGGCGGTGAGGAGCACCGCGTCGAGGAGTTCCTGGATGCCGATGCCCTCGCGAGCCGAGACATCGACGAACAGCACGTCGCCGCCGTACTCCTCGGCCACGAGGCCGAATTCGGTGAGCTGCTGGCGCACCTTGGCAGGGTTCGCGTCGGGCTTGTCGATCTTGTTCACCGCCACCACGATCGGCACGTTGGCCGACTGCGCGTGGTTCAGCGCCTCGATCGTCTGCGGCATGATGCCGTCGTCGGCCGCGACCACGAGGATCGCGATGTCGGTCACCTGGGCGCCACGGGCACGCATGGCGGTGAACGCCTCGTGACCGGGGGTGTCGATGAAGGTGATCGCGCGGTCGACGCCCTCGTGCTCGGTGTGCACCTGGTAGGCACCGATGTGCTGCGTGATGCCGCCGGCCTCGCCCGCGACGACGTTCGCGTTGCGGATGGCGTCGAGCAGGCGCGTCTTACCGTGGTCGACGTGACCCATGACGGTGACGACCGGCGGACGCGGCATGAGGTCTTCATCGGTCTCGTCCTCGAGCTCCTGCTCGAGGTCGATGTCGAAGCCCTCGAGGAGCTCCTTGTCTTCGTCTTCGGGCGACACGACCTGGATCTTGTAGCCGAGTTCGGCGCCGAGCACCTCGAAGGTGGCCTCGTCGAGCGACTCGGTCGCAGTGGCCATCTCGCCGAGGTGGAAGAGCACGGTGACGAGCGAACCGGGGTTCGCATCGATCTTGTCGGCGAAGTCCGAGATCGATGCGCCGCGGCGCAGTCGGATGACGGTGTTGCCGTCGCCGCGGGGAACGCTCACGCCGCCGAGCGACGGGGCCTCCCGCATCTCGAATTCCTGACGCTTCGTGCGCTTCGACTTGCGGGCCTTGCTCTTGCCGCCACCGCGACCGAAGGCGCCTGCCGTGCCACCGCCGGGACCACGACCACGGCCGCCGCCGCCCGCGGGACGCGGGCCGCCGAAGCCGCCGCCTGGCGCGCCGCCGGGACGCTGGAAGCCGCCGCCGGCACCGCCGGGACGAGCGCCTGCGCCACCGCCGCCGGGACGCTGGAAGCCGCCGGGACGACCGCCGGCACCGGCCGGGCGGGGGGCGCCGGGGCGCGGCGAACCGGGTCGCGGCGCCTGCGGGCGCGGGATGTTGCCGGGGGTCGGCCGCTGGCCCATGCCCTGCGAGCTCGAGAACGGGTTGTTGCCCGGTCGGGGCTGGGCGGGACGCTGTCCCATGCCCTGCGAGCTCGAGAACGGGTTGTTGCCGGGGCGCGGGGCACCGGGACGCGGGGCGCCGGCCGGACGCGGGATCGCGCCGCCGGGCTTCGGCCCGGCCGACGGCTTCGCGACATCGGACGACGCTGCGGCAGCGGGCTTCTCGGCCTGCTCTGCCGCCTGCTCGGCCTTCTCGGCAGCCGCATGCGCGGCCTTCTCTTCGGCCTGGGCCTGGCGTTCGGCGACCGTGAGGGGCGCGTCGGCCGCGGGCGCCGCGGGTGCGGCGGGTGCGGCGGGCGCCTCGGCGACAGGCTTCGGGGCCGGCTTGGGGCCGGGCTTGGCGCCGGTCGCCGCGGGCTTGGCCGCGGTGGCGGGCGCGGGAGCCGCCGCCTTGGCAGCGGCGCCGTCGGCCTCGAGCGCCGCCTTCAGGCGACGCGCGACGGGGGGTTCGATGGACGACGAGGGTCCCTTGACGTACTCGCCCATCTGCTTGAGCTTCTCAAGCGCGATCTTGCTGTCGACACCGAGTTCGGATGCGATCTCGTGTACGCGTGGTTTGGCAGCCACTTCTCTCCTGTTCCGGGCCCGACCCCGGACAGGGGCGGACCATCAATGGCGGACGGGTCTCATTTCGAGCCGCTCATGAGTTGTCCATTTGCCTTCAGCCTGTTCTCTACGTTGCTGGTGTCCGGTTCACCGCGGAGGCGGAGCGCGCGCGTGAACGCGCGTCGCCGCACGGCGAGCCGGTAGCACTCGAGTGTCGGATGCAGCCACGCACCCCTTCCCGGAAGCACGGCCGAATCATCTGCGATGACGTGGGAGTTCTGGGTGACGACCCTCAGAAGTGAGGACCGCGGGGAGCGCGAACGGCATCCGATGCACGTTCTGACGGGTTCCATGGTACACCTCTGGGCTGGGCGCCCGACGCCACGGGGGCGGCGGGCGCGGCAGGCGTCAGTTCGACTCGAGGATCGAGTCGGGCTGGATGTCGATCTTCGCACCGGTCAGCTTGGCGGCGAGGCGGGCGTTCTGGCCCTCCTTGCCGATCGCGAGCGAGAGCTGGTAGTCGGGCACGAGCGCCCGCACGGCGCGGGTCGACTCATCGATGACGAAGGCACTCGTGACCTTCGCCGGCGACAGGGCGCTCGCGACGAACGTGGCGAGATCGTCGGACCAGTCGACGATGTCGATCTTCTCGGCGCCGAGTTCTGCCGTGACCGCGCGCACGCGCTGGCCGAGCTCACCGATCGCGGCACCCTTGGCGTTCACGCCCGGCTGGTTCGCACGCACCGCGATCTTCGTGCGGTGACCCGCCTCGCGGGCGAGCGAGACGATCTCGACGACGCCCGACGCGATCTCGGGCACCTCGAGGGCGAACAGCTTGCGCACCAATGCCGGGTGGGTGCGCGAGACGGTGATCGACGGGCCTTTCGTGCCCTTCGCGACGCTCGTCACATAGACCCGGATGCGCTGGCCGTGCGGGTACTCCTCGCCCGGCACCTGCTCTTCGGGCGGCAGGATCGCCTCGACGGTGCCGAGGTCGATGTGCACCATCTTCGGGTTGGGCCCCTGCTGGATGATGCCGGCGACGATGTCGCCCTCACGCCCGCGGAACTCCCCCAGCACCGCGTCGTCGGCCAGGTCGCGCAGGCGCTGGTTGATGACCTGCTTCGCCGCGAACGCCGCGATGCGCCCGAAGTCGCTCGGCGAGTCCTCGGCCTCGCCGATGACGTTGCCCTCGTCGTCGAGCTCGGGTACGAACACCGAGACGTGACCGGTCTTGCGATCGAGGTGCGCGCGGGCCCCGTTGGGGTTCGCGTGGCCGTGCTGGCCGGGATTGGTGTGCTTCAGGTAGGCCATCAGGATGGCCTGTTCGATGATCTCCACCAGTTCGTCGAACGGGATCTCCTTCTCGCGCTCCATCATGCGAAGCACGCTGAGGTCGATATCCATCGCCGGCCTCCTCTATTCAGCTCTCAGTGCCGCGCTCCCCTCGGAGTCGGCAGGACTCCACGATACCCGCTCGACGCGGGCAGGGGCATCCGCGCGGACGACGCGTCATCCACGCCGCATGCCCTCCGGCTTCGCCGCTCAGCCCGGCGATGGCGGCATGAGCGGAGGCGTGGCGACCGCGGGCGCAGACGGAAGCTCGTTCAGCGCGCGGATGAGGCGGTGGAGCCGGCCGACCCGGTGCCCATCCGGCACGAGTACGATCCGGGCCAGGTTGAGCGCATCGCCATCCTCCCGCTCAGGGCGGAGCGGCTCCGTGCGTTCGATCCGGCCCGTGGCCAAGAGCTCGCCGAAGCGCTCGTTCAGCCCGTCGATCTCAGCGTCGCTCGGCGCGGCGTTCAGCCGCAGCACGAGGCGCGAGCCGACCCAGCGCAGGGAGTCGTAGTTGCGCCAGAAGCCGGTGATCTCGCGAGCGGCCTCGGCCACGGAATCAGTGACGAGCACACGATCGAGATCGTCGCGAGAGATCACGCCCGCCGGGACGAGGGTGTCGTCGACGAAGCGCCTCAGGCCCTCCCAGAAGCCGACGCCCGGCGGGTCCAGCAGCACGATCGGCATGGGTTCCGCCTTGCCGGTCTGCTGCAGGGTGAGCAGCTCGAACGTCTCGTCGAGCGTGCCGAACCCGCCGGGCAGGCAGACGAAACCACGAGACTCCTTGACGAGCATGAGCTTGCGGATGAAGAAGTACTTCATGGTGACCCGGCTCGCTGCCGCGATCGCCGCATTCGGCTCCTCCTCGAACGGCAGCCGGATCGAGACCCCGAGCGCGCGACCGGGCCCTGCACCGGTGCTCGCGGCCTCCATGATGCCGGGGCCGGCGCCGGTGACCACCATCCATCCATCTCGGGCGAGGGCGGTGGCCAGCTCATGAGCCTGGCGGTAGGACGGGTCGCTCGGCGACGTGCGTGCTGAGCCGAACACGGTGACCTTCGGAACGTCGGTGTACGGCTCGAACAGGCGGAACGCGTCGCGCATCTCCTCGAGCGCGACCGCGGTGATCTTCAGGTCGAGCCGTCTCGTGCCGTCGGTGCCGAGGCGGAGGCCCGACAGCAGGATCCGTTCGATGAGGCTCCGGTTCTCGCGGATCCCCGCCTGATCGAGCAGGGCATCGACGCTCTTCAGGAGCTGGTCACTGAGGTTCTCGCCGGCACTCGGCTGGGGCTGAACGGTCATGCCTGCAAGCCTCCCACGCCCCGCGCTGTGGTCGCGGGCAGCGATCGCTTTCTTCCCCCTGCTCTGGTGCACTCGCGGATCGTGTGGGCAGAGATCGCCCTTCGGAACGTCCAGAGCACGCATCTTCGCCCACTCGATCGCCTCAGCGAGGCATCGCATCCCCGATGCGGCGGCGGCGGGTCTCCCGGAGATCAGCCAGGAACTGCTCGGGCGCCCGGAGATCGGCCATGGTGACGCGGATCACCACCCACCCGACGGCCTCGAGCGCTCGCCGCCGTGCGATGTCATCGTGCCACCGACGTGGATCGAGTCGATGCTCCTCGCCCTCGTACTCGATCGCGATCCTGAGCTCGGGGTACGAGAGGTCGGGATGCAGGACGACCCCGTGGCGAACCGGAACCGGTGCGGCGATGATCGGCTCGGGTAGGCCTGCACGCATGATCGCAAGTCGAGTGAGCGTTTCCCGGCGGGAATCGACCCCGGTCCGTACGAACTCGATCGCCTCGTCGAGCTTGGCCGTCCCGCGAGCGGGACGATGTCGATCGATCGCGGCCTGCAGGTCCCCTCTGTTGCACAAGGGCGCCACGCGCAGGCCACGTCTGATGAGCTTTCCCGAGACGAACGCGTCGCCGGCGGCGATCAGGTCGTCAAGAGGGAGCAGCATCGACAACTGGCACCACGTGTCGGCGGGCGACGCGACTGGAAGCCCGTTCACCTCGAAGCGCTCGAACCGCTTGATCCGATGCCCGGCCACGCCGGACGTTCGCGGACGACCCCCGTCTGCCGACGACACGTGCAAGGGCCGAGTCACTTCGAGTTCTCCCGGCAGTGGAATCTCGTAGAGCTGGGCCGCCGTCGAATGGCTGAACACCTCGGCCGGGCGCATTCGCGGTCGATATGCGCGACAGAGACCGCGCAGCTCGGTGAGATCGACACCGACGCTGCGAATACCGAAGAACGGACGGTCGACATCGCCGCCGCGCAGTCTGCTCGGACCGAACCCGAATGCGCCCTGAGCGGTCACCGCGAATGCTCGCCGTTGCAAGCGTGGAGGAAGGGGTGTTCGGCGCTTCACTCGCTCAGCTTGCCGATGTGATCACTCATTCGCGCGAGTTTCTCCACAGCCCGGATACCTCAGGCCATCAAGTGGGCGGAGATCGACCTCGCGACGCATGGGGAGGGTCGAACTCAGCCCACTCGATGGCGGTGAGGGGGCGACTCAGCCCTCGAGCGCGGCGACGACCTCGTCGATCGGCACGCTCGTGCGCTCGCCGCTCGCGCGGTCCCAGATCTCGACGACGCCGTCGGCCACACCGCGGCCCGCGATCACGATCTTCGGCACGCCGATGAGTTCGGCGTCCGCGAACTTCACGCCCGGCGACAGCTTGGGCCGGTCGTCGTAGAGCACGTCGAATCGGGATGCCTCGAGCGCGGCGACGATCGTCTCGGCGGCGTCGAACACCGCGGCGTCCTTGCCTGTCGCGAGCACGTGCACGTCGAACGGCGCGACCGCGGCGGGCCACACGAGGCCCTTCTCGTCGTTGTTGCCCTCGGCGAGGATCGCGAGGATGCGCGTGACGCCGATGCCGTAGGAGCCCATGGTGACGGTCGCGAGCTTGCCGTTCTCGTCGAGCACCTTGAGGCCGAGCGCGTCGGCGTACTTGCGGCCGAGCTGGAACACGTGGCCGATCTCCATGCCGCGAGCGAGCTCGACGGGGCCCGAGCCGTCGGGTGCGGGGTCGCCGGCGCGCACGTCGGAGATGTCGATGACGCCGTCGGCGACGAAGTCGCGACCGGCGACGAGCGAGAGCACGTGCTTCTGGTCGATGTTCGCCCCGGTCACCCACGAGGTGCCGTCGACGACGCGCGGGTCGACGAGGAACCGGATGCCGCTGGCCGACGCCTCGCCGAGCACGGGGCCCGTGGGCGACCAGGGGCCGATGTAGCCCTTGACGAGACCGGGGTGCTTCGCGAAGTCGGACTCGGTGGCCGCCTCGACCTCGGCGGGGGCGAACGCGACCTCGGCGCGCTTGACCTCGACCTCGCGGTCGCCGGGCATTCCGACGACGACGAGCTCGCGCTTGCCGTCGAGGTGGGTGAGGGCGAGCACGACGTTCTTGAGCGTGTCGGCGGCGCGCCAGGGGCGGTCGGCGCGCGGCTCGTGCTCGTTGACGTGGTCGACGAGGGTCAGGATCGTGGGGGTGTTCGGCGAGTCGAACACGAGCGGCGCAGGCTGACCGTCGATGGGCAGCGAGTCGGGAACGATCGTCTGGAACGCCTCGACGTTCGCCGCGTACCCGCCCGCCGAGCGCACGAAGGTGTCTTCGCCGACGGGGGTCGGGTGCAGGAACTCCTCGCTCTTCGAGCCGCCCATGGCGCCCGCATCGGCCTGCACGATGACGTACTCGAGCCCGAGGCGCGTGAAGATGCGCTCGTAGGCGTCGCGCTGCGCCTGGTACGAGGCATCCAGACCCTCGTCGGAGACGTCGAACGAGTACGCGTCCTTCATCGTGAACTCGCGCCCGCGCAGCAGGCCGGCACGCGGCCGTGCCTCGTCGCGGTACTTGTCCTGGATCTGGTAGATCGACAGCGGCAGGTCTTTGTAGGAGTTGTAGAGGTCTTTCACGAGCAACGTGAACACCTCTTCGTGCGTCGGCGCGAGCAGGTAGTCGGCGCCCTTGCGATCGTGCAGGCGGAAGAGGGCGTCGCCGTACTCGGTCCACCGGTTGGTCAGCTCGTAGGGCTCGCGCGGCAGCAGCGCCGGGAAGTGCACCTCGTGCGCGCCCGCGTTCGTCATCTCCTCACGGATGATCGCCTCGATCTTCGCCTTCACGCGCAGCCCGAGCGGCAGCCACGCGAACACGCCCGGTGCCTGACGGCGGATGTAGCCGGCGCGTACGAGCAGCTTGTGGCTCGTCACCTCGGCATCGGCTGGGTCTTCGCGGAGGGTACGGAGGAAGTAGTTCGTCAGGCGTGTGGGCACCCGCCCAGTCTAGAAGGCGAGCGGATGCCGCGACCTCACGTCCTCCCCTCGTCACGCTCGCCCGCCGTAGGCTGGGCGCATGTCCGCCCTCCGGTCGCACATCTCGGCTTCGGTCGCCCAGAGCGAGCTCGCGACCGCGCTCGCAGATCTGCGCACGTCGCTCGAGCTGCCCTCCGAGTTCCCGGCGGAGGTCCTCGCCGAGGCCGAGGCCGCGACATCCGCCTCGCCGCCGCCCGAACGCGACCGGCGCGACCTCGAGTTCCTCACGATCGACCCGGTCGGCTCGATGGACCTCGATCAAGCCCTGCACCTGGCACGTCGCGGGGGCGGCTACACGGTGCACTATGCGATCGCGGATGTCCCGGGGTTCGTGAGCCCCGATGGCACGGTCGATCTCGAGGCGCGCGAGCGCGGGCAGACGCTGTACGCGGCCGACGGCCGCATTCCGCTGCACCCGCCCGTGCTCAGCGAAGACCGGGTGTCGCTGCTCCCGGGCGTCGACCGGAGTGCCTACGTGTGGGCGCTCGACCTCGACGAGGCGGGCGCGGTCGTCGACACCCGGCTCGAGCGAGCCGTCGTGCGCTCGCACGAGAGGCTGAGCTATGTCGAGGCGCAGGAGCGCATCGACGCCGGCGCGGCCGACGGGTCGCTCGCCCTGCTGCAGGAGATCGGCCGGCTCCGCATCGAACAGGAGCGGGCGCGCGGCGGCGCGAGCCTGAACTCGCCCGAGGCCGAGATCGTGCGATCCGACGGCGGCTACGCCCTCGAGTGGCGCAGCCTGCTCGCCGTCGAGGACTGGAATGCGCAGCTCTCGCTCATGACCGGCATGGCCGCAGCGCAACTGATGGTCGAAGCCCGCGTCGGCATCCTCCGAACGATGCCCGCTCCCGACGCCTCGCGCGTCGCCGCGTTCCGTACGCAGACCGATGCGCTCGGGCGACCGTGGCCGCAGTCGGTCTCGTACGGCGAGTACCTGCGCGGCCTGGATCGCACCGACCCGGCGAGCCTCGCCGTCATGCGAGCGGCGGGCGGGCTCTTCCGCGGTGCGGGCTACGAGGCGTTCGACGGAACCGTGCCGCGCGACCCGGTGCAGTCGGCGATCGCTGCGCCGTATGCGCACGTCACCGCGCCACTGCGTCGACTCGTCGATCGGTGGGGCCTCGTCGTGTGCGAGGCGGTGAGCGCCGGGCGCGAGGTGCCGGCGTGGGCGCGGCAGTCGCTCGCGGCACTGCCCTCCCTCATGGGTGTCTCGACGCAACGAGCGAGCCAGCTCGAATCGGCATCGGTCGCCAGGGTCGAGGCGGCCGTGCTCGCCGACCGCGTCGGTGAGCGCTTCGAGGCCACGGTGCTCGAGGTGCGCGACGATCGCGCGGTCGTGCAGCTCGCCGAGCCCCCGGTCACGGCCACGTGCCCGGCGAGTGATCGAACCCGTCCCGGTCAGCGCGTGCCTGTCGTGCTCGCGAGCGCCGACATCGCTTCGGGCGCCGTGGAGCTCGCGCTCGCGGACTGAGTCCGCTCGGCGAGCCCTGCGGTTGCTCGCGCTCGTCAGACGTTCCCGTCGACGTCTTCCTCATCGTCGAGCGCGAACTCCTCGAGATCCTGCTCTGCGGCCGTCGCGGCCGCGTCGGCGCCTTCTGCGGCGTCCTCTTCAGCCGCGTCCTCCTCGATGCCCTCGTGCAGCGTGCCCATCCCGTCGGGGTACCCGGCCTGGTCGGGATACTCGAACTCGAACTTGTCGCCACTCATCGCGATCCCCTCTCGCGCACGGATGCCGGTGGGGCATCCGGTGCCGCCCACTGTACTCGCGACGACTCGCGGTTACTACGGCGTGAGCACCTGCGGCGAGCCGACCGGGGCGTCGGTCCCCATCTCGTCGGCGATGCGCTGCGCCTCGGCGATGAGGGTCTCGACGATCTCGGACTCGGGGACGGTCTTGATGACCTCGCCCTTCACGAAGATCTGGCCCTTGCCGTTGCCCGATGCGACGCCGAGATCGGCCTCGCGGGCCTCGCCCGGGCCGTTCACGACGCAACCCATGACGGCGACGCGCAGCGGCACGGTCATGCCTTCGAGTCCATCGGTGACGTCGTTGGCGAGCTTGTAGACGTCGACCTGCGCGCGGCCGCACGAGGGGCACGAGACGATCTCGAGCTTGCGCTCGCGGAGGTTCAGCGACTGCAGGATCTGGAGGCCGACCTTGACCTCTTCGACGGGCGGAGCACTGAGCGACACCCGAATGGTGTCGCCGATGCCCTCGCTGAGCAGGATGCCGAACGCCGTGGCGGACTTGATCGTGCCCTGGAACGCGGGGCCGGCCTCGGTGACGCCGAGGTGCAGAGGCCAGTCGCCGCGCTCGGCGAGCAGGCGGTAGGCCTTCACCATGACGATGGGGTCGTTGTGCTTGACCGAGATCTTGAAGTCGTGGAAGTCGTGCTCTTCGAACAGGCTCGCCTCCCACACGGCCGACTCGACGAGCGCCTCGGGCGTGGCCTTGCCGTACTTCTCGAGCAGGCGCGGGTCGAGCGAGCCCGCGTTCACGCCGATGCGCAGGCTCACTCCGGCGGCCTTCGCGGCCGCGGCGATCTCGCCGACGCGGTCGTCGAACTTGCGGATGTTGCCCGGATTCACGCGCACCGCCGCACAGCCCGCGTCGATCGCGGCGAACACGTAGTTCGGCTGGAAGTGGATGTCGGCGATCACCGGGATCTGGCTCTTCTTCGCGATGATCGGCAACGCCTCGGCGTCGTCGCGGCTCGGCACCGCGACGCGCACGATGTCGCAGCCGGACGCGGTGAGCTCGGCGATCTGCTGCAGCGTGGCGTTGATGTTCGTCGTGGGCGTCGTGGTCATCGACTGCACGCTCACCTGGGCGTCGCCGCCGACGAGCACCTTGCCCACCTTGATCTGGCGCGACTTGCGTCGCGGGGCCAGTACCTCAGGGACTTTGGGCATTCCGAGATTCACAGCAGGCACGGTGCCAGTCTACGGCCGGGCGGCGAAGCAGCGGCTGCGAACGGATGTCGCAACAGCGCACGAAGCCCCTCCCGGGGCCGGGACGGGCTTCGTGCGGGACTCAGCCGATCAGCTCGAGCAGCGCCGCGCGGACCGCGTCGGGGCGCTCGAGGTGCGGCGAATGCCCGCAGTTCTCGAGCTCGAGCTCGGTCACCGCGCCGCCGGCCGTTCGGTAACGATCGAACACCGCCCGGGTCTGCTGGATCATCGGCTGCGGCGGCGCCACGTCGTCGCCGGGCCACCCCGGGATGACGCCCGCCTTGCCGAGCTGGTTGAGGTCGAAGAACGACGCGTCGCCGACGATCGCGTCCTGCGCGCCGTGGATCCAGAGGATCGGGGGCTTCGGGTCGAGGTCGACGATCGCGGTCGTGTCGAACACCGTCGGCGCGAGCGTGTTGAGGATACCCCGATCGCCGGGCGCGAACCCGGGCCAGTTCTCGGACGGCGTGGAGTCACCCGAATAGTTGTCGACGCCGGTCTTCGTCGTGAGCATCGACTCGACCCAGATATCTTCGTGCTCGGCCTCGAATCCCGGCACGACATAGGTCGCACGGAACACCGCGCGCGGCGATCCCGGCTCGTCGCCGCGGTCGCCGCGCGCGATGCGCGCCACGAAATCGGGGTTCGCCCCGCCGCCGCCCGTGCCCGCGGCATCCGAGGTCAGCAGCGAGCCGTCGGCAGCGGTGCCGCCGAACCCGTATGGCGAGACCGGCGCCTGCAGAGTGAGGCTCGCGACGAGATCGGGCCGGTCGAGCAGCAGTTGCATGGCGACGCCGCCGCCGAGACTCCACCCGACCAGGTGCACCGCGCCGAGGCCGAGCGCGTCGATGACGGACGCCACGTCGTCGGAGAAGTCGCGCACTCCGCGTGTGGCGTCGACCGGCAGCGTCTCGCTGTCGCCGAACCCGCGCAGGTCGATCGCGAGCGCTCGCACGTCGTCGGGCAGCGAGAGCATGAGCGGCTGCCAGAACAGCGACGAGGAGACGTTGCCGTGCACGAAGACGACGGTCCTCGTCGCGGCATCGGATGGGCGCTCGAGCACGTTCGCGGTGAGCCGAGGGGTCTCGACCCGACTGGTGGTGATGCCCGGGAAGATCGTGTCGACCATGTGATGCCTTTCGTGAGCGGTGGGTCTCGATACGGCCCGTGCGGGCCTACTCGTCCGACGAGACGTGCGGCCGGCCTACCCGACCGCTGAGGTGTCGAGCGGCGGCTCGGTGGCGGCGACGACCTCGTCGACGGTGACGCCGGGTGCGAGCTCGACGAGCTTGAGCCCGTCGTGCGTGATGTCGATGACGGCGAGGTCGGTGATGATGCGGTCGACGACGCGCTTGCCGGTCAGCGGCAGCGAGCACTCGTTGACGATCTTCGCCGAGCCGTCTTTCGCGACGTGCTCCATGAGCACGATCTTGCGGCGGGCGCCGTGGACGAGGTCCATCGCACCGCCGGGCCCCTTCACCATCTTGCCGGGGATCATCCAGTTGGCGAGGTCGCCGTCCGCGGAGACCTGCATGGCTCCGAGGATGGCGGCGTCGATCTTGCCGCCGCGGATCATGCCGAAGCTCGTCGCCGAGTCGAAGTACGCGGCGCCGGGCAGCACCGTGACGGTCTCTTTGCCGGCGTTGATGAGGTCGGGGTCGACGGCGTCTTCGGTCGGGTAGGGGCCGACGCCGAGGATGCCGTTCTCGGACTGCAGCAGGATCGTGACGTCGTCGGCCACGTAGTTCGGCACGAGCGTCGGCAGCCCGATGCCGAGGTTCACGTACGAACCGTTGGAGAGTTCCTTCGCGGCCCGGGCCGCCATCTCGAGACGTGTGAGTGCCATTGCTCAGGCTCCTTCCGGCATCTCGCGGGATGCCGCTTTCTCGACGGAAACGGTGCGACGTTCGATGCGCTTCTCGATGTCGGGACCCACGACGACGATGCGGTCGACGTAGATGCCGGGCAGGTGCACGGCGTCGGGATCGATCTCACCCGCATCGACGATCTCCTCGACCTGGGCGATGCAGACGCGCCCGGCCATCGCGGCGAGCGGCGAGAAGTTGCGCGCCGACTTGTCGAACACGAGGTTGCCGAATCGGTCGCCCTTGAGGGCGTGCACGAGCGCGAAATCGGTCGTGATGGCCTCTTCGAGTACGAACTCGCGGGCCTCGCCGTCGACGTCGAACGACTGCACCTGCTTCGGCGAGCTCGCCACGGCGATCGTGCCGTCGGCATGGTACCGACGCGGCAGGCCGCCCTCCGCGACCTGGGTGCCGACGCCGGTCTGGGTGAAGAACCCCGCGATGCCGCTGCCGCCGGCGCGGAGCTTCTCGGCGAGCGTGCCCTGGGGGGTGAGCTCGAGCTCGAGCTCACCCGAGAGGTACTGGCGCTCGAATTCCTTGTTCTCGCCGACGTACGACGAGGTCATCTTGGCGATGCGCTGCTTCGCGAGCAGCACGCCGAGCCCCCAGTCGTCGACGCCGCAGTTGTTCGAGACGACCGAGAGCCTGTCGACGCCTGCGTCGAGCAGTGCCTGGATGAGGACCATGGGGATGCCGCAGAGCCCGAACCCGCCGACGGCGAGACTGGCTCCGGAGGGGATGTCGGCGACCGCCTCTTGAGCGGACCCGACCACCTTGTCGAGTGTCACGATGCACCTTCCTGTGTTTGCGCGGCCTGGATGCGGTCGCGGATGACGGGCATCACACTATCCACTCCGGGGGCCGACATGACGATCGTGTAGTGATTGACGTCGGCGACGTCGTGGACGACGAGTTGCGGCATCCGGACCGCCCACTCGGCGGTGAGCGCATCGGAGTACAGCGGAGCCCCATCGAGCAGGCCGCGCGGCGCGCGGAAGAAGTCGACCGGCCCGGGCGTCGCGAGCAGCGCCTCGGTGTAGCCGGCCGATCCGTCGAGTTCGACCGCATTCACCGCGACGGCGGCGGCGCTCGCAGAGCTGCGCAGCGCGGGCTCGTCGCCGTCGAGGTCGTACCGGACGTACGCCTCGATCGCGGAGTTCCAGTACGGGCCGAGCGCGGGATGCCGCTGCCAGAACTCCACGTAGTCGGCGCGGCTGGGGAACGTCATCGACAACCGCTCGAGCGCCGGCCCGAGCAGCACCTTCGGCAGGTCCTCGGGGGCGATGCCCTCGGGGCTCGGCACCGGCAGGCCGCCGTCGATGAGCGCGAGGCCGGCGACCCGGTCGGGGTGGCGCTCGGCGAAGCGAACCGAGACGAACGCGCCCATCGAGTGCCCGACCACGTAGACGCGCTCGACGTCGAGCGCGTCGAGCGTCGCGGCGAGGTCGTCGGCGTGCTGCACGAGCCCGTACGGCGCGGGGAGGCCGTTGCTGCGGCCCCGGCCGCGCAGGTCGGGAGCGATCACGCGCCGGCCCGGCAGGGCGTCGGCGACGAGGTCCCAGTTGCGGTGGCTCGCCGTGATGCCGTGCACCGCGAGCACTGCGAGGCCCGGGGCATCCGCTCGCCATTGCCCGCCCGCCAGGTCGCCGCCGGCGACGGGGGCGGCGAAGGTGGTCTCGGTCATCGTGCGCTCCATCCGCCGTCCATGACATAGCTCGCCCCGGTCGCCATGCCGGCCTCGGGGCTCGCGAGCCAGAGCGCGAGGCTCGCGACTTCGGCCGGCTCAACGAGGCGTTTGATCGCCGACTCGGTGAGCATGATCTTGGGCAGCACCTCGTCTTCGGTGATGCCGTGCAGGCGGGCCTGGTCGGCGATCTGCTTCTCGACGAGCGGTGTTCGCACGTAGCCGGGGTTGATGCAGTTCGACGTGACGCCGTGCGGGCCGCCCTCGAGTGCGGTGACCTTCGACAGACCCTCGAGGCCGTGCTTCGCGGCGACGTACGCCGACTTGAACGGCGAGGCGCGCAGGCCGTGCACGCTCGAGATGTTGATGATGCGACCGAACCCGCGCTCGTACATGCCGGGCAGCGCCGCGCGGATGAGCAGGAACGGCGACTCGAGCATGAGCTTCAGGATGAACGCGAACCGCTCGGGTTCGAACTCCTCGATGGGGCGCACGTGCTGGATGCCGGCGTTGTTCACGAGGATGTCGGCGTCGAGCGTGAGATCGGCGAGCGCTGCGGTGTCGCCGAGGTCGACCTGCCAGGCCTCGCCGCCGACATCGCGGGCGACCCGCTCGGCGGCCTCGCCGTTCAGGTCGGCGATCACGACATGGGCGCCGGCTGCGGCGAAGGCGCGCGCGCACGCCTCGCCGATTCCGCTCGCGCCGCCGGTCACGACCGCCCGCCGCTGGCTCAGATCGGTCACGATTCCTCCTTCTGGGCCGCGTCGGCGCGTCCCGCTCGCGCGGTCTCGGGGCGCCCGAGGGCTCCCTCGATGAACCGCATCATCTCGTCGAGCACGTGCTGGGGCACCTCGCGAGTGCCGCTCGCGGTGGGGTCGGCACCCGCGCCGGGCGCCGCGTCGGGGTCGCCCCAGAGCACCCAGCGCATCCCGATCATCTCGCCGATCCCCATGAGCGCCCACGCGGCCACGGTCGGGTCGATGTCGCTGATCTCGCCGTCGTCGAACGCGTCTCGGAGGCCCTCGATGTAGCCCTCGACGATGCGCGTGTAGTGCAGCCGAAGCGCATCGGGCGACACCTGCTCGGCCTCACGCACGACGCGGTAGAGCCCCGGGTGCTCGGCCGTGAAGCGGAAGAACGCGGCGAAGCCGGCACGCTCGGCCTCGAGCCGGCTGCTCGCGCCACGCGCACCCTCGCTCATCGCCTGGCGCACGCGGTGGTTCAGGTCTTCGACGAGCTCGTTGAAGATCGCGAGCTTCGAGTCGAAGTAGAGGTAGTACGTGCCCTGTCCGACCCCGGCGACATCGGTGATGCGAGAGACGGATGCCTCGTGGTAGCCGGTCGCCGCGAACACGTGCTCGGCCGCCTCGAGCAGCTTGCGCCGGGTCTTCTCGCCGCGTGCGGTGCGAGGTGCGGCGCTCATCGCGCGTCCTCCTCACCCGTGGGTTGAGGAGGTCGCGCAGCGACCGTCTCGAAACCCGGTCGCCCGCGGGGTGGGTTTCGAGACGCATCCTCCTTCGTCGGACGCTCCTCAACCCGCTCGACGTTCTTCTCGCGGTTTCGAGACGCATCCTCCTTCGTCGGACGCTCCTCAACCCGCGGTTCCGCGCCCTCGACGAGCACCCGCCGCAGCACCTTTCCCGCGGTCGAGCGCGGCAGCGCGTCGACGAAATGCACCTCGCGCGGAACCTTGTAGCGTGCGAGCCAGCCGGCAGCGAAGTCCAGCAGCTCGGCGGCATCGGTCACCCGCCCGCGGTTGACGACGACCCAGGCGACGCCGGCCTCTCCCCAGCGGTCGTCGGGCACTCCCGCGACGGCGACGTCGGCAACGGCGGGATGGCCCATGAGCACGGCCTCGACCTCGGCGGGCGCGACTCCCTCGCCACCCGAGATGTAGATGTCCTTGATGCGGTCGACGATCGTGAAGTAGCCGTCGGCGTCTCGCCGCACGAGGTCTCCGGTGCGCAGCCAGCCGTCGACGAGGGTCGCCTCGGTCGCGGCCGGGTCGCGGAAGTAGCCGGCGAACACCGACGGCCCGTGCACGAGCAGTTCGCCCTCGGCCTCGCCGTCGAGGTGCTCGCCGGTGACGGGGTCGGCGACGGCGACATCGACGTGGGGATACGGCTTTCCGGCCGAGCCGGCCCGGCCGAGCGCGTCGTCGTCGGGAAGGCAGAGCACGTTCGGCGAGGCCTCGGTGAGGCCGTAGCCCTGGGTGAGCGCGATGCCGCGCGCGTGCCACGTGCGCAGCAGGGCAGGAGGCATCGGCGCACCGCCGACGATCGTGTGCACGAGGCTCGACAGGTCGGTGCGCGCGAAGTCGGGATGCTGCGCGAGGAACAGGTAGTTCGCGGGCACGCCCATCATCGTCGTGATGCGACGCTCCTGGATGAGGTGCAGCACGCGCGCCGGATCGAAGGTGCGCTCGAGCACCACCGTCGCACCCGTCCACCACGCGAGCAGCGGCTGGATGTTCCACCCGCCGACGTGGTACTGCGGCAGCACGGCGAGCACGGTGTCGCCGGGGCCGATCTCGGCGATGCGCGAGAACGAGAGGTTGGTCCAGAAGCAGTTGGCGTGCGTGAGCACGGCGCCCTTCGGCTTCGCCGTGGTGCCCGACGTGAAGATCATGAGCAGGGCGTCGTCGTCGGCGACGTCGCGAGCGACGGCGGATGACCCGTGCCGCGTGTCATCCGCGGGCGCCGGGACCTCGGCCTCGACGCCGTGCGCGCCGAGCGCGGCCGTGGAGATGCGACGAGCGAGGCGGGCGAGCGTCGCCTTCGCGAGCGACTCGAACTCGGTCTCGACGAGCAGCACCGCCGGCTCGGCGATCTCGAGCTGCTCGGCGAGTTCGCGCGGCGCGAGCCGCCACGACAGCGGCACGAGCGTGAGGCCCGCCTTCGCGCACGCGAAGAACAGCACGACATGGTCGGAGCTGTTGCCCGTGATGGTGGCGATGCGGTCGCCGATCACGTACCCCGCGGCACGCAGGGCCACGGCGAGGCGCTCCGCGCGGGCGTCGAGCTCGCGGTAGCTGATGACGACGCCGCGGTCGTCGATCGCGATGCGCTCGGGGGTCGCCCGCGCCCGATCGCGCGTCCAGCGACCGAGGGTGTGCAGACCGTCAGGCATCCGCGGCCTCCTCCGATTCGACCGGGTGCTGCTTCCGACCGGTTCGGATGCGTTGCGGGATTCCCGCGATCCCCCCGGGCAGGAACAGCACCACGAGGATGAAGAGCGTTCCCAGAATGAACAGCGGCTCGGACAGCGGGACGCGGAGCACGGCGGGCAGACCTGCGATGAAGTCGGAGCCCGCGAGCGCCGTGAGCCGCTGATCGAGCAGTGTGTAGACGATACCGCCCACGATCGCGCCCCAGCGATACCCCACCCCGCCGAGCACGACGATCACGAGGATCGTGAGGGTGAAGTCGGCCGTGGCGATGCGGGGCGCGGCACCCGATTGCAGCAGCAGGTAGCCCATGCCGGCGATCGCGGCGAGCGTCGACGCGACGATGAAGATGAGGAACTTCACCCGGTACGGACGGATGCCGAGCACGCGCACGCGCAACTCGTTCTCGCGCGTCGCCTCGGCGACGTGGCCGGCACGGCTGCGTTCGACCCAGAGCACCACGAGGTAGACGAACACGAGGATGCCGAGCGCCAGCCAGTAGAGGTTGCGCGTGTTGAGCACCCCGACGAGCGCGTCGGGCACGTTGGCGATGTCGAGCGAGAGTCCCTCGTCGCCGCCGGTCGCCCCGCCGGGGTTGCGGCGGATGAGCACCGACCCGGCCTGGGCGAAGGCGAGCGTGACCATCGCGAACGAGATGCCCGTGACCCGAAGGGCCAGCGACCCGACGGTGGCGGCGAGCACGATGCCGAAGACCAGCGTCACGACGATCGACGCGAGGAAGATGAGCTCGCTCGGCCACTCCACCGGCGCGAAGTACTCGAGTGCCATTCCGAGCCCGTACGCGCCCGCGGCGAAGAACAGCGCGTGCCCGAACGAGAGCAGGCCGGCCAAACCGAACATCATGCGGTAGCTGAGCGCGAGCGCCGCGATGAGCATCGCGTAGGCGAGCAGCTGCAGGGTGCCCGGGGTGTAGGTCGGGCCGGGCAGCACGCCCGGGATCTCGATCGCGAGCAGCGGCAGGATCGCGAGCACGACCACGAGCGCGATCCCGCCGATGAGGAGCGCGAGCGGTCGCCGGGTGGATGCCTCGCCGCCCGCCTTGCCGTCGGGTGCCGGTGCGGGCGCCTCGGTCGCTGAGCCAGTCGACGCGGGCGCGGAATCGGTGAGCTGCTGGTTCATGCGACCTTCCCCATGAGTCCACGCGGGCGCACGAGCAGCACCGCGGCGAGGGCGATGACGACGACGAGGTCGCCGGTGCCGCCGAGGTAGAAGTTGGCGAACTGCTGGAGCACCGCCACGAGCACCGACGCGATCGCCGCTCCCGTCAGCGAGCCGAGACCGCCGATGACGGTGACGATGAACGCGAAGATGAGCAGCACCGATCCGAGGTGCGCCGAGACGTAGCCGTAGTACACCGACGCGAGCACGCCGCCGAGCCCTGCGGCCGCGCCGCCGATCGCGAACACGAGCGTGAACGAGCGCCGCACGTCGATGCCGAGCGCCGTCACCATCGAGCGGTTCTCGACGCCGGCGCGGATGATCAGCCCGTAGCGGGTCCTGCGGAGGAACAGCACGATGCCGCCGAGCACGAGCGCCGCGCAGGCGATGAGCAGGAACCGGTCGTTCGGGATCTTCGCGCCGAGGATCTCGGTGGTCTGCGTGAGCCAGTCGGGCTTCGCCGTGTAGATCGGGTCGGTGCCCCAGATGCCCTCGAAGAGCGCGACGCTCGCGAGCGAGAGGCCGACGGTGACGAGCGCCTGCTCGATGTGCCGCTCGTAGAGCCGGCGGATGAGGAAGTACTCGGTCGCCGCCGCGACGATCGCGCCGACGATCATGCCGACGAGTGCGGAGAGCAGGAGGCCCCACCAGGTGCCGTCGGACACCCGGCGGCCGACCTCCCAGCCGAGGAAGGCGGCGATCGTGAGGAACGCGCCGTGGGCGAAGTTCAGGACGCCCATGAGCCCGTAGATGAGCGAGAGGCCGCTCGCGACGAGGAAGTAGAGGGCGCCGAGCCCGAGTCCGGTGATGACGAGGAGGAGCACGGTGCTCATCGGAGTTCCTCCGTGATGTCGATGGATGCCGCGGGGACGGCGTCGTGGGCGGATTCGTCGGTGGCCACGCCGAGGTATCGCTGGATGCGAGCCTCGTCGTCGAGCAGGTCGGCGGCGGATCCGCTGAACACCACGCGCCCGCCCGAGAGCACCACGACCCGCTCGGCGAGCTTGCGGATGACGTGCAGGTTCTGTTCGACGAGGAGGATCGGCACGGTCTTCGCGGCCTCGGCGAGCGCGGCGGCGACCTCGTCGACGATGCGCGGGGCGAGGCCCTTCGTGGGCTCGTCGACGAGCAGCAGCCGGTTCTCGTTCACGAGCGCCCTGGCGAGCGACACCATCTGCTGCTGGCCGCCCGAGAGCGTGCCGGCGCGCTGTGCGCGACGGGCGTGGATGTCGGGGAACAGCCGCTCGATGAGCTCGCGGCGCGGCCGGTCGTCGCGTTCGGCGAGCCGCAGGTTCTCGGCGACGCTGAGCGAGCCGAACACCTCGCGGTCCTCGGGCACGTAGCCGACGCCGCGCTGCACGATGCGGTGCGTCGGGAGCCGGTCGATGCGCTCACCGCCGAGGCGCACGTCGCCCGTGCGGTCGATGAGTCCGAGGATGGACTTGATCGTCGAGGTCTTGCCGACGCCGTTGCGGCCGAGCAGGGCGGTCACACCCGAGGCGGGGACCTCGAACGAGACGTCCTCGACGACCTGCTGCCCGGCGATGCGGCCGTGCAGGCCCTCGACGACGAGGATGGGCGCGCTCATACCGGCTCTCCAAGGTAGGCGGACTGCACCGTGGGATTCGCCATCACGGCCGCGGGGGTGTCGACGGCGAGCAGTTCGCCGTGGTGCATGACCGCGACGCGGTCGACGAGGCCGAGCACGACCTCCATGTGGTGCTCGACCATCAGCACCGTGCGCCCGCCGCGGTGCAGGCCGCGGATGACCTCGGTGATCGCGGGCACGTCGCCCGAGGCGACCCCGGCCATCGGCTCGTCGAGCAGGATGACCTTCGGATCCATGGCGATGAGCATCGCGATCTCGAGCTTGCGCTTCTCGCCGTGCGCGAGCCCCGAGGCCGTGGCGTCGGCCCGGTCGGCGAGGCCGACCTCGGCGAGCGCCGTTCGCGCGGCCGTGGTCGCGGCATCCGTGCGACGAGGAGTGCGGAAGACGGATGTCGCGTGCCCGGCGTGCGCCTGGGCCGCGAGCCGCACGTTCTCGAGCACGGTGAGCGCCGGGAACAGGCTCGACGTCTGGAACGTGCGCCCGAGCCCCGCCGTCGCCCGACGGTGGATCGGCACCTGGGTGACATCGCGCCCGTCGAGGTGCACCGTGCCCTCGGTGGGACGCACGACGCCCGAGATGACGTTGAAGAGGGTCGTCTTGCCGGCGCCGTTGGGGCCGATCACCCCCAGCATCTCGCCCGCGGGCACCCGCAGCGACACATCCTGGAGGATGCGCGCGCCGCCGATGCGCAGGCCGATGTGCTCGAGGGTGAGCACCGCGTGGTCGGTCATGGTCGCCTTACTGGTCGTACCGTCGGGGGGATGGTCCGGCGGCCGCGTCGGGGCGCGACCGCCGGACTGCTCAGCGGGTGCTCAGCCGGCGGCCGGCGGAGCGACCTCTTCGGCGTCGACCGTGTCGATGAGCTCGGGCACCCAGTCGGCGCCGTCCTGCACGAGCTTGGCCTGGTACATCGGCTGGATGACCGCGTGGTCGCCTTCGCGCACGGTGATCTCGCCCTTGACCGAGTCGAACGTGTAGCCCTCGAGCGCGCCGATCATGCCGTCGACGGTGTCGCCGCCCTCGCGCACCGCCTGCACGATCATCTGCGCGGCGACGAAGCCGTCGGGCGAGAACAGGTCGGCGACCGCGCCTTCACCGTCGAGGTACTCGATCATCGCGGCCTCGGCGTCGGTGCCCGAGGCTCCGCCGAAGTAGTGGTTGAGGAACGAGATGTCGGCGGAGGCGTCGCCGTAGGCGCCGTAGGTCGCCACGTCGCCGAGGCCGGTGACGACCGGGACGGCGTCGAACACGCCCTGCTGCGACAGCGCCGTCCACATCGCACCCGACGAGGCTCCGGCCCACGCGACGAACACGAGGTCGGGCGAGGCGGCGAGCAGCTGCTGCGCGAACGGGGTGAACTCGGTGGCGTCTTCGGCCACGAGCACGCCCTCGACCGTGGCGCCCTGGCCGCCGAGCACGGCCTCCACGCCGGCGAGGTTGCCCTGGCCGAACGCGGTGTCCTGCGCGAACACGACGACCTTCTTGCCCTCGGGGTCGCCGATGAAGGTACCGGCGGTCGCGACGTCCTGGAAGGTCTGGCGGCCCGACCGGAAGGTGTACTCGTTGACCCCCGTGATGGCGTCGGTCGCGGCGGGGCCCGAGATGTAGAGGATCTTGTTCTGGGCGGCCTGCTCGGCGAGTGCCGTGGCGATGCCCGAGACGACGGTGCCGGCGATGATCTGCGTGCCCTGGCCGATGACGTCCTTCGCGAGCGAGACGGCCGTGTCGGGGTTGCCCTGGTCGTCGAGCCACTCGATGTCGAGTTCGCGGCCGTCGACCGTGCCGGTGCCGTCGGTGGCGTAGTCGAGGCCCGCCTCGAAGCCCTTGGTGTAGGCCTCGCCGTAGGCCGCGAGCGGACCGGTCTGGCTCGTGATCATCGAGACCGACACCGGAGCGCCGGCATCGGTCGCTCCGGCGTCGCCGCCGCCCGAGGTGGTCGGCGCGCACCCGACCAGTGCAATGGTCGCGGCGGCGATGACGGCCGTCGCGAGGTACTTCTTCGTAACCCGCATTGGATTGCCTCTCAACAGTGAATGGCTGGACGTGTGATGCAGAACCTGACAGGTGGTTCAGGTGTCATGAACGTACCATAGAGTTGAACGCGAGCAGCTCGCAACCGAACGAAGGAGTTCCGAAGACATGAGCATCCCCGACGTCGTCATCATCGCGGGGGCACGCACCCCGTTCGCCCGTATCAACGGCAACCTCGCGAACCAGTCGGCGGTTCAGCTCGGCACCGTCGCCATCCGTGGCGCTCTCGAGAAGGCCGGGGTCTCCCCCGACGACGTCGACGCCGTCATCATGGGCCAGGTGCTGCAGGCCGGCGCCGGCCAGAACCCCGCCAAGCAGTCCGCCGTCGCCGCCGGCATCCCGTGGCGCGTTCCCGCGACGACCCTCAACAAGGTGTGCCTCTCGGGCCTCGTCGCCATCACCGACGCGGCACGCCTCATCCGCCTCGGCGAGGCGTCCGTCGTCGTCGCCGGCGGACAGGAGTCGATGACCAACGCGCCCCACCTGCTGCCCGGTTCCCGCGCCGGCCACGTGTACGGCTCGGTCGAGATGCTCGACCATGCCGCCGCCGACGGCCTCACCGACGCGTTCGACCACGACTCGATGGGCGCCTCGACCGAGCGCTTCAATGCCCGCTACGGCATCGAGCGTCCTGAGCAGGACGAGATCGCGGCCGCCTCGCACGTGCGCGCCGGCGGCGCCCAAGCGTCCGGGGTCTTCGCCGACGAGATCGTGCCCGTCGAGATCCCGCAGCGCAAGGGCGACCCGGTCGTCGTCGACGCCGACCAGGGCGTTCGGCCCGACTCCACCGTCGAGGTGCTCGCGAAGCTGCGCCCGGCCTTCACCGCCGACGGCTCGATCACCGCGGGCAACTCGTCGCCGCTCTCCGACGGCGCGGCCGCCGTGGTGGTCGCGAGCCGCGAATGGGCCGAGTCGAAGGGGCTGCCGTGGCTCGCCCTCGTCGGTGCCGCCGGACAGGTCGCCGGGCCCGACAACTCGCTGCACTCCCAGCCGTCGAACGCGATCGCCGCGGCCCTCGAGAAGGGCGGCGTCGCGGCATCCGACCTCGACGTCGTCGAGATCAACGAGGCGTTCGCCGCGGTCTCGCTGCAGTCCACGCGCGACCTCGACCTCTCGAGCGACATCGTCAACATGCACGGCGGCGCGATCGCCCTCGGCCACCCGATCGGCGCTTCGGGCGCACGCCTCGCACTGCACGCGGCGCTCGAGCTGTCGCGTCGGGGCGGCGGCAATGCCGCGGTCGCGCTCTGCGGCGGCGGCGGCCAGGGCGAGGCGCTGCTGCTTTCGCGCTGACCACGGCCTTCGTCGGTCGAGTAGGCGCGAAGCGGTCGGTCGAGTAGGCGCGAAGCGCCGTATCGAGACCACGTGACCCGGGTATCGATACGCGCCTTCGGCGCTACTCGACCGACGCCCGCGCGTGCGACGATGTGTGCCATGAGCACGCCGGCCGCGCACCCCCCGCTCGACCACCGCCTACGGCGCATGGTCGGTCGCGACCCGAACGAGCCGCACCGCGCCGCGACCCCGCTCGAGCTCCTCTTCGACCTGACGTTCGTCGTCGCGTTCAGCCAGGCCGGCGCGCAGGCGGCGCACCTGCTCGAACTCGGGCACTGGGGCCCGGCGTTCCTGGGCTTCTCGCTCGCGGTGTTCGCGATCTGCCTCGCGTGGATCAACTACTCGTGGCTCGCGTCGGCGTACGACACCGACGACGCGTTCTTCCGCATCGCGACCATGGTGCAGATGCTCGGGGTGCTCGTGCTCGCCCTCGGGCTCCCGCCGGCGTTCCAATCGATCGACGAGGGCGAACACCTCGACAACGGCGTGATGATCGCCGGCTACGTGATCATGCGCGTCGCGACCATCGCCCTCTGGCTGCGCATCGCCCGCCACGACCCCGCGCACCGGCCGTCGGCGCTCACCTACGCGATCGCCGTCGGCGCCATCCAGGTCGGCTGGGTGATCTCCATCTTCATCAACCCGTCGCTGCCGGTGATGCTCGGCATCTTCGCGGTCCTCGGCACGCTCGAACTGGTCTGCCCCTACGTGATCGAGCGCCGGGTGGGCGGCACCCCGTGGCACGCCCACCACATCGCCGAGCGCTACGGGCTGCTCGTCATCATCACTCTCGGCGAGGTCGTGCTCGGCACGATCCTCGCGATCTCGGCCGTGGTCGAGGAGCAGGACTGGTCGGTCGAGGCGGCCCTCGTCGCGTTCGGCGGCACCCTGCTGGCGTTCGCCATGTGGTGGGTGTACTTCACGATGCCGTCGGCCAAGGTGCTGACGCGCTTCCGCAAGCGCGGGTTCATCTGGGGATACGGGCACTTCTTCATCTTCGGCTCGCTCGCCGCGACCGGTGCCGGCCTGCACGTCGCGGCCTACGTGATCGAGGGCGTCGCGCACATCGGCACGATCGAGGCGATGCTCACTGTCGCAGTGCCCGTCGGCGTCTTCCTGATCGCGCTGTTCACCGTCTACTCGCTGCTGCTGCGCCAGTTCGACCCGTTCCACATCTGGCTCTTCATCGGCAGCATCGTCATGCTCGTGATCGCGGTGTGGGCGGTCGCCGCGGGCGCGAGCATGGGCACGGGCATCGTGCTCGCCGCGCTCTCGCCCGTCGTCGTCATCGTCGGCTACGAGACCGTCGGCCACCGGCACCAGGCGGCAGCGCTCGAGCGGGCGCTCGCCGGCTGACCGAACGTCGACGAGGGGCGGATGCCGCGACATCCGCCCCTCGCGATCTGCGAACGCTACGCGTTCGGCCGGTTCGCACGCAGCACCTCGAGGCGTGCGCGGTACTCGGTCTCGTCGATGTCGCCCTTCGCGAACCGCTCGGCGAGCGTCGACTCGGCGCTCGCGCCGGCGCGCATCCACGGCGGGCCGTACGAGCCTTCGGGTCCGCCTTGCGCCCAGAAGCGACGCCGGCTGCGCATGATCAGGAAGATGATGAGCCCGATGACCAGGAACCAGAAGATCGGGACGAGGATGAAGGCCCATCCGAACCCGGGCCCCCAAGGGCCGGTGTGGGCGGCCACCGAGGTGGCGGCGAGCGTGGCGAGCATGAGGTTCTCCCGTGTTCGTGCGGCCTGCGGTTCAGGCCGTCGAGACGAGTCTCGCGAGCACCGGGGAACGGCGAATCCGCCCGGCGGAGTCACCTGGGCTGCTCCCCCGGGAGCAGGCCGGCACCTGCTCCCACCTGCCGACGCTATTGCCAGCCGGGCGCGACGAGCCCCGACTCGTAGGCGACCACCACGAGGTGCACCCGGTCGCGGGCGTGCAGCTTCGACATGATCCGCGACACGTGCGTCTTCGACGTGAGGGGCGAGAGCACGAGCCGCTCGGCGATCTCGTCGTTCGTGAGCCCCTGCCCGACGAGGCGCAGCACCTCGCGCTCGCGTTCGGTGAGGGCAGCGAGGCGCTGCTCGTCGGGTGCGTCGCGCAGGCCGACCGCCATGCGCTCGAGCAGGCGCTTCGTGACTCCCGGCGAGAGCAGCGCCTCGCCGCTTGCGACGACGCGCACGGCGCGCAGCAGGTCGACGGGCTCGGTGTCCTTCACGAGGAATCCGCTCGCGCCGGCGCGCACCGCCCGTGCGACGTACTCGTCGAGCTCGAACGTCGTGACGATGACGACGTGCACGCCGCCGAGCGCCGGGTCGGCGGCGATCTGCTCGGTCGCCCAGAGCCCGTCGGTGCCGGGCATGCGGATGTCCATGAGCACGACGTCGACGGGCTCGCGACGCACGAGCTCGAGGAGCTCTTCACCCGTCGACGCCTCGCCGACGACGTGGATGTCGGGTTCGGCCTCGAGCAGGGCTCGGAAGCCCGCGCGCACGAGCACCTGGTCGTCGGCGAGCGCGACGCGGATCACGCGGCGGCCCGCCACGGCAGTCGTGCGATCACCCTGAGCCCGCCGAGTTCGGATGACTCGAGGTCGACGGTTCCGCCGAGCAGGGTCGCACGCTCGCGCATGCCGAGGATGCCGGTGCCGGTGTACTCCTCGTCGACGGCATCCCCGCCGGAACGCTCCGTGAACCCGGCCCCGTCGTCGTCGATCGTGACCACGAGGTCGTCGCCGACGTGCTCGAGCTCGACGACGGCGCGCGTGGCACCGGCGTGCCGCACCACGTTCGTGAGCGCCTCCTGCACGATGCGGTAGGCCGCGAACTGCGCGGCGCGCCCGGGCACGTCGTCGAGCCGGTCGATGAGCTCGGCCGAGAAGTCGGGTGATTCCACGCCCCGCAGCAGGCGCGGCAACTCGGCGATCTCGGCCTGCGGCGCGAGCGGGGCGTCGCCGTCGCGGATGACGCCGAGCACGCTGCGCACCTCGTCGAGCGCCGTCTTCGACGTCTCCTTGATGCTGCTGAGGGCGGTGCGCGCCTGCTCGGGGTCGCGGTCCATGAGGTGCAGCCCGACGCTCGCCTGCACGTTGATCTGCGAGAGCGCATGGCCGATGACGTCATGCAGTTCGCGCGCGATGCGCACGCGTTCGCGCGCTTCGGCCGACCTGCGACGGCGCAGCGCCTGCTCCCGGTACGCGGCGGCGCGGGTGCGCCTGACCCGCACGAACCAGCCGATGCCGAAGCATGCCGCGAGCGCCAGGGTGGTCGTCGCGATGCGGAACGGATGCCACGACAGCCCGAGCACGGCGCCGAGCCAGATCGCGGCGATCCACGCCGCGACGGTCGCGACTGCCGCCCACACTACCGCCCCGCGGGCGACCGCGAGCACGATCGCGAACGCGACGGCGACGTACGGCGGCCCCGCGTCGGGGGTGACGAGCAGGTCTGCGAGCGCGAGCGCCGCGACCACCGCGACCGTCGGCCCGGGGAACCGTCGCGAGGCGAGCAGTGCGAGCGGCCCCGCCACGGCGAGTGCGACGTGCAGCGATCCCGCCGCCCAGCCCGCATGCGTCCAGACGGCGATGCCGATCGCTGCGGGCACCTGCACGAGCAGGCTGATGACGACGGGCGCGAGCAGCACGAACGCTGCCGGTGGCCGTCGGTATCGGTCGGGAGGCGGGCCCCACGGTGCCCCGGGCATCGCCCGATCGGGGGGGCCGCTCCACGCGGGCGCGGGCATTCCTCGATCGTAATGCCCCGGCCGCACGCGCGAATCTGCCGGGCGAAGGCTCACGCCCTACTCCCCCGGGTGTACGGGCGGCGCCACGCACCCCGCATCCGCGCCCCCGGCATCCGCCCACCCCGCATCAGAACAGCGACACCGGCTTCACGATGTCGGCGTAGATGAGCAGCGCGCTCATCGCGCCGAACACCACGACGACCGCGAGCGTCACCGGCATGAGCTTCGCGAGGTCGACCGGCCCCGGATCGGGTCGCTTGAACAGCTTCGCGAACCCGCGGCGGATGGCCTCCCAGAGGGCGCCGGCGATGTGGCCGCCGTCGAGCGGCAGCAGCGGGATCATGTTGAAGACGAAGAGCGCGATGTTCAGCGACGCGAGCAGGCCGATGAGTCCGGCGGCCTTCGACGCCACCGGGATCTCGTCGAGGCTCGCGATCTCGCCGGCGACGCGGCCCACGCCCACGACCGAGATGGGGCCGTTCGGGTCGCGCTCGCCCGGGCCGAAGGCCGCGTTGGCGACGTCGACGAGGCGCTGCGGCAGGTTCACGATGATGCCGGCGACCCGTGCGACGTTGTCGCCGACGGCGGGCAGCACGGCCGTCGCCGGCTGCTGCACGGTCTCGGTCGCGGCGCCGACGCCGATGAATCCGGCCTGCACGACGACCGGGTCGCCCGAGGCATCGGTCACCACCTGGCCGTTCGCATCGATGGCGTACCGCTCGCTGAGCATCGGCGTGACCGTCAGCGCGACCTCGTCGCCGTCGCGCACGACGACGATCTCGACCGCCTCGTCGGGGTGCTCGCGGATGATCGCGGTCGACTCGCCCCACGTCTCGATGGGCTCGCCCGCGACCGAGACGATGCGGTCGCCGGGCTCGATGCCGGCGGCGGCACCCGGCGCGGCCGGATCTCCGGGCTCGCACGTCTGCCGTTCGCTCGTCGCCGGCAATGCGCACTCCGAGACGGTGCCGACCGTGGTCGACGCCTGGGTGACGCCGAACCCCATGAGGAGCACCGCGAACAGCACGACCGCGAGCAGCAGGTTCATGAACGGCCCGCCGAACATGATGATGATGCGCTTCCAGACCGGCAGCCGGTAGAACGCACGGTCCTCATCGCCCGGCGTGATGGATTCCATGCTCGAGTCGCGTGCGTCCTGCACGAGACCGCGGAAGAAGCCGGTCGAGTCGGCGTGCACCTTCGCGCCCTTCGCCGGCGGGAACATGCCGATCATGGCGATGTACCCGCCGAGCGGGATCGCCTTGACGCCGTACTCGGTCTCGCCCTTGCGCCTGGACCAGATCGTCGGGCCGAAGCCGATCATGTACTGCGTGACCTTGACGCCGAAGAGCTTCGCGGGCACGAGGTGCCCGATCTCGTGCAGCCCGATCGACAGCGCGAGGCCGATCACGACGATGACGACGCCCCCGATGAACAGCAGTACGGATTCCACGGCGTTCAGCGTACTGCCGATGGCTTTGAAGGGGCTGTCGGTCTGCTGGGAGCGCGTCAGGCGCGCGCAATGCGGGCGTCGGCGGCACGGCGGGCCGCGCGCTCGGCGTCGGCGAGGGACTCCACGGTCAGGGTGCGATCGGATGCCTCGTGCGATTCCACGACGTCGCGCACGGTGTCGACGATGCCCGTGAATCCGATGCGGCCCGCATGGAAGGCTGCCACGGCCTGCTCGTTGGCGGCGTTGAACACCGCGGGGTACTCGCCTCCGGCCCGGCCGACCTGCTTCGCGAGCGCGACCGACGGGAACGCCTCGGCGTCGAGGGGCTCGAAGGTCCACGACTGGGCCGTGGTCCAGTCGAGCGGCCGGCCGACGGCCGCGACCCGGTTCGGCCAGTCGAGCCCGAGCGAGATCGGCAGCCGCATGTCGGGCGGCGACGCCTGCGCGATCGTGGAACCGTCGATGAATTCGACCATCGAGTGCACGATGGACTGCGGGTGCACGACGACGTCGATGCGGTCGTAGTCGACGTCGAAGAGCAGGTGCGCCTCGATGACCTCGAGGCCCTTGTTCACGAGCGTCGCCGAGTTCGTCGTGACGACGAGCCCCATGTCCCAGGTGGGGTGGGCGAGCGCCTCGGCGGGCGTGACCGCGGCGAGCTCGGCTCGCCGTCGCCCGCGGAACGGCCCTCCGGACGCGGTGAGCACGAGTCGGCGCACCTCGTCGTCGGTTCCCGAGCGCAGCGCCTGCGCGATCGCCGAGTGCTCGGAGTCGACGGGCACGATCTGGCCCGGCTTCGCGAGCCGGGTGACGAGGTCGCCGCCGACGATCAGCGACTCCTTGTTGGCGAGCGCGAGCGTGGTGCCGCGCTCGAGTGTCGCAAGGGTCGGCGCGAGCCCGACCGACCCCGTGATGCCGTTGAGCACGACGTCGGCGTCGACGTCTTCGACCAGCTGCACCGCCTCGTCGATGCCGACGGCGGTGTGCTCGACTCCGAACCCGGCGGCCTGCTCGGCCAGCAGCGCGCGGTTCGACCCGACGGCGAGGCCGACGACGTCGAAACGGCGCGGGTTCGCCCGGATGACGTCGAGGGCCTGCGTGCCGATCGAACCTGAGGACCCGAGGATGATGACGCTGCGCACGCCTCAACTGTATGGCCGCGGATGGCCCGTGCGCGGGTCATCCGCCCGGCCGAGCCGATTCGGCGGCGGCCGCGACCCCCGATCAGCCGAGGACGGCGACCGACCCGGCGCGGTTGCCGGGCACCGGCACGTCGTGGAATCGGATGTCGCGCCATCCGGGCCCGAACTCGGGGACGCTGCGCTCGACGCGTCCGACGCCGCCGTCGTCGCCCGGGACCGAGACGGCCAGCGTCGACGGCTCGATGAACCCCGTGTGCCCCACGGCGCGCAGGAGTGCCGACTTCCGCGCCCACAGCGCGGCGCGCACGAGCGGACGCCGTGCCGGGTCGAGCGCGGCGAGCGCCGCGAGCTCTGACGCGTGGAACGCAGCTTCGTCGATGACCCCGTCGAAGCCTGCGACCGCGATCTCGATGGCGACCCCCACCGGGCGCCTCGTGCCGGCGGCGGCCACGATCGCATCGCCCGAGACCGCGGCGTCGGCGAACCACGCACCGCCCGACGGCGTCGTCGGGTAGGCGACGACCGGCCTGCCGTGCCGCGCGCCGCACACCTCGCACGCATGCACGAGCTCGACATCGTCGGCCGGCACGCCCGCACCCCCGGCCACGAGCCGGCGCAGCACCGTGTCGGTGCCGGGCCCTCGACGGCCGCGCATGACGACGAGAACGCGCACGCCCGACTCCTCGAGCTCGATGAGCTCGTCGGCCGTGGCGTCCATGGACATGGCTCCAATCCTCCCCCATCGCGGCGGCCGTGGGCGAACGCCGGATATGCCGTGCGGCGCATACCCGCGCCCGTAGGGTCGGAGGGTGAGCGAGATCGTGGCCGACGCCGTCCCTGCCGCATCGGTCCGGCAAGGCCCCCTCTATCGCATCGTCCGAGGAATCCTCCGGCCCCTCGTGCGCCTCGTCTACCGTCCGACGATCACGGGTGCCGAGCACGTGCCCAAGCACGGCGCGGTGATCCTCGCCTCGAACCACCTCTCGTTCGTCGACAGCATCGTGATCCCGCTCGCCTCGCCTCGCCCCGTGCAGTTCCTTGCGAAGTCGAGCTACTTCACCGGCACGGGGTTCTCGGGCTGGGTCTCACGCACATTCTTCGGTGCCATCGGCGCGGTGCCCGTCGAGCGCGGTGCCGGCTCGCAGGCGCAGGAGGCCCTCGACGCCGGCAAGCGCATCCTCGACGAGGGCAACGCGTTCGCGCTCTACCCCGAGGGCACCCGCTCGCTCGATGGGCGGCTCTACCGGGGCCGCACCGGCGTGGCGTGGCTCGCCCTCACCACCGGCGCCACGGTGGTCCCCGTCGGTCTCATCGGTACCGAGCAGATCCAGCCGGTGGGGGCGAAGCTCCCGCGCGTCCGGCCGGTGACGGTGCGCTTCGGCGCGCCGCTCGACCTCGCGCACCACGGCGGCGCGACGTCGGGCCGGGCCCGACGCGCCGCGACCGACGAGATCATGACGGCGATCCAAGCGCTCAGCGGGCAGGAACCGGCCGGCCAGTACAACGAAGTGCCGCCTCAGGGTGCGCTCGCGCGACTGGCCGACAAGGTGGTCCCGCGCGAACGGGTGTGAACCGATTCCCAGCCGATGCCGGTGAGGCTCCCAGCCGACGCCGGTCGGGTGCCGGTATCGTCGCTTCGGTGAATTTCGCGAAGTCGGCCGCCCGCATCGTCGCGGCGGCACTCGTCCTCGTCGGCCTCGCGGCCTGCGCATCGCCGACGACTCCGGACGAGCCCTGGGACGGCGGCGCCGCCACCCGTGTCACCCCGACGCCCGAGTTCGAGATCCCCGACGCGGCGGGATTCGATCCCGGATTCATCGTGAGCGACGACGCGTTCTACGACAGCGGCGCGATGAACGAGCGCGAGATCCAGACGTTCCTCGACGGGCTCGACTGCCGCCCGGTCGACGACGTGCCGTGCCTCGCCGACTTCCGCGAGACCACGTCGACGCAGCCGGCCGTCGGCGGCGAGCACTGCGCCGAGTATCGCGGGGCGACCCGCGAGCGTGCGAGCCGCATCCTCGCGAAGGTCGCGGTCGCCTGCGGGGTGAACCCGCGCACGCTGCTCGTGCTGCTGCAGAAGGAGCAGTCGCTGCTGACCCGGCCCGATGCGTCGGGTTACGAGCGCGCGACCGGGTACGGATGTCCCGACACCGCCGACTGCGACCAGAAGTACTTCGGCTTCTTCAACCAGGTCTACAACGCCGCGTGGCAGTTCCGGCAGTACACCGAGGAGCCCAAGCGACCGTACCGCATCGGCACGGTGCGCGTGCAGTACCACCCCGACGCCGCGTGCGGCGCGACCGCGGTCGACGTGCGGAACCAAGCGACCGCGAACCTCTACAACTACACGCCGTACCAGCCGAACCCGGCGACGATCGCCGCCCCCGAGACCGGCGACTCGTGCTCGGCGTTCGGCAACCTCAACTTCTGGCGGCTCTGGCACCGCTGGTTCGGCGACCCCGAGACCGAGCGCTATCCGGGATTCCTGCCGGCGTGCACCCGCCTCGTCGGCGGACACGAATGCCCGCCGGGAGCGACGCTGCCGGCCGTGCCGCCCGTTCCCGCGAACTAGGGTCAGCCGACGGCGACGACCGATGCCGGCTCGTGGCGCACCGGGAACGCGACCGACGCCGCGATGAAGCATTTCTGCTCGGCCTCGGCGTGCAGTTCGTCGGCGAGCGCGAGCATCGACGCGTCCGCCACCGCCACGGTCGGCCGCAGCGTGACCTCGGTGAAGGCGCCGCCGCCGCGGCCGTCCTCTTTCAGCGTGCCCGTCGCAGCGTCGGTGTAGGCGCGCACGATGACCCCGTGGTTGGTCGCCACGTGCAGGTACGAGAGCATGTGGCACTGGCTGAGTGCGGCGAGCAGCAGCTCTTCGGGGTTCCAGCGCTCGCGGTCGCCGTGGAAGACGCGGTCGCTCGATCCGGCGATCTCGTGCAGCTTGCCGACGGCGCGCACGACGTGCTGCCTGCCGTAGGCGCGGTAGCCGCTCGTGCCGTCGCCCCGATCGCCCTGCCACTCGAGTGCCACCTCGTACCGGTGTTCGCCGAGCATGGTTCCTCCGTCTCCCGCGCCCCCCGTGACATCCGATTCTCCCCCATGCCCGGCCCCGGCGCTCCCCGCCCGCGACGATAGGGTTGAAGCACCATGACTGACACCCAGATCTCCGCCCAGAAGGCTGCCGCCCCCGTCTATTCGGTGCCGCAGCAGCGCAAGGTCGTGACCGCCATCCCCGGTCCGAAGTCTCAGGAGCTGCACGACCGCCGCACGAAGGTCGTCTCCGCCGGCGTCTCGTCGGCCCTCCCGGTCTACATCGAGCACGCCAACGGTGCGATCCTCGTCGACGTCGACGGCAATCAGTTCATCGACTTCGGTGCGGGCATCGGCGTCACGACCGTCGGGCACACCGAGGCGAACGTGGTCGAAGCCGCCGCGGCCCAGTTGCAGGACGTGATCCACACCCTCTTCACGATCACCCCCTACGAGGAGTACGTGCGCGTGGCCGAGCTGCTCGCCGAGCACACGCCGGGCAACTGGGCGAAGAAGAGCGTGCTCGTGAACTCGGGCGCCGAGGCCGTCGAGAACGGCGTGAAGATCGCTCGCAAGTTCACCGGGCGCCGGGGCGTCGCGGTGCTCGACCACGCGTACCACGGGCGCACGAACCTCACGATGGCCATGAACTTCAAGGCGATGCCGTACGCGAGCGGCTTCGGTCCGCTCGCCGGCGACGTCTATCACGCGCCGAGCTCGTACCCGTACCGCGACGGGCTCTCGGGCGCCGACGCGGCGGCGCGAACCATCGCCTACCTCGAGAAGGTCATCGGCGCGGCAGACCTCGCCTGCCTGGTCGTCGAGCCCATCCAGGGTGAGGGCGGCTTCATGGTGCCCGCCCACGGGTTCCTGCCGACCCTGCAGGGGTGGTGCAGCGAGAACGGCGTCGTCATGATCGCCGACGAGATCCAGTCGGGCATGGCCCGCACCGGCCGCTACTACGCGAGCGAACACTTCAGCTGGGAGCCCGACCTCGTGCTCTCGGCCAAGGGCATCGCGGGCGGACTGCCGCTCGCCGCGGTCACGGGGCGAGCCGAGATCATGGATGCCTCGCAGCCCGGCGGTCTCGGTGGCACCTTCGGCGGCAATCCCGTGGCGTGCGCCGCGGCGATCGCGGTGTTCGAGTCGATCGACCGGAACGACCTGCTGGCCGAGGGCCGACGCATCGAGGCCACCCTCACCGCCGGCCTCGAGCGCCTCAAGGAGCGCTACGACATCATCGGCGACATCCGCGGCAAGGGCGCGATGATCGCCATCGAGCTCGTGCAACCCGGCACCGGCGACACGACGAAGGAGCCGAACGCCGAGGCTGTGGGCGCGCTCGTCGCGTACGCCGCGCAGAACGGCGTGCTGTTCCTCAGCGCCGGCACCTACGGCAACGTGCTGCGGTTCCTGCCGAGCCTCGCCGTCACCGACGAGCTCCTCGAAGACGGCCTGCGCGTGCTCGACGACGGCCTCGCGGCCCTCGGCTGAGCCGTGGCCGGCACATTCTCCGTCGCAGATTCCGTCGAACTCGCCGTGGTCGAACGAAGTGGTTTCATCGAGTCCAGGCACGCCGGCTCCGCCATCGTGCTCTCCCCCGAAGGCGAGGTGCTGCGCGCCCTCGGCGACGTCACGACGCCGATCTTCCCGCGCTCCTGCCTGAAGCCGTTCCAGGCGGTCGCGGTGATGACGTCGGGCGTCACGCTGCGGGGCGAGGATGCCGCGATCGCGAGTGCGAGTCACTCGGGCACCGCAGCACACGTCGCACTCGTGAGAAAGCTCCTCGAGCGCGCCTCACTGCCCGTTTCCGCGCTCGGCTGCCCGCCCGCCGCCCCGACCGACAAGGTCGCCCGCGACGAGCTCATCCGCTCGGGCGGGCCGCGTGACCGGGTCTACATGAACTGCTCGGGAAAGCACGCCGCGATGCTCAACGCGTGCGTCGAGAACGACTGGTCGCTCGACGACTACCTCGACCCCCACCACCCGCTGCAGAAGCGCATCCTCGACGTCGTCGAACGGTTCACGGGCGAACGCCCCGCCTCGACCGCGGTCGACGGCTGCGGCGCCCCTGTCCATGCCATCAGCCTCACCGCGCTCGGTCGCGGTGTGCAGAAGATCACGACGGCGGCGACGACCTCGCCGTTCGCGCTCTACCGCGAGGCGGCCGCACTCACCGAAGCCGTCCGCGAGAACCCGTGGGCGGTCGGCGGACCCGGTCAGCCCGACACGGTCGCGATCGAACGGCTCGGTGTCTTCGCGAAGGTCGGGGCCGAGGGCGTCATGGTGATGACGGCGCAGAACGGCACGACCACCGCCCTCAAGGTGCTCGACGGCTCCTCGCGCGCGTCGACGATCATCGCACTGCGACTGCTGGCAGCAGCGGGCGCCGTCGACGACGAGGCGATCGACGCCGTGCAGACCGAGCTCGACCTCTGGGTCATGGGCGGCGAACGACGGGTCGGCAAGGTGCGCGCGACCGTCTGACCGCGAGCGCAACGCATGGATGCCGCGGGATGGACTCCCCCGCGGCATCCGCCGTACTCGGCCTCGGTTCGGGTCGCCGAGGTCTTGTTCGCCTCAGCTGAGCCTGGCGAGGCGTTTCGCCCGTGCCGCCCTCGAGACCTGCGCGACGATCACGAGCACGAGGGCGAAGAGGAACACCGCCGACGCGATCACGTTGGCTTCGGCGGGAATGCCGCGCGACGCCGAGATGTAGATGTACTTCGGGAACGTCGACACCGAGCCGGAGTTGAAGTTGGTGATGATGAAGTCGTCGAAGCTCAGAGCGAACGAGAGCAGCGCCGCGGCCATGATGCCGGGCACGAGCAGCGGGAACGTGACCCGCCAGAACACCTGCGACGGTGAACCGTAGAGATCGCGCCCGGCCTCTTCGAGTGCGGGATCGAGGCTCGCGACGCGAGCCTTGACCGTGACCACGACGAAGCTGATGCAGAACATCGTGTGCGCCAGGATGATCGTCGTCATGTCCTTCGGGACACCCACCGCGAGGAACTGGGCCGCGAGGCCCGCGCCGAGGACGACCTCGGGGGTGGCCATCGGGAGGAAGAGCAAAAGGCTGATCGACGACCTGGCACGGAACCGGTACCGCACGAGCGCGATCGCGATCATCGTCCCCAGCGTCGTGGCGATGATCGTCGCGACGATGCCGATCACGATGCTGTTGGCGAAGGCCTCGCAGACCGCGCCACCCTCGACGTTGCAGACGTTGAGCCACTTGTCGAACGTGAAGCCGCGCCACGAGATGTTCGACTTGATGGAGTCGTTGAACGAGAACACGAGCGTGTAGACGATCGGGATGAGCAGGAACACGAACGCGATCACCGTGTACACGGGCAACAGCCAGTCGCCGAGCCCGATGCGCTGCCGTCGGACCCGCCCGCCGCGATGCCCCGAGTCTTCCTGTTGCTCGCTCTCTTGAAGCCCGCCGAGCACGGCGGCTGCCTGGACTTCGCCGCTCACAGCAGGTCCTCCGTTCCGGAACGCTTCACGTAGATGCCGACGAGCACGAGGATCGCGGCCATGAGGATGATCGACAGCGCTGCGGCCGCCGGGTAATTGAGCAGGACGAGGAAGTTCGCCTCGATGACGTTGCCCATCATCTGCGTGTCGGGCCCGCCGAGGAAGTCGCGACTCGCGTTCACGTAGTCGCCCGCGGCGGGGATGAACGTCAGCAGCGTGCCCGCGACGATGCCCGGCATCGAGAGCGGGATCGTGACCTTGCGGAACACGGTGAACGGGTTGGCGTAGAGGTCGCTGCCCGCCTCGAGGTACCGCAGGTCGAGGCGCTCGAGGGTCGTGTACAGCGGCAGCGTCATGAACGGGATGAAGTTGTAGGTCAACCCGAAGATGACGGCGGCCGGGGTGCCGGTGAAGTGCGCATCGGGCGCCATCAGCGAGAGCGCCTTCAGCGACGTGATGATGAACGACTCGTCGGAGAGCAGCTGCTTCCACGCGAGGGTCCGCAGCAGGAAGCTGATGAAGAACGGCGCGATCACGAGGACGAGCATGACGCTCTGCAGCAGCGGCCAGCGGCGCGCCTTCACGCCGATGAAGTACGCGAGGGGGTAGCTGAACGCGAGGGCGAGCACCGTCGCGACGAGCGCATAACCGAACGAACGCAGGATGTGCGGCCAGTACTCCTGCACCACCGTCACGTAGTTCTGCCAGTTGAACGCGTAGTCGTACACGCCGATGTCGCCGAACTCGTTGGGGGCCTGGAGCGACGTCAGGATGAGCGAGATCAGTGGCGTCAGGAAGAACAGCACCATGTAGAGGATGCCGGGCAGGAGAAGGAAGAGCGCGATCCGGCTCTTGCGCTTCGGTGCCTGCGGCTGCGCCTCCGTCGTGGTGAACGCTGCGAAGGCCATCGTCAGCTCTCCTCGAGCTCCGCGACGAGCGCCTCGCGACGCTGCACGGCGATGGCATGGGTGTCGTCGTCGGCCGCGAACTTCCCGGCGTCCGCCAGGTCGTCGTCGAGCCCGAATCCATGCTCGACGTCCCAGCTGATCCACACCTCGTCACCCTCGGACGCGATCGGACCGATGCCGATGTTCTGCGCGAAGACGGTGACCGTGCCGACGCCCGTGATCGAAACGATGTACTGGGTGCTGACACCCGAGAACGAGACGTCGATGACGTGGCCCGGGCCGAGCACGTTGCGCGACGACGACTCCGCCGGCGCATCGCGGTGCAGTGCGACCTTCTCGGGCCGCACCCCGATGGTGACCTGGCCCTGGTGTCGTGCGGCGCGGGCGGTGGGCACGACGAGGCGCGCACCCTGCACGTCGACCGCGATCGCGGTGTCGGTCGTGCCGACGACGCGGCCGGTGAACAGGTTGGACTGGCCGAGGAAGTTGGCGACGAACACGGTGCGCGGCAGTTCGTAGAGCTGCTCGGGCGCACCCATCTGCTCGATCGCGCCCTTGTTCATGACGGCGACGGTGTCGGCCATGGTCATGGCCTCCTCCTGGTCGTGCGTCACGTGGAGGAACGTGAGGCCGACCTCCTCCTGGATGGTCTTGAGCTCGAGCTGCATCTGCCGGCGGAGCTTCAGGTCGAGTGCACCCAGCGGCTCGTCGAGCAGCAGGAGGGCGGGACGGTTGACGATCGCCCGGGCGAGCGCCACGCGCTGCTGCTGTCCGCCCGACAGCTGCGCCGGGCGGCGCTGCGCGAGGTGGTCGAGTTCGACGAGGCGCAGCGCCTCGTGCGCGCGGGTGTCGGCGTCGCCGATGCGGCGGCGCTTCAGCCCGAACGCGACGTTCTCGATGATCGACATGTGCGGGAACAGGGCATAGCTCTGGAACACCGTGTTGACCGGTCGTTGGTGCGCCTTCGTATCGGTCACGTCGGTGCCGCCGATGAGGATGCGACCGCGCGTGGGCTCCTCGAGTCCGGCCACGAGCCGCAGGGTCGTCGTCTTGCCGCAGCCCGACGGCCCGAGCAGGGCGAAGAACGATCCGGCCGGGATGGTGAGGTCGAGCTCTTCGATCGCGGTGAACCCGGGGAAGCGCTTCTGGATGCCGACGAGTTCGAGGTCGGCGCCTCGCTCGGCGAATTCGCGAACGGACACGCTCACGACCCCAGCAGGATGGCCTGGAACTCGGCCTGGTACTTCTGCTCTTCTGCACCCGAGAGCGAACGGAAGATGTGCGCCTGCGACAGCGTCTCTTCGTTCGGGAAGATCAGCTGGTTCTCGGCGAGCGCGGGGTCGATGGCGATCGCGGCTTCCTTCGCCCCGACGACGGGGGTGATGAAGTTCACCCAGGCCGCGACTTCGGCGGCCACCTCGGGCTCGTAGTAGTAGTTGATGAGCGTCTCGGCGTTCGTCTTGCGCGGCGAGCCGATCGGCACGATGAAGTTGTCGTTCCACAGCGTTCCGCCCGCCGACGGGATCGCGAACTCCCACTTGTCGCCTGCCTCGGCGTTGATCACCGTGATGTCGCCAGACCAGACGATCGCCGCGAGGGTGTCTTCGTTCTTCAGGTCCTCGAGGTACGAGTTGCCCTTGATGTTGCGCACCTGACCGTCGGAGACCTGCTGCTGCAGCAGGTCGATCGCCGTGCTGAACTCCTCGTCGCCCCAATCGCCCGAGATGTCGACGCCCTGCTCGAGCATGATGCAGCCCATCGTGTCGCGCATCTCGGAGAGCACGCCGACGCGGCCCTTGAGTGACGTGTCCCAGAGGTCGGATACGCTCGACAGCCCGCCGGGGATCGCCTCCTTGTTCCAGGCGATTCCGGCGAAGCCGCCCTGCCACGGCACCGAGAACTTGCGGTCGGGATCGAAGTCGGGATTCTGCAGTGACGGCGTGAGGTTGGCGAGATTCGGGAGATTCGCGTGGTCGAGTTCCTGCCCGTAACCGAGCCGGATCCAGCGAGCGATCATCCAGTCGGTGAGCACCGAGAGGTCGGCACCGATGTCCTGGCCGAGCGCCAGTTGGTCTTTCACCTTGCCGTAGTAGGTGTTGTTGTCATCGACGGCGACCTCGTAGTTCACCTCGATGCCGGTCTGCTCGGTGAACGCGACCAGCGTCGGGTAGTTGCCCGCGTCGTCTTCGTCGATGTACGCCGCCCAGTTCGCCCAGTTGAGCGTCTTGTCGGTCGACGAGGCGTCGGCGGCGGGTGTGGGCTTCGTTGCGCCGCCACCGGCCGCACACGCAGCGAGCGCGAGCGCGGTCGCGCCGGCACCTGCGCCGGCGAGCAGGGTGCGGCGGTTCAGCTGCGCTCGACGCGCCTGCGCGATCAGGTTGCGGATCATCGGGTCCTGGGGAAGAGGCCGGGGGCTCACGAGCGACTCCATTCGTTGCAGGCTCATTCGGGGTGGGAAGATACTGACACACTGCAGGCGGATTTGTTCCCAATAATGTCCGAATCGTTAATTTTCGGGAACATTCGATTCGGATTCAGTGCTCCGTTCTGCTTCGCACGCCGGATTCGGTTGTATCGTCGGCGGCCAGCCGTGTCGGCGGGCGGGCCCGCCCCCGGAACTCGACCAGCATTGGCCGCTCCCCTCGTCGAGCAACGGGGGCAGCACGCGATCCCGGATCAGTGCCCGGTACTCGTGCGCACCTCCGTACACCACGATGACCGCGTTCTCGCGGATGCGCGCGGCGAGCGCCCAGTTCGCCGCCCACGCGTCGGCGTCGCCGACGAACACCGTCGGCCCGTGGTGGTCGCCCGCCTCGGAACCCGCGCGCCCCGCGACATCCGCCCCTGCTGCGATGAGGGTGGGAACCCCTCCCGCTGAGCGGATCGCTGCGGCGGCGGCGGTCGGTGCCGCGGCGACGACCGCATAGACTCCGCCGCCCAGCAACTGCAGCGAGGGCTCGTCACTATGCCCTGCCCGCGGCAGCGGGTCGGCGTCGACCACCTGCACCCGGTGCCCGCGCCATTGGGCCGATCCGGGCGGCTCGTCGGTGCGCCACAGGCCGCCGACGCCGCCCGATTGCACGAGGTCGGACCTCGTGGCGTGGTGCAGCAGCAGGCGCGCACCGAATGCGTCGCGCATGCCGGAGGCCAGCCCGTGCGGCTGCGAGGCTGCCGCGGCGACCCAGAGGCCGTGTGCCCGTCCCTCGCGGAGCAACGCCTCCACTGCATCGAGCGCAGCCAGTCGATAGTCATCGGGCCACGACCGGAACCGCACGTCGAGGTCGTCGATGACGACGAGTCGCGGGCAGTCGCCGCCGCCGCGCACCGCGGCGAGCAGCCCATGCAGGGCATCCCACACCGCGCTTCGCGCGCCGTCGAGCACGAGCACCGACTCGGCTCCGTGCACCGCGGCCACGGCCTCCGCCGTCGCGGCCAGCGCCCCGGTACGACCGCTGCCCGGTGCGCCGAGCACGAGGAGGTGCCCGTCGGCTGCCGGGAACCACGTCGCGAGGCTGCGGCGCTGATGTTCGGGTTCGTCGGCGAGGCCGATCGCGAACGCGTCCAGTCCGGCGTCGGCCTGCGAGGATGCCGCATCCGCTGTCCCGCCGGCGGATCGCACGAGCGTATCGAGCTGGACGCGCCCGACGCGGTTCGGCAAGGGGTCGAGCCACGGCCTTCGGGCCTGCGGCGCCGCCGCGTTCGCGACCCGCGCGCCGGTGAGCGCCGCCACGTCGACGACGGCCGACTGGAACGTCATCGGACACCCGTCGCCACGGTCGACGATGCCGCGCCCAGGGGTGTCGGGCGCGATCTCGGCGGCGGACTCGACGCCGACGACAGCGATGCTGTCGGCCCGCTGCATCACCCGCAACGACACGCGGATCGCGCAGTTGGCCGTGACCTGCTCGCGCACCACGCCGTTCGGCCGCTGCGACGCGAGTACCAGGTGCAGGCCCAGCGAGCGGCCGCGGGCGGCGATGTCGGCGATGACCGCGCCGAGTTCGGGGAACCGCTCGATCATGGCCTGGAACTCGTCGACGACGAGGACGAGCCTGGCCAGTTCGATTCCGGTGTCGAGCGAGCGGATGTCCCGGACCCCGGCCTGCGCCAGCACGCGCTCGCGGTGGCGCAGCTCGGCACGCAGGCTCAGCACCGCGCGTTCGGCCTCGCCCTCATCGAGATCGGTGACGACTCCCGTCACGTGCGGGAGCTCGCGGATCGGCTCGAACGCCGCGCCGCCCTTGAAGTCGACGAGCAGGAACGCGACACGATCAGGCGGATAGGCGCGCGCGAGGCCGGTGAGCCACGAGAGCAGGAACTCGCTCTTGCCGCTGCCCGTCGTTCCGGCGACGAGCGCATGCGGGCCGTGCTGCACGAGGTCGATCACGAGCGGGCCCCCTCCCGTAGCGCCGACCGCGACGGCGAGCGATGACCGTGATCCGCGGTCCACTTCGGGCTGACCGAGCTCGCCGAGCGCCACTCGAGTGGGCAGCTCGGCGACGGCGGTCCCGACGCCGGCACGTTCGGCGACGCGCGCCGCCGCCTCCGCCCACGCGAGCGCGTCGGCCGCCCCCGTGAGGGACGGCACCATCGGCACCGGTTGTGCGCCGCCCGGGCGCCGCACGAGTGCTGAACCCGGTGCATCGACGCGGACGATCGTCTGGAGCCCGGGAGGCAGCGCCGCCGTATCTGTGGCGACGGCGATCAGTGCGGTGCCTTCTGTCGAACGGCGGTTCGACCCGGAGCCGAATGTCGGCGGCGGGCCGACGTCGTTCGCCTGCCCACCCTCACTTCCCGTACGGTCGAGCACTCGCAACCGCTCTGGGCCCGTGACGGAGTGGGGCAGCCGCCCGGCCCACCCCCAATCGGCGGAGCGGGGAATCTCGAGCCCGAGTCCACCGGGCACCCCGTGATGGGCGCACTGCACGACCGCCGCTCGCGCAGCCGCCAGGGCGAGCGGGCGGGCGCCGACGAAGCCGATACCTCCGTACGGGTCCGCGAGCACCGGAGCCCCCTCGAGCGATGCGGCCCGAGCAAGCAGGAGGCGTTCGTCGGAATCGACGGGCGTGCCGTCGACACGGAGGGCGCTGCGGGCCGATCCGCTGCCGACGACGATCGCCGGCAGCGGGCCGCCCTGCCAGGCCGGCGGTGTCATGCGCTCGACGAGCGAGGCCGGCGACGGTGCCCGCCGCCACGCCGCACGGCGCTCGGATTCATGACGCGCGTCGATGTCGTCGCGGAGCTCGTCGAGCTTTCGGGCACGCTCGACGCGAGCGCGCCGGCGTCGGGCGCGCCCCTGTCGCTTCGCGTCGATCATGGACGCGATCGCCACCACCGGGCCGAGGACCGCGAAGACGAGCGAGAACGGCGACCCGGTGATCGCCCACAGCGCGAGTGCTCCCCCGATGGGCGCGAGCACCGCGAGCAGCGGGAATCCGGGCCGCTCGGGTTCAGCCGGCGGCGCGGGCAGGGCGAGCGGGACATCGACGACTGGCGGTTCGGTGAGATCGAGCGTACGCACGGGGACATCCGATCAGCTACCGGCCCGGTCAACCCGACCGATCGGCGCAACCGTCCGGAACGATGCGTCGAGCGTCCTTGTCGAGGACGAGTCGCGGACGCGTGGGTGGGCGCGGAATCAGCCGACGACGAACGACTGCTCGGCGAGCTCCACCCGGCTCCCGCGCGGCACGAGATAGCGTCGGCCCGGCTCGCAGCGCAAGGCACCGTCGTCGGGGCGCCGCACGACCGTGCCGTTCGCCGAGAACCGGTCGGCGACCCACAGCGTGCCCTCGTGTTCGCCGAACTCGAGGTGGGTCTTCGAGACCGAGAGGGTGCGGTCGGCGATCTGCACGAGGTGGTCGAACTGTTCGCCCGGTTGCGGAAGCGGGCGCCTGCCGATGAGGCCGGTGCCGAAGACCGTGCGCGTCTCGCCCGTACTGAACTTCAGGACGAACCGAGACGGATGCTCCGTGGCCGACGTGGCCGTCTGCGTCTCGGCGCCGGCAGCGGCATCCGACCCGATCGCGGCCGGCGGCGCCTCGGATGCGATCGCGTCATGCTCGGCGCCGGAATCGATGGCGGTCGCGGCACGGAATCCGTCGACCGGGACGCTCACCACGCCGCTCTGGCGCCGCGTCGGACGCTCGAGCGGATCGAGGATCGTGGTGTCGCCGGGCCGGGGGTCGGCTCGCCGCCGCGACTCGGGTGTGGCGCTCGTCGAGCTGCCGCATTCACCGCAGAACATCGCGCCGTCGGGCAGCTCGGCACCGCAGATGGCGCATCTCACGTTCGGCCCCCCCTCCGCGTGACAGCGTACCCGCCGAGCGACGAGAGCGAGACGGCCGCCCGAAGCCGGTCACGGGTGCTGCGAGACTCAGCCAGGCGCTGCGCCAGTTCGTCGACCGTGCTCCAGACACGGTGGTCGTCGTCGTCGGCCGGACCGTTCGGTGCGAACACCGCACGATCGACGACCGATGCGAGCACGAGCGGGCCGAGTCCGCCGACCGTCGCCGCCTGTTCGGCGCGCGTGGCCGTCGGCGAGATCGGGTATCCGTAGTCGGACGCGATGTCGGCGAACTCCTCCCAGCCGCCCTCGATGCGCTCGACCGGGGTCGGCGCACGCCGTCGCAACCGGCGACGCCGCAGCTTCGCGACGATGATGGCCAGGAACGGGCTCACGAGCACCGCCAGCCCGAGGATGACGAACCCGGCGACCTCGAGTACGCCGAACAGCACCGCCAGCCACGCGTCGCCGTCGCCATCGCCGTCGTCGGGCGCCGCTTCGGGGTCGGCGTCGTAGTCGTCGACCGGCGTGCGTTCCGCCGGTGGCGGCAGGGCCGACTGCGGCCGCGAGACGATGTTGGGCTGATCGGGCTCCTTTTTCGGCACCGGCCCCGGCGTCGGGTTCGGGTCGACCGCGAGCCACTCGCCTTCGGCGCTCTGCACCTCGATCCACGCCTGGCGGTCGGCACTGCGGAAACGGGTCACCGCGGCAGGGTCATCCGCCGGCTTCTCGGGCTGCAGGTAGCCGACGACCACGCGGGCCGGGAACCCGATGCGCCGTGCCATGAGCGCCGCCGCCACGGCGTACTGCTCGCCGTCGCCCAGCATCGGCACCTCTCTGGCGAGCTCGCTCAGTCGGTCGAGCGAGTGACCCGAACGGCTGAAGGGCTCATCGTCGAGTCCGTGGCTGACGTAGCCCTCTGCATGGAACCCCTCGATCACCTGGGAGAGTCGCAGGCCTTGCGCACCCGAGGCCGGCGCCCACCGATCGAGCAGGCGCTCGAGATCGTCGGGCAGTTCGGGCATCGCCGGCAGCACGCTCGTCCCGGCCTGCAACACGACCAGGTCGTCGGGCGTCACCGGCACCTTCGACGTCGCCTCGTATCGGTCCCCCTCGTGGTGCCCGTGTTGTGTCGCGCCCGTTCCCGTGACGTCGTTGTAGTAGTACGCGTCGGTGTGCGCGAGGCGATCGCGCCCCTCGAAGTCGATGCGCTCGAGCTGGCCGATGCCGGGCACCCACACCTCGTCGTAGGCGGCGATCTCGACCTCGATGCGCTCGCGGGTACCCTCGGTGTCGGACTGGTCGAGCTGGTACGGCACCCGGGCGAACCGACCCGACAGCGTGTTGCCGTCGCTGCCGCCGACCGAGTAGACGACGCCGTCGTACGTGTCGAGTGCGGCGATGCGGATGCCGGAACCGGGCGGCAGGCCCCGCACCTCGAGCATGGTGACGTCGGCGACCTCCTCGCGGAACGCCGCGCGGAACCCGGCGAGCGGGCTGTCGTGCTCGTTGGGCTCGAACGGAGGCTGGAGTTCTGCCCGCACGACATTGCGCTGCGGGCCCGGCATGGCGAGCGAGGCCGCCGTCGCGCCGATGAGCGCGACGGCGACGAGCGCGGATGCCCCGAACACGCGCCGCGCGTCGGCGACGGCGCCGTCGACACGTCGGCCGCGGGTGACGGCCCGGCGCTTCGCGATCGCGACGCGCACGAGCCAGGCGACGACGGTGACGAGGAACACCAGGCCCGCTTGCAGCGCGATGCCGACGTGGACCACGCCCAGGGCGATGCCCGCGACGAGCAGCAGCGCGGCCGGCAGCGCCGCCGCCGCCGGATGCCGGCTGCGCAGGGCGATCGTCATCGCGGCGGTGGTGCAGATGAGCCCCAGCAGGAACGGCGGGACCAGGAGCGCCTGATACGAGCCGACGGGCACCGCGATCGTGACGAGCTGCTTCCACGACAGAGCCGTGCCGGTCACCAGCTCGAGCAGCCCGGCCGGCGTCGGCAGCACGCCGAGGGCCTGACCGGGCACCGCGACGGGCACGCCGACCACGAGGTACGCGGCGACGACCGCGACCACGACCGCCCAGGAGGGCCATCGGCGTCGGGCTCCGACGACCCCGATCGCCGTCCCGAGCACGATCGCCGCGCCCGCCGCGACGAAGAACGCGGGGCTCTCGTAGATCGGCCACCAGGGGATCATCGCGGCACCGAGCATCGCGACGACGAGCACGACGGTGACCGCCGTCGGTGCGAACCGATCGGCGCCCGCCGGTGCCCGGGCGATCATGCGACCGACGCCGATCGTGCGAGCATCGCCCGCAGGTCCTCGAGATACCCGATGTCGAACACCGTGAGTCCGGCGACGGTGCGCGCGCTCGCCTCACCCTCGGGAGAGCACTGCACCGCGAGCACCTCGACTCCGGCCGGCACTCGGCTCGCGGCGGAACGCAGCGGAGCGATGCCCCGGGCGGTGCCCGTCACGAGGAACACGAGGGAGATGCCGTGCAGCGTCTCGACCGCGCTGCGCGCCACGTCGGGCAGCAGCGCCGCTCGGGGCTCGCGCTCGATCACGCAGAGCGCGTCGACCAGCCGATCCCGCGAGACCGTGGGGAGCTCTCGCATCGGCCCGCCGAACCGGCTGCCGCTCGCGGACCGCGGCCCCGACACCACGAACGAGACGCTGCGGGCGTCACGGATCGCGCGCGCGCCGACCGAGGCCGCCGCTCCGACCGCGAGCTCGAACTCGGCATCGTCGGCGTACGCTCCGGGCTCGAGGTCGAGCAGGATCATGAGCCGGCTGCGACGCGACTCCTCGAACTGCCGCACCATGAAGGTGCCCGTCTTCGCCGAGCTGCGCCAGTGGATGTAGCGTCGATCGTCGCCCGGGACGTACTCGCGCAGCGCGTGGAACGCGATGTCGCTCGACGTGAGGTCGCGCGTCGGGAAGCCCTCGAGATCGCGGATGAATCCGGTGCTGAGCGCGCTGATCGACACGGTTCGCGGATGCACCCGCAGCTCGGCCGTCTCGGACCACACGATCTCGCGCCGCATGAGGCCGATGGGATCGGCGCGCACCGTTCGCACCGGGCCGATCGAGACGATGCCCCGCCGATCGGTCGGGATCGCGAACTGTTCGTCGAACGCACTGCCGCGCGCAAGTCGGGGCAGCACGCGCTCGAACACCCTCGAGCCGACCGGGAGCTCGAGTTGCACGCCCCGGAACCCGCGTCGACCGGGATTCGCTGCGACGAGGCGCGCGAGCGCCGGCTCGCCCACGACCACCCGTGGCGTCGGGACGAGCAACCGGATCTCGCCGGCACCGCGACCGATCAGCCAGAGTGCCGCGACCGCGACGATCACGACGAGTCCCCACGCGATGGCGATGATCTCGAGCAGCCCCCAGCCGTACCCGACGATGAACGCGACGATCGTGGCGCCGATGACCGACCACCCGAGCGGCGTCACGACGCCCTGCACCGCTCGTGCCGCTCGCCGGATCGCTCCCGCGGCGGCGCGTGCGCCGAGCAGTCCGCGCTCGATCACCACCGCGAGCAGGCCCCGCTTCCTGGCCTCCTCGGGAATGCTCGTGTGGGTCTGGGCGAAGGTCACACGGCCTGCCTCGTCGAGGGCGGCGGGGTCTCGATGAGCACCTGCGCGATCATGTTCGACGCCGTGACGCCGTCGAACTCGGCTTCGGGGTCGAGGATCAGGCGGTGCGCGAGCACCGGCTCCGCGAGCGCCTTGATGTCGTCGGGCACGACGTAGTGCCGCCCGCGACCGGCCGCGTGGGTCTTCGCCGTGCGGATGAGGGCGAGCGCACCGCGCACGCTCACGCCGAGCCGCACCTCGCCTGCGGTGCGGGTCGCGTCGACGAGCCGCGACACGTAGTCGTGGATCGTCGGGTCGACGTAGACCGTGCGGGCGAGCGCGGCGAGCTGGATGATCTCGTCGGCGTCGAGCTGCGCCTCGACGCGGTGGTCGTGCGCGCGCTGGTCGGCGCCCTCGAGGATTCGGATCGTGGAGGCGTGATCGGGGTACCCGATCGACGAGCGGATGAGGAACCGGTCGAGCTGCGCCTCGGGCAGCCGGTAGGTTCCCGCCTGCTCGACCGGGTTCTGGGTCGCGATGACCATGAACGGATGTCCCACCGGATGGGTCTGGCCGTCGACCGTGACCTGCCCCTCCTCCATGACCTCGAGCAGGGCCGACTGGGTCTTCGGGCTCGCCCGGTTGATCTCGTCGGCGAGGACGATGTTGGCGAAGACGGGGCCGGGGTGGAATTCGAACAGCCCGCTGCGCTGGTCGTAGACGGTGACGCCGGTGATGTCGCCCGGGAGGATGTCGGGCGTGAACTGCACCCGATTGCTCGTTCCGGCGACGGACTGCGCCATGGCGCGCGCGAGGGAGGTCTTGCCGGTGCCGGGCACGTCGTCGAGCAGCAGGTGGCCCTCACTCAGGAATGCCGTGAACGCGAGCCGGATGACGCGGTTCTTGCCGAGCAGCACCTCCTCGACCGCACCGACGAGTCGGTCGAGGGTTCCCGCGAACGCCGCGGCTTCTTCGGCGGTCATCGTCATGTGCGTTCCTAACTCGTGGCCGTGTAGCGGGTGCTGATGCCCGCAACCTCAATATCCAACCAGACGGTGTCGCCGGGTCGTGCCCCGGGGACGTTGCAGCTCGTCGCGGTCTGCGCGGCGCGGCTGTCCTGCTGGCCCTCGACGCCGCACCGGAGCGTGGCGGGCAGCCCCGAGTTGTTCGGCAGCGTCGTCCACGACCACGTGTTCGTGGTGCTGTTCCACGCACGACCTCCCAGCGCGAAGGTGAGCGAGGGCGATTCGCCGCTCGGCATCACCTGCGACCAGGGCCCGCAGGTCCCCCAGTCCGTGCAGCCGCGCACCTGGAAGCGGGCGGTCTGGCCGAACGCGAACCGGCTGGGATTGTTGAAGATGTCGCGCAGCCACCCCGTGCCGTGGAACTCCCGGTTCGACCCGGGGATCTGGGCGCCGTTCGCGTCGACGGCGACGATCTGCATGCGCGACGCCGAGACGTCGACGCCGTTGATGTAGCGGTCCCACGTCTCGAGGCCGTTGTAGTCCATGCCGCTGCGCACGTCGGTCACGGCACCGGGACCAGGTCGCACGACCGTTCCCGCGACGTCGGTGCTCACGCAGCCCGCACGGTTGTAGCCCCAGACGAGGAACGAGTATCTCGTCGAGTCCGACGAGGTTCCCGAGAAGCGGATGCTCGTCGTGTCGGGTGAGACGGGCACGGTCTCGGTGACGGTGCCGCCGCTGCTCGGCGCCACGACGGTGCCCGGGGCAGGCGTCGTGACCGTGCAGGACTGCGGTCCGCTCGGCACACCGGACGCACCTTCGACGAGGCGCTGCACGTAGTAGCCGAGCACCGTGTCGCCGTTGGCTGCGAACGGCGACCACGAGACGTTCACCGCTCCGGCCGTCGCGTCGCCGGCGACGGTGATCCCGCCCGCGATGGGCGGGCCGAACGGCGTTCCCGTCGTCGCCGACTCGGTCCACGACGCCAGCGCGGGATATGCCTCGTTGCGGGCGCTCACGCTCACCTGCACGCGGCTGCCGTTCTCGAGCGACCCCGAATCGGCGCCGCACACGCTCGCCGTGCACGCGGCGCCGGCCGAGACCTCGTTCGAGACGCCGCCGACCGTGACCACGTACGAGCGCACGGCGCTGCCGGAGCCTGTCGAGACCGGCGCCCATTCGATGCGCAGCCGCCCGTCGCGCGGGAGGGCGCGGAGCCCGGCGGGCGCGGGCGGGATGACGTCGGACCAGATCGCGCCCGGCACCGTGACCGGGTCGGAGTATCCGATGCCGTTCTGTGCACGCACGCGGACGACGACGGCGTTGGACTGGCCGTTGCCCGGCGTCGCCACCGTGCAGGTCGTCGCCGCACACGTCGACGCGCTGAGCACGTCGCCCGACTCGGGGCCGACGAGGGCGATCTCGTAGCCGGTGATCGGCGAGTTGTTGAACGCGCCGGCTCCGAATGCCACATCGAGGGTGCCGTCTCCGAAGCCGGTGACCTGTGGGCCCGTGACAGGATCCGGGCGATCCTGCACCGAGATCGTCACCGTGCCCCACGCGTAGCGGGACGGCTCATCGGTCGCATCGGCGACCTGGTACTGCAGCGTCGTGTTGACCGGTTCGGCGTCGGCCGCGACGGTCACCGAGAGCGTCGAGCCGGACTCGTTCGGCACGATCGTCACCCCGCGGGGCAGTGCGTCCGCATCGAGGCCGTTCACCCTGCCGACAAGTCGCAGCGGAGTGTCGGGGAAGGGATTGGTCGCCTCGTCGTTGGCGAGCACATCGATCGAGGTCGACGTTCCGCGGGTCACGACGTGGACATCGGCGACCGGGCGTGCGATCGGCTTCGTCGACGGCACGACGCGAAGCTCGATTCGACCGCCCTCACCCTCGGTACGGGGGTCGGCGACGCCCACCCCGATCGAGGCTCGAGTGCCGGTGCGGGTGCCGTTCGACGCGGTGATCGTCATCTCGTCGCCGTCGAGCGACACCTCGAAGCCATCGGCAGGCGGGGGCAGCACCCGGTACTCGAGCAGCTCCTCGGCCTCGGGGTAGGGATACCTCGTGAGCTTGACCAGGTCGATGGTCTTCGATGCGCCCGGCTCGAACTCGATCACGCCTCCGACGAACGACGGGGGCTGGTTCTCGATCGAGAGCACGTCGATCGGGATCACGATCGTGCCCGTGCGCGCCTCGGGGTCGTCGGGCGACGAACCATCGGTGACGGTGAACGAGAGCGAAGCCGGACCGAAGTAGGCTTCCTCGCTGCGGAAGCGCAGGGTGTTCTCGTCGACCACGAGCGAGGAGCCGTCGCTGTGCGTGGCGCGAACGCTCGCCTCATCGGTGATCGTGACCGGGCGGCCCGAGGCGGCGATCACGAAGTCGGCCAGCTCGAGTTCGACCTCGTCGCCGCTGCGGACCTCGACGCGGGGCGCGTCCTTGCGCAGCTGCGGCAGCGCGTCGTCGCGCCCCGGCACCCAGATGAAGGCGTGCCCGACGACGGAGGCGTCTTCGGGATGGCTGACCGTGAACGGGATGATGCGGCGTCGATCTTCGATGTCGACGCTGATCGTGCCGTCGGGATTCACCGCGGCGCCGCGTGCGTACCCGGGGACGAGACCCACCCGCAGGGCATCTGCATCGCCGTCGGCGAGGAACACGTTGCGGAGCACGGGAACATCGATGCGCTCTTCGCCGAGGATCTCGCTGAGCCCGAGCACCGTATCGGCGGCCTCGGGACGCGCGAGGGGAGCATCGTTGCGCGCCTCGACCCTGAGGAAGTCGGTCGCCTGGCCGAGTTGCTCGTTCTCGATGGTGTAGATGAAGCCGTAGTCGCCCTCGCCTGCGGGGACCTCCACCTCGATCCAGTCGTCGACGACGACGGCCGAGGCTCCACCCGTCGTCGGCTCGACGCCGGTGAGGGTGAGCACGCCTCCGGCCGGGTCGGAATCGTTCTCGAGCACGCGCACCGAGATCGTGCGACCGGGCCGCACCGTGATCTCATCTTCGACGGCGATCGGCTTCTGCGGGCCGGTGCTGCGCGGCGCGATGCCCAGGCGCACCGTGCCGTTCGCGCGAGCGCCCATCGCATCGACCACCGAGTACTGGAACTGGTCGGCGCCAGCCGAGTATTCGCCGGCGCGGAACTCGAACCAGTCGGGCCCGGTGTTGACGACGGCGCCGCGCGTGGGGTTCGAGTACTGGCCGAGGAGCTGCACCGAGTCGCCATCGGGGTCGACACCGCCGAGCGGGACCGGGATGCGCACCGTCTCGCCCGCGATGACCCGGCCCGTCACGGTGGCGGGCACGGGTTCCACGTTCGTCTCGGGGTCGGGTTCGCTGACAGAGATCGTGACCTTCGCCGTGGCGAACTGCCCGGCCGACTCGATGCGGTACATGGCCTCGTACTCACCGGCGCGTTGCGGCGCGAAGTACCGCAGCCGATCGTCGGAGGCGAAGAGCAGGCCCTCGGCGGGCTCCTCGACGAGGTCGGGGGCGAGCGTGATCGGCATGGCATCGGGGTGCTCGTCGTTGGCGAGCACGGGGATGTCGACGACGTCCCCGGTGCGCGCCGAGATCACGTCGGGTGCCGCGACCGGCGGCTGGGCGACGGCGGGCACCGGTACCTCGACGAGCGTCACCTCGCCCTCGGCTTCGGCCAGGCCGTTGCTGACGCGATACCCGAACACCATCGACCCGGTTGCGAGCGGCCTCGTGAGGGTCACCCTGAGCAGCCGGTGCTCGACGATCTCGACCGTCACGCCCTCGCTCTCGAGGTCGGGGTCGACCGCGGTGACCACGAGCACGCCGCCGGTCGGGTCGATGTCGGTCGCCAGCACGTCGATGTCGACGGGTTGCTCGGCGCGCAGGTACGCCGTGTGGGGAACGGTGATGGGCTTCGTGTCGCGGTCGGGCGGCGCCGACACCTCGACGCGCACCACCCCGGTCGCCGTCTCGTCACCATCGGTGACGGAGTACTCGAGGTAGTGCGTGCGCACCGAGTTGCTCGTGAAGCGAACCGTTCCGCGGTCGTAGTCGGGGGTGAGCTCGACGTCGGGTTTCGCGGGGACCGCACTGAGCTCGACGGTGCCGGTGCCGCCGCGCACGTGCCGAAGCGGATCGATGCGGATCTCCTGGCCGGCCGTCGCGAGCGCCACGAACGGGTCGGCGATCAGCGGAACACTGCCCGGCTCGAAGACCTTCACGTCGAGCGCTCCCGACGCCCGGTCGCGGCCGTCGGAGACGAGGAGTGAGACCGTGCGGCTTCCACCTCGCTCGCCGCCCTCGTCGACGACCACGACGCCCTCGGCCGTCGACGAGACCGTGTCGGGCGCGTCGATCGACGCCTGCTCGAGGAAGAACGGGTCGCCGTCGGGATCGACCCAGTCGCCGAGCACGGCGGTCGTCACCCGCCCGTTCGTGGCGACAGCGCTGGCAGTCTCTCGCTTCTGCACCGGCGGCGAATTCTCTTCGGGTTCACGGACCGCGACCTCGACGTGCGCTTGCGCCGTCCCGCCGCGCCCGTCGGTGACGACATAATCGAACGACACCGAGCCGAAGGCCTCGGGGCCGAGGGTCAACTGCAGCTGCTGGTTGTCGGCGACGAGGTCGACTTTCGCCCACGAGGGCAGATCGCCTTCGATCGAGTCGACGACGAGCACGTCGCCGTTCGCGTCGTAGTCGTTGAGGATGACGGGAAGCAACGTGGACCGCTCGGGGCGGGCTCCGAACTCGACGTCGTCGACCGCCACCGGCGGAAGCTGGCTCTTCTCGACCGTCGGCGGCTCGTGGGGATCGTTCTGCTCGACCTCCTCGTCATCGCTCTGGATGTCGAGCAGGTCCTTCCAGTTGTTGATGAACTCGTAGTCGGCACTGGCAGCCCACGTGCGCCCGCTGCGACGGTCGTTGAGCGCGAGTGCGCTGCCGTTCGCCATGAACTCGAACTCTGCGGCGCCGCTCGCGCCGTCGAGTTCGATGAGTCGATCGTTCGCTGGTGCGCACGATCGCCAGATCGTGCCCCTGCTCCACGCAGCGTGGATGCATCCCTCGTGCACGACCGGGGACACCGCGGTCCCCGACCTCCCGTCGACCAGGGAGCGCACCACGCCGTCGTCCATGCCGACCGCGATGAGTCCCCGCTCATGTGCGACCAAGACCTCGTCTCCGTCGGCCGACGCGGCTTGGAGCACCGGGTCGGCGCGCTCGGGAAGCGCACCGGCGAGGTCGAGTTCTGCTCGCCCGGGCAGTGTGAGCGTTCGCGCGTTCGGATCGAGGACCGCCCAGGTGCCGCCGGCCGAGCTGAGCTGCAGGTCGCGATCGTCCGTCACGGGCGTGATCTCCCAGCTGCGCTGGATCGTGCCCGCGTCGTCGGTGTCGACTGCGTGGACCGCACCGGTCGTCGGCGTGTAGGCGAAGAGCCGGCCCGACGGGTCGACCGAGACCAGTGCGTCGGGACCGAACGAGAGTTGCGGCTCGGCGTCGGCGTCGAAGTCGGCGAAGTCGTCGATCGGCGACGTCCACACATCGCCGGCCGAGACGATGACGACCTGGGCCCCGGCGATGGTCACCGTCGGTCTGTCGGGCGGCACCGCCACCGGCTGATCGGTGGGCGACGAGGTCGTCACGTCGATGATGTCGACGCTCGCACGTTCGGGATCGAGCATGAGCACGGTCGAACCGGCCTGCGCCACCTCGACCGGGCCGCCACCGGTCTCGACGAGGGAGTTCAGTTCGAGTGCCGCGGTGTTCGCACGCCCGATCGACTGGATGTTGTCATTCGGGACCCAGACCGCGGCGTCTCCGAGTTCGATGCGCTGCGCCGTATATCCCCCGGAGGTGACGGCGATGCCGCCGACGACCGCGACGACCGCTCCGACGGCCGCCGCGGTGACGATCGCGGAACGGTGACGGTTCAGTCGACGAAGCGGCACCATCAGCCGGACCCCTCGACGTCGACGCACCGCTCGGCGCTCGCCTGACCCGCCTTGCCGTCGCGACTCACGACGACGCTGGCGCACACGCGTTCACGATCCAGCACCTCGAGCGAGTAGGTGCCGTCGCGTTGGACCGGCGACGGCGTGCCGTCGATCGAGACGATGTACACGTCACCGGTCTGGAGGCCGGGATCGGCCCAGGTGAACGTGACGGTCGTGCCGTCAGCCGTTCCCTGCACGTTGCTCACGACTGGAATCGACCGCGTTCCCTGGACGACCGCCCAGACGCCGGCCCCCGAGAGCGCGAGCAGCAGCACGGCGACGATCGAGACGCCCCAGGCGAGTCGTGGAACGCGCTGCGTGACGCCGGATGAGCTCGTCGAGCCGGTCTCGCGCTGCCGCGACTGGGTCGCGATCGAACCCGCGTGCGTGCGTGCTGCGGCCGGACCGCGACGACGCCGGGCGCTGCCACGGAGTGAGACCGAAGGCGCCGTGCTCACGCGTGTGCGCTCGTCGTCGTCGATCGTCGTCACGAGCGCCCAGTCGTCGACGACGACCTCGATCGGTGTCTGCGGGAGCCCGAGCTCCGCCTCGACGGATTGCAGGTCGCGGATGAACTCGAGCGCACTCGCCTGACGGGCGCCGGGGTCCCGCGACATGGCCCGGGCCAGCACCGCCTCGAGATTCGGCGGGACGTCGTCGCGCCCGGTCGGCGGAACCTTGGCCTTCGCGATGCGCGCCATGAGCGCCGCGGTGCCGTTGTCACCACCGGTGATCTCGAACGGGCTCCGGCCTGCGAGCAGCGAGTACACGGTCGCCCCGAGCGACCACACCTCGCTGGCGACCGTGCCGGAGACCTCGTCGTGCAGCACCTCGGGTGCGGACCACGGAATCGAGAGCCCCACCGTGTCGCTCGATTCGACCTGGCCGAGCGTCGCGGCGATGCCGAAGTCGGAGAGCACCGGGTGGCCGAACGCCGTCGTCAGGATGTTCGACGGCTTGATGTCGCGGTGCAGCACGCCCTGCTGGTGCGCGGTCTCGACGGCGCTCGAGACGCGCACGCCGATCGAGAGCACCTCGGCGATCGGCAGCTGGGTGGCGCGGTAGCGCTGCCCGATCGTCGCCGAGCAGTACTCCATGACCAGGTAGGGCCTGCCGTCGGCGGCGACGCTCGCCTGGTAGACCGTGAGGATCGACGGATGGGAGCTCAGCTGGGCCATGAGGTTCGCCTCGGCCTGGAACATCTGGCGCGTGTCGTCGTTGACGACCCCCGCGAGGAGCACCTTGACCGCGACGAGCCGGCGCGGCATGTTCTGCTCGTACAGGAAGACGTCGGCGAATCCGCCGGAGCCGAGCACGCGCACGAATTCGAACCCGGGCAGGTTCGGCGGCGTGGATGGCAGGCGGCGCGACACGGTCCTCCCAGCATTCATCTCGTGGTCGGGGAGCGTCCGCCGGTGCCGGCGGGCCCGGATTTCCCACCATTGTAGGTCGGGTCGGCCGTACCCGAATCGTCCTGTGCAGAACGCGCAGGACGAGCGCGGGACATCCGTCAGGCTCGGGCGGTCTCGCCGCCCTCGGACCGTTCGCCCGCAGGCGGGCGCACCACGGACAGCACGTCGACCACCACGACGGTGATGTTGTCACGACCGCCGTTGCCGAGTGCGGCGTCGATGAGTTGTTCGGCGGCCTTCTCGGCCCGCTCGTTGGCCACCAGGAAGTGCCTGATGCCGTACGAGGTCAGTTCTTTCGTGAGCCCGTCGGAGCAGACCAGCAACCGCATGCCGGGCTCGATGGCGATGGCTCGGTAGTCGGGGATCGGCGCCTCATGGAAGCCGACGGCGCGGGTGATCACGTTGGAGTGCGGATGGGTGTCGGCCTCCTCCTTCGTGATCTGTCCCGCGTCGACGAGCTCCTGCACGATGGAATGGTCGGTGGTGAGCTGCTCGAGCACTCCGCCGACGAGCCGGTAGACGCGGGAATCGCCGATGTTGTAGATGATCCAGGCCGGCTCGTCGGAGATGACGCCGAGCGCGATGCCGGTGACGGTCGTGCCGCTGCCCTCGTCGGTGACGCCCGCGCCGCGGCTCATGTCCTGCACCGCCCGGTCGAGCGACGCATCGATGTCGGCGGTTCCGATGACGGGCTTGCCGCCGTGCTCGGCGAGGCGGGTCACGACCGCGGCGCTCGCGAAGTCGCCCGCCGCGTGCCCGCCCATGCCGTCGGCGACGGCGAAGATCGGCGCCTGCGCGAGGAAGCTGTCTTCGTTGACTTCGCGGCGCAGCCCCGTGTCGGTCTTCGCCGCCCACGCGAGCGTGATCTCGGTGCCGTCGGGCAGCGAGACGCGATGCCGGGCGTTGCCGTTGCCTATCTGCGTCACCTGTGCAGCCTGCTGTCTGGTCGGGTCGTTCGATCGCCGCCTCGGGGAGGGAGGATCTCGATGATCGTATCGTCCCCGAGGTCGAGCGATGCGCCGGGGATGACGACGATCGATTCGCCCGATCGCAATCGCCGCCGCCCGCCGCCCGCTGGTCGAAGAGTCGTGCCGTTGGTCGATCGCAGGTCGGTCGCGACGAGTCGCGTGCCCTCGACGCGCAGTTCGAGGTGCGTCGCCGAGATGAATCCTCCTCGCGACTCGACCGTCACGAGCTCGGGCTGGACGCCGTCGGCCCGCGCGATGCGCGGTGGGCTCGGCCGGCGGCCGATGAGCAACGGCGCCGTGACCGCGCGCACCGGTCCGCCCGCGATGCGCACCTGCGGAACGGTCGCGACGATGGCCGCATCACCGATCGCCTCTCCCGAGGCGAGCCCGCCCGGCAACGCGTCGCGTCCAACATGCGCCGCTCCCGCGGCCGGTGGATCGGCTGTCGGCACCGAGGGATCGTCGCCCGCCCCGGGGCGCCGGCGGGGCACGATGATCGTGTCGGCATCGACCCGGGACCTCCCGAGCAGGACGGTGTCGGCGTCGACCGATGGTGAGGATTCGCCGCGCGCATCGGTGGCCGATGCATGGTCGTCGGCCGGTGCGAACGCCGCGTCGGGATCGCGGGGCGGTGCGACCACCGTAACGGGTCTGGTCGGCTCGGGGACGATCGCCGGCGTCCACTCCACCGCGGACGCGCGAAGACTCGCCCGTGCGTGCCGAACGGGCTCGCCGCCGCGGAGCGGCTCGAGGGCGGCGTCAGCGCCGGTGAGCCTGAGCCGCGTGACTTCGTGGAACTCCGCGAGCAGCCACGGGCGGATGTCGCGTGCGTCGAACCGTCGGCTGCCTCCGGGTGACTCGAGGTCGACCACGGCGTCGCCGCGCACCACGGCCGTCAACTCGGACGGATCGTCGCCGGGCCACCAGACGAGTGCGAACGATTCGATGGGGTCGATGTCGCCGAAAGGCAGGCGGCCGACGATCTCCTCGAGCACCGGGCCGGATTCACCGGCCGCCTCGGCGAGGGACGCGAGCACCGGATCGGGCGCGGGTGCGGCCAGCGCGACGATGAAGCGGTCGCCGACGATCACGTCCCACGCGGACGCGCCCGCCGTCGCGGTGCTCGTGACGGAACCTCGAGGCATGTCGTTCAGTCTGGCACCGGCCGCATCGGGCGTGACAGCAGGCCCGTCATATCGCGCGAAAAGCATGGAATCAGTTGTCAGAACGCGAGAATACGACGGAATCCCTTGCCTGAGACATCCGTCACTGTCACAATCGAGCAATGACGAACGCAAGTCGCCCCAACGGCAATCGTGCCGTACAGCTCGACGCTGTCTCGAAGGCGATCGTCGAGCAGCTGCAGGCCGACGGCCGACGCTCGTATGCCGACATCGGTAAGGCGGTCGGCCTCTCCGAGGCGGCCGTCCGCCAGCGCGTGCAGAAACTCACCGATTCGGGTGTCATGCAGATCGTGGCGGTGACCGATCCGATGCAACTCGGCTTCACGCGCCAGGCGATGATCGGCATCCGCGCCGCGGGTGACACCCGAATGCTCGCCGAACAGCTGGCCGAGATCCCCGAGATCGACTACGTGGTGCTCACGGCGGGGAGCTTCGACCTGCTCGCCGAGGTGGTGTGCGAGAACGACGAAGAGCTCATCACGCTGCTGAACACCCGCATCCGCAATCTCAGCGGCGTCAGCGCGACCGAGACGTTCGTGTACCTCAAGCTCCAGAAGCAGTTCTACAACTGGGGCACTCGCTAGGAAAGGAAGACCATGACCGACACGGTGTACGACCGCCCATTGACTGACGCGGTCTACGACAACGGTGCATTGCAGCAGAAGGCGAAGGATCACCTCTGGATGCACTTCGCCCGGCAGTCCACGATGGAGGCCTCGGGCGTGCCGATCATCACCAGGGGCGAGGGCCACCACATCTACGACATCGAGGGCCGCAAGTACTTCGACGGGCTGTCGGGGCTCTTCGTCGTGAACGCCGGCCACGGCCGGGCGCGACTCGCCGAAGTGGCGGCGAAGCAGGCCGAACAGCTCGCCTTCTTCCCCATCTGGTCGTATGCGCACCCTGCGGCGATCGAGCTCGCCGACCGGCTCGCCGAGTACGCGCCGGGCGACCTGAATCGCGTGTTCTTCTCGACGGGCGGCGGCGAAGCGGTCGAAACCGCGTTCAAGCTCGCGAAGTACTACTGGAAGCTCAAGGGCCGTCCGACCAAGCACAAGGTGATCTCGCGTTCGGTCGCCTATCACGGCACCCCGCAGGGCGCGCTCGCGATCACCGGCATCCCGGCGATGAAAGAGATGTTCGAGCCGCTCACGCCCGGCGGCTTCCGCGTGCCGAACACGAACTTCTACCGTGCCGCCGAGGTCGGCGCGCCGGCCGACGACCTCGAGGCCTTCGGCATCTGGGCGGCGAACCGCATCGAGGAGATGATCCTCTTCGAGGGCCCCGAGACGGTCGCGGCCGTGTTCCTCGAGCCGGTGCAGAACTCGGGCGGGTGCTTCCCGCCGCCCCCCGGCTACTTCCAGCGGGTGCGCGAGATCTGCGACCAGTACGACGTGCTGCTCGTCTCCGACGAGGTGATCTGCGCGTTCGGGCGTATCGGCCACATGTTCGCCTGCGACGCCTACGGCTACGTGCCCGACATGATCACCTGCGCGAAGGCGATGACCTCGGGCTACTCCCCCATCGGCGCGACCATCGTCTCCGAGAAGCTGTACGAGCCCTTCTCGAAGGGCACGACGTCGTTCTACCACGGCTACACCTTCGGCGGGCACCCCGTCTCGGCGGCGGTCGCGCTCGAGAACCTCGACATCTTCGAGGAGGAGCGGCTCAACGAGCGCGTGCGCGAGAACTCGCCGCTGTTCCGCGCCGAACTCGAGAAGCTGCTCGACCTGCCGATCGTCGGCGACGTGCGCGGCGACGGGTACTTCTTCGGCATCGAGCTGGTGAAGGACACGGCGACGCGCGAGACGTTCAACGACGACGAGTCCGAGCGGCTGCTGCGCGGCTTCCTTTCGAAGGCGCTCTTCGATGCCGGCCTCTACTGTCGCGCCGACGACCGCGGCGACCCGGTCATCCAGCTCGCGCCGCCGCTCACGATCGGCGTGCCCGAGTTCCAGGAGATCGAGCAGATCCTTCGCGGCGTGCTGACCGAAGCATCGAACCGGCTGTGACGGCGGGAGTTCATGCGACGGCGACGGATGCCTCACCCGCCGCCTACCGTCGGTTGAGCTTCTGGCTCGACGACCTCGTCGCGCAGGGGCTCGACGACCTGGCGCCGCGCGACGCACTCACGACGAACGCGCGGTTCGACGTCGCCCTCATCGGCGGCGGTCTCACGGCGCTGTGGACCGCGTACGAACTCTCGCGCGCCGACCCGTCGCTCTCGATCGCCGTGCTCGAGCGCGACATCGCCGGGTTCGGCGCCTCGGGCCGCAACGGCGGATGGTGCTCGGCGCTGTTCCCGAAGACGGCGGGCGCGCTCGAGCGCCGGTACGGCTTCGACGCGGCCGTCGCCATGCGTCGCGCGATGATCGACACGGTCGACGAGGTCGGCCGGGTGACGGCGCGCGAGGGGATCGACTGCGATTTCGAACGCGGCGGCACGGTCGTGTTCGCGCGCAACGACGTGCAGCGTCGCACTGCGAAGGCCGACGTCGCCGAGGCACGGCGCTTCGGGGTCGACCGGCTCGAGTACCGCGACGAGTCCACCGTCGGCGCGGGGTCGGGTGCGACCGCGCTCGATGGCGGCTCGCCGGCCGCGGTCTTCGACCCCGCGTGCGCGCGGGTGCATCCGGCGAAGCTCGTGCGCGGACTGGCACGCGTCGTCGAAGCCCGGGGAGTCAGCGTCTTCGAACGCACCGAGGTGCTCGACTGGTCGGCCGGCCAGGTGCGCTTCCGCTCGCTCGACGGCGGCGACGCCCACGGCACGATCGCCGCGAAGCATGTCATCGTCGCGACCGAGGGGTACGGCCCCGGCCTGCCCCGCGTGCGTCGGCGGATCCTGCCGCTGTACTCGCTCATGATCGCGACCGAGCCTCTCTCGGACGCCGTGTGGGAGGAGATCGGCATCGAGCACGGCCAGACGTTCAGCGACTACCGGCACCTCCTCATCTACGGCCAGCGCACCGCCGACAATCGCTTCGCCTTCGGTGGTCGCGGCGCGAATTACCACTGGGGAAGCGCCGTGGACCCGGCGTTCGAGCGGGTCGACCGCGTGTTCGAGCACCTGCACGCCGCCCTTCGCGACCTCTTCCCCGCCGTCGGCGAGGCTCGAGTGACCCACCGATGGGGCGGGCCGTTGGGCGTCGCCCGAGACTGGTGCGCGACCGCGAGCTACAACCCGAAGACGGGGGTGGGCTTCGCAGGGGGCTACGTCGGTGACGGCCTGTCGACGACGAACCTCGCCGGACGCACGCTGACCGACCTCGTACTGGGCGTCGACAGCGAGCTGACCAGGCTGCCCTGGGCGAACCACCGATCGCCGCTGTGGGAGCCCGAACCGTTGCGGTATGTGGGGGCGAACCTCGGCATCCTCGGCATGACGCTCGCCGACCCCGAGGAACTTCTGACCCGCAGGCCGTCGCTCATCGCCCGCGCGACCGCGCGATTGACAGGTCACTAGGAGCGACCGGCCCCGACGCTCGCCGCCTCGGCGGCCGGTCGCACGAACGCCCACTCGGGTATTGCTCCGCCGCCGATGAAGGCCGCGAGCAGGCCTGCCATGGGATGAGCGGGCTCGAGCTCGACGGCACGGTCGATGAAGGCCCCGGCCGCCGAGCCGCGGCCGAGCGACCAGGAGAGCCACGCCGCGATGCAGAGCGGTCCCACCCGGTCCGCCTCGGGCGCGTTGGCGATGAGCGGCCGCAGCAGCTCGAGCGCATGCTCGACCCGTGCACGCTCGGGTCGCAACGTCGACTGGCCGAGCAGCAGGCGCGAGAGCAGTTCAGTGACATCGTCGTGGTCACCCTCGGCGACCTCACGTCGCACGAGATCGTCGAGCGACTCGCCCGACATGTCTGCTCGCTCGGCCGCGGCGATGGCGTCGTCGTGCGCTGCAGCTCCGATCACCGGCCCGAATGCGAACTGCAACATCATCCCGTCGCGGAACGCCGGGCGTGCGGCGAGGTGCAGGAACCAGGCGAGCCGCAGCGCCGGCTGCCGAACGAAGTCGGCCGAGAGCAGGGATTCGACGAGCTCGACGGGGTCGGTGTCGTCACCGAGTCGCTCGAAGACCGCATCACCCGGCACGGCGTCGCCGAACCGCTCGAGCTCCTCGGCGATGCGCACTGCGACACGCCCGTCGGGTGCAGGCAGTACGCCGCTCGCCGCCGGATCGTCGAGCACGCCGGCCGCGTCGGGCGCCTGAGCTGTCACGGGATTGTCGTCGATCATTCCGAGCGGATGTCCCGACGCCGGCGTCTCGCGGTCGAGGTACGACCCCCAGGCATCCGCCGCTCGACAGAGCGCGTCGCGGACGACGAAGCCCGCCTGCTCGGCGCGCCGGATGAGCTGCTCGGCGAGTCGTCGCTCGGGAGTACCTCGTTCGGACTCGAACGTGCGATCGGTGTACAGCACCGGCACGACCGCATCGATGCCGGGCATTCGGCAGAGGGTGCCGACCACGACCGAGACGAGCGCGGCGCGGTCGCGCGCCTTCGACGGCAGGTCGTGTCGAAGCACGCCGACGGTGCGGTTGCCTTCGAATGCGACGCAGACGAGCGACCGTTCGGGCCGGAAGCCGGCGAGCGACGGGACGAGGGCGAGGAAGTCGTGCGCCGATGCGGCGCGGATGATGGTCGTCATGCCGAGCGATGCTGTCGGACATTCCGGCGGCGTGCCGTGGGATCCTCGCGCTGTCGCAACCTCGTTGAGATCCGCCCTTGGGGAGGAGGAGTCGCCGAAACCAGGACGGATGGCTGGGCGTCCGCTCGCACTCGTCCTCCACAGGCGGGGCCGAACGTCGACTTCCCCGCCGTGTCCGATTCCCGCGAGATCATGTCGGAGGCCCCGGCTACGCTCGGAGCATGACCAACGTGTTCCTCATCAGACTCGACAGCCCCATCGGGCGCATCGAGGTCGTCGCCGACGATGACGCCGTCACCTCGCTCACCATCGAGCAAGATGGCCGGCTGCCCCACGACGGCGAGCCCGAGCGCACCAATCCCGTGCTCGATCGAGCTCGAAGCGAGCTCGCCGAGTACTTCAGCGGGGCCCGGACCGAGTTCGACCTGCCGGTGAGACTGCGCGGAACTCCCTTCCAAGAGGCGGTATGGGGTGAGCTCCAACGTCTGGGCTGGGGTGACGCCACCTCATATGGCTCGCTCGCCGCTGCGGTCGGCAAGCCCGGCTCCGCACGCGCGATCGGCGGCGCAGTCGGCGCCAATCCCGTGCCGATCATCGTCGGCTGCCACCGTGTGCTCGCCTCCGACGGCCGGGTCACGGGGTACTCCGCCGGCGAGGGCATCCCGACGAAGCTCTGGCTGCTCGGCCATGAACGCATCGGGTTCGCCGCGTGAGCGTCATCCCCCGACCCGAACTCGTGATCGGCGACGACGGCCTGGCCCGGTGCGCCTGGGGCACGAGCAGCGACGAGTACCGTCGATACCACGACGACGAGTGGGGCACGCCGCAGCACGACCCGACGCGGCTGTTCGAGAAGGTGTGCCTCGAGGGATTCCAGGCCGGCCTGTCGTGGATCACGATCCTTCGACGACGACCTGCCTTCCGCGAGCTCTTCCACGGGTTCGACCCGCGCCTCGTCGCCGCGATGACCGACGACGACGTCGAGCGGCTCCTCGGTGACGAGCGCATCATCCGCCATCGCGGCAAGATCGAGGCGACCATCCAGAACGCGCGCGCGACCCTCGCACTCGACGTCCCGATCGATCAGCTGCTGTGGGGTTTCGCCCCGTCGCCGCGCGCCGCGGCGCCGGCGTCGTTCGCCGAGGTGCCCGCCACGACGGCCGAATCGGTCGCGATGAGCAAGGAGCTGCGCCGCCGAGGCTTCCGCTTCGTCGGACCGACCACCATGTACGCCCTCATGCAGGCGGCGGGAATGGTCGACGATCACGTCGCCGGTTGCTTCCGGGCGAAGCATCCCAGCAGCGTCTGATGTCCGCCGCGCCGGACGCGCGGCGCGCCCCTGAGATCCTTGACACCGTCGAATCGCGCAGGCTACGTTGAGCCCACTTCGGGGGACAGGCAACGATGCCCGACCTTCGGATCCGATACCGCTCGCCGACCAGGCGAGCGGATCGCTCATTTCAGAAGGAGCACACTGCATGCGATTCACGAGAACACTCGCGCTCGCCGCCACCGCGGCGGGCGCGCTCGCTGTCGGCACGGTAATCCCGGCCGCCGGCGCAACCCCGCTCGATGACTCCGACGTTCCCTCCTACCAGGAGTTCGCGGCATCGACGTACCGAGACATCGACGGCGGCTACATCGTCAACGGTGACGAGCTGATCTCGGGCCAGAGCGACCTGCGGTCATTCTACGAACAGCTCGTCGGACCCGAGACGCCGACCGACGGTCTGATCGTCAACACGGTCAACGGCGCCGACGACAAGTGGTCGGCCTCGCAGGTGGGCAACCTCACCTATTGCGTCAGCACGAAGTTCGGCACTCGTCATGCCGACGTCGTCAGCGCGATGGCGAGCGGCGCGGCCCTCTGGGAGTCCGCGTCGTCCAAGATCAACTTCGTGCACGTGAGCAGCGCCGACGGCCAGTGCACGACGCGCAACAAATCGGTCCTGTTCTCGGTCGAGCCCGTGCAGACCTCGCAGTACATCGCCCGCGCGTTCTTCCCGAGCTCACCGGACCGTCAGCAGAACGTGCTCATCGACGACTCGATCTGGAGCTCAGGCTCCTGGACGCCGACCAACATCATCGGCCACGAACTCGGGCACGCCCTCGGTTTCCGGCACGAGCACACGCGCCCCGAATCGGGCACCTGCTTCGAAGACAACAACTGGCGTCCGCTGACGCCCTACGATTCGGCGTCGATCATGCACTACCCGCAGTGCAACGGCTCGTCCGACGACCTGTCGATGACGAACTCCGACCGCGCGGGCGTCGTCGCACTCTACGGCGGCTGAGACACCGTTCTCATCCAAGCCCTCCGTCAGGGCGCGCTGGGTCCGGTCGTGTCCGACCGGACCCAGCGTTACGTCATGAAGTCGCGAGGCCGAGGGCGAGGCATCGCGCGGTGCGGCACGCAGTCGTCGAATCGTGCGCCCGGCGCATCAGGCGACGAGTTCCACCTCGCGCGGCAACGTCGCGCCGCGCTCCTCGCCGAGTTGCATCGAGAAGCCCGCGGCGTGAGCCCAGTCGAGCAGATCGTCGAGGCTGTCGAGCTCGGGGCGCCGCTCGAGCACGGCGCGGGTGAAACGCCCCTTCGCCTGCTTGTTGAAGTGGTTCAGCGCGCGCTTCCGCCCCGCGGCGTCGACCGAGACGACGCGCACATACACGCTGCCAGGACGAACCGGGGCCGGTCCGAGCTCGGCGTAGCCCTCCGAGCGGAGGTCGATGATGAGTCCGGGCTCGCCGCCGAGCACCTCGGCGATCGGCGCACGCCAGTGCGACTTCAGCCGCAGCCCCGGCAGCTTGGAGTCGTGCGAGAGGCGATACGCCGGCACGGGGTCGAGTGCCCCGACGAGCCCGAGGAGGGCCGAGTGCACGACGACCGTTCGACTCGCGAACTCGCGGGCGGGTGCATCGAGCGACGTCGGGTCGAGCGCGTCGAACAACACCCCGGTGTAGCGGTCGATCGCCGCCATGGTCGGAGCGCCCGGAAGCTCCCGATTGCGGTCGATCTCGGCGGCCTGCCGCGGCCCGAGCTTCAGCGCCCGCATCATCGCCTCGCGGTCGGCCGAGAGCTCGCCGAGTGCGGCGAGCGTCTGCTCGCGAGCGGACGAGAGCGTCGGGAACGACAGCGCGGCGAGTTCGAGGGGCGCGTCGGCGCCGCCGTCGCGCTTCGTTTCGGACGGCGGTAGGAGGATCCGCACTACGCGCCGATGAAGGCGAGTGCCGCGTCGACGTTCGTACCGAGCGTCTCGACGCTGTCGATCGTCACCCGCGGGAGCGCTGACGACGGTCCGGTCCACACGGCATACCCTTCGAGGCTCTGCTCGACCGCACGCCAGGTCGTCTCTTCGAGGTGCGGAAGCCGGCGCTCGCGCTTCTCGAGTCGAGCACGATGCAGCGCCTCATCCGAGCAGACGACCTCGATGACCCGGAGCCGCACGTCCGCGCGCTCGGCGAGGTCGCGCCACTGCAGCCGTGCTGCCTCGGCGGCGTTGACAGCGTCGACGATGACCGTGCGACCCGATTCGAGTTCCTTCTGGGCGATCTCCTCGGCGACGAGATACGCCGCGAGCCCCGTCGGCTGGTCGGCATCGATGCCGGCCCGCAGGATCGCGGACTCGATCGGGTCGACCGACACCACGGTGGCGCCGAGGCGGGCGCCGACGATCTCGGCGATCGTCGACTTGCCCGCACCCGGTAATCCGGCCATGACGATGAGCTGGGTGACACTCAGGTCACCGAACTGACGGTCGAACGGCTGCTCCCCCTGCATCCGTGTCTCCTCAGACGAGTTGAGCGCGCGAGGCCACGACCTGCACGGAATCCGACTGCACCGAGAGGAATCCCTCTTCCGCGTTCGCGGTGATCTTCTCACCGCCGGCGAGCGTGACGCGCACCTCGCCACCGGCGAGGATCGCGAGCAGCGGCTCATGACCGGGCAGGATGCCGATCTCGCCTTCGACGGTGCGAGCGACCACCATGGTCGCCTCGCCCGACCAGACTTCCTGGTCGGCCGAGACGACGCTCACGTTGAGGCTGGCCATGCTCAGCCGTTCTCCTTCTGGATCTGCGCCCACTTCTCTTCGACGTCGGAGATTCCGCCGACGTTGAAGAAGGCCTGCTCGGCGACGTGGTCGAAGTCACCGCGCGCGATCGCGTCGAACGACTCGATCGTGTCCTTCAGCGGAACGGTCGAACCCTCGACACCCGTGAACTTCTTCGCCATGTAGGTGTTCTGCGAGAGGAACTGCTGGATACGGCGTGCACGTGCCACCGTGATCTTGTCTTCCTCGGAGAGCTCGTCGACACCGAGGATCGCGATGATCTCCTGGAGCTCCTTGTTCTTCTGCAGGATCTGCTTGACCGTGGTCGCGACGCGGTAGTGGTCCTCGCCCAGGTAGCGGGGGTCGAGGATGCGCGAGGTCGAGGTCAGCGGGTCGACGGCCGGGTAGAGACCCTTCGACGCGATCTCACGCGAGAGCTCGGTCGTCGCGTCGAGGTGCGCGAACGTCGTCGCGGGGGCCGGGTCGGTGTAGTCGTCGGCGGGCACGTAGATGGCCTGCAGCGAGGTGATCGAGTGACCGCGGGTCGACGTGATGCGCTCCTGCAGGATGCCCATCTCGTCGGCCAGGTTCGGCTGGTAGCCCACAGCGGACGGCATGCGGCCGAGCAGCGTCGACACCTCGGACCCCGCCTGCGTGAAGCGGAAGATGTTGTCGATGAAGAGCAGCACGTCCTGCTTCTGCACGTCGCGGAAGTACTCCGCCATCGTCAGCGCCGACAGGGCGACGCGAAGACGCGTCCCCGGCGGCTCGTCCATCTGGCCGAACACGAGGGCGGTCTTGTCGAAGACGCCCGCCTCCTCCATCTCGTGGATGAGGTCGTTGCCCTCACGGGTGCGCTCGCCGACGCCGGCGAACACCGACACTCCGCCGTGGTCCTGCGCGACGCGCTGGATCATCTCCTGGATGAGCACGGTCTTGCCGACGCCTGCACCACCGAAGAGGCCGATCTTGCCACCCTGCACATAGGGCGTGAGCAGGTCGATGACCTTGATGCCGGTCTCGAAGAGCTGGGTCTTCGACTCGAGCTGGTCGAACGCCGGGGGCTTGCGGTGGATGGGCCACCGCTCAGTGACCTCGACGGCCTCACCGGGCTCGCCGTTCAGCACCTCGCCGATGACGTTGAAGACCTTGCCCTTGGTGATGTCGCCCACCGGCACCGAGATCGCCTCACCGGTGTCGGTGACCTCTTGACCACGCACGAGCCCGTCGGTGGGCTTCAGCGCGATGGCGCGAACGAGGTCGTCACCGAGGTGCTGGGCGACCTCGAGCGTGAGGGAGGTGGTCTCGTCGCCGATCGTGATGTCGGTGCGGAGAGCGTTGTAGATTTCTGGGATCGAGTCGTGCGGGAACTCGATGTCGACGACGGGGCCCGTGACGCGGGCGATGCGGCCGACGGCGCCGGCGGTCGACTCGGCGACCGGCGCGGTTGCGGTGTCAGTCATTGTGCTCTCTCTTTTCTGGATTACTTGGCGACGACGAGCGCGTCGGCGCCGCCCACGATTTCGGCGATCTGCTGCGTGATCTCGGCCTGGCGCGCTTCGTTCGCGAGGCGCGTGTAGTCGGTGATGAGCTTGTCGGCGTTGTCGCTCGCCGACTTCATCGCCTTCTGGGTGGCAGCGTGCTTGGCCGCGGCCGACTGCAGGAGCGCGTTGAAGATGCGGCTCTCGATGTACACCGGCAGCAGCGCATCGAGCACCGTCTCGACGTCGGGCTCGAACTCGTACAGCGGCTGCACCGTCGAGTCGGGCTCCTCGACTCCCTCGACGACCTCGAGCGGCAGGAGGCGCACGACCTCGGGGGTCTGCGTCATCATGCTCACGAAGCGGTTGTAGACCACGTGGATCTCATCGACACCGCCGTCGGCCGCATCGCGCAGGAACGCCTCGAGCACGGCTTCGGCCACGTCTTTGGCGAGGTCGAACTGGGGGTTCTCGGAGCTGCCGACCCACTGGCGCTCGGACGAGCGCCGGCGGAACGCGAAGTAGCCGACCGCCTTGCGTCCGACCAGGAAGTACACGACCTCCTTGCCCTGCGACCGCAGCAGCTCGCTGAGCTCTTCGGCCTCGCGGAGCACCTGCGAGTTGAACGCGCCCGCGAGACCCCGGTCGCTCGTGACGATCAGCACGGCGGCGCGCTCGATCTTCTCGGGCTCGGTCGTCAGCACGTGATCGACGTTGGAGTAGGTCGCGACAGCCGAGACGGCGCGCGTGATGGCGCGCGAGTACGGCGTCGAAGCCGTCACACGCGCCTGCGCCTTCTGGATGCGCGAGGCGGCGATGAGCTCCATCGCCTTGGTGATCTTCTTCGTCGTCTGGGCAGACCTGATCTTCTGCCGGTAGACCCGAAGTTGCGCTCCCATTTCTCTCCTGTATCGCTAGGGTTCGGTCGTCAATCGCGGGCTGCCTAGCGGCGGGCCTTGACGATCTTCTCCTGGTTGACGTCCTCTTCGGCGATGGCCTCGAACTGCTCGGAGCCGACCGAGGCGAGCGGCTTGCCCTCGCCGGTCTGGAACTCCTGCTTGAACGTGTCGACTGCCGACTCGAGCTGGGCGACCGTCTCGTCGGAGAGCACGTTCGTCTCACGCAGGTTCGAGAGCACCTCGGTGTTGCGGCCGAGGTAGTCGAGCAGCTCACGCTCGAAGCGCAGGATGTCTTCGACGGGAACCTCGTCGAGCTTGCCGTTGGTGCCGGCCCAGATCGAGACGACCTGCTCCTCGACGGGGTACGGCGAGTACTGCGGCTGCTTGAGCAGCTCCGTCAGGCGCGCACCACGGGCGAGCTGACGGCGGCTGGCCGCGTCGAGGTCGGACGCGAACATCGCGAACGCCTCGAGCGAGCGGTACTGCGCGAGCTCGAGCTTCAGCGTGCCCGAGACCTTCTTGATCGACTTGACCTGCGCGTCGCCGCCGACTCGCGAGACCGAGATGCCCACGTCGACCGCGGGACGCTGGTTCGCGTTGAAGAGGTCGGACTGGAGGAAGATCTGGCCATCGGTGATCGAGATCACGTTGGTCGGGATGTACGCCGAGACGTCGTTCGCCTTGGTCTCGATGATCGGCAGACCGGTCATCGAGCCCGCGCCGAGCTCGTCGGAGAGCTTCGCGCAACGCTCGAGCAGACGCGAGTGCAGGTAGAAGACGTCACCGGGGTACGCCTCGCGTCCCGGCGGACGACGGAGGAGCAGCGACACGGCGCGGTAGGCCTCGGCCTGCTTCGACAGGTCGTCGAAGATGATGAGGACGTGCTTCGAGTCGTACATCCAGTGCTGGCCGATGGCCGAGCCGGTGTACGGCGCGAGGTACTTGAAGCCGGCGGGGTCGGAGGCCGGCGCCGCGACGATGGTGGTGTACTCCATGGCGCCGGCGTCTTCGAGGGCGCCCTTCACCGAGGCGATGGTCGAGCCCTTCTGGCCGATCGCGACGTAGATGCAGCGAACCTGCTTGTTGACGTCGCCCGAGTCCCAGTTGGCCTTCTGGTTGATGATCGTGTCGATCGCGATGGCCGTCTTGCCCGTCTGGCGGTCGCCGATGATGAGCTGCCGCTGGCCGCGGCCGACGGGGATCATCGCGTCGATCGCCTTGATGCCGGTCTGCAGCGGCTCGTGCACCGACTTGCGCTGCATGACGCCGGGCGCCTGCAGTTCGAGGGCACGACGGCCCTCGATGCCGGTGATCTCGCCGAGGCCGTCGATCGGGTTGCCGAGCGGGTCGACGACACGGCCGAGGTAGCCCTCGCCGACGGGCACCGAGAGGACCTCGCCCGTGCGGGTCACCTCCATGCCCTCTTCGATGCCGGTGAACTCGCCGAGAACCACGACACCGATCTCGTCTTCGTCGAGGTTCAGCGCCAGGCCGAGCGTGCCGTCGGCGAAGCGGATGAGCTCGTTCGCCATGACGGAGGGCAGGCCCTCGACGTGTGCGATGCCGTCGGCTGCGTCGGTGACGTATCCGACCTCGGTCTTCTGCGCTGCACCCGGCTCGTATGCCGAGGCGAACTCCGCGAGAGCCGAACGGATCTCGTCGGGGCTGATGGAGAGTTCTGCCATTGCCATTTCCTTTTCTGGGGCTGGCCCTTATCTGTACAGGTCGTACAGCTACTGGTCTGTCGCGGCGAATGACGCCGGTCGTTGTGGTCCGGCGTCAGCCGGCAAGCTTCTGCCTCAGCGAGCTGAGGCGGCTGGCGACGCTGCCGTCGAAGACGTCGTCGCCGATCTGGACGCGAACCCCTCCGACGACGGCGGGATCGACGATGGTGTCGAAACGGATGCGGCGACCACCCGTCTGGGCGGCCAGCCCCTGCTCGAGGCGCGCGAGCTGCGCTTCGCTCAGCGGCACGGCGGTCGTGACCGTCGCGATGTCGAATCCGCGCTGGTCGGCGACGACGGATGCCGCGTGGCGCAGCATCTCGCCGATACGGCGGCCGCGCGGCTGCTGCACGAGGTGACGCACGATGGCCACGGTCGCCGGTGCCGCCTTGCCCGTGAGGAGCCGGTCGACGAGGACCGCCTTGGCCGCGGACGACCCGAGCTTGGAGCCGAGTGCGAGCTCGAGACCCGCGTCGGCGGCGACGGTGCGCTCGAAGGCGAACAGCTCGGCGTCGATGTCGATGTCGTCGCCCGTGGCGTCGGCGGCCACGCGGATGCCGAGGTCCTCGACGCCGGCGAGGAAGTCGGCGCCGCTCGACCAGCGGCTCGACGCGGCGCTCGTGAGGAGCGTGGCCGCGTCGGCCGAGATCTTGCTGCCGAACACCGCGTCGACGAGCGCGCGCTTCTGCGCTGCGTCGGCCTCGTTGTCGGTGAGTGCCGAGCGCAGCTGCGACGTGCCGCTGATCGCGCGGACCGCGGCGAGGAGGTCGTCTGCGACCGACAGTTCGGCGCGGCCGAGCGCCGACAGCGCGGCGCGCGTGCCGGTCAGGGCCTCTCTCGTAGCGCTACCCATGGACTACTTCTTCCCTCCGGCGGTGGCCTCGGAGGCCTCCAGGTCGGCGAGGAACCGGTCGACCACCGCAGCGGCCTTCTTGTCGTCGGTGAGCGACTCGCCGATGACGCCGGACGCCAGGTCGATCGCGAGCGTTCCGACCTCGGAGCGCAGGGACACGAGGGCCGACTGGCGCTCGGCGTCGATCTGCGCCTGCGCGCTCGCGGTGACGCGGGCGGCTTCGGTCGTGGCCGTCTCTTTGGCCTCTGCGACGATCTTCTTGCCGTCTTCGCGGGCGGTCTCGCGGATGCGGCCGGCCTCGCTGCGTGCGTCGGCGAGCTGGGCGGTGTACTCCTCGAGCGCCGCCTCGGCCTTGCGCTGTGCCTCGTCGGCCTTCGCGATGTTGCCTTCGATCGCCTCGCCGCGCTCATCGAGCAGCTTCTGCACGCGCGGCAGCACGTACTTCCAGAAGAAGATGAGGATGATGACGAAGGCGACCGCCGACCAGATGATGTCGTACGGCGCGGGAAGGAGCGGGTTGATGCTCTCTTCTGTCGCCGCAGTCACGATTGCCTGGAGCATTGGTACCTCGGTGTCTCGTCAGGGGGTGATTACGGGAACGGGATGAACGCCACGGCGATCGCGATGAAGGCGAGTGCCTCGGTGAACGCGATGCCGAGGAACATGAGGCCCGTGAGACGACCCTGGAGCTCAGGCTGACGTGCGACCGACTCGACCGTCTTGCCCACGACGATGCCCACGCCGATGGCCGGGCCGATCGTTGCGATGCCGTACGCGACGGGAGCGAGGTTGCCGTTGACCTCAGCGAGGATTGTCGTTGCGTCCATGTGTGTTTCCTTCCATGTTGTCGAACCGGGATCCCGGTTCGTTTAGTGTTCTTCGGCCAGCGCCAGCTGGATGTACACGGCCGAGAGCAGGGTGAAGACGTAGGCCTGCAGCACTGCGACGAGCAGTTCGAACAGCGTGAACGCCAGGCCGAACGCGAAGGTGCCGATGCTGAACAGGCTCCACAGGCCGCCGGCCGTGAAGATGAAGAACTGCGTGGCCGAGAAGCAGAGCACGAGCAGCATGTGCCCGGCGACCATGTTCATCAGGAGTCGCAGCGCCAGCGTGATCGGCCGGAGGACGAACGTCGAGACGAACTCGATGGGCGTGACGACGATGTAGAGGTACCACGGCACGCCCGACGGGAACAGCGAGTTCTTGAAGAACGCGCCCGGGTGCTTCTTGATGCCCGCGTACATGAACGCGACGTAGGAGACGAGGGCGAGGAACAGCGGGAAGCCGATCACCGAGCTGCCGGCGATGTTGATGCCGGGGATGATGCCGGTCAGGTTCATCGCGAGGATGAGGAAGAACAGCGTCGTGAGCAGCGGGAGGAATCGCTTGCCGTCGCGCTTGCCGAGCGTGTCGTACACCATGTTGTTGCGCACGAAGTCGAGCGCGAGCTCGGCGAGGCTCTGGCCGCGACCGGGCACGAGCTTCATGCGGCGGGTGGCCAGCCAGAAGAGCAGGATGAGCACGGCGACGACGAGCAACCGGATGAGGATGATGCGGTTGATCTCGAACCAGGTGCCTTCGAAGAGGATCACCGGCGGGAAGAAGTCGGTCAGCGAAGGACCATGGAACTCACCCGAACCACCTTCTTCGGAGGTCGCGAACGGGAGCATGTGAACGAGAGCGTTACCTAGCAGCGCTGTCTCCAGTTTCGGGGCGTGTCGTTACGCGCAAAGAAGGGGGGATCGCGTTCGACTCTAGCAAGAAGATCGGTCGATCACCGAATCGTCACGACGCGGAATCGGGACCCTGGGGGCCGGGCAGATCGACGTCGCTGACGTATGGCACGCGCGCGTTGCGGAACGCCAGCACGTCGACCACGAGGCTGCCGATCACGGCGACGACGATCGTGATGAAGAAGACGTACGGGTCGATGAACTCCTGGCGGCTCACGAAGAGCACCGCGACGAAGAACACGAGCAGCTTCGCCAGCCATCCGCCGAGCACGATGCCGAAGAACACCGTCGAGAACATCTGCCCCTTGGCCACATGCGACGCGATGAGCACCGTGGCCGCGGTGAGGCCGAAGAACACCACCGTGAGCACCGCGGCGATGAGCGCGCTCGTGAGCCCGGGAATGCCGGCCACCAGGTAGCCGACGATCGAACCGACGACGGCGAGACCCACCGCGAGGATCGCTCCGTAGACCAGGGCGCGCCGGAGGATCGGCGCGACCGCCGGAGTCGTGGAAGCCGGGGGGTGGCCGTCGGCGGGCGTGCCGGGAAGTGCGTCGGTCATCGTGCTCCTGAGTCGGGTTGGCCTGATTCTACCGACCGCGCCTCCGCGGCCACCGTGAGTCGCTTGCGACGACCGAGCGGTGCCAGCGTGATCGCGGCACAGACGAGGAAGCCGATGGCGATCAGCACGAACGCCCACATCGAGTCGATGCCGAAGTAGACCGGGAAGACGTAGGTGAGCAGGCATCCGACCGAGGCGACGGCGGTCCAGCCGTAGAAGATGAGCACGGCGTTCAAGTGCGAGTGCCCCATGTCGAGCAGGCGGTGGTGCAGGTGCTTGCGGTCGGCCGCGAACGGCGACTTGCCGGCGCGCAGGCGCCGCACGACGGCGAGGCCGAAATCGAGCAGCGGGATGATGAGCACGAGGAAGGGCAGCAGGATCGGGATGAACGCCGCGAACAACTGGTCGAACCCGACGCCGGTCGGGTTGAGCTGGCCGGTGACCGCGATCGCCGCGGTCGACATGAGCAGTCCGATGAGCATCGATCCCGCGTCGCCCATGAACAGCTTCGCGGGATGCCAGTTCAACGGCAGGAACCCGGCGCAGGCGCCGACGAGCACGATCGCGAGCAGCGACGCGAGGTTGAAGTAGTTGAGCGGCGACGTCTGCTGCACGAGCAGGTAGGTGTAGAGGAAGAAGACGCCGTTGGCGATGAGCGCGACACCGGCGACGAGGCCGTCGAGGCCGTCGATGAAGTTGATGGCGTTCATCACGAGCACGATCGTGAACACCGTGAGCGTCACGCTCACCCACGACGGGATGAGCGTGATGCCGCCGATCGGCAGCGACACGATCGACACGCCCTGCCAGGCGATGAGTCCCGCGGCCAGGAACTGGCCCGCGAGCTTCGTCGTCCAGTCGAGGTCCCAGATGTCGTCGGCGACGCCGGTGAGCACGATCAGCAGCGCCGCGCCCAGGATGGCGAGCATCTGGCCGGGATTCTGGAAGATGATCGCGACGTTCGAGAACCGCGACGATCCGAGCGTCGACACGAACGCGGCCGCGCCGATCGCGACGACGATGCCGACGAACATCGCGATGCCCCCGAGGCGCGGCGTCGGCCGCGTGTGCACGTCACGCTCGCGGATCTTCGGGTAGAGCCGGTATTTCAGGCTCAGCTTCCAGACGAGGATCGATCCGCCGAACGTCACGAGCGCGGTGAGCAGCGCGAGCAGCAGGAAGAGGGTCATGAGGCGGTCGGGCCTGTTTCGTCGCCCGCGTTCGCGGGGTCGGATCCCGCGGTCGCGGAAGCGGATCCCGCGGCGTCGGATGTCGCGGGGTCGGATGTCGCCGAGTCGGGTGCCCCGGTGTCGGATGCCCCGGGTTCGGCGCCGTCCGCCGGCCCGGCGCCCTCGACGGCGCCATCGGCCTGCTCGGGCTCGGCGTCGGCGACTGCTGCGGCGCCCTCGGGCGCGAGCATCTCCTCACCGACGACCGCGGCGATGCGTTCGCGCGAGATGACGCCCGCGCGCACGATGCGCAGCACCCCCTCGCCGTCGTGGATGCCCGTTGCGTCGACGATCGTCGACGAGGTGTCGCCGGGCCGCTCGCCGATCGCCTCGTAGGACTCGCCGGCCGGTCCGCCGTCGAGGTACACGGCGACGTGCTCGCCGAGCATCTGCTCGGCTTCGGCGGCGGTGGTCGCCGACGGCATGCCCGAGAGGTTCGCCGACGACACCGCGAGCGGGCCGGTCTCGGCGAGCAGCTCGAGGGCGATCGGGTTGGCGGGCATGCGCAGCGCCACGGTGCCGCGCGTCTCGCCGAGGTCCCACTGCAGCGAGGGCTGCGCGCGCAGGATCACGGTGAGCCCGCCGGGCCAGAACTCGCCCACGAGCAGCCGCACGACCTCGGGGATGTCGGTCGCGAGCGCGTCGAGGGTGGGAATGCCGGGGATGAGCACGGGCGGCGGCGCCGTGCGTTCGCGCCCCTTGGCGGCGAGCAGGCCCGCGACCGCCTGAGCGCTGAACGCATCGGCGGCGAGGCCGTAGACCGTGTCGGTCGGGATCACGACGAGCTGCCCCCGGCCGATGGCACCTCTCGCGAGTCGCATGCCGGTGAGCAGTTGGGAGTCGACCGAGCAGTCGAAGATGGCAGTCATGACCTGCCGATTCTAGACCAGCAGCGCGGGCCGATCGGATGCCGCGGGCGGGTATCGCATCGCGATACCGCCCGCCCGGGTCATCCGCTCAGCGCCTGCCGGCCTTGCGACGGAACAGCCACGCGCCCCAGATCGCTGCCGCCGCGATGATCACGACGCACCATCCGATCGCCCACAATGCGGAGTCGCCCACGGGCGTGCCCATGAGCAGCGCGCGGATCGTCTCGATGACGGGCGTGATGGGCTGGTTGTCGGCGATCCACTGCAGCCATTCGGGCATGGTCTCGACGGGCACGAAGGCGCTCGACACGTAGGGCAGGAACAGCAGGATGAAGCCGTAGCCGCTCGCGGCGTCGGGACTCGAGGCGGCCAGGCCGATCGCGGCGAAGAGGTAGGTGATCGCGAGGATGTACAGCGCGATCACCGCGAACGCCGCCACCCAGTCGAGGAACGAGGCCGACGGACGGAAGCCGACGAGTAGGGCGGCCGCGACCACGACGGCGGTCGCGAGCAGATTGCGGGCGAGGCTCGCGACGACGTGCCCGGTGAGCACGGCACCGCTGCGCAGGGGCATCGTGCGGAACCGGTCGATGATGCCCGTGGTCATGTCGCGCGACACCGCGACAGCGGTCGAGGCGGCGCCGAATCCCGCACACAGCAGGATGATGCCGGGCACGACGTAGTCGACGTAGCCGCCCGAGGGGTCGATCGCGTTGCCGAAGATGAAGGTGAACATCAGCATGAGCATCACGGGCAGCACGACGGCCATGAGGAGCGCCTCGACATCGCGGATCGAGTGGATCAGGCTGCGGGTGATGAACGTCGACTCAGCGGTGAATCCGCGCAGTCGGGGGCGGGTGGCGGTGAGGGTCGTCATGAGGGTCACTTCGTTTCGATGAGGTCGCGGGTGCGGTCGGATGTCCCGCCGCCGGCGGTGATCGCGAGGAACACGTCGTCGAGGCTCGGGCGGCGGATGGTCACCTGCACGCCCTCGGCCGCGGCTGCCGGGGTGCGGTCGAGCTCGTCGATGGCTGCTCGCAGGCCGTGCACCGAGCCGTCGGTGGGGAGTTCGCGGAGAAGCCCGCCGTCGTGGCTGCGCAGTTCGACGACATCGCCGCCGATGCGTGCCTTGAGCTCGTCGGCGGTGCCCTCGGCGGCGATGCGGCCACCGTCGAGCACGGCGATGCGATCGGCCAGCCGGTCGGCCTCCTCGAGGTACTGCGTCGTGAGGAAGACCGTGGTGCCGGCATCGGCGAGTGTTCGGATGAGCGTCCAGAGCTCTTGGCGACTGCGGGTATCGAGGCCCGTCGTCGGCTCGTCGAGGAAGATCACCGGAACGTCGACGACGAGGCTGAGCGCGAGGTCGAGCCGTCGGCGCATGCCGCCCGAGTACGTGCCGACACACCGGCTCGCGGCATCCGACAGCCCGAAGCGCTCGGCGAGCTCTGCGGCCCGCGTCGACGCGTCGCGACGCGACAGCCCGGAGAGCCGACCCAGCATGACGAGGTTCTCGGTGGCCGTGAGCACTTCGTCGACGGCCGCGGACTGGCCGGTCAGCGCGATGCGCCGCTTGACCTCGTCGGCCGCGGCGACGACGTCGAACCCGGCGACCCGGGCCGTGCCCTCGTCGGGGCGCACGAGCGTCGTGAGGATGTTGATCGTGGTCGTCTTGCCGGCGCCGTTCGGCCCCAGCAGCGCGAAGACCGTGCCTGCGGCGACCGTGAGGTCGAGGCCGGCGAGCACGTCGGTGCGACCGAAGCGCTTGCGCAGCCCGGTCGCGTCGATGGCGAGATCCATGGGATGTTCCTTCCTCTCAGGTCTGCGTATGGCGCAAACTGTTTATGTCATCCACTGTTGTTTAAGTAATACACAGTTCTAGACTGTCGTCAAGCCAACGATCGACGGGAGCCGAATGAGCGACGTGCGGGCCGACCCCGAACTCCCCCGCGGCGTCGCGCTGGCATGGGGGGTCGCCGCGAACCCGCAGCGCGGGCCGAAACGCGAACTCTCGATCGAGCGCATCGTCGAGGCGGCGATCGAGATCGCCGACGCCGAAGGGCTCGCGGCTGTCTCGATGAGCCGGGTCGCGGCATCGCTCGGATTCACGACGATGTCGCTGTACCGCTACGTCACGAGCAAGGACGACCTCATCCTGCTCATGCAGGAGGGGGCCCTCACCCCGCCGGTGCCCGACGACGCGATCGAACGCACCTGGCGTGAGGGCGTCACCGCATGGGTCCTCGCGATGCGCGGCGCGTATCGAGCGCACCCCTGGCTCGTCGACATCCCGATCTCGGGCGCACCCATCACGCCCAACAGCCTGCTCATGGTCGACTGGTTCCTGCGCGAGGTGCGCGACTTGCCGCTCAGCGACGGCGAGAAGATGTCCGCGCTCCTGCTCGTGACGAGCTACGCGCGCGCCACGAGCGCTCAGGAACGCGACCTCGGCGCCGCCGCCGCGGCGGCCTCGGATCCGGCGGATGTCACGGGCGCGAACTTCTTCGAGGCCCTCGCCGAACTCGTCACCCCCGAGCGGTTCCCCTACCTCAGCCCGTTGCTCGCGAGCGGCGGCTACGTCGCCCCGCCCGGCACGGCGCCCGACGAGTCCGACGACGACTTCGCATTCGGCCTGGCGCGCATCCTCGACGGCATCGAGCACCACGTCGACCACGTCGGCGGCGATGCTTCGACCCCCGATCGCCCCGCGCCGCTCCCGCCACAGGTCGAACTCCCTCGCGACCCCAAGGTGCGCGAGGCCGCGAAGGCGCGGCGCGAAGCCGAGAAGGCCCTGCGCGAGGCGCAGAAGCGCGAACGTGAGGCGATCAAGCGCGCCGTCGAGCGCGAGAAGAAGTCTGCAGGTTGAGGAGGCGCGCCAGCGCCGTCTCGAAACCGCGTCACACGTGCTGGGCAGGTTTCGAGACGCTGGTCTCGAGACGGCGCTGCGCGCCTCCTCGACCCACCGCCTTCGTCGCTCCTCAACCAGCCGAGAGAGCCCTCAGCGCAGGGCGGTCGTCGCCCGGTCGCGGCCCGTGAGGTCGCGGTGGTGCGCGATCGCCCGCCACCCGTCGGCGGAGAGCAGTGCGGCGATCTCGGCCGACTGGAGCTCACCGTGCTCGATCACGAGCACTCCCCCCGGGTGCAGCAGCGCGAGCGCCCGCTTCGAGAGGGCACGCACGACGTCGAGCCCGTCGGGCCCGCCGTAGAGCGCACGCTCGGGATCGTGCAGGCGCACCTCGGGGTCTCGCGGGATCGCATCCTGCGGGATGTACGGCGGGTTGGACACGACGACCGCCGCCGTGCCGTCGAGCTCGGGCAGGGCGACCGCGAGATCGGCGAAGACCAGTTCGAGGTTGGGAGCCGCGACCTCGTCGACGTTGCGCCGGGTCCATGGGTACGCCTCCGGCGAGTTCTCGACCGCCCACACCCTGGCATGCCGAACCTCGGTCGCGAGGGCGAGGGCGAGCGCACCGCTTCCGGAGCCGAGGTCGATGCCGATGGGCTCGGGCTCGGCGCTCGCGCGGAGCGCGTCGATCGCGAGCTGGGCGACCCCTTCGGTCTCGGGGCGCGGCACGAAGACGCCGGGCCCGACCGCGAGCTCGAGCGAACGGAACGCGGCCCGGCCGGTGAGGTGCTGCAGCGGTTCGCGCCGGGCGCGGCGCTCGACGAGACCGGCCAGCGCCGAGGCATCCGCTTCATCGAGCTCGCCGCCGACGACCAGGCGTGCCTGGACGCCGCCTCGCGACAATCCGAGCACGTGCCCGATGAGCAGCTCGGCATCGACCTCGGGGTCGGGCACGCCGGCAGCCGCGAGCCGCGCCGCCGTCTCGTCGCGAACGGCGCGCAGCGATCGTGGGCCGGGGGGCGTGCTCGTCGTATCCACGCAATGGAATGTAACCCACTCGCCCGTGCGCCCGCCGATCCCTAGGCTGATGCCGTTGCCCGAGCATGACCTGAGAGAGGCTGGACCATGGCGCAGATCGCCGAGAACATCACCGAAGTCATCGGCCGCACGCCGCTCGTGCGCCTGAACCGGCTCACCGAGGGCAGCGGTGCGACCGTGCTCGCGAAGCTCGAGTTCTACAACCCCGCCGCGAGCGTGAAGGACCGCATCGGCGTCGCGATCGTCGACGCGGCCGAGCGGTCGGGCGAACTGGCGCCCGGCGGCACGATCGTCGAGGGCACGAGCGGCAACACCGGCATCGCACTCGCACTCGTCGGCGCCGCCCGCGGCTACAAGGTCGTGCTGACCATGCCCGAGACCGCGAGCGTCGAGCGTCGGGTCGTGCTGCGCGCATTCGGCGCCGAGGTCGTGCTCACGCCGGGTGCCGAGGGCATGAAGGGCGCCGTGGCGCGTGCCCAGGAGATCGTCGCGGACACGCCCGGAGCGATCCTCGCCCGGCAATTCGAGAACGAGGCGAACCCCGCGATCCACCGCGCCACCACCGGCCCCGAGATCTGGGCCGACACCGACGGCGCGGTCGACGTCCTCGTATCGGGTATCGGCACCGGCGGCACGATCACGGGCGCGGGCGGCTTCCTCAAGGAGCAGAACCCCGACCTGAAGGTCGTCGCCGTGGAGCCGGCCGACTCCCCCATCCTCACGGGAGGCACGCCCGGGCCGCACAAGATCCAGGGCATCGGCGCGAACTTCGTGCCCGACGTGCTCGATCGCGACGTCTACGACGAGGTCATCGACGTCGCCACACCCGATGCCGTCGCGACCGCGCGCGGGCTCGCGTCCGACGAGGGGATCCTCGGCGGCATCTCGTCGGGCGCCGCCGTGTGGGCCGCGCTCGAGGTCGCGAAGCGCCCCGAGAACGACGGCAAGACGATCGTCGTGGTCGTGCCCGACTTCGGCGAGCGCTACCTCTCGACCGTGCTCTACGAAGACCTGCGCGACTGACGCCGACGGCATCAGGGCGCTGCGCCTGATTGACTGGCTCACGTGACTTTCGTTCGAGCACTCCGAGAAGACATCGCCACGGCGCGATCGCATGACCCCGCATCGCGCAGCGGGCTCGAGGTGCTCCTCGCCTACTCGGGCCTGCACGCGATCTGGGGCTACCGGCTCACCCACGTCCTCTGGATGTCCGGGCTGCGGTTGCCCGCGCGCGTGATGTCGCAGTTCGTGCGGTTCCTCACCGGCGTCGAGATCCACCCCGGAGCCACGATCGGCCGACGATTCTTCATCGACCACGGCATGGGCGTCGTCATCGGCGAGACGGCCGTGCTCGGCGACGACGTCATGCTGTACCACGGGGTCACGCTCGGCGGAAAGGCCGCGCGCGGCGTCGGGCGCGGGGCCAAGCGGCATCCGACCCTCGAAGACGGCGTGACCGTCGGTGCGGGCGCGAAAGTACTCGGCGACGTGACGATCGGCGCGTGGAGCGCCATCGGCGCGAACGCCGTCGTCACGAAGGACGCCCCGCCCCACTCGCTCGTGGTCGGCATCCCCGCGACGTTCAAGCCGCTCTCGCACGAGACCGCCGATGCCGCACGCGGCATCCACGACTGGCACATCTGAGCGCACCGGCTGGCGCGCCCGGGACGCCACCGGGCCAGTCTCGGCCCGGCCCGTCCGACCCGGACGACGCGTACCGAAAACAGGAAGACACGCCGCGCAGGTGCCGAAAACAGGAACGAGGGGCGCCATCATCGCGCGACTTCCTGTTTTCGGGGTTGGCGGGAGCACGGTAGACGGAAACGCGGATGCCCCGGCACAGTCCGTGCACGGGGCATCCGTGATCTCGACGTGAACGTCGGCGGCTACTCGTCGCCGAGGCCCGCGAGCTGCGCCTCTTCATCAGCCTGGATCGCCGAATCGATGATGGGGTCGAGCGCGCCGTTCATGACCTGGTCGAGATTGTAGGCCTTGTACCCGGTGCGGTGATCGGCGATGCGGTTCTCGGGGAAGTTGTACGTGCGGATGCGCTCGGATCGGTCCATCGAGCGGATCTGCGTCTTGCGGGCATCGGATGCCGCGGCCGCGAGTTCCTCCTGTTGACGCGCGAGGAGGCGCGCACGCAGCACGCGCATCGCCGCCTCGCGGTTCTGCAACTGCGACTTCTCGTTCTGCATCGACACGACGATGCCCGTGGGCAGGTGGGTGATGCGCACCGCGGAGTCGGTGGTGTTCACCGACTGGCCGCCGGGGCCCGACGAGCGGTAGACGTCGATCTTCAGGTCGTTCTGGTTGATGTCGACCTCTTCGGGCTCGTCGACCTCGGGGAAGACGAGCACGCCGGTCGTCGACGTGTGGATACGGCCCTGCGTCTCGGTGACGGGCACGCGCTGCACGCGGTGCACGCCGCCCTCGTACTTCAGGTGCGCCCAGACCCCCTGCGACGGGTCGGACGCGTTCGACTTGATCGCGACCTGCACGTCTTTGTAGCCGCCGAGGTCGGACTCGTTCTGGTCGAGCAACTCGACCTTCCACCCCTTCGACTGCGCGTACTGCAGGTACATGCGAAGCAGGTCGGACGCGAAGAGGGCGCTCTCTGCGCCACCCTCGCCGCCCTTGATCTCCATGATCACGTCGCGGCCGTCGTCGGGGTCGCGCGGGATCAGGAGCCGCCGCAGCTTCTCTTGGGCCTGGGCGAGTCCCTCTTCGAGCGTCGGCACCTCCTCGGCGAACGCCTCGTCCTCTTTCGCGAGCTCGCGCGCCGCGTCGACATCGTCGTTCGCCTGCTGCCACGCCGCGTTGGCCGCGACGATCCGGCTCAGCTCGGCGTAGCGCCGATTGACCTTCTTCGCGCGGGCCGCGTCGGCGTGGAGCGCCGGGTCGGCGAGCTCCTCCTGGAGCGCGGCGTGCTCGTCGAGCAGCGGCTGGACGGATTCGAACACGGTCGCCTCAGCGGTGGTCGGTCTCGTGCCCGTGCGAGTTGCCGTGGCCGGCCGTGACCGCCGGCATCGACTTCTGCATGAGCATCAGGAACTCGACGTTGGACTGCGTCTCCTTCAGGCGACCGAGCACGGCCTCGAGGGCCGGCTGCTGGTCGAGCCCGGCGAGGGCGCGGCGCAGCTTCCACGTGATCTTGACCTCGTCGGGCGAGAGCAGCATCTCTTCGCGCCGGGTCGACGACGCGTTGACGTCGACCGCGGGGAAGATTCGCTTGTCGGCGAGCTGGCGCGAGAGGCGCAGCTCGGAGTTGCCGGTGCCCTTGAACTCCTCGAAGATCACCTCGTCCATCTTGGAGCCGGTCTCGACGAGCGCGGTCGCGAGGATGGTGAGCGAGCCGCCGTTCTCGATGTTGCGCGCCGCGCCGAAGAAGCGCTTCGGCGGGTAGAGCGCCGAGGCGTCGACGCCGCCCGACAGGATGCGGCCGGAAGCCGGCGCCGCCAGGTTGTAGGCGCGACCGAGGCGCGTGATCGAGTCGAGCAGCACGACGACGTCGTGGCCGAGCTCGACGAGGCGCTTCGCACGCTCGATGGCGAGCTCGGCGACCGTCGTGTGGTCTTCGGCGGGGCGGTCGAAGGTCGAGGCGATGACCTCGCCCTTCACCGTGCGCTGCATGTCGGTGACCTCTTCGGGGCGCTCGTCGACCAGCACGACCATGAGGTGGACCTCGGGGTTGTTGATCGCGATGGCGTTGGCGATCTGCTGCAGCACGATCGTCTTGCCGGCCTTCGGCGGCGAGACGATCAGGCCGCGCTGGCCCTTGCCGATCGGGGCGATCAGGTCGATGATGCGCTGCGTGAGCTTGGTGGGCTCGGTCTCCATGCGCAGGCGCTCCGCCGGGTACAGCGGCGTGAGCTTCTGGAAGTCGACGCGCGTACCGGCCTCGTCGATGGTCTGGCCGTTGATCGAGTCGACCTTGACGAGCGCGTTGTACTTCTGTCGGCTGTTCGACTCGCCGTCGCGCGGCTGCTTGATCGAGCCGACGACCGCGTCGCCCTTGCGCAGGTGGTACTTCTTCACCTGGCCGAGCGAGACGTAGACGTCGCTCGGGCCGGGCAGGTACCCCGTGGTGCGCACGAACGCGTAGTTGTCGAGCACGTCGAGGATTCCGGCGATCGGGATCAGCACGTCGTCGTCGAGGATCTCGGGCTCGAGCTCGTCGCCGGTGCCCTGGCCGCGGCGCTTGCGGTCGCGGTAACGGCTGCGACGGCCGCCCTCGCCGTCGCCCTGGTCGCGACCCTGCTGGTCGCGGCCCTGCTGGCCCTGGCCCTGGCCACGGCCACCCTCGGCCTGCTGCTGCTTGGCGGAGTCGTCGGCCTGAGCGGCCTTGGCGTCGTCGCCCTTGCGCTGCTCGCCGCCCTGGGCCTGGCGGTCGCCGTTCTGGCGGCGCTCGCCCTGCTTCTGGCCGTCGTCGCCGCGATCGCCGCGGTCACCGCGCTCGCCACCACGCCGGCCGCGGTTGCGGCTGCGGCCCTGGCGGGGCTCGTCGGCGGCGGGCTGCTCGCCCTCGGCAACGCCCTCGGCCGGCTGTGCGCCGCGGGCGCCCTCGCCGGTCGCGGCGGCGAGCTCTTCGCGCACGGCGGCGCGGGCCGCTTCGCGAGCCTGATCGGACTCGGTCTCGGGCACGAGCCCGACGCCGGCATCGCCGGAGTTGACATGTGCGAGCGCCGCGGTCGTCGCACTGGTCGCGCGGCGGGGCTGACGCCCACGGCGCGCAGGTGCCGCAGTCGCGGGGGCGGCGTCGGCAGCGATCGGGTCGGCTGAGACGGATGCCTCAGGCGCGGCCGCCTCGGCAACGGGAGCTTCGGTCGCGACGGCCTCGGCCGCGGGGGCCTCGGGTGCGACGCCGGCCGCAGCGGTGTCGGCGGGCGTCGCCTCGGGCGCGGCAGACTCGCTCGCCGCGGGCGCAGCGGCATCCGCTGCCGCGGGCGCGCCGCCGTCGGTCACGTCGACGTCGAGCGTGATGGACTCGCCCGCGTCGGCGGCCCGACGGGCCGAGATCGCCTCGACGAGCTCGCCCTTGCGGAGCTTCGAGCCGCCCGCGATGCCGAGCGATGCGGCGAGCTCCTGGAGCTCGGCGACCTTGAGGGAGGAGAGTCGGGCGCTGGTCGTCACGCCGGCGGCGTGATCGGATGCGTTGGTCACTGGGTATGTTCCTTTCCCCTGGCGCAGATTGCGAACCCAGGAGAGCTGATCGCACATCGACCATGTCGGTGCGCGGTGGCGCAGACATGCGCGAAAGCGAAAGCAAGAGATTGCCGGGAAGTGCACGATGCGGCCGGGAGACGCGAACTGTGCGCCACCTGCCAGGTGCGGGATCAGTCTAACACCCGGAATCGGTGCTCCCGACACGCGCCACGCCCTGCGGAGAGCGGTTGCCCGGCCGGGACATCCGCTCGTCGCCGCGTCAGGCGGGCTGCACCGTGGCGCCGAGGAAGTCGACCGCGAGCGGCAGTGCCTGCCACGCGGTGTCGGCGACGGCCTCGGCGCGCGCGATCGCGTCGGCGCGCTCGCTCGGGTCGCTCGCGAGCACGAGGATCGACGGGCCCGCTCCCGAGACGACGGCCGGATGACCCGCCGAACGCAGTTCGCGGATCAGCCGGTCGGTCTCGGGCATCGCGCCGGCACGATAGTGCTGGTGCAGCTTGTCTTCGGTTGCCTGGAAGAGCAGCTCGGGACTCTGGATGAGCGCCGCGATGAGCAGCGCCGACCGCGAGACGTTGAACACGGCGTCTTCGTGCGGCACCGACTCGGGCTGCAGCGAGCGCGCGAGCGCCGTCGACATCTCGTGCTCGGGCACGAGCACGAGCGGCGAGACGCCGCGGTGCACGATGAGCTTCTTGTGCCTCGGGCCGTCGGGCGTGACCCAGGCGATCGTGAGCCCGCCGAAGAGCGCGGGCGCTACGTTGTCGGGGTGGCCCTCGAGCTCGGTCGCGAGCTCGAGCAGTTCGTCGGACGTGAATTCCACGACGCCGTCGAGCAGTCCCTTGGCTGCCACGACGCCCGCGACGATCGCGGCGCCCGACGAGCCGAGTCCGCGCCCGTGGGGGATGGTGTTGTGCGCGACGAGCGAGAGCCCCGGCAGCGGAACGCCCGCCCGCGCGAAGGCGTGGGCGATCGAGCGCACGACGAGATGCGATTCGTCGAGCGGCACCTCGCCCGCTCCGACGCCGTGCACCTCGACGTGCACGCCGGGAGTATCGGCGACCGCGACGTCGAGTTCGTCGTACTGCGCGAGCGCGAGGCCGAGCGTGTCGAAGCCGGGGCCGAGGTTCGCCGAGGTCGCGGGCACCTTCACGTGCACTCGGCGTCCGGCGAGCGTCGACGACGGATCTGCGACGAGGGTTCCGGTCATGAGGCGAGCCCGAGCACCCCGGCGATCGCCGCGGTGTCGACCGGGACGACGGTGGGCTGCACGTCGGTACCGTCGGCGGTGCGCAGCGCCCACTGCGGGTCCTTCAGGCCGTGGCCGGTCACGGTGAGCACGACGCGGGCGCCGGCGGGGACGACGCCCGCGGCCGAACGCTCGAGCAGGCCCGCCACCGAGATCGCCGATGCGGGCTCGACGAAGATGCCCACCTCGGACGAGAGGATGCGCTGCGCCTCGAGGATCTTGTCGTCGTCGATGGCGCCGAAGTAGCCGTCGGTCTCGTCGCGCGCCTGCAGCGCGAGATCCCACGACGCGGGGTTGCCGATGCGGATGGCGCTCGCGATGGTGTCGGGGTCCTTCACGGGCTCGCCGCGCACGATGGGTGCCGAGCCCGAGGCCTGGAAGCCGAACATGCGGGGCAGGCGCGTGGCGTTGCCCGCCGCGATGTCCTCACGGTAGCCGCGCGTGTACGCCGTGTAGTTGCCCGCGTTGCCGACCGGGATGAAGTGGAAGTCGGGGGCGTCGCCGAGCACCTCGACGACCTCGAAGGCCGCCGTCTTCTGCCCCTCGATGCGGTCGTTGTTGACCGAGTTCACGAGGTGCACCGGGTAGTTCGCCGCGAGGTCGCGGGCGATGTCGAGGCAGTCGTCGAAGTTGCCCTGCACCTGCAGGAGCTGGGCGTTGTGGGCGATGGCCTGGCTGAGCTTGCCCATGGCGATCTTGCCCTCGGGCACCAGCACCGCCGCCGTGATGCCGGCGTGGGTCGCGTACGCGGCGGCCGACGCCGAGGTGTTGCCCGTCGACGCGCAGATGACGACCTTCGCGCCGCGCTCGACCGCCTTCGTGACGGCCATCGTCATGCCCCGGTCCTTGAACGACCCGGTGGGGTTCATGCCCTCGAACTTCACCCAGACGTCGGCGCCGGTGCGGGCCGAGAGTGCGGGAGCGGGAAGCAGCGGCGTTCCGCCCTCGCCGAGCGTGACGACGGGCGTGGCGTCGGTCACGTCGAGGCGGTCGGCGTACTCGCGGATGACTCCGCGCCATTGACGCGAGTTCGCCTTGGGGGTGATGGGGTTGTTCACACTGCTCCTTCAACTCGGAGGACGGACGCGACGGATGCGACGACAGGGCTCTGGCTGAGGGCGGCGACGGTCTCGGCGAGCGCGGACTCCTTCGCCTCATGCGTCCCGATGACCAGCGTAGCCCGCTCGGAGCCCTGGGCGACGGTCTGCTGGAGCTGCTCGACCGACACGCCGTGCTCGGCGAAGATGTGCGCGATCTGCTCGAGCACGCCCGGTTCGTCGGTGACCTCGAGCGTGATGGCGTAGCGGGTGGTGATGCGGCCGATGTCGAGCACGGGAAGTTCGGCGTGCGTGGACTCGGCGGTGCCGGGGCCGCCGATGACGTGACGACGGGCGATCGCGACGAGGTCGCCGAGCACGGCCGACGCGGTCTGCACTCCCCCGGCGCCCGCGCCGTAGAACATGAGCGGTCCGGCGGCAGCCGCCTCGACGAAGACGGCGTTGTTGGCGCCGTGCACGGCGGCGAGCGGGTGTTCGCGCGGCACGAGCGCCGGGTAGACGCGGGCCGAGACGCCCTCGTCGCCGGTCTCGTCGTCGATGAGCCGCTCGCAGATCGCGAGGAGCTTGACGACGTAGCCCGCACGCTTGGCCGACTCGACCTGCTCGGCCGAGACGCCCGTGATGCCCTCGCGGTGCACGGCATCGACGGGCACGCTCGTGTGGAAGGCGAGGCTCGCGAGGATGGCCGCCTTCTGCGCGGCGTCGTAGCCGCCGATGTCGGCGGTCGGGTCGGCTTCGGCGTAGCCGAGCTCGGTCGCGGTGGCGAGCGCGGCCTCGAGGGATGCCCCGGTGTGGTCCATGCGGTCGAGGATGAAGTTCGTGGTGCCGTTGACGATGCCGAGGATGCGGTCGATGCGGTCGCCCGCGAGGCTGTCGCGCAGCGGCCGGATGATGGGGATGGCCCCGCCGACGGCCGCCTCGTAGGAGAGCTGGGCCCCCACCTGCTGCGCCGCCGCGAACAGCTCGGGGCCGTGCGTGGCGAGCAGCGCCTTGTTGCCCGTGACGACGTCGGCGCCCGAGGCGATCGCCGCGAGCACGAGCGTGCGTGCGGGTTCGAGCCCGCCCATGAGTTCGATGACGATGTCGGAGCCGTGGATGAGCGACTCGGCGTCGGTCGTTAGCAGCTCGGCCGGCAGGTCGGCGTCGCGCTTCGCGTTCGTGTCGCGCACCGCGATGCCCACGAGTTCGATGCGCGCGCCGACGCGCTGCGCGAGTTCGTCGGCGTGCTCGAGGAGCAGGCGGGCGACCTGCGAGCCGACCGAACCGGCGCCGAGGAGCCCGACTCGGATGGAGCGGTACTCGATCATGCAGGGGTCCCTTCGGTGGATCGGTCAGTGGGGTCTGGCTCGAGCCCGGCATCGCGGGCGAGCAGGTCGGCCTCGCTCTCGCCGCGCACGATCACGCGGGCCTCGCCGTCGCGCACGGCGACCACGGGCGGTCGGGGCACGTGGTTGTAGTTCGACGCGAGCGACCAGCAGTAGGCGCCGGTGGCCGGCACCGCGAGGAGGTCGCCGGGGGCGACGTCGCCCGGCAGGTACTCGGCGTCGACGACGATGTCGCCCGATTCGCAGTGCTTGCCGGCGACCCGCACGAGCACGGGCGCCTCCGACGACACCCGTGAGGCGATGCGCGCGCTGTAATCGGCGCCGTAGAGCGCAGGGCGTGCGTTGTCGCTCATGCCGCCGTCGACCGAGACGTAGTGCCGGACACCGCCGTCGATCGGGACGGGCTTGATCGTGCCGACGGTGTACAGCGTGACCCCGGCCGGACCGATGATCGAGCGCCCCGGCTCGAACGCGAGCTTCGGAACGGGAATGCCCCGCTCGCGACATCCGTCGGCGACCGCGTCGACGATGCCGAGCGCGATCTCCTCGATGGGCGTGGGCTCGTCGGCCGAGGTGTAGGCGATGCCGAACCCGCCCCCGAGGTTCAGCTCGGGCAGCGGCGCGACGGCGGCGAGCTCGCCGTGCGCGGCGAGCAGGCGCGACGCCGACTCGGCGAAGCCCGCCGAGTCGAAGATCTGCGAACCGATGTGGCAGTGCAGGCCGAGCAGGTCGAGGGAGGCGTGCGCACGGATGCGAGTGCCGAGCTCGACGGCACGTTCGAGCGAGACCCCGAACTTCTGGTCTTCGTGCGCGGTCGCGAGGAACTCGTGCGTCGACGCGTGCACACCGCTGTTCACGCGAAGCCGCACCGGTTGCACCCGGCCGGCGCGGGCCGCGGCGTCGGCGACCCGTTCGATCTCGATCTCGCTGTCGATCACGATCGCGCCCACGCCCGCGGCGACCGCCCGCTCGATCTCGGCGACCGACTTGTTGTTGCCGTGGAAGCCGATGCGCTCAGGGTCGGCGCCGGCCGCGAGTGCCACGGCGAGCTCGCCGCCGGTGCACACGTCGACCGAGAGCCCCTCTTCGGCGACCCAGCGCACGACGGCCCCCGACAGGAACGCCTTGCCGGCGTAATAGATCGTCACATCGGTGCCGGCCGTCGCCGCGGCGGCTTCGAACGCGGCACGGATGCGCCGTGCCCGGGCCCGCGCGTCGGACTCGTCGACCACGTACAGGGGCGAGCCGAACCGGGCGACGAGCGTCGTGGCGTCGACGCCGCCGACGACCAGGCGTCCGTCGCGGTCGCGGTGCGACCGCTCGGGCCACACGAGCAGGGCGAGGGCGTTGGCGTCGTCGGGCGCACGGAGCCAGTCGGGCACGGGTGCGCTGGATGCGGCGGATGTCACGGGAAACCTCACGTGAGGGCGAATCGACGGATCGCTCACGGCGAGCGAACCCGGATCGGTTCCTGAAGCCTGATGCGTGTGCCGGCCTTTTGGGTCGGCGCCACCGAGTCTACCGACGGGTCGAGGGGCGAGCCGAATCGAGCGCGCTCAGGTGCAGGCGCCGGTGTCGGCGAGGCTCTCATCGTCGAGGCGCAGGTCGGTCGCGTGGGCATCGACGGTCACCGAGCCCTCGGTGACCGCGATGCCCGTCACCTCGACTCCCTCGGGCAGGCGCTCGGCTACGCAGATCTCGATCGGGTTCTCGCCGATGATGCGATCGGCGAGACCCGAGAGGTCGACCGAGCCCCCTGCGGCCGAGACGTCGACGCCGATCGACTCGAGCACCACGGTGTCGCCGGCCGCGACCGGCGTCGCCGTGACCTCGACGGTGATCGGGATCGGGATCGAGAGGAGGTCGACCTCGATCGACCGCTCGTAGGCGACCGCGCCGTCGCCGAGCGTCAGCCCGCCCTCGATGCCCGCGACCTCGATGAGGCGGTTCACCGTGGCCTCGTCGGCGACGACCGTCGCTTCTGCCTGCGCGATCGGCGACGCGAAGTCGACCGGGACGCCCTGCAGTGCGACGTCGACGTCGAGCGGGGCGCCCTCGACGAGGAGTTCGGGCGCGCTCAGCTCGACGCGGTCGATCGTTCCCGTGAGGTACTGCGCGAGCACCGAGAACCCGCCGATCGTGACGTCGACCTCACCCTCGACACCCGGCGGCAGCTCGGCCTCGATCTGCTCGGCCACGCGCTGCTCGGCGATGCCTCGCACCACGACGTCGGCGATCACGAGGAGCGCCGCGACGCCGACGATGACCGCCACCACGATGATCCACACGCGCGCGGCGCGGCGCGGGCGCCGCGGCTCGGCGGCCGGTGTCATCGGCGTGAGCACCTCGGTGGGATACACCTCGGTCGGATGGTCATCTCGCGACGAATCCGTCATCGGCGCCCCTTCGTCCCTTCGCCGCTACATGCGCTCGGGTGCGGACACGCCGAGCAGGCCGAGGCCGTTGCGGATGACCTGGCCGGTGGCGTCGTTCAGCCAGAGGCGCGTGCGGTGCAGGTCGCCGATCGGCTCGTCGCCGAGCGGCAGCACACGGCAGTTGTCGTACCAGCGGTGATAGAGGCCGGCGAGTTCCTCGATGTAGCGGGCCACGCGATGCGGCTCGCGCAACTCGGCCGCCTGCGCGACGATGCGCGGGAACTCCTGCAGGGCTCCGAGCAGCGCCGACTCGGTCTCGTGGTCGAGCAGTTCGGGCGCGAACGTCGAACGGTCGACCCCGACGGATGCCGCGTTGCGGTCGACCGCAGACGTGCGCGCATGCGCGTACTGCACGTAGAAGACGGGATTGTCGTTCGTGCGGCGCTGCAGGATCTCGGGGTCGATCGTGAGCGGCGAGTCGGCCGGATAGCGGCCGAGCGTGTACCGCAGCGCGTCGGTTCCGAGCCACGCCTGCAGGTCGTCGAGCTCGATGATGTTGCCCGCGCGCTTCGAGAGCTTCGCGCCGTTGATCGACACGAGCTGGCCGATCTGCACCTCGATGTCGCGCTCGGGGTCGTCGCCGGCCGCGCCCGCGAGCGCCTTCAGGCGGTGCACGTACCCGTGGTGGTCGGCGCCGAGCAGGTAGATCTTGTGCTTGAAGCCGCGGTCGCCCTTGTCGAGGTACAGCGCCGCATCGGCCGCGAAGTAGGTGTAGACGCCGTTGCTGCGGCGGATCACCCGGTCTTTGTCGTCGCCGAAGTCGGTGGTGCGCGCCCAGACCGCACCGTCCTCGTCGAAGACGTGGCCCTGGGCACGCAGGCGCTCGACCGCGGTGTCGACGTCGGAGAGCCCGTCGTCGCCCTTCGAGTGCATGCGGCGCTCGCTCGTCCACACGTCGAAGTGCACGTTGAACCGGTCGAGCGACTCGCGGATCTCGGCGAGCTGCAGCTCGTAGGCGATCTCTTTCGCGGTGTGCAGCGCGACGTCGTCGGCGAGCTCGAGCAGCTTGGGCTCGCGTTCGAGCACCCTCGCGGCGAGGTCGGAGATGTAGCTGCCCGGGTAGCCGCCCTCGGGGGTCGGCTCGCCCTTCGCCGCGGCGAGCACCGACGCTCCGAACGCGTCCATCTGGCTGCCCGCATCGTTGATGTAGTACTCGTTCGCCACCTCGGCGCCGGCGGCACGCAGCACCCGGCTGATCGAATCGCCGAGTGCTGCCCAGCGGCTGTGCCCGATGTGCAGCGGGCCCGTGGGGTTCGCCGACACGAACTCGAGGTTGATGAAGCTGCCGCCGAGCGAGTCGCCGTGGCCGTAGCGCTCGCCGGCATCGACGATGGCCTTCGCGAGTGCGCCGGCCGCGGCCGCGTCGAGGCGGATGTTGATGAACCCGGGCCCCGCGACCTCGGCACTCGCGACGCCGTCGATCGCGCGGAGCCCTTCGGCGAGCTCGGTCGCGATCTCGCGCGGGCTCTGCGCGAGCGGCTTCGCGATGCGCATCGCGATGCTCGATGCCCAGTCGCCGTGCTCGCGCAGCTTGGGGCGCTCGAGCGTCACATCGTCGACCGCGAGCGGGAGGTCGACCTCGGCGCCGGCCGCACGACGTCGCTCGACGAGGGCGAGCACGAGGTCGTACAGGGTGCGGGAGAGGTCGGCTGGAGTCACTCCGAAATCCTACCCGGAGCGGTTGGTAAGGTTCGTCACATGCTGCGCCCGCTCCACCCCGCCCGAACCCCCGCCTTCGGCTCCATTCTCGTCGCCGCGGCATCCGTTCTGCTGCTCGCCGGATGCTCCGGGGCGATGCCCGGAGCGACCGATCCGACTGGTCCGCCCCCAGGATCCGAACCGCCCGCAGCCACGGCCGCGCCGAGCGAACCGGCCGAAGAGCCGATCCCGTTCGAGGTCGCGTGCGACGAACTGCTGAGCGCCGACGACGTCTACGCCTTCAACCCGAACTACGGCGCCGACCCCGGTTTCGAGCCGAGCGCCGACGCCGTCGTCGGCATCGTCGACGAAGCCGGCACCGCCTGCGGCCTCCTGAACCAGACCAACGGGGCGGTCATCGAGTTCGGGGTCGCCACTCCCCCGGCCGGCGCCCTCGAGACGCGCAGGGGCGACGCGGCACTGGGCAGCCACGTCGTGCCCACCTACGGCACCCCGCCCGACGTCGAGGGCTACTTCAGCCGCACGGGCGACGTCGGCGAGGCGCAGGTGTTCACCGGACCGTACTGGGTCGTCATCGACTCCACCGAGCTCATCGAACCCGGCGACGCGCAGTCGCTCGTCGCGGCGGTCGTCGCGAACCTGCCGGCGAGCTGAGGACCACGACGACCTTGCGAAACGCACACGGCACCCCCTCATGGCTCGGCGCGGTGAACGACCGAGTCGGCCTCTCGGCGCTGCTCGACAAGGGACCGCTCACGCGCAACCGCATCTGCGAGCTCGTCGGCGTCTCGAAGCCGACCGCTTCGATGATGATGAACCGGCTCATCGCCGCCGGGGTCGTCGAGGAGCGGGGGCAGGTCAGCGGCGGCTCGGGTCGCAACGCCACCCTCTACGCCGCCCGCACCGACCGACCGCTCGGCGTCGCGATCGCCATCGACGCGCACGAGTTGCGCGCGAGCGTCGTCGACGCGGCAGGCGGCGAGCGACCGGTCGTGCGCACGGTGCTGCCCGGTGATGCGGCGGCCCGCTCGGCGGTCGGCGAGGTCGCCGCGGCGATCCGCGACGCGAGCGCCGCGGCCGGCACCGACCCCGACGAGGTGCACACGATCTGCATCGGCACCGCCGGCTATGTCGACCCGGGCGGCGAGGGCGCCCTGTTCAGCGAGACGCTGCCCGGCTGGCCCACCACCGGGCTGCGGGCGACGCTCGAGGCCGAGCTCGGCGTCGTCGCCTTCATCGAGAACGACGTGAACCTCGCCGCACTCGCCGAGCGTGAGACCGGCGCGGGCGTCGACCGCGACGTGTTCGCGCTGCTCTGGCTCGGCAACGGCGTCGGGGCGTCGTTCGACGTCGCGGGCGACCTGCACCGCGGCACGTTCGGGGGTGCCGGCGAGATCGGGTTCCTCCCGCTGTCGGTCGCAGCACGTGAGCTCGACGACGCCGCGCACACCAGCCAGGACCTCGTCGGCGCCGTCGCCGTCGAGCGGCTCGCGGCGGCGCGAGGGCTGAGTGCCGACGACTACCACGGGGCGCTCGACGCGATCAGCGCGAGCACCGACCGCGACCTGATCATCGACGAACTCGGCGAGCGCATCGCGCACATCAGCCTGGCGCTGCTCGCCACCCTCGACCCGGGCCTGCTCGTGCTCGCGGGTCCGACCGCGGCCGTCGGCGGCCCGCGTCTGGCCGAGGCCGTCGAGCGCGACATCCGCCGCCTGAGCCGCTGGTATCCCGATGTCGTGGCGACGCACGTCGAGGGCGACGCCGTGCTGGTGGGCGCCCGGGCGTTCCTGACGGCGAAGGTGCGCGACGAACTGCTCGGCACCGTGGCGAAATTGACGATGTGAGCGTCCGCCCGGCGTGATCGCCGTCCGAGGCGCGGTCGGATCACGGGCGCGCAGGTGGTAATGTCTCTAGTCGTGCGCCTCCGTAGCTCAGGGGATAGAGCGCCGGTTTCCGGTACCGTAGGTCGGGGGTTCGAATCCCTCCGGGGGCACTCCAGACGATGACGTCGCCGACGCCGTTCCGAGCCTCCATCGAGGAGGCCGAGATGGGCGTATTCACGGGTTGGCCGGGGGCGGCGGTGCAGTTCTACCGCGGACTCGAGGCCGACAACTCCAAGGCGTACTGGACCGAGCACCGCGCCGTGTACGACGATATGGTGCTCGCCCCGATGCAGGCGCTGCTCGAGGATCTCGCCGCCGAGTTCGGCGAGGGACGGATCTTCCGCCCCTACCGCGACATCCGGTTCAGCGCCGACAAGTCGCCCTACAAGACCGCGATCGGCGCGACGGTCGGCGGTTCCGGCTACGTGCAGTTCTCGGCCGAGGGCCTCGGCGTCGGCGCCGGATGCCACGTCATGGCGCCCGACCAGCTGGCCCGGTTCCGCGCCGCCGTCGACGACGACCGCAGCGGCGACGCGCTGGTCGCCGCGGTCGCGGCGGTCGAGGCCGGCGGCGTCGACGTCACGGCGAGCGAGCGCCTGAAGCGCGTGCCGCGCGGGTTCGACCCCGACCATGCGCGGGCGGAGCTGCTGCGCGACAAGGACCTCACCGCGTGGATCCAGTGGCCGGTCGAGCCCTGGCTGCACACGCCGGCCGCCGAGGCCCGGGTCGTCGATGCGCTGCGCGCCTCGCAGCCGCTCACCGACTGGCTCGACGCTCATGTCGGCCCGTCCTCGGCCGAGCGTTCTCGCTGACGGTTGCGGCGCACAACGAAACGCCGCCGCCGTTCGTCTGAATGGGTGACGGGGGAACCGCCTCCGTCGGGAGGAGTGCCGTGAGCCGCCCGTGGGACGCCGTGGCGACCGAGCTGGTCGTCGAACGCGGCGACGCACTCAGCCGCTACGCGTACCTGCTCACCGGCAGCGTCGACGACGCCGCCGACCTCGTGCAGGACGCGCTCGTGCGCACGTTCGGCACCCCGCGCATGCGGCTCACCCTGCCGCGTGCCGAGGCGTACGTGCGCCGCGCGATCCTGAACGCGGTGATCGACCGGTCGCGACGCGACGGCACGTGGCGACATGTGCGGCACCTCACGGCCGTCCCCGCGTCGATCGCGTCCACGGCGGACGCCACCGACGAGCGACTCGACCTCGTCGCGCGCGTGCGCGAGCTCGCACCACGGCAGGCGGCGTGCATCGTGCTGCGCTACTACGACGACCTCACGGTCGACGGCGTCGCCGAGGTGCTGGGCATCAGTCCGGGCGCGGTCAAGCGGTACCTGAGCGACGGGCTGCGGGCGCTGTCCTCCGCGATCGATCCGGCGGGCGCACGCCCGGCACGGACTGGAGGCGACCATGTCGGAACATGACCGGAACGAGACGGCGCTCGCCCGCGAACTGAAAGCGGCAGCGGATGCCTCGACACCGCGTGCGATCGACGTCGACGCCGTGCTCGGGGCGAGCCGCGCGAAGCGCCGCGCCCGGCGCACCGCCGTCGTGGGCGGCGCCGGCGCACTGGTGGCCGTGCTCGCGGTGGGCGGACTGGTGTTCGGGATGCAGGACGGCCTGTTCGGGTCCACGAGCGCCGACTCCTCGCTCGAGTCGGGATCGGTCGCCGAGTCGGCGCCCGAGGTCGCCGACGAGCGGGACGAGAGCGGCCCGGTCGACGCTGAGGCCGCTCTCGAGATGCCGTACTGCGGGGCACGAGTTGCCCCGACGACGGATCCCGCGACCGCGCCGCTCGCGGTGCGGCTCGTGGTGCCCGAGAACACCGCCCCCGGGACATCCGTCGCAGCCGACGTGATCGTGACGAACGACGGCGAGGCGACGGTATCGGGCTCGATACGCCTGGTGCCGGGTCTCGCGGTCGACGACGATGGCGTGGTGGTCTGGCGCACGAGCGACCCCGGCGGCCCGGGAACGGGGCTCGAACTCGCGCCGGGCGAGTCGCTCACGCTGCGAGGCTCGTTGGAGACGCGCCGCTGCGTGTTCGGCGATGAGCCGCTCGACGAGGCGCCGAGGGCCGACCTCCCGCCACTCACGGCCGGCTCATACGGGGCACGAGCCATGGTCGAGTTCTTCGCGTTCGACTCCCTGGCGCGATTCGTGCTCGTCTCCCCTGGAGAGCCGTTCACCGTCGAGTGATGATCCGCACGCGACACCCGCGCGGCAGGTGCGTCCGGCGATGCGGTCGTGGACGAGTGGCGCGAGTCCGCCATAGACTCGGACGCGTCGGCTGGGCACGGGGGAAAGGCACTGGTGCATGCGCTTGCTACGCAAGGGATCCGTGATTCTGGCGATCGTGGCGGGCATGGTGGTCGCCGGCGCGGCCGGCACGGCGTGGGCTGAAGACCCCGTGACGTTCGGATCATCCCCCGTCGTCGACTCCGCGGGCGTCCTCGGCGACCAGGCCGACGACGTCGTCGCGGCGCTCGACGAGTCGGCGCAGCGCAGCGGGCGCCAGCTGTTCGTCGCCTACGTCGACACGTTCACGAACCCCGAGGCTGCCGACGAATGGGCCGTCCGCACCGCGATCGACAACAACATGGGCAGCGAGGACTACCTGCTCGCGGTCGCCGTCGACGGCCGGGCCTACTACCTGTCGGCAGCGAGCGACGCGTCCCTCTCCGATGCCGAACTCGATCGCATCAGCCTCGAGGTCATCGAACCGCGGCTCCGTGATGAGGACTGGGCGGGCGCCGCGACCGCGGGTGCCGAGGCGATCGCCGGCGACACCGGGGGCGGCGGCATCGGCGCGGGCTTCATCTGGTTCCTCGTCATCGCCGCCGCGGTCATCATCGTCGTGGCCATCGTGCTGGCCCGCCGCAAGAAGAAGCGCGGCCAGGTCGAGGCCGGACCCGGCGGAGTTCCCCTGCCGTCGATCGACGACCTGCGCCGCCGAGCCGGGAGCGCACTCGTACAGGCCGACGACGCGATGAAGACGAGTGCCGAAGAGCTGGGCTTCGCGGTCGCCTCGTACGGCGACGAGGCCACCGCCGAGTTCCGTGCCGCTCTCGAGTCGGCGAAGGCGAAGGTCGCCGAGGCGTTCGCGCTGCAGCAGCGCCTCGACGACGCCGAGCCCGACACCGACGACGAACGACGCGCCTGGTACGGCGGCATCATCCAGCTCACCGGCGAGGCCGACGCCCTGCTCGACGAGCAGGCCGAACGATTCGACGCCCTGCGCGACCTCGAACGCAACGCACCCGAAGCGCTCGCGCGGGTCGAAACGGCCGCCGTGGGCGCCGAGCGCGAGATCGCGCCCGCAGTGCAACGGCTGAACGCCCTCAAGTCGCAGTACGGCGAGAGCGCGCTCGCCCCCGTCGCCGACAACCCCGAGCAGGCGCAGGTGCGCATGCGGTTCGCTCGCGAGTCGCTCGCCGCGGCGAAGACCGCGGTCGACGCCGGCCAGGGAGGACCGGCCGCCGTCTCGATCCGCGCCGCCGAAGAGGCGGTCGACCAGGCGAAGCTCCTGTCGGTCGCCGTCGAGCGCCTCGCAGCAGATCTCGCGGCAGCCGACCAGGCCGTCACCGCGGGCGTCGCCGAACTCGACCGCGACGTGCAGGCGGCGCGCTCGCTGAACACCGAGGCCACGACTGCGCTCGCCGATCGTGTCGCGGCCGAGGCATCCGACATCCGTTCGTCGATCGGCCGGCCGGGGCGCGACCCGCTCGCGCTGCAGGCACGGCTCGAACAGGTCGACGCCGAGATCGACGCCGCCATCCAGGGCGCGCGCGACGCCGCCGAGCAGGCTGCGCGCGCACGGTCCCAGCTCGACCGCAGCCTCGCCGCCGCGCGCGCGCAGGTTCACGCGACCGAGGACTACCTCGTCGCCCGCCGCGGTGCCGTCGGGGCCGAGGCACGCACGCGACTCGCCGAGGCGGGCCGGCTGCTCGTGCAGGCCGAGGCGGTCGCCGCGACCGACCCGGCCGGTGCACTCTCGACCGCACAGCGGGCCGACCAGCTCGCACGCTCGGCGATGTCGCTCGCGCAACAGGACGTCGGCGGCTTCGGCGGCGGCATGGGCGGCGGCTTCGGCGGGAGCGGCGGAGGCACCGGAGGCGGCGGAGGCGGCGACATCTTCGGCGCGGTGCTCGGCGGCATCCTCATCAACTCGGTCCTCGGCGGTGGAGGCGGAGGCGGCGGTTTCGGCGGCGGAGGCGGCGGCTTCGGCGGCAGCGGAGGTTTCGGGGGCGGCGGTCGTCGCTCCCCCGGCAGTTTCGGCGGATCGGGCACGCGCTCCCGCCGCGGAAGCGGAGGTCGTTTCTGACCCGCCACGACTCCTGACCGAACCTCGACCGACCTCTGTTCTCACCACGAAAGGAACACCATGTCCAAGCAGTCCATCTTCGGCCGGATCTCGCAACTCGTGCGGGCCAACATCAACGCGCTCATCGACCAGGCCGAAGATCCCCAGCTCATGCTGGACCAGATGGTTCGCGACTACACCAACTCCATCGCCGACGCCGAGGCCGCGATCGCCGAGACCATCGGCAACCTGCGCCTGCTCGAAGACGACCACCGCGAAGACGTCGACGCCGCCCGGGAGTGGGGCGAGAAGGCGATCGCGGCGAGCCGCAAGGGCGACGAGCTGCGCACGGCGGGCGACGCCTCGGGCGGCGACAAGTTCGACAATCTCGCGAAGGTGGCGCTCAGCCGCCAGATCTCCGCCGAGAACGAGGCGAAGGCGGCCGAGCCGCAGATCGCCGCGCAGACCGAGGTCGTCGACAAGCTGAAGGCCGGCCTCAACGGCATGAAGGAGAAGCTCGTCCAGCTGCAGAACAAGCGCTCCGAGCTCGTCGCGCGGGCGAAGACCGCCCAGGCGCAGAAGCAGGTGCAGGACGCGGTCAAGTCGATCGACATCCTCGACCCGACGAGCGACATCGGCCGCTTCGAGGAGAAGATCCGCCGCGAGGAGGCCGTCGTGCGCGGCCAGGCCGAGCTCGCCGCGTCGAGCCTCGACGCCCAGTTCAACGAGCTCGACGACCTCGGCGAGCTGACCGAGGTCGACGCCCGGCTCGCCGCGCTGAAGGCGGGCGGCTCGCAGAGCGCGATCTCGGGCTGAGTCCGACACCGGTCGCAACGGCCGTGCCGCGTGTCCACGACGCGCGGCACGGCCGTTCGCCTTCGGCGGAGCCTGCGACATCCGCCGTGCGCACGGAGCTACGGAGCGGAATACTGGGACGCATGCCAGCAACCTTCGTCGTCGTGCCGCAGTGGCAGGGTTCGGTGTCCGCTCGCGCGATGAGCCACGCCGACGGTGCCACCGCCATCCAGGGCGACCTGCCCGCATCGACCACCATCGTCGTCGAGGTCCCCGCCGAAGCCGGTGAATCGCTCGGCACGGGGGTGCAGCGCTACTCGACGATCCGACGCGTCCGCGAGCTGTCCGATGCTGCGCTCCTCCGGGTGCCCGACTGGGCGATCACCATCGCCGGCGACTGCGGGGCGGCCGTCGCCGGCGCCGCGCACGCGCAGGCACGATCGGCGGGCGACCTCGCCGTGCTCTGGCTCGATGCGCACCCCGACCTGAACACGCCCGAATCCTCGCCGTCGGGCGGATTCGGCGGCATGGCCCTTCGCGCGATCCTCGGAGACGGCCCAGAGGGTCTCGCCCTCGACGAATCGACGCGCGTCGCGCCCGGAAGGCTCGTGCTCGGGGGCGTGCGCGCGATCGACGACGAGGAGCGCCGCTTCATCGACGAGCACGGCGTGACCCTGCTCACGGTCGAAGACCTCGCCGAGCCCGCCGCGGTCGTCGAAGCACTCGAGGCGACGGGCGCCGGCCGGGTGTTCGTGCACATCGACCTCGATGTGCTCGACCCGTCGGCGATCGCGGGGCTGTCGTACCCCATGCCGTTCGGCATCGGCGCGCCCGAGCTCGCCGCCCTCGTTCGAGCGGTCGCCGCGCGCTTCCCGTTGGCTGGGGCGTCGATCGCGGGATTCGCGCCGAGCTCCCCGGAAGCGGCATCCGACGACCTGCCGACGATCCTGCGACTGGTCGCCGCGCTGACCTCGGGTGCTGCCGCCGCCGGCGCAGCCTGACGCCGCGTCGGTCAGCGCGTGTCCCGCCCGAGCAGGCCGGGGATGAGTCCCAGATCGCCGGGCTCGCCCGCGTCGACCACGCTTCGAGGCGCTTGGTCGGGGATCGTCCGCACGACGTCGACGCCCACGACCGTGCCCGCGACCGCCGCGAGCGGAACGGCGCCGAACGCGCGCGAGTCCACGGAACTGCCGCGGTTGTCGCCGAGCACGAAGACATGCCCTGCCGCCACCCGCACCGGACCGAAGTACTCGCCGTTGACCCTCGCATAGTCGACGAAGGGTTCGTCGACCTCGGCGCGGTTCACCACGAGCACTCCGTCCTCGATGCCGACCTCGTCACCGCCGATCGCGACGACCCGCTTGAGCAGCAGCTTGCCGTCGTCGGGCGACGCGAGCATCACGAGGTCGCGCCGTTGCACGCCCCGCGCCCCGACGGCGCCGACCGTGACCCAGTCGCCGTCGAGCACCGTCGGCGCCATGCTGTCGGACGCGACGCGAACCCGTTCCGTTCCCGGCGCAGGCATCGCGACCGCGAGCCCGGCGACCACTCCGGCGACGATGAGTTCAGGCCAGCGACGGATCCGCATCCGGCACGGGCCTCGCCGCGTTGATGGGGTCGTTCGGGTCGGGGTCGCCGGGCCGCAGGCCCACCGAGTACTGCGTCATCATGGCGTGGTCCTCGTGCGACAGGTTGTGGCAGTGCACCATGTACCGCCCGCTGTGAGGGCCGAAGTTCATGAGGAGGCGCACCGTCTCGTTCTCGCCGAGGTACACCGTGTCCTTCGGCCCCTGCTCGTAGTCGAACACGGGAGCGCCGTTGCGGGTGAGCACCTTGAAGTCGACGAGGTGGACGTGCACCGGGTGGAACCAGCCGTCACCGCCCTCGAACTCCCAGATCTCGGTGTCGCCGAGTCCCGGGTCAGCCATGACCCGCTGGTAGCCGCTGTCGACGATGTCGTACCACGACAGCTCGCCGAGGGTCCAGACGTTCGTGGCGTCGTCGCGCTTCACCCGGAACCGCCGCTCCCTGACGGCGTCGGCCGGATCCAGCGCCATCACGGCGTTGCCGGTCGCGAGGTCGCCCGGGATGGTGTTCCACGTGGGGTCGGGCGAGCCGTCGGGCTTCGTCGTCGTGGGCGGCACGGGAAGGACGTCGAACGCCATCACCTTGTCGGTGAAGTCGAAGTCGCGGTTGTTGTCGTTCGAGCTGTTGAGCAGCTCGATGCGCCGGCCGGCGAACCCGCGGAAGTCGATGAGGAACTCGTACCGCTCGGCGGGCGCGTGCCGCCACGAGAGCGCCTGCCGCGAGCGCGGCATGAGTCCGCCGTCGGTCGCGACGAAGGTGACGGGCATGCCGTTGCTCAGCCGGAAGCGGAACGAACGCGAGACGCAGACGTTGAGCAGGCGGAACCGGTAGATGCGCGGCTCGACCCGCATCACGGGCCACGGTGCCCCGTTCATGATGATGACATCGCCCCAGACGCCCGAGTCCTCGCGGTTGTCGAACATCAGCCGCCCGTCGGCGGCGAACTGGGCGTCGTCGACCGTGAGCGTCACGTCGAACTCGCCCTGCGGCAGGAGGTCGCGCTCCTCCTCGTCGTGGATGTGGTAGTGCGCATTGAGCCCCGAGTAGACGTTCTGGGCGGTGACGTGCTGCGTGTGGTCGTGGTACCAGATCGTGCGCGCGGTCTGGTGGTCGGGGTAGTGGAACGTCTTCATCATGCCCGGCACGGTCACGTCGGCCGCATAGCCGTCGAACTGCGGCAGCGAGGCCGAGCCGTGCAGGTGGGTCGCGAGCTCCATCGTGTGCCCGAACGTCGGGTGCGTCGCCGGAAGGTGGTTGCGCACGGTGAGCTCGACACGCGTGCCTCGATCGACTTCGATGGTGGGTCCGGGGGCGATCCCGTCGTACCCGATCTGGGGAGTCAGCAATCCGCCGCCGAGGATTCTCGTGTTGAAGGCCTGCGCACGCACCTGGTACTTCTCGAACGGCCCCTCGCTGTCGATCCCGTGTGCGAACGGGACCAGTCGCGGCAGGGTGGGCAGGGTGCGCGCATAGCGTCGCGGGATCAGCTCGGGAGCCACCTGGCTCACCGATGCCGCCAGCGCCTCGTGATGGTTCACGACGGCGAGATCGCTGCGAGATGAGAACGCCGATGCCAGTGCCGCGCCGCCGAGCACCGTTGCCGCGGCGCCCGCCGCGCCGACCGCTCCGTACCGGAGAACCTGACGTCGAGTGACACTCATGATGCTCGCCTGCCGACTGCTCGGCGGGACCCCCTCCCGCCTTGACTTCCATGTTCGTCCGGTCCGCGCGATCTCCCAATCCCCGGTTCGGGGGGTCGATCCGCTGCGCGATCAGCCGCCGGAACCGGGCACGAACGACCCGTGCCCGGCCCCTGCCGACTGCATAGGCTGGGACGCGACGGCCGCGACGCGGCCGAAGGCGGGAGTGGCGATGGAGCGCGAGGTCGATGTGGTCGTCGTCGGCGGCGGACCGGTCGGAGAGAACGTCGCCGACCGCGCGCGTGCCGCCGGGCTCGAGGTGGTGCTCGTGGAGCACGAGCTCGTCGGCGGCGAATGCTCGTTCTGGGCGTGCGTGCCGTCGAAGACAATGCTGCGCAGCGCTGCCGCGTTGCGGGCGGCGACGCGGGTCGCGGGCTCCGCCGAGGCGGTCACGGGCAGGCTCGACGTCGAGGCGGTGCTGAAGCGACGCGACTACTGGGTCTCCGACTGGAGCGACGCCGGCGATGTCGGCTGGCTCGAGAGCGTCGGAGTCGTGCTCGAGCGAGGACACGGGCGACTCGACGGCGAGCGCCGCGTCATCGTCGAGCGCGATGGCGATGCGCCGCTCACCCTCGTCGCTCGGCATGCGGTGGCGGTCTCGCCCGGCTCCGACCCCGTGATCCCGCAGATCCCGGGCCTCGCCGGCGCGCGGCACTGGACGAGTCGCGATGCGACGAGCGTGCAGCATCCGCCTGGGCGTCTCGCGATCATCGGCGGCGGTGTCGTCGCCGTCGAGATGGCGACCGCATTCGCGGGTTTCGGAACCGAGGTCACCGTGCTCGCCCGCAGCAGCCTGCTGCGCAACATGGAGTCCTTCGCCGGTGACGCCGTGCTCGCGGGGCTGCGGGGGCTCGGGGCATCCGTTCGCCTCGGCGCCTCGGTGACGCGTGTCGGCCGCAACGATGCGGACGAGGTGGTCGTCGACCTCGACGACGGGTCGACGGTGGTCGCCGACGAGGTGCTCGTGGCCACCGGCCGACGCCCCCGTACGACGACGCTCGGAGTCGAGTCCGTCGGCCTCGAACCCGGCGCGTGGATCGACGTCGACGACACGATGCTCGCGACCGGCGCGGCCGGCAACTCCGATCGGCCCTGGCTGTACGCGGTCGGCGACGTGAACCACCGCGCCCTGCTCACCCACCAGGGCAAGTACCAGGCGCGTGCGACGGGCGATCTCATCGCCGCACGTGCGCTCGGCCGCCCCGTCGACACGGCGCCGTGGGGCGCGCACGTCGCGACCGCCGATCACTCCGCCGTTCCCGAGGTCGTCTTCGCCGAGCCCGAGTGCGTCTCGGTCGGGTTCACCGTCGAGGCCGCCGAGCGCGCCGGACGCACCCTGCGCGTCGCCGATGTCGAGATCGGCCGGGTGAGCGGCGCCGGGATCCTCGCCGACGACTACGAGGGCCGGGCCCGGCTCGTCGTCGACGCGCATGCCGGTACCGTGATCGGGGCGACGTTCGTGGGTCAGGACGTCGCCGAACTGCTGCAGGCCGCCACGATCGCGATCGTCGGCGAGGTGCCGGTCGACCGGCTCTGGCATGCCGTGCCCGCCTTCCCGACCGTGAGCGAAACGTGGTTGCGCCTGCTCGAGGCGCTCGGCCGGCCCGGATCGCCGGCGACGCAGGTCGCGTCGGGCGAACCGCACGACGATCGGGCGTCGGATGACCCGGGCGCGGCGGCGGGCGACGGCGAGGTCGCCGCGTGAGCGACCGGCAGGGTGTTCGACGTGGCGTCGGGCGGCGCCAGACCCGCACCGTGCGCATCCGCCTGACCGACTCCCCCATCAGTCGCGCCGGATACTGGTGGGCGACCCTCGTCGGCTTCACCTGGGGCTTCCTCTGGAGCACCGGGCCCATCGAACGCCGGCACGGGCTCATCGTCTTCACCGGCATGCCGAAGTGGACGTACGGCCGCGGCGGCTCGTGCGTCGGGGCGTGCTACCTCACCGGCTCCAACACCCGCGAGCGCGTGCTCGAGCACGAGACGGTGCACAAGGCGCAGTGGCAGAAGTACGGCATGCTCTTCCCGCTGCTGTACTTCTTCGCCGGGCGCAACCCGCTGAAGAACCGGTTCGAGATCGAGGCCGGGCTCGAGGCCGGAGGCTACCTGCCTACCCCTCGGCGCGGCCGAGCTTCCAATACCCCATGAAGGCGACGCGCCGACGGTCGACGCCGAGTTCCTTGACGAGATGGCGGCGCAGCGTCGTGATGGCGGATGCCTCGCCCGCGAGCCACGCGTAGAAGGCGGCGTCGTCGCGCGGCTCGGGCACCTCCCAGAGGATCTCCTCGTCGTCGATCGCCGGGAGCTCGTTCGAGGCGGCGGGCGGTTCGGAGGCAAGCCCGGCCGACGACGTCGCACCAGCACCGGATGCGTCGGCAGCGGCCCACTCGTCGGCCCACGCCCGCACCGCCTCGACGAGACGTGCGCCGTACTCGTCGGTCTTGTCGGACGAGCTGTCCCGCGGGAGCCAGCGCACGTCGACCCCCTCGGGTGCCCGCACGTCGAGCGCATCGCGCGCCTCGGGCACCTCGAGGAATGCCACGCCCCGGGCATCGGCCGGCAGCTGTTCGAGGATGGCCGAGACGGCCGGCACCGCGGTCTCGTCGCCCGCGATGAGCACGGTGCGGGCCGCGCCGGGGTTCCACTCCCAGCCGCCCGAGGGCTCGTCGCTCGTCGCGTCGGGCGCGACGAGGAGCATCCGAGCGCCGATCGCGGCCGTCCCGATCCACCGCGACGCCGGCCCACCGTCGCCGTGCGCGACGAAGTCGACGTCGAGCTCGCCGAGCTCGGGCCGAGCGTCGCGGATCGTGTAGGTGCGGATCGGGTTGCGGCGTTCGTCGGGAAGCGCCCGCCAGGCGGTGAACCAGTCTCCCCCGCTCGGCACGTCGGCGAAGCCGGTCGACTCGAGCGGCAGGATCACCTTGATGCGCTGGTCGGGTCCGTCCCAGCCGACCTCGCGCAGGTCGTCGCCGCGAAAGGTCACCCGCACGAAATGCGGCGACATCCGCTCGATCGCACCGACGTGGGTGTCGAAGACGCGGTATCCGGGCTTGGCCATGTGCAGGCTCCTTTGTCGAGTCGGTGGGTGAAGGTCAGGCGGTGCGGCGCGAGCGCCACAGCAGCCACACGAAGTAGGGGGCGCCGACGACGGCCGTGAGCAGGCCGGCCGGCAGCTGCCCGGGCGCGATCACGGTGCGGCCGAGGGCGTCGGCGACGGTGACGAGCAACGCACCGAGCAGCGCCGCGAGCGGCAGCACGAGGGCATGGCGCGCCCCCACGAGGGCGCGGGCCGCGTGCGGCGCGACGAGCCCCACGAAGCCGATCACGCCGACGGCCGAGACGGCCGTGGCGGTGAGCGCCACCGCTGATGCGAGCAGGCCGAGCCGCGCCCGCCCGAGCCGGATTCCGAGTACCCGTGGGGTGTCGTCGTCGAACGCGAGCAGGTCGAGCTCTCGACGGGCGCCGGCGAGCAGCGGCAGGGCGGCGAGCAGCACGACCAGCAGCGGAATGAGCTGGGGGAACGTGCGCCCGTATGTCGAACCCGAGAGCCAGGTGAGCGCCTTCGCCGCGTTGTACGGGTCGGTCGCGATGATCAGCATCGAGGTGATCGCCCCGGCGGCGGCCGAGACCCCGAGGCCGATCAGGATGAGTCGGGTCGACGCCAGGCCCCCGCGCAGGGCGAGCCCGAACACGATCACCGCGGCGATCGCGGCGCCGACGATGCCGCCGGTGGCGATGCCGAGGAAGGTGGCGAGCGGCCAGAACGTGATGACCAGCACGGCACCGACACCCGCCCCGCCGGTGACCCCGAGGATCGCGGGTTCCGCGAGCGGATTTCGCGACACGGCCTGCACGACGGTTCCCGCGAGGGCGAGCGCGGCACCCGCGAGCACGGCGGCGGCGACGCGCGGAGCACGCGTGTTCATGACGAACTCGACGAGCGGCCCGGCCTGGCCGGTCACCCAGTTGAGCACGTCTCCGCCGAGCAGCTTCGCGTCGCCGAGCAGCAGCGAGACGAAGGCGAGCACGACGAGGAGCACGGCCGATCCGGCCATGACGAGGAACCGACCGCGGGCCGAGAGGCCCGCGCCGATCACGAACCCGGCGGATGTCTCGGACGACGCCCTCGCCCGCAACGCGAGCGCGATGAGGAACACGGCGCCGAAGACGGTCGTCACCACGCCCGTCGGCACCTCGACGGCGGCCTGCCCGAATGCGAGGCGCAGGAGCACGTCGGCGCCGAGGACGACGATGACGCCCATGACCGCCGCGGCGGGGATCATCAGCACGTGCCGCTGCATGCCCGGTACGCGCACGGCGATGAGCCGCACGATCGCCGGCGCGGCGAGGCCGACGAAGCCGATCGGGCCGGCGACCGTGACCGCGGCCGCCGAGAGCAGCACGGCGACGACGATGCCGACGAGCCGGGTGCGCCGCACTCGCACGCCGAGCACGGTCGCGGTGTCGTCGCCGAGTGCCACGAGGTCGAACTGGCGGGAGAACACGAGCAGCACCGCGACGGCGACGAGCACGACGGGCGCGAGCTGCGAAACGGGCCCGAGGCCGGTCTGCGCGAGGGTGCCCTGGTTCCACGCGTAGAGGCCGGTCGTGGCCTCGGGGTGGAGCAGCAGCAGCATGATGGTGATCGCCTGCAGCGCGAGCGCGATCGCCGACCCCGCGAGCACGAGGCGCACCGTGCCGCCGCCGCGACCCCCTGCCGACAGTGCGAGCACGAGTCCGGCCGCGGCGAGGCCGCCGATGAAGGCGACGAAGCCGCCGCCCAGCGCCGGCAGCACCACGCCGAATGCGGCGACGCCGACCACCGCGAGGTATGAGCCCGCATTCACCGCGAGCGTGTCGGGTGAGGCGAGCAGGTTGCGCGAGACCGACTGCATGACGAGCCCGGCGACTCCGAGGGCGACGCCCACGAGCACGCCGGCGAGCAGACGCGGCATGCGCGATGCGACGAGCACGGCGGCCGCCTGGTCGTCGGAGGCGCCGGTCGCGAGACCGAGCAGTTCGGCAAGTCCCACGTCCGCCGAGCCCTGGGTGACATGCACCCCGGCGAGCAGCGTCGCGGCGACCAGTCCGAGCCCGATGAGCAGGACGGCGCCGAAGCGGGGACGTGTCGCCCCGCCCGGCGCCGTCACCGGCTCAGACTGCGAGCGTGTCGACGACCGCATCGATGTAGTCGTTCATCGACGAGGGGCCGCCGAACATCCAGATGCCGTCGGGCAGTCGGTGCACGTTGCCGCTCTTCACGAACGGCAGCGAGGTCCACACGGCATTGTCGGCGAGGTCGACGGCGTACGCGTCGGCCGCTCCGTTGGTGATGTACAGGAACTCGACATCGCCGACGCTCGTGAGACCCTCGACATCGGTCGACCCGAGGCCGTAGTCGGCGTCGCCTTCGCCGGTCCACGCGTTCTCGAGGCCGAGCTCCTCGGTGACGGCGGTGAGCAGCGCGCCCTCGGTGAACGGACGGATCGAGACCTGCCCGCCGCTGGCCCATGAGTCGCTCATCATGAACGCGGTGCCGGCGAGCCCGGCCTCTTCGAGCGCGGCCTTGCCTTCGGCGACCTTGGCGTCGAACTCGGCCAGCACGGCGTCGGCCTCGTCATCGGTGCCCGTCGCCGTGGCGATGCGCTCGAGGTTCGACTCCATCTGGCCGATCGGGTTCGACGCATCGGCGCCGCGCACGACGAGCACGGGTGCGAACTCCTCGATCTGCGCGATCACCGTTTCGGGCAGGTCGGTCGTGGTGACCACGAGGTCGGGCGCGAGGCCGGCGATCGCGTCGACCGACGGCTCGCCGCGCATGCCGACATCGGTGACGCCGTCGTCGAGCGACTCGGACTTCACCCAGGCGCTGTAGCCCTCGACATCGGCGACGCCGACCGGCATGACGCCGAGCGTCACGAGGTTCTCGGCCGTGTTCCACTCGAGCGCGACCACCTGCTCGGCGGGGGCGCCGAGCTCGATCGTCTCGCCGCGGTCGTCGACGATCGAGATGGCTGCGGCGTCGTCGCCTGCGGCGGCCGGGGCTTCGGTCGTGCCGCAGCCGGTGAGCAGCAGCACGGATGCCGCAGCGACGGCGGTCCCAGCGATGGCAGCCCGGTTCATGGTGGTACTTCTCATGGTGTCCTCACGGATCGGTGCGCGGGCATGGGTGTCCCGTGCGAAGGGGGTGGTCGGGGTGGGAGTTCGGGGTCTGCGCCGCTAGGCGACGGCGAGCCGTTCGATGCGTTGCCGCGTGTTGTATCGCCCGATGGGGCACGTCGTGATGCAGCCGCGCTCGTCGATGTCGACATCGACCCGGATGCCGTATGCGCTGCTGAGCACGTCGCTCACGAGCACCTCCGCGGGTGTGCCGACGGCTCGTACCCGGCCGGATTCGAGCAGCACGATGCGGTCGGCGATCGCCGCGGCCTGGTCGAGGTCGTGCAGCACGACGCCGATCGTGACGCCGTGATCGTCGGCGAGTTCACGGATGAGGTCGAGCAGTTCGACCTGGTACCGCATGTCGAGGTACGTCGTCGGCTCGTCGAGCAGCAGCACGGCGGTGTCCTGCGCGAGGCAGGCGGCGAGCCAGACGCGCTGCAGCTGGCCGCCCGAGAGCTGGTCGACGGCGTTGCCCGCGAGGTCGCCGACGCCGGTGAGCGACATGGCCCGGTCGACGATCGCGGCGCCGTGCGCGTCGCCCGCGATGAATCGGCCGCGATGCGGGTGCCGGCCGAACTCGACGAGCTCGCGCACGGTGAGGCCGCCGGGCGTGGGTCGGCTCTGTGCGAGCAGCGTGACACGACGAGCGAAGTCGCGCGCGCTGAGGCTCGCGGCGTCGATGCCGTGCGCGACGAGGTCGTCGGGCTCGCCGGCGGCTGCACCCGACGAGACGGTGTGCGCGTCGCCGCCGGGCGTCAGCAGCACCCGACCAGCGTCGGGCTGGTGCAGGCGGGCGAGTGCGCGAAGCAGCGTCGACTTGCCGCTGCCGTTCGGGCCGACGAGCGCGGTCACCTTGCCCGGTTCGAGGTGGAGCTCGGCGCCGTGCACGACCGGCGTGCCGTTGTAGGAGATCGTGAGGTCGAGACCGAGCATGGTTCCACTATAGGTGAGGCTTACCTAACTTCGTCAACTCGTGACGTACCGTTCGGTCACCAGATCGACGGATGGCGCTGCCAGCGCCGCACGCGCCGCTCGAGCTGCGCCCCGAGCGCGAACAGCACGGCCTCGCCGCCGGGACGTCCGATGAGCTGCACGCCCATCGGCACGCCGTCGCCGGTCTCGGTGACCGGCACCGTGATCGCCGGCAGGCCGGAGACGTTCACGAACGAGGTGAACGGGGTGAACTGCACCTGTTGCGCGAAGTTCCGCTCCCCGTCTTCGGGGTCGTACCAGCCGACCGGCCGCGGGGTCAGCGCGAGCGCGGGCGTCAGCACCGCATCGAACGACGAGAACCGGCGGATGACCCGTTCCTCGAACCCGGCGAGCCACGAGAGCGCCTCGGCGAGCTCGCGGGCCGTCACCTGCCGACCGCGTTCGAGCAGCCACCGCGTGAGCGGCTCGAGCAGCGCCTCATCGTCGCCGTCGACGGGAAGCGTCGCCGCGCCCGACTGCCAGATCGTGCGGAACGCCGGCGCATACCCGGGTTCGGGCGACGGCGCCAGCTGCTCGATCCCATGACCGATCGCCTCGAACTCCGCGACGGCGCGGTCGAGTGCGCCGCGCGCATCGGCGTCGATCGCGATCTCGTAGGCCTCGTCCCAGGGCGAGTCGGTCATCACGCCGAGCTGGTGCCGTCCCTCGCCACGGATCGCCGCCGCGAGGAACGGACCGTCGTCACCCGGCGCGCGCACGGCGAAACGGTGCGCCGCCGGGTAGCCGAGGGGCGCCACGAGGCCGTCGAGCAGGAGCGCCGCATCGGCCACGGTCCGCGCGATCGGCCCCGCCACGCCCAGGCCCGCGAGACTCCCGAGACCCGACCCCGAGGGCACCCGGCCACGCGACGGCTTGACTCCGACGAGCCCGCACGAGGCCGCGGGGATGCGGATCGACCCGCCCCCGTCGGAACCCGGGGCGAACGGCAGCATCCCTGCGGCGACCGCCGCGGCCGCTCCCCCGCTCGAGCCGCCCGCGCCGAGCGACAGGTTCCACGGATTGCGGGCGGGCGGCCCGGCGAGGCCCTCGGTGTACGAGGGCAGCCCGAACTCGGGCGTCGACGACTTGCCGAGGCTCACGGCGCCCGCGGCGTCGACATCGCGAACGAGTTCGTCCGAGTCATCCGGAACGAAATCGGTGAACGCGCGCGAGCCGAACCGCGACGGCACGCCCGCACGCCGAAGCAGGTCCTTGTCGGCGATCGGCAGCCCCCACAAGGGCCGGGCCGTCGGCACGTCGCGCTCGACGTGCGCAGCCCGCTCGAGCGCCGCCTCGGGCGTCACCGTGGTGAACGCGCCGACCTGCGGGTTCAGCCGCTCGATGCGCGCGAGGTAGTGCGCGGCGACTTCGACGGGCGACACCTCGCGCCGCTGCAGCAGTCGGTGCAGTTCGAGGGCCGTGTGCTCGTGCAGCTCCATCCGTCGAGCCTACGACCGGCGCCGCCTCCGCCCCGCTAGCATGGCGCGCGTGACCGAGAACCGGGTCGTGACGCTCGTCGGGCGGCATCCGCTCGTCTGGGGCGCCGCCTGGAGCGCCGCGTTCGGCGTCGTCCTCGCCGCCGCGGTGGCCGCCGACTGGCCCGGATGGCTCGACTGGCTCGTGCTCGCTGCGCTCGTCACGCCCTCGCTCGTCGCCACCGTCGTCGTGCTGAGCGGCACTCCCCGCCGCCACTTCGACGAGATGAGTTCGGTGTTCTCGCACTTCTTCGTGCGCTACCTGGCCCTCGTGATCGCGGTGGGCGCGTGGAGCGCGTCGGTCGTCGTCGGCGCCACGATCTCGCAGACGATCCAGCTCGCGGCCGAGGGGCGCGAGGAGGAGATCGTCGGCATCGGCTTCAACGTCATGTCGGTCATCGTGCCCCTCGTGGTCGCCGTGCTGTGGGCGGCGTTCGTGCTGCGGTGCGCGTGGTTCCTGGCGAAAGTGCGTGGCTGGGCCGAGGTTCCCGACCGCGATCGGATTCCCGATGGCCTGCTGGCCCGGCACCCGGCGCTGCGTCGGGCGGTCGTCGGCCTCGCGCACCCGGCGCTGTTCGCGGTCACGGGCCTCGCCGTCGCGATCGCCGTGCCGTTCACGGTGGGCGAGTTCAACCTCACGCTCTGACGTCGCGTCGCGGCATCCGCCGGCTACTTGAGCGTCTTCTGCATCAGCACGGTGCCGAGCCACCGGTCGAACTTGAAGCCGACCCGGCCCATGCGCCCGATCTCGACGAACCCGAACTTCTCGTGCAGCGCGATCGACGCCTCGGCGCCCTGGTCGGCGATGACGGCGATCATCTCCTTGAGGCCGGCCGCCTTCGACCGGTCGATGAGCTCGCGAAGCAGCACGCGGCCGAGTCCCTTGCCGGACGCCGCGGGGCCCAGGTAGATCGAGTTCTCGACGGTGAACCGGTAGGCGCGCTTCTGCTTCCACGGCGACACGAGCGCGTAGCCGAGCAACTGCCCCGATGGTGACTCTGCGACGATGAACGGCATGCCGAGCTTGGCGAGGTACGCGAACTTCGACTTCCACTCCTTGAGCGTCATCGCGTCTTCGTCGAAGGTCACGGTGGAGTTCGCCACGTAGTAGTTGTAGATCTCGCGAACGGCAGGCAGGTCGGCCGCACGCGCATCTCTGACGGTGTACTCGAACGGCGCCTCGACCGGTGGCACCGGGCGCAGGTGCCTCGGGAGTTCGCGGCGCTGCTGGTATTCCTCTTCGAGCATGCCGCAAGCCTACGCGCGCGGTATTTCGATCGGGTTTCGGATGTCCCGTCAGGCCGGAAGGCTCCAGTCGACGGGTTCGGCGCCCTGAGCCGCGAGCAACGTGTTCGCCCGGCTGAACGGCTTCGAGCCGAAGAACCCGCGCGACGCCGAGAGCGGGCTCGGGTGCACGGACTCGATCAGCGGCGTGTCGCCCAGCAGCGGCTTCAGCCCCTGCGCGTCGCGGCCCCAGAGGATCGCGACGAGCGGGGTGCCGCGCGCGACGAGCGCGCGGATCGCGTGGTCGGTGACCTCCTCCCAGCCCTTGCCGCGATGCGAGGCCGCAGTGCCGGGCTGCACGGTGAGCACGCGGTTCAGCAGCATGACGCCGCTGCGGCTCCAGTGCGTGAGGTCGCCGTGCGCGGGCGTCACGATACCGAGGTCGTCGTGGAGCTCGCGATAGATGTTCGCGAGGCTGCGCGGGACCGGTCGCACATGCGGGTCGACGGCGAACGACAGCCCGATCGGATGTCCCGGCGTCGGGTACGGGTCCTGCCCGACGATGAGCACCCGCACGTCGTCGAGTGGCGCGTCGAAGGCCCGCAGCACCTTGTCGCCCGCCGGGAGGTAGCCGCGACCGGCCGCGGTCTCGGAGCGGAGGAAGTCGCCGAGCGAGGCGATGCGCGGCGCGACGGGCGCGAGCGCGTGCGCCCACCCGGGATCGATGAGCCCGTCGGCGGCGAGTTCGTCAAGGGTCTTCGCGGGCATCACACGCCGATCGTCGAGACGAGCACCCCGCCGTCGGCGGGCAGCACCCGCCAGACGCTGCCGAGGCCCTCGACCCGAAGGCCGCCCTCTCCGACGATCAGCGCAGTGCGCTCGTCGATGCCGAGCCCGCCGTCGACGAGGCCGGATTCCACGGCGGCGACGAGACGCGAGAGCATGCCGCGCTGGGCGACGTGCACCTCGATGGCGACGTCGACCAGTCCGATTCCCGCCTCGATCTCGAGCTCGAAGCCGGGCTCGTCGACGTCTTCGGGCGCGACGACGACGCCGTCGATGCGCGAGCCGCTCGAGAGCGACCCCTCCGCCGCGATCATCGCACCCGCCGAGACGCCGAGATACGGCACGCCGGCGGCGACCTGCCGACGCAGCTCACCGAACACCGGCTCGAGTCCCGCCCGCACCTCTTCGACGATCCCGCCTCCGACGGCGATTCCGTCGACCTCGGCGAGCGCGGTGATCGCTACGTCCTCGCCGCCGCGAACGGCCGTCACGTGCGGATCGAACTCGCCGGCCGCGGCGAGGACGTCGACGAGCACAGCGGCCCGCTCCCCGCCTTCGGGGTGGATCGAGATCACGGCGACGCGAGGTCGATTGCGACCGGCGACGCGCGCCCGCGCGGCGGCCTCGGCGACGAACGGCGCGTACAGCGAGGCATCCGCAGCGGTGAGCGCACCGCCGCCGACGAGGTGGACGCTCACGCGGTGCCCTCGGCCTCGGCCTCGGTGGAGGCGCCCGCGGCCGGCACCGTGACGGGGGGCAGCGACGACCACGGGAACACGATCCAGTCATCGGTGCGGCGGTAGTCGAAATCGGGCACCAGCACGGTGTGCGACTTCGTGAACAGCGTCGCGGTGCGCACCTCTGCACCCTCGTCGGTCAGCAGGCGGAGCACCTTCGCGAGGGTGCGGCCGGAGTCGGACACGTCGTCGACGAGCAGCACACGCTTGCCGCTCAGCGCGGGCGCGTCGAGCATCGGCGGGTGCAGCACCGGCTCGGGCAGGCGTTCGTCGATACCCGAGTAGAACTCGACGTTGATCGAGCCGCACGCCTTCGTGCCCAGGGCGTACGAGATCGCACCGGCGAGCAGCAGCCCGCCGCGCGCGATCGCGATCACGACGTCGGGGCGGAACCCGGCGCGGAGCACATCGCTCGCGAGCGTTCGGGCCGCCTCGCCGAAGTCGTCCCAGCTGAGGATCTCGCGGCGGATCCCGTCGACGCCCGAAGCGGCGTCATTCGCATCGAAGGTCATCCTCACAGGCTACCCGGCGGCCCCGCCGAAGGCGGGCGCTCGGCGTCGGCGGGGACCGGGGCCCGCGATTCGGAGGGCGGCAGCGCGGCCGTGGCCGACTCGTCGGGCTCCTCGCCCGTGGAGAGCGACGGCGGCGCGAGCGTGTCACCCCGGTGGCGCAGCCCCGCGACGCGCTCGTTGAGGTAGGAGATGATCGTGGCCGACGCGGTGCCGACGATCGCGATGCCGCCCGCCATGAGCAGCACCGCGTAGAACCGACCGAGCGCGGTGACCGGGTAGGTGTCGCCGTAACCCACCGTCGCGATCGTGACGAGTGCCCACCAGATGGCATCGCCGAAGGTCAGGATATTCGCTCCGGGTGCGTCGCGCTCGGCCTGCAGCGTCGCGAGCGCGAGGAAGAACACCCACGCTCCCGCGTACGCGAGCGCGAGGACGATGAACTGCGCGCGCACCGCACTCGGTGTGTGCCGTTTCAGCACGGGAAGATCCTGCAGGAGGCCGATGACGCGCAGCGCGCGGAACACCGGCAGGACCGCCGAGAGCACCTCGAGCGGATGATGCCAGGCGTAGTGCCACCGTCGACCGCGCGGCGTGAGTGCGATGCGAATGACGACGTCGATGACGAAGATCACCCAGGCGAGGATGAGCACGAAGAAGATGACCGTCGTCACCCACAGCGGGCGATCCTGCCACAGCACGAAGACGGTGTACGCCAGAACGAACGCCACGCCGAGCAACGCGAGGGCGCGCCCGGTGACGTCGACATAGCGAGTGCGGCGATGCGTCGCCGGATCGCCCTCCGACGCACCCCGAAGATTCATGGCGTGGGCTCCGGTCGCACCACGAGGTCGCCCTTCGCGAGTCGGTAGGGCGCCGCCTGCGCCACAGGCTTGACGACGATGAGGTCGAGGTCGACGTGGCGCGGTTTGAGGACGGCATCGGCGATGACGCCCGCGATGTCGTCGGCGACGAGCGGTTCGGGGACGTCCTCGTAGACGGCGTCGGCCCGCGCACGGTCGCCACCGAACCGCACGAGGGCGAACTCGTCGGTCTTCACCAGGCCCGGTGCGACCTCGATGACGCGCAGCGGTTCGCCGTTGAGCTCGAGCCGCAGCACCTCGGTGAGCGCATGCGCCGCGAACTTCGCGGCGTTGTAGCCGCCGCCGCCGGCGTACGCGGTGTGGCCGGCGATCGACGTGACATTCACGATGTCGGCGACCCCGCGCTCGATCGCGCCCCGCCGCAACAGCGGCAGGAGTGCGCTCGTCACCCGCTTGAGCGCGAGCACGTTGACCTCGAACATCCACGCCCAGTCGTCGATCTCGGACGCCTCGACGGAGTCGAGCCCCTTGGCGCCCCCGGCGTTGTTCACGAGGGCGTGCACTCCCCCGGTCGCCGCGAGGTGGTCGCGCAGGCGGTCGACGTCGGCCTGCTTCGTGAGGTCGGCGACGACGAAGGATGCCCCGGTCTCGGCCTCGAGCTCGCGCAAACGGTCCTCGCGCCGGGCGACGCCGACGACATCCCATCCGGCCGCCCGCAGGGCGCGCACGGTGGCGGCCCCGATCCCCGAACTGGCACCGGTGACGACCGCTCGCAGCACACTCATGCGCCCATTCTGCCGGTTCGCGGGTTGAGGAGGGAGCGCAGCGACCGTCTCGAAGCCCGGCCGCACGCATCGCAGGGTTTCGAGACGCTCCTCCGTCGCTCCTCAACCCGCGACGGATGCGGGAGACTGGAGTGATGCACACGAGGCCCCACCACCCTCCGACGCCGACCCGCAGACGAGTGCCGCTCTGGGACAACGCCCGCTGGATCGCGATCGCGCTCGTCGTGATCGGGCACGGCATCCTCCCGCTCATCGGTGAAGACAACGCCGCCTACAGCGTCTACCTGTTCATCTACTCGTTCCATGTGGCCGTCTTCGTGACGGTCGCCGGCTACTTCGCGAAATCGGGTCCCCCGAATGCGCGGGCGCTCAAGCAGATCCTCACCGACATCGTCTTCCCGTTCTTCATCTTCGAGACGATCTGGACGGTCATCCGGTGGATCCTCGGCGGGGAGTTCGCGCTCGACTACACGACCGCCTCGTGGACCCTCTGGTTCCTCATCGCCCTCGCGATCTGGCGCATCGTGCTGCCCTACCTCGTGCTGCTGCGCTACCCGCTCATCATCGCGATCGTCATCTCGATCGGCGCGGGCTACACCGAGACCATCGACTCGACCTTCGCGCTGACGCGCACGTTCGGCATGCTGCCGTTCTTCGTATTCGGCTGGAAGCTGCGGCAGTGGCAGCTCACCGGGCGGTGGCTCGAGCTCCGCTCGGCGGTCGCCTGGCGGTGGCGTGCCGGCGCGATCGCGCTCTTCGCGGCCGTGCTCGCATTCATGCCGATGACGATCGAGACCCTGCGCGACCTGCGGTTGCGCCGGTTCATGCTGTACGACGAGTCGTACGAGGCCATCGGCTACGACGAACCGTGGTCGGGCGCCATCCGCCTCGTGCTGCTACTTGCCGCGATGACGCTCGCGGTGGCATTCCTCACCCTCATGCCGCGGGGTGCGCACTGGTTCACGCCGTTCGGCAGGGCCACCATGTACATCTACCTGCTGCACACGTTCGTGCTGTTCCCGTTCCGCGAGACCGGCCTGCTCGCCGGGCAGCAGCCGTTCTGGGTGCTCCCGGCCATGATCGTGTTCTGCATCGGCATCTCGATCGTGCTCTCGCTGAAGCCGGTGCGCCGCATCTTCCGCCCGCTCATCGAGCCCCGCGCGAGGTGGCTCTTCCGGCCCGAGCCGTCCACCGCGACCGGCACCCTCGTGCTGCCCCCCGAGGCCGGGCGTCGCTGACGGGGTTTCGAGACGCTCGTTCCTCGCTCCTCAACCCGCGGCGCCGACGTTGCCCGTGACGCCGTGTTGCGGCATCCGTTGCCGACCCTCGCGTGCGCCCTTAACGTGGCTCGAAAGCTGCGGCGGGTCCGCACACCCGACCTCCGAGGAGACTCCCATGAGCAACACCGCCGACTGGCGCTTCGAGACCAAGCAGGTGCACTCCGGCGCCGCGCCCGACCCGACGACGAACGCACGGGCGACGCCGATCTACCAGACCACGTCGTACGTGTTCGACAACTCCGAGCACGCGAAGAACCTGTTCGCGCTCGCCGAGTTCGGCAACATCTACACCCGCATCCAGAACCCGACCCAGGCGGTCGTCGAAGAGCGCATCGCCGCGCTCGAGGGCGGCACCGGGGCGCTGCTCGTCGCGTCGGGCCAGGCGGCCGAGACGTTCGCGGTGCTGAACATCGCGCAGGCCGGCGACCACATCGTCTCGTCGTCGTCGATCTACGGCGGCACGTACAACCTCTTCAAGTACACCCTCGCGAAGCTCGGCATCGAGACCACGTTCGTCGAGCACCAGGACGACATCGAGGAATGGCGCCGCGCGGTGCGTCCGAACACGAAGCTGTTCTTCGCCGAGACCATCGGCAACCCCAAGATCAACGTGCTCGACATCCGATCGGTGGCCGACGCCGCGCACGAGGCCGGCGTGCCCCTCATCGTCGACAACACGATCGCGACCCCGTACCTCATCCGCCCGTTCGAGCACGGCGCCGACATCGTGCTGCACTCGGCGACGAAGTTCCTCGGCGGCCACGGCACGACCATCGGCGGCGTCATCGTCGACGGCGGCACGTTCGAGTGGTCGAAGAACGTCGACAAGTTCCCCGGCCTCACCGAACCCGACCCGTCGTACCACGGCGCGAGCTACACGGCCGCGGTCGGCGACGGCCTCGCCTACATCATCAAGGCGCGCGTGCAACTGCTTCGCGACCTCGGCGCGGCCATCGCTCCGAACAGCGCCTGGCTGCTCATCCAGGGCATCGAGACCCTGTCGCTGCGCATCGAACGCCACGTGCAGAACGCGCAGGAGATCGCCGAGTGGCTCGACAACCACCCCGACGTCGCGAGCGTCAATTACTCGGGTCTTCCCTCGAGCCCGTGGTACGCCGCGGCCAACCGTTACGCGCCGAAGGGCGTCGGCGCGGTGCTGTCGTTCGAGCTCAAGGGGGGCGTCGACTCGGGTCGCGCCTTCGTCGACAACCTCGCCCTGTTCAGCCACCTCGCGAACATCGGCGACGTGCGCTCGCTCGTCATTCACCCCGCCTCGACGACGCACTCGCAGCTCACCCCCGAGCAGCAGCTCACGGCCGGTGTCACGCCCGGACTCGTGCGCCTCTCCGTCGGCATCGAGAACATCGACGACCTCAAGGCCGACCTCGAGGTGGGCCTCGCCGCCGCCCGCACCGCCGCTGAGGCGGCGCGCGTCTGACCGATCGCGCCGGCACTCGGATGCCGCGGGCCGCACCGGCCCGCGGCATCCGTGTTCCTCCGCCGCGCCACGCACGCAGGCAACCACCATCGATCCGTCGGAAAACGTCGTTCGCGCGCGCCCTTGGTGCACATTTCGACGGATCGATTCGGGAGGGCCGCGACTCGTAACAAAGCTCCGCGAGGGAGCCCGGTTCGGGAGAATCGAAGCATGGACTGGCAGACGCAGGCGAACACCGTGCCCGCGAGCATCGTGCCCGAGGCGCGTGCGCTCGCGATGCTCGGGCGGCGAGCGCCCGCGACCGGAGCCTGGCGCGACGGCGACCCCGTCGGCGACCGGCGGTTCATCGGAATCGGCGACCTCGAGCTCGAATCGGGCCGCGTGCTGCCGGGCGTGCAGGTCGCCTACGAGCAGTGGGGCACGCTCTCGGCCGCTCGCGACAACGCGATCCTCGTGCTGCATGCGCTCACCGGCGACAGCCATGTCGTGGGCCCAGCCGGTCCGGCGCATCCGAGCTCCGGTTGGTGGCCGGGCGTCGTCGGCCCCGGGCTCGCGATCGATACCGACCGCTGGTTCGTGCTCGCGCCGAACGTCGTCGGCGGATGCCAGGGCTCGACGGGTCCGGCGTCGCTCGCGCCCGACCGCACCGAATGGGGTTCGAGGTTCCCGTTCCTCACCATCCGCGACCAGGTGCGCGCTCAGCTCGCGTTCGCGCAGCGCCTCGGCATCGAGCGGTTCGCGGCGGTCGTGGGCGGTTCGATGGGCGCGATGCACGTGCTCGAGTGGGCCATCGAGGCACCCGACGCAGTCGAGCGCATCGCGGTGCTCGCGGGGCCCCCGTCGACGACGGCCGACCAGATCGCCCTGAACTCGGTGCAGATCGAGGCGATCCGTTCCGACCCGGCGTTCAACGGCGGGGCGTTCTACGACGCGGCCGACCGCGAGGGCCCCACGCGCGGGCTCTCGCTCGCGCGCCGCATGGCGATGCTCAACTACCGCACGGCCGACGAGCTCAACCACCGCTTCGAGCGCAGTTGGCAGTCCGAGCTCGACCCGCTCGGCGGCGACGGGCGCTTCGCGGTCGAGTCGTACCTCGACTTCCACGGCAACAAGTTCACGCGCCGGTTCGACGCGAACAGCTACATCGTGCTGACCGAGGCGATGAACTCCCACGACATCGGCCGGGGGCGCGGCGGCGTCGCGGCGGCCCTCGCCCGCGTAGAGGCGCGCAGCCTCGTGCTCGGCATCGACAGCGATCGCTACTTCCCCCTCAGCGGCCAGCGCGAGATCGCCGCACAGCTCAGGCACAGCGTGCACGGCGAGGCCCCGCTCATCATCACGTCCGAGTACGGGCACGACGCCTTCCTCATCGAGGACGACGCGGTCGGCGCGGCACTCGCCCGCCTGCTGGCGGCGTGATCCGCGCGACTGGGCTAAGGTTCGAAAGAGACGGATGGCCCGGCCTGCGCCGTCACGCGAGGGGGTGTCCATGAAGCGCATCCAGAAGGAACGCGATCGACTGCTGCGCAAGCTCGCTCGCATCTGCGGTCTGACGGGTGCCGTCGGCGGCCTTCTGTGCGTGCTCGTGCCCGGGACGGCCACGGGGATCCAGTTCGCTGCGGCGGCGCTGCTCTGCGTCGCCGCTGGCGCGCTCGTGTTCCTGCACACCGAACGCGGCGGAGTGCCGACCGCGGTCGGCGTCGTCGGCGTGTCGGCCTTGCTCATCGCCGTGCTCGCGACGGCCCCCGTGCTCGACCCGGTCGTGCTGACCGCCGTGTCCGCCACCGCGTCGGTCACGGCGCCGTCGGTCGCGATCACGCTCGTCGTGCGCCGCCGCGGGCCGTCGCTCGTGTTCGCGTTCGCCGCCGTCATCATCGCGACCCTCCTCGTCTTCTTCGCCGTCAGCGGGCACCCGATACCCGTCGTGCTCATCTCGGCGATCGCGGGCTGGGCCGCGGCCGCATCGCTCGGACTCGCGCTCAATGCGGCCATCGCCCGAGCCGCCGCCCGCATCGAGGAGGTCGGGCGCGCCCACCAGGCTGAACGGCTCGCGAGCGAGCTCGAGGCTCGGCAGCGGCAGGACGCCCGGGTGCTGCACGACACCGTCCTCGCGACGCTCAGCCTGCTCGCCCACTCGGGTGTCGGCGTGGGCGTCGGCGCATTGCGCCAGCAGGCCGGCGACGATGCCCGGCTGCTCAAGCAACTCCGGCTCGGCGCGTCGCTCGACACGGCGTCCGACGCGATCTTCTCCCCCGAGGCCGACGAGGACATCCTCGGGACGACCTTCGAGTCGGTGCGGCAGCGTTTCGCCCGTATGGGCCTCGACGTCAACTGGCACGGTGCGGGCCAGTCGCTCGCACTGCCCCGGGAGACCCTCGACGCATTGCTCGGCGCGCTCGGCGAGTGCCTCGAGAACGTGCGCCGGCACTCGGGCGTCAACGAGGCCGACGTCACCGTCACCGACGACGAGCGCACGGTGCGGGCGATGGTCACCGATGCGGGGAACGGGTTCGAACCGGAGACGGTCGACGGGCGCCGGCTCGGCTATGCGGAGTCGGTGGTCGGGCGGCTGAGCACGGTCGGAGGGCGGGCACGGGTGTTCTCATCACCGGGTTCGGGAACCACCGTGATGCTCGAGGTGCCCAAGCCGTGAGCCACGCATCGACCCGCGCAGAATCGCAGCCGTTCCGACGGCCGAATCGCTCCGCCCTCGCGGCGGGCGACGTCCGCGAGCGTCATGGCGGGCGCCGCCTCGCCACCGGCGTCACCATCACCGCGGCCATCGTCATCGTGGCCGACCTGCTGCGAGCCGTGATGCTGGCACCGTTCTACGCCGCCGGGATCGGTCCGTGGGCGGCCTGGCTGGCCCTCGCGGCGATCCTCGGCGTCGGCGTCGCATCCCGCCTGGTCTCGCGGTCGAACCCGCTCCCCGACTGGCTCTACGTCACCCTGCTGGTCGCGCTCGCCGTGCCCGTGTGGCTCGATGTAGCCGCGACTTGGGGGCATCTCGACCGCGGCGTGACGCCCACCGCTGCTGCGGCTGCCGGAGCGGTGCTGATGCCGGTCGCGGCGATCCGCGGCACGCGGGTACCGCTCGCCGTCGCGTGCGCGATCGGTGTCGTCATCGCGACATCGACGCTCCTGCAGGCGAGCGAGGCCGGCGAGTACACCGTCGTGGGCCTCGCCGTCGCCGTGTCCGCGGTGCTGCCGACGCTGCTCGCGGTCTTCGCGATCAGCGGGTTCCGCTCACTCGTGGGCCGCGAACTCGACCTGTCGCTCGTGCAGAGCACCGTGTCGACCGCCCCCATCGCCGTCGGAATGCAGGCGTCCGAGGAACTCGCGAAGCTCGACTTCGACGCCGAGACACTGCTCGACGATGTCGGCTCCGGGCGCATCGCGATCCCGCTCCCGACTGCCGCTGCCGAGCGGGCGGCGGCCGTCGCTGCGAGGCTCCGGGCGCGCCTCATCGAGGGGCGCACCGACACGTGGCTGAAGCACGCCGTCCTCGAGTCGGCGTATCTCAGCAACCGGGTCGTGCTCGACGATCCCGAAGGCGCGGCGGGACTGTTGTCGCAGCAGCAGCGCGACGGCCTGCTGCTCGCCCTCTGGCTGCTCGTCGGCGAACGTCGCAAGGCGCCGACGGAGCCGATCGCGGTCGAGTTGCGGACTCCGGCGACCGACGACGACCACACGCCCTCGCCCGTTGTCGAGATCGACATCGAAGTGTTCGGCGTCGTCTTACGGCGTCTCGACCCGGCGACGTGGGAGGCTGTGGATAGTGTCGGAAGACACGACCTCGTCGCGGGGGCCGAATCCTTCCGCATCGAGATCGAATGCCAGACGAACTCCACGTCGTCGGCAAGTGCAACGGCCGCACGAAGCGCGGCCAATCCGAGGGGGAGCTGAATGGCCGACACCGCAGATCCGATCAGACTCGCGATCGTCGACGATCACCGCATGCTGCTCGGCGCGCTCTCCGAGTGGCTCCGCGGGGCCTCGTCCGAGATCGAGCTCGTCGCGGCGGTGCCGTCGTGGTCCGAGTTGCTCGCCCACCCCGATTTCCCCGTCGACGTGGTGCTGCTCGACCTCGACCTGCGCGACAACATCCCGATCTCGCTGAAGCTGTCGATGCTGAAGTCGGCCGGCGTGAAGACGATGCTCATGAGCAACTACTCCGAGGCCGCCGTCGTGCGCGAGGCGCTCAGCGCCGGGGCGATGGGCTACCTCGTGAAGTCCGAGCCCGTCGAGTCCATCATCGAGGCGATCCGGGCCGCCGGAGTCGGCGACTCGTACCTCACTCCAGAGCTCGAGCAGGCGCTCCTCGACGACGGCACGCTGCCCAAGCTCTCGGCCCAGGAGCGCCGGGTCATGGCCCTCTACGGCGCCGGCCAGCCGGTCAAGGCCGTGGCCTTCCAGCTCGGCATCTCCGAAGAGACCGCCAAGAGCTACCTCAAGCGCATCCGCGAGAAGTACCGTGCATCGGGTTACGACGTCGGCACGAAGGTGGCACTGCGCAAGCGTGCCATCCTCGACGGGATCCTGCTGCAGTCCGACTGAGTCATCCGTGGCTCAGGCGTCCACCGCCTCCATCGCGCCCGTCGCGTAGGGCACCGCCACTCCGCGACGCCCCCTCGCGCGGTCGAGGCCGAACGAGCCGAGGGCGAGCGCGACGCCGATGATCGTGAGCGTGAGCCCGATCCACACGGGTGCGACGTAGCCGAGTCCGGCCGCGATGGCGAGACCGCCGAACAGCGCCCCGAGGCTGTTGCCGATGTTGAGCGCGGAGTGATTGAGCGCGGCGGCGATCGACTGGCTGTCGCGTGCGACGTCCATGAGGCGTGCCTGGATCGTCGGGGAGAGTGCAGCGGATGCCCCGCCGACGAGGAATACCCCGAGGAAGAGTCCCGCGGCCGCGGTCGCGGTGAGGCCGAGCAGCACGAGCGCCGCCGCGAGGATCGCGAAGAACAGGTACATCGACCGGCGCACGCTCCAGTCGGCCAACCTGCCGCCGACGATGTTGCCCACCGTCATGCCGAGTCCGATGACGATCAGCACGATCGGCACGGACTCGGGCGGGAGCCCGGTGACCTCGGTCGCGAGCGGCGCGACATACGTGTAGACGGCGAAGAGTCCACCGAACCCGATCGCGCCGATGCCGAGGGCGAACCACACCTGGGCACGCGTGAACGCCCGCAGCTCGCGGGCGATCGTGGCGCCGGGGTCGCCGGCCTGCCAGGGCACGGCGACGAGCACCGCGAGGAAGGTGAGCGCGAAGATCGCGGCGACCGCGAGGTAGGCGGTGCGCCAGCCGGCGTTCTGCCCGAGCCAGGTGATGGCCGGCACCCCGATGACGTTGGCGATGGTCAGTCCCGAGAGCACGAGCGCCACCCCGCGGGCGCGCCGGCCTGGTCCCATGAGGCTCGCCGCGACGAGGGAGGCGATGCCGAAGTACGCACCGTGCGGCAGCGCCGCCACGAATCGGGCGATGAGCACCAGTTCGAAGGTGGGCAGCAGGGCCGACGCGACGGTGCCGAGCGTGAACGCCGTGAGCAGCACGAGCAGCAGTCGCTTGCGGGGCCAACGGGCCGCGGCCGCGGCGATCGTCGGCGCACCGACCACGACGCCGAGCGCGTACGCCGAGATCATCCAGCCCGCGTTCGCGTTGGCGTCGGCGGGTGAATCGGCGTACAGCGACGGGAACAGGTCCTGCGCGATGTCGGGGAGCAGGCCCATGGCGACGAACTCGGTCGATCCGATGCCGAAGCCGCCGAGCGCGAGCGCGAGGAGCGCAAAACGAATACGGGCCGGCGACAACGTCGTCGGCCCGTCGGTCAAGAGGGTCACCCGACCGATTCTCGCATAGATCGAATCGATTCGACAGCCGACCGCGCAACATGACGACTCGACGGTCGGACTGCACCCCGGACCTTCGAGTCCTGCGTTCAGTCCCGGACGAGGAGGCACGGCAGCACCTCGTCGGCGGTCGCCTCGGTCAGCATCGCGGCGGATTACGCGTCCGCGCCCGCCTCGCCCACGCCCGCCTCGCCGATCGCGGTCTCGAGCCGATCGATCTTCGCATCGAGCTCGCCGGAGTAGCCCGGCCGGATGTCGGCCTTCAGCACGAGCGACACCCTCGATCCGTATTCGCCGACGGCCTCGGTCGCACGGCGGACGACGTCGAAGACCTCGTCCCATTCGCCTTCGAGCTCGGTGAACATCGACGTCGTCCGGTTCGGGAGCCCCGATTCGCGAACGATCTTCACGGCCGCCGCGACGGCGTCGTGCACGGATCCGTCGGCGCGGCCCGTGCCGCTCGGTGCCACTGAGAACGCGACGAGCATCGGCCCTACTCCTCACTACCCGGGTTCGGTCTCCCAGCCTGCCACACCGCTCGCAGCGACCACACGAGCAGGGCGACCAGGAGCGCCGACTTCACCGTCAGCAGGAACACGAATGCCGGATTCGCGACCAGCAGCCAGCCGTACCAGTACGGGTAGATGATGTGGGTCAGCAGCGCCACGGCGGCGGCGAGCGCGGCGGGCACGGCGAACCTCGCCGGCCGGTACACGAGGCCGAGGATGACCGGCGCAGCGAGCCACGTCGCGAACTGCGGCGATCCCACCTTGTTCGCGAGCATGAGCACGACGACGAACCCGAGCGAGAGCGGGGCGAGCAGTTCACCGAGGTGCGCCTGCCGCAGCGCGGCGCGCACGCCGAGCAGCACGACCGCCGCCACCCCGAGGATCATGAGGGGCGTCGTGACCGCTGCTGCGACATCCGCACCCGGCCCTTCGATCTGAAACGTCAGGATGTCGCGGTCGTACTCGATCGTGACGTGCTTCGCTCCCCCAACGATCTGCCAGAGCCAGGCCGTCGCGAGCGGTGCCTCGACCTGCAGGCCGCGGCCCGCCTGCTCGACGATGAAGCCGACGGCATTCGCGCCCGCTCCGGCGACGACGCTCACCGCGAGGATGCCTGCGCTGAGCGCGAACGCAACGGTGGCGACCTCGACGCGCCGGCGCGCCGCGATGACCAGTGCAGCGACGAGGGCGGCAGGCCAGACCTTCACCCAGGCGCCGACGGTGAGCAGCACGGCGGCGACCCGAGGTCGCCCGGCGGCGAAGAGCAGCCCGGTGATCGCGAGCGGCACGGTGATCGCATCGATACGGCCGAGCGCGATGGGGCCGAGCAGGGCGAGGAATCCGACCCACCACCACGCCGCGATGCGCCGCGTGCGCGACAGCCGCGGGCTGCTGCCCAGCAGGACCGTGAAGGCGATGGCGTCGAGCACGGTGACGATGGCCAGCCAGGTCTGTGCATACGATTCGCTGCCGAGGGCGAGCGCCGCGGTCATCGGGGCGAACGCGAGGATCGGGTAGACCCAGGGCACGTCGATGCCCATGCGCACGAGCCCGTCGACGGCATTCTCGGCCCAGACGCGATACACCCAGGAGACGTCGCCGAGCGGTTGACCCTGGCCGAACAGGTTCAACCCGATGAGCGCCGCGTGCACGAGGAAGAACCCGGCCCAGAGGGCGGCGCGTCCCCCGAGGAAGCGGCGGACCACGCCGACCGTGCGCACGGTCGCCTCGCGCTCGCCTCTCTGAGTCACGACGACGAGCCTAACCGAGCGTCGGAATCCGCGACGGTGCGCCACGACGACGCGTGCCGCCTTCAGCGCGCCAGCAGCGAGCCGATCACGCCGGGCAGCGCGGCAGCGATGTCGAGCGCGACGATCGGGCCGCCGCCGACCGCGGCGCTCGCGCGCCTCGCCGCCTCGCCGTGCACCCACGCCGCCGTCGCGGCGAGCTTCGAGAGCACCTCGGCGTCGACGGCGAGCGCGTCGTGATTCGTCGCGACGAGCGCACCGAGGATGCCGCCGAGGATGTCGCCGCTGCCCGCGGTCGCGAGTCGGTGCGTCGGCGCGGTCACGACGTAGGCGTCGCGGTCGGGGTCGACGATGCGGGTGACCGCCCCCTTCAGCAGCACCGCCACGCCGAGCTCGCGCGCGGCCCGCTCGGCCCAGACCGCCGGCTCGGCCCGAACCTCGGCGACGCTCGCATCGACCTCGCGGGCGGTGAGCAGGTTCGCGAGCTCGCGCGCGTGCGGAGTGATCACGGTGGGCGCCGTGTGCGTGCCGACGAGGTCGAGGCCGCCGGCGTCGAGCACCACGGGCACGCGCGAGGCGAGCGCGCGCTGCAGGTCGCCCTGCAGCACGAACGAACGCCGGCGCGGGTCGATGCCCGAGCCGACGAGCCAGCCCTGCACCCTGCCGGCGACCGTCACGGTCTCGGGCCGCTGCGCCAGCACGGCGGTGCGCACCGGGCGGGGGCCGCTGTAGCGGACCATGCCGGCCCCGGCGCGCCACGCGGCCTCGACGCCGAGCACGGCGGCACCGGGATAATCGGGCGACCCGGTGATCACGCCGAGCACGCCGCGCGAGTACTTGTCGTCGTCGGGGCTCGGCGGCGCGACCCATTCGACGCATTCCGCCGCTGTCCACTCCCGCCACGACACGCTCATGGTCCAACGATAGGTTGAGGGGGATGTCCACGTCAGCCCTCGCTCCGATCAGCCTCACACCGCGCGTCGTCGTCTTCGACTACGGCGAGGTCATCTCACGCGCGCCGGGCGCCGCCGAACAGGCTGCGCTGCTCGCCCGGGCGGGCGTCGCAGCCGACCCGTTCTGGACGGCGTACTGGGCGCACCGCGAGGGCCTCGACCGGGGCACGACGTCGATCGACGCATACTGGCAGGCCGTCGCACGCGATGTCGGTGCCGAGTGGAACCCCATCGACGTGCATGAGCTCTGGGCCATCGATCACCGCAGCTGGCTCTCGGTCGACCCGGGCACGTTGCGCGTCCTGCATGCGCTCGTCGCCGGGGGCACGCGCATCGCGCTGCTCTCGAACGCCGGGGCCGACTTCGCGGGTTGGCTCCGCCATGGTTCGTTCGCGCCGCTGTTCGAGCGGGTGTTCGTGAGCGGCGAGCTGGGTCTCGTCAAGCCCGAGCCCGAGATCTACCGGCACGCGATGGCCGAGCTCGGCATCGAGCCCGCCGATCTGCTCTTCGTCGACAACCGGGCCGAGAACGTCGAGGGTGCGCGGGCCGTCGGCGGTGACGGGCACGTCTTCGCCGATGCCCGAGCGCTCGAGTCCTGGTTGAGGGATCTCGCATGAGCGCGACCGACGCCGCCGAGACGACGGCGGCGCTGTCGGTCGACGAGCCGATCGGGTCGACGGATGCCGCGGCGGGGCTCTTCACCCCCATCACGATCCGCGGCCTCACGATGCGCAACCGAGTATGGGTGCCGCCGCTGTGCCAGTACTCGGTCGACGCCCGCGACGGCGTGCCGAACGACTGGCATCTGGTGCATCTGGGCGCGATGGCGGCCGGCGGCGCCGGGCTCATCATGGCCGAGGCGACGGCGGTGAGCCCCGAGGGGCGCATCTCCGATCACGACACCGGGCTCTGGAACGATGCGCAGGCCGACGCCTGGGCGCGCATCACGCGATTCCTTCGTTCGCAGGGCGCCGCGGCGGGAGTGCAGCTCGCCCATGCCGGCCGCAAGGCGTCGGTCTGGCCCGAGCCGACCCGGCGCCGCGGCTCGCAGCCGCTCGACGAGGGCGGCTGGCCGACGGTGTCGGCTTCGGCGGTCGCGTTCGACGGCCTGCGCGAGCCGGCCGCGCTCGACGAGGCGGGCATCGCCGCGGTGATCGACGACTTCCGCACCGCCGCCCGGCGCGCCATCGCCGCGGGGTTCGACCTCGTCGAGGTGCACGCCGCGCACGGCTATCTCGTGCACCAGTTCCTGTCGCCGTTGTCGAACCTGCGCACCGACGACTGGGGCGGCACCCTCGAGAACCGCGCGCGCCTGCTGCTCGAGATCGTGCGCGCGGCGCGCGCCGAGGTCGGCGAGGCGATGCCCGTGTTCGTGAGATTCTCGGCGACCGACTGGAGTCCCGGCGGATGGGACGAGGCGCAGACCGCGACGGTCGCCGGATGGGCCTCCGATGCCGGCGCCGACTTCTTCGACATCTCGACGGGCGGCCTCGTGGCGTCCGCCGACATCCCGATCGGCCCCGCATACCAGGCGCATTTCGCCGAGTACGTCGGCGAGCGATCGGATGTCCCGGTCTCAGCCGTTGGGCGCATCACGAACGCGCGGCACGCCGAGGAACTCATCGCCACCGGCCGAGCCGACGCCGTCATGTTCGGCAAGGCGATGATGCGCGACCCCCACTTCGCCCTGCGCGCCGCTCACGAATTGGGCGCCGACACGACGATGTGGCCCGTTCAGTACCTGCGGGCGAGGCCCGAGGTGAACGACGGGGAGTGGTGATCGGACCCGCTGCCCTTCACGGGCGCTGACCGATGGCGATGATGTTCCCCTCGCTGTCGTTGAACCAGGCGGTGCGCATGCCGGCGAGGTCGGCGACGCCATCGACGGTCTTGACGCCCGGCAGGTCGTAGTCGAGGAACGAGATGCCGCGCTCCCGCAGCGCCGCGGCGTCACGGTCGAAGTCGTCGGTGTCGATGCCGAACGCCGTGTTCTTCGCGGTGCCGGCGAACTGCGTCTCGTAGACGAGCACCGCCGTGCCGCCGATCTGGAACATGACCCCGCCCTCGTCGGTCATGTCGGGCTCGAGGCCGAACACGTCCTTCCACCACTTCACCGCTCGCTCGAGATCCGAGGCCGGAAGAACGCCGTAGCACTGCACCTTGTCGAACATGAGAACACCTCGCCTTTGTCGGACGGGGAGCAGTCTACGCCCGGGCGGGCGCCGTCACACCTGCAGGCGACCGGGGTCGCTCACCCTCGCCGGGTGGCGTCCTGCACCTCGCCGACGAGCTCCTCGATGATGTCTTCGAGGAAGATCACGCCCGTCGCGGCGCCGTCCTCGTCGAAGGCCCGAGCGACGTGCGTGCCGAGCCGGCGCATCGTCGCGAGGGCGTCCTCGAGATCGGTGCCGTCGAAGATCGACACGAGCCGTCGGACGCGCTTGGGCGGGATGGGGTCGTCGAACTCGTCGTCGTCGAGGTCGAGGACGTCCTTCAGGTGCACGTAGCCTTCGGGTTCGCCGTCGGCGCCGAGGATCGGGTACCGCGAGAAGCCCCTCCGCGCGACCGCCCGCTCGACATCGCCCGGCGTGGCGCCCGGAGGAAGGCTCACCAGCGAGGCGACCGGCACCGCGACATCCTTCACGCGCTTCGTCGTGAACTCGAACGCCGCCGTGAGCGTGCCGCTCGCGTCGTCGAGCACGCCCTCGCGCCGCGACTGGTCGACGATGGTCTGCACCTCTTCGAGCGTGAACGTCGAGTTCGCCTCGCTCTTCGGTTCGACGCCGAAGAGCCGCAGCACGCCGTTCGCCGTCGCGTTCAACGCGATGATGATCGGCTTGAAGATGCGGGCGACGAACACGAGCGGCGGTGCGAGCAGCAGCACCGCCCGGTCGGGCAGCGAGAACGAGAGGTTCTTCGGCACCATCTCGCCGAACACGACGTGCAGGTACGACACGAGCAGGAGCGCGATCACGAACGCGATCGTCGAGATGACCTCGGGCGACCAGCCGGTGAGCTGCAGCGGGACCTCGAGCAGGTGGTGGATCGCCGGCTCCGACACGTTCAGGATGAGCAGCGAGCAGATGGTGATGCCGAGCTGGCTCATCGCGAGCATGAGGGTGGCGTGCTCCATGGCCCAGAGCGCGGTCTTCGCGCTCCGGCGACCCTGCTCGGCGAGGGGCTCGATCTGCGAGCGCCGCGCCGAGATCACGGCGAACTCGGCGCCGACGAAGAAGGCGTTCGCGGCGAGCAGCACGAACAGCCACGCGATTCCGACCCAGTCGCTCATCGCTCGGCCTCCTCGAGTTCGGTCGCCCGGTGCACCGGCGTCGGTTCGAAGCGCAGCCGGTCGATCCGGCGTCCGTCGAGGCGCTGCACGCTGAGCGTGCCCTCGTCGATCGGCACCTCGTCCCCGACGACGGGAAGCCGCCCGAGCTCGGCCATCACGAATCCGGCGACCGTCTCGTAGTCGCCGTTCTCGGGCACGCGGATGCCGGTGCGCTCGAGCAGTTCGTCGGGCCGCAGTATTCCGGGGAAGCTCACGATCTCGCCGCGCCGCACGATGCCGGCCCGAGTGCGGTCGTGCTCGTCGGCGACCTCGCCGACGAGCTCCTCGACGAGGTCCTCGAGGGTCGCGACCCCCGCCGTCCCTCCGTACTCGTCGACGACAACGGCCATCTGGAATCCGCGGCCGCGGAGCTCGCCGAGCAGCGCGTCGAGCTTGATGGTCTCGGGCACGCGCAACGCCTCGGACTGCAGCGCCGAGGCCGGGACATCCGCTCGCCGTTCACGCGGCACCGCGACCGCCTGCTTGACGTGCACGATGCCGACGACGTCGTCGAGATTCTCGTCGTACACCGGGAACCTCGAGAAGCCCGTCTGGCGGGCCAGTTCGAGCACCGACTCGGCGGGCTCCAGACGTTGAACCGCCGCCACACGGGGGCGCGGCGTCATGACGTCGGACGCGTCGAGGTCGGAGAAGCGCAGGGTGCGGCCGAGCAGCGTGGCGGTGTCCTGCTCGAGCAGGCCGGCGCTCGCCGAACGGCGAACGAGCGACGAGAGCTCTTCGGCCGAGCGCGCACCCGACAGCTCCTCCTTCGGCTCGATGCCGATCGCGCGGAGCAACGCGTTGGCGCTGCCGTTGAGGAGCGCGATCGCCGGCCGGAACACCCACGTGAACGCCGCCTGGAACGGGATCACGACCTTCGCCGTCGCGAGCGGCAGCGCGAGCGCGAAGTTCTTCGGCACGAGCTCGCCGATGATCATCGAGAGCAGCGTCGCGATGATGATCGCGGTCGTCGCGCCGACCGGCCGCACGAGCGCCTCGGGCAGGCCGATCGCGGTCAGCGGGCCGGCGAGCAGCGACGAGATCGCCGGCTCCATCGTGTACCCGGTGAGCAGGGTCGTGAGCGTGATGCCCAGCTGTGCGCTCGACAGGTGCGTCGACGTGATCTTGAGCGCCGAGATCGTCATGCCGAGCCGGGTCTCGCCCCTGGCGCGGCGCGCCTCGAGGTCGGCGCGATCGAGGTTGACGAGCGCGAACTCGCTCGCAACGAACAAGCCCGTGCCGATCGTGAGGAGGAATCCGATGCCGAGGAGTATCCACTCAGACAATTCGGCCTCCCCGATCAGTCACGGGCGAGGGTCTATGGCCGGGCGTATTCGCAGAAGGAGGATCGTCCATTGTCCAGCCAGTATATCGGTGGCCCTGCTGTTCGGCCGTCGGTCGAGTGGGCGCGAAGCGCCGGATCGAGACCATCGCTCGTGGTCTCGGAACCTGGTCTCGATACGGCGCCGGCGCGCCTGCTCGACCCACCGCCTGCGTCGCACCTCGACCGACGACTTCTACCAGCTGACGGGGAGCGCCTTGCCCTCCTCGTACCCGGCGGCCGACTGGATGCCGACGAGCGCACGGTCGCGGAACTCCTCGATCGAACGCGCCCCCGCGTACGTGAACGAGCTGCGAACGCCCGCGGTGATCATGTCGAGCAGGTCCTCGATCGAGGGGCGCAGCGGGTCGAGGTAGATCGACGATGACGAGATGCCCTCGGCGAACAGCTCCTTGCGGGCCAGCTCGTAGGGCGAGAGCCGGTCGAACCGCTCGCGGACGGCTTTCGTCGATGCCATTCCCCAGCTCTCTTTGAAGAGCCGGCCGGATGCATCGTGCCGAAGCGTCCCCGGAGCTTCGATGGTGCCCGCGAACCACGACCCGATCATGACCGACGCCGCACCGGCGGCGAGCGCGAGCGCGACATCTCGCGGGTAGCGCACTCCCCCGTCGGCCCACACCGCGGCGCCCAGCTCGCGCGCCGCGTCGGCCGTCTCGAGCACCGCGGAGAACTGGGGTCGCCCGACCGCCGTCATCATGCGTGTCGTGCACATGGCGCCGGGGCCGACCCCGACCTTGAGCACGTCGACGCCGGCGTCGACGAGATCGGCGACCGCGTCGGCCGTGACGATGTTGCCCGCGACGATCGGGATGCCGAGCCCGAGGTCGCGCACGATCGACACGGCCCGGATCATGCCCTCCTGATGCCCGTGCGCGGTGTCGATCACGAGCATGTCGACGCCCGTCGAGGCGAGCGCCTGCGCCTTGGCGGCGACGTCGCCGTTGATGCCGATCGCCGCGGCGACGCGCAGGCGGCCCGACGCGTCGACGTTCGGCTCGTAGATCGTGCCGCGCAGCGCACTGCGGCGGCTCAACGTGCCGACGACCCTCCCGTGCTCGAGCACGGGAGCGAACTCGAGGTCGGCGTCGACCATCAGGTCGAACGCCCGCCGCGGTGAGTCCACGTCTTCGGCGTCGAGCGAGGCCATGCCGCCGTGCACGAGGTCGCCGAGGCGTGCGTCGGGCAGTGCGGTCGCGAGACGCGTCGCGGGGAGGCATCCGACGTATCGATCCCTCGCATCGTGCAGCACGATGCCGTGCCCGGCGAACGGCGGCAGCACTTCGAGCGCATCGGCGGCGGTGGCGTCGGGAGCGAAGGAGTGGGGCGTGTCGAAGCGCGGCGACTGGGCCTTCACCCAGCGGATCGATTCGGCGAGGTCCTGCAGGTGCAGGTCTTGGGGCAGCACGCCGAGGCCCCCTCGGCGGGCGAGGGTGGCTGCGAGGCGAGGCCCGGTGATGGAGTTCATGTTGGCCGAGACGACGGGGACCGTGGCCCCCGAGCCGTCGTCGGGGGCGAGCGAGACGTCGAGCCGGCTGGTCACGCCGGAGCGGCTCGGAACGAGGAACACGTCGGAGTACGTGAGGTCGTGGCTGGGGGTCGTCCGGTAGAACTCCATGGGCCTCACGCTACCGCCCGCCGGTGCCGGGAGCACCCGGACGGGGGTTAGGCTTGTGGAGGCGATCCGGTGGCTGTCGTGCGGCTCCGGTCGATCGCCGCGGCAGGTAATCCAGCATCAACGGAGAGAGTGGGCGAGAGGCTGTGTCGAGCCAATTGACCGGAGCGGGAGCCGACGAGACGGCGTCGGGCGAATACGGAGCCAACGAGTGGCTCGTCGACGAGATGTACGCGAAGTTCCTCGCCGATCCCGACTCGGTCGACAAGTCCTGGTGGCCCGTGCTCGAGCAGTACGGCCGGCAGCCCGAGCAGACGGCCGATTCCGGCGCGCCTGCATCTGAAGCAGCGCCGGTCGCGGCGGATGCCCCGGCGCCCGAGCAGCCCGCGGCGCCGGCTGAGGCCGCGCCCGCTGAGGCGCCGCCCGCCGAGGCCGCGCCCGCACCCGCTGCCGAGACCCCGGCGCCCGCGGCCGACGCAACGCACGCCGCGCCTTCGACCGCGCCCGTCCCCGTGATCGGCCAGACGCCCGCAGCGCGCACCACCTCGGTGGCGCCCCGTACGACCCCCGTGCCGGCCGACGTCCCGATCACGAGCCCGCAGCCCGTCCTGGCCGACGGCCCGCACGAAGACGAGATCCTCCCGCTGCGCGGCCTCCCGAAGACCCTCGCGGCGAACATGGACGCGTCGTTGACGGTGCCGACCGCGACGAGCGTGCGCACCATCCCGGCGAAGCTCATGATCGACAACCGCATCGTGATCAACAACCACCTTCGGCGCTCGCGCGGCGGCAAGGTGTCGTTCACGCACCTCATCGGCTGGGCCCTCATCCAGGCGCTCAAGGAGTTCCCGAGCCAGAACGTCTTCTACGCCGAGCCCGACGGCAAGCCGAGCATCGTGAAGCCCGCCCACATCGGCCTCGGCATCGCGATCGACCTGCCGAAGCCCGACGGCAGCCGTGCGCTCCTCGTCCCCGCGATCAAGCGCGCCGAGACGATGAACTTCAACGAGTACCTCACCGCCTACGAAGACCTCGTGCAGCGCGCACGCAAGAACAAGCTCACCGCCGACGACTTCTCGGGCGCGACGATCTCGCTCACGAACCCGGGCGGCATCGGCACCGTGCACTCGGTGCCGCGCCTCATGAAGGGCCAGGGCTGCATCATCGGCGCCGGCGCCCTCGAGTACCCCGCCGAGTTCCAGGGCTCGTCCGAGAAGGTCCTCGCGAACCTCGCGATCGGCAAGACCATCACGCTCACGTCGACCTACGACCACCGCGTCATCCAGGGTGCCGGTTCCGGCGAGTTCCTCAAGAAGGTGCACGAGCTCCTCATCGGGCAGCGCCGGTTCTACGAGGACATCTTCGCCGAGCTGCGCCTGCCCTACGAGCCCATCCGGTGGGCGCCCGACATCTCGGTCGACATCGCGAGCGCCATCGACAAGACGGCCCGCGTGCAGGAGCTCATCAACTCGTACCGCGTGCGTGGTCACATGATGGCCGACACCGACCCGCTCGAGTACACCCAGCGCTCGCACCCCGACCTCGACATCGCCAGCCACGGCCTCACCTTCTGGGACCTCGATCGCGAGTTCGTCACGGGCGGCTTCGGCGAGAAGCGCACCATGCTGCTGCGCGACATCCTCGGCATCCTGCGCGACTCGTACTGCCGCACGATCGGCATCGAGTACATGCACATCCAAGACCCCGTGCAGCGCAAGTGGATCCAGAACGAGGTCGAGCGCAGCTACGAGAAGCCGACGCACGACGAGCAGATGCGCATCCTCGGCAAGCTCAACGAGGCCGAGGCGTTCGAGACCTTCCTGCAGACCAAGTACGTCGGCCAGAAGCGCTTCAGCCTCGAGGGCGGCGAGTCGGTCATCCCGATGCTCGACGAGATCCTGCAGGGCGCTGCGAAGCAGGGCCTCGACGAGGTCGCGATCGGCATGGCGCACCGCGGCCGCCTCAACGTGCTCACCAACATCGCCGGAAAGACCTACGGGCAGGTGTTCCGCGAGTTCGAGGGCACGCAGGAGCCCAAGGCCTTCTCGGGCTCGGGCGACGTGAAGTACCACCTCGGCACCGAGGGCATGTTCACGGCCGACGACGGCCACCAGATCCCGGTCTCGCTCGCCGCGAACCCGTCGCACCTCGAGGCCGTCGACGGCGTGCTCGAGGGCATCGTGCGGGCCAAGCAAGACAGAAAGCCCATCGGCACGTTCTCGATCCTGCCGATCCTCGTGCACGGCGACGCCGCGATGGCCGGCCAGGGCGTCGTGCTCGAGACAATGCAGATGTCGCAGCTGCGCGGCTACCGCACGGGCGGCACCGTGCACATCGTCGTGAACAACCAGGTGGGCTTCACGACGGTGCCGGGCGACGCCCGGTCGTCGATCTACTCGACGGATGTCGCGAAGACGATCCAGGCCCCGATCTTCCATGTGAACGGCGACGATCCCGAGGCAGTGGTGCGTGTGGCGGAGCTCGCATTCCGCTACCGCCAGGAGTTCAAGCGCGACGTCGTCATCGACCTCGTCTGCTTCCGCCGCCGCGGTCACAACGAGGGCGACGACCCCTCGATGACGCAGCCGCTCATGTACAACCTCATCGAGGCCAAGCGCTCGGTTCGTAAGCTCTACACCGAGGCGCTCGTCGGCCGCGGCGACATCACCGAGGAAGAGTACGAAGAGGCGCACCGCGACTTCCAGGACCGACTGGAGCGCGCCTTCGCCGAGACCCACGCGGTGCAGACCGGCGCGATCACCGTCGTCGGCGCGACCGAGGGCTCGCACGAGCCCGAGGCCGCCATCGGCGAGCCCGACACGACGGGCGTCGCACTCGAGGTGGTGCACACCATCGGCGACGCCTTCGACAACAAGCCCGCCGGGTTCACCGTGCACCCCAAGATCCAGCAGCTGCTCACGAAGCGCCTCGACATGAGCCGTAACGGCAAGATCGACTGGGGCTTCGGCGAGCTGCTCGCGCTCGGCTCGCTGCTGCTCGAGGGCACCCCGGTGCGCTTCGCCGGTCAAGACGCCCGCCGCGGCACGTTCGTGCAGCGCCACGCGGTGCTGCACGACCGGGTGAACGGCCAGGAATGGCTGCCGCTGCAGTACCTCGCCGAGAACCAGGCCAAGTTCTGGATCTACGACTCGCTGCTCTCGGAGTACGCGGCGATGGGCTTCGAGTACGGCTACTCGGTCGAGCGCGCAGACGCCCTCGTGCTGTGGGAGGCCCAGTTCGGCGACTTCGCCAACGGCGCCCAGACCATCATCGACGAGTTCATCTCGTCGGCAGAGCAGAAGTGGGGGCAGCGCTCGAGCGTGGTGCTCCTGCTGCCCCACGGCTACGAGGGCCAGGGGCCCGACCACTCGAGCGCCCGCATCGAGCGGTACCTGCAGCTCTGCGCCGAGAACAACATGACCGTCGCGCGCCCGTCGACGCCCGCGTCGTACTTCCACCTGCTGCGACGCCAGGCCTATGCACGGCCGCGCCGACCGCTCGTGGTGTTCACGCCGAAGGCGATGCTGCGCCTGCGCGGGGCCACGAGCGAGGTGGCCGACTTCACGCAGGGCAAGTTCGAGCCCGTGCTCGACGACCCGCGCATCACCGACCGGTCGGCGGTCAAGCGCGTCGTGTTCGTCTCGGGCAAGATCTACTACGACCTGATCAACGAGCTCGAGAAGAAGCAGAACACCGAGATCGCCGTCGTGCGCCTCGAGCAGCTCTACCCGCTGCCCGCGGTCGAGCTCAAGGCGATCGCCGACGCCTACCCCGACGCCGAGCTCATGTGGGCGCAGGACGAACCCGAGAACCAGGGTGCGTGGCCGTACTTCATCATCGAGACGAACAAGCTCGGGCCGCGTCCGGTCGCGGTCGTCGCCCGAGAGGCCGCGGCCTCGCCCGCGACGGGTTCGGCCAAGCGCCACGCGGTCGAGCAGGCGGAGCTCGTTCGCCGCGCCACCACGCTCTGACCCTCACGAATCGAAGCGAGCGGATGCCCCGGGGCATCCGCTCGCTTCGTCGTTCCGGTGTCAGCCGTGGTGGACCGGGATGTTCCCCTCGACGCGCGATTCCCGCTGTTCGTCGCCCGCGTCTGCGAGCACGTCGGGCGCCGCGTCGTGCGGCGACCGGTCGGAGGCCGCACGCCGGAGCTTCGACGGCCACCAGATCGCGGGCCCGATGTCGTAGCTCAGCGCAGGGATGAGCAGCGAGCGCACGAGGACCGTGTCGAGGATCACCCCGAACGCGACGATGAACGCGATCTGGGCGAGGAACAGGATCGGCAGCACGCCCAGCGCGGCGAAGGTCGCCGCGAGCACGATCCCCGCCGACGTGATGACGCCACCGGTGGCGATGAGCCCGCGGAGGATACCGGGGCGGGTGCCGTGCACGAGCGACTCCTCACGCACCCGGCTCATCAGGAAGATGTTGTAGTCGACGCCGAGTGCGACGAGGAACACGAAGCCGTACAGGGGCACCGTCGGGTCCGCGCCGGGGAAGCCGAACACTCCATCGAAGACGATCGCCGAAACTCCGAGCGCGGCGGCGAACGAGAGCACGACGCTGCCCACGAGCAGGAGCGGCGCGACGACCGAGCGCAGCAGCACCACGAGGATGAGCAGGATCACGCCGAGCACGAGCGGCATCACGAGATTCCGGTCGTGCACCGCGGCCACGGCCGTGTCGAGTGCGATCGCCGAGGTGCCGCCGACGAGCACCTCGACGTCGGCGTCGGCGAACGCCGATCGCAGGTCGGTCACGACGGCCTCCGCCTCGAGCGAATCGCCAGGATGGTCGAGGGTCGCCTGGAGCATCACATACCCGTCGCGGACCGTCGGCACCGCGTCTTCGGCCCCCGGGACACGAGACGGCTCGACGCCCGCCCCGGTGACCGCGAGCGCGCCGGTCGGCGACGTCTCCGACAGCACGGCGAGCGCAGTGACGCCGTCGGTGGCGAGCGTGATCTCGGCCGTCTCGTCGAGCGCTTCCTCGGGTGCGACGATCAGTGCCGGAGTTCCCGAGCCGGCCGGGAAATGCTCGCCGAGCACACGCTGGCCGTCTCGCGCCTCGGAAGCCCCGAGCACGAACTCGCTCTGCGGAACCCCGTCGGCGTCGAGTTGGGTGAGGCCGAGCGCCATCACGCCGAGCAGCAGCGTCGACGCGATCCAGACGATCCGCGGGCGCCGGGCGACGAGGCGCGCGACCGCCGGCCAGAGGCCTCGGGCGCGGGTCACGTCCACCTGGTCGGCTCCGGCGCGTGCCGGCGCGCTCGCGGGGTCGGATGCCGCCCCATCGGCCGCCTGTACCGTGATCCGCCTCGGCCAGAACGCCGCACGGCCCGCCCACAGCATCAACGCGGGCAGCAGCGTGAGGGCTGCGAGCACCGCGCAGACGATGCCGATCGCCGCGACCGGACCAAGCGCCTTGTTCGAGTTGAGGGCGCTGAACAGCAGCATGAGCAGGCCCGCGACGACCGTGCCGCCCGAGGCGACGATCGGCTCCCACGAGCCGCGCAACGCCGCCCACGTGGCATCCCATTTGCGTTCATGCCGGGCGAGCGCCTCGCGGAACCTCGCGATGTACAGCAGCGAGTAATCGGTCGCCGCGCCGATCACGAGGATGAACAGGATGCCCTGCGTCTGCCCCGTGAGGAGCACGACGTCCGCCCGTGCCAGGGCGACGGCGACGAGCACCGCGACCGTGAGCGCCGCCATGCTCGTTCCGAGCACGATCACCGGCAGCAGCGGCGACCGGTAGACGACCACGAGGATGATGAACACGGCGGCGAGGGCGACGACGAGCAGCAGCCCGTCGATGCCCGAGAACGCGCCGGCGAGGTCGGCGGCGAGGCCGGCGGGCCCGGTGACCGCGACGGTGAGTCCGGATGTCCCTCCCGAGCCGAGTTCGTCGTCGAGCACTGCACGCAGCTCGGCGACGACCGCGCTCGCCTTCGCCTCGGCGTCGATCATGACGAAGAGCTCGACGGCCTCGCCGTCGTCGGAGCGGACCGGAGGCGAGACGCCGTCGACGACGACCCCCTCGACGCCTGCCAGCGCGATCGACGCGTCGTCGAGGCGCACGATGTCGCCGACGGTGAGACCACCATCGCGTTCGACGACGACGACCGCCGGGATGACGTCTTCGCCTCGGAACTCGGCCGAGAGCTCCTGCACCCGCGTCGACTCGGACTCGGCCGGAAGGAACTGCGACTGGTCGTTCGTCGCGACCTGCGAGACCTGGCCGAACGCCGATCCGCCCGCGCCGAACAGGGCGAGCCAGACGAGGATGAGGACGGCGGGGATGAGCACGCGCAGCCAGGCGGGCACGCGTACACGACGAGGACGGGTTCGGGGCGGGGTGGAGCGTTCGATCACGCCGTCGACGCTACGGATGCCCCCGCGTCACCCGCATCGAACGAACGATTGAACCCGAAGTAGGGTTCCGGGCTGGGATCAGGCGGTGGTGGCGTGCGTCGACTGGTACACCCGCAGCTTCGTGAGCACCTGCACGCGCAGCTCTTCGGGCGCGCTCTCCTTGCAGGCGCGCTGCACGACCTCGGTGATCGCGACGCCGACGCGCAGCTCCGCCTGGCAGTCGGCGCAGTTCTCGACGTGCTCGCGGATGTCGGCCGCCTCGTCGCTGCGCAGTTCGTTGTGCAGGTACTCCTCGAGCTCGGCCCGGGCCTTCTCGCAGCCGCAGTCGGTCATTTCGCGCTCCTCGCGGGTTTCGGCGCCTTCTCGGCCGTGGCGATGCCTTGCTCACGGGCGTAGTCGGCGAGGGATTCGCGAAGCAGTCGCCGGCCACGGTGCAGGCGGCTCATCACGGTTCCGATGGGGGTGTTCATCATGTCGGCGATCTCCTGATAGGAGAAACCCTCGACGTCGGCGAAGTACACGGCCAGCCGGAAGTCCTCGGGCAGGGCCTGCAACGCGTCTTTCACCGCGCTGTCGGGCAGGTGGTCGATCGCCTCGGCCTCGGCCGATCGACTCGACCGGGCCGTCGTGGACTCGGCACCGCCGAGCTGCCAGTCCTCGAGATCGTCGATGGTGCCCTGATAGGGCTCGCGCTGCTTCTTGCGGTAGCTGTTGATGAAGGTGTTCGTCAGGATGCGGTACAGCCACGCCTTGAGGTTCGTGCCCTGAGTGAACTGTCCGAACGCCGCGAAGGCCTTGACGAAGGTCTCCTGCACCAGGTCTTGCGCGTCGGCGGGGTTCTTCGTCATGCGCAGGGCGGCGGCGTAGAGTTGGTCGATGAACGGCAGCGCCTGCTCTTCGAAGAGTTCGCCGATGGGCCGGGTCTCGTTCGTCGCTTCGGCGTCGGTCGGCGTGGTGTCGGTCTGGTCGGCAGTCATCACTGGCCATCCTAGATCGTCGACCTTCGCCCCGACCGGGCGTTCGAGTACCGCAAGCGACACGCGCACCACTCTCCTTCCGCGTCCCTGACGCTACTGTTGGTAACCGATGCTGATTTCGAAGTATTCCGAGCCTGAATTCGATCCGTACGGTGATGCGAGGCAGACCGAGACGGATGACGGGTGGCGCGCCCCGCTCGCGGCGTCGAAGCTGTCCGCGGTCCTGTCGCTTCCCGGCTCGAAGTCGCTCACGAATCGCGAGCTCGTGCTCGCCGCGCTCGCCGACTCGCCGTCGACGCTGCACGCGCCCCTGTGGTCGCGCGACAGCGAGTTGATGGTCGAGGGCCTGCGGGCGCTCGGCACGGGCATCGAACGCGTTCCCGGCTCCGGCGGGTTCGGCGACGACCTGCGCGTCACGCCCGCCGATGAGCTGCTCGGCTCGACCACGATCGAGTGCGGCCTCGCCGGCACGGTCATGCGCTTCCTTCCGCCGGTCGCGGCCCTCGCGCTCGGTCCGACCACGTTCGACGGCGACGAGTACGCCCGCCGCCGCCCCATGGCCGGCGTGATCCACGGCCTGCAGGCCCTCGGCGTCGACCTCGACGACGACCGTCGCGGCACCCTCCCCTTCACCGTGCACGGCACCGGCTCGGTCGTGGGCGGCGAACTCGAGATCGACGCATCGGCATCGAGCCAGTTCGTCTCGGCCCTCCTGCTGTCGGCAGCCCGCTTCGAGCGCGGCCTCGACCTTCGCCATTCGGGTGAACGCCTGCCGAGCCTCCCCCACATCGAGATGACCATCGCGACGCTCGCCGCACGCGGCGTCGCCGTCGACAACCCCGAGACCGGGCGGTGGATCGTCGCCCCCGGGCCGATCAGGGGCATCGACGTCGACATCGAGCCCGACCTCTCGAACGCCGCGCCGTTCCTCGTCGCCGCCCTGGTGGCCGGGGGTTCGGTGACCATCACGGGCTGGCCGGCCGAGACCACGCAGGTCGGGGCGCAGCTCATCGACCTCCTCCCCCGGTTCGGCGCACGGGTCGTGCGCGACGGCGACCGCCTCACGGTGCACGCCCCCGAGACCGCGACGGCCGAGGGCCGGGGCATCCGCGGCGTCGACCTCGACCTCTCCGAGGCCGGCGAACTGGTGCCGAACCTGGTCGCACTCGCTGCCTTCGCCGACGGGCCGTCGACCATCACGGGCATCGGGCACATCCGCCACCACGAGACCGACCGGCTCGCGGCGCTCGCCGCCGAGCTCAACGGACTCGGCGGGCGGGTGACCGAGCTCGACGACGGGCTGCACATCGAGCCCGCGCCATTGCATGGCGGGCCGTGGCACGCCTACGCCGACCACCGCATGGCCACGACCGGCGCGATCGTCGGGCTCGCGGTGCCCGGTGTCGTCGTCGACGACATCGCGTCGACCGGCAAGACCCTTCCGCAGTTCACCGCGCTCTGGGAGCAGCTGCTGGCATGACGTGGTGGAGCGCCGACGACGATGAGGACGAGCCCGAGTTCGACGAATCCGACGTTCGCGTGCGCCCCAACCGGCGCGGCAGCAGACCACGCACGAAGACCCGCCCCGAGCACGCCGACGCGGTCGAGGGCACGGTGCTCGGCGTCGACCGCGGCCGCTACACCGTGCTCGTCGACGAGGGCGGGCGCGACGAGCGCGAGGTCACGGCCGCACGGGCGAGCGAACTGCGGCGCAAGTCGGTCGTCACGGGCGATCGCGTCGACCTCGTCGGAGACGTCTCGGGCGAGCCCGGGTCGCTCTCGCGCATCGTGCGGGTGGGCGAACGCGCGACCCTGCTGCGCCGCAGCGCCGACGACACCGACGAGGTCGAACGCGTCATCGTGGCGAACGCCGACCAGATGCTCATCGTCGTGGCCGCGGCGAACCCCGAGCCTCGCATCCGCCTGATCGACCGCTACCTCGTCGCCGCCTACGACGCGGGTATCACGCCCTTGCTCTGCGTGACGAAGACCGACCTCGCCGACCCGACCGAGTTCCTCGAGAACTTCGCCGGGCTCGAGTTCACCGTCTTCCGTTCGAGCACCGAGTCGATGCCGCTCGACGAGATCGCCGACGCGCTCGTCGGCCACCGCACCGTGTTCGTCGGGCATTCAGGGGTCGGCAAGTCGACGCTCGTGAACGCGCTCGTTCCGGGCGCCGACCGCGCCACCGGCCGCGTCAACGTGGTCACCGGGCGTGGGCGCCACACCTCGTCGTCGACCGTCTCGCTGCGCATCGAACACGACGGGCGCACGGGCTGGGCGGTCGACACACCGGGGGTGCGCTCATTCGGGCTCGGCCACGTCGACCGCGCGAACATCCTCGGCGCGTTCACCGATCTCGCGCGCATCGCCGAGGACTGCCCCCGAGGCTGCACGCACCTGCCCGACGCCCCGGACTGCGCCATCGTCGAGGCCGTCGAGGCGGGCGAACTCGGCGAGACCGGCCGCGCACGACTCGACTCGCTGCAGCGGCTGCTCACCACGTTCGCGGGCTGATCCGCCCGAACCGACGCCGCGCCGCCACCACCGCTCGGGCACGCCCACCTGCCCGCCACGGCACGCCCACCTGCCCGCCACGTCGCGCGCCTCGCGCCTCTCGCACGGCTCCGGCACGGAGCATCCGCACATCCAAGCGTGCCTACCATGGGTGACATGATCGATGCACGACTCGCCCCCGGCGACCTCGCTCCAGACTTCACCCTCGACGACCAGCACGGTGCACCCGTCAGCCTCTCCTCGCTGCGCGGCACGAGGGTCGTGCTCTACTTCTACCCCGAGGCGATGACGCCGGGCTGCACCACCGAAGCGTGCGACTTCCGCGACAGCCTCAACTCGTTCCTGAACGCAGGCATCCGCGTCATCGGCGTCTCGAAGGACGACGTCGCCAAGCTCAAGCGGTTCACCGAGCGCGACCGCCTCAACTTCAGCGTGCTCTCCGACACCGATCTCGCCGTGCAGCAGGCCTACGGCGTGTGGGGCGAGAAGATGCTCTACGGCAAGACCGTCGTGGGATCCATCCGCTCGACGTTCATCATCGGCGAAGACGGCCGCATCGAGAAGGCCATGTACAACGTGAAGGCCACCGGCCACGTCGCTCGCGTGCGGCGCGACCTCGGGCTCGACGGCGCCTGACGTCCCCCGCGCGGCACGGCACCACCGCGCGCGCCGCGCCGCGCCGCACCCGCGCTGCGCTGCGCCGCGCCGCGCCCGCGCCGCGCCGAGTGTTTCCGTTCCTGCCGAGAGTCTCTGCTCGAGCGAGCACATTCGGTCGGAACGGAAACGTTCGGTGATGCGCGAGTCGGTCGCGGCTGAGGTCAGTCGGCGTCGGGGCGCTCGTCGTGACGCGAGTACGCGATGCGCACCGGGGTCCACAGCAACAGCCCGATCACGGTGATCGCCGGCACGAGCAGCGCCCACCCGAGATCGGGGCGGGCGAACAGCCCCTGGAACGCACCGACGGCCACCGAGAGCTGCAGGATCTGCCAGACGATCGCCGCGGCACGCGCCCACGGCGCACGCCGCAACGTCGCGATGGCGACCGCCCAGACCCAGATCGCGCCGATCACGACGATCGCGATGAGCGCGATCGCCGTCACGTACGACGACGGCTCGAGTGAGATCAGGTCGATCACGAGCCACACGACCAGTGCGGTCACGACGGCGGCCTCGAGGAACAGCAGCACGCTCACCACGGTGAGCGCGGCACGAACGCCGCCACCGGCTGCGCTCTGCGGTGCGGATGTCTCGGGGCGAGGCGATTCGGAGGCGGCATCATCGCGCCGGCCGGCGTCGTCACGTCGATTCACAGGGTTATCCCATTCACGGCTATTGATTCGATCTCTCCGCTATGCGACCATTTATGAGGTCGAATTGATGCTCACAGGGACGTGAGCCGATCAGTCATGATCCTACTTCCCGAGATTCGACTTCCCCCTGCAGCAGCCGCTCACGGCAAGCGCCAACAGGCGTGTCTGCGAACGAACACCCGCAAGGAGCATCTACATGGATTGGCGCGACAAGGCCGCCTGCCTCACCGCAGACCCGGAACTCTTCTTCCCGGTCGGCAACACTGGTCCCGCTGTCGACCAGATCGAGAAGGCGAAGGCGGTCTGCGCTCGTTGCACGGTCACCGAGATCTGCCTGCAGTACGCCCTCGAGTCCGGTCAGGATTCGGGTGTCTGGGGCGGCCTCAGTGAAGACGAGCGCCGCGCCCTGAAGCGCCGCGCCGCGCGCGCCCGCCGCGCGGGATAGGCGCTACGCCGCGTCGATCCACCGCAGCGGCACCTCGATGGTCACCTCGGTGCCCCGGCCGACCACGGTGTGCCAGTCGATCGTTCCGCTGAGTTCGCCCTGGATGAGCGTGCGCACGATCTGCGTGCCGAGACCCTCGCCGACCTTCCCCTCGGGAAGCCCGGCGCCGGTGTCGCGCACCTGCACGGTGAGCACGGTGTCGGAGCGGTTCGCGAGGATCTCGACATCGCCCTCCTGACCGGCGAGCCCGTGCTCGACGGCGTTCGTGACGAGCTCGGTGAGCGCGAGCGCGAGCGGGGTCGCGTACTCGCTCGGCAGCACGCCGAACGACCCCGAACGCTTCGGGTGCACGGTCGTGTTGTGTGCCGACGCGACCTCGGCGACGAGCAGCAGCGCCCGGTCGAACACCTCGTCGAAGTCCACGTTCTGCGTGAGCCCCTCTGACAGGGTGTCGTGCACGACGGCGATCGCGCCGACCCGCCGCATGGCCTGCGTGAGTGCCTCGCGGGCTTCGTCTGAGCGGGTGCGCCGCGCCTGGATGCGCAGGAGCGACGCGACGGTCTGCAGGTTGTTCTTGACGCGGTGGTGGATCTCGCGGATCGTCGCGTCTTTGGTGATGAGTTCCTGCTCCTGGTGGCGGAGTTCGGTGACGTCGCGGCTGAGCACGATCGCGCCGGTGCGCTCGCCACGCCGACGGATCGGGATGGCGCGCAGCGAGACGGTGACACCGCGCGACTCGACGTCGGTGCGCCAGGGTGCCCGTCCGGTGACGACGAGCGGAAGCGACTCGTCGACGACGAGCTTGCCGCCGAGGAGCCTCGTCGTGACCTCGGCGAGCGACTCGCCCTCGAGCTCGTCGTCGAAGCCGATGCGGTTGAACGCCGACAGGGCGTTGGGACTCGCGAAGGTCGTGATGCCGTCGACGTCGAGGCGGATGAGCCCGTCGGAGGCACGCGGTGCACCGCGGCGCGGACCGGTGGGGGCGCCCAGATCGGGGAAGTCACCCGACGCGATCATCTGGAAGAGCTCTTCGGCGCACTCGTTGAAGGTGAGCTCCTGCCGGCTCGGAGTGCGCGTCGCACCGAGGTTCGTGTGCCTCGTGATCACCGCGACCGGCTCTGACGCCACGTCGGTGCCGGTGGCGGTGAGTCGACGCATGACGGGCACCGCACGCACGCGCGTGGGCATCTCTTCATACCAGTCGGGCGCCGCCGAGTCGACGATGCGCCCGGTGTCGAAGGCCTCGTTCACGAGGTCGCGCCACTGCTCCTTGATTTCCTGACCGACGAAGTCGCGGTAGAAGAGCGTTGCGGCGCTCGACGGCCGCGAGTGCGCCACGGCGACGAATCCGGCGTCCCCTGATGGCACCCACAGCACGATGTCTGCGAATGCGAGGTCGGCGAGCAACTGCAGGTCGCCGACGAGCATGTGCAGCCAGTCGACATCGGCCTGACTGCTGCGGCCCTGGGCGAGAACGAGATCACTGAGGGTCGACACGGGTTCCAGCGTAGTGTGCGCGGGGCTCAGCCCGTCGCCGCGCGTCGAACGGCGGAGAACGCGAACCCGCGTCGTCGCGCGGGCTCGGGCGCGGGCAGGAGGTTGGCGAGCACGTAGTCGTGGATCGCGGCGCGCAGCGGCGAGCGGCTCGCCGCGTCGCGCAGGGTTCGCGCGGTGAGGATGGCGGCGTCGGTCGCCTTGCCGTCGTGGGGCAGCAGGGTGGCATCGCCGAGCCCCGCGAAGCGCCGGAGGGTCTGGCGCACCTGGGCGTGGGCATCGATGCCGAGTGCGCTCGTGCGCACCCGATTGACGACGATGTCGATGCGTTCAGGTTCGACGAATTCGACGAGGTCGCCGTGGCCGCGCAACAGGCGCGACAGGCCGACGGGGTCGGCGAGGCCCACGGCCACGACGCGGTCGGCGGCGGCCAGAGCTGCGAACGTCGCCGCGTTGCGGCGCGGGGCGAACTGGTCGCTCGTGAGCTCCTCGTCGTGTTCGAGACTGAACCCCGCGTCGATGACGACATACTCGGCCCACGCTCGCATCACGCCGATAGCCGCGGTGACGCGCTCGCGCGAGAGCTCGGGCCAGCGGCTCGGCCCCACGAGCCCGGTGAACACGTCGAACGACGCACGCGGTGCGGAATAGCGCTGCGCGATACGCTCGAGCTCGGCCCGATCGAGGGCGTCGGAGCCTGCCAGCCGACACGCGGCCGCGAATCCGGGCGTCTCGTCGAGCAGCCCGAGCGATGGGGCGATCGCCCCTCCGTACGGGTCGGCGTCGACGAGTGCGACGCGGTGACCTGCCGCGGCGATCTCGGCGGCGAGGTTGATGGCCAGGGTCGTGCGGCCGGGTGCGCCCGCTGGGCCCCAGACCACGATGACGGATGTCGCTCCCGAAGCCCGCCGCTCGGGTGCGCCGACGCGCGTGGGCACGAGCACTCCCCCGTTCACGAGCGCCGCGACCTCGGCCGACGGCGCGCTGCGGTCGGCGACCTCGTGGAGTCCGAGCTGCGCCGCGTGCGCACGCTCGGCGTCGTCGCCGGCGAGCCCGACGAGTCGGATGCCTCGTTCGTCGCACGCCTCGAGCAGCTCGGCGCTCAGGGTTCCGCGCCCGGTTCCGACGATGACGACGTCGGGCGCGAGCACGTCGAGGCTGTCGAGCAGATCGCGCCAACCCACGAGTCGGGCCACGACCGTGTGCCCGTGTTCGACGAGGTCAGCGACCAAACGGTCTTCGGTGGAAGGGTCGAGCGCGAACGCGAGCCTCGACATGTCAGCCGACCGCCGATCGCGCCGCGACGAGGTCGATCGCATCGCCGGCGGCGAGGGCCTCGAGGAGAGCGGCGACCTTCTCGCGCGGGACGAGGAGTTCGACCGACACGCCGTCGGCCTGCACCATGCCCTCGCTCTCGACGAGTCCCGCGATCTCGGCGTCGGAGATGAGCACCTTGGGCGGTTCGAAGCTGCCGCGCTCGAGGGCCGCAGCAGACCAGACGTCGATGCGATCGCCCGCGGACAGGCCGCTCGGCAGCGGGCCGCGGCTCGGCACCACGACGACCGACAGGCCAGTGCGATCGACCTCGTCGACCGCGGACCTGGGCACGAACTCGCCGGCCTGCACCGTACGCGTCGCGACGAGCCCGTCGCCAACAGGTGCATCGGCGAGCAGGTATCGCTCGGCACTCGAGCCGAGCCGCACCGATTCGACGGCGAGGTCGTCGACCTCGACGGCGCTGCCTGCGGTGATCGTTTCGTGCGCGACGTAGACCTCGATCGAGTCGTCGAACCCCGAGACGAGCGCCCACACGCCCGTCGTGGAGCCCGCGATCAGCACGATTCCGATGATCAGGCGGGGGTCGAGGCGCAGCGCCCCGCGCTCGCGGTCGGTGCGACGTGCCATTCGCCGTTCCTCCTTTCGCCGGCGCCGGTGCGCCGCAGTCAATCGTCGCCCGAATCCGAGTGAATGCCCCGAAGTTATCCACAAGCGCCCCGCCGGAAGCACGGCAGGTCGATAATCGACACATGACCTCACCAGGTTCGGGCGGCGAGATCGGCCGTTTCCTCACGATCGCCGACGCGGCAGAGATCCTCGCCGTCGATGTGGCGACCGTCGACGACCTGATCCGTTCGGGCGAGCTCCCGGCGATCCGTGTCGGCGCATCGGGTCCGTGGCGAATCGAGCGTGCGCAGCTCGAGGTGTGGATCGAACTGCAGTATGAAGACGCCCGCAAGCACACGGCGTTCAACGAGGGCGAGTTCGCGAACGTATTCGAGCTCTCGGGTGCCCGCCGCGACCGCATCCGCCCCGTCGACTGATCGAGACGGCGGAGTCCGGCCGGCGTCGGCATCGCCGAGACCGGCTCTCGTCAGTCGAACTCGATGAGCACCACTCGCGCGAGCGGCACGATGCGATACCCCTGGAGCTCACGCTCTCGCCGTGGCGAGCCGGGCTCGTGCAGCGCGAGATCGACGTGATCGCGCGCGACGCGGTCGAGTGTGCCGTGCACGATGCAGTCGACGGTCGTCAGTCGCACCGGCGTCCGTCGGCGGCAGAGGTCGCGCAGCACGAACGGCAGGCCGATGCGCTCGGCCAGTCGAGCGGATGACTCGGGCACGGGCTCGAGGCTCGGGTCGAGCTGCGAGCGGCTCGGCAGCACCGCGGCGATCGCCGAGAGCGGTACGACGCACTGCCGCGATCGCCGGCCGGCTGCGCGCGACTCGGCGCTCATCCAGTCCCGCCCGAACGCGAGGGGACGCAACGCCATCACGACGCCCCCGTGGAGTTCGACGCGCACGATGACGTCGCCGCCATCGGTGGTCCGCGAGATGGCCGTGAGCCGGTCGCGCAGCGTGAGCCGACCGAGGCGGAGCCGCTCGCCTTCGATGGCGAGCGCGCGCTCTTCATCGCGCTGTTCGCGGTCGAGCTGCGACTCGAGGTCGTCGAACAGCAGGTCCCAGCGCATGCAGCGACGCTACCGTGCGACTTCGCGGCTCGACGAAGTTCTCCACAGGTGACGAAAGCGCTTGACACGCTTCGCGACCGCTGGCTAGGTTCGGTCAGGAATCACCGATGCCCCCCAAAACGGGGGTCATTCATGTCGCGCGATCGAGAGGTCGGCGAGCCCCGGCCCTACCTGGAGCATGAATGTCCGACCGCGCTGCCGCCACCGCCCGACCGCTCACGCAATCGGGTGCCTCCGCACGCTTCCACGACGATCTCGACGACTACTTCGCACGCCAGCCGGCGCGACGTGCAGAGCTGCCCGATCCCGAGCCCGTGCTGCGAAACCTCACCCGCTGCGTCATCGAGGCGCTCGCGGGTGCTCGCGATCTCGAACAGCTCGCCCGGTGGGTCAACGACGACGTCTACCGCAACCTCTCCAAGCGCGTGGTGCTCGCCGCGCGGGCGCGCCGCGTGAAAGACCAGGCGCCGCAGCGTCCGTCGTTCTCGCTCGGGCGCGTGCACCTCAGCGAGCCCGCCGACGGAGTCATCGAGGGCGTCGTCATGGTGCACCAGCGCGCGCGTTCGCGTGCCGTCGCCATCCGTCTCGAGGGCTTCGACCAGCGCTGGCGCGCGAGCGCGATCAGCGTGCTCTGACCCAGCTCCGCGACAGCACGGCGACTCGGGTGCACACACGGCGACGCCTGCGCGGGCGGGCCCGCACGACACTGAGATGACGGATGCCCCTGCACGGCGCTCACGCCGTGCAGGGGCATCCGTCTTCGACTGCTATCGGCCCTTGCGCTCCTGCGCACGACGCTCGGCGCGGTTCTGCGGCGCGGCCCCGCTGTCGGTGCGCTGACCGAATGCGCCTCGCGCGGGTTCGACCGCAGGCTGCGCCGGCGCCTGGCTCTCGGCCACTGCGCGCCGCGCGCGCTGCGTGGCCGCCTGCTGCACCTGACCGCGCTGGTTGCGCACCTCGACCCCGCCCGAGTCGCTCGGAGCCGAGAAGCTCAGCTTCTCGTCGGGAGTGGTCGGACGGGCGAGCCCCTTGGCCTCGATGGTCGGCCCGACGCCGCCCTGCGGCGCGACCTCGACCTCGAGGTTGAACAGGAAGCCGACGGTCTCTTCGCGGATCGAGCCCATCATCTGCTGGAACATCGCGTAACCCTCGCGCTGGTACTCGACCAGCGGGTCGCGCTGCGCCATGGCGCGCAGGCCGATGCCGTCCTTCAGGTAGTCCATCTCGTAGAGGTGGTCGCGCCAGCGGCGGTCGATCACCGAGAGCACGACGCGTCGCTCGAGCTCGCGCATCGCGGGGCTGCCCAGCTGCGCTTCGCGGCGCTGGTAGGCGAGCTTCGCGTCGGAGAGGATCTCGCGCCGCACGAACTCGCGGTTGACGCGACCCTTCTCGCCCGCCTCGGCGACGACCTCGTCGATCGTGATGCCGATCGGGTAGAGCGTCTTGAGCTCGGTCCAGAGCGCGTCGAAGTCCCACTCGTCGGGGTTGCCCTCGGCGGTGTGCGAGTCGAGGACCTCGTCGATGACCTCCTCGAGGAACTTCTGGGTGCGCTCGTGCAGGTCGTCGCCTTCGAGGATGTGCCGGCGGTCGCCGTAGATGGCCTCGCGCTGGCGGTTCAGCACGTCGTCGTACTTCAGCACGTTCTTGCGGATCTCGGCGTTGCGGGCCTCGACCTGCGACTGCGCCGAACGGATGGCCCGGGTGACGACCTTCGACTCGATGGCGACGTCGTCGGGCACGCCACGCGCCATGAGGCTCTCGGCGGCGCCCGCGTTGAAGAGGCGCATGAGGTCGTCGGTCAGCGAGAGGTAGAACCGGCTCTCGCCGGGGTCGCCCTGACGGCCGGAGCGACCGCGCAGCTGGTTGTCGATGCGGCGCGACTCGTGGCGCTCGGTGCCGAGCACGTAGAGGCCGCCGGCCTCGAGCACCTTCTCGGCCTCTCGCTCGACCTCGGACTTCACGGACTCGAACACGCCGTCCCAAGCCGCCTCGTACTCTTCGGGGGTGTCGACCGGCGACAGCCCCTTCTCGTGCATGTGCTGCACGGCCATGAACTCGGCGTTGCCGCCGAGCATGATGTCGGTGCCGCGGCCCGCCATGTTCGTCGCGACGGTGACGGCGCCGTGGCGGCCTGCCTGCGCGACGATCGCAGCCTCACGGGCGTGGTTCTTCGCGTTGAGCACCTCGTGACGCACGCCCTTCTTCGCGAGCAGGCGCGAGAGGTACTCGCTCTTCTCGACGCTCGTCGTTCCGACGAGCACCGGCTGGCCCTTGGCGTGGCGCTCGACGATGTCTTCGACGACCTGTGCGAACTTCGCCTCTTCGTTCTTGTAGACGAGGTCGGCCTGGTCGATGCGCACCATGGGCTTGTTGGTGGGAATGGCGACGACACCGAGCTTGTACGTCGACATGAACTCGGCCGCCTCGGTCTCGGCGGTACCGGTCATGCCCGAGAGCTTCGCGTAGAGGCGGAAGTAGTTCTGCAGCGTGACCGTGGCGAGGGTCTGGTTCTCGGCCTTGACCTGAACGCCCTCTTTCGCCTCGATCGCCTGGTGGATGCCCTCGTTGTAGCGACGGCCGACGAGGATGCGGCCGGTGTGCTCGTCGACGATGAGCACCTCGCCGTTCATGACGACGTAGTCCTTGTCGCGCTTGAACAGGGCGTTCGCCTTGATGGAGTTGTTGAGGAACGAGATGAGCGGGGTGTTCGCCGACTCGTAGAGGTTGTCGATGCCGAGGTAGTCTTCGACCTTCTCGATGCCGGGTTCGAGCACGCCGACGGTGCGCTTCTTCTCGTCGACCTCGAAGTCCTCACCGGGCACGAGCCGGTTCGCGAGGCGCGCGAACTCGGCGAACCAGCGGTTCGCCTCACCCGACGCGGGGCCCGAGATGATGAGCGGCGTACGCGCCTCGTCGATGAGGATCGAGTCGACCTCGTCGACGATCGCGAAGTAGTGCCCGCGCTGCACCATGTCGGTCGCCTGCCACGCCATGTTGTCGCGCAGGTAGTCGAAGCCGAACTCGTTGTTGGTGCCGTAGGTGATGTCGGCCGCGTACTGCTCGCGACGCACCGCGGGGGTCTGCCCGGCCACGATGCATCCGGTCGTCATTCCGAGCGCACGGAAGACGCGCCCCATCAGCTCGGACTGGTAGCTCGCGAGGAAGTCGTTGACGGTGATGACGTGCACGCCACGGCTCGTGAGCGCGTTCAGGTAGGCCGCGGTCGTTGCGACGAGCGTCTTGCCCTCACCGGTCTTCATCTCGGCGATGTTGCCGAGGTGCAGGGCGGCGCCGCCCATGAGCTGCACGTCGAAGTGACGCAGCCCGAGCGTGCGGCGCGAGGCCTCGCGGACCGCGGCGAACGCCTCGGGCAGCAGGTCGTCGAGCGATTCGCCGTTCGAGTATCGCTCGCGCAGCTCGACGGTCTCGTGCTTCAGCTCCTCGTCGCTGAGGGCCTGGAACCCGTCTTCGAGGGCGTTGATCGCCGCCGCGTAGTTCTCGAGCCGCTTGAGGGTTCGACCCTCACCGACACGGAGGACCTTTTCCAGAATCGAAGCCACGAATGTTCTCCTGTACTCGTCGGGCGCACACGCCTCGGGTGGTGGGCACGCCCCGCACCGCCGGTGCAGCGGTCATTTTAGCCATGCTACTGGGATGCAGGCTGAGCGGAATCCGCCCACCGCGGTCGCGGTGGGCGGATTCGCTGCGTCAGGTGGACGGTCGGGTCAGGAGGCGACGGCCGTCCTGCCGTTCGTCACGGGGGTGTCGACCGCGGCCTCGGCGTTCTCGTCGAGTCCGATGAGCCCGTAGTCCCAGCCCTTGCGGCGGTAGACGACGCTCGGCCTGCCGGTCTCGGAGTCGATGAAGAGATAGAAGTCGTGCCCGACGAGCTCCATGAAGTACAGCGCGTCGTCGACGGCCATGGGCGTCGACGGGAACACCTTGCGACGGATCACCACGGGACTGTACACCTCGTCTTCTTCGGTCGCCTCGTGCTCGGCGACCACGGGGATGCTGCCGGTGCGCACCTGCTCGAGCACCTCGGGCGCTGCCGCCTGCACGCCCACGTCGGAGAAGCCCCCGTCGGTCGCCTCGCGAAGGGAGGTGGGGCGCTTCGATCCACCGCGGTGCACCTTGCGGCGGTCCTTTGCCCGCCGGATGCGCTCGAGCAATCGGCCGAGCGCCACGTCGAACGCCGCGTACTTGTCGGAGCCGTCAGCCTCGGCGCGGACCACGGGTCCCTTGCCGACGAGGGTGAGCTCGACGCGGTCGATACCGGGGTTGCCGTTCTTCTCGTTCTGACGGCTGAGCTTCACGTCGAGTGAGATTGCCCGTTCGGCGAGATGCGTGACCTTCTCGGCCTTCTCGGTCGCGTATGCGCGGAACCGATCCGTGATCCCCAGGTTGCGTCCGACGATGTTCAGTTCCATGACGACCTCCGTTCACCGGCGTGTCACCCGGCTCTAGAGGGTGGATCGACCACGCCTGTCCTGCCACCGTAGTCGCCCGACACGGCATTGTCACGGAATGTTTGCCAAGAGTCTCCTGTGCCCGACGACCCCCTCAGCGGCGTCTCGGCGAGCACCGCGAGAGCGACGGTCTCGGCCCCTGCGGCGGTCAGCGCGCGCATCGCCTCGGCGAGCGTCGATCCGGTCGTGAGCACGTCGTCGACGACGAGGAATCGACGGTCGTCGAGCGATCTCGGGGCCACGAGGGCGCCCTCGGCGTTCGCGCGACGGGCCTCGACGCCGAGCCCGGCCTGGTCGGCCCGATCGCGCGCCAGGCGCAGCACCGGTGCCGATCGGATGCCGCTGCGCCGAAGCAGCAGCTCGACAGGGCGGTACCCGCGCTCGCGAAAGGCCCGGGCCGTCGACGGGATCGTGCACACCTCGATCGCCCGGCCGGACGGCGCGTCGGCGAGCGCCCGCACGACGGCCGCGTGCAGTGCGCGCGCGAGCACCGGAGCCGCGTCGGTGCGTCCGCCGTCCTTGAACGCCCCGACCACGGCGGCGACGGGTCCGGCGTACTGCAGCGCCGCCCACACCGGTGGCGCATCGCATCGGGCGAGGCCGGGTCGGGAGACCCGCGTCGGGTGCGCGACGAGTGCCCGGCGGCAGTCGTCGCACACGGCACGGTCGGCGAGCCCGCAGCCGGAGCACGCGACCGGTGCGAGCACCGCGAGCGCATCGAGCGCTGCCGTAGCGAGACGGCCGCGAAGGCCACGCCCGCGAGGCGCGAGGGCTTCGGGATGCATCGGGTGGGACATCCGCACAGTGTCGACGACCTGCGACCGGACGTGAACGGGCCGCGTCGGAGATGTGGATGTGCCGGGATCGTGCGCGCCTGTCGAGGACGCGTGCTCAGTCGGGCTGCTGCGTCGCGGTGAACCGGATACCGGTTGCACGGATCTGCCATCCGACGCCGCTGCGCGCGACGAGATCGCCCGCCGACGTGAGCACCCGCAGGTCTCGCTCGCCGTTGCCGCCGACGACGGAGATGCCTTCGGCCGGGCCCTGCACCACCTCTGCGAATCCGCCGACGACCTGGATGATCACGCGGGTCTCGCCGCCGGGCAGTGCGGTGATCGAGGCGACCCGGCGGGCGTCGAGCCACGCCACGTCGCGCGGCGTGCCCGCAACGCTCGTCATTCGGAGTCCCACGGGTCCGAGTTGCGTGGGGAACCCGTCGCCATCGCGCTCGATCGAGGCAGCCACGAACTGCGTGCGCGCCCCGTCGCCGAGCAGCGCGATGACGCGCGTGCCGTCGCGCGAGACCTCGATCGCCGCGATCGAACTCCCCGCCCACGGCACCAGGATCTGGCGCTCGGTGCCGTCGGGGAGGAACGCGACGAGCTCGCCGGGCGCATCGGAAGGGACCGACCAGACCACGCCCTGCGGGTCGATGTCGGGCACGACGAGGCCCGGTCTCGGATCGAGCGGCGCGGCGTCCTCGTCGGCGCGCACGATCGCGACGCCGCCGGCCGACCGCACCGCGACGGCCTCGGCGCCGGGCCCGACGGAGGCGCCATCGGGGGCGAGCGCCTCGACCTGCGGCGAGACCCCCGAGATCTGCTCGATCGAGTCGCCCGACGTCGAGAGATGCCCGAAGCTCGTGCCGTCGAACACGACCGGGCGCGGGTCGACTCGCGGATTCACCTCGGGCTCGGGCGACAGCGCGGGCACGTTCTGCTCGGCGCCGTCGAGCGACAGCACGACATCGTCGACGTTGCGCACGCTGCCGACGAGGCTGGCGTCGAGCTGCTCCTGCATGCGCTGCACCGAGACGAGGTCGTCGAACGAGGCACCCGAGAGGCCGACGCTCGCGGTTCGGCCCGACACCGGCACCGAGTTCGGCTCGAGCTGCACCCCCTCGGGGAACGCCGAGACGACCCCGGGATCGAGCCAGTCGGCCGGTCCGGCCAGCAGGGCCCGCACGATGCTCGTCTGCACCGAGTCGCGACCCGCGAACCAGCGCAGATCGGGTACGAGGTAGCGGTACTCGGTGTCGTAGAAGTACAGCGCCTGCGGAAGGAACACCTCTTCGAATGTGAGCTCGTCGACGAGCAGGCCCTGCGGCGCCTCGGCGATGCGCCATTGCCCATCGACCTGCTCGAGCCGGTACGGCAGCGCGACCTCGGCGCTCGACTCGGGCAGGTCGTACTGCCCGTTCGACGTGAGCGAGGCCGCCGGCGTCACGTCGACGACCATCGTGGTCTCGCTCGTCAGCTCGTACGCGCGATCAGCGAGCACGTCGATCGTCGCGCGTTCGTCGGGTTGCCATACCCCGGCGAACGCGGGCGTGAGGTACTCTCGCGCCACCTGGTAGCGGCCGCGCGGGCTCGCCGCAGCCTCGATGAAGCCCTGCACGATCTGCTGCTGCGTGGCATCGGGTTGCGGGCCGCGCGCGAACGTGTCGAGTTCGAGCGATTCCTCGACCGGCTCGGGGTTGCCTGCCGTCACCGGACCGGAGCTCGGCAGCGACACGCAGGCGGTGAGCAGCGCGACCAGGATCAGGGCGAGGGATGCCGCAGCGCCGTGTCGTCTATGCATCGCGGGCCTCCTCGGGGGTTCGGGCCGACGGGAACGCCCCGGGCGGAGCATCCACCCCCTCCGGCGCTATCGCGCCGGACTCGTCGCCGTTCTGCATCGCACCGTTCTCGACCGTCGTGACCATGCCCGTGGGCGGCGGGCCCTCGGCGCCGGCATCGTCGGGCTCGAGCGGCAGCGGCGAGACGACGGCCGCAGCGTCGTCGGTGCGCGGCAGCGTGAGACGGAACACCGTGCCGGCGCCGGGCCGCGACCAAAGGTCGAGGGTGCCGCCGTGCGCGACGGCGTCTTCGAGGGAGATCGCGAGCCCGAGTCCGGTGCCGCCGATCGTGCGCGTCCGACTCGGATCGGCGCGCCAGAACCGGTCGAACACGCGAGCGCTCTCTTCTTGCGTCATGCCGAGTCCGTAGTCACGCACCGAGAGGGCGATCGCCGTGGCGTTGCTATCGACGGCGACGACGATGGGGCGACCCTCGCCGTGCTCGATCGCGTTGCCGAGCAGGTTCCGCACGATGCGGCGGATGCGGCGGGGATCGACCTCGGCGTCGAGATGCCCGCCGGGGGCGACGAGCCGAAGCTCGCTGCCGCGGCCCTGCGCGAGCTCGTGCATCGACTCGATCGCATCGCCCGCGAGGTGCACGAGGTTCGTCGGCTCGGTCGCGAGCTCGACGGATCCGGCGTCGTAGCGGCTGATCTCGAGCAGGTCTGCGAGGAGCAGCTCGAACCGGTCGGTCTGCGTGTGCAGCAGCTCGACGGTGCGCGAGGTCGGGCCGGGGAAGTCGTCGCGCTGGCCGTACAGCACGTCGCCCGCGAGCCGGATCGTCGTGAGCGGGGTGCGCAGCTCGTGCGAGACATCGGACACGAACCGCTGCTGCACGACCGAGAGCTCGGCGAGTTCCCGGATGCGTGCCTGAAGGCTGTCTGCCATGCCGTTGAACGACGCGGCGAGGATGGCGAGCTCGTCTTCGCCGCGCGAGGGCATGCGCACGCCGAGATCGCCCGCGGCGAGCCGGCGGCTCGTCGCGGCCGCGGTGCGGATCGGCTCGATCACCCACCGCACCACGAGGAAGATGATCGCGGTGAGCAGGGCGAGCAGGGCGATCGCGCCGACGATGCCGACGGCCTGCATGAAGGCGAGCGAGTCCTGCGCTGCCGCGAAATTGTAGCCGATGTAGAGCTCGTACCGGCCGGCCCCGGGGGGCGCCTCGAGGTCGCTGCCGACGACGACGCCGGGGTCGGTGCCGCCGTCGGGATTCGCGAGCCCGACCGACTGCCAGAACTGCCCGCCCGGGTTGGCCTGCACCCGCTCGCGCAGCTCGGGTGTGATCACGTTGCTGAGCTCCGCGTCGCCGCGGTCGGGCGGGGCGATGCTGCTCGACTCCTGGTCGGGCACCCGGAAGTACCTGATCGCGTTGCTCCCCGAGACCGCCTGCACGGTGCGCACGGTCGAGCTCATGAGGCTCTGCAGCGACGCGCGGTCGGCGGCATCGGACGAGCTGAGAATGCGCTGCGCCGCGATCGTCGCGTTGTTCGACGCGTCGAGCACCCGGTCGCGCTGCTGCTCGAAGATGTTCGACGCCACGCTGAACGAGATGTACGCGCCGATGACGAGGATCGCGAGCGACGAGAGGGCGAGCGTGATGATGACGGTGCGGAACTGCAGCGAGCGCCGCCAGAGCGCGGCGAGGCGCCGCGGCTCCTCCCGCCACCACCCGGGCTGGAACCGCCCCGGAGCCTCGGCCGCCGTCGTCATGCGCCGCCTCAGGTCGTCGCGCCGGCGCGGTAGCCGACGCCGCGCACCGTCATCACGATGCGGGGGTTGTCGGGGTCGTGCTCGACCTTCGCGCGCAGGCGCTGCACGTGCACGTTCACGAGCCGCGTGTCGGCCTTGTAGTGGTAGCCCCAGACCTGCTCGAGCAGCATCTCGCGGGTGAACACCTGCTGGGGCTTCGACGCGAGCGTGAGCAGCAGGTCGAACTCGAGGGGCGTGAGATTGATACGGGTCTCGCCGCGACGCACCTCATGACCGGCGGCGTCGATGACGAGGTCGCCGATGCCCAGCGTCGCCGCGACGGGGTCGGGTGACGGGCGCAGACGGGTGCGGATGCGCGCGACGAGCTCTTTGGGGTTGAACGGCTTGACCATGTAGTCGTCGGCACCCGACTCGAGGCCGCGCACGACATCGGCGGTGTCGGACTTGGCGGTCAGCATGATGATAGGTGTGCCGGACTCGGCGCGGATGCGGCCGCAGACCTCGATGCCGTCGACGCCCGGCAGCATGAGGTCGAGCAGCACGAGGTCGGGCTTCGACTCGCGGAACGCGGCGAGCGCGCCTGCGCCGTCGGCGCAGAACACGGGTTCGAAACCCTCGGTGCGCAGCACGATGCCGATCATCTCGGCGAGAGCGGTGTCGTCATCGACGACGAGTACGCGTGGAGGCATCTGTTCATCTCTGTCGGTCGCCGCGGAGAGCGGGGCAGAATCCAGTGCGTCAACACTAGCCGTTCACACCGTCAGACGGCCGGATGTCCCGTGGACGGGCGCCATGCGACGCGACGGCCTCCGCAGCGGTCGGTCGAATGTGAAAGCATGGGGAAACCCCGCCGGAAGGAGCGCGTACAGGTGTCGGATCACGACTGGCAGGCGCCCGGCGGCGCACCCTCGCGCGGCCCGGCTCCGAGCGCAGGTTCGCCCTCGGGCGCGCCCGCTCCCGGGTATGCGTCGCAGCCCGGCGGCGGGTCATCCGATTCGCCCTACGGCGCACCGCCGCCGCCCCTTCCGGGGACATCGGGCGGGTGGGCGCCGCCGCCCAAGCCGGGGCTGCTTCCGCTGCGGCCGCTGGGCTTCGGCACGCTGCTGTGGGCACCGTTCACCGCGCTTCGGCGCAACCCTGCGGCGACCTTCGGCAGCGGCCTCGTGGTGCAGCTGATCTCGGCGATCGCGACGATCGCCGTCATCGTGCCGTTCGCCGTCTTCACGTTCTCGCGCATCGAGAGCGCTGCCGCCGAAGACCTCGACGCCCTGCTGGCGGGCAGCGTCGGCGGCCTGCTGCTCGTCATGCTCGTGCCGATCGCGGTCTCGATCGTCGCGGCGGCGTTCCTGCAGGGCGTCATGGTGGTCGAGGTCGCAACCGGCACGCTCGGCGAACGGCTCGGGTTCGGGGCGCTGTGGCGCAGGGCCGCGAAGCGCATCGGGCCGTTGCTGGGGTGGACCGCGATCGTCACCCTCGCCGTGCTCCTCGTCATCGCGGCGTTCGTCGCCGTCATCGTCGTCGGGGCGCTCACCTCGCCCGCGGCACTGGTCGTCGCGATCGTCGCGACGCTGCTCGCGGGCCTCGGCGTCGCCGTGCTCGCCGCGTGGCTCGGCACCAAGCTCTCGATCGTGCCGAGCATCATCGTGCTCGAGCGTGCGGGCATCCGCGCCGCGGTGCGTCGGTCGTGGCTGCTCACGAACGACTACTTCTGGCGAACGCTGGGCACCCTGCTGCTCGTCGCGCTCATCCTGAACTTCGCGTCCCAGGTCGTCGTGCAGCCGATCTCGTTCATCGGCAGCATCCTCGCCGTCCTCATCGACCCCAACGGCACGGGCGCAGGGCTCACCGTCACGATCATCACGACGGTCGTGACGCTCATCCTCTCGCTCGTGATCGGGGCGATCACGGCGGTGGTGCAGGCGGCGCTCGTCGCAATCATCTACGTCGACCTGCGCATGCGACACGAGGGCCTCGACCTCGAGCTCGCGCGCACGGTCGAGTTGCGCGACACGGGCCACCCCGTCGGCGATCCGTTCGCCCCGCCCGCGACCGCAGGGGCGCCCGCGACGTGATCCCCACCTCGACGGCGGCGACCCCGCTCGTTCCCGACGCCGATGAGGCGCGCCGATGGCTCACCGACGAGCTCTCCAAGCCCGAATACCAGGCCGCGCAGCCCACGGCGTTCGACCTCGCGATGCAGGCCGTGCGCGACTGGTTCGCCGAGCTCCTGGCCGGCGCGACCGGTGTGCCCGGGCCCGTGCTCACCCTCATCGTCGTGGTGGTCGTCGCGGCGCTCGTCGTGGTCGCGTTCCTCGTGTTCGGGCTCCCCCGGCTGCGGCGTGCGCGCACCGCGGCGGTGCCGCTGTTCGACGAGGGCGACCTGCGCGATCTCGCCGCGTTGCGTCGCGCCGCGACTGCGGCCGCGGCCGCGGGCGATTGGCCGCTCGCGATCGAGGAGCGGTTCCGGGCGATCGTGCGCGGACTGGTCGATCGCGACCTCGTGCACGTGCACCCCGGCACGACGGCAGGCGCGTTCGCGGATGCCGCGACCCGCGCACTTCCCGAGGATGAGATCGGGATCCGCGCGGCGGCCGCCGGGTTCGAGGGAGTCCGCTACCTCGGGCACCCCGGCGACGCGGCCGAGTACGAGCGGATCACGGCGCTCGAGACACGACTCGCGGCTGCCCGCCCAGCCGAGGCTCCGGCATCGGCCGACGCATCTCTCGAGGCCGTGCGATGAGCGGTGCATCTACTCCGACCGGGGTGGCCGTCGGCACGCCCGACCACGGCCCGGCCGACGCCGCCGTGGCACTCACGCCGACCGTGCGGTCGAGCGTGCGCCGACGCCGCATCTGGATCGGCTTCGCCGCACTGCTCGTGCTCGGTGCGATCGTGATCTTCGTCGTGCAGGGCGCCGTCAGCGGCGGCGGCCCCCGGCTCGGAGCCGACAATCCGGGGCCGACGGGGGCGAAGGCGCTCGTGCAGGTGCTCGCCGATCACGGCGTCACCGTCACCGACGCCCGCTCGTACGACGCGGCACTCGAGGGCGCCCATGAGGGTGCGACCGTCGTGCTCTACGACGAGTACGGTCTGCTCGGCGACGATCGGCTCGCACGGCTCGCCATGTTCGCGCAGCGGCTCGTGGTCGTCGAGCCGGGGTTCGGCGCGCTCGAGGTCATCGCGCCCGGCGTGCGGCTCGCCGGCGCGGCGACCGGCCCGCTCGACGATGTCGCGTGCGATGTGCCGACCGCCCAGCGCGCCGGTTCGCTCTCAGACGGGCAGCGCCTTCTGACGGTCGACGACGACGCGCTCGACGCCGGCTGGGTCGGGTGCTTCCGCGACGCGGACTTCGGCCATGCGGTCGTGTTCGGCGAGACCGACGGCGGGTCCGAGATCGCCCTCGTCGCCGCGGCGACCCCGTTCGAGAACGGCCGCATCGCCGAGCACGGCAACGCCGCCCTCGCCATCGGCCTCGCCGGCGCCTCCGACGACCTCGTCTGGTACCTCCCCGGTCCCGGCGACGCCGACGCCGAGGCTGCGCCGACCCTCGGTGACCTGACGCCCGGCTGGGTCAGCCCGATGCTCGTGCTCGCGATCATCGTCGTCATCGCCGCGGGCGTGTGGCAGGGTCGTCGCTTCGGCCCGCTCGTCGCCGAGAACCTCCCCGTGCACATCCCCGCCCGCGAGACGAGCGAGGGGCGCGCCCGCCTCTACGCGCGCAACACCGCGCGCACCCATGCGCTCGACCAGCTCCGCATCGGCGCCATCCAGCGCATCGCCTCGGTGCTCCGGCTGCCCCGCACGGCGCACGTCGACGAAGTCTCGGCCGCCGCAGCCGCCGCGACCGGCCGTGAAGCGGGCGCGGTGCACCGACTTCTCGCCGACGACGCGCCCACCGGCGATCGCGACCTCGTGCGGCTCGCCGCCGACCTCACCACGCTCGAAGACCAGGTGCGGGCGACGCTCGCGCCCGCGACATCCCACCCCGAAGCCGGGGACGACTCCGCAGGAAGGCGACCATGACCGACCCGATCGCAACCGATCCGACGACCCCGCAGGACTCTGCCGGCGCGCCGGGCGCACCGGCGGACACCGCCGCCGCCGCCGCGCCCGCCTCCGCCCACCCCGACGACGAGCTGCGTGCCGCCCTGAACCGCGTGCGCACCGAGGTCGGCAAGGCGGTCGTCGGTCAGGACGGCGCGGTCACCGGGCTCATCATCGCGCTGCTGACCCGTGGGCACGTGCTGCTCGAGGGCGTCCCGGGTGTCGCCAAGACCCTGCTGGTGCGCACGCTCAGCCGCACCCTGCGCCTCGACACGCGGCGCGTGCAGTTCACACCCGACCTCATGCCGGGCGACGTCACGGGCTCGCTCGCGTACGACCCGCGCTCGGGTGAGTTCGCGTTCCGCGAGGGTCCCGTGTTCACCAACATCCTGCTCGCCGACGAGATCAACCGCACCCCGCCGAAGACCCAGTCGGCACTGCTCGAGGCCATGGAGGAGCGCCAGGTCTCGGCCGACGGCGTCACCCGGCCGCTGCCCGACCCGTTCATGGTGGCAGCGACGCAGAACCCCATCGAGTACGAGGGCACGTATGCGCTGCCCGAGGCGCAGCTCGACCGGTTCCTGCTCAAGCTCGTGCTCGACATCCCCGAGCGCGATTCCGAGCTGTCGCTGCTGCGCCGTCACGCCGACGGATTCGACCCGCACGACCTCGCCGCGGCGGGCGTCGAACCCGTGCTCGGCGCGGCCGAGCTCGCGGCTGCGCGCGCCGCGGCGGCGGCCGTGCGCGTCGAGGACGATGTGCTCGGCTACCTCGTCGACCTCGCCCGCGCCACCCGACGCAGCCCGTCGATGCGACTCGGCGTGAGCCCGCGCGGCACCACCGGACTGCTCGCCGCATCGAAGGCGTGGGCGTGGCTCACGGGCTACGAGTCCCTCACCCCCGACCACGTGCAGGCGATGCTGCTGCCCGTGTGGCGGCACCGGGTGCAGCTTCGACCCGAGGCCGAGCTCGAGGGCGTGTCGGTCGACGCGGTGCTGCGTTCGATCGTGCAACAGGTGCAGGTCCCCCTCTGAGATGGCGCTGATCTGAGATGGCACCGACCGGTCGGTTCGCGCTCGTCCTCGCGCTCGGGGTCGTCCCCGTGGTGGTCGCGGGGCTCGCCGGCGTGCCCGAGGCCTGGCTCGCGCTCGTCGGGTGGTTGTTCCTCGTCATCGGGGCGGCGGCGATCGACCTGTCGCTCGCCGCGTCGCCGCGGCGCGTGGCGTTGACCCGCGAACTCCCCGATCGCGTGCGGCTCGGTGAGCCCGTCACATCGGTGCTCACGGTGCAGAACCTGGGGTCGCGCACGCTTCGGGCGACCGTGCGCGATGCATGGGAGCCGTCGGCCGGCGTCGTCGGGTCCAACCGCACCGCCCTGACCATCCCGCCCGCCGAACGACGGCGCCTCGTGCTCGAGCTGCTGCCGCAGCGGCGCGGCGACCGCCGCACCTCGCAGGTGACGATCCGATCCGCGGGGCCGCTGCGGCTCTGGTCACGGCAGGCGACCCTCGCCGCGCCCGGCCGCGTGCGCGTTCTTCCGCCGTTCCACTCGCGGGCGCACCTGCCCTCGCGGCTCACGAGGCTTCGCGAGCTCGACGGCCGCACCCCGCTGCTCATCCGCGGCCAGGGCACCGAGTTCGACTCCATCCGCGAATACGTGCGCGGCGACGACGTACGCTCGATCGACTGGCGTGCGACCGCACGTCACGCCGACCCCGAGGTGCCGGGCAGCATGCGGCTCATGGTGCGAACCTGGCGCCCCGAACGCGATCGCCGCATCGTGATCGTCGCCGACACGTCGCGCACCGCTGCCGCCCGAATCGCCGACGAGCCACGGCTCGACACGGCCTACGAGGCATCGCTGCTGCTGGCGGCGCTCGCCACGCACGCGGGCGACCGGGTCGACTTCCTCGCCACCGACCGGCGCCTGCGCGGCCGGGTGCACGGCGCCACCGGTCCCGAGCTGCTGGCCCGCATGGTCGACACCATGGCCGGCATCGACGCGGAGCTCGTCGAGGCCGACTGGGCGATCGTGCCCGGCCAGGTGCGCCGTGTGACCAGCAGGCACGCCCTCGTGGTGCTGCTCACCGCTGCCGACTCCCCCGGCAGCGCGCGGGGGCTGCTCTCGGTGCTGCCACAGCTCACCGCGCGGCATACCGTGGTGGTGGCATCCGTCGCCGACCCGGCCCTCATCGACGCGAGCCGCGCTCGCGGCGACCTCGACGAGGTCTATCGCGCCGCCGCGGCCGAGCGCGGTCTCAACGACGCCGAGCGCGTCGGTGCGGCGATCCGCCGACTCGGCGCCCTCACCGTGGCCGCCGCGCCGCACGAGCTGCCACCGGCGCTTGCCGACCGCTACCTCGAGTTGAAGGCCTCGGGCAAGCTCTGAGCCCTGCCGGCCGACGTCCTTGCCCGTCGGCGGGTGCCGCTCAGCCGGCGACGACGCGCGTCGCGCCAGCGTCGAACTCGACGAGGTCGCCCGTCTCGCCGGCGCGCCGCGCACGACCGCCGAGCACGAGCATGTACGCGAGGAACCCTGCGAGCGCGAGTGCGCCGATGCCGATCTTCACCGGCCACGGCCACGGTGCCGGCGTCACGAAGCCCTCGATGAGGCCGGCGATGAAGAGGAAGAACACGAGCCCGATCGCGACCGTGAACAGCGACCGGGCGTCTTCGGCGAGTGCGATGCCGCGCGGGCGCGGCCCCGGCGCCACCCAGGCCCAGAAGATGCGCAGGCCCGCGGCCGCGGCGACGAACACGCACGTGAGTTCGAGCAGGCCGTGCGGGGCGATGTAGAGGAAGAACGTGTCGGCCTCGTCGTAGGCGAACATGACGGCGGCGGTCATGCCGAGGTTCTGCGCGTTCTGCAGGATGACGTACGGCACCCACACGCCGAGCACGCCGAAGGCGATGCACTGCGCTGCGATCCACGCGTTGTTGGTCCACACGGCCCCCGCGAACGACGCCGCAGGGTTCTCGGAGTAGTACGCGACGAAGCCCTCTTCGGCGAGCTGCTCGAGCTCGCCCGGACTGCCGAGCGCGGCGATGGCACGCGGATCGCCGGTGATCCACCAGGCGTAGAGGCCGGCGATCACGAACGTCGCGACGGCCACCGCGAGGGTGAGCCACCGCAGCCGGTACAGAGCCGCGGGCAGGCTCGCGCCGGCGAACCGCGAGAGCTGGCGCAGCGGATTCTCGGGCGCACCCGTGAACTTCAGGCGTGCGCGCGCGAGCGAGATCGAGAGGCGGTCGCCGAGCGCCGTCGAGCCGGCGGTCGACTTCACGAGAGACAGGTCGGATGCCCCGGCCTGGTACCGATCGATGAGCTCGTCGGTCTCGGGCCCGTCGAGGCGACGCTGTCGTGCGAGCGCGTCGAGGCGCTGCCAATCGTCGTGGCGGGCGGCGGCGAGAGCGTCGAGGTCCATCTGCTTGAATACTACCCATGGCCGAATCGACCGCCGCCTTCGTCAGAGTCGCCCGGTTCGACGACGACGGCGTGCTCACGGGCGAGGCCGTCTCACTCGACGTGCGCCCCGCGAGCGCGCTCATCCGCGGCGGCGGCACCGCGATCGACGTGCTCGTGAGCATCGCGCTCTTCCTCGGCCTGCTGTGGGCGGTCTCGGGCCTCGGCGTCGACGAGGCGGCGTTCCGCGCGATCCTCATCGCGGGCGTCGTCACGGTCATCGTGCTCGTACCCACCACGGTCGAGACGGCGACCCGCGGCCGCTCGCTCGGCAAGCTCGCCCTCGGACTGCGCGTCGTACGGGACGACGGCGGTGCGATCGGCTTCCGGCACGCGCTCATCCGAGCCCTCACCGGCGTCATCGAGATCTACCTGACCTTCGGCGGCCTCGCCGTGCTCGTCGGGTTCCTGAACCCCTCGTCGAAGCGGCTCGGCGACCTGCTCGCGGGCACGCACGCCCAGGTCGAACGGGTGCCGGTGCCGCCGTCGACCGCGTTCGGGGTGCCCGTCGAACTCACGGGATGGGCAACCATCGCCGACGTCGCGCGGCTCCCCGATCCCCTCGCCCGGCGAGTCGCCGCGTTCTTCACGAACGCCGATCACCTCGTGTCCGAGAGTCGGCTGCGGCTCGCGACATCCCTCGCCGCAGAGGTCGCGCCTTTCGTCTCACCGGTTCCGGATGTCCCGGCCGAGCGATTCCTCGCCGGTGTCGCCGCGCTGCGGCGCGAACGCGACCTCGCCGCACTCGGCCTCGAGTCGGCCCGCATGGCCGCGCTCGGCCCGGTGCTCACCTCGACGCCGGCAGGGTTCCCCGAGCGCTAACGCGCCCCCGGCCGCTTCCCCGTGCCAGGAGCGAGGCGTGCGACATCCGCGACACCCGTCGACGCCCGTCGACACCCGTCCACGCCCGTCCACGCCCGTCCGTCATCGTCTCGAAAACAGGAACGCGGGCGCTCGACCTCGGCGTGTCTTCCTGTTCTCGAGGCCGCTGCGGCGTGTCTTCCTGTTTTCGGGACGGAACGGGTGGGACGGGGGGCGGGTGGGTGCGGCGGGACGGGGTGGGGCGGGGGCGCGCGCGACCGGCCCGGCTCAGTAGCGGTAGTGGTCGACCTTGTAGGGGCCCTCGACCGGCACGCCGATGTAGGCGGCCTGCTCGGGGCTCAGCTCGGTGAGCGTCACGCCGAGCGAGTCGAGGTGCAGGCGCGCGACCTTCTCGTCGAGGTGCTTGGGCAGCACGTAGACGCCGACGGGGTACGCGTCAGGGCGCGTCCACAGCTCGATCTGGGCGAGTACCTGGTTGGTGAACGAGTTCGACATGACGAACGACGGATGTCCCGTCGCGTTGCCGAGGTTCATGAGGCGGCCTTCGCTCAGCACGAGGATCGAGCGGCCCGTGGGCAGGCGCCACTCGTGCACCTGGGGCTTGATCTCGACCTTCTCGGCGCCCTCGAGCGACTCGAGCGCGGCCATGTCGATCTCGTTGTCGAAGTGGCCGACGTTCGCGACGATCGCGAGGTGCTTCATGGCGAGCATGTGCTCGCGGCGGATCACGTCTTTGTTGCCCGTGCAGGTGACGAAGATGTCGACGTCTCCGACGACGTCTTCGACACGGGCGACCTGGTACCCGTCCATGGCGGCCTGCAGCGCGCAGATCGGATCGACCTCGCTCACGATGACGCGGGCGCCCTGGCCGCGCAGCGCCTCGGCGGCACCCTTGCCGACGTCGCCGTAGCCGACGACGAACGCGACCTTGCCGCCCATGAGCACGTCGGTGGCGCGGTTGAGGCCGTCGGGCAGCGAGTGCCGGATGCCGTACTTGTTGTCGAACTTCGACTTCGTGACCGAGTCGTTGACGTTGATCGCCGGGAACAGCAGTTCGCCCTCGGCGTGCAGCTCGTAGAGGCGGTGCACGCCCGTGGTGGTCTCTTCGGTGACGCCCTTCAGCTCTTCGGCGATGCGCGTCCACCGGTCGGGCGAGATCTCGAGCGAGCGGCGCAGGGTGTCGAGCACGACGCGGTATTCGGCACTCGCGTCACCGGAGGCCTCGGGCACGACGCCCGCGGCCTCGAACTCGCGGCCCCGGTGCACGAGGAGCGTGGCGTCGCCGCCGTCGTCGAGGATCATGTTCGGGCCGATCCAGTCGGCGCCCGCCTCGGCCGCTTCGGCGGTCCAGTCGAAGATGCGGTCGGTGCACCACCAGTACTCGTCGAGCGTCTCGCCCTTCCATGCGAAGACGGGCACGCCGGCGGGTGCGTCGACCGTGCCGCTCGGCCCGACCACGACGGCGGCCGCGGCCTCGTCTTGCGTCGAGAAGATGTTGCAGCTCGCCCACCGCACCTGGGCGCCGAGCGCGACGAGCGTCTCGATGAGCACGGCCGTCTGCACGGTCATGTGCAGGCTGCCCGCGATGCGGGCGCCCGCGAGCGGCTGCGCCTCACCGAACTCCTCACGCAGTGCCATGAGGCCGGGCATCTCGTTCTCGGCGAGCCGGAGTTGGTGCCGGCCCGCCTCGGCGAGCGAGAGGTCGGCGACCTTGAACGGGAGGGCGGTGGTGGCGGGCAGCGTGCTCATGCCGTCCATTCTCGCAGGGTCGTCACCCTGCGGCCGTCGGCGCTGCGATGAGGAGCACCGGGAGCGTCGGGACGGAAGTGCGAAGCTCCACTTCGACCCCTCGCCGGAGCGTCGTGACCTGCACCTGAATCCGGGCGCCGGCCTGCACCTCGGTGAGTCGAAGCGTCCTCCTCGTCGCACCGGTGATCGGAACGCCATCGGCGAGCCATTGGTAGGCGAAGGCCGTTCCCCGCGGCTTCTCTCCGGAGTCGACGGTGAGCTTGGCGCCGACGAGTGGAACGCCCAAGATCTGCGGCAGGCTCGGATCGGACGTCGCAGCCTCGACCATCTCCGATTGGGGAGACGTCAGCGTCGACGGAAGGTATCCGACGGCGGACGCGGTCACGCGAATCGAGATCCGCTTGCCCAGTTGGTCTGCGGTGAGCACCAACTCGGCACCGACAGCGCCGGTGATCACCTCGTCATCGGCGAGCCATTCGTAGCCGATCGCTGCGCCATCGGTCGTCGACGACGCGATCGCCGTCAGCGTCTCGCCCACGCGGGCCGTGCCCGACAGCTGCGGGGCGGCCTGCTCGACCGTCACCGTTCCCTCCCTGTTCAGCGCAGCGTCGACGTGCGACGTCTCCTCGCCTGCGGCGACGGTCACGACGGCCGCGGAAGCGGCCGAGCCTGCGTCGCGCCACCACTCGGGCAGGTAGCCCGGCATACGCTCGGTCGAGGGCTCGAACCTCACTTTGTAGTCGCCTGCTGCCAGCCCGGTGATCGCGTAGCTCCCCTGGATGTCGGCCCGCACCTCATCGAGGTAGGCGCCGTCGAGCGAGGAGACCTCGACGGTGGCGAAGGAGGCTCCGAGCCCTTCGGCGTCGACGACCCGTCCGCTGAGCGTGCCGCCGCGCGTGAGCTCGGCATCGATGCCGGTGATCGATTCGGTACCGGGAACGACCGGGGTCGCCGTTCCGGGCGACGATGCGTCGTTCCACCATTCCATGCCGAGGTCGTTCCACGGGTTGCCGAACCGGACGGTGTACGGGACATCCTTCTGCAGGCCCCAGATGCGATAGCGGCCGTCTGCGCCCGACTCCGCCGAACCGCCGAACCGGGAGCCTTCGGCGGCGGTGACCCAGACCCCTCCGATCGCCTCGGGTCCAGCTCCGAGGTCGGCAGTGATCCTGCCCTCGATCACGCCGCCGGTCTCGAGATCCGCATCGAGCTCGAGTGGGCCCGATTGTCCGGGAGCGACCGTCACCTGCTGAACGCGGGCGGCTGCTCCGAGGTCGACCGTGGTCCGGAACGAGACGCGGTACGTGCCCGGGCGCAGCGGGAGCTCGTACGTCCCGTTCGCATCGGTGCAGATGGTGTCGCGGATCGGCCCGTCGACGCCCACACAGCCCTCGACAGGCTGGCCGAGGTAGGTGAGCGTGCCGGTGAGTCGCACGTCGTGCTCGAGCCGGATGTCGCGGGTCACTCCGGCGACTCCTGCGGCGATCTCGACGACCACCGGTCCGTGCGTGCTCGCCGCGGGGGCGTCGGAGGTCAGCGAGTAGCGACCCGGCTCCAGGCCCGTGATCCGATATCGGCCGAACTCGTCGGTGATGGTGTAAAAGTCGTTCCCCGCGGCATCGTCGGGTCGGCTCAGCACCGACGCCCCGGGGAGCGGCTCACCGTCGGGCCCGGTCACGATCCCACTGAGCACGGTGTCGAGCGAAAGGGTCGCGTCGGCTCGTGCCTCGCCGCCGATCGGCACGGTCAGCGTCGGGGCGTCGGCGAAGTCCGCGGCCCCGCCCCACCACGTGTCGCGGATCGCTCCGACGAAGCGCACCTTGACATCGCCTGCAGGCACATCGAACAGGGTGTACTCGCTCCCATCGTGTGTAGTGCCGGCCGCGAGTACCTCACCCGTGACGGGATCGACCGCCTCGAGGCGGATGTCGCCGGTGAACGTGTCGTCGACCTGGATCGTTGCTCCGATCCAGCCGAGACCCGGCAGCGTGAAGTCGCGCGTGACCGTTTCGGTCGAGCCGACGTCGAAGTACCTCGCCGTGTCGCGCACCGAGCCGTCCCACCACCACGAGTTCGTCGACCACGCGGACTCCGCGAAACGGACCGCGTACTTCCCGGCATCGAGCCGATCGAATCGGAAGCCGCCGTCGGCGTCGGCGACCGTGCTGCGCAGCAGCCCGCGCTCGGTGTAGAGCTCGACCACAGCGTCCGGCGCGGCCACTGCGCCCTCCCTCGTCATGACCGAGACGATGCCGGAGATCCCACCCGAGGAACCGGCTGGGGCCGCGACATCTCGCACCGTCTCGCTCGACGCCGCGACCGAGAACACCTCGGCGCCCGCTCGAACGGGCGAGCCGCCCGACCAGGTGGTGCTGATGCCCGGGCCCGACACCTCGAGCAGGTAGCGCCCGGCATCGACCGGCGCGATCGTGTAGCGACCCTCACCATCGGTGGTCGCGGTGCCGGCGGTCGCGCCGCCGAACGAGTGCAAGGTCACGGTCGCGCCGGGGACGCCCTCGTCGGACCCGGCGACCGAGATGAGCCCACTCACGCTCGCGGCTCGCTGCGGGGTGTAGTCGAGTGAGGCGGTCTCGCCGTCGGACACTTGGACGGTCGCGGGGCCGCCGAAGTACGGGGTACCGGCCGGCATCGTGAACCAGACGTCGTACGAGCCTCGAGGCAGACCGAGCACCTCGTACCGTCCGTCGATGTCGGTGGTCGCCCACCCCCACCCGGGCCCGCTGACCGAGACCTCGACGCCGGCGATCGGCTGGCCGTCGGCGGCGACGACGCCGGAGATCGATCCCGCCCGAGCGAGCTCGGCATCGATGCCGCTCACGGTTTCGCCGGCGCCCACGACGACGGGCACGGCGTCGAATTGATTCGGCACGTCGTCCCAGTATTCGCGGAGGTACCCGGACGCTGGCCCGGGTTCGAACTCGTCGGGCTGGAATGAGACGGTGTAGCTGTCGGCGGGGAGACCCAGGATCTCGTAGCGTCCGTCGGCGTCGGAGACATCCGAACCCCAGGTGCCCGACCCCATCGCGCTGACCGTGACCCCGGCGAGCGGCAGATCGTCCGCGCCGGTCACGGCACCACTGATCCCGCCGCCGACCGACAGTTCGGCGAGCATGCCCGAGACGGTTTCGCCGGCGATCACCGTGAAGGTGTCGGCCGAGTACTGGTCGGACTTGTCGTTCCACCACTCGCCCGAATAGGCGGATTCCCACGGCGGGCTGAAGTGCAACGTGTACGTGCCTTCCGGCAGGCCACTGATCCTGAACGCCCCGTCCTCACCGGTCCAGGCGTTGCCCCGGTACTCGGCGGATCCATCGACGTACTCGTATGCCGTGACGCTGGCGTACGGCAGCGGTACGCCATCGACCCCGGAGACACCGCCCTCGATGACGCCGGCGAGCGCGAGGGTCGCGTCCATGCCCGAGAACGTGCCGCCTTCACCGACCTCGAACGAATCCGCAGACGATTGCGTCGGCCGGTCGTCCCACCACTCGGCGACGATCGACTCGTCGGACGACGGCGCGAACTCGAGCGTGTACGTGCCGGGCTCGAGTGATTCGATCGTGTACTCACCGGTGTCGGTCGTCATCGCACCGGCTGAGTACTCGAAGTAGTCGCCGTTGTGCCGATAGGCGTTCACGTTCACGCCGACCGCGGGCGCACCGTCGGCGACGGTCACCGTGCCATCGATCGATGCGTTCACGGCGGGCTCAGGCTCGGCGGGCTCGGTCTCTGCGGGCTCGGTCTGGAGGGGTTCGTCAGCTGGTTGGTCGACCGGCTCCTCCGCCGGCACGCTCGGGGGCTCTGTCGGTTCGACGGTCGGCGCAGCAGACGGCGGCACTGATTCGGCGAGCGCAGGGGACGCACCGCTCAGCGCGAGACCGGATGCGAGCGCGGCGATGAGGGCGAGGCGCGAAGCTCCACCGAGGGCAGACAGGATCGATCGAGGACGCACGTGGTCTCCGGCTGTAGGGTTCGGGTCGGGGAACCGTGTGCGCGGCGACGCTGTCGCACAGCCGGACCGTGTTCGGATGTCGAGACTACCCACACATTCGGCAAGAAACCTTCCCCCCTTTCGGGGGGCACGTGCGAGTCGCTCGGGGAACCCCGGTCAGGTCGAGCCGGGATGCGGCAGACGGGACGTCGGAGCGCTCGAGTCGACCGGTTTCGGTCGACAGGGCTCAGGGAGCGGAGCGGATGAGCGCGAGCACCTCGTCGCGGATCGCGGCCATCGTGGGCTCGTCGGCACCCTCGACGTTGAGGCGCAGCAGCGGCTCGGTGTTCGAGGGCCGCACGTTGAACCACCAGAACGGCTCGCTCTCGGCGGTGATGCCGTCGACCGTGAGCCCGTCGAGCTCGTCGAACTCGCCGCGGCCCGTGAACGCCTCGACGATGCGCGTGTATGCGGCGGGCACGTCGTCGACGACCGAGTTGATCTCGCCCGAGAGCGAGTAGGGCGTGAATCGTGCGGCGAGCTCTGAGAGCGGCGCCTGCTGCGCACCGAACTCGGCGAGCACGTGCATCGCCGCGAGCATGCCGTTGTCGGCGCCCCAGAAGTCGCGGAAGTAGTAGTGCGCCGAGTGCTCGCCGCCGAAGACGGCGCCGGTGGCCTTCATCTGGTCTTTGATGAGCGAGTGCCCGACCCGCGTGCGCACGGGGGTCGCGCCAGCGCGCTCGATGGTCTCGGGCACGAATCGCGAGGTGATGAGGTTGTGGATCACGTTGACGTCGGTCTCGCCGGCGGCCCCGACGCGGGCGATCTCGCGCAGTGCGACGATGGCGGCCACCGTCGACGGGTTGACGGCGCCGCCCTGCTCGTCGACGACGAAGCAGCGATCGGCGTCGCCGTCGAAGGCGAGGCCGAGGTCGGCGCCGCGCTCGACGACGGCGCGCTGCAGGTCGACGAGGTTTGCCGGCTCGAGCGGGTTTGCCTCGTGGTTGGGGAACGTGCCGTCGAGCTCGAAGTAGAGGGGCACGATCTCGAGCGGCAGGGCGGGCAGGCCCGCAGCCTCGCCGAGCACCGCGGGGACGGTGAGCCCGCCCATGCCGTTGCCGGCGTCGACGACGATCTTCAGTGGTCGAATGGCGCTCAGGTCGACGAGCGAGCGAAGGTAGGACGCGTAGTCGGCGAGCACGTCGGCCGAGGTCACGGCGCCCGGCTGCGTGTGGGCGGGAATGCCCTGCTCGAGGTAGTCGGCGGCGCGATCGCGGATCGCTGCGAGCCCCGTGTCGAGCGAGATGCCCTGGGCGCCCGCGCGCGAGAACTTGATTCCGTTGTAGGCGGCAGGGTTGTGGCTCGCGGTGAACATCGCCGCCGGGGCCTGCATCGAACCCGACGCGAAGTAGCTCTCATCGGTCGAGCAGAGCCCGATCGAGACGACGTCGGCACCGCGCGCGGCGGCTCCCCGGGCGAACGCGGCGGCGAACCCGGGCGACGAGTCGCGCATGTCGTGCCCCACGACGACCGTGCCGCCGGCAGCGCCGACCTCGTCGACGAACCCCGCAGCGAGTGCCTCGACGATCTGCTCGGTCAGGCCTTCGCCCACGATTCCGCGTACGTCATAGGCTTTCACGACGGCGTCGAGGCGCGCGCGAACATCGGATGGTGCAGCCGGGTTCATGCCTTGAAACCTACCTCACCGAGCGACACGTGCCGCACGACCTGCCAGCCCACCGGCGCCGACGTGCGTTCGGCGTGGCGTGCGCACAGGTCGTAGCCGTGCGGCTCGCGCACGAGGGCGAGTGGGCCGAGCACGGCCATCGAGTCGCCGTAGTCGAACGTGAGCGTCGCGACCGCCTCGGCGGCGCATGCGGTTCGCGAACAACGTCTCATGGCAGATCAAGAGTAGCGACGAGGGCGGCCGATCGCTGGAAACGACTCAGTACGATTGAGGGTATGCCTCGATCCCGCCGTGTCGCCGTACCGCGCTCCCCGAGGCGGCTCGCCCGTGACCGGCACGGTCGCGGCATGCGCTCGGCGGTGACCGGCCCGCACTTGCCGATGCTGCACAACCGGCTCGACGAGTTCGAGCTCACGGTGGGCACCACCGCGGCGTACCTGCGCGGTCTCTGGCCCGAGCTCGAAGGGGTCGTGTTCGAGGTGGCGCAGGGTCCGGCCGAGGCGATCCACGACGACCACGTCGATCGGTGGAAGGTCTACCACGACGAGCGTCGCATCGTGTTCTTCCGGCTGCCGATCGTGCGCTTCCTGCGCCTTCAAGAGGGTGAGGAGCGCGACGAGAAGCTGCTCATCGAGAGTTGCGTGTTCCGTGCCATCGCCGACTTCCTCGGCCGCGACCCGTGGGAGCTCGCCCCCGGCCGCTACCGGCACCTCTGACGCGCGGCGTCAGCGCGGATACACCCGGATCGGCGTGTCCAGCGGCCCCGGCGGCTGCACCGCGAATGATGCGAGCGCCTGGTCGCCCGAGAACGTGACGGTCGCGTGCACGCCCGCGACGCCCGAGAGCTCGACGACCGACTGCGCGTCGACGTCGACGGATGCCGCATCACCGCCCTGGATCGTGATCGAGCGCTCTTCTCCGTCGACGGCATAGCGCACCTCGATCTCGTCACCGCCCGGATTCGCGAGGTGCAGCACAGGCGAGGGTCCGCGCGGCACCGCGACGATCGCGGTGTCGATGAGCGGCATGGTCGCGGTGGTCCACGCGAGGTCGACGGATGCCTCGGGGTCGGCCCCGTCGGGGTCGGTCTGCGCTTCGGGGACGCCCGTCGTGGCACGGGCGGCCGCGACGAACGGGCCGTCGCCGTCGAGCCGGATCGTGTACTCCCCCGCGTCGAGTTCGCCGAGCGGAACGTCGGTGACGAGTCCGGGTTCGAGGGTGACATCGACGGTCGACCCGCTGCCGCCGGTATCCGGCACGACACCGACCGAGACCTGCACCGGCTCCTGGCCGGTCGCGAGCAGGCGCACCGCGGGGAAGCCATCGCCCTCGGCGTGGTCGTCGGCCGGGGCGACGCCGCCGTGGCTGGGCACGACGAACCCCGGGATCACCTGCGTCGGGGCGGGCAGCGCCGTCGGTCCGACGAGTTCGACGCCCGCGGGTGTCAGCCCCTCGACGACGGAGTGCTCGAGGCTCGCGGCGATCGCGCCGCCGGTGCTCGTCACGTGCACCACCGGCGACACCAGGTTCGGGGCGAGGCCCGCGAGCGAGAGCACCCGCTGGCTGCTCGGCGGCACGATGATGCCGAGCGCCGACGGCGCGTCGACGCGGCCGGTCTCCCCGATCACGCGCAGGTCGACCGTCGCGGCGACCGCGGTGGGGTTCGCCAGCAGCACGAGGGTCGTGCGCCCGACATCGGTCGCCCCGCCGACGAGCCAGGACTCGGCGACGGCCTCGGTGCACGACGCCGCGGCGAAACCGGAGAGGCCCTCACGCGTGACGGTCTGCGACTGCGCTCCTGCCAGCATGCCGGCGTCGACGGCGCCGGGTTCGGTCGTGAGCGCGAGCGGCGGCCCATCGGCGTCGGCTCGGGAGTTGTCGGGCGCGGCGAGCGGCGTCTCGGTGACGTCCGCGTCGGTCGGCACGGCACCCGAAGTCACGTCGGCGGATCCGACGGAGCTCGCGGTCGTGGCCGCGGCCGGGTCGTCGCCGATCGAGAGCAGCGGGCCCGGGCAGACGCGAAGTTGGCCGGTCTCGGCCGGCTGCACGACGACCGACGGCGCCTCGGTACGGTGCTCGGGCCAGGGCACGAGGGCCGCTGCGGCGACGGCGCCGACGGCGATTCCGGCTGCGGCGAGCACGGCGAGCCCGCGGGCTCCGATGCGCACGGCGGTGCGGGCGAGGGTGAGCTTATCGGCCATCGTGGTCTCCCTCGCGCTCAGGCGCCGAGTCGGGCACAGCCTCCGGCTCCGGCTCGGCCTCGGGCTCGGGCTCGGCCTCCGGTTCGGCCTCGACCTCGGGCTCGGGCTCGGGCTCGACCTTCGGTTCGCTTTCGGGCTCGGGTTCCGGCTGAGCCTCGGATTCAGCCACGGGCTCGGCCTCAGCCCCGCCTTCGGGCCCAGCCGCGGGCCCCCCTGCCGCCAGCGTCGAACGACGAACCGTCGACCGGCGATCGCGCTCGCGGCCGGCACCGGTCGGGATGGACAGCAGCAGGGCCGCGCCCAGCACGACGATCTGGATGACCGTGATCAGCACCGCCTGCCATCCGCCTGCGCCTTCGGGGATCTGCGCGGCCGGGGCATCCGCTTGGGCATCGACGAAGCGCCAGAGCACGCCGAAGTCGGTCTCGCCGACCGCCAGGAGCGCAGCGTTGCCGTCGAGCGCGCTGCGTGCCCGCTCGGCGGTCGCGACCGCCGCACGCTCGGCGTCGACCGGCGGCGCGTCGAGCAGGACGAACGAGACGCCGAACTCGCGGATCGCGGCATCGGGATCGAAGCCGCTGCGCGACGCGAGGTTGCCGGCGATCTCTGCGAGCTGCTCCTCGTCGGCCGACAGCGTCTCGGCGGTGTCGGCGAGGGTCGACTGCTCGTCGAGCGTGGCGCCCCGACCTCGTTCGAGCGTGGCCCGCAGGCTGCCGTCGGCGTCGGGGGTGAGACGCATGGTCGTCACCCGAGAATCGTTCTGCGCTTCGGCGCCGACGAACGCGGGCAGGGTGCGTTCGGCGGCCGGGGCGACCGCGACCCGATCGGTTGCGATGCCGATCGCGGTCGGCAGTACGGCGGCCAGCACCCCGGCCAACGCGACGAACCCGAGCAGCGCGCGCCCACGTCGCAAAGCATCGAGCGCCACGACGGCGGCGAGCACGAGGCCGAGCCACGCGAGGCTCAGGCCCGCACCGGTCCAGAGGGCGATGTCGGCCGGGCCGACGGCCGCGACGGCGAGGTGCGAGGCGCCGACCGCGGTCGCGAAGCCGAGCAGTGCCACGCCGAGCGCGAGCGCGGCCGACCTGATGCGCGGCGCGACGACGGCGGCGAGCGCCACGAGCACGAGCGGCAGGATGAGGGCGCTCAGGGCGAGTCGGTAGTCGACATCCGACACCCCTGCGAAGAAGTCGTCCCAGCCGCCCCACGACCCGTCGGCGAAGCCGAGTGCGAGCTGCCAGGTCGTCGGCACCGCGCTGTCGACCGGAAGACCCGGATCGGCCAGCAGCGCGAGCGGGTTGCCTCGGCCGACCTGCTCGATGATGAGCGGCAGCGCGAGGGCCAGGGCGGGGATCGGCAGCAGCACGAGGCGTACCCAGGCCCGTCCGCTGACGGCCAGGGCGACCGCCCATGCGACGATGAGCGCCGGCGCGAGGCTCGGCGCCGCGGCGATGGTCGCAGCGAAGAGCAGCGAGGCCGTCGCTGCGGCCGCCCATGAGGTCGCTGCCCCGAACGCGGCGAACGCGAGCCATCCGAGCAGTACGTGCGCGATCACCGCGCCCGGGCGTCCGTCGCCGAGCGCGATGAGGAACGGCGGCGCGAACGCCCACACGAGTGCGGCGACGGCGCGCACCGAGCCGCGCTCGGTGAGGCGAGACGCCGCGAACCACGCACCCATCGCCGCTGCCGGCAGGGCGAGCAGCCAGGCGAGCACGAGCGCGAACGACGGCGCCCAGAACGTGATCGAGCCGAGCACGGCGAGCGCCCCCGCGAAGGGGTCGGCGGCCCCGACGAATCCCGTGCCGATGTCGCGCCACCCGTACGCCGCGTTTCGCCAGAGCACGGCCAGTCCGTCGGATAGTGGGAGCAGTCCCCCGCCGCCGACGCCCGTGGCACCGATGAGCCACGAGAAGAGCGCCACGGATGCCGCTGCCGAGACGAGGAGCACCCACCCGCCGCCTGTGCCGAGGAACTGCAGTTCCTCGGTGCGACCGCGAGCCCTCGCACGACGCGCCTCGGCGGCCTGCTGACGCCGTCGGCGTGCTTCGTCCGGCTGCATGCGCAGCGGCGCGATGGCCGACCAGCCCACCGCGCGCGAACGCTTCAACTGTCGGCGGGAACGCGGCACGCGAGCGCCCGAGAACATCGTGGTGAACGCGGCGGCCCACTCGCCGGGGATCGCACCGGGCGCCTTCACGAGGAGCAGTCGCACCGACCGCAGCAGTGCGAGCGGCAGGAAGGTGAGCCAGTGCAGCGGCACGGTGACGACGGGCGCGTACACGAGGCGGCGATGCAGCTGCGCGGCACGGGCGGCTCGATCGCGTCGATGGACGACCCGCGCGCGTGGCCCGGCGACCGGGCCGGCGACGCCGCCGGCTGCGAACTCGACGTGCGCCTCGGGCACGACCGCCACGCGGTTGCCCGCGAGGCGGGCGCGAACCGACAGGTCGAGGGCGTCGTCGACGGTCGGCAGGGCCGGGTCGAATCCGCCGAGCTCGCGCCAGAGGCCGTGGCGCACGAGGATCGCCGCCGGGTCGAGGCCGAGCACATCACTCAGGCCGTCGTGCTGGCCCTGGTCGAGTTCGTCGTCCACGAGGGCGACGCTTCGCCCCGTTCGGGTCATCGTGCGACCGAAGCTCGCGATGCGGTCGGGCTCGTCCCACGTGCGCAGCTTCGGCCCGGCGATCGCGACGGACTTCGCCGTCTCGAACGTCGCGACCAGCGCGGCGAGCGCGTCGGGGGCCGGTGCGGTGTCTTCGGCGAGCAGCCACAGCGCATCGGCGTCGGACGCGGGGTCGTCGAGCACGCGGTCGGCGGCGCGGATCGCCTCGCCGAATGAGAGGTGCTGCGAGAGCTCGACGACGTGGGTGGGTGACGCGGCCGCGATCTGCTCGCGGGCGTCGGCGTCGGCGTCGGTCAGCACCGCGACGAGTGCGTCGGGACGGCGCGTCTGCGAGTCGAGCGCGGCGAGCGTGCGTCGAAGGTGGTCGCCGCCCCGGTGCACGACGAGTATGGCGGTGACTCTGGGGAACATCGGGGTCAGCCTATGCGGCCCGCCCCGCGGCATCCGTCACTCGACCGGGCGCGCCACGAAACGTGAGATGAACGTCGAGCGGATCAGACGCGAAGCGAAGCGACGTCTCGAAACCGCGACACCAACCTCGAGCGGGTTGAGGAGGAGCGAAGCGACGTCTCGAAACCCCGGCCCGCGGACACGGGGTTTCGAGACGCTGGTCTCGAGACGGCGCTGGCGCGCCTCCTCGACCCACCGCCTTCGTCGCTCCTCAACCCACGGTGAGGGTCAGACCGCGCGCTTGCGAAGCTTGCGACGCTCGCGCTCGGAGAGCCCGCCCCAGATGCCGAAGCGCTCGTCGTTCGAGAGTGCATACTCCAAGCACTCGGAACGCACCTCGCAACCGGTGCAGATCTTCTTCGCGTCTCGAGTCGAACCGCCCTTTTCAGGGAAGAACGCCTCGGGATCGGTCTGCGCGCACAGTGCGTCGCTCTGCCACGCCAACGGATTGTCATCATCGACCGCCGGCCGCACGCCGGGAACTCCCAGCCTGACCGGATCGATGAACCAATCGTCAGGTACTCCAGAACGATATTCAGGATTTCCCATATCGTCTCCCACCCAGTTGTACCAACACCCCGAAGGGTGTGTCACGACCAATTACACCGTTGTAATTCGTGCGAGTCAAGTCGCAGATCGTAAACCCTCAAGCGCCCGTCGAGGCTTCAACGGCGCAGCGACACGCCGGGGTGTTGATCAGACGTTATCAACCGTGGCCGAACGGCGTGCCTCCCAGGCGCTCGCGACCATCTCGGCGAGCGAGTACCGCATGCGCCAGTCGAGGTCGCGTGCCGCCAGTTCGCCGGAGGCGACGATGCGCGCAGGATCGCCCTCGCGACGCGGTGCGATCTCGGGGTCGAACGCGATGCCCGTGACCTCGGACACGGCACGCATGATCTCGCCGACCGAGACGCCGTCGCCCGAGCCGAGGTTGTATACGGGCTCGATGGGTGCCCCCGAGTCGAGGCGCTGCGCCGCCACGACGTGCGCCTCGGCGAGGTCGGCGACGTGGATGTAGTCGCGCACGCACGTGCCGTCGGGCGTCGGGTAGTCGTCGCCGTTGATGCGCGGCGTGCGTCCGTCGATGAGCGCCTCGAACACGAGCGGGAAGAGGTTGTGGGGGCTCGGGTCGAACACCTCGGGCGTTCCCGATCCGACGACGTTGAAGTAGCGCAGGCTCGTGTGCCGGAGGCCGGTGGCGCGGGCCTGGTCGGCGAGCAGCCATTCGCCGATGAGCTTCGACTCCCCGTAGGGCGATTCGGGATGCTTCAGGGTCGTCTCGGTGACGAGGTCGACGTCGGGGGTGCCGTACACGGCGGCGCTCGACGAGAACACGATGCGGTCGACGCCCTTCGCCTCCATGGCGCCGAGCAGCATCGAGGTGCCCGCGACGTTCTGCTGGTAGGTGTGCAGCGGACGTTTGACCGAGACGCCCGCGTACTTGAAGCCGGCGAGGTGCACGACGCCCTGCACGTGGAACTTCTCGAAGGCATCCTCGAGCAGCCGGCCGTCGAGGATGGAGCCCTGCACGAACGGCGTCTGTTCGGTGAGGAACGACCGCCTGCCCGACGAGAGGTCGTCGACGACCACGGTGTCGATGCCCTTCGCCTGGAATGCGCGCACGACGTGCGAGCCGATGTAGCCCGCTCCCCCGGTGACCAGCCAGCTCATGTTCCGCCCTTTCCGGCGGCGGAACGTCCGGCGCCCTCCCGATCGTACCGGGAGGGCGCATGGGTGGGCAGCGGTGCAGGGCGCGCGGATGTCCCGATCCGCCGCCCGGCGCCGCGTCAGGCGTGACGCGTGGGGAGGTTCTCGATGTGCCGCGTGCGATCGCGGATCTCGGGGCGACCGTAGCCGTCGTCGTCGAGGCGAAGGACGGTGGCGAGCACACCCCAGATCGCGAGGCCCGCAAGGACGAGGAAGATAATGGTGGTCATGGCAGTAAATCTACGTCTTGCCAGATCCTGCCGGTAGTGGCAGAGTGGACATCGAACGTACTATTCCTGCCAATCGGAGGCACCCGTGCTCCACACCATCGCCTGTATCGCCCTCCCCCAAATGGCGCCCTTCGAGTTCGGCGTCATCTGCGAGGTGTTCGGCATCGACCGCAGCGAACAGGGCGGCCCGACGTTCGATTTCCACGTCGTCACCGCCGACCCCGGGCCTGTCACGACGAAGCTCGGCTTCGACGTCGTCGTCACCGAGGGGCTCGACGCGGCCTACTCCGCCGACCTCGTCGCCGTGCCGGCGTCGCTCATCGACTCGCCCGCCGACGAGCGCGTGCTCGACGTGATCCGTGACGCCGTCGACCGCGGCGCGTGGGTGCTCTCGGTGTGCTCGGGCGCGTTCACCCTCGGTCACGCCGGCGTGCTCGACGGCCGGCAGTCGACCACGCACTGGATGTACACCGACCAGCTCGCCGAGATGTTCCCGAACACCATGGTCGACCCCGACGTGCTGTTCGTGCAGGACGACAAGGTCGTCACGGGCGCGGGCACCGCTGCAGGCATCGACGCCGCCCTGCACATCGTGCGCACCGAGCTCGGAGCGAGCGCCGCCAACATCATCGCCCGCCGCATGGTCGTGCCGCCGCAGCGCGACGGCGGGCAGTCGCAGTTCATCCAGAGCCCCGTGGCCGAGTGCCGCAGCGACTCGTTCGCCAAGGTCACCGAGTGGATGCTCGAACACCTCGACGAAGACCTCACGGTCGACCTGCTCGCCCGCAAGGCCCTCATGTCGCCGCGCACGTTCGCCCGCCGCTTCCGCGCCGAGACGGGCACCACACCGAACGCGTGGCTCAACCGCCAGCGGCTGCTGCGCGCCCAGCAGTTGCTCGAGGAGACCGACTACACGCTCGAAGAGATCGCCCGCGAGACCGGGTTCGGCGCCGCCGCCGTCATGCGGCACCACTTCGTGAAGGTGCTGCAGACCACGCCCACGGCCTACCGGCGCCTGTTCGGGGTGCGCGCCACGGCCTGATCGGCGAACGCCCGCAACTCGCGTGGAGCGGCACGGAACCTCGACCGCGGGACATCCGCCTCGCCGTCGTCCCAGAACGGCAACTGCACGTATCGCACGCCGTCGATCTCGGTGAGCGGATGTCGCAGCAGGTCGAGGCCGCCGCGACGCAGGTATTCGAGGGCGCGCTCCCGGTCGTCGCGCAGCACGAACTCGTAGAGCACCTTCGACTCGGCGGGCACCTCGGCCCAGATCTCCTCGTCGGCGAGCGCAGCGAGGCCGGCGAGGCCGTCGCGCAGCGCGGCGAAGGCCTCGTCGCCCATGCCGGGCAGCTCGGCCGCGGCGATCGCGGCATCGTTCGACAGGAACTGCGTGATACGCGCCCGGTGCACGGCCTCGGTCGACTCGTCGGCGAGCACGTCGAGCGCGCCGAGGGCGGTGGCGAACCGGTCGCGCACCTGACCCGAACGCACGCCCTGCTGCGTCATCGAACTGCCGTCGGCACGGATGCGCCAGTCGACGGTCTTACGTGACAAGACGTCGAAGGATCCCGCGCGCGCGAAGGCGCTTGCGCTCACGAGCTGATCCTGGAAGTGCCCGCCCTCGGGGAACGACAGGCCCGCGGCATCCCAGAACGATCGCCGATAGAGCTTGGTCCACTGCACCGCGTTCACGAGGATCGCGGGGAACTGCTCGACCGACATCGAAGGCCGGTCGACGGCATGCGCCTCGTCGATCCAGAACGCGGGCGGCGTGCGGCGCCCCCGCTCGAGCCGGTCGTACGAGGCGACCGCGAAGTCGGCGCCCGACGTATCGAGACTGCCGACCAGATCGCGCAGCGCGCCGGGGCGCAGCACATCGTCGCCGTCCAGGAACGTGAGGAATTCGCCTTCGGCGAGCGCGACGCCCGCGTTTCGGGTCGCATTCGGGTCGCGGTGCTCGACACGCACGAGCCGCACCCGTGAGTCACGGGCGGCCCACCGGACGACCCGCTCGGCGGTGCCATCGATCGACGCGTCGTTGAGCACGATCAGGTTCAGCCGCCAATGGTCCTGTGACAGCACCGAACGGATGGTCGCGTCGATCAACCGCTCGACGTCGTGCACGGGCACGACGATGTCGACCCAGCCGCCGCGGCGCGAGGCATCGGGTACCGCGGCAGCGGCGCGGCGTCCGCGGCGCCGGCGAACGGGCGCGAGCCCCGCAGAGGCAACGGCGCGCACGCCGTCGAGCAGCCGCCTGCCAATGCCCATCGCCGCCGTCTCCCCGCTCGATCCGCTTCACGGTACCGCACGGGGTCGGCGTCGTGATGTCCGTACAATCGAGCGGGTGAGTGCTGCCATTTCCAGAAGAGAAGTCGGCGTATGTGTCCGCGCGCTGGGAGAATGCGACGGTGAGTGAGCAGATCGGCGAGGGATGTCGGATCGACCCAGGTGTTCGTATGCACGGTGAGATCCGGATCGGAGATCGCACGACGATCTATCGCGGGGGCGAGTTGCTCGGGCCGGTCACGATCGGGAACGAAGTGTTCATCAATCGCGACGTGTATGTGCGCCCACAGACCACGATCGGAGATCGCGTCAACATCGGGCCCTTCGTTCGACTTATCACCGACACACATGAAATCGGCGGCCACCACAAGCGCGCTGGAGCGGGACGAAACGACCCGATATCCGTGGGCGATGGTACGTGGATCGGGGCAGGCGCGGTCGTCGTCGGCGGTGTCACGATCGGCGCCGGTGCTGTCGTCGCCGCGGGCTCGGTGGTTACGGCGGATGTTCCTGACGATGTCCTCGTAGGCGGCGTACCTGCTCGAGTGCTGCGACATCTCGACCGCGAGGAATGACGACTCTCGATGATCTGCGGGTTAGGATCGCGTCCGTAGTCAGGTCGCCATGTCCTCCTGCACGATACCCCCTCCGAGAAACCCGATAGATGCCGCACACCGACATTTCCACACGGAACACGCCTTCAAGTCGAGACCTTGCCGCCGAGCAAGAGCCGATGCTCAGTGTTGTCGTACCAACGCACAACGTTCGCGACTGGGTCGGCGAGACGCTCGCGACGATCTCCGACCAGCACCTTGATGGGCTCGAGATCATCGTCGTCGATGACCACTCGAGCGATGGCACGCGGGAGGTCGTCGAAGCGTGGGCGGATTTCGACGCGCGGATCAGGCTGATCGATGCCATCGACTTCGGCGGTGCCAACGCGCGCAACCTCGGAGTTCGGCACGCCCGGGGTCGATACCTCGCCTTCTGTGACGGTGACGATCTCGTTCCGCCAGGCGCCTACAAGGCGATGGTCGACTCGCTCGAATCGAGCGGATCCGACATCGTGTTCGGCGACTACCTCAAGTTCTCGACCATGAAGACGTGGCGACCCACCGAGCGGTGGAACGCATACCAAGAGCAACGGGTCGCGGTCTCGCTGCGGGATCACCCATCCCTGATCCGGGGCCGGGCCTGCTGGAACAAGGTGTTCCGCCGCGACTTCTGGGACTCCACCGGTGCGAGTTTTCCCGAGGTCGCCCGCTCGAATGACATCGTTCCGATGATGACGACCTACCTGGCTGCCCGCTCGATCGACGTCATCGACGACGTGGTCTACCTCTACCGGGCTCGGCCCGGCGCCAGCTCGATGACCGCGAAGGCACGGAGCGCTGTAGCGCTCGTGAGCTATCTCGAACAGGAGCTCACGTGCGCTTCACTCGTCTCGACCGATGGAGATCACGGACTCCTTTCGATGTTCGCAGGCCTGTTCTTCGAGGCCGATGGCTGGAAGCACCTCAACGAGTTCCTGGCGACCGGCGACAGCGATCCGGAACTCGATGCGCGCATCGCGGAGCTGCTGTCCGAAATCCGCAAACTGCTTCCCGAGTTCCGCTTCGGACGACTGAATCCAGTTCGGCGTGCAGTCTTTAACATGGCTTCCGCAGGTAGTGTTCGGGCCGCTTCGGCCTTCGTGCGCGCGACCACGGCGGGCCAGGTCCAAGATGCCACGTCCGTGGACATGTGGCGTGAGGTGTTCGCTGCACTCGGCGACATTCCCGAGTCCCACGCCGTGGTTCGCGCGTCGATTCCCGCGCTCGCTCACGCCGTGAGAAGTCCCGACGTGGAGATCTCCGATCTCATGCCCGTCATTCGGATCGCGGCTCAGGTCGCCATGGCCGATTCGTGGCAGCCGTTGGATCGGGTTCCCGAGCTTTCGCAGGCGTTGGGGGCCTCTGACGAGCGTCTGCGCGACAGGATCGAATCGTCCAGGAACGCCGGGCATCGACTCGAGGCAGTCGCACTTCACCGGGGCCACGTCACCGTGTTCGGGTCGAGTGCAGTTCCAGGTCTCCGGCTCCGCCTTCGCGCGGCCAGTCGATCGCTCCAGGCTCGTCCTATCTCGATCAGGCCGGCGTCGGACACGACGGGTGAGCGGTTCGCATGGTCCGCCGAAATCACCGCGACCGGACTTCGGCCTGGGTCCCGTGCCTACCTTGTCGCGGAGTCCCCGTTGGAGAGCGGCGGATCACTGCAGGTGGAACTTCCGACCTCGACACAGGTCTCTGCCGAGTACGACCGATTCGGGAGCCTCGACGTCGGACGTACAGGCGATGGCGCACTCTGGATCGAACGCCGACACCATTGGACGATCCGCGGAGCTCGGCGTGCACGCAACAACCTACTGAGCAGGTTCCAACGGCGCGCGGATTAGTGCTCCAGCACCGTCGCTGACGAAAGTCGGTCCAGCAATCCGGCATACGCTCGCGTGATCTTCCACGGGGAGTTGCGCTCATTGAACGCATCGAACTGGGATGCGTCGATCGATCGAGGCGGCTCCGACAGCAGGCGCACCATCGAATCCACGGAGTTCGAGGGATCGAAGAACTGCACCCAGTGCTCGTCGTCGTACTGCCGCACGAGGTGCGGCTCGCCGGGCAGGATCACCGGCGTTCTGAAGGCGGCGGCAAGGTGCAGGCTGCCCGAGTTGAGGATCGCGCGATATGGGAACACGGCGATATCTGCGGCCGCGAACCACTTGCCGAGATCCGAGTCGGGAACGAATCCGAAATGCGTGACCATCTTCAAATCGGATCCGACTGCGGCACTGATCTCTTCCTTCGCCTCGGCCGTGGCAGATCCGGCGAGAAGAAGTGCTGGAGCGGCCCGACCTGAGTCCGCGATCCGACGAACCGCGTCGATAAGCGTCTGCAGACCCTTGTATGGCCGCATCTGCCCGAAGAACAGAGCAGTGGGCACGTCTTCGTCCAGGCCGAGCTCCCGCCGCGCATCGGCCCGCGACGGCGGCACACCGTACACACCGAGATAGCTCGGGTGAGGTATCCGAACAGTCCTGTCAGCGGGCAGATCGCACGTATCCGCAAGCATTGCCGGCGTATCGGGCGACATGATGTGGATCGCATCGGCTCGCTCGGCGAGGAGCCGGTATAGGGCCACCTCCACGTCGCGATATAGCACCTCATGTGGGAATCGATTGTGGACGGTCCAGATGAGCCGTCCGCCTCGATCACGCAGCCCGTCGAGAAGCTCGACGAACCGAGACAGACGGTCGTTCGCTTCGGATACCGACGCCGCCCGCTGCACGATCGGATCCGTCCAGTGCACATGGAGAACATCGCTTGCACCAAGCAGACGTGATGCATTCGACAATGAGTCGAATGTCGTCACGCCCTTGAACTCATAGCCCGAAGCACGCGGCGCAAGGCTCATCATGTTCAAGTAGGGATTGTCCTGCCAAGCAGGGAAGACGAGAACTCGATGGATGTTGCGCACGACAGACCATCGTAGCTTCGAAACTCAGCAGCCCTCGCCGCACACAGCGGTCGTCGACTGCACGCCGTCATGCATGGCCAATCCGGGCCGCGCGTCAGAGGTGCGGCGCGGCGTCCCGCACGAGGTAGGGCGCGAGTGTCTTCACGTAGGTCGCTGAGAGATGGTGCGTGTCTCGGTATGCCATCACATTGCCGATGACCGGCCTGCAGAGGTTTGGCGTGCACTGAAGTGCGCTCTCGTCGAGCAGCACTGAGCCTGGCACCGCGGCGACAGTGGCGGGCAGCGGGTCGCTCAGGACGAATCCCTGGTCGCGCGGAATGCTGCATGCGGCTGCGAGGGCATAGTCGCCCTTGGCCGAGTCGACACAGTCCAAAGTCGACTGCGGAAACGTCGGATTATCCGCGAGGGCGACGATCGTCGTGCCGGCTGCCACGAGCGGCTTCCACGCCGCCGCGTATCCAGCGATCTTGGGGTCGGCAGCGGGAGCATCAACATTCGCAGCTCGGACCGCCGTCACGAAGAGCACGTCGTACGCGCCCGCCGCCAGGCGTTTGTTGAGATCAGCGAGCCGATGCTCGCACGGCGACCCCTCGACGACCGCGCTCAGCACGCATCCCCGTCCTACGTAGGAGTCGAGACGCCAGTTGAGCTCGGTCAGCAGCGGGCGAAGACCGGAGAGGAGCATCGCCGCGTGCGAATCGCCCGTCACCGCTACTCGCAGGGCGTCCCCCCTCGTCGAGCCCGCCGAGCAGACCGGCACGGTCGCGGCTGGGTCGGCGGTGTAGCAACTGAAGGCGCCCTGCGTGTCAGAGGCGTAAGCTCCTCCGACGATCGACGGCGTGATCGAAGTGCCCAATGCGGGGTTGCTGCACGGTCCGGGCAACGCGGCGGCACCGAAGCACGCGCGGGAGTCTCCCAGCCGCGCGACTGCACCCCCGTACGAACCGACATCGAACGGTCCCACAGCCTTGACGACGAGGCCACCTCCGGACGGCATCACGACCCGGAACGCCTGATTCCCGAATCGCGTCGTCACGACGGGGACGGCGAAAGTTCCGTTCTTCAGGATGTAGGAATGCGCCGCCTGAACCCACCCGGTCGGCTCGAATCGCTCGACCTTGATGCGGCGGCCTGCCAACCCTGCGTGAACTGCACCACTGAATGTTCGAGTTTGCCCGACCGAGGCCGACCCGTCACCGCCCACCCTCGTGCCGTAGATCTGGGGCTGCACCGCGATTCCGAGCGGCGCGCTGGCTGCGGCCGACAAGGTTGCAGTCGATGCGATCTCCGCCCGAAGCGTCACGCCTGCCAACGGAGTGAATGCGGCGGAGTATGAGCCGGATTCGGTGGACATCGCCGACGAAACCAGCTGCCATCCAGTCGCGCTCGAAGTGGTGATCTTGACGCGCGCTCCCGCGACGGGTGTCGAGCCCGTGAGGACACGTCCAGTTACGGTCACGCTCTTGCCATACGCGATCATCGGCGACGCAACCGTGGCTGTGACCGTGACCGATCGGGTAGCGGCCGTTGCAGAGCTCAGTGGAACCGACAGCAGGGCCAACACGGCCACGAGGAGGGCGAGGGCGATGGATCGGGAGGAACGGCGCATCATTGGCTGATCTTTTCTGCGATGTCGGCCGCGAGATAGGGGCCGAGAGTGAGAGCGAAGGTGCCCGACAGGTGATGACGATCGCGATAGACGACGACGTGGCCGAGTACGAGCGGGCACGCCCCGTCAGGTCCAAGTGTGCAGTAGTACTTCGTTGGATCGACGAGGGTCGTTCCTGGATTGTCGGCCACGGCCTTGATCAGAGGATCGATTCCTGCGGTGAGCGTCGACAGCTTCTGCACGCACGAGGCGGCATTCCTGCCTCCGTCGTTCGTGACGCACGCCAGCGTATCCGTGGCGGGGAGATATCCGTTGTCGGCGATTGCCACGATCCTGGTCCCCGTGCCGAGCACCGGCCTCCACACCGCCGAGTACTCGTCCGAGACCGCCGCGGCGCTCGCCGCGGTCGAGCTCGCGGGCTGACGCAGACCCGTAACGAGGACCACGTCGTAACGCTGCTCCAAGAGAGCGGCGCTGATCGCCTGCGTGCGCGGAAGACACTCGGGGTTGGTGTCCTTCCACCGGCACGACACTCCGAGGTAAGTGTCGAGGCGCCAATCGCGGGCCGCGAGTTGACCCTTCAGGCCGACGAGCAGGCCAGCGGCGTGCGAATCGCCGACGAGCGCGATGCGGCGAGCCGTGGCGCTGGTCGAACCGAACCGGCAGACGGGTACCGGGGCGAACTTGTCGCTCTGCCAGCAGTCCGAACTGTAGCTGCCTCCTGTATCGAATCGAAGCGCAGCGGCCTCGGTCGTCGGCAACAGTAAACCGGCGAGTGCTGGGTTCGAGCACCCGGGGCTGAGAAGCGTGCTGGCGCCGAAGCAGGCGGGATTCGTGCTCGCGAGCTCAGCGACAGATCCCTTCACCTCGGTCGACAGCACGGCTCCAAGCTTCATGACCAGTCCGCCGACAGAAGGAATGATCACCCGGTACACGAACGTGCCCGATCTGGCCGGGGTGAAGGTCAGATCAAAACGCCCCTTCGCGTCGAAGCGTGTTTCCACGATGTCGGTCCACGTCGACCCATCCGCACGCGCGAGTTTGACACGACGACCGCCGAGCTCGGCATGCACAAACCCGGACACGGTCTTCGCCCGTCCGGCAACAGCGAGGGACGCACCGACAGGCGTGACGCCGTAGAGCTGCGGCTGCACCGAGATGACGGCACTGGGGCTCTGCGCGTAGCCGCGATCGGCCGTAGCCGGCATCTCTGTCTTCAGCCGGTATCCGGACCGGGGAACGAAGGAAAAGGTGTAGCTTCCGTCCGACGCCGTGACGATACGGCCGAGCAATTCCCAAGTGTTCGTCGCAGCACTGCGTCCGACGACGGAGACCGTCGCCGCCTTCATCGGCGCACCCGAGAGAACGGCCTTGCCCGTGACGGTGAGCGGTTTTCCGTATGCCACCCCGGTCGCACTGACGTTCATCGTGATTACGGGGACCGCTGAGGCAGCCGCCGTCGCTGTCGGCCCTGTACCGAGTATGGAAAGCGGCATCAGAATGCCGGCGAGCACCAGAGCGATTGATCTCGTGCGTGTTCGAGCCGCGCCCACGTGACCTCCGGCCCGGGCGCCCGTCCGCTCGGGCGCGACGTGTTCGAGCCGTCGGGCACTCTGCAGAATACACAGGGAATGCACAACCAGGCGGGCCCCTAAGCACGGGCCGGACCACCGAGAGACCTTTCCGTGCCATGGGATACTCAAGCTCATGAGACTCCCGGCCCGCCTCCTCACGGGAGGCGTGAGCCTCGCAGTACTTCTTCTCATGTTCGGTTGCAGCGCGACCTCCCCGTCGGCAGCGTGGTGGGCACCGCGGACCCCATCGGCCGCGGCCTCCGAAGGCACGACCGCCCCGAGCGAGGCACCGTCGGTCGCCCCGCCCACCCGCCAGCCCTCGTTGCCCGTTCGGGTCGCGATCGTCGGGGACTCCTTGACGGCAGGGGGCGGCGCGCGACTGCTCTCCGAGGGCCTCGACAGCAGGACCTGGATGACGTACGCCAAGGGCGATGGCATCGAATACGCGGGCGGGTGGGCGATGGGTGGATCGACCGTTGAGACGATGGCCGAGAATGTGCGCCCGATCGTCGACGTCGACGTCTTGGTCCTGATGGGCGGAACCAACGACGTGCGAAACCACACGGACTTCGCTTCGGTTGCACCGAACTATGATGCGATCGTCGACGTCGTTCGACCGGGGCGTGTCGTCATCGGCGCGATTCCGCCGCTCGACAGCAACCCCGACGAGGCTGCGCGATTCAACTGGAAGCTCAAGCAATACGTGGCGAAGAAGGGCTGGGACTACGTCGACCCATGGGGGTTCGCTCGCGATGGCGGGTTCTTCGCGCCAGGCACGTCATACGACGGCATACATCCGACCACGCACGGTTATGCGCTGGTCGGCAAGGCGTATCGAGATGCGATCCTGCACCACCCTGTCGGCCCATCCGGCGCTGGCTGAACACCGCGAGAGGGACGGGGAACCTGGAACCGCCGGCGCCCTCACTTCAATGGGCGTTCAGCCGCGCGCGTTCATCGTCGCCAGCCAAGCGACCCCGGTTCCTCCGAACACGAGTTCAGACTCGTCGGGAGTGATGTACACGGCGTCACCTTGCTCGAGGCTCGCGGCTCCCTTTCCACTGCGGATACTGATCGAGCCCTGCTCGACGAGGACGATGGCCGGCGCCGAGATCGACATCTGAGCCTCGTGCTTCGAGGCGGCAGCGGGCTCCACCCGATGCAGCGCGAAGTCGGGCACATCGGGGCGGTAGGCGGATACGCCCGGGGCAACGGTGCTCGCCGCCAAGTACGGCGGGTCGATCGGGGTGAAGTCGAGCACCTCGAGGAGCTCGCCGACGTCGACGTGCTTGGGCGTGAGTCCGCCGCGGAGCACGTTGTCGCTCGCGGCCATGAGCTCGATGCCGAGTCCCTCGAGGTACGCGTGGATGTTTCCGGCGGCGAGATAGAGCGCCTCGCCGCGGTTCAGGCGCACCCGATTGAGGAGCAGCGAGATGACGATACCTGTGTCGCCGGGGTAGAACTCCGAGAGCCGGCCGACTGTCTCGAACGAGAGCGCGAACTCGGAGTCGCGTGCCGTCTCGGTCGCGGCGAGCGTCACGATCCGTTCGGTGACCCACGCCGCCTCGCCGGTGTCTTCGCCTCGCCCGTCGCGCAGCAGCCACTCGACGGTCGTGCGGAGCGGGTCGTCGCCCGCGAGATGCGCGTCGAGCAGGTCGAGCGCTCCGGGTTCGGGTGTCGTGCTCGCCGCATCTGCGGCGCGGAGCACCGCCTGGATCCCCCGCACCTCATCGAATGGGCGGAACCCCGACAGCGCGTCGAAGGTCTCGCTCACCGCCACGATGAGTTCGGGCTTGTGGAACGGGTCCTTGTAGTTGCGATCGTATGCCCCGATCGGCACACCCTCGGCCTCTTCGCGCTCGAAGCCGGCGCGCGCCTGCTGCGGGGTGGGGTGGGCCTGCAACGAGAGCGGTTCGGCCGCCGCCAGAACCTTCAGGAGGAACGGCAGGCGCCGCTCATCCGCGAGTCGAGTGCCGAGTGCTGTAGTCGGATCGGCCACGATCCACGTCGCGAGATCTGGATGACCGACGGATGTCGCGTCGATAATCTTTGCTGGCGACCCCGCGTGCGCCCCGAGCCAGAGTTCGGCTTCGGGCCCACCCGACGGGGCGACGCCCCGGTACTCGGCGATGGCGTCGCGTGACCCCCACGCGTAGTCTCTCGGGGCGTTGTCGATCGCCACAAACATCGGGAATGGTCCTCTCGTCGACTTGGATCCAACGTACCAACGGCTTCACCGCCCGCCGGTGCCGAACCTAGGCTCGGGGCATCCGACGATCTATTGGAGCAGTCATGTCCTACGAGCCCCTCGCCAGCGATTTCTATGCCTACGGGTCTCTTCTCGCGGACCCCGAGAAGGAGGCGCTCGCGAATCTGCGGGCGTGGCTCGAGTCCGAGGTCAAGCCGGTCGTCACCGAGTACTGGGATCGGGCGGAGTTCCCGATGCAGATCGTGAAGCCGCTCGCGGACCTCGGCGCACTGTCGTACGCCTGGGACGAGACGAAGCCGTTCGAGAACTCCGCAGTGTTCCGCGGGTTCGTGCAACTCGAACTCGCACGGGTCGACGCCTCGGTCGCGACCTTCGTCGGCGTGCAGAACGGTCTCGCCACCGGCTCGATCAGCGTCTGCGGTTCGAAGGAGCAGCGCGACGAGTGGATCCCGCGGCTCGCGAGCGGCGAGACCATCGGCGCGTTCGGCTTGACCGAGCCCCTCTCGGGTTCGGACTCGTCGCAGGGGCTGCGCACCACCGCGAAGCGCGATGGCGACAACTGGGTGCTCAACGGCTCGAAGCGCTGGATCGGCAACGCCACCTTCTCGGACATCACGATCATCTGGGCGAAGGACGTCGACGACAGCCAGGTCAAGGGCTTCATCGTGCCGACCTCGACCCCCGGGTATACCGCGACGAAGATCGAGCGCAAGACGAGTCTGCGCATCGTGCAGAATGCCGACATCACCCTCGAGAACGTCGTGGTGCCCGAGGCGTTGCGCCTGCAGAACGCCGACTCGTTCCGGGACACCGCGAGCGTGCTCCGCCTCACCCGTGCCGAGGTCGCCTGGGCTGCGGTCGGCACGGCAATCGGCGCCTACGAGGCGGCAGTCGCGTATGCCGGCGACCGCGTGCAATTCGGCACGACGATCGGCTCGCATCAGCTGATCCAGGACCTGCTGGTCAAGAGCCTCGGCAACATCACGGCGTCGCTCGGTATGGTCGTTCGGGTCAGCGAGATGCTCGATCGCGGCGAACAGCGTGACGAGCACTCGGCCCTCGCGAAGGCATATGCCACCGCCCGCATGCGCGAGACGGTGTCGTGGGCGCGAGAGGTGTGCGGCGGCAACGGCATCGTGCTCGACTACGACGTCGCCCGCTTCTTCGCCGACGCAGAAGCGCTGTATTCCTACGAGGGCACCCGCGAGATGAATACCCTCATCGTCGGGCGGAAGATCACCGGCAGGGCCGCGTTCGTCTGACGTGCTTAGCGGTCGGTTGTCGGGTTGATTATTCCGCGATGTCGCGGCGCTCCGTAATCCGCATGTACCCGGTGTTCGACCGAGCGGCTAGGCTGCGATGGGTCGACCACTCGGCGGTGCCGGCCGTCCACCACGGAGGGTGTGATGCGAGGAAATCGACGGCGTGCGTTGATCGTGGTCGCGATTGCGATCTCCGTGGTCTTCGTGGCGATCGTCGTGATGCTCGCGGTTGCAGGTGCGATCTCGCTCGGCGAGGCCCTCATCCTCATCGCTGCCGGGGCGCTGGCTGCTATCGGCGTCGTCCTGTGCAAGCTGGGTCTCGATGAACGGAAGTCACGAGCTCGTGTGGAGCAGACCATCGAGAGCTTCAGCGCGCTCCGCACCGAACTCTCGACGGTCCTCGACGGATTGACCGATCTGAGAACATCGAATACTCGCATCGATGCGATGTTGGCTGATGTGACCCCGACAACCACCCATTCGGAAGCACTGCTCGAGCAGACCAGGTCAGAGGTCGAGGCATTGCGCTCGGCGACAATTCCGAAGATGGTGGGAGAACTGCGTGGGTACATCTCGCGGAGCGGGGTCAAGGACTTCGAGCAGTATGTCGCGTGGTCCGAGTTGCGGGCGGCGCTGAAGCCGGGCGAATTCATGCCGCCGCTGCGAGGTTGGGCCGCGTCGCCTGACGTGATTCGTCTCCTCGTCAAGGTCATCCTCAGACGAAAGCCGTCTTTGGTCGTCGAATGCGGGAGTGGTTCATCCAGCGTCTGGCTTGGCTATGCGCTTCGTCGTGCTGGCGGCGGGCGATTGATCGCCCTCGAGCACGACGCGTCGTACGCAGACCGCACGAGAGAGTTGGTCACAGCGCACGGGCTCGATGACATCGTCGAAGTGCGCTTCGCTCCGCTCGTCGAGGTTCTCATCGGCCGCGGAGACGAATCGCTGAAAGAAGAATCCACGTCTCGGCTCTGGTACGACACAGCCGCGATCGAAGATGTCAGTGACATCGGCGTTGTCTTCATCGACGGTCCCCCGGCGTCAACCGGCCTTGAGGCACGGTACCCAGCGCTTCCTGCTCTGCTGCCGAAGTGCTCCGACGATGTCGTTATCGTGCTGGACGATGCAGCGCGACCCGATGAATTGGCGGTCGGCGACCGGTGGCTCGCCGAATATCCACAACTTCGGCGTCGGATGGAGCCTGCGGAGAAGGGCGCACACGTCTTCACCGTCGCGACCGAGAGCTGAGGATTTCGCTGCTCCCAGTCTCGATCCTCGGTGTACGCAGACCACCGTCGGGCCACAGGAATCACGCCGGGTCGAGCAGGGCTGCGAGATGGAGCCCGCGGAGTAGGCAATACTGTCTGGGCGGCACACGATTTCGACGCCGTTCTCCTGCACTGAACGAGGAACGGAAGATGACAATCTCCCTGTCGCGATCCCGCGATGCCGTCGGCCTTCGTCGACGCAAAGAGTCGACTCCAAACGGCGGGCGGAATCTCCGCGCCGACATCCAGGGCCTGCGCGCTTTCGCCGTCATCGTGGTGATCCTCGACCACCTGTTCCGCTGGCCGTCGGGCGGCTTCGTCGGCGTCGACGTGTTCTTCGTCATCTCGGGCTATCTGATCACGTCGCACATCCTGCGTGAACTTGATCGCACGGGCCGCCTCTCCCTTTCGGGCTTCTATCGTCGCCGCATCCGCCGCATCGCGCCTGCGGCGACGCTCGTGATCGTGGTGACCGTCGCGTTCTGCGCCCTCCTGCTCCCGCGCGGACGCGCGCTCTCGGTCGCCATCGACGGCGTGTGGGCGTTCCTCTTCGGCGCCAACTGGCGATCGATGCTGGTCGGCACCGACTATTTCCAGCTTGGTCAGCTGCCGTCGCCGCTTCAGCACTACTGGTCGCTCTCGGTCGAGGAGCAGTTCTACTTCGTCTGGCCGTTGCTGACCATGCTCGTGTTCATGGCGGCGATGCGCCGCTGGGGCACGCCGCGTGCGTCGCACCTCGCGACGATCACAGTGTTCGCGGCGCTCATCGCCCTGTCGTTCGTGTGGGCGCTCATCGAGACGGGCACGAACCCGACCGCCGCATACTTCTCGACCTTCACCCGCGCATGGGAACTCGGCGTCGGTGCCCTGCTCGCGGCCGTCTCGCTGGGGGCGTGGCGCATTCCGTTCGCGGCACGCGTCGCCCTCGCCTGGCTCGGCATCGCCGGGCTCGTCGTCAGCGTGTTCTGGATCGACGCCACCTCGGTCTTCCCCGCGCCCACTGTCGCCCTCCCCGTGCTCGCGACGGTCGCCGTCATCGCGGCGGGAATCGGCGAGCACTCGCCGCGTTACAGCCGCCTCCTGTGGCCACTGACGAACCGAGTGAGCGGCTACATCGGCGCGATCTCGTACTCGCTCTACCTGTGGCACTTCCCGGTGATCGTGCTGCTCGCATCGTTCGTGCCCCTCGAGTCACGCCGCTACTACGTGCTCGCGATCGCCATCACCGCGGTCGCGTCGGTGCTGTCCTACCACCTGGTCGAGGAGCCCGTGCGCCGATCGACGTGGCTCATGCCCAAGACCCGACAGGCTGATGCCCCGACGCGCAGTCGGATGCCCCTTCTGATCGCGGCGGGCGCGGGCGCGGCGTTGCTTATCGTCGTCGGGCTCGGTGCCGCGCGCCTCAGCATGCCCGAACCGCAGGCCGCGCCCGCGACGGCGGCAGCCGACTGCTTCGGGGCAGAAGCCGCACCAGGTGCGGGCAACGACTGCGAACTCCCAGAGACCGTCTCGATCGACGACGTGATGCCCTCGCTCGACGCCCTGCCGACGGATACCGCGGGCGGCTACTCGTGCTGGCGGCCCAAGGGCGGAGACCTCACAACGTGCACGTTCGGGTCGGCAGCACCCGATGCCCGCCGCGTCGCGCTTGTCGGCGACAGCCATGCCGCTGCGCTGCTGCCGGCCTTCCTCGAGAATGCCGACAGCGTCGGCTGGTCGCTCGACACCTTCGTCGGCTTCGGGTGCCAGTGGCGCGACCAACCCGAGGGCAGCGACTGCGACGACGTCGCCGATCAGGTGCAACAACGCCTCGTAGACGGTGGGTACGATCTCGTCGTCACGACCGCTGCCCGGTGGGCGATCGCCGACGCGCCACCCAATTCGTTCAGCGAGCGCTGGACCGCGGTTGAAGCGACGGGAACCGACGTCGTGGTCGTCGGCGCGGTACCGATCGTGCCTGAGTCGACCTTCGCATGCCTTACGCGGGTCGGCGCGAACCTCAACGAATGCGGTACTCCCCGCTCCGAGGCGACGCAGCCTACCGACGTGCTGCTCGCAGCGGCCGACGATGCAGGCGTAGACGTCGTCGACATGACCGACTTCTACTGCGATCAGTCGACGTGCCCGGCCGCGATCGGCGGCGTCATCGTCTACCGCGACGCGGCCGGTCACATCTCGGGCACATACATGAAGACCATGGCGCCATACCTTATCGAGCGAATCACGGCCGCGAGCGGTTGAGACCCGGACGGGCACGGCCCGGCCGATCCCGTGTGTTGCCCGACGGGAACGGTAGCCTTGAGCGCATGGCATCCGGGCGACGCAACGCACTGATCGGCGCGTACCCGACGTTCGCACTGTTCACGCTGCTCGCCGGCCAGTTCTGGCGCAACCTGCTGGGGTGGTGGGGTTTCGGCATCATCGCCGCGCTCGTCATCGCCGGTGCCGTCGTGCTCCTCGTGCAGACGAAGCCGACCTGGAAGTGGCGGCGCGTACCGAAGTCCACGTTCGCCTTCCTCCTCATCGCGACCCTCTCGATCGCGTGGTCGTTCTACCCCGGGGCATCCGCACTGGGCGTACTGCTCATGCTGGTGACGACCTTCGTGGCCGTCGCCCTGGTGCTCTGCCTGCCATGGCCCCGCTTCGTCCGCGCGCTCAGCGCCGCGATCAAGTGGGTGCTGGCGCTGTCGCTGCTCTTCGAACTGTGGGTCGCGATCTTCATCCGTGAGCCGCTGCTGCCGAACTTCCCCGACTTCGAGCCCGAGGGCAAGCTGCCGATGGCCTTCTACTGGTCCCGGGCGCTGCTCTTCGACGGCGGACCGGTCGAGGGCATCGTGGCGAGCCGCAATCTGCTCGGCATGGTCGCCCTGCTGGGGCTCATCGTGTTCGGCACGCTCCTCGCCGCGGGCAGCATGCGCCGCGGGTGGGGCATCGCGTGGCTTGTGGTGGCCGGCCTCACGTTCGTGCTGACGCGTTCGGCGACCGTGATCCTCGTCGCGGTGATCGTGCTCATCGCCCTCGCGTTCGCGCTGTGGACGCGACGGGTCGGGCCCGACCGTCGCCGCGGCGTCTACTTCACGGCAGCCGGCGTGCTCGTGGCATCCGTCACCCTGCTCGCCGTGTTCTGGAACGGCCTGCTCGAGCTCTTCGGCAAGGGCGAAGACCTCACCGGCCGGCTCGACATCTGGAACTCGGTGATCGGCATGGCCGCCGAGCGGCCGTGGGCGGGCTGGGGCTGGGTGGGCTACTGGAACCCGTTCGTCGAACCGTTCAACGACCTCGCGGTGCGCAAGGGCGTCGTCTACCTGCAGGCGCACAACGCGTGGCTCGACGTCTGGATGCAGGTCGGCATCATCGGCCTGCTGGCGTTCGCGGCGATCGTGATCGGCGCGCTGTGGCGGTCGTGGTTCCTCTCGGTCGATCGACCGGTGGATGCCTCGGGCCGCGCACTCCCGTACTCGGCTGCGGCGCTGCTGCCGATGCTGGTGCTCGTCGCCCTCATCGGGCAGGGCCTCGCCGAGAGCCGCATCCTCGTCGAGAGCGGGTGGGCGCTGCTCATCGCGATCGCCTGGGCGACGAAGCGACGGCAGTGGGAACACGAGCCGTTCGAGGCCGAGGCACCGCCGCGCCGGTCGCCGCTCGCGCGATCGGCCCCCGCACCGACCGAATCCGGCGCCGCGACCGGCGACGAGGCACGATGACCTCGAGCGGAGCGCCCGGTCGTGTCGAGGCCGTGCGGGAGTTCGTGGGCTCCGCCCGGTTCGCGCAGGCGCTCGCACTGCTCGCGATCGGACTCGCGTTCAGCGCACACGCCATCCGCGCGGTCATCGGCTGGCCCGGCTTGCTCGCCGCACTCGCCGCGCTGCTCGTGCTCTGCGGCGCGTCGCTGGTCACCCGGTGGCGGGCGATCGAGTGGTACGGCATCCTGCCCATCACCATCCTCGTCTTCGTCGGCTGGTGCGCGGCCTCGGTGATCTGGAGCAGCAATCCGGGCCTATCGGTGCTTCGCGTCGGGTACCTGATCGCGTTCGGCGTGCTCGGCGTCTACGTCGCGCTCATGCGCGACACCATCCAGATCGTGCGGGCGTTCGGCGACACCATGCGGGTGCTGCTCGGCGTCTCGCTCGTGCTCGAGGTGTTCTCGGGCATCCTGTTCGACGCGCCGATCAGATTCCTCGGCATCGACGGCAACCTCGCCGCCCTGGGCCCGATCCAGGGCGTGTTCGGCTCACGAAACATGCTCGGATTCGTGGCGCTCATCGCCCTCATCACCTTCATCGTCGAGTGGCGCACCCATATCGTCACGCGCACGAAGGCGATCGCCTCGCTCGCGCTCGCCCTCATCATCCTGGCGCTCTCGGGCTCTCCGACCACCTGGATCGCGCTCGGCGCCGCGCTGCTCGCCCTCGCCGCGCTCTACGGGCTGCGACGAGTCTCCCCCGACACCCGCTGGCGCTGGCAGCTCGCGCTGCTCATCACCGCGGCCGCCGCGCTCGTCACCGGCTGGATCCTGCGGGTGCGCATCATCGAACTGCTCGACGCCCGTGCCGAGTTCGACGTGCGGCTCGACGTCTGGCGCGAGCTCTCTCGCTACCTGAGCTTGAACCCCCTGCAGGGCTGGGGGTGGGTGGGCAAGTGGCCCGACGCCCCGCCGTACACCTGGATCGAGGCGGGCACCGGGCGCGCGCACGAGTCGGCGCTCAACGCCTACCTCGACGCGTACTTCCAGGTCGGCGTCATCGGCGCCGTGCTCTTCGCCGCGCTCATCGGCGTCGCGCTCGTGCGCGCATGGTTGCTCGCATCGAACCGGCGCAGCGTGGTCTACCTGTGGCCGGCGCTCATGCTCGTGGCCATCGCAGTGACCTCGGCTGCCGAGAGCTTCGCACTCTCGGAAGGCGGCTGGATGCTCGTCGTCATCTGCGCGGTCAAGGCCGCGCGCGACATGAGCTGGCGCGACGCACTCAAACGAAGCTGAGCGAACGCCGAACGCGTGGCACGAATGCACCCGATCGCGACCATAGAATCGTTGGAATGAGCAGAGCGGAACCGGTGGACGTCAACGCGTTCACCGTCCCCGGTGCGGGCCGCGGCATCCTCGACGTCGTCAAGTATCGATACCTGCTGCGCCTGCTGATCCGCAAGGGCATCCTCACGAGGTACCACGGCTCGGTACTCGGCTGGGTTTGGTCGTACGTGAAGCCGGCCGCCCAGTTCGCCGTCTTCTACGTCGTGATGGGGTTGTTCCTGAACCTCACGAAGGGCATCGAGTCCTACCCCATCTACCTCTTCTCGGGCATCGTGGTCATCAACCTGTTCAACGAGGCGTTCGGCAACGCCACGCGCTCGATCGTCTCGAACAAGGCGCTCGTCAAGAAGATCTACCTGCCGCGAGAGCTCTTCCCGATCGCCGACGTGTTCATCGCGCTCGTGCACTTCCTGCCGCAGCTGAGCATCCTGCTCGTCGTGTGTCTCTTCGTGGGCTGGGTGCCGACGCCGCTCGGACTGGTCGGTGCACTGCTCGCGGTGTTCATCGTCGCCGTGCTGGCGACCGGGCTCGGCCTGCTGTTCGGCTCGATCAACGTGGCGTACCGCGACGCGCAGAACGTCGTCGAGCTCATCCTGCTGTTCGCGACGTGGACCTCGCCCGTGCTCTACAGCTGGACGATGGTGCGCGACCAGGCTCCGGCCTGGCTCTTCGATCTCTACATGGCCAATCCGCTGACGAGCGCGGTCGAGCTGTTCCACACCGCGTTCTGGTTCCCGACCACGAGCGAGGCCGCCGAGCGCCCCGAATCACTCTGGCTGTTCACGTTGATCGGACTCGTCATCGCCGTGCTGTGCCTCGTCGCGGGCCAGCTCGTCTTCAGAAGACTCGAGGGACGCTTTGCCCAAGACCTCTGAATCCCCGCTCCCCCGCATCGTCATCGAGGGGGTGCAGAAGACCTACACGCTGCGGCACAGCCACTCGTTCAAGGAGAGCTTCGTCGCACGGCTGAGGCGCAAGCGTACGTCGACGTCGTTCACCGCGCTCGACGATGTCACCGTCACCGTGCACGAGGGCGAGGCGATCGCCCTCATCGGCTACAACGGCTCAGGCAAGTCGACGCTGCTGAAGCTCGTGTCGGGCGTGCTGCGGCCCGACGCGGGCCGCGTGCTGACGCGTGGCCGCGTCGCGGGCCTCATCGAAGTGGGCGCCGGCTTCCATCCCGACCTCTCGGGCCGCGAGAACGTGTACCTGAACGCCGCCATCCTCGGCATGGCGAAAGAGGAGATCGACGCCCGGTTCGACGAGATCGTCGAGTTCAGCGAGATCGGCGAGTTCATCGACACCGAGGTCAAGCACTACTCGTCGGGCATGTTCGTGCGACTCGCGTTCGCGGTGGCCATCCACACCGAACTCGACATCCTGCTCGTCGACGAGGTGCTCGCCGTCGGCGACGCCCCCTTCCGCGAGAAGTGCAACGCGAAGATCCGCGAACTCGTCGCCATGGGCAAGACGTTGTTCATCGTGACGCACGACCTCGGCATGGTCTCCGAGATCTGCAACCGCGGCCTCGTGCTGCGCCAAGGCGAGCTGATCTTCGACGGCGCCATGCCCGAGGCGATCGCGGCGCTCAAGGGCTCCCGGTGAGCGCGCGCACCGTCGCCGTCGTCCTCGCGGGCGGCGTCGGCGTTCGGGTCGGGCTCGGCATGCCGAAGCAATTGATCCGCATCGCGGGCAAGGCGATCGTCGAGCATACGCTCGAACGGCTCGAGGCGAGCACGCTCATCGACGAGGTGATCGTCATGATGAACGCCGCCAGCATTCGCGAGCTCGACCACCTCATGGCCGACCCGCGGTTCACGAAGCTCTCGGCGGTGCTGCCGGGCGGCGAGACCCGCAACGACTCCACGAAGCTCGCGCTGGCGGCACTGGCCGACGACGAGTCGACCAAGGTGCTCTTCCACGACGCGGTGCGACCGTTCCTCGACGACCGCATCATCGAGGACTGCGTTCGCGCGCTCGACGAGTACGACGCCGTCGACACGGCCATCCCCTCGGCCGACACCATCGTCGAGGTCGCAGAAGACTCCACCATCGCCGGCATCCCGCCGCGAGCCACGCTGCGTCGCGGGCAGACGCCGCAGGGCTTCCGGCTCGGGGTCATCCGCCGCGCCTACGAGCTGGCCGACGGCGATCCCGCGTTCTCGGCGACCGACGACTGCGGCGTGGTGTTCACCTACCTGCCCGAGGTCAAGATCAAGGTCATCACCGGGACGGCCGAGAACATGAAGGTCACCGAGCCCCTCGACATCCACATCGCCGACAAGATCTTCCAGCTGCAGTCGACCGAGCTGACGTCGGGACTCGCCGACCCTGCAGCCGCCGACGTGTTGCGCGGCCGGTCGGTCGTCGTCTTCGGCGGCAGCTACGGCATCGGCGCCAGCATCGCGCGCCAGGCCGAAGCGGCGGGCGCCCGCGTGCACGCCTTCAGCCGCACCGAGACCGGCACCGACGTGACCTCCCGCTCGCAGATCCGTCGTGCGCTGAAGCGGGCCGCGGCCGACGGCGGCATCGACCACGTCGTCATCACGGCCGGGGTGCTCTCCATCTCAGAACTCGTGCGCACCCCCAAGAAGCTGCTGCGCGCAACCCTCGAGACCAACCTGCTGGCTCCGGCGATGATCGCGCAGGAGGCGCACGACCACCTCGCCGCCTCGGGCGGCCAGCTGCTGCTCTTCACCTCGAGCTCGTACACGCGCGGCCGCGCCGGCTACAGCCTCTACTCGGCGACGAAGGCCGGCGTCGTCAACCTCGCCCAAGCCCTCGCCGACGAATGGGCCGACAGCGGCATCCGGGTGAACTGCCTCAACCCGCAGCGCACGCGCACTCCGATGCGAACGCAGGCCTTCGGCGATGAGCCCGCCGACTCGCTGCTCGACCCCGAATACGTCGCCTCGGTCGCCCTCCGCGTACTCGAGTCCGATCTCACCGGCCAGGTCGTCGACGTTCGGGTCGCGGCGGCGCCGCGCTGATCAGCGGCCGTCGCGCCGCTGCTCGCCGAGTCGTTCGAAGACGAGGTCGTACAGTTCGGCGATGCGGCGCGAGTCGACGCGCAGCTCGTCGATCTCGGCGCGCAACCGCGCGATCTCAGCCTCGAGTCGCGCAACGTCGGCAGACTGGGGTGCGACGGGCTTGCCCCGCACCATCTTGCGCATGGCGGCTTCGAAGCGATTCACCGTGTCCTCTCGCGGGGCACGGTCTGCGCCCCCTTCGTACTGTAGAGCCTGACCGTTGCGACCGTGCGGGGCCCCGATGAGGTGACGCGCACGTTGTGCGAGTCTGCCACGCAGGCGAGACCGTGAACGGATGCCTCGTGCCGCAGCCAGTGCAGGGGCAGGTGCCAGGTGTCGGGACGATGATGGTCGTACACCAACGACGGGTTGACGGGTACGGTGACGAGCGCGACCGAACCGGCACCGAGGAGTGCGCGCAGCAGCAGGAACACGTTCGCCCTGGTCTCGCGGGTGAGCGACGCGAGCACGTTCGAGAGCAGGAAATGGCGCGTGCCTCCGAGCGCCAGTTCGTCGGCGATGAAGTCGAGCACCGCTCGACGGTCGGCGAGGTTCAGCCGCTGGGCGGTGACGCCCGGGCGCACGGCTGCCGCCTCGACGGCGCTTCGCGCGTAATCGACGGCGACGACCTGGCGGCCGCCGACGGCGAGCATCTCGCTCAGTGTTCCGTCGCCGCAGCCGAGGTCGATGACCCGATCGCCGGGCTCGGTGGCGACGAGCAATCGTGTCGCATCGCGGCGCCAATGCCGCGATCGACCGAGCCGGATGTGACGCTCCCAGAAGTGGCGGTTGAGGTCGTAGACGCCGAACCAGTTCTCGAACCGCCGACGCGTGACGGCGGGAGTGTGGAAGCGGAACGTGGGATCCGGGACACGCCACCCCTCGCCGTAGCAGAGCGCCAGCCACGCATCGGCGTCGGCGACCGACGGCACGCTGATGCCCTCGAGCTCGACCTCGGTGAGCGGCAGCAGCGACGCCTCCTCGAACGAGCCTCGAACCGCGATCGGCTGGTTGTAGACCCCGCGGTCGTGGAATCCGAGGAAGAGGTCGACGTGTGCGGCGGCACCGGGTACGTCGTCGGCGAACAGCACCTGCAGGTGGGCGTCGCTGTGGCGGATCGCCTCGTGGCCACGGGCGCGGATTGCGCGCTCGATCGCGTACGACGCCATCGAAACGTCGGGCGGCGCCATCGATCCGAGGTAGACCAGCAGGTCGATGTCGTCGTCATGCGCGAGGATGCGACCCTCGCGCACGGCGCCGAGCAGGGTTCCCCCGGTGATCGCCGCCGTGTACCCGAGCTCGTCGAGGTCGGCGAGCACCACCGTCATCGCTTCGAGCAAACGGCGGTGCAGGCGGTTCGAGGGCGCCGCGGTCAGCTTGCCCCACTTGTCGACCACCTGGCCGGCTGCCGCCAACTCCGCCAGCCCGACCGCGCCGCTGCGGGTGGGCCACGAGAAACGGCCCCCGGCGAGCGCCACGCCCGATCGAGGGTCGCGCAGGGTGATGCGCCCACTGCCGACGAGGTGGCCGCCGAGGGCGGTCGGCCATGCCAGCTGCGCCACGCGGCCATGCGCGTGCGGCATGGTCGCCGTCCACATACGGCTGCCGTCGACCTCGACGTCGACCGTTCGGCCGATCGCCTGCGAGTCGAATCCGACGCGAAGCCCCCGATGCGTGACCCGGAGTGACGAGCGTCTCGGCCCGCGCCTGAGTGGAGTCACGGGGCGTGTTCCTTCGTTCGGCGGGCTGATGACGATTGTCGGCATAGGGACGCCCCGATTCTATGTGAAACATCGGATTCCACCTCTTCGTGTATATAGGAGAGAATGTCGGGGAATGCGCACGACACCCCGGGCGCCAGAGCCCGAGTCCGACGGAGGTCGCGAGCGCGTGAACACCAGGAAGGCGCTGCGGTTCGCAGGGGGCTACGGCCTGTCGGTGGCGATCAGCGGAGTCGTGAGCCTCGCCGTCATCCCCGCGATCATCGTCGCCGCCGGCGCGGATTCCTGGGCGACCATCGCGGTGGCGCAGGCCGTGGCCGGGTTCGCGTTCGTCTTCGCGGTCTACGGGTGGGGCGTGGTCGGACCGACCGAGGTCGCGAGCCTCACGAACGACCGACGCGGCGCGTACTACTTCGAGTCGCTGCTCAGCCGAACCTGGCTGTGCATCGTGATCCTGCCCGTCTCGATCGTCATCGCCATCGTCATCATCGACGGTGATGCGTTGCTCGCGGGCCTGACGGTGGCGAGCGGGGTGCTCGTCGCACTCGGCGCGGGGTGGTTCTTCGTCGGTGAGGCGAGTCCGCTGCGGTTCCTGCTCATCGACACGATTCCGCGCATCGCCGGCACGGTCGCCGGAGCGGTCGTGCTCATCGCCACCGGCGACGTGATCGCCTTCGCCGCCCTGCAGCTCGCCGGCGTCATCGTCTCGGCCGTGATCAGCACGTGGAACATCCTCTCGCGCTACCGCGGCTGGCACCTGACGCTGTCACCGGTTCGCGCGCTGCGCAATCTTCGCGGGCAGGCGAGCCCGGTCGCGATGTCGGCGACCTCGTCGATCTACGTCAACGTGCCGATCGTGCTCATCGACCTCTTCCTGCCGCAGGCGACCGCCGTCTACGCCCTCGCCGAGCGCATCGTGCGGCTCGCGCTGTACTCGACGCGACCGGTCGTGCAGATCGCCCAGGGGTGGGTCCCCACCCCCGACCCCGTCGAGTTGGCCGGGCGGGCGCGACGGGTCACCGCGATCGCGCTCGGCCTCGGCGCGCTCGGCGGCATCGTCTACGCCGTCGCCGGCCCGTGGATCGGCGAGGTGCTCTCGGGCGGCACCCTGTCGATCCCCATCGCCCTGGCGGTGCCGATGGCGGTCAATCTCGCCGCGATCCTCGCGTCGCAGCTCACGGGGTTCGCCTGCCTCACCGCGTTCGGACTGACCCGCGCCCTCGCGACCAGCACGATCGTCGGCGCCGTCGTCGGCACCGCCCTGATGCTCCCGCTGCTGTTCTGGATCGGCGCCCCCGGCGTCGCGTGGGGCCTCGCCGCCGCCGAGCTCTGCGTGCTCGGCGTGCAGCTCGTGACGCTCGCTCCGAAACTTCGCAGGCGAGAGACAGTAGGCTCTTAGTCGCGTCACGGGGGCTGGCGCAATCCATCGATCCCCTACGGAGCACTACAGCGTGAGCTTGACCTGGAACGAGATCCAACGCGTCGTCTTCCCGCAAGACGCCGATCCCGACGTCATCTCGCTGTACGTCGACGCCGACGTGTGGGCGAAGGTCGGCGAACGCGAGGTGCGCGTGAGCGACCGTGCGCACCTCGACGACATCGTCGGGCGCGACCGCTTCCGCATCGGGGCCGGCGACCGGGTCTCGTTCGCGAGCTACTTCAACGCGTTCCCGGCCTCGTACTGGCAGCAGTGGACGAACGTCGAGCGCGTGCGCCTCACCGTCGAGACGAGCGGCGAAGGCACGCTGCTCGTCTACCGTTCGACCGCTCAGGGAGTGCCGCAGCGCGTGGCATCCGAACCGTTCACCGACACGGTCGTGCACGACATCGAGCTGCCGGTCACGTCGTTCGGCGACGGCGGCTGGTACTGGTTCGAGGTCGTCGCGGGCGACAGCGAGGTCGTCGTCGGGGGCGGCAGCTGGACGACGGATGCTCCGCAGCTGCGTTCCGGCGGAGCCTCGATCGGCATCACCACGTTCAACAAGCCCGATTACTGCGTGCGCACCCTCGAGGCCCTCGCGGCCGACCCCACCGTTCGCGACGTCCTCGACCGTGTGTACATCGTCGACCAGGGCAATCAGAAGGTTCGCGACGAGGCCGGGTTCGACGCCGTCGCCGCTGAGTTCGGCGACGCCCTGACCATGATCGAACAGCCGAACCTCGGCGGCTCGGGCGGGTTCGCGCGCTCGATGGCCGAGACCGTCGACGCGGGCGAGAGCGACTTCGTCATCCTGCTCGACGACGACGTCACCATCGAGCCCGAGAGCATCGCGCGCGCCGTGCGCTTCGCGCGCCACACCACTCGGCCGATGATCGTCGGCGGGCACATGTTCGACCTGCTCAACCGCCCGGTGCTGCACGCGTTCGCCGAGACCGTCGACCTCAAGCCGTTCGTGTGGCGGGCGCAGCCGCACGAGGCGGTGCCGCACGACTTCCGGTTCTCGAACCTGCGCCAGACCGCCTGGATGCACGCTCGCATGGACGCCGACTACAACGGGTGGTGGTTCTGCCTCATTCCGACCGAGGTCGTGCGCAACGTGGGCCTGTCGCTGCCCGCGTTCATCAAGTGGGACGACGCCGAGTACTGCCTGCGTGCGCGCGGCGCGGGCTACCCCACGGTGACCCTGCCGGGCATGGCGCTCTGGCACGTCTCGTGGCTCGACAAGGACGACTCCATCGACTGGCAGGCGTACTTCCACGCGCGCAACCGCATCGTCGCCGCCCTCCTGCACTCCCCGCACGCCGGTGGCGGTTCGCTCACGAGCGACAGCGAGCGCTGGGACCTCAAGCACCTGCTCTCGATGCAGTACTACCCCGTGACCATGCGGCACCGGGCGCTTCGCGACATCCTCTCGGGCCCTTCGCACATGCAGCGGGGCATGCCCACGATCCTCGGCGAACTCCGCGCCGCGATGGCCGAGTTCCCCGAGAAGACGGTGCTGCGCGACGACGACGAGATCCCGATGACCGTCGAGGGCAAGCGCGTCTACCCGGTGCCGACCGGTACCACCGGCCCCAAGGGCCCGCGCGGCATTCCGCTCGCGCTGTTCACGGTGAAGATGACCGCTCGCCAGTGGTTCACGAATCCCGACCCGGCGAACGTCGCCGAGCCGCAGGTCGAGCTCGCCAAGCGCGACGGCACGTGGTTCCGCCTGCCGTACTTCGACAGCGCGCTCGTCTCGACGGCCGACGGCGCCGGAAAGGTGCGCTACACGCGCGACCGCACGACGTTCCGCCGGCTGCTCACCGACAGCCGGCGCCTGCATCGCGAGCTCAAGCGGCGCTGGCCCGAACTCTCACGGCAGTACCGCGCGGCACTGCCCGAGATCACCTCCCCCGAGGCGTGGCGCGAGCACTTCCCGAAGTAACCGCTGCGGCCGGTCGCGCAGCCTACGGTCGGGCGCCGACGCGGCGCCCGACCGTGTCTCAGCAGGACTGCAGTGTCGCGACTCGACTGCTGAGCGCCCCCGAGCCACCGAGCAACGTGAGGTGCGTCGTGCCCTTCGCGAACACCGCGACCCGTGTCGGCTGCGGCACGCAGGCCGACTGCGACAGGAAGAGCGGATCGCCGGACGCGCCCGCCGCGGCCGCGCCCGTGAGGGCGTCGGGGAACGCGGTGCCCGTTGCGACGTAGGCGTTCGCGGTCGTGCGGAACACGGAGTTGATCGCCACGCTCGTCGAGTACCGGTCGATGCCGGCGTATCGGCGTACCGTGAACCCGGCCGAGCCGAGGCTCGATTGCAGGCCACTCGAAACCACGCCCGTGCCGCCGGCGATGCGCACCTCGCCGACCCCGAGGGTGCGGAGCACCGTGGTGGTCGGCCCGTCGACTCGAGCCGCCTTGCCGTCGACGAGCACGACGGGAACGTCGAGCGCGCCGGCGGCCGCACCGGCGCTGAGTCCGTCGGGGAAGTCGCGACCGGTGGCGACGTATGCCCTGGCGACGGACGCACCGCGGAATGCGTCGGCGGCGATGTTGCGCGAGGTCTCGTAGCGGTCGGCGCCGCCGATGCGCCGAACCGGTGCGATCTTCGCGAGCGTGCTCGCGGTCGATGCGCCGATGGCACCGGTGCCCCCGACCACGACGATGCGTTGCGGCGCGAGGCGGTTGAGCTCGGCGAGCGTCGCCTCGGGAACCGACCACTTCGCGGTCAGCAGCATCGGTCCGCCGAGGTGCGCGGCGGCCGGGGCTGCCGCGAGCGCGTCGGCGAACTGCGTTCCCGAGGCGACGTACACGACCGGGACACCGGGTTCCTGGTATCCCGCGAGCGAGATGGCCGCGGCGGTGGCGTACCGGTCGGTGCCCTGCAGTCGCGTCGAGGTGAGCGCGGCACCCGCGCGGGGGTCGCCGAACCAGTCGCTGTACATGCGCCAGAAGTTGCGGTTGCCGTACGACGAACAGGCATCGCCCGTGCCGTAGAGGTTCGTGATCGCCGCGGCGTTGGGCTGGAGCGGCGTGTAGTAGTAGAGCGCGGCGGTCGCGGCGTTGGCGATCGTCACGTTCGAGGTCTTGCATGCCGAGTTGGGGTGGTAGGCGATCGCGTTCGGCTGCCCGATCTTGAGCGTCGTGAACGACCCCGCGGGGTTGTTGTACCAGGTCAGCTGACGCGCGGCGAATGCCACCTGCTTGAAGAAGCTGGCGTACTCGGGATCGCAGGCGGCCGTGTCGGGGCATCCGAACCCCATCGCCTTGGCGAGCGTGCCGGTCGACGGGGCTTTGTTCGTGAGCAGCGACTGCTCCTTCTGCAGGGTCACGAGGATGACTCGCGCGCTCAGCGAGCACACCTGCTGCACCTTGAAGATGATGCGCGCCGCGGACTCGCTGGCAGCCCCCACGTACGGGTCGCATGTGCCGTAACTCCAGTTGATGTTCTGGGTCGGCATCTTCAGGTTGGGGAGGCACTTGACGTCCGTGCAGCCGGCGCCCATCTTCACGAGGAACGCCTGGATCTGCGACTCGCTCATCGCGTTGGCACGGTAGAAGTTCGCGTCGGCGATGAGATTGCCCGCCGTGAACCCCGAAGCGGCCGCGGCCTGGAACGTCGATGATGCGGATGCCGCTCCCATTGCTTCATCGATCGCGGAGCGCGCCTCGGCGTCGGCGACGGCCTCGGGGTCGCCCGGTACGGCCTCACCGGCTCGCGCCGCCTGACCCTCGAGGTGCTCCGAATAGGCCGCTGCGTCGTCGAATGCGTCGCCGCCGGCGGCGTGCGCGGGTGACACGACGGCCGCCGCGAGCAGCAGGGCCGAGACGAGACCGATGGCGAACTTCTTCATTCCTGCACCTCCGGGGCGCACCCCACGGTGGCGCCGGGTTCGGGCCGATGCAAAACGGACGTAGGGGTCCGGTTGTCACCCTAACGGGAGGCGCCGCCCCGTGTCATCCCCTATTCAGGATGTGGTGCTCAGCAGAGCCGAAGGTACGCGACCCGGTCATTCAGCGCGCCAGGACCGCCGAGCAGCGTGAGCGAGGTCGCGCCGTGCGCCAGCAGGGCGCTGCGCACCGGGCTCGGCACGCACGTCGGCCGTGCGAGGTACAGCGGATCGCCGGCTGCGCCTGCAGCCGCCGCGCCGCTGAGCGCATCGGGGAACACCGTTCCGGTCGCCATGAACACGTTCTGCCGCATCCCGAACGCCGCCTGGTTCAGCGCGACGCTCGTCGCGTAGCGATCGGCGCCGCCGTACCGCTTCACCGCGAGCGATGCGGTGCTCAGGCTCGACGCGATCCCCGCCGAGACCGCACCCGTGCCACCTGCGATGCGCACCTCGGCCACGTTCAGCGCGGTGAGTGTCGTGAGCGTTGCCGCATCGAGTTGCCCGGCCGCCCCGTCGACGAGCACCACGGGCACGCCCTGTGCACCCGCCGCGGCACCCGCCGACAGCCCGTCGGGGAAGTCGTGTCCCGTCGCGAGGTACGCGACCGCAGCCGAGTCGAACGCCTGGTCGGCGAGCAGGCGCGAGGTCTCGAAGCGGTCGACCCCGCCGACCCGTGCCGTCGGTGCGATCGCGGCGAGGGCCGTCGCCACCGGCCCGCCGACAGCTCCCCAGCCGCCGGCGATCACGATCCGCTGCGGTGCCAGCCGCTTCAGCTCGGTGAGCGTCGCGCTCGGAACCGTCCACTTCGTGGTGAGCAGCAGTGGCCCGCCCTGGTGCGCGGCAGCGGGCGCCGCAGCGAGGGCGTCGGCGAAGTCGAGTCCCGACGCGATGTACACGACCGGCACGCCAGGGGTCGGGTAGCTGCGCTTGGAGATCGCGGCGGCGGTCTCGTAGCGGTCCTCGCCCGACATCCTCGTGATCGGGATCGCCGTGCTGACACGCGGGTCGCCGAACCAGTCGCGGTACATGCGCCAGAAGTTGCGGTTGCCGTATGACGAACACGCGTCACCGGTGCCGTAGAGATTCGAGAGTGCAGCCGCATTCGGCTGATAGGGCGTGTAGTAGTAGAGCGCCGCGGTCGCGCTGTTCTTGATGGTCACGTTCGACCCGCCGCAGCGCGCCGCGTCGGGGTGGAAGAGGATTCGGTTCGCCTGCCCGACCTTCAGCCACGTGAACGAGCCGTTCGGGTTGCCGTACCAGGTCAGCTGCCTCGCCGCGGCGAACACCTGGTTGAAGAAGCCGTAGTACGTGGAGTCGCACTCGGCGGTGTCGGGACATCCGTACCCCATCGCCTTGCGCAGCACGCCCGCCGTCGGGGCGGGGTCGGTGAGGAGCGACTGCTCCTTCTGCAGGGTGACGAGGATCACCTTGGCGCTGAGGTTGCACGCCCGCTGCACCTTGTAGATGATGCGCGCCGCCGGCTCGGCGGTGCCGCCGCGGTAGGTGGCGCAGGTGCCGAAACTCCAGGTGCGGGTCGGCGTGTTCATCTTGAGGTTCGCGAGGCACGACGAACTCGAGCAGGTGCCGACCATGCGCTTCAGGAACGCCTGGATCTCGGCCTCGGTCATCGCCGAGCCGTTGCGGAAGTTGCTGTCGGAGATCAGGTTGCCCGCGGTGAACGGCGCGGTGGCCGCCGCTACGAATCCCCCGGCGTCCGTGCCGGCATCGAGCGCCGTGCGCTGCGATGCGGCCTCTCGTGCCGCCGCGTCGCCCGGGATCGGCTCGGCGGCCGTCTCGGCCTGCTGCGCGACGTGCGCCTCGTGCAGGGCGAGTTCATCGACGGTGTCGTCACCGCCGCCGATCGTCGGAGCCGCCGGCGCGGCCGGCGCTGTGCGCACCGCGGACGGTGTGGCCGGTGCCACGGGATTCTCGGACGCGTGCGCGGGAAGCCCGAGGCTCGACGCGACGAGCACCCCTGCCGCGATTCCGACGACCAACCTCTTCATGCAGTAACCCCCGCGCTCGCGACCCGTGCATCGGCGCCGGGTTCGGGCCGTGTGGATCGTGCATGCAGGGATCTTGACTCACCCTAATGACCGGCGCGCGCTGCGGTCATGCGCATCGCCGATCAGAGAGAGCGAGATCGACCGACGCAGGTCAGCGAGACAGGTGCTCTTCGAGCCGGTTGCTCCACATGCTGAGCGCCGAGCCGATCGCCATGTGCATGTCGAGGTATTGGTAGGTGCCGAGTCGGCCGCCGAAGAACACGTCGGGTTCACCGTCTTGCAGCTCGCGGTAGGCGAGCAACGCCGCGCGGTCGTGCGGCGTGTTCACGGGGTAGTAGGGCTCGTCGCCGCGGTCGGCGAACCGCGAGAACTCCCGCATGATGATCGTCTTGTCGGCCGGGTACTCGCGCTCGGGGTGGAAGTGCCGGAACTCGTGGATGCGCGTGTAGGGAACCGAGTCGTCGGCGTAGTTCATGACCGAGGTGCCCTGGTAGTCGCCGACCGCGATCACCTCGCGCTCGAAGTCGAGGGTGCGCCAGCTGAGCTCGCCCGCCGAGTAGTCGAAGTACCGGTCGACAGGCCCGGTGTACACGACCGGCACGTTGCCGACGGTCGAGGCCTTGTTGATCGGCTGCGAATCGTCGAAGAAGTCGGTGCTGAGCTTCACGTCGATGTTCGGGTGATCGGCCATGCGCTCGATCCACGCCGTGTAGCCGTCGACGGGCAGGCCCTCGTGGGTGTCGTTGAAGTAGCGGTTGTCGTAGTTGTAGCGCACCGGCAGCCGGCTGATGACCTCGGCCGGGAGCTCGGTCGGGTCGGTCTGCCACTGCTTCGCCGTGTAATCGCGGATGAACGCCTCGTAGAGCGGGCGGCCGATCAGCGAGATCGCCTTCTCTTCGAGGTTCGCTGCCGACTTCGTGTCGAACTCGCCGGCCTGCGAGGCGATGAGCTCGCGTGCCTCGGCCGGCGAGTAGGCCGCGCCGAAGAACTGGTTGATCGTGCCGAGGTTGACCGGCAGCGGATACACGACACCGTTGTGGTTCGTGTAGACCTTGTGCTGGTACGAGGTGAACGCGGTGAAGCGGTTGACGTACTCCCAGACCCGCTCGTTCGACGTGTGGAAGAGGTGCGCACCGTACTTGTGCACCTCGATGCCCGTGGTCGGGTCGTCCTCGCTGAACGCGTTGCCGCCGATGTGGTCGCGACGGTCGATGACCTGCACGGTGAGGCCGAGCTCGGTCGCGGCGCGTTCGGCGATCGTCAGACCGAAGAACCCCGACCCGACGACGACGAGGTCGGTCATCGCACGCCTCCAGCGCCGATGACGAGCCTCGGCGTGCCGACCCAGCGGTCGGCGGCGGTGGCATTGCGGCCGTCGACGAGCAGGCGGATGCCCGGGACATCCGTCGCCGACAACTCGGCGTAATCGGCGTGGTCGGCCTGCACGATCGCGAGGTCGGCGGACTCGCCGATGTGGAACGGGGTCCACCCGAAGCGCTCGAGCTCATCGTCGGTGTAGAGCGGGTCGTGCACGGCGACCTTCGCTCCCCGCGACTGGAGCGCCTCGACCGTGGCGAACACGCCCGAGAATGCGGTCTCTTTCACGCCGCCGCGATACGCGGCGCCGAGCACGACGGCGGTGAGTCCGGTGAGGTCGCCGAGCACGCCGGAAGCCTGCGCCACGAGCCGGTCGGGCATCGACGCGTTCAACAGGCGCGCGGTGCGCACGATCTCGGCGTCGTTGTCGGTCGAGAGGTAGAGCCGCGGATACACCGGGATGCAGTGTCCGCCGACCGCGATGCCCGGGCGGTGGATGTGGCTGAACGGCTGCGAGTTGCACGCCTCGATGACGGCGTAGACGTCGATGCCGACCTCGTCGGCGTAGAGGGCGAACTGGTTCGCGAGGCCGATATTGACGTCGCGGTAGGTCGTCTCGGCGAGCTTCGCCATCTCGGATGCCTCTGCCGAGCCCATGTCCCACACCCCGTTGGGGCGGGCGAGGTCGGGACGCTCGTCGAAGGTGAGCACGGACTCGTAGAACTCGACCGCGCGCGCCGAGCCGGCTGGCGAGAGGCCGCCGACGAGCTTCGGGTACTTGCGGAGGTCGGCGAACACACGCCCCGTGAGCACGCGCTCGGGCGAGAACACGAGGTGGAAGTCAGTGCCCTCGGTGAGGCCCGAAACCTCCTCGATGAGCGGCTTCCAGCGGCCTCGCGTGGTGCCGACCGGGAGGGTCGTCTCGTAGGAGACCAGGGTGCCGGGCGTGAGGTGCTCGGCGAGCGAGCGGGTCGCGGCATCCATCCAGCCGAAGTCGGGCTCCCACGTGGTGTCGTTCACGAAGAGCGGCACGACGATGACGACGGCGTCGGCACCCGGGATCGCGTCGGCGTAGTCGGTCGTCGCGCGCAGGCGGCCGGCGGGCACGAGCTCGGAGAGCTTCTCTTGCAGGTGAGCCTCGCCGGGGAACGGCTCGGTGCCGGCGTTGACCAGGTCGACGACCGCCTGGTTCACGTCGACGCCGACGACCTCATGGCCCTGATCGGCGAACTGCACAGCAAGGGGGAGGCCGATCTTTCCGAGGGCCACGACGGCGATACGCATGGACTCCAGTCTACGATGCGGCGAAGGCCGGATCGTTCGCGAGGTGTCCGATGCGGGATGCAGCTAGGGTTCGATCAGCCCCGGCACGGCGCCCATCTCGAGCGGCTCGACGCCGGGCTCGAAGTCGGAGCCTTGGGCGCGTTCGAACGCGGTCGGCTGCCAGTCGGCGTTCAGCAGCGACGACCACTCGGCGAACCGCGCGTCGCCCGTGATGTCGGCGAGGGTCTGCAGCTGCCAGACGAAGATCGGGTGGTAGTGCTGGTTCTGCCAACTCGGACTCTGGCAGTACTCGGCCTGCACGCAGTAGTACATGACCTCGCCCTCGACGCGCACGAGCGGCATGATTCGTGCCAGCACGGTGCTCGCACCGCCGTCGAAGTATCGGGCGGCCTCGGCGTTGCCGGTGAGGCGCCAGTAGTCGTAGAGCCCGAACATGGCGAAGATGTGCGTGTTCGCCACGAGCAGGGGCGGTTGGTTCGTGGCGGCGAACCCTTCGAAGTAGAGGTGGCCGTCGATCGCGAGCGAGCCCCACGGCCCGGTCTTCGTGTACTGCTGCGGGAAGCTCTCCCACGTGCGGTCGGCGGCCGTGAACCAGTGCGGTTCGCCGGTCTCGGTCGCCAGCCGACTGAAGAGCGAGAGCGCCTCACCCTGCGCCATCATCGACCACCAGGGCGCGGCGAGCGTGCGTTGGATATAGGTCCAGCGGAACGGGTAGGGGTACCACCACGCGCCGTCACGTTCGACGTGCATCTCGATGAGCTTCTCGCCGTGTCGCACCGCGCGCTCGAGCCAGAGCGGGTCGCCCGTGCGGTCGAACTCGATGAGCGCCGAGAGGCCGTACTGCGCGTAGACGACCGGGTGGTCGGCCCGCTGGTTGTTGTCGACACGCCGGTAGATGCGCAGCCCGGTCGAGTCGAGTACGACCGAGGGGCTGTAGACGTCGACCGGGGGCCGGTCGGCGAACGGCACGACGTCGCCCGCCAGGCGCCATCGCGAGGTCGCCCAGTTCGCGAGCGGCTCGCCGGTGTTCGGATACACGCAGCGCGCGGCATTGGCGGCCGTCTCGGAGACGGCACCGGTGCCGCCGAGCACGACGCGGCTGGTGGCCCCCAGGGCGGTCATGGTGTCACTCACCGCGGGGTGGACGCAGCCGCGCGGCGTCACGTTGATCGGAGCTGCCAGCTGCCCGGCGAGGGCTGCCCCGGCGATGGCGTCGGGGAAATCGAGTCCGGTCGCGAGGAACGTCGTCCTCGACGAGCCGGGCGCGAAGTACGCACGGTTGATGAGCGCCGCGGTGTCGTAGCGGGTGGTGCCGCCGTATCGGGTCACGTCGTAGCCCGACGCGCTGAGCTGCGAGTGGATGGCGTTGCTGACCGCGCCGGGGCCGCCGGCGATCGAGACCGAACGCACACCGAGGCGGGCGAGCTGGGCGAGGGTGGCGGTGCTCACGGTCGGCCTCGTGCCGTCGACCAGCACGATCGGCGCGCCGCGCGACCCCGCCGCACCGGTCGCGGCGAGGGCATCGGGGAACGCGCGGCCGGTCGCGATGATCGCATGGTCGGAGGTGGTGAAGGTCGACCGTACGATCGCGAGACCGGTCGCGTATCGGTCGACGCCGGCCAGACGCGTTGTGGGTGCGACGCGGTGCAGCGCGGACTGCACGCCCGCGGCGACCGCGCCGACGCCGCCGATGAGCACGATGCGGGCGGGAGCCAGTCGGCGCAGTTCGTCGAGCACGACACTCGGGAGCTGCGTGGGCTGGGTGAGCAGCAGCGGGCCACCGGCCAGCGCGGCCGCCGAGGCGCCCGCGAGTGCGTCGGGGAAGTCTGCGCCCGAGGCGACGAATGCCACGGGAACTCCGGGAGCGTGCAACCGCGACACCGCGACGGCGGTCTCGTAGCGCGACGCCCCGCTCAGCCGGGTGACGCCGTCGGGAATCGGCTCGGGGACCGTCTGCACGGCAGCCGTCTGCAACCCGGCCGGCACCGCCGCTGCCACCGTGACCGGCGCCGCAGGCACGAGTGCCAGCGCCAGCCCGATCGCCATCGTCATCGCCGTCACCACGGCGAACGGTGCATGAGACCGCATGTCGCTGCCCTCCATCGGGTGGAACGCGCGGTCAGCCGCGCCGTTGCCTGAGCTTAGCCGCCCTTGTGCGTGGCGCTACGGCGCGACTCCCGCGAACTGGTCGGGCACGCCCGGCTCGAAGTCGGAGGTCGACCCGAACGTCCTCGCCGGACGGTCGGCCCGGAGATCGGCCGCCCACGTGGTGAACCGCGTGTCGCCGGTGATGCGGGCGAGCGTGTCGAGCTGCCACGAGTGGATGCCGTGATACGCCGCGTTCTGCCAGAGCGGGCTCTGGCAGTACTCGGCCTGCACGCAGTAGTACGAGGTGCCACCTGGTACCCGCACGAGCGGCATCATGCGGTCGACCACCGCGGTCGCTCCGCCGTCGAAGTACCGGGCGACCTCTGCGTTGCCGGTGTAGCGCCAATAGTCGTAGAGGCCGAACAGGGCGAAGATCTGTCCGTTGAGCACGAGCAGCGGAGGCTGGTTGCCCGCGTACTCCTCGAAGTAGAGATGCCGGTCGATGACCAGGCTCGACCAGGGTGATCTCGCCGAGTACGGCTGTTTGAAGGTCGCCCACGTCTTGTCGGCGGCGGTGACCCACTTCGCCTGGCCGGTCTCTTCAGCGAGGCGGGTGAACAGCGAGAGTGCCTGCCCCTGCGCCATCGCCGAGTACCACGGCGCCTTCATCGTGCGGGTGTAGTAGGTCCAGGGCCAGTTGTAGGGGTACCACCATGCGCCGGCTCGCTCGACACGGATCTGCGTGAGACGGTCGGCGTGCCGGATCGCACGGGTGAGCCACTTCGGGTCACCCGTCTCCTGGTACCTGGCCAGCGCCGCGATGCCGTACTGCGCGTACGCCACCGGATGGTCGCCACGGGTTCCGGTGTCGCGTCGGAGGTAGATGCGAAGCCCCGTCGAATCGAGCTTGATCGAGGGATCGTCGACGTTCACCGCGGGGATGTCGAAGTACGGTGCCGGGATGTCGCTGGCCAACTGCCATCCCGTGAGCGCCCAGTCGGCAAGGGGCTCGCTCGTGATCGGGTACACGCACCTCGCGTCGGCCGCGGCCCGGTCGGAGACGACCGCGGTGCCGCCCAGGACTACTCGGCTGGGGGCGTCGACCTGGCGGATCGCATCGCTCACCGCGGGGTGCATGCACGTGCGGGGCGTCACGTTGAGGGGGGCGCCGAGGTGTCCGGCGAGGGCGGCCGCCGCGAGCGCGTCGGGGAAGTCGACTCCCGTCGCGACGAACGTCGATGCCGCCGCGCCTGCCGGGAAGTACGCCTGATTGATGAGGGCCGCGGTCTCGTAGCGGGAGGCCCCGCCGTAGCGCGTGACCGAGTACCCGTTCGACGTGAGCTGCGACTGGATGCCGTTGCTCACCGCGCCGGGCCCGCCCGCGATCGAGATCGAACTCACGCCCAGGTCGCCGAGCTGCTTCAGTGTCGCGGCCGGGACGGTCGAGCGTGCGCCGTCGACGAGGATGACCGGCGCCTGGCGAGCCCCGGCGGCTCCGGTCGCCGCGAGTGCGTCGGGGAACGTCCGCCCGGTGGCGATGACCGCGTGATCGGCGCCACCGCTGAAGGTCCTCGTGATGATCGCCCGCCCCGTGGCATACCGGTCGGCTCCGTAGAGTCGTGAGGTCGGGGCGATTCGGTTGAGCGCCGTTTGCACGCCCGAGCTGACGACGGCGGAGCCGCCGACGACATAGATGCGCGCGGGGCGCAACCGCGTCAGCTCGTTCGAGACCGCGGCGGGCAGTTGCGTCGCAGGGGTCAGGAGCAGGGGGCCGCCGCGGAGCGCAGCTGCCGCCGCCGCGGACAATGCGTCGGGGAAGGCGGTGCCGGTGGCGACGAACGCCACCGGTACGCCGGGCGCATAGCGCTTGGACACCGCGACGGCGGTCTCGTAGCGCGAGGCGCCGCTCAGCCGGGTGATGCCGGCGGGGAACGGTGCGACATCCGCCGACGCTGCAGTCGAGGTCGCGGATGTCGCGGTCGTGGCTGTCGCCGAAGGTGCAGGTACGACGAGCGCGAGGGGAAGGGCGAACGCGGTCGCCAGCGCGACGACGATGTGCGCGCGAAAACGCATTGGTTGCTCCGAGCTCTCGAGACGACAAGACTGCGGAGGTGATTCGCCCGCACTAGCCAGTGAGCCTACAGCGTCGGCCCGGCTTCGGGTTTCGCAACCCGCCCGCCCTCGCGACCGGCCAGCCAGGTGGCGAACGCGAAGCGCAGCGGCGCCTCGCGCGCCGCGACTCGGAGCGGGTTCGCGGGGATGAGGGACGCCGGCGTCGCGAATCGGCGCCGCGCACGCGAGCGCGCATCGAGGTCGTCGTCGCTCGCCGTAGGATCGGCGATCGCGCGGCGAAGTGCGAGCTCGGCACGTGAGAGCACGGCGACCGCGCCCGGTGCCAGCCCCTCGATCGCATCGGCGACCGCCGCGAGCGCACGCCGATCGTCGGGGGTCCAGTTGCCGCTGCGGTGATGCACGGCGCCGAACACCGAGATGCGCCAGAGCTTGACGGCGAGCGCCTCGCGCGATCGACTCGGCAGCGCCGTGACCCATTCGTCGGAGACGAGGCCGGTCACCGCCGCCAGTTCATCCTCGATCGGGCGGTGGGTGAAGGTGACGCGCACGGCGTCGTCATGGATCACGTACTCCGCACCCGATCCGACGCGTGCGATGCCTGCGCCCGAGAACCAGAGCCTGGTCGAGTACGCGAGGTCCTCGCCGGTCGCGAGCCCGGGCGTGAAGCGCAGCGCTCCGAAGCGCTCGCGGGCGACGAGGCCGATCGGCGCCGTGCGGTAGGCGAGTCGGTCGCGAACCCCGTCGAGCCGGGTGGCGCGGCCCGGCCTGGTGGGTGGCGTCGGCACTCGGCGACCGCCCGCATACCGCATCGCGGGGATCACGACATCGGCGCCGTGCCGATCGGCCGTAGCGATCCACGCGTCGATCGCGCCCTCTGCGAGTTCGTCGTCGGACCCCATGATCGCGGTGAACCGGGCGGTCGCCAGCTCGAGCCCGCGATTGAACGGACCCGCGGGACTGCCGATGCCGTCGTCGAACGGCTCGAGCCGCACCCTGCGGTCGTCGGCAATGCGCCCGAGCCCGGCGGCGATCCCGTCGACTGGCGTGTTGTGGCAGACGACGAGCACGCGCGCGACCCCTGACGAGGTGAGCACCGAGCCGACCGCCCGGGCGATGGCACGCCGGGGATCGTGCACGGCGATGACGACATCGACCTCAGTCGCGGGCACCGGCGATCCTCTCGGCATCGGCGTAGACCTCCGCATAGGCGGCGCGACGGCGCTGCTCGGTGAAGCGCTCGGTGACCGACCGCGCGATCTGCTCGGCGGTGCGATCGGCATTCGCCGCGACGACGCGTTCGACGGCGTCGGCATAGGCGGTCGGCGCCTGCTCGCCGACGAGCACGCCGTCGGGCTCGTGCACGAACTCGGCCTGCTCGCCGCGCGCGCCGACCACGACCGGGCGGCCGCTGGCGAGCGCCTCGGCGATGGCGACGCCGAAGGTCTCGCGCGTGGTCGGCAACAGGAACACGTCAGCCTCGGCGAGCGCGGCCGACACGTCGGCCGGAGCGACCCGACCGCGCAGCCGCACCCGGTCTGCGACACCGAGGTGCTGCGCGAGCGCCTCGACCTCGGCGCGCATCGCGCCATCACCCACCCACGTGAGCTGCGTGTCGCGCCCCCGTGCGACGAGTTCGGCGAGCGCTCCCACGGCCACGTCCGGCCCCTTGCGCGGAACGAGCCCGCCGACGCCGACCAGTCGCAGCACGTCGTCGTCGCGTCGCTCGACCAGGGCGTCGGGCACGGTCACGGCGTTCGGCACGACGACCACCGGCTTCTGCCGCACGCTGCGGATCTTCCGGGCGAGTTGCGAACCGACTGCGACAACGACATCGGGCCGGCGCAGCAGCCGCATCGTGGTCGGCACCCCGAGCCGGGCGTGCAATGGCACCGTCTCGGGCGCGAGCAGGCCCGACCAGTGCTCGGTGTGCACCCATGGACGCGGCACGTCGAGCCGCCTGAACGGCAGCAGCGCCGACGCCGCCATGCTGTGCACGAGCTCGTAGTCGGCCAGCATGCCGCGCAGCTCGCGAGCCGCGGCGGCCACGCTCAACGGATTGGCAGGCGACATCGGCAGCGAATCGAGCGTCCAGCGCCGGTCGGATGCCGCGCCGGAGCCGTCATCGGACCGCGCCGACGCCGACAGGTGCACGACGTGCACATCGTGGTCCTGTGCGAGCAGATCGATATCGCGCTCGACGAAGATCCCCGACTCGGGTGCCCGGGGCGTCGGCAGCCAGGTCGTGACGACGAGCAGTTTCACGCCTCGACGCTATCAGCGACAGCCCGTCGAGGCGGCGGTCGCGGCCTGCCTCGCCTAGACTCTCCCGACGTGAAGGTAGTCAGCGTCGTGGGCGCGCGCCCCCAGTTCGTCAAACTCGCACCGATCGCGAAGGCGGCGTCGGCCGCGGGCATCGAGCACGTCATCGTGCACACCGGTCAGCACTACGACCCGATGCTCTCCGATGTCTTCTTCGACGACCTCGGCATCCCGGCGCCCGACGTGCACCTCGGCGTCGGTTCCGGAAGCCACGGCGTGCAGACCGGCTCGATGCTCGGCGCCCTCGACGCGGTCTTCGACGAGCACGCCCCCGACTGGGTGCTCGTGTACGGCGACACCAACTCCACGCTCGCCGCGGCGGTCAGCGCGGTCAAGCTGCACTACCCGCTCGCTCACCTCGAGGCCGGCCTGCGCTCGTTCAACCGGCGCATGCCCGAGGAGCACAACCGGGTGCTCACCGACCACGCCGCTGATGTGTGCCTCGCCCCGACCGAGGTCGCCATGGGCCACCTCGCGAGCGAGGGCCTCGCCGAGCGCTCGGAGCTGGTCGGCGACGTCATGACCGACGTGCTCTTCCAGGTGCGCGACAGCGTGGCCGGCACGCCGTCGGCACTCGTCGAGGAGCTCGGCCTCACCCCGGGCGAATTCCACGTCGCCACGATCCACCGCGCCGAGAACACCGACGACCCCACTCGTCTCGCCGAGATCGCCGCCGCACTGTCGTCGCTCGAGCACCCGGTGATCCTGCTGGCTCACCCGCGGGTGGTGGCGAAGGCCGCCGCGCACGGCATCGAGCTCACTCAGGGTTCGCTCATCGCGCACGCCCCGCTGGCCTACCCCGACCTCATCGCCGCCGTCCTCGCCAGCCGCGGGGTCGTCACCGATTCCGGTGGCCTGCAGAAGGAGGCGTTCCTGCTGCGTGTGCCCTGTACGACCGTGCGACCCGAGACCGAGTGGGTCGAGACCGTCGATCTGGGCTGGAACGTACTGGCGAACACCTCCGATGAGATCGCCGCAGCGGTGAGCCGGCCGGCACCGCAGCCGACCGATGCCGCGCCCTACGGCGACGGACGGGCGGCTGAGCGCGTCATCGACGAACTCCTCCGCCGCGCAGGCTGACTCCCCCGGCTCAGCGCGGCAGCAACGAGCGAACGAGATCGGCGGCGCGCGGGCCGGTGACACGCGCGTCATACTCCCGCTGCCAGAGCGAACGCGGCGAGTAGGTCCCGTCGGGCGCGTCGAGCACGGCGCGGATGACCCGTGCGACCGCCTCGGGCGAGGCATCCGCTTCGACGACCTCGCCGGTACCCAGCGTCGGCGACACGATCTCGGGAGTTCCGCCGACGGCCGTCGCGACCACGGGGATCGCGTGCGCGATCGCCTCCATGATGCTGACGGGCACACCCTCGCTCGAACTCACGTTGACGAACGCGTCGACGCGGTTCGCCGCATAGAACTCGAGCAGTTCCTCGTTGGGCGTCTGCCCGCGCAACTCGACGGTGAGTCCCGCCGGCAGCTCGGCCGCCGCGTCACGCAGCGCGGGCATGAGCTCGCCATCGCCGAAGTGCACCCAGCGCACCGGTGCTTCGGGCCCGACCCCGGGCATGGCGCGGATCGCGTCGAGCAGCAGGCCGACCCGCTTGACCTCACTCACCGCCGAGCATGACACGACGAGTCGTTCATCGCCCCGCGGTCGACGTTCGACCGCCTCGGGGCCGAAGACACCGAGACGGCTGACGACGGTCTTGCGATCGAGTGCACGGCTGCGATACGTCTCGGCCAGGTACTGCTTCGCGTCATCCGAGATCGCCAGCACGAGGTCGGCACGCGCGAACAGCTGCCGACGGAAGGGCAGATATCCGCCCGGCGCGCGGTCCTCGTAGAGGTCGTACCGGTGCAACCGTACGGCACGCGCAGCGACGCCGTGCAGCCAGGCCAGCCCGAGCCCGCCGCCCATGCCCCAGAACGCGTACGCCACCGTGTCGGGGTCGCCCGCGATCGCATCGCGCACCGCGCGACGGTGCGCCTGGGTGATACCCACTCGGGCTCCCATGAGGAAGAGGCGAAGGTGCCCGAACAACCGGCCCGCGACCAGTTCGCGCCACGCGGCCGTGGCCAGCGACGCGAGCACGCGCGGCTCGAGCACGGCGCGAGGACTGTCTTCAGGCGCCGGCTCGAACAGGTTGCCGCCGAAGCTCACCGAAGGCGGCAGTTCGACCATGTCGACGTCGGTGCGACGCGCATGGCAGAACACGACGACGTCGTCGAACCTCGCGGCGAGGGCCTCGATCTCCTTCTCGACGAAGACGGCGTCACCCGTTCGGTAGGGGTAGTCGTTCGTGAACAGCAACAACCGACTCATGCCCGGCCTCCGACGAGGCGCGCGATCGCGTCGGCCCACGCCTCGACCTGGGCTTCTCCGGAGAGCTCGGGCGCCGAGGCATCCGAGCCCTGTTTCCATCCCGCGACGGACGCAGGGGTCAACCCGTCGAGCACCGCGGTCAGGTCGACCGCGGCGAAGCCGCCGGCGACCGCACCGAATCCGTGCTCGGTGAGCACGCGTGCCATCTCAGGGGACGGCCCGATGATCACGCCGAGCCGCGCCTGCACGTAGTCGAAGAACTTGTTGGGCAGGGCCCAGCGATTGTTGAAGTTCACCGGCGGCAGGATGTGGATGCCCACGTCGTGCGCATTGAGCGTGGCCGACAGCTCGTCGTAGGGCACGGGGTCGTGCAGGGTGATGCGATCGCTCGCGGCCGCGCGGTCGCGCACCTCGTCGAGGAACACCGGGTCGTTCGGGGTGAGGTAGAGCGAGAGTTCGACGTCGGAACGCGTTGCCTCGACGGCATCGAGGATCGCCGTGATGTTGCGGTCGCGCAGCGCTGCGCCCGAATGCACCAATCGCAGCGGGGACCCGACCGGCGTGGCAGTGAGGTCGGCGTACGGCGCGGCGTTCGTGACGACTCCCGCGCGGATGCCGAACTCGCGTGCGTATTCGTCGGCGATGCCCTGCCCGACGGTCGTCACCGACGACGCCTTCGTCACGAACTCGCGGCACATCCAGCGGATGAACGGGGCGACGAAGCGCCGCCACTGCGCGACGTCCTCCTTCTGCCGCGGCGCATACTCGTGCAGGTCGGCGTGCACTCCGCTCGTCGGCTTCAGCGACAGGGCGAGCCCGACGGCGTCGACGTCGTTCGCGAGCACGACGTCCCATTCGGTGTCCGAGAGCGCGTCGGCGGCGAACGCGATCGCCCGATTGCCCCAGTAGGCCGACGAGTAGCGACGCACCACGACGGCGGAGCGGTCGTAGCGCCAGATCGCGAACTCATCGGGCACGCGGACGTGACCGGCGACCCCCTCGGGCGCGGGACCGTAGCCGACCGTGTGCAGTTCGTACTCGCCGGCCAGGCGCCGCACCTGCTTCAGCACTCGAGCATCCGACGCGATGGGCGAGTACGAGATGATCAGCAGGCGCGGTGCGCTCACCGGCGCTTCCTCTGCATCTGCGCCGTAACAAGCCGGTCCCAGACCTCGACCTGACGCTCGCCGCCGAGCTCTTCGGCATGCGCGTGGGCGTTCGCCTTGAACGCGGTCACCGACTCGACCGTCAGTCGTTCGATCGCCGCCTGCGCAGCCTCGAGGGTGAAATCGTCGGCGACTTCGCCGATGCCGTATTCGCCGACGTAGTACTGCATCTCGGACGAGGGCCCGATGACCACGCCGAGGCGGGCCTGGACGTAGTCGAAGAGCTTGTTGGGCAACGCGAGCTTGTTGTTGAAGTTGATGGGCGGCAGCACGTGGATGCCCACGTCGTAGGCGGTGAGCGTCTCGGCCAACTGCGCGTACGGCACGGGATCGTGCACGGTCACACGCTCGGAAGTCGCCGCGAAGTCCTTGAGCTCCTGCAGGTAGGGCGGGTCGTTCGCGGTGAGGTAGAAGTCGAGCGATACATCGTTCGCAGCTGCCTCGACCGCCTCGGCCATGATGTGCAACCGCCGATTGCGCAGGCAGGCGCCGCTGTGCACGAGCCTGATCGGCACGCCCACCGGGCTCGGCACGCCGTCTCGATACGGGGCGGCATTCGTGACGAGCTCGGCACGGAATCCGAAGTTCTTCTCGTACTCGTCGACGATGCCGCGACTCACCGTCGACCACGACCATGCCCGCGTGACATATCGCCGCACGACGTACTCGAACCAAGGGGTGATGCGCTCGTGCCACAGGGCGTGATCGTCGTGCAGGCGGGGGCTGTACTCGTGCAGGTCGGCCAGCACGCCGTGTTTCGGCTTGAGCTTCACGGCTACGGGAACCGCCTCGACATCGTTCGCGATCGCGATGTCGAATCGGCGGCCCTTCAGGTGCTCGCGCGACCACTTCACCGCCGACAACCGCCAGTACGCCTTGCGGTAGTGCTTGAGCGTGATCAGCTTGCCGTCGAGGTCGTTGTAGCGCTCGTCGTCGGGGATCGAGATGTGCTCGACGACCCCGTCTGGCGCGGGGCCGTAGCCGCACGTCGTCACCTCGTAGTCGCGAGTGAAATGGGCGACCTGCTTGAGCACTCGCGCGTCTCGGGCGATCGGCGAGTACGACAGGATCAGCATCGTGGGTCGACCGCTCATGACGGGCTGACCTTCCTTTCACGCTTGAGGTAGTAGAGCATGTACCGCCGCAGAGTGGATTCGCGGCCGAAGCTGCGCAACGGGTTCTTCGTGAGCCACCGTGCACGCCGGCCGGCGCGGCTGGAGGCCAGCACGTCGGCGGTCACCCGTGCGACCGTCGGCTCGGCGAGCAATCCGTCGAGCACGCGACGATCCTTGAGGTTGAACACGGCGAGCACGCCGGGCGCGAGCGCGAGCAGCCTGCGCAGCGCTGCCGCGAGGAACTCCACCTCATCGTCGCCGCGCCAGGCGTCGGCGTCGCGGCGGGTGCCCGCCGCCCCGAGGATGCTGATGCGCACGAGCTTGATCGCGAGTGCGCGGCGATGCGCGGGAGTCAACTCGGCCGGCAGCCCGTCGTCGAGCAGTCGTGTGACGGGCTCGAGGAACTGCTCGACCGTGAGCGGCGCATACGTCGTGCGCTCACGAGCGTCGACGCCGATCACGTAGCACGGCGCGGCTCCGAGGAAGTCGACGCGCCGCCCGACCGACCAGAGCCGGATGCCGAAGTCGAAGTCCTCGCCGACGCGCACCCCCTCGGTCATCCGCAGGTCGAGGCGATGCATCTCCGCCGTCTCGATGAGCCCGAGCGGCGCCGTGCGATAGAAGAGGCGATCCTTCGCAGCATCGACGCGGCGAATGCGCCCGAGGCGCACCAACGGGTTCGGCATGACCGCCTCGCCCTGCAACCGGATGCGTGCGATCGCCGCAGCCGGGCGCTCTGCACGAACATGGCGCACCCAGGCGCTCATCGCCCCCGGCTCGAGGAAGTCGTCGGACCCCATCACCGCGCAATAGTCGCCTTCGACGAGCTCGAGGCCGTGGTTGAAGGGGCCGGCCGCGCTGCGAACGCCGTCGGTGAACGACACCACCCGCCACGAGCCGTCGATGCCGGCCAGCCGCTGTTCGAACGCGTCGGCGCCGAGTCCGTGCGCGACGACCGTGACGCGCACCTCGTCGCGCACATCGTCGTCGTGCAGCACCGAGGCGACGGCGCGCTCGATCGGCCGGGACGCGTCGTGGCAGGCGATCACCACGTCGACGAACGGCCGGCTCACGCGAGCCCCGCGAGCTGCGCCTGCTCGGCGAAGTTCGGCACCGTCGCGACGAGCTCGTCGAACGTGCCGCGTGCCGCGATCGTGCCGTCCTGCATGAAGCAGATCAGGTCGCTCTCGCGGATCGTGGACAGCCGGTGTGCGACCGAGACGATGGTGACCTCGCCCTTGAGCCCGCGGATCGCCGCCGTCACGAGCGACTCGGTCTTCGTGTCGAGCGCGCTCGTCGCCTCGTCGAGCACGAGCACGAGCGGGTCGCTGTACAGGGCGCGTGCAATGCCGAGCCGCTGACGTTGGCCACCCGACAGCGCCAGGCCGCGCTCGCCGATGCGTCCGCGCAGGCCGCCCTCGCGCACTGCGATGACCTCCCAGAGCTGCGCACGCTCGAGCGCGACGCGCACCTTGTCGAAGTCGATCTCGTCGTCCTCCCAGGCGAGCGCGACGTTCTGGGCGATCGTGCCGTCGAAGAGTGCGACGTCCTGCGGCACGTAGCCGACCCGCGATCGCCACGCCGCGAGCACGTCCTCGAGGTTCTTGTCGTCGAGCGTGATCGTTCCGTGCTGCGGCACGAGCAGGCCGAGCAGCACGTCGATCATCGTCGACTTGCCTGCGCCTGACGAGCCGACGAACGCGAGCGAGCTGCCGATGGGGATCTCGAGGTCGATGTCGTGGACCGCCGGCGTGTCTTCATGGCCGGGGTACGCGAATGAGACGCCGTCGAACCGCAGCACCTTCGGTGAGCCGACGATGGGGTCGCGACCGAGCTTCTCTGCGGCGTCGACGTGGATCTGCGACGCCTTGATGTCGAAGATCACCGCCTGCACGTGCGGCACGTTCGCCGTGGTCGTGGTGACGATCGACTGGAATCCCGTGAGCGCAGGAATCAGCCGGAATCCGGCGACCGCGAAGAGCGCGACGGACGCGAGCGCCGCCTGCAGGCCTCCGGTGAGGTACCCGACCGTGCCCACGAGCACGAAACCGCCGACGAGCGCGGCGTTCAGCACGAAGGACGGCAACGAGCCGAGGAAGTTCATGTTCGCGCGGGCCCTGGTGCTGAACGAGCGGTTGTACTGCACGACGTCGGCGACCTCGGACGCCTTGTTGCGCAACGTGATCTCTTTCAGCGCCTGCACCATCTCGGTCATCAGCGCGGCGACCTTCAGCGAGTAGTCGCGTGAGACGCGGCCTGCCTGCACCGACTTGCCGGAGACGACCCAGTACAGCAGCGCCATGATCGCGCCCAGGTACGCCACGGTGATGACCGCGGTGAGCGGTTGCACGACGATGAGGATGACGAGGATCGTGACGAAGCTGACCGCGAGCGCGGGCAGCTGCACGATCGGCAGCAGGAATCCGCTCGTCGCGTTCGCGATGCCGACATCGGCGATGCGCACGAGCTGAGCGGTGTTGCGCGCCAGTCGGTGCGTCCACGGTGCCTTGATGTAGGCGTCGAACAGCCGCCGCCCGATCTCGAGTTCGAACGATGCGAACTTGCGGGTCGCGAACCACTGCTGCCCGATCGCGAGCACCGACTTCGCGAGGATGAGGAACGCGACGGCCGCGATGACCCAGACGTAGGCGTCAGGGCCGAGCCTGCCGATGATCGGGAAGTTGATCGACGCGCCCGAGATCATCGGGGCGAGGCTCAGTGCGAGCAGCATGATCGCGGCGATGTCGAGGAGCGCCAGCAGGCACGACACCACGACGTAGCGCCAGAGGTACGACTGTGCATCGCCCGGCAGCCAGGGCATCAGCTCTCGGAACGTCTTCCATACGACCTTCATACGTGCGAGGCTCCGAACCCGAGACGATTGGACATCCTGTTAGTTTCGCATGTCCGAGCTGACTGAAACCTCACACCGAGACGCCGAGGAACGCGCCCAACGCCTGCGCCGACCGTCGTCCGTCATGGACGGCTCGCACGAACGCCGGCCCGGTCGCCGCAACGGCACGATACCGCTCGCGCTCGGCGACCACGTCGCGCAGCACGACCTCGAGCCCGTCGGCGCGAGCCTCGACGATCGGCAGCTCCAGCTCGGTTCGCTCGCGCACCGTCTCGCGCGTGAACTCGGCGACATGGCTCACGACGACACGCCCGGCGGCCAGCGCCTCGCATGCGGCGACCCCGTAGATGCCGAGCGCGAACTGGTCGAGCACGATGTCGGCGGTGCCGTACACCGCGGGCATCTGCTCGGCGGCGACACCCCGAACCTCGCGGTACTCGATGATCCCCTCGGCCTCGAGCCGGCGCACCGTGTCGGCGATGAGGTCGCTTCCCTTGAGCCCGGCATTGCTCGGCGCATGCACCACTACGGGGCGGCGGCGTTCGAGCGCCGGCTCGGTTGCGGCATCCGCCCACCCGTCGACGTCGACGACGACCGGCAGCCACGACGCCCCGGGCACGTGCTCGAGCAGATCGGGCGTCGAGACGAACACCGGCAACCCGCTCTCGGCGATCAGCGCTCGATTCCGTTGCGCGATCTCCTCGAGCCGGTCGGTCTCGGGATACCGGTCATGAAGGAACGGCGAATCGGGATCGGATGCCGCGTGACGGCTCGGAAGACGGATGTCGCTGCCGTGCCACAGCAACGCGACCCGTACCCCCGCCCGCCGCAGGAACTCGACCTGATCGAGGACCCTTCCGTCGGACCCGAAGAGATGCCGCCCCGACTCGACGATCACGTGCGTGAAGCGCTTGGCGACGGCACGCCGCTGCGCACGCTGCCACGGAGCACTCGAGATGAAGAACGGTGTCGGCACCGCGTGGTCGGCGGGGAACGCGAACACGTCTCCGGGGTTCCGGTACATGAAGTCTGCGGCGGCGACGCCGGGCAGGCGCTCGGCGGCCCGCGCCCAGGCGTAACCCTGACCCGCCGAGTTCACGGGGCCGATGAACAGCCGGGTCGCGGCGCGTTCGACTCGCGTCGTCCCGCCCTGGGCGATCGCGCGGCGCCGCCCGGGCAGGAGTCGGTCGGCGACCGGGTGGGGGATGCGGCCGGCCGCCCTGTGCGCGAACCGCACGATCGCGTTGCTCATCTCACGGCTCCCTCGACGACCTCGGCGGCACGATCTCCTGTGGCGGCGATCGAGGCGTTCGCGCGCACCCAGCCCGAGATCCGCGTTCGATCGGAGGGAGTCGGCCGGGCCGAGAGCGCGGCGACGAGCGCGTCGGCGACCCTTTCGACGTCATACTCGACGGCGGTGCCGATGGCGCCCTCGCGGACGACGGCGACGGAGGCGCCCTCGCCGGCGAACAGCACGGGCGTTCCGCATGCCGCCGCGGCGAAGAGCTTGGTCGGCACGGCGAAGTCGTACCCGAGACCCGGCTTCAGGCTGACGAGGCCGACCCGCGCCGATCGCAGCCGCGCGGCGGCCTGGTCGGGCGGAAGGAGGTCGACGAAATCGACCGCTTCGGGCGCAACCGAGGCGGCGAGTGCGCGGAGGTCGTCCCACGCGCTGCCCTGGCCGATGAAGACGAGCCGGGCGTCGGCGACCCGCTCGCGCACGCGCGGCATCGCGTGCACGAAGACCTCGGCACCCTGCCACTCCGACGTGGTGCCCGCGTAGACCGCGGTCGGCGGTCCGTCGACGCGTGCACCGTCGGGCGTGAAGATCCCCGTGTCGACCCCGTTGCGCACGACCGTGACGCGGTCACGCCTCGCGAGCCGGCGCACGCGCTCGGCGACCCCGTCGGTGACCGCGATCACGCGCGCGGCCCCGGCGAGCGCGGCGCGCTCGAGCCGCCGCACGGCCCGCACGATGAACGCGGGAGCGCCGGTCGACTCCGCGGCATCGGACCAGACGTCGGCCGCGTAGTACACATACGGCGTTCGCCGGATCGCCGCGGCCAGCCTCACGATGAACCCCGTCGTGGGCGGCGGTTCGGTCACGATGACCTCGGCGCGGCGCCCGAACACCAGCCGGAAGAACAACGGGACGTCGAACGACAGGTACTGCACATATCCGCGCACCTGGCCCCGCGCGTCACGGATGACCGGAGCGCGCCGGATGCGGATCCGCTCGTGCTCCGGCGCCGGCGCGGCATCGTCGGGCACCGTCGTCGTGAGCACCGTCACCTGGTGGCCACGCTCGGCGAGCGCGTTCGCGAGCGCCGCCAGCCGGTAGGCGGCAGCGGCCGGCTCGGGCGCGTAGATGCGGGAGGCGATCGTGACGCGCATCGAACTCAGAACTCGACGGCGTCGCCGGTCGTAGCCGAGCGGATGACCCCCTCGACGACCTCGAGCGTGCGCAGCCCCTCGTCCATCGTCACCACATCGAACCGTTCGCCGAGGACGGCGTCGCGGAACGCCTCGTGCTCAACCCGCAGCGGCTCGCGCTTCGCGAAGGCGAACCGCGTCATGTCGCCCTCGCTCACGCCGCGGAACGCCGACACGGCCTCCCACTCGGTGGGCACGGTGCCGTTGCGGAAGAGGGTGAGGTCGCCGGTCGAGGTGTCGGCGACGAACGCGCCCTGCTCGCCCGTCACGATCGTGACGCGCTCCTTCATGGGGCTCAGCCAGTTGACGACGTGGCTCACGAGCACGCCGTTGCGCAGCCGCCCGGTGGCGAGCACCATGTCCTCATACTCGCGGCCGCTCTTGTGCAGCGTCTGCGCGGCGATCGATGCGTAGTCGCTCTGGGCGACCCACGCGGTGAGGTCGACATCGTGCGACCCCAGGTCCTTCACGACACCGACGTCGGCGATGCGCGCCGGGAACGGACCCTGGCGGCGCGTGGCGATCTGGTACACCTCGCCCACATCGCCGGCGGCGATGCGACGGCGCAGCTCCTGGAGCGCGGGATTGAATCGCTCGATGTGTCCGACCGCACCCACGAGGCCGCGCGCCTTGAACGCCTCGGTCATCTCGCGCCCCTGCTCGACGGTCTGCGCGATGGGCTTCTCGACGAGCGTGTGCACACCCGCCTCGGCGAGCTTCATCGCCGCGTCGTAGTGGAAGCGGGTGGGAATCGCGACGACCGCGATATCGATGCCGGTCGCGATCATCGCCTCGACATCGGGGAGGATCGCGAGGTCGCCGGCGACGCCGTGCGGGTCGCCGCCCGGGTCTGCGATGGCCACGAGGTCGACGCCGGGGAGTTCGCGGAGCACCCGGGCGTGGTGGCGTCCCATCATGCCGACGCCGAGGAGCCCGGCGCGCAGCTCGGCCATCAGGCGCCCGCTCCGGCGAGGGCGTTCACACCTTCGACGATGCGCTCGAGGTCGCGCTCGCTGAGCGACGGATGCACGGGCAGCGAGACGACCTCGGCAGCCGCACGCTCGGTCTGCTCGAGATGCAGGCCCGGTGCGAAGTGCGCGAGCGACGCGAGCCGGTGATTGGGGACCGGGTAGTACACGCCGCTGCCGACGGCGTACTCCTGCTTGAGCGCGGCGACGAACCCGTCGCGGTCATCGGGAACCCGGATCGTGTACTGGTGGTAGACGTGCACGGCTCCGTCGGCGACGGGCGGCACGACGACGCCGCGCAGCTCGCGGTCGAGGGTGGCGGCGTTCGCCTGGCGCGTCGCGGTCCACCCGCCGACCTTGGTGAGCTGCACGCGGCCGATGGCGGCGTGGATGTCGGTCATGCGCGCATTGAAGCCGACGACCTCGTTCTGGTACTGCGCCTCCATGCCCTGGTTGCGCAGCAGCTTGACCGCTCGAACGAGCTCGGGGGAATCGCAGCTCACCATGCCGCCCTCACCGCTCGTCATGTTCTTGGTCGGGTAGAGGCTGAACATCGCGAAACGACCGAACGTGCCGACGTTGCGGCCGTGCAGCGACGCTCCATGCGCCTGCGCGGCGTCTTCGAAGAGGGCGAGACCGCGACGCTCGGCGAGCTCGCCGAGTTCGGTCATCCGAGCGGGGTGGCCGTAGAGGTGCACGGGCATGATCGCCGCCGTGCGCTCGGTGATCGCCGCCTCGACCGCAGCGGGGTCGAGGCTGAACTGCTCGGGCTCGATGTCGGCGAACACCGGCGTCGCGCCGGTCAGCGCGACCGAGTTCGCCGTCGCCGCGAACGTGAACGACGGCACGATGACCTCGTCGCCCGGGCCGATGCCGGCGGCCAGCAGGCCGAGGTGCAGCCCCGAGGTGCCCGAGTTCACGGCCACCGAGGCACGCCCCTGCACGAGCACGTCGGCGAATTCCTGCTCGAACGCGGCGACCTCGGGCCCCTGCGCGACCATGCCGGAGCGGAGCACGCGATCGACTGCCTCCCGCTCGTCATCGCCGATGATCGGCTTCGCGGGCGGAATGAAGGCGTCAGTCATTCGTTGTTACCTCTCTCAGGGCTCCGTCGGCCTCTGCATATCTCGTGGACGTCACGGGGCACCGCCATTCGTCGCCATCGCGCTCGAGCGGTTGACCGGCCTTGCCGACCCAGCCGATGCGCCGGGCGGGGACGCCGACCATCAGGGCGTGGTCGGGCACGTCTTTCGTGACCACGGCGCCTGCCGCGATCGTCGCCCACGCACCGATGGTAACCGGCGCGACGCACACCGCGCGCGCGCCGATCGACGCCCCCTCGCGAATGGTCACGCCGACGGCCTCCCAGTCGTCGGCGCTCTTGAGCGTGCCGTCGGGGTTCACCGCGCGAGGATAGGTGTCGTTGGTGAGCACGACGGCCGGCCCGATGAACACCCCGTGGCCGAGCTCGGCCGGCTCGTAGACGAGTGCGTAGTTCTGCACCTTGCAGTTGTCGCCGAGCCGCACTCCGGTGCCGATGTAGGCGCCGCGGCCGATGACGCAGTTCTCGCCGAGCACCGCCTGCTCGCGCACCTGCGCGAGGTGCCAGATCGAACTGCCGTCGCCGATCGAGGCGTCAGCGGAGACATCGGCGGATTCGGCGACGCGAATGCGCGAAGTGGTTGACAAGCGGGGACTCCTATGCCTGAACGGCGGTCGCGTGAACGGCGGTCGCGGGTGCGCGCCCAGCCTATCCTGTTCTGCAAGAATGGCCTGATGGACAGTTCCGCCCAGGTCGACCCGCGGCGCCACTCTCGCGACACCTGGATCGTGATCCCGCTGTACAACGAAGAATCCGTCATCGGCCGTGTCGTCGCAGAGCTCCGCGAGCACTTCGACCACATCGTATGCATCGACGACGGCAGCACCGACGGCTCGATCGCCGCGGCTGAGGCGGCCGGGGCGCGCGTGCTGCGGCATCCGGTCAATCTCGGCCAGGGCGCCGCCCTGCAGACCGGTTTCGAGTACGTGCGCACGCAACCCGACGCCGGCTACATCGTCACGTTCGATGCCGACGGCCAGCACCGCATCGAAGACGCGATGCTCATGCTCGACCTCGCCAAGCGCGACGACGTGGCCATCGTCTTCGGCTCGCGCTTCCTCGACGACCGCACGAACCCCGGCTGGGTCAAGCGCGTCGTCCTGAAGACCGCCGTCTGGGTCACCAACCGCACCACTGGGCTCCAGCTCACCGATGCGCACAACGGGCTCCGCGTGATCCGAGCGGATGCCGCGTCCCGCATCACCCTCGAACAGGACCGCATGGCGCACGCCACCGAGATCGTCCTGAAGCTCGGCCGCACCGGACTGCCGTGGCGCGAGTTCCCGGTGGAGCTCCTGTACACCGACTATTCGAAATCGAAGGGCCAGTCCGTGCTCAACTCGGTCAACATCCTCGTCGACCTGCTGGTGAAGTGACCATGTGGATCCAGATCCTCCTCGTCGTCGCCGTCATCGTCATCGGCCTGTTCCTCGCCCGGCCCACGGGCGGCGACAGCCATCTCGCGATCCGGCGCCTGTTCATGTTCGCGTTCGTCATCGTCGCGATCGTCTCGATCCTGTTCCCGCAGTGGTTGAGCTACATCGCCAACCTCATCGGCGTGGGCCGAGGAGCCGACCTGCTGCTGTACGCGCTCGTGCTCGCGTTCCTCATCTCGGTCGCCACGACCTACCGGCGCAATGTGCAGCTCAACCGTCGCATCACCCACCTCGCGCGTGAGATCACCCTGGCCCGCGCCGAGGCCGAAGACGCCCTGCGTCGCGCTGCCGCGCTCGATTCGGCGCGTGTCGAGCGCGCCTCAGGTGTCGAGGCGCCGGGCCGCGACGACGCCGCGGACCAGGTCGGCTGAGCGGGAGCCGCCCCTTGGGCGAGCGTTCAGTTGCGGACTCCGAACGCTCGCGGAGGCAGACCGGTCGGTCTCGTACGCCGACCGGTCAGTCGCACGCCGTGATGCGAGAGAGCACGGCACCGCCTTCGCGGTCGACCTCCTCGGCGACGCCGGCCTCCTCGAGGTCCTTCAGGCCCACGAACGGCGTGGACCCGTCGATCCTCACGCCGGTCTCGCCTGAGTCGCGGAAGTAGGTGCCGAAGTCGAGCACGTGCGTCACGCCCGCCTCGCGCACCGCCTCACACACCTCGGAGTCCTCGAGCGCCTCGTTCAGCCTGGCGTTGATGAGCGGGGCCTGCGGGTACACGTACGAGTTGAAGTGCGGGTTGAGCATGTGTCTGCCCGTGAGCGCGTAGGTGAAGGCCGCCCCCGTCCACGGGTTGCCGGCGATCACCGCGTCTTCGGGGACATGCTCGGGAATCCGCTCGATGAGGGCCCGCTCGCTGCCGGACAGGATCGGAGCGTCCTCCGCGTCGGTGTACGCGCGTGCGGTCAGCGAGAGCTGACCCCAGACCGCCGCGCTCTGCGTGCCGACGACGAGCAGCGCGAGCAGGCCTGCCGCGACCACGGTCGACTTGGTGGCGCCCGGCCGGACGCCGATCCTCGGCAGCACATGGCGCTGCAGCACCCGCCACAGTGCGAGTGCGCCGAACACGGCCATCGGCACCGCGACGACGACGAGCAGCGCGGCGAGACGCGGCGGGTCGCGGTAGAAGATGCCGGTGACGAGCGCTCGCAGTCGCCACGATGGCCCGCCGGCCGCGACGACGAACAGCAGCACGGCCATCGCCCAGCCGGCGACGAACCACAGCTTGTCACGTCGGCGGATCAGGTCGACGACGCCGACGACCGTGAGCACGCCCGCGACGATGGCGATGACGCGGCCGTCGAATCCGTAGGTCAGAGCCTCGAACAGGGCGCCGATCGCGTTGGTGTACGCGGGCCACGGTGTGTTCTCGCCGATGCGGCCGAACCAGACCCACGCGACGGCGAACGCGACGAGCGCGAGGCCGAGCCCGATCCATCCGGCGACCTGACGCCCCCCGGACAGGATTCGAACGGCGCCGACGATCCTGATCACCACGAGGGGCAGCATGATCGCAGCCCAGCCGAACGCCGCCGCCGGCTGAGCGAACGCGACGGCGACGATGGCGATCACGAGGAGCACGGAACGGAAGATGAGCCCGCGGCGACGCCACGCGCGCTCCTGGCCGAGCGAGAAGCCGAGAGCGAGGGCGATCGGGAGCAGGGCGAGCGCGAGGAAGTAGGGGTAGAGCACGCCGAAGGTGAGCATCCACAGCGGGAACGCCGGGAACGCGGCGCAGAGCACTCCGACCGCGGCGATCGCCGAACGGCTCTTCGGAAGCAGCGAGCGCATGAGCAGCATGCAGCCGGCCGGCCATACGAGCGTGGCGACCGCGAGGTTCACCGCGTTGACGGCGGCCGGGATCGCGACGTCGGCAGAGGTGGCCACCAGCGAGGTCACGCCGTGCCATCCGGCCGGGTAGAAGGCGGTCTGGCCGGCCGGGAGCACGAGCCCCTGGAGGTCGAACGACGAGGCGCTGCCGGTCTCGACGATGTACCTGATGCCGTTGAGGTGGAAGAACGCGTCGAAGGTCTGCGAGATGCTGTCCGGGCGCTGGAAGCCGATGACGAGCTGCACGCCGATGATGAGGGCTGCGACCGCGAGCGATGCGATGGTCCACCCGGTGAAGAGCGGTTCGGGTGCAGGACCCTTGGCGGCCCGACGCCGCACGAGCTGCCGCGCGGTGCCCACCACGATCGCAACCGCGCCGGCGGCCGCCGACACGCTCACGAGCGACCAGTCGATGCCGAGGCGACCGAAGACGATCGCCGCGAGCGAGACGAACGCAACCGTGATGGCGGGCGCCGTCGCCCACAGCGTGAACCTCCGCGCGCCGATCGCGAGGCCGAGCGCCAGGCCGGGCACGTAGAGCACCGCGACCGCGAGCAGCAGGACCGGCGCGAACTCCAGCCAGGTCATGCGCTCGTCCGCGCGCGCCACTCGTGCGCGCGCCAGGCGGAATCGACCATGTCGTCGAGCGTACGGGTCGACCGCCACCCGAGTTCGGCGGCGATGCGGCTCGCATCGGCCACGACCGACGGCGGATCGCCCGGCCGGGGCGGGTCGATGATCGGCTCGAGGTCCGTACCCGACGCGGCGGCGAGGCCCGCCAGCACTTCGCGCACACTCGCACCGCGGCCGGTGCCGACGTTGTAGACCACGGCATCGGCCGGGCCTTCGGCGGTCGCGAGCGCGTCGAGGGCCGCGAGATGCGCCTCGGCGAGGTCCATCACGTGGACGTAGTCGCGCACGCCGGTGCCGTCGGGAGTGTCGAAGGAGTCGCCGAACACGACGGGGGCGAGGCCGCGCGCCGTGCGGTCGATGGCGATCGTCACGAGGTTCTGCACGTTGGGGTCGCCGAGGTCGTTCCAGCCGGCGCCGGCGACGTTGAAATAGCGCAGGCTCACCGATCGCAGGCCGTGAGCATTCGCCGCATCGCGCACGAGCCACTCGCCCACGAGCTTGGACTCGCCGTACGGATTGATCGGTACGGTCGCATCGTCCTCGGTGACCGCGGCACCGCCCGGAAGCCCGTATACGGCTGCGGACGACGAGTACACGAGCCGGGTGACGCCCGCCGCGGCGCTCGCCTCGACCACGTTCGCGAGCGAGCCGATATTGTCGCGGAAGTACCATTCGGGATGCGCGACGGACTCCCCCACCTGCTTGCGTGCCGCGAAGTGGATGATGCTCGTCACCGCGTGCCGCTCGACGACCTCGCGGAGCCGATCGACCGCATCGACGGCGACGAGGTCGAACTCGACGAGCGGGGTGTCGCCCAAGCGGGTCGCGTCGCCGCCCGAGAGGTCGTCGACGACGACCACGTCATCGCCCCGATCGCGAAGGAGCCTGACGACATGCGCACCGATGTACCCGGCGCCACCGGTGATGAGGACTGACACGACGCACAAGCATACCCGGGGCGACTCGCGGCTCCCTGTACCGCCGCGATGCCACGATGCGGGCGCGCCGGTCCTGCCAGAATGGGCGGATGGAATCGCCACCGACGCCCGCGTCACGCCCGCGCCGGATGAGCCTCGACGTGCTGCGCATCATCGCGATCGTCGGTGTCGTCGCGATCCACACGTTCAGCTTCGTCGTGACGAACCCCGACCAGACCGGCACCGCGCAACGCGCCGTCGCGATCGTCCTCGACCTCGGATTCATCTGGGCGGTGCCGGTCTTCGTGATGATCTCGGGGGCGCTCATCCTGCGTCCGGCCACGTTCGCGCGGGGCATCCCCGCCTTCTATCGAAGCCGTGCCGTGCGACTCGTGCCGGCGCTGGTCTTCTGGAACCTCGTGTACCTGCTCGTCGTGCGCTGGGTGATCCTCGGAACCGCGCCGTCGCGAACCTCCCTCGTCGAGATGTTCGTCGACGGCCGCTTCTACACGCAGCTCTACTTCCTCTGGATCATCCTCGGTCTCTACGTGGTGGCGCCCGTGCTCGCGGCGTTCCTGCAGGCGGGCTCGGCACGGCGCGCCTATATCACTGCGGCGGTCGCACTCGCCTGGGTGCTGGCGGTGTTCACCCTTCCGGTCACGGTCGAGGCGCTCTTCGGGGTCGAGCGCCCGATCGCCGTCAGCTTCCTCCTGCTCTGGCTCCCCTACGTGGGGTACTTCCTCGCGGGGTACGCCCTCAGCCTCGACGACCTGCCCGCATGGGCGCGATGGACGGCCCTGGGCGTCGCGCTCGCGACCGGCGCGTTGACGATCTGGCAGTACGCGACCCGCGGAAGCGCGCCCCTGCTCGACGCGGTCTCACCCGTGGGGTACTACTTCCCGGTCGTCGCCCTGCTCAGCCTGTCGGTGTTCGTCTTCATGGTCGGCTGGTTCGATCGGGTGCACTTCGGTCGGCGCACCTCCCGTGTCATCGTCATGCTCTCGAATGCGAGCTTCGGGGTGTTCCTCGTGCACCTCGTCATCGTCGCGGTGCTGATCCGCCTCATTCCGGGGTGGACCGACGGCTCGTCGCTCGCGCGCACTGCGGTCGTCTTCGCGCTCGTGCTGGTCGTCTCGTATGCGATCTCGATCGGGGCGTCCCGAATCCCCTACCTGCGCGCCGTATTCTGACGCGCTCGCCAGTCATCCGATGAAGTTCATCCCCTGCCATGCGGCGCCGATCTGCCGTGCCGCCTTCCACCCACCGCGGCCGTCGCCGCCGTGGAGCATCAGGCGACCGTCGGCCGTGCGGCCCACCAGGTCGGGGTTGCCGTCACCGTCGAAGTCTCCGGGTGTCATCACCCAGGTCATCGCCTGCCAGGAGTTCCCGACGATCAGCGCACTCGAGAACCCGCCGTTCCCGGTACCGCGATAGAGACGGAGGCCACCGGTCGCATCGACGGCGAGGATGTCGGCGCGGTGATCGCCGTCGACATCTCCCGGGGTGAGGATCCAGCGCATCGTCTGCCAGTTGGCGCCGACGAGCGCCTTCGAGGGCAACTGGCCGCGACCGTCGCCCCGGTAGATCCAGAGCTCTCCCGCGGCGTTGCGCGCCAGCAGGTCGAGATTGCCGTCGCCGGTGAAGTCCGAGCCGCCGGCGATCGCGGTGAATCCGCTCCAACCCGCACCGATCTGCACTCGGGTGCCGAACCCGCCGGCCCCGTTCGCAGGATAGCGCCAGAGGATACCCCCGCCGTCGCGTACGAACACGTCCCGTCGACCGTTGCGGTCGAGGTCGCCGGCACCCGCGATGGCCGTGACACCGCCCCAGCCCGTCGCCGCCGTGCGTCGCGCACTCCAGCCGCCTGCGCCGTCGGTGGGATAGAGCCACAGCGTGCCGTCGCCTGACCGGGCGAGCACGTCGGATGGCCCGTCGTTCGTGAGGTCGCCCATTCCTCCGAGCGGGGTGAACGGCGCGGTCGCGACATCCCCCGGACCGGCGAGCATCGCGAACCCGCCCCAACCGGTGCCCACGAGGCGTTTCGCCTTCCACCCTCCGAGCCCGTTCCCCGGATACAGCCAGAGCCGACCGGCCGAGTCGCGTGCGAGCACGTCGTCGGCATCGTCCCCGTCGAAGTCGCCCGGCGTGACGATCGCGTTCATGCCCGACCATCCGGCACCGACGACGCGCATGTCCGCCCAGCCCGTCCGCCCATCGCCACGATAGAGCCGCAAGTCGCCGTTCCCCGTGCGGGCGAGCAGGTCGGTTCGCCCGTCCCGGTCGAAGTCGATGGCGCCGACGAGCGCGGTCATCCCGCCCCAGCCGATGCCCACGCGCTTCGCAGGCGCGAACTGCCCGGTGCCGTTGCCCGCGAAGAACTGCAGGTCGCCCCGGGCGTCGCGGATGAAGAAGTCGGGAGTGCCGTCGGAGTTGAAGTCGCCGGCGCTCACCAGGGCCGTGGCCGACCCGTGACCGTTTCCCAGATGCACGCGGGCCGCGAACCGGCCGAGGCCGTTGGTCGGATAGATCCACAGCGCGCCACCCGAGTCGACGGCGAGCACGTCGCGGTGGCCGTCACCGGTCAGATCTCCCGCCCCGGTCACGTGGCGCATCCCTCCCCAGCCGACCCCGACCCGCACTCGCCCGCCCCACGTGCCCGAGCCCGTCCCGGGATAGACCCAGAGGTTGCCCGCCCCGTCTCTCGCGTACACGAGCGGGATGGAACCGGTGCGGACATCGACCTGCGCCGGCACGCTCGGGGACCCGAACCAGTCGGTGAACATGCGCCAGAAGTTGCGGTTGCCGTAGCTCGAGCACGCGTCGCCGGTGCCGTAGAGGTTCGCGAGTGCGGCCGCGTTCGGACGGTAGGGCGTGTAGAGGTAGAGGCCGGCGGTCGCTTGGTTCTGGATGTACACCTGCGACGAGCCGCAGCCGGCGTTGGGATGCCACAGGATGGTGTTCGTCCGTCCGGCCTGGTAGGCGCGGCCCGCGGGTCGGGCCCGGTACTTCTTGAACTGCCACGAGGCCTGGTACACCTGATTGAAGAAACCGTAGTAGGCGGTGTCGCAGGCGGCCGTGTCGGGACACCCGTACCCGGTCGCAGAGCGGTACTGGCGGGCCGATGGCCAGGTGTCGCTGACGAGTCCCTGCTCCTTCTCGAGCAGCACGATCAACGCACGCGGATTGATGCCGCAGGCGCGCGCGACCTTGTAGATGATCTGCGCCGCGCGCTCGTTCGCAACGCCGGCGTACGCCGCGCATCCTTCGCTGCGGGCGGGCTGCGACGTCGTCGTCTGCCGGTAGTCCTTCAGGCAGACGTACCCGGCGCGGCAGGTCGGCACGCGCGCATTGAGGAACGACTGGATCTGCGCGACCGACATCGTGCTGCTGTCGTAGAACACGGCGTCGCTGATGATCATGCCGGGGTTGAAATCGCGTCCGTCGGCCGCCGTCGCGGCCGGCGACGGTGCGGCGACCGTGCTGAGACCGACGCCCCCGACGATGAGCAGCGCAGCCAGCACCGCCCCGAACAGTCTCCACGCGCCGTTCATGCCGAACCCCCGAACCGATGCGCCCTCGGCCGGCGCAACGGCACCATGGTAAGAGCAATCGGGCGCGGCGGCAGTCGTTCGCACCGCGCGCCGCCGGATCATCGTCCGCGGATCACGCCCTCCGCCATCGGTCGGGCCGCCCCCGAGAACCGCCCGCTCAGCTGGGCGTGCCCCCCGCGATCAGGCGTCGGTAGGCGACCCTGCGCAGCCGCTCGGGAACGAACCGATACACGCCGCGCACGGTCACGTTGCGCAAGTACTCCCACCGGGTGGTGAATCGGATGCCCCGCAGCGCGCGCTGCAGCGCGAGCTCGCTGCGCCACTGCGCGCGCCCGCCGCGGCGGGCGTACGCGCCGGCGCCGACGCGGTACATCACGAGCGGGTCGGGGATGTTCTCGACGGATGCCCCGGCGTCGATCATCCTCGCGAACAGCCAGTAGTCCTCCATGAGCCCGAGGGGCTGGTACCCGCCGGCCCGCGCGACGGCGGACTTGCGGTACATCACCGTGGGGTGACTGAACGGATCGTGGAACCTCGCGTAGCGCGCGATCTCGTCGTGTCCGGTGCGGGGCGTTCTGCGCCCGACGATCGCCCCGCCGTCGTCGAGGAACTCGAACATGCCGGTACCCACGAGGTCGACGCCGGCGTCGATGACGGGCAGTTGCCTCGCGAACCGATCGGGCAGCGAGATGTCATCGGCGTCCATGCGCGCCACGATCTCGTGCTCGACGAGCTCGAGCCCGATCGACAGCGCACGCGCGAGCCCGACGTTCTCATCGATGACGTGACGGGTGACGGGAACCGGGCTGGCCTCGACGACGCGGTCGATCGCGGCGGCGAGGTCGTCGCCGACCGGTCCGTCCTGAACGAGCACGACCTGCGACGGCTTCAGCGATTGTTCGTCGACGCTCGACGAGAACGCCTTGGTGAAGTGTGCGGCATCGTCGCCGCGGTAGACGGGCATCAGCAGCGCGAAGCCGCTCACGAGGGTTCCACCCGCTGCACGGCGTCGGATGCCCGGCCGAGACCGGCGAGCGCCATCGCGTTCGGCCGGGGTCGCGTGCGCGTGCCGTCGCGGTACCCGCGCTTCCACCCGTCGCGCAGCACGTCGCGCTCGTGCGATCGGGCCACCGCGCGCACCCACCGGCGCACGCTCGAGGCGCCGTACAACACCTTCTCACCCGCCGAGAGGCTCGACGAACGCCGGAACATCCAGAGCTTGTTGCGGACCTCGTAGTAGAACCGCGGGCCCGGGTCGGCATCAGTCGACCCGAGCACCTTGGTCTTGTGCACGACCACCGAAGCGGGCACGTGGATGCCCCGACGCCCCCGGAGGACCCGCGTCGAGTATTCGAAGTCGTCGTTCCAGATGAAGTAGTCGGCGATGGGCAGGCCGATCTCGCGGACGACGTCGGCGCGGACGAGCATCGAGACGAACGAGGTGCTGCGGATCGCGATGCCGCCATGGCGGGCCGCGGCGATGCGCTCGTCGCGCGAGACGAACGGCTTCTGGCGGGGCGTGTTCATGGGGTGCTCGGTGCCGTCGTGCCAGACGACCCTCGAGCCCGCTACGACGGCCTCGGTGCCCGCGACCGCTGCGAGCAGTTCGGCGAGCGCACCCTCGGTGGGCACGGTGTCGTCGTCCATGAGCCACAGCCAGTCGGGATCGTGGTCGGCGAGCGCCACGGCCATGCCCGTGGCGAAGCCGCCGGCACCGCCGGTGTTGCGCGGCAGCGAGACGAGGTCCACGAGGTCGCCCGCGGCGCGCGCGACCTCGGCCGAGCCGTCGGTCGAGGCGTTGTCGACGACGACGACCCGCGCGAGCGGGGTGCGCTGGGCAGCGAGAGACGCGAGCACCTCGGCGAGCAGCTCGGCGCGATTGTAGGCGACGACGACCGCGACGACGCGCGCTGGCTCAGGTGACGGACTCATTCACTCTCGCAGAAGGTGGGAAGGCTCTCCCCTATCTTGCCCTGTCCTCGCGGGCCGACTCTCCACAGGGCACCGCACTCAGGGGTTTCACCGATGATCGGGCGGCTAGATTGGGACACCGACACCACGACACTCGAAGGAGGGGCATGCCCACGACGCTTCGCATGGTCGTCGACCAGGTCGTCGCCCCGGCGCCCGGACCGCTCGGCCGGTACACCGAGGCGCTGACCGAGGCCCTCATCGCGACCGCACCCCGCGGCTGCGACGTCGAGGGCATCGTCTCGTCCTCCCCGCCCACCGACTACGACGCCGTGCTCGCCCGGTTCCCCGGGCTCGCGGGCCTCTACAAGACGAGCCTCGCGCGGCGCGAGCTCGCGGCGGCCTGGCAGTTCGGGCTCACGACTTCGCCCGGCGGCGGCATGATCCATGCGCCGGGTCTCTTCGCGCCGTTGCGGCGACACGACCGCGAGGCCGGCCTCGACCAGACCGTCGTCACGGTGCACGACCTGCTCGCGTGGACCCACCCCGAGTCGCTCACCTCCGCGACGGTGGCCTGGCACAAGGGAATGATGAAGCGCGCCCGCAAGCACGCCGATGCCGTCGTGGTGCCCACGCACGCGCTCGCCGAGCGCCTCGCGATGGTCGCCGACTTCGGCGACCGCGTGCGGGTCATCGGCACCGCGCCGCGTCCCGGGCTGAAACTGCAGGCCGACGCCGCCGCACGCGTGCAGGCGCTGCGCCTGCCCAAGGACTACCTCGTCACGGTCGGGTCGCTCGAGCCCCGCAACGGCGTCGTAGACCTGCTCGAGGCGCTCGGCCGCCCAGGGGTGCCCGATATCCCGCTCGTGGTCCTCGGCCCCGAGACGTGGGGCGAGCTCCATCTCGCCGCGGTCGCCGAAGAGGCCGGCGTCGCGCCGAGCCGGGTCAAGGCGATCGAAGCGGGCGACCCCGGCGGGCTCGCGGCCGTGCTCGCGGGCGCCACCGCGTTCGTCGCACCGAGCCATGAAGAGGGTTCGGGCACCTCGCTGATCGAGGCGTTCAGTCTCGGTGTCCCCGTGATCCACTCCGACACCCCCGCGTACCTCGAGGTGTCGGGCGACGCCGGCATGAGCGTTCCCGTCGGCACCGGCGGGTACACCGATCGCCTCGCCGCGGCCGTCACGACCGTCGTCGAGCACAGCGACCTCGCCGACCGCATGTCGGTGGCCGGAACCGACCGTGCCCGCGCGTTCAGCTGGCGCGATTCCGCCGAGCGCGTCTGGCAGCTGCACGCCGACCTCTGAGCTTTCGTCGGTCGAGTAGCGCGTATCGAGGCCGTCGCATGTGGTCTCGATACGCTCGCTGCGCTCGCTACTCGACCGACGCCGTTACTCGGCCGGTTCCTCGGTCGCGGGCGGCGCGAGGGCCGTGTCGATGAGGGACCGGACGTACTCCCAGTCGGGATCCATGGGGTCGACGCCGTTGTCGGGCACGAGCTCGACGTGCGTCATCGGCAGGTCCTTCGTCTTCATCGCGAGGTTCGCGAAGTAGCCGAGCATCGACTGCGGGACGTCGGTCTTCACGGTGTCGGCGCCGGCGCTCGCGACCTCCTGGAACTTGCCGAGCACGTTCGTCGGCGTGAACTGGGTCAGGATCGCCTCCTGCAACACGCGCTGGCGGGCCATCCGTTCATAATCGCCGCCGGCGACGCCGTAGCGGGCACGGCCGTACCAGAGGGCGTGGTAGCCGTTCAGGTGCTGCTGACCGGGTTCGATCCATCCGTCGACGTTGTTGTTGTCTTCGTCGCCGCCGATCGGGATGCGGGTCTCGACATTGATCTCGACGCCGCCGAGCGCGTTGATGAGCTGCTCGAAGCCCTGCATGTCGATGAGCACGTAGTACTGGATCGTCAGCCCGGTGATGCCCTCTGCCGCGTCGCGTACGCCCTCGATGCCGGGCTCGGAGCCCTCGCCGACGGCGTTCGGGTACATCTCGGGGCTCTTGAGCTCGACCTCGGTGTAGATCGAGTTCAGCAGGCACACGTCGACGTTGCAGCCGTCGATGGCCCCGTAGCCCTCGGGGTAGACGGCGGCGAGCGGGGAGTCGGAGGGGAACGGAACGTACTCGAGGTCGCGCGGCAGGCCGATCGTGACCGCCTGGCCGGTGTCGGCGTCGATCGAGACGACCGAGATGCTGTCAGGCCGCATGCCCTCGCGGTCGGGCCCCGAGTCGCCGCCGAGCAACAGGATGTTGTACCGCCCGTCGACGGGCGGCTCGGTGGGGCCGGCGATGAACACCGAGTTGAGGAATCCGCTCGCGGTCGTGGCCAGGTAGGCGCCGTACGCGGCCGAGCCCGACAGCACGACGAGCACGAGCGTCGTGAGCCCGGCGATCCACCCGCGGGCCGACGGCGCCGTCTTCACGATGCGCACGAGGCGCAGCGTGTCGAGGGTGAGGATGACCCAGACCACGGCGTAGAACGCGAGCAGCGCAGCGACGATCCAGAGCGTCCACGACATCGAGAGCACGGTGAGCAGTGCGGCGGGCCAGAGCAGCCACACCACGAGCGCGACGACGGCGAGCGTCCAGAGCACGAGCGTGGAGCCGAGCCCGAACCTTCCCAGCCGGCGACTGCCGGCCAGCACCTGCGGCGAACCGGGGATCAAGAAGTTGAGCACGACGAGCCACCACCCGCGACGGGTCATCAGTGACCGTGAGGCGACGTCGGGGTAGCGGATCGGGCTGGCGGCGAGGCTCATCGGGAGTGCTTCAGCCGTTCGTTCTTCTGCTCGACGAGGGCCGCGAGGTCGTCGGCGTAGGCGGCGAGCGCGTCGGTGAGCGACGCGTCGGCGGTGGCGAGGATCTTCACGGCGATGAGGCCGGCGTTCTTCGCGCCGCCGATCGACACGGTCGCGACGGGCACGCCCGCGGGCATCTGCACGATCGAGAGCAGCGAGTCGAGCCCGTCGAGGCGCGAGAGCGGCACGGGCACGCCCACGACCGGCAGGGTCGTGACCGATGCGAGCATTCCGGGGAGGTGGGCGGCGCCGCCGGCGCCGGCGATGATGACCTTGAGGCCGCGCGCGGACGCCTGCTTGCCGTAGGCGATCATCTTCTCCGGCGTGCGGTGCGCGGAGAGGACCTCGACCTCGTGGGCGACGCCGAACTCGTCGAGCAGGGCCGAGGCCTCGCTCATGACGTTCCAGTCGGAGTCGGAACCCATGACGACGCCGACGAGCGGGCTGGTGTTCGTCTCAGTCACTTGATCGAGTGTACGGCCGGGCGCTGTGAGATCGCCGCAGCCCCGCCGGTCGACGAGCGCGAGCGCGTCTCGATTTCCGCGCGTCAGTCCTGGAAGAACGCCGCAGCAGCACGCGCCTCGTAGACGACCACGTCGAGATCGTCGCCGGTGGCCGTGACGTGGCCGATCTTGCGGCCGGGTCGCGGCGCCTTGCCGTAATTGTGCACCTTGACGGTCGGGTGCCCCGCCATCGCCTCGGCGTAGCGGTCGGTCAGCGCGCCCTCGGCGGGGCCGCCGAGCACGTTGACCATGACCGACCATTCGCCGTGGCTGCCCGTGCCGCCGAGCGGCAGGTCGAGCACGGCCCGCAGGTGCTGCTCGAACTGGCCGGTCGTCGACCCGTCCATCGACCAGTGCCCGCTGTTGTGGGGTCGCATGGCGAGCTCGTTGACGAGGATGCGGTCGTCGGTGGTCTCGAAGAGCTCGACCGCCAGCACCCCGGTGACGCCGAGCCCCTCGGCGATCGTGAGGGCCACGTCGGCTGCGACGTCGGCGAGCTTGCCCGCCGACCGCGGCGCCGGGGCGATGACCTCGCTGCACACGCCGCCGACCTGCAGCGTCTCGACGACGGGCCAGGCGGCGACCTCGCCGCTCGGCCGGCGGGCGACGAGCTGCGCGAGCTCGCGCCGGAAGTCGACGAGCTCCTCGACGAGCAGGGCTCCCGGCCGGCCGTCTTCGGCGATCGTCGCGAACCACTCGGCCACCTCTGCGGCGCTGCGCACCACTCGGACGCCCTTGCCGTCGTACCCGCCGCGCGGGGTCTTCACGACCGCCGCTCCGCCGTGACCGGAGATGAAGTCGTCGAGTTCGCCGAGGGTCTCGACCCTGGCCCAGTCGGGTACCGGCAGGCCGAGTTCGGACAGCCGTTCGCGCATGAGCAGCTTGTCTTGGGCGAATCGCAGGGCGTCGGGCCCCGGGTGCACCCGTACGCCGGCGTCGACGAGCGCTCGCAGCACGTCTTGAGGCACATGCTCGTGGTCGAACGTGATCACGTCGACCTGGCGTGCGAAGTCGAGCACGGTCGCCGTGTCGGTGTAGTCGCCGACACGGTCTGCAGCGAGGCCGGCCGACATCCCGTCTTGCTCGGCGAGCACCCGAAGATCGACTCCGAGTTCGATCGCGGCGGGAATCATCATCCGCGCCAGCTGTCCGCCGCCGATCACACCGACCCGCACTCCATGCACCCCGTTCACCGTCGTTCAGCGCCGGTACGGCGCCTGGTTCAGTCTAGTTCGGGCGACACGGCATAGGATGTCCCGGTGTCGACGACCCTCGCGAGCATCGCCTCTCGACTGTGGAACGGCCTGCTCGCGTACGCCGTGAAGTTCGGCATCGTCGGGCTCATCGGCCTCGTCATCGACGTGACGCTCTTCAACCTGCTGCGACTCGGCGTCTTCGGCGACGACAACTGGGCCCAGTCCGCGATCGGCGCCAAGGTCATCTCGACGAGCGTCGCGATCATCTTCAACTGGCTCGGGAACCGCTACTGGACTTTCCGCAAGCATCGGCGTCGCAACTACCTCCGAGAGTTCGCCGAGTACGTCGTCGTGTCCCTCGGCGGCATGGCCATCGCGCTCATCTGCCTCTGGATCAGCCACCACCTCCTCGGCTACACGAGCCTCGTGGCCGACAACATCTCGACGAACGTCGTGGGACTCGCGCTGGGCACCGCATTCCGCTTCGTGCTGTACCGCTACTGGGTCTTCGGCCACCATCGCGCCGACGGGCTCTCGAACCTCGCACGCGTCGAAGAGGCGCAGCGCACGCTGTTCGAGGAGCCCGACGCCGCCCCTCACTCGGCGACGTCGACGCTCGGCAGGAACCACGGCGGGTAGACCGCGACACGAGTGCGGAGGCCGACGGCCCGGAGCGCCTCGCGAACGCGATCACGGACCTTCTCGTTCGAGACGGCGATGAGCGAGACCCGTTCGATCGGCAGCGCTTCGCGCACGAGCAGCTCCGCCGAGGCGAGCGGCGCCCCGTCGACGTCGCGTGCGAGGCGACGGAGCATCCGCTCGATCTCGGGCCATTCGGTCGCCGTGCGCGCGCCGGCCACGGCGGCGTCGGCGTCGCTGACCACGACCTCGCCGCGCACCTCGGTGCGCGCGCCGAGCGCGACGCCCACCGAGCTCACGAAGATCACGTAGTCGGCCGCGGGGCGCTCGACGGCCGTGGCGACGAGTCGCGGGTCGGGTGTCGTGGTGCGCACCGCATCCCAGACGTGCGCGTCGGGCGTGAGCAGGAACGGCACGTAGTCGGCGACGACCGCGTCGGTGCCGCCGACCGCGGCCGTCCGGCGGAACTCACGTGCCGCGGGGGCGGCGATGTCGACCTCGGGCCGGGCCCCGGGCTCGGCGGCATCGGCGAGCAGCGCACCGGACCCCAGGATGCGGCCGAGGTTGTCGAGGTGGGTGACGTGGTAGATGCGCATCGCCTTGGCGTCGATCGCCGCGTCGGACGCGGCGTGCGGTGCGCCCGGAACCCGAGCCGCCGGCCGAGCGGTGCGCACGCCGGCGCGCGCCGTGCGCGGCTTCGGTGCGGCGACGGGTTTCGCCGGCTCCTTCGGCGGGAAGCAGATGGCGCACATGCCGTCTTCGAAACCGTGGATGCATTCGTCGGCCAAGTGGAACCCTTCATCGTGCGACGCGCGCTCGGGATGCGCGAGCCCAGCCGACAACACTACGCGTTCGGGCCGAGCGCCCGCTGTGCCTGCGCCCGACCGAACCGCCGGCCGGCACAATCAGCGGCGACCCCATGCGACCGTGTCGCCGTCGATGATCTGCTGCGACGCGCGATGCCGCTCGGTGAACGCGGCGTGCGCGTCTTCGATGAGTTCGAGGAGGGCCGCCTGCACGAGCTGGGGCTTGGGGACGTCCTTCAGCACCACCGGGCGTTCGCGACCGATGTCGATGCGCACGTCGCCCGACCCGAACGCGCCCTGCCCCCACGTGCGCCGCACCGACACGTCGTTGGCGCGATTGTGCAGCACCTCTTCGCGCACGCGCACGAAGATGCCGCTGCGCAGGATGAGGCGGCGAGTCGTGATGGTCGCGCGATGCGTGAGCCAGGCGAGGAACGGCAGCAGGCAGCCGAGCAGCACGAGGAACACCGCCGCACCGACCGCCGCGAGCTGCTGCCACCCCTCGTCGAGGATGCCGACGGCATAGGTCGTCGCCCCGGTGACGAGGATGAGCAGCAGTGCGGGCAGGATCAGGACACGGGCATGACGGCGCACTCGAGCGACGACCCGTTCCGCCGGTTGCGCGGGCGGCGCGGCCGGGCCGGGCGTCGGGGCACTCGTCATACGCCCATTAATACCTCAGATGGGTGACGTCTCCGGCGGCGACAGCCTGCGGCTCGCCGTTCTCGCGGTCGACGACGATGAGCCGGCCGTCGCGATCGAGTCGCTCGGCTCGGCCGAGCAGCTCACGCTCGCCCGGGAGCTCCACGCGCACGTCGCTGCCGAGGGTGCCGCAGAGTGCGCTCACGCGGCGGTCGACGCCGCTCGCGGCTGCGTCGCCGCCCGCCTCGGCGAGGGCGCGGAACAGCTTTAGGAAGCCCGCGAGGTAGTCGGCGAGCACCGCATCGGCATCGGGTGCCCGGCCGGTCGCGAGCAGCAGGGAGGTCGACGTGAGCGTCGGCAGGTCGTGCTCGTCGAGGGTGAGGTTGAGGCCCGCACCGACGACGACGGCGCCGGCCGCGGCTGCGTCGGTCGCGGCTTCGTCGGTCGGCGCGGGAATCATCTCCGAGAGGATGCCGCAGATCTTGTAGCCCGAGACCAGCACGTCGTTCGGCCACTTGAGCTCGACCTCGATGCCGCCGCTCTCGTCGTCGTCGTCTTCGCGATCCGTGTCGAGCGCGGATGCCGCTTCGACCGCGCGCCGCACCGCCTCGGTCATGGCGGCACCGGCGATGAGCGGAATCCACCCGTAGGCGTCGACCGGGAACGGCTTGCCGCCGGGCGACTCGGGGCGCAGCAGCAGCGAGATCGCGAGAGTCTTGCCCGTCGGCGCGAGCCAGCGTCGACCGAGCCGGCCGCGGCCGTGCGTCTGGTTGTCGGTGACGATGACCGAGCCGTGGGGCCAGGACGCGGCATCCGCACCGCTCGCCGCCTCGCGCAGTTCGTCGTTGGTCGACCCCGCCTCGGTCAGGAACTCGAAGCGCGGCACCGCCGCGCGCGATCGCTGCCATTCCATGGCATCACCCTACTCAGCCGCCCGAGCGTGCGCTCGATCCCTGCCCCGGCTCGATCCGTCGGAAGATGCTGTTCCCGGGCTCGGGTGGTGCACTTTTCGACGGATCGATGGCACTCGGACCTGCACGACAGGACATCACGAATGGCGGGGGCGCATTTGTGGAATCCCTCAACGAAGCGGGCCTGATCGTCGCCGGTAGAGTGAACGGCGTGACCGAAGCGACTGACGGCCCCGACCTCTCCACGACCGCCGGCAAACTCGCCGACCTCAAGCTGCGCTACCACGAAGCGGTGACCGCGAGCGGCGAGGCGGCGATCGAGAAGCAGCACGCCAAGGGCAAGATGACGGCCCGCGAGCGCATCGCAGCGCTCCTCGACCCCGGCTCGTTCGTGGAACTCGACGAGTTCGTGCGCCACCGCACCCACGCGTTCGGCATGGAGGCCAAGCGCCCCTACGGGGACGCCGTCGTCACCGGAACGGGAACCATCCACGGCCGCCAGGTCGCGGTCTACTCGCAGGACTTCACGATCTTCGGCGGCTCGCTCGGCGAGGTCGCGGGCGAGAAGATCATCAAGGTCATGGAGCTCGCCCTCAAGATCGGCGTGCCGATCATCGGCATCCTCGACTCGGGCGGCGCCCGCATTCAAGAGGGCGTCGTCGCGCTCGGCAAGTACGGCGAGATCTTCCGCCGCAACACCGCGGCCTCGGGAGTCATCCCGCAGATCTCGATCGTGTGCGGCCCGGCCGCCGGCGGTGCGGTGTACTCCCCCGCGCTCACCGATTTCGTGATCATGGTCGACAAGACGAGCCAGATGTTCGTCACCGGCCCCGACGTCATCAAGACCGTCACCGGCGAAGACGTCGGCATGGAGGAGCTCGGCGGGGCGCTCACGCACAACACGATCTCGGGTGTCGCGCACTACCTCGCGAGCGACGAGTCCGATGCGCTCGATTACGCGCGCACGCTCGTCTCGTTCCTGCCCGACAACAACATGACGGATGCCCCGGTGTACGACGCGGACGTCGAGCTCGAGATCACCGACGACGACCGCCGACTGAACACGATCATCCCCGATTCGCCGAACCAGCCGTACGACATGCACTCGGTCATCGAGGGCATCGTCGACCACGGCGACTTCCTCGAGGTGCAGCCGCTCTTCGCCCCGAACATCGTGGTGGGCTTCGCCCGCATCGAGGGCCGGTCGGTGGGCATCATCGCGAACCAGCCGAGCCAGATGGCGGGCACGCTCAACATCGCCGCCGGTGAGAAGGCGAGCCGGTTCGTGCGGTTCTGCGACGCGTTCTCGCTGCCGATCCTCACGCTCGTCGACGTGCCCGGCTACCTTCCCGGCACCGACCAGGAGTGGACCGGCGTCATCCGCCGCGGTGCGAAGCTGCTGTACGCGTACGCCGAGGCGACGGTGCCGCTCGTCACCGTCATCACCCGCAAGGCCTATGGCGGCGCGTACATCGTCATGGGCTCGAAGCAGCTCGGCGCCGACATCAACCTCGCGTGGCCGACCGCGGAGATCGCGGTCATGGGCGGCCAGGGTGCCGTGAACATCCTGTACCGGGGCGAGATCAAGCGCGCCGAAGACGCCGGCGAAGACGTCGCCGCCGTGCGCACGAAGCTCGCGAACGAGTACACCTACAACGTCGCGTCGCCGTTCCTCGCGGCCGAACGCGGCGAGCTCGACGGCGTCATCGAGCCTGCCGCCACCCGTGTCGCCGTGGTCAAGGCGCTTCGCAACCTGCGCACCAAGCGTGCGAGCCTGCCGCAGAAGAAGCACGGGAACATCCCGCTGTAAGGAGCCGACGTGTCAGACCCGAGCGAGTCCCCAGTGCCCGGCGCCGACCAGCGCTCGGCCGACCTTCGTATCATCAGCCGCAACATCGGCGACGAGGAGGCCGCCGCCGTCACTGCGGTGATCCTGGCGTCCGTCGACGAGGATGCGGCCGTCGCAGCATCCGCCGACGACCCCGTTCGCGACCCGTGGGTGCGCAGCAGCGGCGCGATGCGCCGGCCGATCGAGGTCGGACCCGGCCGATGGGTGCGCTCGGGCCTCTGAACCCGCTGGCCGGGTCGGTCGTCCAACTCGTTTCCGGTACGATTTCGCTTCGTGTCCGCGAGCCCCCTGAGTACCCGCATGCCGCGCGTCGACTCGCTCACCGGTCTGCGGTGGTGGGCGGCGTTCGCGGTGTTCGCGTTCCACATGGCGAACCTCGCACCGCTGCCGATCGCGCGTGCGCTCGGCTTCGGCAACTACGGCGTCGCCTTCTTCTTCGTGCTGTCGGGCTTCGTGCTCACCTGGTCGGCCTCAGACCGGGTCTCGCCCGGGACGTTCTACGTGCGGCGATTCGCACGCATCTATCCCGCCTACCTCGTGGCGCTCATCGTCGCCATCCCCATCTTCACCAGCCTCACGCCCGATCCCGCACAGGCATGGGTGAAGCCGGTGGATGTCGGAGTCCTCGCCCTCTCGTTCGTGCTGCTGCAGGGCTGGTGGCGCGACCCGGCGGTGCTCTTCAGCGGGAACCCGGTCGCGTGGACGCTCTCCTGCGAGGCGTTCTTCTACGCGTTGCATCCCGCCATCGGCCGCGCGTTCTCACGCGTCCGGGCCAAGGGCGCCCTCATCGGCGCGGGCGCGATGGTCGCCGTGCTGCTCGCGTCCCGGGTCGTCATCGTCATCGCGCCCGCTTCGTGGTTCGCGCAGCTGCCGTGGCCGATCCTGCGCCTGCCCGAGTTCGTGCTCGGCATGGCGCTCGCCTGGGCCATGCGGTGCGGCTGGCGCCCGAAGGTCCGCCCGCTCGTCCTCCTGGTCATGCTCGGGGCGGCCTTCGCCGCATGGTACGCCTCGAGGCCGATCACGGCGCTGTGGCCCTCCACGGCACCGCTCTGGCCGTTCGTCACCGAGTTCGTCGTGATCCTGTTCGCGCTGCTGATCGCGAGCGTCGCGGCGGGCGACCTCGCGGGGCGGTGGTCGTTCACCCGGAATCGGTGGTCGATCCGCCTCGGTGAGATCTCGTACTCGTTCTACCTGGTGCACTCGCTGCTCATCTACGCGGTGCTGGCACTGGTGGGTCCCCGACCCGTCGGCTGGAGTAACCTCGCGTGGTACGGAGCGATGCTCGTCATCGGCATCCTCGCTGCCGCTGCACTGCACTACGGCGTCGAGAAGCCGCTCGAACGGGTCATCCGCCGCGCCTGGGATCGCCGGCGCGAGCGGCGTGCCGTCGAGCTCGCCGCCTGAGGACACGGTGTCCCCCGAAATGCTGACTAGGCGCGCGCGCACGGCTCGCGCATGATGGTCATGCAGGCTCCTTCGTGAGTCGCCACCGCCACCGGTCGGGTACCGGTGGCCGTTGGGGGCGAGCCAAGGCGATATTCGGGTTATCGCCGTGGCTCGGGCTTGATGGGGGACCGATCGGGGATCGGTCCCCCTCTCTCATTCCCCCGGGTTCGCCGACGTCGCCTCGAGGTCGCCGGGCTGATGCAGGCGCGGGATCTCGAGCCAGAGCTCGACCTCGGCCTCGTCGGTTTCGGCGGCGTCGCCGGGCGGGTCGACGAGCCCGACCACGGTGACCGCCGCGGCAGAGGTCACGGCCGCGGTACGCGCAATGATGCGGTCGGCGTTCGATGCCGCGATGGCCTCCGCGAGGTGCGAGAGCACGCGGTCGCGCGCGGCCTCGTCGAGGTCGTCGATGCCGCCCTCGTCGAGCAACGTGACGACGATGCCGCGCTCGCGCGCACGACGCACCTCGGCGCGGACGACATCGGTGAGCAGCATCCGACCCCTGATCTCGTCGCGGATCGCGGCTTCGAGCGTGCGGCACTCATCGCGCTGCGTGTCGGTCAATTGTCCGTCGCGGTCGGCGATGCGGCGCAGCATCGGCGCGGCGAGTCGTTCGGTCTGGTTCAGCCGCATCCGGCCCTCGAACAGGTGCGCGTCCTGGGCCGCCTGCCAGGCGGCGGCCTCGCGCTCGGCCTGCGCGTAGCGTCGGGTCTCCCGGCCAGCGCTCGTCAGCGCGCTCGTGAGCGTGTGGGCGATCGCGACCCAGACGATGCTGCCGATCACGCCGAGCGCCGCGAGCGCGAGCGGCCCCGCCCACACGACGGTCTGCACGGTCAGCGCGATCACCCCCACCCACGCGACGAGGAGCTGCCGACGCGCCGCGGCGATCGTCATGAGCGTGCCCACGGCGGCGACGTACCAGGTGGCGTACCCGTTGTCGACGTCGGGATCGAGCTGGCTCGTGACGAGCAGCGGGAGCACGATGGCGACGGCGAGGTCGAACGCGGCGAGCCAGTCGGGCATGCGCATGCGCTTGCCCGGCCAGAGGCTCAGCACCGTGGCGAGCGTGTAGACGGCGAGCGCGGCGATCGTCGGCAGCGGCGAAGCGGGGATGTCGAGCGAGTAGATGCCGAGGACGACGTGGTAGCCCGAGAAGAGCGCACCCAGCAGGAGCAGCAGCCAGCGCGGGATCGTGATCATGCGCCCGGCTCCGCGCTGTCGGCGGCACCGGTCGCCACGGCCGGCCAGACCACCGTCACCGTCGTCCCACGCCCGGGCTGCGACTCGATGCGGGCGCTGCCGCCCGCGTTGGCCATGCGCTCCTCGATCGAGACCCGAAGTCCGAGCCGCTCGGCGGGCACCGCCGGGCGATCGAACCCGACGCCGTCGTCGGAGACCTCGATGACGCACCCTCCGGCCCGCACGCCTCGGACCCGGAGCTCTCGACGAGCACGCCGCCCCGGTTCGTCGGCGTGCTGCAGGCTGTTGACCATGGCCTGCACCGAAGCCGTGTAGAGCGCGTCGACGACGTCGACCGGCAACTCGACGCCGCCGGCGTTCACGACGCGCACGATGAACGGGGTGTTGAAGGTCGTGAGCGCGGCGCGGAGGCGGCGCACGAGCACCGGCAGGCCGACGCGGTCGAGCGCGCTCGCGCCCGTGGCCCCGGCCTCGTCGAGCCGCAGCAGTGCGTCACGCGCCATGCGCGCGGCGAGCGCCTGCTGGTCGGGCGTGCTCGCCGCGGCCGCCGAGAGCAGTGTCGTGAGCACGCTGTCGTGCACGAGCGCGTCGACCTTGACGCGCTCGATCTCGGTCGCGTGCTGACGGGCTGCCACGTCGTACCGCTCGAGCGCGGCCTCCTGCGCCGTGTCGACCTCTTCGGCGGCCTGACGCAGCATGATGACGATCGCGAGGACCACGACGCCGAGCACCACGGCGTAGAGCGCGTCGAGCACGGCGAGCAGCGGATCGGCCTCCCCACCGGCCGGCGTGAGCCGGATCACGCCGTAGACCGCCGGCACGACGAGGGTGTAGGCACCCGCCCAGAGCGGTGGAAGCGCCAAGGCGGCGGCGGTCGTCGCGACGGTGCAGAGGTAGTACAGCCACGGCGCCGAATCGTCGAGGGCTGCCGGGTCGACGACGAGGAACGGCCACGTGACGAGCGATGCGGCGTAGAGGGCGGCGAAGCCCAGGCAGGCCAGACGCACGGCGATCTTCGTGACGGTCGCGGCCGCGAGCGCCACGATCGCCCCGTAGAGCACCGCCATCAGCGCGGCACCCGAGCCGGTGACGAGCGCGTCGGCCTCCTGCAGCGCGAGCGGCACCGTCTGCGCCCCGAACACGAGCCCGAAGAGCCCCAGCGCCCGAGCGAAGATCGTCTCGACCTGGCCGCGGGTCACGGTGGCTCGACGCCGCACGATGCGCGGCACGAGCCATTCAGCGGCGGGCATCTCCACCGTCGGCGTCGAGGCCCGGGAGGATCCCGTCTTCGACGGCCCGACGCAGCAGGTCGACCTTCGTCGGCGCTGGCCGCCCGACCTCGACGTACTTGGCCCGGATGCGGTCGAGGTACTCGCGGGCGGTGGAATGCGCGATGCCGAGCTGCGCCGCCACGAGCTTGAGCGGCAGGCCCGATGCGTAGAGGTGCAGCACATCGCGTTCACGGCGCCCGAGCTGGGCGCGCGCGAAATCGCTGTCGGCCTCGATCGCGCTCGCCCACTCGACGTTGTTGAGCACGCCGCCGCCGGCCACCGTCGCGATCGCGCGGATCACGTCGGACATCGGCGACGCCTTCGGGATGACCCCGGCCGCGCCCGCCGCGAGCGACTCGCGCACCGCGGCCACGCGATCGGCGATGCTGTGCACGAGGACGGCGCTGCCCGTGGCGAGCACCGACCGGACGTTCTCGGTCACCGAGGTGCCGTCGCCGAGCGACAGGTCGAGCACGACGACATCACATCGGCGGCCGTCGAGCGCGCCGAGCAGGCGTGCCACGTCGGGGGTGTCGGCCACGACGCGATACCCCGCCGCCTCGCACGCCGCGCGGAGGCCGAGTCGAACGGCCTCGTGGTCGTCGACGATCGCCACCGTCGCCGCGGTGCCTGCGCCCGTGCGGCCGTTCGCGTCTGCCACGCGGTCCCCCTTCACGTTCGTCTCACACGATAGCGCGCAGGCGCGCGACGGCCTCGACATGATGCGTGTTCGGGAACAGGTCGAACGCCCGCAGCGCCTCGAGTTCGTAGCCGTGCGCCCGCAGCATGCCGACGTCGCGCGCGAGCGCGACCGGATCGCAGGCGACGTAGACGAGCTGGCGCGGTCGCAGTTCGGCGAGCCGGTCGACGACCGCGCGGCCGGCGCCCGAGCGCGGCGGGTCGAGCACGACGGTCGCGTCGCCGAGTCGGGTGAGTTCGGCGCGCCCGGCGGATGCCGCGAGCTCGTCGAGGTACCGATCGACGCGTGCCGTGACGGCTCGGGCGCCGACCCAGTCGGCGAGGTTCGCTCCGGCGTGCTCGGTGGCGCGGGAGTCGGACTCGACCGAGGTGATGCGCACGGCGTCGCCGAATCGGTCGCCGACCGCGGCGGCGAGCAGTCCGACGCCTCCGTAGAGGTCGTGGTTCGCCGCTCGCGGGTCGAAGCCCTCCCCGTCGATCAGCTCCTGCACGGCGGTCGTCAGGGTGGCTGCGGCACCGGGATGCACCTGCCAGAAGCCATCGCGGTCGAGCGTGAAGTCGCGATCGCCGACCCGCTCGACGATCGTCGGGCGCGGGCCACGGGGCATCCGTTCGTCGTCGACGACCACGAGGGCCGCATCGCCGACGCTCGGCGCGACCAGGTCGATCGCGCGGGCTCCCGCGAACCGCTGGTCGAGCGGCGCGAGTTCGGCGAGCGCGGGCACCGCGAGCGGAACGGATGCGACGGGGACGACCGTGTGGCTGCGGGCCGCATACGGCCCGACCGAGCCGTCGCCCGCGACGTGCAGGCGCACGCGGGTGCGCCAGCCGGTGCCTGCCACGAGGTCGACGTCGGGCGCGAGCTCCACGGGTACCGGCTCGACGACGACGTCGCGCTCGACGCCGCCGAACCGGGCGAGTGCGTCGACGAGCACCTCCGCCTTCAGCGCACGCTGTCTGCCGGTCGCGATGTGGCCGAACTCGGCGCCTCCGGCCCGACGCTCGGGAGCGCGCTCGACCGACGCCTCGGCCCAGATGTGCGGGCGGCGGTCGGGCGATGCCTCGAGCACCTCGACGGTCTCGGCCCGCCAGAACCGGTCCTTCGACCGGTCGACGACGCGCGCGACGACGCGTTCGCCGGGGATCGCGTCGGCGACGAACACGACCCGGCCTTCGTGGTGGGCGACGAACACGCCGCCGTGGGCGACGCGCTCGACCTCGAGCGTCACGATCGGCCCGTCCGTGCTGGGCGGCTTCGGTGCGGGTCGCGGCGTGCCGCCGCGGGTGCCGGTGCGACTGCCGCGACGGGGACGACGGGTCTGTGCCATGGTTCGAGCATTCCACAGCGCGGCCCGACCGGGGCAGGATGGGGGCATGCGCCTGTACCTCGCCTCGACGTCGCCCGCCCGCCTGCAGACGCTCCGCGCCGCGGGCGTCGAGCCCATCGCCGTCGCCCCGGGCGTCGACGAGGAGGCCGCGGTCGCGGCGCGCGAGGCGGTCACCGGTCCGCTCACGCCGCCCGACATGGTGCAGCTGCTCGCACAGGCGAAGGCCGAGGCGATCGTGGGCACCTCACCCGGCGGCGAACCCATCGACGGGTTCATCCTGGGCGGCGATTCGGCGTTCGTCGTCGACGGGGCGATCTACGGCAAGCCGCACACCGCCGACGTCGCCAGGGCGCGCTGGCTCGCGCAGAACGGCGCGCACGGCGACCTCTGGTCGGGACACTGGCTCATCGACCACCGCGGCGGCCGGGTGCGCGGCGCCGTCGGGCGAGCGGATGTCGCGACCGTGCGTTTCGCCGCGCTCGACGATGCCGAGATCGACGCGTACATCGCGTCGGGAGAGCCGTTGCTCGTCGCCGGGGCGTTCACCATCGACAGCCTCGGCGGGCCGTTCATCCGGCGAGTCGAGGGCGACCCGTCGACCGTCGTCGGGCTCTCGCTCTCGACGCTGCGCGATCTCGTGCGCGAGCTCGGCGGCGATTGGCCGTCGCTCTGGAACCGCCCTGCGCCGGTCGAGTAGCGCCGGGCGAAGCCCGACGCGTATCGAGACCCACGGGCTCGCGGGATCTCGATACGGCGCTGGCGCGCCTACTCGATCAACCCGCGATTGTCGCCGCCCTCAAGAGTCTCGGGTTCATTTTGTGGAGGTCACCCAAAGGCGTGACCGACGCGGCCAATAGGCTTGACGATTATGCCGCGCATCACCAAGGTCCTCATCGCCAACCGTGGCGAGATCGCCGTCCGCGTCATCCGCGCCGCACGCGACGCCGGTCTCGGCTCCGTCGCCGTGTACGCCGACCAGGATCGCGACGCGCGGCACGTCAAGCTCGCCGACGAGGCGTACGCCCTCGACGGCGCCACGAGTGCCGAGACCTACCTCGTCATCGACAAGCTGCTCTCGGTCGCGCGCCGCTCGGGCGCCGACGCCGTGCACCCCGGTTACGGCTTCCTCGCCGAGAACCCCGACTTCGCGCGGGCCGTCATCGACGCCGGCCTCATCTGGATCGGGCCCTCCCCCGAAGCCATCGAGCGCCTCGGTGACAAGGTCTCGGCGCGGCACGTGGCCGAGAAGGTCGGCGCGCCGCTCGCGCCGGGAACGCTCAACCCGGTGGCCGACGCCTCCGAGGTGCTCGAGTTCGTCGACCAGCACGGCCTGCCTGTGGCGATCAAGGCCGCCTTCGGCGGCGGCGGTCGCGGCCTCAAGGTCGCCCGCACGCGCGACGAGGTGCCCGAGCTGTTCGACTCGGCGACCCGCGAGGCCGTCGCGGCGTTCGGCCGCGGCGAGTGCTTCGTCGAGAAGTACCTCGACAAGCCGCGCCACGTCGAGACCCAGTGCCTCGCCGACGAGCACGGCAATGTCGTCGTCGTCTCGACCCGCGACTGCTCGCTGCAGCGCCGGCACCAGAAGCTCGTCGAAGAGGCGCCCGCACCGTTCCTCACCGAGGAGCAGAACCGTGCGCTCTACGCGGCGTCCAAGGCCATCCTCAAGGAGGTCGGCTACGTCGGCGCCGGCACCTGCGAGTTCCTCATCGGACAGGACGGCACGGTCTCGTTCCTCGAGGTGAACACCCGCCTGCAGGTCGAGCACCCGGTCTCCGAAGAGGTCACGGGCCTCGACCTCGTGCGCGAGCAGTTCCGTCTCGCCGAGGGCGGCGTGCTCGACTACCCCGACCCGGTCACGACCGGTCACTCGATCGAGTTCCGCATCAACGGTGAAGACCCGGGCCGAAACTTCCTCCCCGCCCCGGGTCCGGTGCACCAGCTTCGCTTCCCGGGCGGTCCCGGCATCCGCATCGACTCGGGCGTCGCCTCGGGCGACGAGATCTCGGGCGCGTTCGACTCGCTGCTCGCGAAGCTCATCGTCACGGGCTCGACGCGCAAGGACGCGCTCGAGCGCGCCCGCCGTGCCCTCGACGAGTTCGAGGTCGCCGGGCTTCCGACCGTGCTGCCGTTCCACCGCGACATCGTGCGCAACCCCGCCTTCGCGCCCGACGGCGACGAGCCCTTCGCGATCTACACCCGCTGGATCGAGACCGAGTACGACAACCGGCTCGAGCCGTGGTCCGGCGAGCTCGAAGAGTCGTCGGGTGCCGCCGCGCGCACGAACGTGGTCGTCGAGGTCGCCGGCCGACGTGTCGAGGTCAGCCTTCCGAAGCGTCTCGCCGGCGGCACGTCCGCCACTCGCACCGCTGGGCCCGCGCCCCGCAGGCGCACGGGGTCCCACTCGGTCGACACCGGCACCGGCGACGCCGTCAAGGCGCCGATGCAGGCGACCGTCGTGAAGGTCGCGGTCGCCGAGGGCGACAAGGTCGTCAAGGGCGACCTTGTGCTCGTGCTCGAGGCCATGAAGATGGAGCAGCCCATCGTCGCCCACAAGGACGGCGTCGTCGGCACCGTCAACGCCGAGGCCGGGGCCACCGTTTCCAGCGGCCACCTGCTGCTCGCGATCACCGACGCGTGACCCGGCGCGGCGCAGCGCCCCGTAACCCCAGACCCGCCGTTCGTCGCGCTACGGCGCTCCCGGCGCTCCCTGCGGCGTGGGAAGTTCGACCTCGCTGACGGTGTCCAGCCCGATCCGCGAACGGCGTCGTCCGTAGACGAAGTAGATGAGCACGCCGATCGCGAGCCACACCAGGAAGCGCACCCAGGTGAGCGTTGTCAGGTTCAGCATGAGCCAGAAGCACAGCGCCGCCGACAGGATCGGCAGCACCGGCGACCACGGCACGCGGAACCCGCGCGGCAGGTCGGGGCGAGTTCGACGCAGGACGACGATGCCGATGCTCACGAGCACGAACGCCGAGAGCGTTCCGATGTTGATCATCTCCTCGAGGAGGCCGACGTCGGTGAACGCCGCCACGAACGCGACGACGGCGCCGCCGATGATCTGGATGCGCGCCGGCGTCTTCGTGTGCTCGGTGGTCTTCGAGAGCCACCGCGGCAGCAGCCCGTCGCGGCTGAGCGCGAACACGATGCGCGAGAGGCCGAGCAGCAGCACCATGATCACGGTGGTGAGCCCCGCAAGCGCCCCGACCGAGATGACCGCCGATGCCCAGTCCTGATCGACGAGGCGGAATGCGGTGGCGAGCGACGGCGTCTCTTCGGCGGCGAGCTCGGTGTACGAGACCATCCCGGTCATCACGATCGAGACGAGCACGTACAGTGCGGTCACGATGGCGAGGCCGAGGAAGATGCCCCGGGGCAGGCGCTTCTGGGGGTCGCGCACCTCTTCGGCGCTCGTGGCGACGACATCGAAGCCGATGAAGGCGAAGAACACCAGTGATGCGGCCGCCAGCAACCCGAAGACGCCGTATTGGGCGGGTGCGGCGCCGGTCGCCCACGAGAAGAGCGACTGCGTCCACGCGTCTGCGTCTCCGCCCTCGGTGGGCACAGCCTCGGGGATGAACGGCACGTAGTTCGCCGCGTTGACGAAGAAGAAGCCGGCGACGATCACGAACAGCACGATCGCGACCTTGATGATCGTGAACACGGCGCCGACGCGCGCGGTGAGCTTCGTGCCCGCCACGAGCAGCGTGGTGAAGATCGCGACGATCAGGAACGCCGGCCAGCTGACCTCGAGCCCGCCGATGTCGAGCGTGGCCGGGAACGGCACGCCGACCGCGAGCAGCGCCTCGCCGAGGTAGACGCCCCAGTACTTCGCGATGACGGCCGCGGCGGTGAACATCTCGAGGATGAGGTCCCAGCCGATGATCCACGCCAGCAACTCGCCCATCGTCGCGTAGGTGAACGTGTAGGCGCTGCCGGCGACCGGAACGGTCGAGGCGAACTCGGCGTAGCACATGATCGCGAGCGCGCAGGTGATGGCGGCGAGCACGAACGAGATGATCACGCTGGGGCCGGCGAAGTTCGCGGCGGCCTGCGCACCCACCGAGAAGATCCCCGCGCCGACGGCGACGGCGATGCCCATGAGCGCGAGGTCCCACGTGCCGAGCGACCGTTTGAGGCTCCGTTCGGTGTCGTCGGAATCGGCGATCGAGGCCTCGACGGATTTCACTCGCAGGTTCATCGGTCCCCCCGGGGATGCTCCGCGGCGCGCGCTGCGCTGCGCCGTACCAGCGTACGCGAATCGGTCCGGACCGACCATCGCTGCGCACGACCACAGGGCGCTGCTGCGGAGCGGCGTGTCCGGTTGCTCCCGGTAACGCAACCGATTGCCAAACTGCGGAATGCCGACGTATGCTCAGTTGATGGCCGAGGACCACGATGCACCGCACGCGACGAATCCGACGATCTACGATGTCGCCCGAGTGTCCGGTGTCGCGCCTTCCACGGTATCGCGCACCTTCTCCCGGCCCGGCCGCGTCAACGTCGAGACGGCCGACCGCATCCGCCGCGTCGCGGCCGAGCTCGGATACCGCACGAAGCCGGTGACGCGAGCCCTGTCCACCGCACGGACCAGGCTGTTCGCGGTCATCGTCCCCGACGTGCCCGACCGGTTCTTCCGCGAGGTCATCCGGGGAGCTACGGAGGCGGCGAACGCGGCGGGATACACGGTGGTCGTCGTCGACGCGCAGCGCTCGGCGGAGTCCGAGCGGGCGGCCCTCGACCGGCTGCTCCCCGTCGTCGACGGCGTGATCTTCGCGGCGTCGCTGCTCCCCGATGCGACGATCCGGGTCGCAGCCAAGCAGCGCCCGACCGTCGTGCTCAACCGCGCGATGGCCGATGTCGCGAGCGTGCTCACGGACAGCGCCGACGGCATGCGCCAGTCGGTCGAGCACCTGGCCGCGCTCGGCCATCGCGAACTCACCTACATCGCGGGCCCCGCGGCATCCTGGGCCGACGGCATCAGGTGGCGTTCCTTCAAGGTCGCGACGCACCGGCTCGGCCTTCGCGCACGCCGAGTCGGTCCGACGCAGCCCACGCCGGCGGGCGGCGTGGCCGCCGCGCAGGCATTCGCAAGACAGCCGACGAGCGGCGTCATCGCCTTCAACGATTTCATCGCCGCGGGCTTCATCCGGGGCCTTGCCGAGGCAGGCCTGCGTGTTCCCGAGGACGTCAGCGTCGTCGGCTTCGACAACCTGGCAGGCCGATTCGGCGGCCCGCCGCTCACGACGGTCGCGGCACCGCTGCCGCACCTCGGCAGCCACGCCGTGCGCATCCTCCTTCAGCAGCTCTCGGGCGCGCAAGCAGGCCTGGCCGAGCCGGGTGGCACAGTGCGTCCGACACGGTTGCCGGCGCTGCTCGTGGTGCGCACCTCGACCGCTGCACCGACGAGCCGCGACTCGAACGCAGTTCCCCCGGCCCCCGATCGCGCGGCCTGAGCCGCGCGATCGCGTTCGCGGCAGAGGCCGCTCGGGTCACGGCGCGGCCGTGTGCGTCACGGCTTCATCAGCCCGAGGGTCGTCGGCAGCCAGGTCGAGAGCGCGGGCACGAACGTCACCACGAGCAGGCCGATGCACAGCGCCCAGAAGAACGGCCAGAGCCGTCCGATCACCGGTTCGATCCTGACGTCGGCGACCCGCGCAGCGACGAAGAGGTTGTTGCCGATCGGCGGCGAGATGTTGCCGAGGCACATGTTGAAGACCATCATCGCGCCGAAGTGGATCGGGTTCACGCCGAGGGCCGTGACGACCGGCAGGAAGATCGGCGTGAAGATCAGGATCGCGGGCGTCGGGTCCATCACGGTCCCCGCGAGCAGCAGGACGACCATGATGATGAGCAGGATGATCACCACGTTGTCGGTCAGGCCGAGCAGTCCCGACGTGACCATCTGCGGGATCTGCGCGAAGGCGAGCACGTAGCCGAGGATCCCCGAAACGCCGATCAGCAGCATGATGATGCCGGTCACCTTCGATGCCTCGAGGATGATCTTCGGGAGCGCGCTGATCTTCAGCGTGCGCTGCACGAGGCCCAGCACGAAGGAGTAGAGCACGGCGATGACCGCCGACTCGGTGGCCGTGAAGACGCCGAGCAGGATGCCGCCGATCACGACGACGATCATGAGCAGCGCGGGGACCGCCTTCAGGAAGACGATCATCCCCTGGCGGATCGTCGGCCGCGGTCCGGAAGCTGCACGCAGTTCAGGGTGCTTGCGCGCGTACAGGGCGACCATGATCACGCAGACGAGCGCCCACAGGAGCCCGGGGCCGACGCCCGCCATGAACAGCGCGGCGATCGAGGTGCTCGACACGAGCGAGTACACGATGAAGGTGTTGCTCGGGGGGATCAGCATGCCTGCCGGAGATGCGGCGGCGTTCACCGCCGCTGAGAACGCGGGATCGTAGCCGTCCTTGCGCATCCTGGGCGACAGCACGGTGCCGACCGCGGCGGCCGACGCCACCGAAGCACCCGAGACGGCGCCGAACATGGCGTTCGCGACGACCGTCGTCTGGGCCAGGGAGGCCGGCAGTCGACCGGCGATCACGAGCGCGAGGTCGATGAGCCTCGACGCGATGCCGCCGGTGTTCATCAGGCCGCCGGCGAGGATGAAGAACGGGATCGCCAGCAGGGCGAACGAGTTGCTGGCGGCGAAGATGCGCTGTGCGCCCGTGAGCGCCGCCCCCTCCCAGTCCAGCAGGATGACGATGGCGAGCACCGATGGCAGCCCCATGGCGACGGCGACGGGCAGGCCCATGGCGATGCCGAGGGCGATACCCCCCACCAGGACGACGGTGGCGATGATGGTGATGGTGTCCATGGCCTCAGATCGCCTCTGCGTTCTCGTCGGGTTCGGGCACCGGCTTCTCGACGCCGGCGAGGATGCCGATCACGTGCGCCAGGGAATAGAAGATGATGATGACGCCGGCGATCGGAAGCACGAGGAACACCTGGCCGACGCTCAGCGGGAGCGTGGCGATGTCCTGGTCCCACGCGTTCTCCGCGACCCGGGAGCCGCCGATGATGAACGTGATGAGGATGAAGAACACGACGAGCGCCTCGATGACCACACCCATCACCTTCTGGAGGCGCGGGGGCAGTTTCTCGACGAGGATCTCGACGGCGATGTGGCCGCGCTCCGAGAAGACGTACGCCGCAGCGAGCACGGCCAGCACCACGAACGTGTAGCGCGCCGCCTCCTCCGTCCACGGCGCCGAGTTGTTGAGGACCTCGCGCGTGAAGACCTGCCACGAGACGATGGCGACGAGCGCCACGAATGCGATGATGCAGAGCACGGCCAGCACTCGGTCGAGGACCCGGCGGATGACGCTCAGCACCGCGAGCAAACCACGCCAGCGGACGGGCCCGGTCGATCCCGGCTGCCCGGCACCGCCGGGTCGGTTCCCGCCGGGTGGGTTCCCGTCCGGCGGATGCTCGCCGGAAGCCGGTGGTCGGGTCGTCACGTTGTCCTCCGTTGGTTCGCGCGATGGGCCAGCGCCATCGAGTGCCCCGCAGTTCTTCGGGTTCTCGGGCGAGGGCGCCGGTGGTGCGGGTGAGATCTACTCCGCGGTCGCGCGGATCGCGTCGTAGAGCGTCTGCTGCGAGTCCGTGGTGATGAACTCGTCGAGCAGCGGCGTGAGCGCCTCGACGAATGCCTCGCTGTCGACCTCTTCGAACGCCGCGCCGCCTTCTTCGGCACCGGCGATCGCCTCCTCGGTCTGCGTGGTCCACAGGTCGGTGTGCTCCTGCCATGCGTTCGCCCAGCCCTCGTCGAACGCGGCGCGGTCGGCTTCGGACATCTTGGCCAGGGTGTCGGTGTTGCTGATGAGGAAGTCCGCGCCGATCAGGTGACGGGTGAAGGAGAAGAACGGCGCCACCTCGTAGTGCTTCTGGGTGAAGTACGAGATCTCGTTGTTCTCGGCGCCGTCGATGACGCCGCTCTGCAGGCCCGTGTAGACCTCGGAGAACGCCATCGGGGTGGGCGACGCGCCCAGCGCGTTGATCATCGAGATGAACACCGGGCTCTCCTGCACGCGGATCTTCTTGCCCGCGAGGTCGTCGGGCGTCTGCGCGATCCTGTCCTTCAGGTAGATGCTCCGCGCACCCTGGGTCAGTCCGCCGACGACGGTGATGTTGTTGCTCTCCTCGAGCGACGCGTAGACATCGCCGACGACCTCGTCGTCGCCCAGCACCGTCATCTGGTGGTCGATCGAGTCGAAGACCGTGGGGAGGCTGAATACGACGAAGTCGTCGTTCACGTTCTCGAGCTGCGGTGCCGAGACGATCGCCAGGTCGATCACGCCGTCGCTCACCGACTGGATGTACTCGGCCTGGTCGCCGAGCTGGGAGTCGGGGTAGACCTCGATGTTCCAGCGACCCTCGGTGGCCTCGGAGAGCTCCTCGCCGAAGGCCTCGAGCGCGAGGAACGAGGGGTGTTCCTGCGTCTGGTTGAGCGCGAGCTTCATCGTCGTCGACTCGGTGCTCCCGGCGGTCGCGTCGCCCCCGCCCGAGCCGCCGGCGCAGCCGGCCAGCGTGATCGCCGCCACTCCGATGATCGCGGATGCCTGCAGCAGACGTGTGATCTTCATTCCTGATGCTCCTTTGCATGGCAGACGAACACCGTGCCGGCCGGATCTCGGGTGGCCGTCGCAGGTCGCATGCGGCGTTGCGCGCTCGATCGGGCGCGATGTGCTGTGTTGTCGCCGAGCACCCTTGGGGCGGCTCGACTGCATCAATCTACGCAGGCGCTCGAAGCGTTGGCAACCAGTTGCCAGTTGTTTCCGCGGACGTCGACGACCGCACGTTCGCGTGGGTCAGCGCACGATGTGCATGGCGCGCGCGGCGTCGGTGAGCGAGCCCGTGAGCGACGGGTAGACGGGGAACGCCTCGGCGAACTGATCGACCGTGAGGCGGTGCTCGATCGCGAGCGCGAGCGGGAAGATGAGCTCGGACGCCTTGGGCGCGACGATCACCCCGCCGATGATGCCGCCCGAGCCGCTGGAGGCGAACAGCTTCACGAACCCGTCCCGGATGCCCATCATCTTCGCGCGCGGGTTCGACGAGAGCGGCAGCTTGTAGACCACCCCCGGGACGACGCCCTCGTCGATCTCCTTCTCGGTCCAGCCGACCGTGGCGATCTCGGGCTGCGTGAAGATGTTCGAGGTGATGTTGCGATTCTCGGGCGGGTTCACGATGTCGCCCATCGCGTGGAAGACGGCCGTGCGCCCCTGCATGGATGCGACGGAGGCGAGCGGCACGAACGTCGTGCAGTCGCCGGCGGCGTAGATGTTCGGCATCGACGTGCGCGCAACGCGATTCACGCGGATATGCCCGCTCTCGGCGAGCTGCACCCCCGCGGCTTCGAGGCCGAGGTCGGTCGTGTTCGGCACCGAACCGACCGCCATGAGGCAATGGCTGCCGCGCACCTCTCGCCCGTCGGTGAGGGTGGCGACCACCGAGTCGCCGTCGCGCACGACGGACTCGGCGCGCGACTTGTTGAGGACCTTCATGCCGTTGCGCTTGAAGACCTTCTCGATGACGGATGCCGCGTCCTGGTCTTCACCCGGAAGCACCTGGTCTCGGCTCGATATGAGTGTGACCTTGGCCCCGAGCGCACGGTACGCCGACGCGAACTCCGCACCCGTGACACCCGAACCGACGACGATGAGGTGCTCGGGCACCTGTTCGAGCTGGTAGAGCTGGGTCCACGTGAGGATGCGTTCCCCGTCGGGCACCGCGCTCGGCAGGACTCGAGGGCTCGCGCCGACCGAGATGACGAGCGTGTCTGCCTCGATGCGATCGAAGTCGGTGCCGCCCTTGGCGGTCGACACGATGACGGCGTTGGGGCCGTCGAGGCGCCCCTCGCCCTGCACGAGGTGCACGCCGGCCTCGACCAGGTTGCTGCGCAGGTCTTCGGACTGCTGGGCCGCGAGCCCGAGGAGCCGCTTGTTGACCGCCGCGAGATTGATGGCGACCTCGGGCTTGACCGCTTTCTCGCCCGAGCCCTTCGCGAAGAACTGCACGCCGAGATCGGCGGCCTCCTTGACCGCGTTCGACGCCTCGGCGGTCGCGATGAGCGACTTCGAGGGGACCACGTCGGTGAGCACCGCGGCACCGCCGACACCGGCACGCTCGATGAGCGTCACCTCGGCGCCGAGCTGCGCGGCCGCGCGCGCGGCCTCGTATCCCCCTGGACCTCCTCCGAGGACGGCAATGCGTTGGGTGCGCTCGAACTCGTAGGCCATGCTCACATTCTGTCAGTCCCGGCACCGCCGCCCGCATCCGAGCACGACCCGCGCCGCGACATCCGCTGCGCCCTTAGAGTGGTGGGATGCACGATGCGAACCCGCTCGACGACCCCGCTGCCGACCCCTTCGCCATCGCCGCCGATGCGGCCGCGAAGATCGCGGAACTCACCGGTGTCGACCATCACGACGTCGCCCTCACACTCGGCAGCGGCTGGGGCCGTGCCGCCGAGATCATCGGCGAGACGACGCACACGATCGCGGCGACCGAGGTGCCCGGCTTCTCGAAGCCCGCGCTCGAAGGGCACGTCGGCACGCTGCGCTCGGTGCTGCTGCCGAGCGGCAAGCGCGCGCTCGTCATCGGCGCCCGCACCCACTACTACGAGGGCCACGGCGTGCGCCGCGTCGTGCACTCGGTGCGCACCGCCGCCGCCACGGGCGCGAAGACCATGATCCTCACGAACGGCGCCGGCGGCATCAAGGAGCACTGGACGCCGGGTACCCCCGTGCTCATCAGCGACCACATCAACCTCACCGCCGACTCGCCGCTCGAGGGCGCGACCTTCGTCGACCTCACCGACCTGTACTCGCGGCGACTGCGCGATCTGGCCCGCTCGATCGCGCCCGAGCTCGACGAGGGCGTGTACTGCCAGTTCCGGGGACCGCACTACGAGACGCCCGCCGAGGTGCAGATGGCCAAGGCCATCGGCGGTCACATCGTCGGCATGTCGACCGCGCTCGAGGCCATCGCCGCGCGACAGGCGGGCATGGAGGTGCTCGGCATGTCGCTCATCACGAACCTCGCCGCCGGTATCCAGCAGACTCCGCTGAGCCACGCCGAGGTCATCGAGGCCGGCCAGGCGGCCGAGCCCGTCATCAGCCGGCTGCTCGCCGACGTCGTCGCCGCCCTGTAGTCCATCGGAAGGGACCAGCGGATGTCGCAGCACATCGATCCCCGTGACGCCCAGCGCGTCGCTCTCGCCGAGGCTTGGATCGCACAGGACCCCGATCCCGAGACCCGCGAAGAGCTCGGCGCGATCATCGCGGCGGTGCGCGGAGGCGATCCTGCGGCATCCGCCGACCTCGCGGACCGGTTCGATTCGCGCCTCGCGTTCGGCACCGCCGGACTGCGCGGAGCGATCGCGGCCGGACCCAACCGCATGAACCGCGTGCTCGTCGCCCAGGCGGCGGCGGGCCTCGCCGCGTACCTCATCGAGCGCGCGGTGCCGGGCTCGACGCCGTCGATCGTGATCGGCTACGACGGTCGCAAGAACTCCGACGTGTTCGCGCGCGACTCTGCCGAGATCATGGCGGGCGCGGGCGTTCGCGCCGTGCTGCTCCCCCGCCTGCTGCCGACCCCGGTGCTCGCGTTCGCGGTACGGCACCTGGGCATGTCGGCCGGCGTGATGGTCACCGCCTCGCACAACCCGCCGAACGACAACGGCTACAAGGTCTACCTCGGAGGAGACGACCACGGCTCGCAGATCGTCGCCCCGGCCGATGCCGAGATCGCCGCGCACATCACCCGCATCGCCGAGACCCGCGCCGTTCCCGACCTCCCTCGTGGCACATTCTGGACCGCGGCCGAGTCCGTCATCGACGAGTACGTGCGGCAGACGGCGCTCGTCGCCTCGCCCACGGGCGCGGCGCCCGCCGCGCAGCCACTTGTCGTCTACACGGCGATGCACGGCGTGGGGTGGCAGACGATGTCACGGGTGCTCGAGGCGGCCGGCTTCGAGGCCCCGACCCTCGTCGACGAGCAGATCGCGCCCGATGCCGCCTTCCCCACGGTCGCGTTCCCGAACCCCGAAGAGCCCGGCGCCATGGACCTCAGCTTCGAACGAGCGCGAGCCGTCGGCGCCGAGCTCATCATCGCCAACGACCCCGACGCCGATCGGCTCGCGATCGCGATTCCCGACCCGGCAGCCGACGAGGGCTACCGGCGCCTCACCGGCAACGAGGTCGGGCTGACGCTCGGCTGGCAGGCCGCACGCCGCGCCGCCGACGCGCCCGGCGACTCGGGTCCGAACGGGGCGCTCGCGTGTTCGATCGTCTCGTCGCCCGGACTCGAGGCGGTCGCGAGCGCGTACGGCCTCGACTTCGAGGCCACGCTCACGGGCTTCAAGTGGATCTCGCGCGCCCCGGGGCTCGTGTTCGGCTTCGAGGAGGCCCTCGGCTACCTCGTGAATCCGGGCACCGTGCGCGATAAAGACGGAATCTCTGCCGGTCTCGCGTTCCTCGCACTCGCTGCCGAACTGAAGGCCGAGGGCCGCACGGTCGCCGACCACCTCGACGAGTTCGTCGAGCGATTCGGATGCCACGCCTCCGGCCAGGTCTCGATCAGGGTCACCGACCTCTCGCGCATCGGCGAGGTCATGGCACGGCTCCGCGCCGAACCGCCCGCCTCGGTCGGGGGCATCCGGGTCGAGCGCATCGAAGACCTGGCCGACGGGTTCGGCGCCCTTCCGCCCTCAGACGTGCTGCGCATCGTGCTCGAGGGCGGCGCACGAGTCATGGTGCGCCCCAGCGGAACCGAGCCCAAGCTCAAGGTGTACATCGACGCCGTGTCGGTCGACGGAACGGTGGGCGAGCGGCGAGCCGCGGCATCCGCTGCCGTCGCCGCGCTCGATGCCGGCATGCGCGAACTCGTCGCGTAGGCGTCGGTCGCGGTGCGCCGCAGCGCCGACGCGGCTATGCGCTCGGCGAGGCCTCACTCGTGGACGATGCATCGCCGGTCAGGCCGATGCCGAGCAGGCTGCGCACCTCGTCGGGCGTCGTCGCACGCGCCAGACGAGCGACCGTGCCACCGTCGTTGAAGACGTTCGCGAGCGACGCCACCGACGCCACATGGTCTTCGGCGTTCGAGACGGCGAGCCCCACGACGACCCGCACGGGATCGTTGTGCGGGTGCCCGAACGCGACCGGCTCGGCAAGGGTGACCACGGCGAGCCCCGCTCGTCGCACGTCGGGCCCGGGCCTGGCGTGCGCGAGGGCGAGGCCCGGCGCGATGACCACGTACGCGCCGAACTCCTCGATGACCGAGATCATGCGATCGGAGTACTCGGCTCGCGTCGAGCCGGACAACCTCAGGGCACGCCCGGCGAGGCGAACGGCGTCACGCCAATCGGTCGCGTGCGCGCCCAGCATGACCCCGGCGTCGGCCAGCGGAGGGAAGGTCATCGGGGGTCCATTCAGGCGGCGGTCGGATGCGGGCGGGGTCGCTGCATCCGTCGTCAAGCGGGGTTCAGGCCTCGTCGAAGCCGTCTTGGATGAGCTCGGCGAGCTCCTCGCGGTCGTCGAGCGGGAGGAAGGCCGACGCGGCGGCGTTCAGCTGGAACGTCTCGAAGTCGTCGAGGTCGTACCCGAAGGCATCGCCGAGCAGCGCGAGCTCTCGCGTGAGCGAGGTGCCGCTCTGCAGGCGATTGTCGACGTTCACCGTCACCCGGAACCCGAGCTGGTAGAGGAGGTCGAACGGGTGATCCACGAGTTCGTCGCCCCACGCCGCGATCGCACCGGTCTGCACGTTCGACGACGGACTCGTCTCGAGCGCGACCTCGCGGTCGCGCACCCACTGGGCGATCGGCCCGAGCGAGACATAGGTGTTCTCGTCGTCTTGGCGCTCGATGACGAGGTCTTCGGCGATGCGCACCCCGTGGCCCAGGCGCAGCGCGCGACCGTCGAGCAGGGCGCTGCGGATCGATTCGAGCCCATCGGCCTCGCCCGCGTGGATGGTGACCGGCATGAACTGGCCCGCGAGGTAGTCGAAGGCCGTGCGGTGCCTGGACGGCAGGAAGCCGGCCTCGGGGCCGGCGATGTCGAAACCGACGACGCCGCGCTCACGGTGGCGCACGGCGAGCTCGGCGATCTCGAGCCCGCGGTCGTTGTGCCGCATCGCGGTGACGAGCTGGCCGACGCGGATGCGGCGGCCCAGCGCCTGCACGTCGTCGAGGCCCTGCTCGATGCCCGCCTGCACGGCCTCGACCGCCTCGTCGAGGCTGAGGCCGCGGGTGAGGTGCTGCTCTGGCGCCCAGCGGATCTCGCCGTAGATGACACCGTCGGCACCCAGATCTTGCACGAACTCGCGAGCGACGCGACTGAGACCCGCGCGGGTCTGCATGACCGCCGTCGTCAGGTCGAACGTCTTGAGGTACTCGACGAGCGAGCCCGAGTTCGACTGTTCGGTGAACCACGCACCGAGTGCTTCGGCGTCGGCCGCGGGTACCTCGAGCCCGAGTTCGTCGGCGAGCTCGATGAGCGTCTGCGGGCGCAGGCCGCCGTCGAGGTGATCGTGCAGCGAGATCTTCGGCAGCGTCTGGATGTCGGCGCCGTCGCCCTCGAGCCGGTACTCCGTCGGAATCGTGTTCACGACTCAACGATAGCGACACGGACGCCGCGAAGTGTCGGCATTCTCGAAGCAATGACGCGGCGCGTCGGTCGAGTTGCGAGGTACGAGCGTATCGAGACCTGTTGCGAGATCTCGATACGCTCGCCGGCGCTCACTACTCGATCGACGCGAGCTCAGCGGGTGATGCGGTCGGCGATGAGCGGCCCACCGTCCTCGACCGGGTCGCCCGCCGTGCCGATGCGCCAGGCACCCTCGACCGCCTCGAGCGCCCGGTCGAACCGTGCGGCGTCGTCGGCGTGGAGTGTGAACAGCGGCTGACCGGGACGCACGTCGTCGCCCGGCTTCGCGTGCAGGTCGATGCCCGCCGCATGGTGCACCGGATCCTCTTTGCGAGCACGGCCCGCGCCGAGTCGCCACGCGGCGATGCCGAACGGCAGTGCCTGCTGCTCGACGAGCACACCGTCGCGGTCGGCCGTCACCACGTGCTGCTCACGAGCGACCGGCAGTGCCGCGTCGGGATCGCCGCCCTGCGCCGAGATCGCGCGCCGCCAGGTGTCCATGGCCCGGCCGTCGTCGAGCGCCGACTCGACGTCGGCATCGGGTTGCCCGGCGAGGTCGAGCATCTCGCGCGCGAGCGCGATGGTGAGCTCGCGCACATCGGCGGGCCCGCCGCCGGCGAGCACCTCGACCGACTCGCGCACCTCGTTGGCGTTGCCGATCGTGAGGCCCAGCGGCACGTTCATGTTCGTGAGCAGAGCGGATGTCGCGACCCCGGCGTCTTCGCCGAGCTCGACCATCGTGCGTGCGAGCTCGCGGGAGCGCTCGATGTCGGTGAGGAAGGCCCCCGACCCGAACTTCACGTCGAGTACGAGCGCGCCGGTGCCCTCGGCGATCTTCTTCGACATGATCGAGGAGGCGATCAGCGGGATCGCCTCGACCGTGCCCGTGATGTCGCGCAGCGCGTACAGCTTCTTGTCGGCGGGCGCGAGGCCCGCGCCCGCGGCGCAGATGACTCCGCCGACATCGCGCAGCTGCGCGAACATCTCGTCGTTCGTGAGATCGGCCCGCCACCCCGGGATCGACTCGAGCTTGTCGAGCGTCCCGCCCGTGTGTCCGAGCCCGCGGCCCGAGAGCTGCGGCACGGCCACGCCGAACGACGCGACGAGCGGCATGAGCGGCAGCGTGATCTTGTCGCCGACTCCGCCCGTGGAGTGCTTGTCGCTCGTGGGCTTGCCGAGCCCCGAGAAGTCCATGCGCTCGCCGCTCGCGATCATCGCCATGGTCAGGTCCCGGATCTCGCGTCGCGACATGCCGTTGAGGAAGATCGCCATCGTCATCGCGGACATCTGCTCGTCGGCGACGTAGCCGCGGGTGTACGCGTCGACGAGCCAGTCGATCTCGGCGGTCTCGAGCTCGCGGCCGTCGCGCTTCGCGCGGATCAGGTCGACGGCGTCGAAGGCTTCGATGGCGCTCATGCGTGGTCTCCTCGGTAGTCGGCGAGCTGGCGCGGGCCGAAGGCGTCGGGCAGCACCTCGTCGATGGTCTTGAGGCCCGAGACGGTGTCGAGCACCATGCCCTCGGCCGAGTGCTCGTAGAGCAGCTGCCGGCACCGGCCGCACGGCATGAGCGTGGCACCGTGGCCGTCGACGCACGTGAACGCCACGAGCCGGCCCCCGCCCGACATGATGAGCGCCGACACGAGCGAGCACTCGGCGCACAGCGTGACACCGTACGACGCGTTCTCGACGTTGCACCCGCTCACGACGCGGCCGTCGTCGACGACGGCGGCCGCGCCGACCGGGAACTCCGAGTACGGCACGTACGCCTTCGCCATGGCTTCGCGGGCGCGCTCGCGCAGGTCTGCCCAGTCGATCGGATCCGTTGCGGTCATGGTTCTGCTCCCGTTCAGGCGGATCGGTGCGACGGATGCCCCGTGGCGGGGCACGGCGTCAGGATTTGATGTACGGCTTGCCGTCGGCGGCCGGCGCACGGGACTTTCCGACGAGCCCGGCGACGGCGAAGATCGTCACGACGTACGGCAGCATGAGCATGAACTCGCTCGGCACCGGTGATCCGATGACCGACAGCGTGTTCTGCAGGTTCGACGCGAAGCCGAAGAGCAGCGCCGCGAGCGTCGCCTTGATCGGATCCCACTGGCCGAAGATCACGGCGGCGAGGGCGATGAAGCCCGCGCCTGCGGTCATCTCCTTATTGAAGGCGATGCCCGAGCCGATCGTGAAGAACGTGCCGCCGAGGCCGGCGATCGCGCCGGCCAGTGCGACGTTCCAGAACCGGGTGCGGTTGACCTTGATGCCGACGGTGTCGGCGGCCTGCGGGTGCTCGCCCACGGCTCGCACGCGCAGGCCCCACCTCGTGTGGAAGAGGCCGATGTAGACGAGGGCGACCGCCGCGTACATGAGGTAGACGATGATCGTCTGCTGGAAGAACACGGGGCCGATGATCGGGATGTCGCCGAGCACGGGGATGTGCAGCCGGTCGAACCTCGGCGGCGTGTTCATGGCGGCGGCGTTCGGCGCGAGCACCTGCGAGAAGAAGAAGCTCGTGAGGCCGACGACGAGCACGTTGAGCACGACGCCGACGATGACCTGGTCGACGAAGTACTTGATCGCGAACGCGGCGAGCACCATGCCGACGAGCATGCCGGAGACCATCGCCGCGATCGTGCCCGCGATGAGCGCGAACCACTGCTGGCCCGTCGATGTGTTGACGACCGACGCGACGACCGCCCCGGTGAATGCTCCGGAGAGCAGCTGGGCCTCGATCGCGATGTTGACCACGCCCGCCCGCTCGCCGATGACGCCCGCGAGCGATCCGTAGATGAGCGGCACGGCGAGGCTCAGCGATCCGAACAGCAGGCCGATCATCGGCAGCGACGCCCCGGCACCGGCCCAGGTGAGGAACCCGAACATGAAGAGGATCGCGAAGACGACGACGAGCCAGAGCGGCACGCGACGCTTCGAGCGCACGAGCAGCACCGAGTACAGCGTGCTCACGGCGAGGAGCGCGACGACCGCCCAGAGGGCCTGCATCACGGGCACGGTGAGGTCGGGCACCTGGATCGCATCGGACTCGCGCGACCAGCGAAAGGTCGTCTCGCCGGGGCGCGGTGCGAACACCGCGAGGGCGAGCGCGATGAGGGTGAAGATCGCGAAGGCGATCGGGGCCTTCCAGCTCGTCACGACGGTCGTGGCGAGGGCGTCGGGCTGCGGCGCGATGCGGTGGTGCTCTACCGTCTTGCTCATTTCGCCTGCACCCCCTTCGTGTCGGCCTTGCGAGATCGTTTCGGCCTGGAGCCGGGCTGGGGAAGGCCGAAGATCGTGCGCACGAGCGGCGGCGCCGCGATGAAGAGCACGATGAGCGACTGCACGACGAGCACGATCTCGATCGGCACGCCCTCGGCCGCCTGCATCGCGAAGCCGCCCGCCTTGAACGCGCCGAAGAGGATGCCTGCGGCGAAGGTGCCCCACGGGGTCGATCGGCCGAGCAGGGCGACCGTGATCGCGTCGAATCCGATGCCCGCATCGATGCCCGCCGTGAATCCGGTCGTGACCGTGCCGAGCACCTGGCTCACGCCTGCGAGACCGAGCAACGCTCCGGAGATGAGCATCGCGTAGAAGTACATGCCCTTCACGTTGATGCCCGCGACCCGCGCCGCGTTGGGGTTGATGCCGACCGCGCGGAACTTGAAGCCGAGGCTCGAGCGGCTGAGGATCCACCAGACGACGATCGTCGCGAGGATCGCGAGGATGAACCCGAAGTGCAGGTTGAACTGCGGGCCCAGGAGGTCGGGGAAGATCGCGTTCGGGTTCATCGCGGGGGTCTTGGGGTTGCTGGAACCCGGCGCCTGCAGCAGGCCCTCCGTTCGCAGCATCCACGACACGAGGTAGAACGCGACGTAGTTGAGCATGATCGTCACGATGACCTCGTGGGCACCGGTGCGGGCCTTGAGGAGTCCCGCGATGCCGGCCCAGAGCGCGCCGCCGACGAGACCGCCGATGAGGGCGACGATCATGTGGATGCCCCATGGCAGGTCGAAGCCGAAGCCGATCCAGCCGGCGACCGATGCCGCGATCAGCATCTGGCCGCGGCCACCGATGTTGAACATGCCGACACGGAATGCGAGGGCCACGCCGAGGCCGCCGGCGATGAGCGGGGTCGCGAACGTGAGCGTCTCGGTGAGCGGACGGATGCCGGCGAGGAACGTGTCGCGGCGGAAGTTGTAGACCGCCCCCTGGAACAGGGCCGAGTAGGCGCCGCCCACCGACTCCCAGATGGCGACGAACGTGTCCCCGGGCCGAGCGAAGAAGTAGACGCTCGTCTGCTGCACGCGCTCGTCGGTGAACGCGATCATGATCGCGCCCACGATGAGGGCGAGCACGACGGCCAGCACCGAGATGATGGCGTTGCCGGTGGCGATCTCCCGCAGCATGTTCTGCCACTTCGACGGTGGCGGGACGTCGGCGGGCTCGGCCGGCTGGCCGGGCCCCGACGCCGTGGCGCGCGCGTCGTCGGCGGCGGTGCCGCCCTCGGGCGAGGCCGCGGCGGGCTCTTCGATGGCGACGTCGGCGTCGGGTTCGTTCGCGCCGGGGGCGTCGCCCTTCGGCGGCTGGGGGTCGCTCATGCGGCGGCTCCTTCTGCGGGGACCTCTCCGGCCATCATGAGGCCGAGGACGTCACGGGGGGTGTCGCCGGGGACGATGCCGACGATGCGACCGCGGTACATGACCATGATGCGGTCGGCGAGCGCCGCGACCTCGTCGAGCTCGGTCGAGACGACGACGACGGGCACGCCGCTGTCGCGGGCGGCGACGATGCGCTTGTGGATGAACTCGATCGAGCCGACGTCGACGCCGCGCGTCGGCTGGGCCGCGACGAGCAGTCGCAGGTCGCGGCTGAGCTCGCGTGCGAGCACGACCTTCTGCTGGTTGCCGCCCGACAGGCGCTGCACGTACTCGTCGATGCCCTGCGTGCGGATGTCGAACTCCTCGACCTTCTCGCGTGCGAAGTCGGCGAGCAGCGAGCGCTGCAGGTTGCCGGCGCGAACGAAGGGCGGCGACTCGCTGCGGTCGAGCATGAGGTTCTCGGCGATCGTGAACTCCCCGACCAGCCCGTCTTCGGTGCGATCTTCGGGCACGAACCCGACGCCCGACTCGAGGATCTTGCGCACGCTCTCGCCCACGAGTTCGGTGCCGTCGAGCGTGGCCGATCCTCGCGCGTCATGTGCCAGCCCCAGCAGCGCCTCGGTGAGCTCGGTCTGGCCGTTGCCCTGCACGCCGGCGACGGCCAGGATCTCGCCGCGTCGCACCGTGAAGCTCACGTCGTTCACGACGAGTTGCCCGATGGGATCGACGACCGTCAGGTGGTCGACCACAAGCGCGTCGTCGCCGAGGTTCGGCTCGTCTTTGCGCACCGTGAGCTCGACCGCGCGACCGACCATGAGCGAGGCAAGCTCGGCGTTCGATGCAGTCGGCGATGCTTCGCCGACGACCTTGCCGAGGCGGATCACGGTGATGCGGTCGGCGACCTCTCGCACCTCGCGCAGCTTGTGCGTGATGAACACGATCGACTTGCCCTCGGCCTTGAGCTGGCGCATGATCTCCATCAGCTCATCGGTCTCTTGGGGCGTGAGCACGGCGGTCGGCTCGTCGAACACGAGCACCTTCGCGTCGCGCGAGAGCGCCTTGATGATCTCGACCCGCTGCTGCACCCCGACGGGCAGGTCTTCGATGAGCGCGTCGGGATCGACGTGGAAGCCGAACCGCGACGCGATCTCGCTCACCTTCGCCCGCGCGGCCGGCAGGTCGAGCAGTCCGCCCGCCCTCGTGGACTCGTTGCCGAGCATGACGTTCTCGGCGACCGTGAAGACGGGGATGAGCATGAAGTGCTGGTGCACCATGCCGATGCCGGCGGCCATGGCGTCGCCGGGACCCTCGAAGTGCTTCACCTCGTCGTTGAGGAGCACCTCGCCCTCGTCGGCCTGGTACAGGCCGTAGAGCACGTTCATGAGCGTGGACTTTCCGGCACCGTTCTCGCCCAGCAGGCAGTGGATCTCGCCAGCCTCTACGGTGAGGTCGATGTGGTCGTTCGCGACCAAGCTTCCGAAACGCTTCGTGATGCCGCGAAGTTCGAGCTTCATGTTCCCGATCCTAGTGATTCGACTGCATCCGTTGCAGTCGCTGCGCGAATGTTGAACGCGTCGGATGTCGCGTGCTCAGATGTGGTGACGACACCCGAGCACACGCCCCGACACGCGGAGCGGGGAGGCCGGCAGCCGCCGACCTCCCCGCTCGCATGCCCTCGGGTCAGCCCGCGAGGTAGGACTCGACGGTCACGTCGCCCGCGATGATCGCGGCCTGCAGGTCGTCGAGCTCGCCCTGGAGCGTGTCGGAGACCGCGGTCTCGAAGTCGTGGAACGGCGCGATGCCGACGCCTTCGTTCTCGAGCGTGCCGATGTAGGGCGCGGGGTCGAACTCACCGTTGCCCGCAGCGAGCACGGACTCGTAGGTGGCGACATCGATCTGCTTGAGGATCGAGGTGAGCATGAGGTCGGCGACCGACGGGTCGGTCTCGGTGAAGTCGGCGTCGACACCGATCATCGCGATGTCGCGGCCGGCCTCGCGCATCGCCGCCGCGGCCGACTGGTAGATCGGGCCGCCGACGGGCAGCAGCACGTCGACCTCCTGGTCGATCAGGCTCTGCGCGGTCTGGCGAGCGGTGTCGTTCGCCTCGAAGCCACCGGTGAAGAGGCCGTCGGTGCCGTCCCAGCCGAGGACCGTGACCGCCTTGCCCTTCTCTTCGGCGTAGTAGTCGACGCCCTGCTTGAAGCCGTCCATGAAGATCGACACGGTCGGGAAGTTCATGCCGCCGAAGGTGCCGACCTTGTTGGTCGTCGTGAAGTCGGCCGCCGCGTAGCCGGCGAGGAACGCCGCCTGCGCGGTGTCGAAGAGGATCGGCTTGATGTTCGGGGCGTCGATCTCGCCGTTGAAGTCGTTGTCGGCCGCGTCGTCGATGATGACGTACTCGAGGTCGGGGTTCGCGAGCGCGGACTCGACCGTGGCGGCCGAGAGCGCGAAGCCCACCGTGACGATCAGGTCGCAGCCCTGGTCGACGAGGCTGACGAGGTTGGGCGCGTAGTCGGTCTCGGCCTGCGACTCGACCGTGATCGGCTCGACGCCGAGCTCTTCGGATGCCTGCGTGAGGCCCTCGAAGCTGAGCTGGTTGAACGACTTGTCGTCGAACCCGCCCGCGTCGGACACCATGCACGGCTGGAAGTCGGGCACCGCGGCCCCGGTCTCAGTCGATTCCTCGGGGGCCGACGCACAGCCGGCGAGCAGCGCGGCTGCGCCCAACAGCGAAAGGCCGCCGAGGGCCGCCTTCTTGGTCATGACCTTCACAGTGTCCTCCAGAGTCCTGCTGCCCCATCGGTCCGGGGGCGTTCGAGGTCACGTTACCGAAAGTTGCATCGCACGCCATGGTGGTTTGCGCCGGTGCGACCCAATGGTTATGAAGACGCGATCTTCTGCTCATATGAGCAGCACGGAGGTCCCTCGAACAGGGGTGGCCGGCCGGTCGGCCTGCGCTCGATCAGGGGGCGCTGGGCGATTCGACCACGATGTCGCCGGCGATGATCGCCGCCCGAAGCCCCTCGATCTCGGCGTCGAGTTCGGCCGAGACGAGCGGCGCGAGGTCGTGGTACGGCGCGATCTCGACGCCGCCGTTCTCGAGCGTGCCGACGTACGCCTCGTTGACGAACGAGTCGTCGACGACGTCACCGACGATCTCGACCATCGCGTCCTGCGTGTTCTTCAGCACACTCGTGAGGATCACGGGCCGGAACGCCTCGGTGAGGGTCTCGTACCCGTCGCTGTCGACCCAGATGACCGAGACCCCGCCGCGCTCGACGGCCGCCGACGCCGCCCCCTCGCCGACCTGCCCGGCCACGGGGAGGATCACGTCGGCGCCCTGGTCGATGAACCCCTCGCTCAGGGCCTTGCCCTTGTTGATGTCCTCGAAGTCGCCCGTGAACGCGCCGTCCTGCGCCGCCTTGTCCCAGCCGAGGGCGCGCACGTTCGTGCCGTGCGCCTCGTTGTACTTGGCGACGCCGTCGACGAAGCCGTCCATGAACAGGGTCACGGGCGGCTGGTTGCCGCCGCCGAACGTGGCGACGACGCCGGTCTTCGAGACTCCCGCCGCGAGGTAGCCCGCGAGGTACGACGCCTGGGCGGTGTCGAAGATGACGGGCTTCACGTTGGGCGCCGTGACGATCTCGTCGACGATCGCGAACGCGAGGTCGGGGTTCTTGCCGGCCTGGTCGAGCGTGGACTCGGCCAGTTCGAACCCGACCGTGACGACGAGCTCGCAACCCGACCCGACGGCCTGCTCGACGTTGGGGGCGAGATCGGTCTCGCCGGTCGAGACGAGCGCCTCGGCCTCGACGCCGAACTCGTCTTCGGCCGCCTGCAGGCCCTCCCACGTCGACTGGTTGAACGAACGGTCCTCGAGGCCGCCGGAGTTCGTCACCATGCGAACGCACGTCTCGGATGCCGCGACCCCGTCGCCCGCGTCGGGTGCGGGTGCGCACGAGACGAGCAGAGCGGATGTCGCGACCAGCACGGCCCCGACGGTGAAACGCCGACCCTGGGACATCCGCTACCTCGTTTCTGCTAGAGCACGTCGCTCGAGCCGCCGAGCCGCAGTGCGTCGACGACCGCCTTGACGCGCTGGGCGTGCTCGCTCGTGGTGACGAGGAGCGCGTCGGGTGTGTCCACCACGACGATATCGTGCACGCCGATGAGGCTGATGACCCGTTTCGACCGGCTCACGACGATGCCGCTCGAGGCGTCGGCGAGCACTCGCGCGTTCTCGCCGAGTATCGCGAGCTCGCCCGACCGTCCCGCGGTGTTGAGCTTCGCGAGCGAGGCGAAGTCGCCCACGTCGTCCCACTGGAAGTGGCCCCGGGTGACGGCGAGTCGGCCGGCGGCCGCAGCCGGCTCGGCGACCGAGTAATCGATGGCGATCTTCTCGAGTCCCGGCCAGATGCGGTCGACGGCCGGGCCGCGCGTCGCCGGGTCGTCCCAGGCGGCCGCGAGCTCGACGAGCCCGGCGTGCAGGTCGGGCTTGTTGCGGGCGATCTCGGCGAGCAGCGTGTCGGCTCGGGCGATGAACATCCCCGCGTTCCAGAGGTGCCGTCCTCCGGCGAGGTAGCGCTTGGCCGTCTCGAGGTCGGGCTTCTCGACGAAGCTCGACACGGCCTCGGCGTGTTCGGCGCCTGTGATGTCGAGCGCCTCGCCGCACTCGATGTAGCCGAACCCGACCGCGGGCTCGGTCGGGGTGATGCCGATCGTCGCGATGTATCCGGCGCCGGCGGCGGCGACCGCCTCGGCGACGGCCTGCCGGAAGAGCGCAGCGCCGGAGATCACGTGGTCGGCGGCGAAGGAGCCGATGATCACCCCCGGCTCGCGGCGCTCGAGGATCGCAGCGGCGAGGCCGATCGCGGCCGTCGAGTCGCGCGGCTCGCTCTCGAGCACGATGTTGGCGTCGCTCAGACCGGGGAGCTGGGCTTCGACCGCGGCGCGATGCGCACGGCCGGTGACGACCATGATGCGCTGCTCGCCCGAGAGCGGGGCGAGCCGGTCCCACGTGTCCTTCAGCAGGGTCTGCCCGGAGCCGGTCAGGTCGTGCAGGAACTTCGGCGCGTCGGCGCGTGAGAGCGGCCAGAGCCGGGAGCCGACACCGCCCGCGGGGATGACCGCGTAGAACCGGTCGAGAGGCTGGTCCAGATGCATCCGCTCAGGATAGCGGGCGGCGGTGAGCGGCAGTCGCTCGGCGGATGTCTCGACGTCAAGACATTAGGCAGACCTAAGGGGCGCGTCTTCGACCGTCGGACTACACTCGGGATCGGGCCGCTGCGCCCCAGGATGCCCGCATGCTCGGGCACGTTCCATCCCAGGGAGGGTTGTTCATGCCAGAGAACTCGGCAGGAACCCTGGCCACACCCGCGAAGCCGGCGAGAGAGAAGCCGGGCGGCACGCTCTACCGCGGTCGCGAGGGCATGTGGTCATGGGTGCTGCACCGCATCACCGGTGTCGCCATCTTCTTCTTCCTGCTCGTGCACATCCTCGACACGGCCCTCGTCCGCGTGAGCCCCGAGGCGTACAACGCGGTGATCGGCACCTACCAGACACCCATCATGGGCCTCGGCGAGGTCGCGCTCGTCGGAGCCATCGTGTTCCACGCCTTCAACGGGCTGCGCATCATCCTCGTCGACTTCTGGTCGTGGGCCACGCGCAATCAGAAGGTGCTGTTCTACATCGTCGTCGCGCTGTGGATCATTACGATGCTCGCGTTCACGCCGCGGCACCTCATCAACGTCTTCAGCCACTAAGGGTCGCGACATGACTGACACCATCGAAGCCCCCCGCAGCCCTGCGCGGCCCGCGCGCAAGCGCGGCACCAACTGGGAGAAGTGGGGCTGGATCTACATGCGCGCGTCGGGCGTCGTGCTCATCGTGCTCATCTTCGGCCACCTGTTCATGAACCTCCTGGTCGGCGACGGCGTGAGCGCCATCGACTTCGGCTTCGTCGCCGGCAAGTGGGCCGACCCGTTCTGGCAGTGGTGGGACGTGCTGATGCTCTGGCTGGCGCTCATCCACGGCACCAACGGCATGCGCACGATCGTGAACGACTACACGAACCCCGGCGCCGTGCAGAAGGTACTGAAGGGCGCCCTGTTCGCCGCCGCCGCGGTGCTCATCGTGCTCGGCACGCTCGTCGTCTTCACCTTCGACCCGTGCCCTCCCGTCGCAGCCGACGCGGCCGACCTGCTCCCCTCGTTCTGTTCCGCATAGGAGATCCGTGAACACCCAGACCGCCGACGCCGAGACCCAGATCATCGACGGCGTCCACCACCACCAGTTCGACATCGTCATCGTGGGCGCCGGCGGCGCCGGCATGCGTGCGGCGATCGAGGCAGGCCCCGGCGCGAAGACCGCGGTGATCTCGAAGCTGTACCCCACCCGGTCGCACACCGGTGCGGCGCAGGGCGGTATGGCCGCGGCACTCGCCAACGTCGAGGAGGACAGCTGGGAGTGGCACACCTTCGACACCGTCAAGGGCGGCGACTACCTCGTCGACCAGGACGCGGCTGAGATCCTCGCGAAAGAGGCGATCGACGCGGTCATCGACCTCGAGAACATGGGCCTGCCCTTCAACCGCACCCCCGAGGGCAAGATCGATCAGCGCCGCTTCGGCGGCCACACGCGCGACCATGGCAAGGCGCCCGTTCGCCGTGCCTGCTACGCGGCCGACCGCACGGGCCACATGATCCTGCAGACCCTGTTCCAGAACTGCGTGAAGCTCGGAATCAACTTCTTCAACGAGTACTACGTGCTCGACCTCGTGATGACCGAGGTCGACGGCGTGCGGAAGCCTTCGGGCGTCGTCGCCTACGACCTCGCATCGGGCGAGCTGCACGTCTTCCAGGCGAAGGCCGTGATCTTCGCCACGGGCGGTTTCGGCAAGATCTACAAGACCACCTCGAATGCGCACACGCTCACCGGCGACGGCGTCGGCATCATCTGGCGCAAGGGCCTCCCGCTCGAGGACATGGAGTTCTTCCAGTTCCACCCCACGGGGCTCGCCGGCCTCGGCATCCTGCTCACCGAGGGCGCGCGAGGCGAGGGCGCCATCCTGCGCAACGCCTCGGGCGAGCGCTTCATGGAACGCTACGCCCCCACCATCAAAGACCTCGCGCCGCGCGACATCGTCGCCCGGTGCATGGTGAAAGAGGTGGCCGAGGGCCGAGGCGCCGGCCCGCACAAGGACTACGTCTACCTCGACTGCACGCACCTCGGCGCCGAGGTGCTCGAGACGAAGCTCCCCGACATCACCGAGTTCGCGCGCACGTACCTCGGCGTCGACCCGGTCTTCGAGCCGGTGCCGGTGATGCCGACGGCGCACTACGCCATGGGCGGCATCCCCACGAACAACAAGGCCGAGGTGCTCAGCGACAACACCACGGTCGTTCCCGGCCTCTATGCGGCGGGCGAGTGCGCGTGCGTCTCGGTGCACGGCTCGAACCGCCTCGGCACGAACTCGCTGCTCGACATCAACGTCTTCGGCAAGCGCGCGGGCAACAACGCGGTCGAGTACGTCAAGACGGTCGACTTCACTCCCCTGCCCGACGACCCCGCCGGCGCCGTGCGCGACCTGCTCGCGCAGCTGCGCGGCTCGAACGGCACCGAGCGCATCGCCGCGATCCGCAAGGAGCTGCAGGACGAGATGGACCGCAGCGCCCAGGTGTTCCGCACCGACGAGTCGCTCGCCCACGTCACGCAGGTCATCGCCTCACTGCGCGAGCGCTACCGGAACATCGCGGTGCACGACAAGGGCAAGCGGTTCAACACCGACCTGCTCGAGGCGGTCGAGCTCGGGTTCCTGCTCGACCTCGCCGAGGTCGTCGTGTTCTCGGCGCGCAATCGCAGAGAGAGCCGCGGCGGCCACATGCGCGACGATTTCCCCGACCGCGACGACGCCAACTACATGCAGCACACGATGGCCTACCTCTCGGGTGACGCGCACTCGTCCGATGCGGCCGACCACATCCGGCTCGATTGGAAGCCGGTCGTCGTGACGCGCTACCAGCCGATGGAGAGGAAGTACTGACGTGAGCACTGCAACGCTCGAGCAGCCGCCGGCCGCGGAGGCCGCAATCCAGTCGTTCACGGTCACCTTCCTGATCCGGCGATTCGACCCCGATGTCGACACCGAGCCGCGCTGGCAGGACTTCGACGTCGAGATGTACGCCACCGACCGCGTGCTCGACGCGCTGCACAAGATCAAGTGGGAGCAGGACGGCTCGCTCACGTTCCGCCGTTCGTGCGCGCACGGCATCTGCGGCTCCGATGCGATGCGCATCAACGGCCGCAACCGGCTGGCCTGCAAGACGCTCATCAAGGACCTCGACATCTCGAAGCCCATCTACGTGGAGGCGATCAAGGGCCTGCCGCTCGAGAAGGACCTCATCGTCGACATGGAGCCGTTCTTCGCGAGCTTCCGCGAAGTGCAGCCGTTCCTGGTCTCGAACAGCACGCCTGAGCCCGGCAAGGAGCGCGTGCAGTCGGTCGCCGAGCGTGCCCGCTTCGACGACACCACGAAGTGCATCCTCTGTGCCGCGTGCACCTCCTCGTGCCCCGTGTTCTGGACCGACGGCCAGTACTTCGGCCCCGCCGCGATCGTGAACGCGCACCGCTTCATCTTCGACTCGCGCGACGACAACGCCCAGACGCGCCTCGACATCCTCAACGACGCCGAGGGCGTGTGGCGCTGCCGCACGACCTTCAACTGCACCGACGCCTGCCCGCGCGGCATCGAGGTCACGAAGGCGATCGCCGAGGTCAAGCAGGCCGTCATGCGCGGCAAGCCGTAGGGTTCCGCGCTCGGCGAGAGGGGCAGCGTGAGCGAGCGCACGGGGAGCCGTTCCGGCGACCACGGTCGCCCGCTCGACGTGCCCCCCGCGACATCCGGCGCACCGCATGACGGCGGCGAGGTGAGCACGTCGGCCAGGGAGCGGTTCGACGCGTTCACCGAGCCCATCCGCGAGCGCTTCGAGGAGCCGATCAGCACGGTCGGCACGATCACGCAGAAGACGCTCGCACTGTTCCCGGTTCGCGTGTGGCGGCACTTCCTGTACCAGAACGGGTTCATCCTCTCCTCGGGGCTCAGCTACCAGGCGCTCTTCGCGATCTTCGCGGCGCTGTACGTGGTGCTCGCGGTCGCGGGCATCTGGCTCACCGGCAACCCCGCGACCCTCGACGCGTTCGTGACACTCCTCAATACCTATGCGCCGGGGCTCATCGGCCCGAGCGGTGTGCTCACGACCGAGGAGCTCACCGAGATCGCCACCCAGAGCACGAGCCTCTTCGGCTGGACCGGCGCCGTCGCCCTCGCCGGCCTGATCTGGACCGCCATCGCGTGGATCACGTACGCGCGAACCGCCGTGCGCAGCATCTTCGGCCTGCCGAAGGACATGAGGGCCTATGTGCTGCTGAAGGCGCGGGATCTCCTCGCGGGGTTGGCGTTCGGCTCGATCCTCCTGGTCGCCACGGGCCTGTCGGTCGCGACGACGTCGTTCCTCGACTGGTTGCTCGGACTCTTCGGGATCGACAGCGACTCGGGCTGGTCCGACCTCCTCGTGCAGGCCGGTGCGTTCCTCGTCGTGTTCGCGATCGACACGCTCGCCCTCGCCGTCATGTTCCGGTTCCTCTCGGGGGCGGCCATGCCCTGGCGGCGCGTGTGGGTCGGCTCGCTGCTGGGTTCGGCGGCACTGTCGGTGCTGCAGCTGCTCGGAGGGTTCCTGCTCGGGCGGGCGTCGACGAACCCGCTGCTCGCGACGTTCGCCGTGTTCATCGGAATGCTGCTCTGGTTCCGCATCACGAGCATCATCATCCTCGTCGCGGCGAGCTGGATCGCCGTCGAGGCCGCCGACGCCCATGAGTCGCTGCGCAAGGTGACGCCCGAGCAGCTTGCCGCCGAGCAGCTCGAGCGCGAGCAGGAGGCGCTCGTCACGGCGGCGCGCGTGCGTGTTCGCGAGGCGACCGCCGACGTGGCCGCCGCGAACTGGATGGGGCGGTTCGCGGCCAAGCGCCGCCTCGACCGCGCCGAATCCGAGCTCGCCGAGCTCGAGGCATCCGCCCCTCGTGAAGCGACGCGAAAGCACGTCGGAGGCCTCCCCTAGGATCGAATGCATGCCCTCTGCGAAGCCCCTCCGTCTCGCCAGCGTCAACGTCAACGGGGTGCGCGCCTCGTTCCGCAAGGGCATGGGCGAGTGGCTGGCCGCTCGCGACGTCGACATCCTCGCCATGCAAGAGGTGCGCGCGTCGATCGAAGACCTCCAGGGGCTGCTCGGTGACGACTGGGACATCCTGCACGATCCCGCGACCGCGAAGGGCCGCGCCGGCGTCGCGATCGCGAGCCGCAACCGCGCACACATCCACCGGGTCGAACTCGGCGCCCCCGACTTCGACAGCGCCGGCCGTTGGCTCGAGGCCGACTACGAGGTCGGCGGGCGGGTCCTCACTGTCGTCTCGGCGTACGTGCACTCCGGTGAAGACGGCACGCCGAAGCAGGTCGAGAAGTACCGATTCCTCGATGCGATGGAAGAGCGGATGCCCCGGCTCGTCGAGCACTCCGAGCTCGCGGTCATCGTCGGCGACCTGAACGTCGGCCACCGCACGCTCGACATCAAGAACTGGAAGGGCAACGTCAAGAAGGCCGGCTTCCTGCCGCGCGAGCGCGAGTACTTCGACCGGTTCGTTGGTGCTGAAGACGCACCCGACTACAACGCCGGCGCGGGCCTCGGCTGGGTCGACGTGGGCCGCCGGGCAGCCGGCGAGGTTCCCGGCCCCTACACGTGGTGGTCGATGCGCGGCAAGGCGTTCGACACCGACACCGGGTGGCGCATCGACTACCACCTGGCGTCGCCGGCACTCGCCGCGACCGTCACGTCGTACACGGTCGACCGAGCCGCGGCCTACGACGAGCGATGGTCCGACCACTCCCCGGTCGTCGTCGACTACGCCATCTGACCATTCCTCCCACGCATTTAGGACGCTGAATACATGACCTCCATCCGCCCGGTCGTCTTCTCGGGCATGCAGCCCTCGAGCGACTCGCTCCACCTCGGCAACTATCTCGGCGCGCTCGTCAACTGGGTCGCACTGCAAGACGAGTACGACCCCATCTACTGCGTGGTCGATCTGCACGCGATCACCGTGGCGCAGGATCCGAAGGCGCTGCACGACAACGTTCGTCGTACGGCCGCGCAGTACCTCGCCGCGGGTGTCGACGTCGAGCGCTCGACCCTCTTCGTGCAGTCGCATGTGCCGGCGCACACCGAGCTCGCGTGGGTGCTCGGCACCATCACCGGCTTCGGCGAGGCGAGCCGCATGACGCAGTTCAAAGACAAGTCGGCCAGGCAGGGCGCCGAGGCCACCACGGTGGGCCTGTTCACGTACCCGGTGCTCATGGCGGCCGACATCCTGCTCTACGGCACCGAGCTCGTGCCGGTCGGCGACGACCAGCGCCAGCACCTCGAGCTCACGCGCGACATCGCCGGGCGCTTCAACTCCCGCTACGGCGAGACGTTCGTCGTGCCCGAGGCGCTGATTCCCAAGGAGTCGGCCCGCATCTACGACCTGCAGGAGCCGAGGGCCAAGATGTCGAAGTCGGCGACCTCAGAGGCGGGTCTCGTGAAGCTCATGGACGACCCTGCGGTCACGGCGAAGAAGTTCAAGAGCGCCGTCACCGACACCGAGCGCGAAATCAGGTACGACCCCGAGACGAAGCCCGGCATCTCGAACCTGCTCGATATCTACGCGGCGACGACCGGCGAGTCCATCGCCGAGCTCGAGCGACGCTACGACGGGCGCGGCTACGGCGACCTCAAGAAGGAGCTCGCCGAGGTCGTCGTCGACCGGCTCACGCCCATCCGCGCACGCACCCTCGAGCTGCTCGAAGATCCGGCAGAGCTCGACCGGCTGCTCGCGGTCGGTGCCGAGCGCGCGTCGGAGCGCGCGGAACGCATCCTGCGCGAGGTCTACGACCGTGTCGGCTTCGTGCGTCGGGGCTGACATGATGCCGGTGACCCTGCGCACAGCGCGACTCGTGCTCGACCTGCCAGTCGAACGCGACATCGAGCTGGTCACTCACTACTGCCAGGACCCGCTCTTCGAGCGATTTCTCACGACACCGTGGCCGTACACCGAGCAGCATGCGCGCGGTTTCCTCACCGAGTACGTCCCCGCCGCGTGGGAGTCCGGGTCCGAACTGACCTGGGCCCTCCGCACCGCCGAAGGCGGGCCGCTCATCGGCGTGATCAGCTTGCGCTCCGAGCGCGGCGAGCTCGGATTCTGGCTCGGCGCCGAGCACCGCGGTTCGGCCTACATGGCCGAGGCGACGAACGCCGTGTGCGAGTGGGCACTCGACGGCGGCCTGCGCGGCCTCGAGGTCGTCGTCTGGCGGGCGAACGAAGGCAACCTCGCGTCGACGATGGTGGCGCGCGCAGCGGGATTCCGCCGCACGACGCCCGTCGATTCTACCGTTCCCGGGCGCGACGGCGCTCCCCTGCCGGGCTGGTGCGCCGAGCGCGGAGCCGTCGTCGACGCCGATGCGTACGCGAGCTGGGAACCGATCCTCGGGAGCACGCGATGACCGTCGCGGGGTCGCCGATCGTGCTGTTCGACCTCGACGACACCCTCATGGCACACCACGCCGCGGTCGACGCGGGCATCGCGCTGCATATGGCCGAACGGGCATACGAGGCCGAGCGCGCCACTGCACAGCAGCTCTGGCACGACCTCGAAGAAGAGCATTACCACGCCTACCTTGCGGGCCGGCTGACCTTCGAAGGCCAGCGCCGGGCGCGGGCTCGCGAATTCGCGCTCGCGCACGGTGAAGAGCTCGACGAACTCGCCGCTGGCGCATGGTTCGCCCGCTACTTCGAGCGCTATCGCGAGTCGTGGTCGCTGCACGACGACGCGCTGCCGGCTCTCGACGCCATCCACGAGGCGCTGCAGGGTGTGCGGTTCGGCATCATCACGAATGGCGAGCTCGGCTTCCAGCGGGCGAAGCTCGAGCGACTCGGGATTCTCGACCGGTTCGCCCACGTCATCGCCTCGGGCGATGTCGGCATCACGAAGCCCGATCCCGCCATCTTCGAGTCGGCGGTCGCGCGCTTCGAGGCCGACTCACCGGTCACCGCCGCAGCCTACGTCGGCGACCGGCTCGTCACCGACGCCGTCGGAGCAGGCGCGGCGGGAATCCTGGGCGTGTGGCTGAATCGCACGGGCGCAGCAATGGCCGACGACGAAGCGGCGTCGGCGTCGTCGGTCGGCGTCGTCGAGATCTCTTCGCTCACCGAGCTCGCACCGCTGCTCGCCGCACGCTTCGCCTGAGCGGCGCGGCGCCGCGGCGCCGCGCCGCGACGCGACGCGACGCGACGCAACCGCTGCGCGGCGCGCCACGACACGAGAACGGGCCGGGCGCACCCCCATGCGCCCGACCCGTCGTCCCACCGTACCTGCGGTGAGGCCTATGCGACGTCGTCGTCGACCCAGTCGAGGGTCTTCGAGACGGCCTTCTTCCAGTTGCGGTCGAGCCGTTCGCGCTCGCCCGCCTCCATCGAGGGCGTCCAGCGACGATCCTCCTGCCAGTTCGCGCGCAGGTCGTCGAGCCCCGACCAGAAGCCGACCGCGAGGCCGGCCGCGTAGGCCGCGCCGAGCGCGGTGGTCTCGGCCACGACGGGGCGCACCACCGGCACGCCGAGGATGTCGGCCTGGAACTGCAGCAGGGTGTCGTTGGCGGTCGCCCCGCCGTCGACGCGCAGCTCGGTGAGGTCGATCCCCGCGTCGGCATTCACGGCCCCGACCACGTCGCGGGTCTGAAACGCGATCGCCTCGAGGGCCGCACGGGCGAGGTGTCCCTTGTTCACGTACCGCGTGAGGCCCACGAGCGCGCCGCGCGCGTCGGGGCGCCAGTACGGCGCGAAGAGCCCCGAGAACGCGGGCACGAAGTACGCGCCGCCGTTGTCCTCGACCGACTTCGCGAGGTCCTCGACCTCGGACGCCGACGAGATGAGTCCCACGTTGTCGCGCAGCCACTGGATGAGCGAGCCCGTGACGGCGATCGACCCCTCGAGCGCATAGTGCACGGGCTGATCGCCGAGCTTGTATCCGACGGTCGTGAGCAACCCGTTCCTGGAGTGGACGATCTCCTCACCGGTGTTGAAGATGAGGAAGTTGCCCGTGCCGTACGTGTTCTTCGCCTCGCCGGCGTCGAAGGCGGCCTGCCCGAAGGTCGCGGCCTGCTGGTCGCCGAGGATGCCGGCGATCGGCGTCTCGCGCAGGAGCGAGTGCTCGTTCGCGACGCCGTAGACCTCCGACGACGACTTGATCTCGGGGAGCATCGAACGCGGCACGCCGAATGCCGCGAGGATCTCGTCGTCCCACTGCAGGGTCTCGAGGTCCATGAACATCGTGCGGCTCGCGTTCGTGACATCCGTCGCGTGCACGCCGCCCTCGACACCGCCGGTGAGGTTCCACAGCACCCAGGTGTCGGTCGTGCCGAACAGCAGGTCGCCGGCCTCGGCCTTCTCGCGTGCGCCGGGCACATTCTCGAGGATCCACACGATCTTCGTGCCCGAGAAATAGGTCGCGAGCGGCAGTCCGACCTGGTGCTTGAAGCGCTCGACGCCGCCGTCGGCGGCGAGGCGGTCGACGATCGCCTGCGTGCGGGTGTCCTGCCAGACGATCGCGTTGTAGACGGGCTCGCCCGTGGTGCGGTCCCAGACCACGGCGGTCTCGCGCTGGTTCGTGATTCCGACCGCGGCGATGTCGTGCCTGGTGAGGTTGGCCTTGCCGAGCGCCTGCCCGATGACCTCCCCCGTGTTGCGCCAGATCTCGGCCGGGTCGTGCTCGACCCAGCCGGCCTTGGGGAAGATCTGCTCGTGCTCGAGCTGCCCGGTCGAGACGATCGATCCGGCCTTGTCGAAGATGATCGCGCGCGATGAGGTGGTGCCCTGGTCGATCGCGAGGACGTAGTCGGCCATCTGAGAAACTCCGTTGCTTTCAGTGAATGGTGAGAGGAGAGGTGATCGGATGCCGCGGCTCAGCCGAGGAGCGGCAGCAGCGGGATCGCGGCCCAGCCGGCGAGCAGCCCGCCGATGATCGGGCCGACGACGGGAACCCACGAGTAGGCCCAGTCGGACCCGCCCTTGCCGGCGATCGGGAGCACGGCGTGCGCGATGCGCGGGCCGAGGTCGCGGGCGGGGTTGATCGCATATCCGGTCGGGCCGCCGAGCGAGGCACCGATGCCGACCACGAGGAGCGCGACGGGCAGCGCGCCGAGCGCGGCGAGGCCGGAGGCGTCGCCGTTGCGCCCGAAACCGATGACGACGAACACGAGCACGAAGGTGCCGATGATCTCGGTGACGAGGTTCCAGCCGTAGGAGCGGATCGCGGGGCCGGTCGAGAAGACCCCGAGCTTGTTCGCGGGCTCGGGCTCGGCGTCGAAGTGCTGCTTGTAGGCGAGCCACGCGATGACGGCACCGAGGAACGCGCCGAGCAACTGGGCCGTGATGTAGGCCAGCACCGACACGACGTCGACCGGCACCCCCGTGCCGAACGCCGGGTTGCCGAACTCGGGCGCGCCGTTGGCGACGAGCCCGAGGGTGACGGCGGGGTTCAGGTGGGCTCCCGACGCGTACGCGACGATGACGCCCGCGAAGACCGCGAGGCCCCAGCCGAAGTTCACCATCAGGAACCCGCCGCCGAAGCCCTTGTTCTTCGCGAGCGCGACATTGGCGACGACGCCGCAGCCGAGCAGCACCAGCAGTGCCGTGCCGACGAGTTCCGAGAGGAACACGATTCCGAGATTGTCCACGTTGACCTTTCCTTCGAGAGTGGGCGAACGGATGTCGCATCCGCCCGCCGGGGGCACCGGACCATGCCGGCCTCGATGAAGCTACCGGGCCATCGGCGCCGAATCAGGCGGTTCTGGATGCACGTCTGTGCAGATTCACTCGTGGGTTGAGGAGCGACACAGGCGCCGGGTCGAGGAGGCGCGAAGCGCCGTCTCGAGACCAACGTCTCGATACCCGCCGTCATTCGGGCGAGGGTTTCGAGACGCGTCCTCCTCGGGCGCTCCTCAACCCACGGGAGTTGCCAGCTGAGCGAGTACGACGCCGTGGCGATCGGCGAGCACGCTGCGCGCGTGCGCGACCTCGGCGTTACGCCGCTCGGCGTCCCACTCCAGCTCGGCGGCGACGAGGTCGGCGAGCTCCACGAGGAGGGGCGCCGTCAGGGTCCCGGTGAACGCGATGCTGGTGCGGCGCTGCACGAGGTCGAGCAGGTGCACGACGCGCTCGTTTCGAACGAGCCAGCGGATCTCGCCCCGGGTGTACCCGGCGTGGTGGTCGAGCGCGAGATCCTCGGCGCCCTCGACCTCGCCGAGCAGGTCGGAGGCGCGGGTGCCGTACCGCTCGAGGAGCGCCTCGGCCCGGGCGTTGCCGACCTCGTCGCCGTGCGACACGACCCACACCCGGCGGGCGTCGTCGGTCGCCGGGAACGCCGCGCCGCCGCCGATCGCGAGTCCCTTCGTGGAGCGCACGCGCTCCCGCCCGAGGAGCCCCAGGACCTCATCCGACAGGTGCTCTGCGAGGGCCCGGAACGTGGTCCACTTGCCGCCGACGAGGCTCAACAGTGTCGTTCCCGGCCGCTCCTCCGCGACATCCGCCCGCTCGATGCGGTAGTCGCGGCTCACGAACCCGGGCTGCGTGTCGTCGTGGCGCGGCAACGGCCGCACTCCCGAGAAGCGGTAGACGATCTGCGACCGATCGACCCGGATGGCTGGGAAAACGTGCGCGATGAGCTCGAAGAAGTAGTCGACCTCCTCGTCGGTGCACACCGCGGGCTGTCGCATGTCGTGCTCGAGGTCGGTCGTGCCGACCATGACCCGGCCCTTGAGCGGGTAGATGAGCACGATCCGCCCGTCCTCGTGCTCGAAGAAGATCTCGCGGCCCGCGGTCGCTTCGAGCAACTTCGGGTTGTCGAGCACGATGTGCGATCCCTTGGTGCCGCCCATGAACCGCGACGCGCGACCGAGCCGCGCGTTCGTGAGATCGGTCCAGGGTCCCGACGCGTTGACGACGACGTCGGCGGCGATCGCGAACTCCTCGCCGGTGAGCCCGTCGCGCACGCGCACTCCGTCGGCGCCGAGTCCGATCGCCTCGAGGTGGTTGGCGGCGCGGGCGCGCGGACCCGCGGCGAGGCCGTCGAAGAGTACATCGAGGGCGAGCCGTTCGGGATCGTGCATGCTGGCGTCGTAGTAGGTCGCGGTGTACTTGACGTCGGGGTTGAGGGCAGGCAGCTCGGCGAGCGAGCGTCCGCGGCCGTGGAAACGGTGGCGGGGCACCGCTCCCCCGTCGCGCGAGAAGGCGTCGTAGATGGTCAGGCCGGCCTTGATGAGCGCGGCGCCGCGCTCGGTGGGCTTGCCCTGCCGATGCGTCAGGAACCGCAGGGGCGCGGAGAGGATGCCCGAGAACGTCGAGAAGATCGGCACGGTCGTCTCGAGCGGCTTGACGTAGTGCGGGGCGATCCGGATGAGCGCGTTGCGCTCCTGCACCGACTCCTGGACGAGCCGGAACTCGCCGTTCTCGAGGTACCGGATGCCGCCGTGGATCATGTGCGACGAGGCCGACGATGCGCCAGAGACGAAGTCGTCGCGCTCGACGAGCACCACGTCGACGCCCTGCAGGGCGAGGTCTCGGAAGGTGGCGATGCCGTTGATGCCGGCGCCGATGACGACGACGTCGGCAGTCGGACGGGCGCGGAGGTCTGCGACCTCGGGGCGGAGGCGCGGGGCGCGACCGTCGCGGTGTCGCTGCGTGATCGTGGGGTTCGCAGACATCGCTGTCCTCTTCTCGATGCGGTGGGTACTCGATGCGAATCCATCGGCCGCGATCGGCTTGCGCCGGCGGGTCCGGTGTGGATGAATACATCGTGAGCATGCGCGCACGCTATTGCAAGCCGCATGCACATATGTGCAATGGGAGAGCAGGATGATCGAGAACGAGCCGGGCGAGACTGAGACGGTGTCGGGCAAGACGCGCGACGCACTGCGGGCCGCGCACCTCTACTACATGCAGGACCTCACGATGGACGCGATCGCGCACGAGCTGCACACCTCGCGATCCTCGATCTCACGCCTCTTGAGCCATGCCCGGGCGAGCGGGCTGGTCGAGATCTCGATCCACTCGCCGCTCGACCTGCCGAGCCGGCTCGAGCAGGAGATCCTCGAGCATCACGAGGTGCACGCGCACGTCGTCCCCGTGCCCGACCACGCGAGCGACGTCGACCGGCTCGACCGCGTCGCGCTCTCGGCTGCACGGATTCTCGGCCAGTACGTGGACTCGAACCAGACGATCGGCATCGCGTGGGGATCGACGATGACGGCCATGAGCCGTCATCTCGTGCCGAAGGCGACCCACAACACCGAGATCGTGCAGCTCAACGGTGCCGGCAACCTGCGCACGACCGGCATTCTCTATGCGAGCGAGCTGCTGCGCCGCTTCGGCGACGCGTTCGGTGCGCACGTGCAGCAGTTCCCCGTGCCCGCCTTCTTCGATGACCCCGAGACCAGGCGGGCATTCTGGCGCGAACGTTCGACGCGGCGCCTGCTCGACCTGCAGAGTCGCATGGATGTCGCGCTGTTCGGCCTCGGCTCGCCGTTCGCCGAGGTGCCGAGCCACGTCTACCAGGGCGGCTACCTCGAGCGCGCGGACTACGAGGCGCTCAGCCGCGACGGCGTCGTCGGCGACGTCGCCACCGTGTTCTACCGGGCCGACGGCTCGAGCGATGGCATCGCATTGAACGAACGTGCGACGGGTCCCGATTTCTCGGTCCTGCGGCGTGCGCCGCGCCGGGTCTGCGTCGTCTCGGGCAGGGCCAAGATCGCAAGCCTCCGCGGGGCACTCGCCGCGGGGCTCATCACCGACCTCATCGTCGATGAAGGTACGGCCCGCGCCCTGATCGAGTCACGTGACGGTTGACGCCTGACGAGGCGGGAATAGTTCTCGGTCACACGCGTTGACGTAGAATCGACACGACAAACGTGCTCCGGGGTCGGTGCAATTCCGAACCGGCGGTTATAGTCCGCGAGCCGGGCGCGTTCGATCGAGAGATCGGGCGCATTCGGTTGAACCGGTGGAATTCCGGTACCGACGGTGAAAGTCCGGATGGGAGGCGGCACGTGTCGGCGACGCGCAGCGTCGTCGACCTGTTCGGCTGCGCCGAGCATCCCCGGAGCCCTGAAGGCAGGACGAGGGATGACCACGGGAGCGCACACGATGGCGGATGCCGCGGCGATGCGCCGCGCGCTCGAGCTCGCCACGCGCGGCCCCTCGCGCGGGGTGAACCCGCGGGTCGGCTGCGTGATCCTCTCGCGCGCCGGCGGGGTCATCGCCGAGGGCTGGCACCGCGGAGCGGGCACGGCCCACGCCGAGGTCGACGCCCTCTCGAAGCTCGCCCCGGGTGCCGCGGAAGGCGCCACTGCGGTGGTCACCCTCGAGCCGTGCAACCACATCGGCCGCACCGGGCCCTGCGCCGCCGCCCTGATCGAGGCCGGTGTCGCGCGCGTCGTCTACGCCGTCGCCGACCCCGGCGACCACTCCTCGGGCGGCGCGCAACGCCTGCGCGACGCGGGCGTCGAGGTCACGGGCGGCGTGCTCGCCGCCGAGGCCGAGGCCCTGCTCGAGGACTGGCTGTTCGCCGCTCGCAACCGCCGCCCCCGCGTGATCGTGAAATGGGCGTCGAGCCTCGACGGCCGCGCCGCAGCCGCCGACGGAACGAGCCAATGGATCACGGGCGCGGCCGCGCGGGCCGACGTGCACCGCCGACGTTCCGGCGCCGACGCCATCGCCGTCGGCACGGGCACGGTGCTCGCCGACGATCCGGCACTCACCGCGCGTGATCCCGGCGGCCAGTTCTACGACGCGCAGCCCACGCCCGTGGTGTTCGGCCGACGCGCGGTTCCGGCCGACGCATCGGTCACCCGTCACCCGCACGCGCCCATGTTCTTCACCGGCACCAACCTGGCCGCAGATCTCGAGGAACTCCAGCGCCGGGGCATCCGATCGCTGTTCATCGAGGGCGGGCCGACGCTCGCGAGCGCCTTCATCGCGGCAGGCCTCGTCGACGAACTGCTCGTCTACCTCGCGCCCGCCCTGCTCGGCGGCCCGCGACTCGCGCTCGGCGACCTGGGCATCGAGTCCATCGACGGCGCGCGGCGCTTCGTATTCACCGACATCGAACGGCTCGGCGACGACGTACTGCTCGTCGCGCACCCGGCCTCCAGCGGCGCTGCGCGCCCCTCGACCGGCACAGATGCTTCGACCAGCACCGACGAGAGGAACTGACATGTTCACCGGAATCATCGAGGAGCGCGGCACCGTCACGCGCGTCGAGCGAACCGACGACGCCGCCCGCCTGAGCGTGCGCGGGCCGCTCGTCGTCGAGGGCGTGAAGCACGGCGACTCGATCTCGGTCTCGGGCGTGTGCCTCACGGTCATCGAGTTCGACGCCGAGGGCTTCACCGCCGACGTGATGGCCCAGACGCTCGCGATGTCGACCCTCGATACCGCCGGCGAAGGGCTGGCGGTGAACCTCGAGCGCGCCGCACAGGTGGGCGACCGGCTCGGCGGGCACATCGTGCAGGGCCACATCGACGGCACGGCACGGGTGCTCGAGATCCGTCCGGGCGACGCGTGGCGGGTCATCCGCTTCTCGCTCGACGCGGCGCACGCGCCGCTCGTCGTCGACAAGGGCTCGATCGCGGTCGACGGCGTCTCGCTCACCGTGAGCGCGATCGGCGACGAGCCCGACGGCTCGTGGTTCGAGGTGTCGCTCATCCCCGAGACCCTCACCGCGACCACGCTCGGCGACCGCGTCGTCGGCGACCGCGTGAACATCGAGACCGACATCCTCGCCCGCCAGGTCGACCGCATGCTGCGCTTCGCCGGCCGCCTCGGCACCGAATCGGTCGAGATCCCGTCATCCATCCACAGCACCGGAGGTGCCGAATGAGCCTGGCAACCATTCCCGAAGTCCTCGACGCGTTGCGCGCGGGAAAACCCGTCATCGTCGCCGACGACGAGGGTCGTGAGAACGAGGGCGACGCCATCATGGCGGCGCAGTTCGCGACCCAGGAATGGATCGCCTGGATGGTGCGCCACACGAGCGGCTATCTCTGCGCGCCGATGCCGAACTCCGTGGCCGATCGGCTCGAGCTGCCGCTCATGACCGAGCGCAACCAGGACCCGCGCTCGACCGCGTACACCATCTCGGTCGACGCCGCCGACCGCACGTCGACCGGGATCAGCGCCTCCGACCGCGCCCACACCCTGCGCGTGCTGGCCGAGCCGACCTCGACGCCCGAGTCGTTGCAGCGCCCCGGGCACATCCTGCCGCTGCGTGCGGTCGACGGGGGCGTGCGCGAGCGCGCCGGGCACACCGAGGCCACGGTCGACCTCATGCGCCTCGCCGGCCTGTCGCCCGTGGGCGTCATCGGCGAACTCGTGGAAGACAGCGGCGAGATGATGCGGCTGCCCGCCCTCATCGCGCTCGGCGAGCGCGCGGGGCTGCCGGTCACGACCGTGGCGGCGCTCGTCGACTGGCTGCGCGACACCGGTCGCGACCCGTGGGCGGATGCCGCGACCGCGATCGTTCCCGAATCCTCGCCCGTCGCGTTCGAGGTCGAGACCACGCTGCCGACCGACCGCGGCGAGTTCACCGTGCGCGCCTACCGCGACCGCAGCACGGGCGCCGACCACGTCGCCATCATCGCGGGCGACCCCGCCGCCGACGCCGCGGGCGCGATCGTGCGCGTGCACTCCGAGTGCCTGACCGGCGAGGCGTTCGGGTCGCTCAAGTGCGAGTGCGGGCCGCAGCTCGACGCCGCGCTCGCGACGATCCAGCGCAACGGCGGCGTCGTCGTCTACCTGCGCGGCCACGAGGGCCGCGGCATCGGGCTCATCAACAAGCTGCGGGCGTATCGCCTGCAGGAGGACGGCCTCGACACGCTCGACGCGAACCTCGCGCTCGGCCTGCCGATCGACGCCCGCGACTACAGCGCCGCGACCGGCATCCTCGCCGACCTCGGCATCGACCGCGTTCGACTGCTGACGAACAACCCCGAGAAGGTGCGCCAACTCGAGGCGCACGGCATCGACGTCGTCGAGCGGCTGCCGCTCGTGGTGGGCGTCGTCGACGTCAACACCGGGTACCTCGAGACCAAGCGCAACCGCATGGGCCACACGATCGACGACCAGCAGCTCGCGGACGCCGCGGCTGAGACCCTCTTGGAAGGACACGCATCATGAGCGGAGCAGGATCCCCCGAACTCGACGTCGACGGCAGCGGCCTCTCGGTCGTGATCGTCGCCGGCAGCTGGCACGACCGGATCACCGACGCGCTCATCGCCGGGGCGACCCGCACGCTCGAGGCGTCGGGCGCGTCGTTCACGCTCGCGCGCGTGCCCGGCAGCTTCGAGCTGCCCGTCGTGTCGAAGGCCGCCCTCGAGGCGGGCGCCGACGCGGTGGTCGCGCTCGGCGTGATCATCCGCGGCGGGACCCCGCACTTCGAGTACGTGTCGGCGGCGGCGACCGACGGGCTCACCCGGGTCGCCCTCGACACGGGCAAGCCCGTCGGCTTCGGCGTGCTCACCCTCGACGACGAGCAGCAGGGCCTCGATCGAGCCGGGCTGCCCGGCTCGAAGGAGGACAAGGGCCGCGAGGCCGCCGAAGCGGCGATCGCGACCGCTCGCGCACTCCGCGCCGTGCGGTCGGTCGAGTAGGCGCGCCAGCGCCGTATCGAGACCCTCGGGAGTGGTCTCGATACGGTTCGCTCCTCGACCGACCGGGTGGCTACGGCTTCCAGACCATGAGCACGACCACCGCGACGAGCAGCAGCGACACGATGCCGCTGCCGGCCGCGATGGCCGGGTAGCCGGCCTGGGCCGCGCCGTCGCCCGATCCGGCATCGCCGGCCAGAGCTTCGGCGGCCTTCCGCATCGCGGGGACGACCACGAACACGCTGAGCACGAACGCGATCACGTAGAGGATGATCGACCAGAGGATCCACGGGGTCGTGAAGGTGAGCCCGAACTCCTCATCGGCCATGCCCATCGCGCCGAAGCCGAGCAGGAACACGATGAGCGACAGCCAGCTGAACACCATGGTCGACTTCGCGAGCACGGCGACCTGACCGCCGTTGCCGGCGCGCACCGCGCGCATCGCGGTCATGGGCAGGATCGCCATCGGCCCGACGATGAAGACGGCCGAGGTGACATGCAGAATCGAGATCAGGGTATCCATGCCGCCAAGCCTAGCCACGCGGCCTCCGGCGTCGCATCGAACCTTCGATCGATCCCTCGACCCATCCGAGGTCCTCGGTTCCCGGCCCCGGTGGGTCTCGAGACGCTTCGCTCCTCGACCGGCGAGGCGCCGTTCACCGCACGGAGCGCACCGCTCACCGCATCGTGCACCCGACATGCGCCCGCGTGCGTGCGGCGCCGCGTAGGGTGACAAGGTTGCCACAAGCGACGATTCCTGCACTGCCTCCGGTCCGACGCCTGACCGACGTGCCTCGGGGCGCAGCGTTCTTTCGCACCCTCTTGGAGTCCTCGTCAGCAATGTCCGCACCATCCGCGACCACGGTCGCACCCCCCGCCAGCCCCGCCAATCCGCGCAGTCGCGTCATCCTCGCGAGCCTCATCGGCACGACGATCGAGTTCTACGACTTCTACGTCTACGCGACCGCCGCGGTGCTCGTCTTCCCCCACCTGTTCTTCCCCGCGGGCGACGCGACGACCGCGCTGCTCTCGTCGTTCGCGGTGTTCGGCGCCGCCATGGTGGCGCGGCCGCTCGGCGCGGTCGTCTTCGGCCACCTGGGTGACAAGCACGGCCGCAAGGCGACGCTCGTCGGCGCGCTGCTCACGATGGGTATCGCGACGTTCCTGATCGGCGTCCTGCCCACGTACGCACTGGTCGGATGGCTCGCGCCCCTGTTGCTCGTCATCCTCCGCATCGCGCAGGGCTTCGCCCTCGGCGGCGAATGGTCGGGCGCCGCGCTCGTGGCGACCGAGAACGCACCCCAGGGCAAGCGCGCCTGGTACGGCACCTTCCCGCAGCTCGGAGCGCCCATCGGCTTCATCATCGCCAACGGCCTGTTCCTCATCATCGCGGCGATGCTTCCCAGCGACGACCCCTCGATGCCGTCGCAGGCGTTCCTCGACTGGGGCTGGCGCATCCCGTTCCTGTTCTCGGTCGTCATGGTCGTCGTCGGTCTCTGGGTGCGCCTGCGCCTGGTCGAGTCGACCGCGTTCTCGAACGCGTCGAAGCAGGGCAAGCTCACCCGCCTGCCGCTCGCGAGCGTGTTCCGGAACTACTGGAAGCAGCTCATCCTTGGCACGTTCTTCATGCTCGCGACCTACGTGCTCTTCTACCTGATGACCACGTTCTCGCTCTCGTACGGCCGCGCCCCGGTCGAGGCCGCCGAGGGCGCACTGCCCGGACTCGGCTATTCGTACAGCACATTCGTACTGATGCTCATCGGTGGCGTCGTCTTCTTCGGCATCTTCACCCTGCTGTCCGGCCCCTGGGCCGACCGTTGGGGCCGCCGCAAGACACTCATCTGGGTCACGCTCGGCATCATCGTGTTCGGACTGCTCTGGGTTCCGCTGCTCGGCGCCGGATTCTGGGGCGTCATGCTCTGGCTCGTCGTGGGCTTCTCGCTCATGGGCATGACGTTCGGGCCGATGGGCGCGCTGCTTCCCGAGCTGTTCCCGACCAATGTTCGGTACACGGGCTCGGGCATCTCGTACAACGTGTCGTCGATCCTCGGCGCTGCGGTCGCCCCGTTCATCGCGGTCGCGCTCTGGCAGGCCGGCGGCGGCAGCCCGTTCTGGGTCGGCATCTACCTGGCGGTCATGGCGGTGCTCACGCTCATCGCGCTGCTCGTCTCGAAGGAGACCAAGGACGTCGACATGGACGCCTGAGCGCGTTCTCGACGAGGGGCCGGATGTCGCGACATCCGGCCCCTCGTGCGTCTCATCGTCCCTCTCCCATCCGCCGACGCCCGGTGCCCGGTGCCCGGTGCCCGGTGCCCGGTGCCAAAACAGGAAGCCGGACGTCCGCGGTCGGCGTGGCTTCCTGTTTTCGCGACCGAGGCGGCGTGTCTTCCTGTTTTCGTGACGGGATCGGGCGGGCAGGGATCGGGCGTGACGGGATCCGGGGGGTGACGGGATCGGGCGGGCTGCGGGGGCGCGAGGAACTTCACGAGAACGTCACACGCCGCCCCTTCTGGGGTCGAGAGCCGCGGCGTAGCATGACGGGCAACAGGGCTGCCGAGTCATCCGCCGGCACCGTCGACGCCCGGCCGCCCGGAGCTGTGGAGCGTGCAGATGAACATGACGATGGACATGATGAAGGGCGCCATGTCGTCGTCGGAGATGCCCATGAAGGGCATGGATCCGGCGATGATGCAGGAGTGTCTCGAGGCGCTCTCCGCGTGCGCGCAGGCGTGCATCATGTGCGCCGACGCCGACGCGGGCGAGGGCATGGGCCGGTGCGCCGGAATGTGCGCGAACTGCGCCGACATGTGCGACACGATGATGCGCATGATGCTGCGCATGAACGGCATGGACATGGCGGTGATGTCGTCGATGATGCAGACGACGATCATGATGTGCCGCGCGTGCTCGGCCGAGTGCATGATGCATGCCGAGATGAGCGAGCACTGCCGCATGTGCGCGATGGCGTGCGATCAGGCGGCCATGGCACTCGAGAAGATGATGGGCTCGATGAGCGAGGCGATGCCGGTGGCATGAGCCCGGGCGGATCCGTCGCTGCGACGTTTCAGGCGTACGCGACGCTGAAGCGCTCGGCGCCCCGGGCGAGCACGCCGTAGATCGCGTGCACCGCGACCGGGTCGCCGACCCGGAGTGCGCCCGCGAACGCGTCGTGGTGCCAGACGCGCCGCGCCGTTCCGCCGTCGAAGTCGGCGATCGTCGCGAACCCCGCATCGTCGGTCGACACGACGAATCCGTCGACCCACTTGCTCGCGGTCGTCGCGGCGAGCCGGCGCGCCATCGCGTTGAGTCGGTGCCCGGGCCGGTCGCTCGAGCACTCGGTCGCCGACTCGCAGCCGCGCATGCCCATGACCGTGCCCGTGCGGGGCTCGGTGGCGGCGTGCGGCTCGCGGTGCGACATGATGGCTCCTCGTGGTTCGATTCCGCAACGATACGCGCGCGAACGGCGGATGTCGCGGCCGCTGTCACACGCGGAAACAGTGCGCGTTCAGTGCGCCGGTCAGTGCGCCTGGGGCGGCAGCGCGGCGATGACCGGGTGGTCCTTGGCGATGACGCCGACCTTCGCGGCGCCGCCGGGCGAGCCGAGAGCCTGGCTTGAGCCTGTCGAAATCTCGAAGAACTCGACGTTGGCCTTGTAGTAGTCGGCCCACATGTCGGGCAGGTCGTCTTCGTAGTAGATCGCCTCGACGGGGCACACCGGCTCGCAGGCGCCGCAGTCGACGCACTCGTCGGGGTGGATGTACAGCGAGCGTTCACCCTCGTAGATGCAGTCGACGGGACACTCGTCGATGCAGGCACGGTCCTTGACGTCGACGCAGGGCAGCGCGATGACGTACGTCACGAGGCGACCAAGGCGCCGGCGCGCGAGATCGCCACCTGCTCGTCGCGCGGCACGACCTTGATGCGCTCGCGCGAGACGGGGGCGTCGGATGCCTCGCCGAGGGCGCGCTCGTGCGCGTCGAGCTCGAGCCAGCCGGCCCACGTGGTGTACCGGATGTCGCGGCCTTCGAGCAGTCCGAGCACCTCGTCGCCGTCGGGCCCCGCCGAGACGGTGGGGGCGGGCAGCGCGCCCGCTGCGGCATCCGCCAGCAGGTTCGTGATGGTCTCGAGGGCGTCGCCCTTCGTGTGCCCGATGAGGCCCACAGGCCCGCGCTTGATCCACCCGGTGGCGTAGACGCCCGGGATCGGCGTGCCCGCGACATCCGTCACCCGGCCGCCGTCGTTCGGGATGACCGCGCGGTCTTCGTCGAACGGAACCCCGGGCACGGGCGAGCTCGCGTAGCCGACCGCGCGGTAGACGGCCTGCACAGGCACGTCGACGAACTCGCCGGTGCCCGCGACGGAGCCGTCGCCAACCGGCCGCGTGCGCTCGAAGCGCACCGCCTCGACGCGCTCGCCGCCGAGCACCTCGACGGGCGCGTGCAGGAAGTGCAGGTGCAGCCGGCGCGACGCCGTCGAGGTCCAGTCGGCGGACTTGCGCCAGCCGTTCAGGGTGCGCGTCATGACCTTGACCTGGTTGTTCGAGGCATGCAACTGCTCGGCATGCGGGTCGCCTTGGGCGCGCTCGAAGTCGTCGTCGTACACGATCACGTCGACGTCGGGCACCTCGCCGAGCTCGCGCAGCTCGATGGGCGTGAACTTCACGTGTCCGGGGCCGCGGCGACCGAACACGTGCACGTCGGTCACGGGCGACGCCTCGAGGCCCGCCACCACGTTCGCCGGGACATCCGTCGACAACAGGTCCTTCGGGTGCTTCGCGAGCACTCGCGCGACGTCGAGCGCGACGTTGCCGTTGCCGATCACCGCGATCGACTCCGCCTCGAGCGGCCAGTCGCGCGGCACGTCGGGGTGCCCGTCGTACCAGGCCACGAGGTCGGCCGCGCCGTAGGAGCCCGGCAGGTCGATGCCCGGGATGTCGAGCGGAGCGTCCTTCAGCGCACCGGTGGCGAAGATCACCGCGTCGTAGCGGTCGCGGAGCTCGTCGACCGTGACATCGCGGCCCACCTCGACGTTGCCGATGAGCCGGATCGTGCCCGCGTCGAGCATCTCGTGCAGCGAGTTGACGATGCCCTTGATGCGCGGGTGGTCGGGCGCGACGCCGTAGCGGATGAGCCCGTACGGCGCGGGCAGCGACTCGAACAGGTCGATCGCGACCTCGCCGCCGGCCTCGGCGACCTGGCGGTTCAGGATGTTGCCGGCGTAGATGCCGGCGGGGCCGGCGCCGACGATCGCGACGCGAAGGGTGAGGGTCATGAGGGCATGGCCTTTCGGTGGGGGGCGGAGCGGGTTGAGGAGGAGCGAAGCGACGTCTCGAAACCCGTGGGTTGAGGAGGGAGCGGAGCGACGTCTCGAAACCTCATCGGCGGGTTTCGAGACGGCGCCGGGGCGCCTCCTCAACCCACGGAAGGGGCGCGTACGGGCTGAGGGTCACGACGTCGCCGACCACGACGACGGCGGGCGAGCGGATGCCGCGACGCGCGGCCTGCAGCGCGATCGTGTCGAGTGTGCCCACAGTGACCCGCTGGGCGGGTCCGTAGCCGTCCTCGATGATCGCGACGGGGCAGTCGGCGCCGCGTTCACCGCGGCCGAGGGTGATCGCGGAGTTCGCGAGCGTGCCGATGCCCATGAGAAGCACGACCGTGTGGTCGCGTCCGCCGCCGAGCGACTGGATCTGGTCGTGGCCGGTGACCACGGTGAACGTCGTGGCGAGGCCGCGGTGCGTGAGCGGGATGCCCGCGATCGCCGGCACCGAGATCGCGCTCGTGATGCCGGGCACCACCTCGACGTCGACGCCGTGGTCGCGGCAGAAGGCGACCTCCTCGCCGCCGCGGCCGAAGATGAACGGATCGCCGCCCTTGAGGCGCACGACGTGCTTGCCATCGCGCGCGAGGGTGACGAGCAGCTCGTTGATGGAGTCCTGCGGCACAGCGTGGTGGCCGGGGAGCTTGCCGACGTCGACGACCTCGGCGGTGAGCTCGACGCCGTCGGCGGCGAGTCCGTCGAGCACGCCGCGCGCGCCGAGCCGGTCGGCGACGATCACGTCGGCGTCCTCGAGCGCCCGTAGCCCGCGGATGGTGAGCAGGCCCGCGTCGCCGGGTCCGGCGCCGACGAGCGTGACCCGCCCCGTCGGTCGAGCAGGCGCGCCAGCGCCGTATCGAGACCCGCTCATCGCGCCCGCTCCACGAGCAGGCCGCGGCGGCGGAGCATCCGGCGCTCGAGCGGGGCGAAGAACACGAGCTCGATGAGGATGCCGATCGCGAGGATAACGAGGATCGTGGCGAGCACCCCCGCGAGGTCGGCGAGTTCGCGGCTCTGGTCGAGCATGGAGCCGAGGCCGAACCCGATCGTGCCGCCGGTCGTGATGATCTCGGCGGCCATGAGCGAGCGCCACGAGAACGCCCAGCCCTGCTTGAGCCCGGCGACGTAGCCCGGCAACGCGGCGGGGAGCACCACGAGCGTCGCGAGGCGTCCCGGTCCGGCGCCGAGCACGGTGCCCACGCGCCGCAGTTGCGGCGGCACCTGCTCGACGCCGGCGATGAGGCCGTTCACGATCGACGGCACCGCGCCCATCAGCACGACGAAGTACACCGTGGCATCCGAGAGGCCGAACCAGATGATCGCGGCCGGAACCCACGCCACCGACGGCAGCACCTGCAGGCCTGAGATGATCGGGCCGACCGCGCGTCGCAGCGGCTTCGCCTCGGCGAGGAGGAGCCCGAGCGGCGTGCCGACGATGACCGCGATGAGGAAGCCGAGCACGCCGCGCTCGAGGCTCGTCCACACGGCCAGCTGCAGGCGACCCGACTCCCACGCGGTTCCGATGGCGCCCGCCACGTCGAGCGGGCCTGGGGCGAGATCGGGGCGGGGCTGGGCGATCACCACGTAGAGCTGCCAGGCGACGAGCAGCACGACGACGAAGAGGATGGGCGGAAGCACGCTCGTGGTGAAGCGGCGCCAGGCGCTGGGCCGTCCGTCGGCGGTGGTCTGCAGCCGGTCGAGGCCGGCCTCGAGGCTGCGGAGATCGTCGTGGTCGTGGGTTGAGGAGCCGCGCAGCGGCGTCGCGAAACCCGCCTCGGCCTCGCGCGCCCGGGTCTCGAGACGCTGGGTCTCGAGACGCTGGGTCTCGAGACGCGCCTCCGGCGCTCCTCGACCCGCTCCTCGACCCTCGGCTTCTTCAATCAGGGTGTCACGCGGCATTTCGGCGGATCTCCTTCCGGAGCTGTTCCGTGATCTCGATCGAGAGCGCCGCGACCTCGGGCGACTCGATGCGGCGCCCGGATGTCTCGGCGATGCGCCACTCGCCCGCGACTCGGCCGGGCCGGGACGACAGGAGGACGACCCGTTGCCCGAGCCGAGCAGCTTCGCGGACATTGTGTGTGACGAAGACGATGGTGCGGCCCGTCTGGCGCCATACGCGCTCGAGCTCCTCGTGCAGGAGGTCGCGCGTGATCGCGTCGAGCGCGGCGAACGGCTCGTCCATGAGGAGCACGGGCCTGTCCTGCGCGAGGGCCCGGGCCAGGGCGACGCGCTGGCGCATCCCGCCCGACAGCTCGTGCGGGCGCTTCTCGGCGGCATCCGCGAGGTTGACGACGTCGAGAAGTTCGAGTGCTCCGCTGCGACGGGCGGTTCGCGGCACTCCGCGCAGGCGCAGCGCAAGTTCCACGTTCTGCCGGGCGGTGAGCCACGGCATGAGGGCTGACTCCTGGAACATCACGGCGGCGCCTTCGGTGGGCGCGTCGATCGTGCCCGTCGTCGGCCGATCGAGCCCCGCGATGAGGTTCAGCAGCGTCGACTTGCCGCAGCCGGAGGCGCCGAGCAGGCAGACGAACTCACCCGACCCGATGTCGAGGTTCACGTCGTCGAGCACGAGGGGGCCGGCGCCGAAGCGCTTGCCGAGGTGCTCGATGCGGATGGCCGTCTGCCCGCTCATGGTCCGCTCCTATTGCTCGCCGAGGTCGCCGGCCGAGACCGGGTCGGCGCCGTCGCCTTCGAGCAGCCCGTTCAGCAGGCGCAGGTCGAAGAGCCCCTCGATCGAGCCGTCCTTCTGCGTGCCCGCTTCAAGTCCGTTCTCGACGAGCGTCGTGAACGTCTCCGCGTGCGGGTCGACCGAGAAGCTGACGTGCTCGAGGGCGCGCGTGATGACCTCATCGGCGAGCGGCTTGCCCGTCTCGGCCTCGAGGGCGGCGTTGATCACCGTGGGGGCGTCTGCGGCGTTCTCGTCGAGCCAGGTGACCGATGCCAGGTGGCCGTCGAGCAGCGCCTCGACGGTCTGTGGGTGCTCGGCGAGGAAGTCGGCGTTCACGAGCAGCACGGTCGTCGGGAAGTTCCCGCCCTCCCAGAGGTCGGCCTCGTCGACGAGCACCTGCGCGCCGGCGTCGACGATGAGCCGGGAGACCCACGGCTCCGGCAACCACGCGCCGTCGAGCCCGCCCTGCTGGAACAGGGTGAGGGTCTGCGCGTTCTCGGTCGGCGTGATGTGCACGTCGCCGCCGCCGGTGGTGTCGGTCTCGAAGCCCTCGTCGGCGAGCCACGAGCGCAGCGCGACATCCTGCGTGTTGCCCAACTGCGGCGTCGCGAGCGTCGTGCCTTCGAGGTCCTCCGGCGATTCGATGCCGTCGCGCACGACGAGCGCCGCACCACCGGTCGCGGCGCCCGCGACGATGCGCGCCGACTGACCGCCCGACTGGATGAACGTGTTGATCGACGGGTTCGGCCCGATGTACGTCGCGTCGATCGCGCCGGCCGAGAGCGCCTCGATCGCTGCCGGACCTGCGTTGAACACCTGGGTGCTCAGCTTCGTCTCGCCGAGGGCGTCCTCGAACAAGCCCTCCTCGAGGCCGACGAGCGCCGGCGCGTGCGTGACGTTGGCGAAGTAGCCGAGGCGCAGCTCTTCGGCAGGCGAACCGGCGGCGGCCGCGTCGTCCGCAGCGGTCTCGCCCGACGCGGACTGGGCGCTGCAGCCGGTGAGCACGGCTGAGGCGACGATCGCACCGGCCATCATCATTCCGCCGACCAGGCCGAGGCGGGAACGGACGCGGGATGTGGCGTTCATGCTGTTGCTCCTTCTGGGGTGGCGGTGCGGATGGGGGTTCCCGTCGCGGGTGCGGCGGGGTCGGTGACGATCGCGGCCGCGAGGGTCGCGCCGTCCTGCGGGTGGATCACGAGGAACGCACCCGCACGTCGGTGGTCGGCATAGGGCTCGACGGGGAGCTCGGCCGAGAGCTTGAGGGCCACCTGGCCGATATCGTTGGCCTCGAGCCGGTCGGCCGGCTCGAGCGCGAGCGTGGCGAGGTCGCGCCGACCGTGCACGGCCGTGACGAGCGCCTGCGCGGTGGAGGTGCCGGTCTTCACGAGCACGCGCGCACCGGGCACGAGCGGCCGTGGGTCGAGCTGGAAGACCGACGCGTCGAGCTCGCGGCGCGCGACGGGCAATGAACCGGATGCCGCGATCACGGCGCCGCGCGCCGCGTCGAGCTCATCGGCGAGCCGAAGCGACACCGATTGCGGCGCCGACGCGGAGTCGAGCTCGAGCGGACCCGCGTCGATGCCGACGACCGTGGTCGTCGCGCCGCCCGGGAACACCTGCACGGGATCGCCGACGCGCACGGTGCCCGAGGCGATGCGCCCGGCGAAGGCGCGGTAGTCGCGGAAGCGCTCGGGGTCGGCGACGTCGGGAGCGAGTGCGCCCTGCGGGCGGATGACGAACTGCACCGGCATCCGCAGCGCTTCGAGCTCGGTCTCGATCTCGTCGAGCGACGGGAGGGCCTCGAGCAGCTCGAGCAGCGCGGGCCCCTCGTACCAGGGCGTGTTCGCCGACCGGTCCACGACGTTGTCGCCCGCCAGGGCCGAGACCGGGATGACGTGCGCGCCGGGCAGGCCGAGCTCGCGCGTGAGCGCCGTGACCTCGTCGGCGACGCGCGTGAACGCCGCCTCCGCGTAGTCGAGGAGGTCGATCTTGTTCACCGCGACGATCACGTGCGGAACGCGAAGCAGCTGCACGACGGCGAGGTGGCGTCGGGTCTGCTCGAGCACGCCCTTGCGCGCGTCGACGAGCACGACGACGGCGTCGGCAGTGGTGGCGCCCGTGACCATGTTGCGCGTGTACTGCACGTGGCCGGGGCAGTCGGCGAGGATGAACGACCGGCGACCCGTGGCGAAGTATCGATAGGCGACGTCGATCGTGATGCCCTGCTCGCGCTCGGCGCGCAGACCATCGGTGAGCAGCGCGAAGTCGATCGCGCCGGGCTCGCCGCCGAAGCCGCGCTCGGCCGACGTCCGGGCGACGGATTCGAGCTGATCGGCGAGGATGGCCTTCGAGTCGTGCAGCAGGCGGCCCACGAGGGTCGACTTGCCATCGTCGACCGAGCCGGCCGTCGCGAACCGGAACAACGCGTCGCTCATCAGAAGTACCCGTCCTTCTTGCGATCCTCCATGGCGGCCTCCGAGATGCGGTCGTCGGCGCGCGTCGCGCCCCGCTCGGTGAGGGTCGACGTGGCCACCTCGCGCACGACGTCGGCGACGGATGCCGCGTCGGATTCGACCGCGCCCGTGCAGCTCATGTCGCCCACCGTGCGGTAGCGCACCCTGCGGCGCCCGATCGCCTCGCCGGGGAGGGCCGGCGAGACCTCCGAGACCGCGCGCCACATGCCGTCGCGGCGGTACACCTCGCGCTCGTGTGCGTAGTAGAGCGGCGGCAGCTCGATGCCCTCGCGCTCGATGTAGCGCCACACGTCGAGCTCGGTCCAGTTCGAGATCGGGAATGCCCGCACGTGCTGGCCCACGGTGTGGCGCCCGTTGTAGAGGTCCCAGAGCTCGGGACGCTGGTTGCGCGGGTCCCACTGGCCGAACTCGTCGCGCAGGCTCAGGATGCGCTCTTTCGCGCGGGCCTTGTCCTCGTCGCGGCGGGCGCCGCCGAACACGGCGTCGTGGCGTCCAGCCGCGATCGCGTCGAGCAGAGGCTGGGTCTGCAGCGGATTGCGGGTGCCGTCGGCGCGCTCCTGCAGGCGGCCGTCGTCGATGTAGTCCTGCACGGCGGCCACGTCGAGCCGGAGCCCGAGGCGCTCGACCGTGCGGTCGCGGAAGTCGATGACCTCGGGGAAGTTGTGCCCCGTGTCGACGTGCAGCACCGGGAACGGCACCTTCGCCGGCCAGAACGCCTTCGCGGCAAGGTGCAGCACGACCACGGAGTCCTTGCCACCCGAGAACAACAGCACGGGCCGCTCGAACTCGGCCACCACCTCGCGGATGATGTGGATCGACTCCGACTCGAGGGCGTCGAGCGTGGAGAGCGCCCGACTCGCGGGTTGAGGAGCGACCGAAGGACGCGTCTCGAAACCCGCCTGCGCAGACGGGTTTCGAGACGGTCGCTGCGCGACCTCCTCAACCCGCGGGTGTGTCGTGGTCTCGCTCATAGGTGCAACCCGCATTCCGTCTTCGCGAGGCCGGCCCAACGGCCCGACCTCGGGTCTTCGCCCGCGGCGACGGGCTTCGTGCACGGCTCGCAGCCGATCGAGGGGTAGCCGTGCGACATCAGGAGGTTCACGGGCACCTGGTGCGCGCCGGCGTAGTCGAGGAGCTCGTCGAACGTCCACGCCGCGAGCGGGTTGACCTTCACGAGTCCGTTGCGCTCGTCCCACTGCACGAGGGGCGTGTTCGAGCGGGTCGGTGCCTCCTCGCGGCGCACGCCCGTGAACCACACCTCGTACCCGCCGAGCGCGCGCTGCAACGGCTCGACCTTGCGGCGGGCGCAGCACAGGCCCGGGTCTCTCGCGAAGAGCTCGGCTCCGAACTCGGCGTCCTGCTCGGCGACGGTCTGCTCGGGCAGCACGTCGACAATGCGCACGTCGAGGGCGCGGGCGACCTCGTCGCGCGTCACGTACGTCTCGGGGAAGTGGTATCCGGTGTCGAGGAACAGCACGTCGACACCGGGCAGCTGCTCGGCGATGACGTGCGGCAGCACGGCGTCGGCCATCGAGCAGGCCACCGCTGCGGCATCCGTCGCGAAATGCTCTGCGACCCAGGCGACGACGTCGCCGGCGGATGCCTCGTGGGCGGTGCTGCTGCCGAGCTCGAGGTTGCCCGCCTCGGCGAGGGCCCGCAGCTCGTCGCGCGACCGCAATCCCGTCGGTCGAGTAGGGCGCGAAGCCCCCGTATCGAGACCCGTGGTGGTCTCCATGCGCTCCTCCGGCGCCCGACCGACGTTTCGCGCGCTCATCGCAGGGCCTCCTCGTCGGCTCGGTGCGCCCACTCGGCGAACGTCTCGTCGGCCGCGGCGTCACGCTCGTCGAGGAAGCGGGTGACGACACGGTCGACGTAGTCGGCGATGCCGTCGGCGGTCACCTTCAGGCCGCGTACGGTGCGGCCGAGACCGGCTTCGTCGCGGTCGCGCGAGGCGAGCCCGCCGCCGAGGTGCACCTGGTAGCCGGGAACCTGCTCGCCCGAGTCGTCCATGATGAGCTGGCCCTTGAGCCCGATGTCGGCGGTCTGGATCCGCGCGCACGAGTTGGGGCATCCGTTCACGTGCAGGCTGATCGGGTGCGGCAGGTCGAAGGCGGCCAGCCGCTCTTCGAGGTCGAGCACCGCAGCCGTCGCGTACGCCTTGGTCTCGACGATCGCGAGCTTGCAGAACTCGATGCCCGTGCACGCGATCGTGCCGCGGCGGATGAGGCTCGGTCGGGCCGACAGGCCCAGTTCGTCGAGGCCCTCGATGAGCGACTCGACCCGGTCCTCGGGGATGTCGAGGATGACGACCTTCTGGTGCGGCGTGGTGCGCAGCCGGGTCGACCCGTGGGCCTCGACGAGGTCTGCGAGCCGCGACAGGATCGGGCCCGACACACGACCGACGATGGGCGTCGCGCCGACGTAGAACCGTCCGTCCTTCTGCCGGTGCACGCCGACGTGATCGCCCTGCGCCACCGGCTTCGGCGCGGCCGGGCCGTCGGGCAGGGCGTAGCCGAGGTACTCGGTCTCGAGCACGTCGCGGAACTTTTCCGTGCCCCAGTCGGCGAGCAGGAACTTCAGGCGTGCCTTGTTGCGCAGGCGCCGGTAGCCGTAGTCACGGAAGATCTGCGCGACGCCGTGCCACGCATCGGCCACGCGGTCGGGCGACACGAACACACCGAGTCGCTCGGCCAGCCGCGGCGCCGTCGACAGGCCTCCGCCGACCCACAGGTCGTACCCGATGCCCAGCGACGGGTGCTCGACCGCGACGAACGCGACGTCGTTGATCTCGTGCACGACGTCCTGGCTGGCGTGGCCGGTGATGGCCGACTTGAACTTGCGCGGCAGGTTCGCGAGCGATTCGTCGCCGATGAAGCGGCTCGTGATCTCGTCGATCTGCGGCGTCGGGTCGATGAGCTCGTCGGCGGCGATGCCGGCGACCGGGGAGCCGAGGACGACGCGGGGCACGTCACCGCACGCCTCGGTGGTGCCGAGTCCGACGGCCTCGAGCCGGCGCCAGATCTCGGGCACGTCCTCGACGCGGATCCAGTGCAGCTGCACGTTCTGCCGGTCGGTGAGGTCGGCGGTGTCGCGCCCGAACTCGGTCGAGATGCCGCCGATGACCCGCAACTGCTCGGTCGTGAGCTGCCCGCCGTCGATGCGGACGCGCAGCATGAAGTACTCGTCTTCGAGCTCGTGCGGCTCGAGCGTGGCGGTCCTGCCGCCGTCGATGCCGGGCTTGCGCTGCGTGTAGAGGCCCCACCACCGGAACCGTCCGTGCAGATCGGTCGGGTCGATGCTCTGGAACCCGCTCGCCGCGTAGACCTTCTCGATGCGCTCGCGCACGGCGAGGCCGCCGTCCTCCTGCTTCCACACCTCGTTGGCGTTGAGCGGTGCCGTGCCGTCGACCTTCCACTGCCCGTGCGGACGGCTCGCCGGACGCGGCGCACGCTCGCCGGAACGAGCTGCCGGCCGGGCCGGCGCTTCGATCGTCTCCTGCGTCATGTCTCTCCTCGGTCACCGCGGGACTGCGGGTTTCGACCGAGGCTAGGCGGGTTCGTGCGAGGCCGGGGCGCGCGTCGTCACATCACGGCAAGGAAGGCAACACGGGGTCAATCGCGGCAATGCTGCGTCACAATCGGTTCCGCGCGCCGATCGACGCTATGCTCCGGCGCGGCCGCGAGCGGCGAGCACGAACGGATGTCGCGGGGCTGTTTCCTTCGCTGGCGGATGGCAGTGCTCCGCCACCGTCGTGGAACGCTGCTTCAACAAGCTCAACAGTGGCGCGGCATGCGATGCGCTCAGACAAGACCGCCCGGAACTACCACGCCGGGCTCTGTCTCGCCGTGACCCTGCACCGGCTCCAGACCACACCGATCGACGCTGCCTACACAGGGGTGACGGCGGGAGGTGCCCACGTGCCGTCGAGGATGCTGTCGTCCGGCCAGTAGGTGCGCAGGTAGACGGAGAACTCCTCGGCGGGGGCGGGGAGCCAGTTCGAATGCAGGCCCTCATCCTGTGGTGCATCACCGCCGACGAGGAGCGTGAGGGAGCCGTCGTCCCCGAAGGTGAGGTCCTTGTTCTTCGTGCCCAGCGAGTACCGGTCGAGGTCGTTGGGATGGAAGAAGTGATGCTTGTTGTAGACCGTCAGCGACCAGAAGCCGCGCACGGGCGGCAGCTGGTCCTTCTCGAACCGCACCGTGTAGGTGCGGGTGCCGTCGAGGCGCTCACCGTCCGCGTCGAGGTCCTGGTAGAAGTAGGTGGTCTCGGTGGGCGTGTTGACGAAAATGTTCGACTTACCGACGGCCAGGCGCATGAGGTAGTCGGTGCCGAACTGGGCGCCGTTGCGCTGCGTGGTCCAGTTGTGGGCGACCGGGATGCCGTAGTTGCGGAACTCGAACAACTCCTTCGCCACCGGGTCCGCGTCGATCGCGGCCTGACGGCACGCGGCGGCGATCTCATCGTCGTTCTCAGCTGCCGCCAGGACGGCACGGAACCACGAATACATGGCCTCCTCGCCGGGCAGCGGGGGGACCTCATCCAGCACCTCACCGAATGAGGCGAAGAACGTGGTCGGGTCGACCCACTGCGTCTCCTCCTGCCCGGATGTCGCGTTGGCCTCACCAAACGCCGGCGCCTGTGACCAGTCGGTGACCTTCATCGTCCCGTCGAAGTCCGCCAGCGGATACACGCTGATCTGGTTGAGGAACGGCTGTACGGACTCTCGGTCCTCGGGCGTATCGTCCATGAACACGCGCGGGATCACCACCCCGCACCGCGTGTCGTACCGGAACACCCCTGCGATCCCGTCCGGCACCGCTCCATCCCAGCCCTCCGGAGCAAGCAGATAGTGGCCCGGCTTCGTGCCATACATCTTCCCGAGCTCGACGAACGAGTCGGTGCGCTGGTTGACGACCTGATACACCCAGAACCGGTCGCCGAAATCGGGGACCTGGACAACGGCGGGGCCGAGGTTCGCGTCCAATGGGCCGAACCCGTAGACCACATCCTGGTTCGGGCACGCCACGATCCGCTCCTCCGGCCGGATGTAGTCGTGCAGCATGCCGACATGATTCGGCGGACCCGCGGGCACGATACCGGCCAACAAACCCGGGCCTGGTAGCTGCTCCATGAACACGCGCCGATTGTGGATATTCGCCAACGGCCATCCCCACAAGTACGCCAGCCTCGCTACCTCTGCCGCGTAGGCCGTCGTCACTCTCTGCTGAACCGTCATCGATGTCCCCCGGATCTACTCGAACGTCGTCAGCCTAGGACGCACTCACGGAAGGACACGACTGCCACGCGTCGAAACACGCCAGTGGGCTTGAGCAACACGGCTTAGTGGGCAGAACTCGGGTGTCTCGAATACGAGGGTTCTATCGACTATCATCGGGCCGGTCGACCTACCAGACGATGCCGCCCCCGACCGAGATGCCGCCCCACGTGAGCGCGATGAAGATCGCGGCGAACACGACGGGCGCGATGCCCTTGCCGCCGCGGGCGAGCCCCTTGAAGAGGGCGATCACTGCGAGGATTGCGGCGACGATCGAGAGGCCGCCGCCGAGGATCAGCCCGATGAACAGCGGGATGGGCATGAGCACGAGGCCGGCCAGCGCGAACCAGAACGCGGCCCAGGCAGCCGGATTGGAGCGGCGTTCAACGGAGGAGGACATGCTTCATTATCCGGTGTCCGCAGCCCGCGGCTCGTACGACCCACGCTGCGCCCGGAAGCCGATCCGCCACCGGACGTCCGCTGACGGACCTGCTATAGGGCGGCGCGCGTGGGGGTTTCGCGTCGTGGTGGCGCGACGTGCATGACCCTCACGCGGCTAGCCCGCCAGCGTTGGCAACGACGAGGGGTGGATGTCACAGGCATCCACCCCTTCGCCGTACTCTGAAACGACCATGACCGACGAGATCCGGCGGATACGCGACGCGATCGTCGCCGATGCGGAGAATGCGCGCTTCACCGAACTCGGCTGGCAGCCCGTCTTCGCGGCGGCGCCCGAGTCGCGCGTCCTGCTCGTCGGTCAGGCTCCGGGGCGTCGGGCGCAGGAGTCGGGCACCCCCTGGAACGATGCCAGCGGCGACACCCTCATCCGGTGGCTCGGTGTCGATCGCGCGACCTTCCACGACCCGAGTGCGTTCGCGATCGTGCCGATGGATTTCTACTTCCCGGGCAAGGCGGCCTCGGGCGATCTGCCGCCGCGACGGGGAATCGCGGCCACGTGGCATCCGCTGCTCTTCTCGCAGCTCACGAACCTTCGGCTGACCGTGCTCGTCGGCGCCCACGCCCAGCGCGCCTACCTGCCCGAGCGGCGGCCGACGCTGACCGAGACCGTTCGCCACTGGCGCGACTACGGGCCAGAGGTCTTCCCCGTCGTGCACCCGTCCCCGCGCAACATCGCCTGGCAGCAGCGCAATCCGTGGTTCGAGGCTGAGACGGTGCCCGCTCTCCGGGCCGCGGTCGCCGATGCGTTGAACCGAGAGCTGTCGGGGCGAGCACACGACAGTTGCCGCATCATGTCGGCGGCACCCGATACCGTCCGACCATGAGTGCGACTGACTTCGACTTCCTCCTCGGCACCTGGTCGGTGCAGCACCGGCGGCTGACCGATCCGCTCGATCCCGACTGCACCACCTGGGTCGAGTTCGCATCCGTCGCCGAGGTCGAAAGCATCCTCGGCGGCCTCGGCACGGCCGACCAGACCCGCGGAACGCTCGCCGACGGCACGGCGTTCGACGGCTACTCGCTGCGCCTCCACTCGCCCGAGACCGACGAGTGGTCGATCTGGTGGGCGTCGGCCTCGCGCCCGGGTGTGCTCGACGACCCAGTACGGGGCCGCTTCGACCGTGGCGTCGGCACGTTCATCGGCCCTGCGGAGCACCGTGGCACCGCGTTCCTCGCTCGATTCCGCTGGCTCGACACCGATGGCCCGAATCCCGTCTGGGAGCAGGACTTCTCGTTCGACGACGGCGCCACCTGGGCACCCGTCAACTGGCGGATGGTGCATACGCGGCGAGAGCCCGCCTGAGGCCGAGGACCGGCCTCGGCCCGCGACCGCTTCGCGCGGTGGGTTGAACCTGAACTCGAAGCGGATGCCGGTGTCGTCCTCGACGAACGCCGCGTAGTCGCGGTCGTTGAAGCGCGGGTACGGCTTCGGGTCGCGCACCGCCATCCTGCGAGCGAAACTGCCCGCTGATGGATAACAGCGGTCGCGATCAAGTACCCGGTTGCTCCTCGATATGCTCCCGAACATGCCAGATGTGAAACCGCTGCCCGACCGCACGAATCAGCGCAGATCGTCGACCGGGATCAGGTGGATAATCATCCTGGCTGTTGCCGGGCTCGTGCCGGCGTTCTTCCTCTCGGTCCTGCTCGCACTGAGCATCGATGAGTACCAGAGCTACAGCGCCGCGGCCGCGGAGTACGGCGATACCGCTGCCCTGCATGCGGACGAGGCCCTGTTCGGAATCCAGATCGGATCATTCCTGCTCGCTGTCGTGTGGCTGCTCGTCACGGGAATCGCCGCGGCGATCGCAGCTCGTACCACGTTGCCGGTTGTTCGCACAGTGCTGTTCGTCGGCGGTGGTCTCGCCTTGGGCGTAGGCCTGGTACTTTCCCTCGGCCTGACGATCGGGACCATACCTTTGGGTGAACTGACTTGAACTTCAGTGATCACCTTCCCGCACAACGGAAGGGCTCCTGACGGCACTTCCGACCGAATGACCACCCGGCAGGCGATCCGACAGCGGGCGGTCAGCTGAGCGCCTCGACGAGTTGCTTGTTTCGTCCAGCGATGAGTCGGCGAAGGTAGGGCACCAGCACCAAACGCTCCGCCAGCCGCCCAAGAAGGGGAGACGCCACCGTGATGGTGTCGACCATCCGTGAGCCACCGTCCACTTGTTCGAACGCGTGCACGTGGGTGAATGCCTTGAAGGGGCCTTCGACTTGTTCGTCGACGAACCGGTGTGGTCGTTCAAGTGCAGTGATCTTCGACGTCATGGTGAACCAGATGCCGAAGTGCCGGGCTCGCCACGTCACGGTCTCGTCAAGGCCGATGCGACCTGATGTGACACCCGCGATCGCACGCTCGCCCGATCGCGCCATCGATTCAACATGCGAGTCGATGTCGAGCGAGATATCGAAGAGCGAGCCAGCCGCCACGGAGGATTCGGTGACGAGCGTAAAAGTGGAAACCACAACAACATTCTCCGCGACCAGCCGCGCGTCGCCGCTCGGGGATCCACCTGCGGACGTCCGTTGGCGGACCAACCACGGGCAACGCGCCGATCGAGATGAGCGAGCCAGCAGCGTGGGCTTCGCTCAGAAAGTCCGCTCGCTCAGCCGAGTGCGGCGGAGCCGAACGCCGGGAAATCCGGGGCGACGTAGTTCAGCACCGTGAGCGTCCGTATCGCAGGCATGTCCGAGGCGCCGCGCACCTCGATCTCCTGCGTTGGGGCCATCGGATCGATCGACGCGATCTCGTAGCCGTCCTCGGCGGAACCCCAGTGGCCTTCCGCATCTTGAAGCAACGGGTCCTCTTTGAGGTACAAACGAAGGTCGGAGCCCTCTCCGGTGTCGAAGTCCTCAAGGATCACCCAGACTGAGCCATCTGCACGGCGCTCGATCCGGGCGGTTCCACTTGTCTCCGTGGCTTGCGAGACGAAGAGCCCGGTGAGGGGCAGCTGCTGCTCGAACTCGCTGACCGCCGAGGATACCGGAGCCGTAGATGCGGACGGGATGGGCGCATTCGTGCGGGTCGTCGGCGATGTGGGCACCGGATCCGTCGCGACCGTGCATCCGCTCACCGCAACCGCCACCGCCACCGCCACCGGAAGCCCGAGCGCGCCGCTCCCCCGAATTGCCCGCATACGGCCCATATCGCCCACCCTAGAGGCTCCTCGGCGCCGAACATGCGAAGCTCGGCAGGTGGGCGCTTCGCCGTTCGTCAAGCCATCATTCACTAGGCTGAGCGGTCCCGCGAGACAGTGCCTCCGGGCGAGCGACCTACGCGTCCGGCGACCCGCCGAACCAGGCCTGCTGCGTCGCGGCTGCCCCGTTGTCGGGCTCGGTGCTCGTTGTCGGCTGGGAGATCTCCCACTCGAATCCGAAGGGATCGAGTGCACTGAAGACCCGTGCACCCCAGGGTTCGTCGCGCGGCTCGCTCGTGAGCTCGCCGCCGGCCTGCTCGAAGTACCGACGGCTGTGCTCGAGGTTCTCGACTATCAGCCCGATGACGACGCCGAGGCCCCGTGGGCCGCGCCGGATGCTCTGCTCGCGATCTGTGTCGGGGAACGGCAGGCCCTCGAGTGCGTCAACGATGAGGCTGACTCCTTGACCCTCGAGGATAGCCAGGACCGGGCGACCCTCATGATTGGGAATAGTCGCGGTGGGTTCGAAGCCGAGGCCCTCATAGAAGCGTCGCGCGGCTTCAACGTCCTCCACGCGAAGACCGATGCGAAAGCGAATATGGGGCATACTCACCTGGCCAGCCTAAACATCGCGTGCCAGTTTTCGGCGACGGGCCTGGCGCTGTACGGGCGCAAGCTGTGGGAGACGATGAGCTCCCACTGGCCGACCGCTGACAAGCAGCCGGGTGCCACACCGGCGGCGATCGAGTTCGCTGGCCGCTGGCGAGACATGCCGAAGGTGGTGTTCTCCTCCACGACCAGCACGGTCGACTGGAACACCCGTCTGGTCACCGGCGACGCGGTCACCGAGATCACCCGGCTCAAGGTCGACGACGGAGGCCCCATGGAAATCGGCGGTGCCACACTCGCCGCGGCGGCCATGCGGGCCGGGCTGATCGACGAGTACGCGATCGTCACCCATCCGGTCCTGGTGGGCGGCGGCACGCCGTTCTTCACAGCCCTGGACAACTGGGTGAACCTGAGCCTGCTCGAGACCCGGACGTTTCCCGACGGCGTGGTGCTGGCCAGGTACGACACCAGGCGCTGAGTGCCCGACGGCTCGGCCCGGGCTTCGGGCCGGTGGCCCGGGTGGCGGGCTGCCCATGGAGCACTGACCGGTCGATCAACGGGATGAGGAGCGTAAACACAACCCGACGCCTCACTCGCAACTCGGGTGTCTCTGGCGTCGACCACCGGTGTGGGGGATCATGGCCACTATGGGTGGGCCGCTCAGTGGTCGCCATGGGGAGGGCCAATGGCCGCAACGGAACGCGAGACGGGGCGTAGGCGAGCCGCCTGGCTCATCAGCGCATTCGCCCTGCTCGCTGCGATCGGTGCGGCAGGCGCTCTCGTGGCTCGGCGCAAACGCGCGAGCGTCGATGTGTCCACGCCTCGGGTTTCAGTCACCGCCAACGGAATGGAGTACACGGTGCTCGGTCACGGGCGCAAGACGATCCTCTTCATCCCCGGCGGGCCCGGAAGTGAAATCCCGACGGGCGGCCTTGCGAGGAGGGGAATCCTTGCGCAGCTCCAGCCGTACGCGGAGGCCGGGTACACGGTGTGGCAGGTGTGCAGGCGACGCAACATGCCCGAGGGCCACACGGTCGCCGACATGGCAGACGACTACGCGCGGTTCATCCGCGACGAGCTCGGTGGACACGTCGACATCGTCATCGGCGAATCCTATGGCGGGATGATCGCGATCTACCTCGCGGCCGAACATGCCGCCCTGATCGGCCGCGTGGTCCTCGCGCTCGCCGCTGCGACGATCACGGAACGCGGACGGGAACTGGACCTGCGATGGGCTCGTGCGCGCGCAGAGGGACGGTTCGGCGATGCCGGTGCGATCGCCCTCGAGTACGTCCTCCCCGGTGACGAGATGGCGGGACTGCGGCGCCGGCTCGGCCCGCTTGTCGGCCGAATGTTCGCGAGTTCGCACACCCCTCCCGACGACCTTATCGTGGAGGCAGAGGCCGAAGCAGCCTTCGACGCCCAGGCTGTGCTCGGGCATATCGCGGTGCCGGTCCTACTACTCTGCGGCGACAACGATCAGTTCTTCACACCCGATATCGTCAGGGAGACAGCGGCGGGCATCCCTGACTGCACTTTGGTCTGGTTCGAGGGCATGGGGCACGTCCGCGCTGCCATGAGCGGTCGCCTTCCACGCGAGATCCTCGCCTGGATTCAGTGAGTGCTTCGACGTATCGCTCGGATCTGGCCCGCGCCCTCCATGAACCTTGAGCTGCGGCATCCCTACCGGCCGCGCGATGGGCGTGAGGATGGACGCGGATCAACTGGGTCGAGACCCTTCTCTGGACCCCTGTCAACTCGAGCCGGGCCGCCGTGGGCGCGGATACCCTAGCGTCGTGCGATCATCTCGACAGTCAGCCTGGCAAGCGGTAACGCTGCTCGCGGCGGTATGGGCGGTGGCAGTTCTCAGCGGCTGTGCACCAGGCTCCGAAGGCACGACCCTGGTCGAACCGGCCTCCGTCGAACCGTCGACCACTCCCACCTGGCCGCCGACCCTACATACGGATGGCACGGTGGCGGGTTGCCTTCAATACAGCATGGCCCTCTTCGGCGTCGACGATCCTGAACGGCTGACCGAGGTGGATTGCAGCGGGATGACGACCCTCGATGGGATCGAACAGCTCGCTGCACTTCCGAATCTCACCGCGCTGAAATTCATCGATAACCCGAAGCTCACCGATTTCGCCCAGCTGGCCGAACTGGCCGGCCATCCCACCCTCGACACCCTCTGGCTGGTGAATAATCCGTACCTGAGCGATCTCAGCTCGCTTGCAGGGATGACCGGTCTCACCTACCTCGAGGTGACCGACAGCCCGCTCGCCGACCTCAGTCCGCTGAGGGAACTGACAGGCCTCAGCAAGCTGACCCTCGCCGGCTTGGGCAACCTCGCCGACATCAGCCCGGTGGCCGACCTGACCGATCTCACCGACCTCGTGCTGTCCAGGAATCCTGCTGTCACGGACCTCTCCCCGTTGGCCCGGTTGGCCGGCCTCAGCAGGCTCCTTGTAACGGAGAGCCCGGACTTGACCGACCTCACACCGCTGGCCGAGTTGACCGGCCTGATCGAGCTTCACCTGACAACCGATGTGAGTCTGTCCGACCTGACCCCCCTTGCCGGGCTGACGAACCTCGAGCGGCTCTACCTCTACGGAAACACGTCCCTCACTGATCTCTCCCCGTTGTCCGGACTGACCAACCTCACCGAGCTCGACCTGAGTGGCTCAGCAGTCCAGGACGTCAGCCCACTGGCCGGACGAGAAGGACTGTTCATCATTCAGTGACGCGCCTGTGAATCCCTTCGACCCATCCATCGAGCAAATCCGGGCGACACGAGGGGCACCAGACGCCGGCGAGGCAGCCCGGCCAGCTGGATGTCGCTGATGCCCCAGTCGCGGATCCGTGTGCGGGCGCATCTCGAGCGCAAGAGGATGATGGATCCATGCCCGCTGCGCACCGTCCCGGTCTTCGGATCGACTCAGGACTCACCATCCCCGAGTCCGAGCTGTCTTGGCGGTTCTCGCGGTCATCCGGTCCCGGCGGGCAGGGTGTGAACACTGCCGACTCCCGAGCGGAACTCGTGTGGGATGTCGCAGGCTCGGCCGTCCTCTCTTCGCTCCAGCGGGAGCGGCTCCTCGAGCGTCTGAGTGGTCGCGTTGTCGACGGAGTACTGACGATCACAGCATCTGAGCACCGCGCTCAATTGCGCAACAGGAATGCTGCGCGCGCTCGGCTCGCCGCCGTCGTGGCCGACGCGCTGCGGCCGCCGTCACCGTCGCGACGACCGACGAGTCCGAGTCGGGGTGCCAAGGAAAGGCGTTTGGAAGCGAAGAAGCGGCGCACCGACGTCAAGCGACTGCGTCGCCCACCTCACGACTGACCACCCGCCGGATTCGTTGAGGGATCCCTCGCGGGGCAGCGTCATCATCGCCTCCGAGTGAGCGTCACCCAATGGTCATCGACGACGTGTCCGGCGGTCTGGTTGTCGCCCGAGTCGCCGCATTGTCGGCACCGAGCCGGGCCCGTGCGCCGAGTCAGAGCTCGTCTTCCATCAGCGCCCTGATGTTCTTGGCGCTTCTCTGCATCCGATCGGTGATCAGCGCTTCGTTGACGGAACCCGGGACCTCTGCGGCGATCGTGACCGAGGTCGTAGTCGGATCGACGGATTCGAAGCTGGCCCGGCCCGGCATCTCGTATCCACCTTCCCGGATCATGACTGCGAACGTCCTGTCCCGTTCGAACTCCACCACTTCCATGGTGCCGTCCACCGGTGTGCCGGAACGGACATTTCGCCGGCGGATGATCGTCCCCACGGCGATCGGCGCTTCGGAGGTCGCTTCGAGCTGGATGTCGGGATCCCAACGAGGGTGGTTCCGCACGTGGTCGTCGGCGTACCAGGCGAAGACCTTTCCGATCGGTCGGTGAACCTCTACTGACATATGCGGGCTCCGGCCCGCCGACCCGTAGGGTTGCCGCTTCGTCGGCTCTGTAGTTACCCCAAGACTGGGGGTCTTCGACACGGAACCGAAGCGATAAAGTTCGGCCATGGCTACGTCATTCAGACGACTTGCCCTCTGCGCCGTTGTGGTCCCGATTGTCTTTGCCGTGACTGCGATCGCCGGCCCCGCGGCCGCGGCACCTCCTGAAACGTCCAGTTTCGACGATCAGGCGGAGATCCCGGGTTTCATCGACTGCGACGGGGTCGCGATCGATGCAAGCCTGACCGCTCACGTCACAGTCCGAACCTTCTTCGACTCCGCCGGCGACGTTCACCGGGTCTCGGTGAAGCTCAAGGCGAACGACGTGCTCACAAACAGTGTGACTCAGCGGCAGGTCGAGATCCGCGGCGTCTTCGAGGAGATGTTCACCCGAATCGGAGACACCGATGAGTTCAGCCACACGCTCGTCGGGTTCCGCATCATGGGCTTCGCCGCCGGCGAGGGACTGGTGATTCAGGACGTCGGCCGCATCGTCTATGACCCCGAACACAACGTCGTCTCGCTGGCCGGTCAACACGACGCCGAACCAGACGAGCAGGCCGCCATCTGTGCGGCACTGACCTGAGGCCGGCTGAGCCGACAGCGCCGCGGTCCCCACTGAGGGATCCTCAGTCGCGACGCTTCCACCACCGCTTTCGTGACGTCCTCTGCTCACGCTCGAGCGGTTCGCGCTCCTCGGTCGCCTGACGCTGTCGGGCTTCGCGGCGCTCGCGCCATCCACGCACCTCACCGCCGGCATCCCGAGTCGGGGTCACGACGGGCGGCCCGCCGAGCAGCTGGCGGCGCGCCTCGATCACGCGCCGATTGAAGTCTTCGACTGCCTCACGGACCTCGGATTCGCGGTGCATTCGATCCAGGTGGGCCTCGAGTCCAGCGCTCTCGACCCGCAGGGTGAGCGCGGGCGGACCCAATCCGCTCAGTTGCTCGCGCTCGATCTTGCGACGAATCCACCAGTCGGGGTCGTGCTGCCCGGTCAATCCCTCAAGGGGCTTTCCCGCGCCGGGGAGGTTGTCGAACTCGCCGCGACGGATGGCCTGCTGGATCGCGTTCTCCACGTACGCCGACCGCTCAGCCTGCGTGGACGGTCGAGCCGGTTCGGGCGCCAGATCGGCGACATCGGGCTCTTCGCCACGGGCGATCGCCTCTTCACGGGCGAGGCGATCGAGCCGGTACTGCCACGCTGCGCGCTGCGGATCCTCGCTCATCCTCGACCTCCTTCGCGCGTCGGATATCCGTCTTCCACGATACGACGCCCCCTCGGTGAGCGCGTCGCATGCGCCCGATGGCCCTGGCGATCCCCGACGGGGGCAACGGAGACATCCGATTCGTCGCCTCCGTCGGGGCGTCGGGTGTACCTCAGTCGAGGAACAACGCCCGCAACCGCTTGGTCGTGAACACGAGCCCGATCGCGATCATCACGGCGTAGTAGAGCACATGCCAGAGCATGCCCCAGTCGACGGCGCCCGTCGTGAGGCCGCGCACCAGTTCGACGCCGTGCCAGAGCGGGAGCGCCTGGATGACGTACTGCAGCCACTGCGGGTAGACCGTGATCGGGTAGAACGTCGCTGAGAACAGGAACATCGGGAGCATCACGAAGCTGATCCAGTCCATCTGCTGGAAGGTCTTCATATAGCTCGTGATCGCCATGCCGACGCTCGCGAAGCCGAAGGCGATGAGCAGCACGGCCGGCAGCGCGAGCAACGCCCACCACGAGAGGTTGAGCCCGAGCGCCTGCATCACGATCTGGAAGCCGACCGCGTAGAGCGCCCCGCGCAACAGGGCGAGCATGATTTCGCCGAGCGCGACGTCGAGCGGCCCGAGCGAGGTCGAGAGCATGCCCTCGTAGAGTCGCGCGAACTGCATCTTGAAGAAGACGTTCCACGTCGAGTCGTAGATGGCGCCGTTCATGGCCGCGACCGCGAGCAGGGCCGGCGCGATGAACGCCGCGTAGGGCACCACCTGTCCGCCCTCGGTCGAGACGTCGCCCACGAGGGTGCCGAGGCCGATGCCCATGGCGAGCAGGTAGAAGATCGGCTCGAAGAAGCCGCTGACCATCACGAGCCAGTTCGTGCTGCGCGTCGCGCGCCACCCGCGGAACATGACAGCTCGCGCGTTGCCCGCGTACAGCGACCTCGCCGGGCGGACGCGCAGGCTCGCGGGCGCCAGGTCGCGCTGGGTCAGGTCACTCACTTGCGGAGCCTCCTCACGGCGATGCGGCGCGCCCAGACCCAGCCGACCGCAAACATCGCCACGAGGTAGGCGACGTGCACGACCGTGAGCCAGATGGGTTCGGGATACCCGTAGGTGAACACCCTCGCGAGCTCGGTGCCATGCCAGAGCGGCGAGATCCAGCCGATCGGCTGCAGCCAGATGGGGAACACGGTGAGGGGGAAGAATGTGCCCGAGAACAGCGTCATCGGCAGCACCACGAAGCGCATGACCATGGCGAGCTGCCCGGTGTCTTCTTCGAGGGTCGAGGTGTAGGCCATCAGCACGGCGCCGAAAGCGAGCCCGGTGAGCACGGCGGACGCGATGGCCAGGAACCCGGTGGCCGCGGGCACGGCGCCGAACACGAGCATGAGCGCGAAGAACAGCACCGCATTGACGAGCATGCGCACTGCGACCGAGAGGATGACCCCGTCGGCGACCTGCTGCGGTCGGATGGGGGCTGCGTGCATGCCCGAGAAGGTCGGGTTCCACTTGTAGCCGAGCATGATGGGGTAGGTGAACTCCTCGCCCGCGACGGTGACCGCTGCGCTCGCGAGCAGTGCCGGCGCGACGAACACGAGGTAGCTCACGCCACCGACGGGCTCGGCGCCGACGCTGCCGTCGACGATCGTCGCGAGTCCGACACCGAGCGCGTAGAGGTAGAGGAGAGGGCTGCCGATGCCCGCGACGACGACCGTGCCGGTGTAGCTGCGCATGACGCGGAACCGGTGCTCGGCCACGTACCACGCGCCCCACCGGCGCGGGTTGCGCCCGGCGGCGAGCGCCGCGCGCGTGACGTCGGATGCGGCATCCATCGCCGAAGGGTCTCGATACGCGTCGCCTTCGGCGGCGCTCCTCGACCGACGAACCTCGCTCATTCGATGAGGCTCCGCCCGGTGAGCCGGAGGAACACGTCTTCGAGGCTCGACCGCCGAACGAGGCTCGTGATCGGGTGCAGCCCTGCGCCGGTGATGCGCTCGAGCTCAGCCTCGCCGTTCTCGCTGTAGACGAGGATGCGGTCGGGCAGCACCTCGAGGCGATCGCCGATGCCGGCGAGACGACCGGCGACGTCGGCGTTGCGGTCACTGCCGAACCGCATCTCGAGCACCTCGCGCGACGAGTAGCGGCGGATGAGCGCGGCAGGGGTGCCCTCGGCCATGATCGTGCCCTTGTCGACGACCACGAGCCGGTCGCAGAGCTGCTCGGCCTCGTCCATGTAGTGGGTCGTCAGCAGCAGGGTCGTGCCCTGCTCTTTCAACCGGAACAGCCGATCCCAGAGGATGTGCCGCGCCTGCGGGTCGAGGCCGGTGGTCGGCTCGTCGAGCAGCAGCACCCGCGGATCGTTGACGAGGGCGCGCGCGATCGTGAGGCGGCGCTTCATGCCGCCCGACAGCGAGTCGACCTTGGCCTTGCCCTTGTCTTCGAGTTGCGCGAACGCGAGCAGTTCGTCGGCCCGCTCGGCGACGAGCTTGCGCGGCAGTCCGAAGTAGCGGCCGTAGACGAGCAGGTTCTCGCGGACTCGCAGCTCGGTGTCGAGGTTGTCGGCCTGCGGCACGACGCCCAGCTGCGACCGGATCTCGGGGCCGAACCGGTCGGGGTCGAGCCCGAGGATCGTGAGGTCGCCGGCCGTTCGGGTCGAGACGGCGCCGACCATGCGCATGGTCGTCGACTTGCCGGCGCCGTTCGGGCCGAGCAGCCCGAAGGACTCGCCCGGCGCGACCTCGAACGAGATGCCGTCGACGGCGGCGAACTCGCCATAGCGCTTCACGAGGTCTCTGGCGACGATGACTGGCTGCGACACAAGCACTCACGATAGTGCGCAGTACCGACATCCGTGGGCCCGTCCGGGGCGATCGTCGGCGCCCCGCCCTACGATGGCGGCATGCAGCCCGAACTTGTCTCGGCGATCCGTGTGAGCGACGAGGTGCGCGCCGCCGTCGACGGCGGCGCGCCGGTGCTCGCGCTCGAGTCGACCATCCTGAGCCATGGGCTCCCCCGCCCGCGCAATCTCGAGATCGCAGTCGAGTCCGAGGAGGCGGTGCGGGCGGTCGGCGTCGTGCCCGCGACGATCGGCGTGATCGACGGCGTCGCGATCGTCGGCCTGTCGGCTACCGAGACCGAGCGACTGTGCACGCGCGACGATGTCGTGAAGGTGAGCGTGCGCGACCTGCCGATCGCGCGCGCGAAGGCGCTCGACGGCGGCACCACCGTCGCGGCGACGGCCTGGCTCGCGCACCGGGCCGGAATCGCGGTGATGTCGACCGGCGGCCTCGGCGGCGTGCACCGGGGGGCGAGCGAGACCTTCGACGAGTCGGCCGATCTCACCACGCTCGCCGAGACCCCGATCACGCTCGTGAGTGCGGGCGTGAAGTCGATCCTCGACATCGGCGCGACGCTCGAACGCCTCGAGACCCTCAACGTCCCCGTGGTGGGGTATCGCACGAACCGCTACCCCGGCTTCTATGTCGCCGACTCCGGCTTCGCGCTCGACTACCGCGTCGACACGGCTGCCGAGGCCGCCGCCCTCGCCCGCGCCCGCGACGAACTCGGCCTGTCGGCCGCGGTGCTCGTCGCGAATCCGATCGACGAGGCGAGCCAACTCGACCCCGTGTTCCACGACCGGGTGCTCGCCGAGGCGCTGGCCGCGGCATCCGCCGCCGGCATCACGGGGCACGACACGACGCCGTTCCTGCTCGACCACATGCAGCGGGCCACCGGCGGGCGAAGCCTCGACGTGAACCTCGACGTCTACCGCGGCAACGTGGCGCTCGGCGCCGAGATCGCTCGTGCACTCGCAGGTTGAGCCGTCGGTGGGCGGCGTGCTCGCCGTCGCGGGCGACCTCGTGGAAGACGTCGTCGTGTGGGTCGACGAACCCGTGCGCGCGGCCACCGACACGGCGGCCCGGGTGTTCCGGGCCCGCGGCGGCAGTGCGGCGAACGTCGCGGCCCTGGCCGCGCCGCTCGTGCCGACGCGCTTCATCGGGCGGGTGGGCGCCGATGCCGCGGGGGCGGCGCTCGCCGACGACCTCGCGTCGGCCGGGGTCGACGTGCGCGTGCAGCGGTCGGGGCGCACGGGAACGGTCGTGCTGCTCGTCGACGCCGAGGGCGAGCGCACCATGTTCCCCGATCGCGGCGCGTCGGCCGAGCTCGCCGGAGTCGAGCCCGGCTGGCTCGACGGCGTGGCCTGGCTGCACCTGCCCGCATACGGCCTCGAGCGCGAACCGATGCGCGCCGAGCTGCGTCGGCTCGCCGTGCTCGGTCGGGCCGTCGGCGCGCGTGTGTCGGTCGACGCGTCGTCGACGGGCCTGCTCACAGGCATCGGCGTCGATCCGGCGCTCGAACTCATTCGGGCGATCGGCCCCGACGTGCTGTTCGCCAACGAAGACGAGGCGGCCTTGCTCGGTCTCTCGGGCGGCGGCCCGGTCGCGGCATCCGTGGCGCCCACCGTCGTCATCAAGCACGGGCCGCTGCCGACCGATGTGGTCGAACGCGGCGAGCTCGCCGCGCGCATCGACGTTGCACCCGTCGACGGGATCCGCGACCTGACGGGGGCCGGCGATGCGTTCGCCGCCGGCTTCATCGCGGCGACGCTGCGCGGGTCGGATGTCGCGGCCGCATGCCGCGCCGGCCACGAACGGGCGGCGTCCGTGCTGACCAACCCCGGCGCGCACACCTGAGGCACGGACGCAGGTAGGCCACGTAGGCTTCTCTGCGGTGATGAGACGGCTCGTGGATGGAGCATCCGCCCGCCGCGCACCGAGGAAGAGACGATGAGCACCACTGAAACCGCGACCCGGCGTTCGACCCGGGCCGACCGCACCGCCCGACCCACCCGCAGATCGCCGTTCGCACGCGGCGGACGCGGCGGCGGCGAGCCCAGCGGACCACGCGCCACCTTCCGGCAGTTGCTGCCGTTCCTGTTCGAGCACCGCCCGGTACTCATCTGGGTCGCGGTGCTCAGCGTCATCGGCGCACTCACGAGCCTCGCCCAGCCGCTGCTCGTCGCGCAGGTGATCGACATCGTCGAAGCCGGCGAGACGCTCGGCTGGATCGTCTGGGGCCTCATCGCCCTCGTCGTCGTGAGCGGCATCATCACCGGCTACCAGCACTACCTGCTGCAGCGCACCGGCGAGGGCGTCGTGCTCTCGAGCCGCAAGCGACTCATCGGCAAGCTGCTGCGCCTGCCGATCGCCGAGTTCGACACCCGCCGCACCGGCGACCTCGTCTCACGCGTCGGCAGCGACACGACCATGCTGCGCGCCGTCCTCACCCAGGGCCTCGTCGAGGCCATCGGCGGCGCCGTCACGTTCGTCGGCGCGCTCATCGCCATGCTCGTCATCGACCCCGTGCTGCTCGGCCTCACGGTGCTCGTCGTCGTCATCGCCATCACGACCGTGACGCTGCTCTCGCGGCGGGTGCGCGAGGCGTCGCACGCGGCGCAGGAGAAGGTGGGCGACGTCGCCGCGTCGGTCGAGCGCGCGATCAGCGCCGTGCGCACCATCCGCGCGTCGGGCGCGACCGACCGCGAGGTTCGCGATGTCGAGGCCGAGGCCGAGGGCGCCTGGACGATGGGGGTCAAGGTCGCGAAGATCTCGGCGCTCATCGTGCCGGTGGCCGGCATCGCCATGCAGGTGTCGTTCCTCGTGGTGCTCGGCGTCGGCGGATTCCGCGTCGCCTCAGGGGCGATCACGGTGTCCGACCTCGTCGCGTTCATCCTGTTCCTGTTCATGATGATCCTGCCCCTCGGGCAGGCCTTCGGAGCGATCACCTCGGTGAATCTCGCGCTCGGTGCACTCGGCCGCATCCAGGAGATCCTCGACCTGCCCGACGAGGACACGCACGACCGCGAGCTCGCCCCGCTCGCCCTCATGGTCGGCCACGCGAACGAGGGCGTGCTGCCCGATGCCCCCGCGATCGAGTTCGACGGCGTGCACTTCGCGTACGCCGCCACCCCGCAAGACCCAGCCGACCCCGCGAACGAGTCGCCCGACGAGCACCTCCCCGAACCCTCGGTCACCGACCGGCAGCCCGTGCTGCGAGGTGTGTCGTTCCAGGTGCCGCGCGGGCAGCGCATCGCCCTCGTGGGCCCCTCGGGCGCCGGCAAGTCGACGATGCTCGCGCTCATCGAGCGGTTCTACGACCCGTCGGTCGGCGTCGTGCGCATGGGCGGACTCGACCTGCGTTCGATCGACCGTGCCCAGCTGCGGGCGCAGATCGGCTACGTCGAACAGGATGCCCCGGTGCTGGCGGGCTCATTGCGCGACAACCTCAAGCTCGGCACTCCCGACGCGACCGACGCCGAGTGCGAGCACGTGCTGCGCGCCGTGAACCTCGGCTCGGTGCTCGACCGCGACGCGGCCGGGCTCGACGCGGCGGTCGGCGAAGACGGCATCATGCTCTCGGGCGGCGAGCGCCAGCGCCTCGCGATCGCCCGAGCGCTGCTCGCCGCTCCCCCGATCCTGCTCCTCGACGAGTCGACGTCGTCGCTCGACGGGGTCAACGAGCGCATGATGCGCGAGGCGATCGACGCCGTGGCGGCCGGCCGCACGCTCATCGTCATCGCCCACCGGCTGTCGACCGTGATCGACTCCGATCGCATCGTCGTGGTCGACGAGGGGCGCGTCATCGGTGAGGGCACCCACGCCGAACTCGTCGCCGCGGTGCCGCTCTACCGCGAACTCGCGGCGCACCAGTTGCTCGTCTGACCGGGTCCGGCGCGCGGGCGGGCTCAGGGACATCCCGAACAAACCTCAGTGCCTGCTCGGATGGTTCGACGGCGGCTGGTTCGTAGCGTGGGGGAATCGCATCCGGTTCTCGGATGTCACGAGCCATTTCCCCCACGGAGGACCATCATGACGATCGCCACTGTCACGAACGCCCGCGAGATCGCGCGCCTCGACGAGCTTCCCGTCGACCTCATCGACGACCTGCCCAACGCCGAGGACGGCGCCGAGAACGCCGCGAGCTCGCAGCGGAACGGACTCGGCAACTCGTTCGACCGCATCCAGGCCGGCATCCAGGGCTGGCTGCGCCACTGGGAGCCGCAGCGCCTGCCCGCGTTCACCGCCGTGCGCGACGAGATGCCCGAGAGCGACCGCGGACGCAGCGCCCTGCGTGCCGCCGCGACGCAGCCCGACGGTGCCGTGCGCATCACCGCCGCCCTGTACGACCCGCCGAACCGCGAGGGCGCGCCCCTCAGCTGGTCGCGCAACTGGGCGAGCGTCGCAGTGCTGCCTGCCGCGCGCGACGCCGGCCGGCTCTACTACCGCTTCCGCGTGTCGAGCCGACTCGTGCTCGACGGACAGGCCTCGCTCAGCCTCGCGTCGACGAGCGTGAACTTCGGCATCGTCCCCGACGCGGCGAAGGCCAGCCCGTTCGAGACCCCGGGTTTCGCGACGCCGATCTTCCGCCCGCTCGTGGGCGTCCAGTGCCGTGAAGACCAGGACGCGTCGGCGTCGCAGGTGTTCGAGGGCTCGATCGCCGTGCGCCAGGGCGACACTCCCGCGATGGCCTTCGTGATCGGTACCGACCTGCTGTTCCAGCAGGGCTGGGTGCGTGTGCATGAGGGGTCGAGCACATGGATCGGCACGTCGGAGCCGGGCGCGAGCGGCACGATCGAGTTCCGCTACGCACCCGCCGCGATGCTGCGCGTGCTCGGCCGGCTCGACGAGCCGCACGGCGACGACGGACGCTGACACGGCGTTCCCACTCGCCTCGCCCACACGCTTCGACCGAGCGCGCCACCCGGTTAGACTCACCGGATGGCGCGCTTCGTCGTCGTGCTCCCGCTCGTGCCGCTCGCCGCCGGCGATGAATTCACGGTGGCGGACTGGCCGCTGCACGTCACGCTCGTCGAACCCTTCTCCACGGAGCATCCGACCGGCCTCGTCGCCGACGCGGTTCGTACGGCGACCACGGGTGCCGCGGTCGTGCGCGCCACCGCGGGCGAGGAGGCGATGTTCGGCCGTCACCGCGACGTGCCGGTCACGCTCGTGCGCGACGGTGGTGAGCTGGCCGCACTTCGGCGGCGAACGCTCGACGCCCTGCATCGCGCGGGCATCGACACCGGCCATCCGCGTGCCGAGTTCCGCCCGCATGTCACCCGCAAGCGCCACGGTCGGCTGCACACCGGCGAGCGGGTCACGCTCGGCTCGGTCGCCCTGATCGACATGCGGCCGCCCGAAGGCTCGCATCACCGGCGGGTCATCGCCGCGATGCAGCTCAGCGGGGCATCGGGCCCGGCGTCGGCACCTCCACGCTGACCATCCGCCGACCGCGTGCAGATCCGACGAGCGCGCATGAATACTCGTGCGCGCTCGCCGGATTCACGCCCGCTCGGCGCGGGCGTCGGCTGCATCGACCTCGACGTCCGCAGCGCCGCGCTTCTGCCACGGCCACCGGCCCGACACCTCGAGCTCGAGCGACCAGCTGAGGAACGTCCGGATCAGCACGATGATCGCGAGCACGACGACCGAGTCGAGGGTAGGCGTGACCGCGACGGTCTTGATGATGTCGGCCGCGACGAGCAGTTCGAGTCCGAGCAGGATGGCCCGGCCGAGCACGCGCCTGAACCTCGTGTAGACCGGGCTGACCCGGCGCAGGCCGCGCAACGCCGCATCGATGCTCGCGTAGAGCACCCCGACGACGATCGCGATGACGCCCAGGATGTCGATGACCTCGCCGACCATCGCGATCACGCTGCCGAACTCCATCGCGCACCCCCTCTGCGGCACACGCTAGCCCCGGAGGCGGCGGGCGGCCGTGCGACGTGCCGCCCGCACACGAAGGACCGGGGCGCGCCTTCCCGTGCGCGGCCCCGGTCCTGGTCTGTGCGTGCGGTACGCCCTACGAGTGCTGCAGGTGGTAGCGCAGGCTCGCGAGCTCGGCCTTCAGCGCGGCCGGCACGCGGTCGCCGAACTGCGCGAAGTACTCCTCGGTGAGGTCGCACTCGGCGAGCCACGAGGCCCGATCGACGTCGAACAGCTGCGACAACGCGTCATCAGTGATCTCGAGGCCGTCGAGATCGAGCGACTCGGCCGCCGGCAGGAGGCCGATCGGGGTGTCGACGGTGTCGGCGCTGCCCTCGACGCGGCCGACGATCCACTCGAGCACGCGCGAGTTCTCGCCGAATCCGGGCCAGAGGAACTTGCCGTCGGCGCCCTTGCGGAACCAGTTGACCTGGAAGATCTTGGGCGCGTTCTCGCCGAGCACCCGGCCCATCTTCACCCAGTGGCCCCAGTAGTCGGCCATGTTGTAGCCGCAGAACGGCAGCATCGCGAACGGGTCGCGTCGCAGCTCGCCGACGGTGCCCTCGGCGGCCGCGGTCTGCTCGGACGAGATGGTCGCGCCCATGAATACGCCGTGCTTCCACGAGCGCGCCTCGGCGACGAGCGGCACGTTCGTCGCGCGGCGACCGCCGAACAGGATCGCGTCGATCGGCACGCCGTCGTGCGCGTCCCAGTCGTCGGAGATCTGCGGGCACTGCGCGGCAGCGACCGTGAAGCGCGAGTTCGGGTGGGCGGCCGGACGACCTGAGTCGGGGGTCCAGTGCTTGCCCTCCCAGTCGGTGAGCTCGGCCGGCGGCTCGTCGGTGAGTCCCTCCCACCAGACGTCGCCGTCAGGGCGCAGCGCGACGTTCGTGAAGATCGTGTTGCCCCAGAGCGTCTGCACCGCGGTCGGGTTGGTCGTCTCGCCCGTTCCCGGGGCGACGCCGAAGAAGCCGGCTTCGGGGTTGATCGCGTAGAGCCGGCCGTCGGCGCCGGGGCGCATCCAGGCGATGTCGTCGCCGATTGTCTCGACCTTCCAGCCGGGGATCGTCGGGCGCAGCATCGCGAGGTTGGTCTTGCCGCACGCGGACGGGAACGCGGCCGCGACGTGGTACGACTTGCCCTCGGGCGACGTGATCTTGATGAGCAGCATGTGCTCGGCGAGCCAGCCCTCGTCGCGGGCCATCACGCTCGCGATGCGCAGCGCGAAGCACTTCTTGGCGAGCAGGGCGTTGCCGCCGTAGCCCGAGCCGTACGACCAGATCTCGCGCGAGTCGGGGAACTGCACGATGTACTTCGTGTCGTTGCAGGGCCATTCGATCTCGGCGCGGCGGTGGCCGACGCCGTCGACGAGCGGGTAGCCCACGGAGTGCACGGTGCGCACCCACGGCTCGCCGGCCTCGATGAGGCGGTACACCGCGTCGCCCATGCGGGTCATGATGCCCATCGACAGCACGACGTAGGGCGAGTCGGTGATCTCGACGCCGAGCTGCGAGATCGGGCCGCCGAGGGGGCCCATCGAGAACGGCACGACGTACATCGTGCGGCCCTTCATGGAGCCGTCGAACACGTGCGTGAGCTCTTCGCGCATCTCGCGCGGGTCACGCCAGTTGTTCGTGGGACCGGCGTCCTCTTCGTACGTCGAGCAGATGAACGTGCGGTCCTCGACCCGCGCCACGTCACGGGGATCGGTGCGTGCGAGGTAGCTGTTGGGGCGCCACTCGGGGTTGAGCTTGATGAGCTTTCCCTCGGCGACGAGCTGCTTCGTCAGCAAGTCGGCCTCGTGCTTCGAGCCGTCGCACCACACGACCTCGTCGGGCTTGGTGAGGCCCGCGATCTCGTCGACCCATGCGCGCAGCGCCTGGTCGGTGGTGCCACGCTCGTTTCGGGCGCGATGGGATGCCTCGGTGCCGGGTGCGACGTCGGAGATGGTCATCTTCGTGCCTTTCCAGGTGGGTTCCGGCCGTTCCGGAGAAGTTCGTGTTTCCAGAATGCGCCAATTCGGGACATCCGACGCCGTATTTTCGGTCTTAAGAATCCGCGATCTTTCGATATTCTTAATCCATGAAGGCAGGCTCACCCGACCTCGCGACGCTCGGTCATCGCATCCGCCACTTCCGCGGCGAGCGGGGGTTCACCCTCGACCAGCTCGGCGACGCGATCGGCCTCGCCGGCAGCCAGCTGTCGCTCATCGAGAACGGCAAGCGCGAGCCGAAGCTGTCGACGCTCGACGCCCTCGCCGCAGCCCTCGACGTCGGACTCCCCGAACTCCTCGCGCGCGAGGCGCCGAGCCGGCGCGCCGCACTCGAGCTCGAACTCGGGCGGGCGCAGTCGAGCCCGCTCTACGCGACCCTCGGGCTTCCCGCCATCCGTCCGGGGCGCGGCATCACCGACGACACGCTCGCCGCGATCGTGGGCCTGCACCGCGAGCTGCAGCGTCGCGCGAGCGAGGCGATCGCGACCCCCGAAGAGGCTCGCCGCGCCAACACCGAGCTCCGCGAGCGCATGCGCGACCGCGCCAACTACCTTCCCGAGATCGAGCAGCTCGCCGAAGAGCAGGTCGCCGCGGCGGGGCACCGCCAGGGCGCCCTCACACACCGCGAGGTGAGCGTCATGGCCGAGCGACTCGGCTTCCAGCTCATCTACGTGAACGACCTGCCCGACTCGACCCGGTCGATCACCGACCTCGCGAACGGACGCATCTATCTGCCGCCCGCATCGATCCCCGGCGGCCACGGTCTGCGCTCGATGGCCCTGCAGGCGATGGCGCACCGGCTGCTCGGGCACACGCCTCCCGCGAGTTACGTCGAATTCCTCTGGCAGCGGCTCGAGATCAACTACTTCGCCGCGGCGTGCCTCATGCCGCAGGAGGCCTCGGTGGCCTTCCTCGCACAGGCCAAGAAAGAGAAGCGGCTCGCCATCGAGGACTTCCGCGACGCGTTCGGCGTCACGCACGAAGCTGCGGCGCTCCGCTTCACGAACCTCGCGACGAAGCACCTCGACATGACCCTGCACTTCCTGCGGGTGGCCGGCGACGGCGCACTGCAGAAGGGGTACGAGAACGACGGCCTGCCGTTGCCGACCGACGTCACCGGATCGATCGAGGGCCAGTGGGTCTGCAAGAAGTGGAGCGCGCGCACCGCGTTCGAGCACACGAACCGCACGACCGAGAACTACCAGTACACCGACACGCCTGCGGGCACGTTCTGGTGCGCCACCCAGACAGGGCGAACGGATGCCGCGGAGTTCTCGATCACGGTCGGGGTGCCCTTCGCGCAGGCGAAGTGGTTCCGCGGCCGCGAGACGACCATGCGCGCGGTGTCGACGTGCCCCGACGACAACTGCTGCCGCCGCGCGCCCGACGGCCTGGCCGAGCGCTGGTCGGGCCAGGCGTGGCCGAGCGCCCGCCTGCACGCGCACGTGCTGTCGCCGTTGCCCTCTGGCACGTTCCCCGGCGTCGACGACGCCGAGGTGTACGAGTTCCTCGAGTCGCACGCCGAGCAGTAGGGCGGGCTCGCGCGCTGACGAGTTGCAGGAGTGTCTCGTTCGACACGCCGCACACACCCGGCGTGTCGTCCACATCCCTCCTTCGACTCGCGCATTGCCACCCTTCATCGCGCGCGCGATGGTATTGCTCGAGCCGGGCCATCCATTGACCCAATGAAGTACCTCTTGCATTAGTGTGTGTCACACAGTATCGTGTGACACATGGACACCGACGAGACCACTCTGGGCCACATCCAGGAGCTGCGCCGCGGCACCGTGGTGCTCGCCTGCCTCATCCGGTTGCGCACCCCCGACTACGGGTACGCGCTGCTCGAATCCCTGAACGCGCTCGGCATCCTCGTCGACGCGAACACGCTCTACCCGCTGCTGCGCCGGCTCGAGAAGCAGGGCCTGCTCACGAGCGAGTGGAACACCGAAGAGGCGAGGCCCCGCAAGTTCTACCGCACCAGTCCCTCGGGCGAGCGACTCGCCGCCGCACTCACCACCGACTGGCGTCGCATCGACGACGCCCTGGCACGACTCGACACAGGAGAAGCACGATGACCACCCTCACCGACCGCTACGTGTGCGCCGCCGCCCGCACCCTGCCCGAGACGCAACGCGCCGAGTTCGGTCGCGAGCTGCGCGAGCGCATCGGCGACGTGATCGATGCCCACGTCGAGCGGGGCGCCGCGCCTGCCGACGCCGAGCACGCCGCCCTCGTCGAACTCGGCGACCCGCTGCAGCTCGCGTCGAGCTATATCGACCGGCCGTTGCAGCTCATCGGGCCGAAGTACTTCCTCACCTGGTGGCGACTGCTGAAGCTGCTGCTCGCCATCGTCGTGCCCATCGCCGCGGTGGGCGTGCTGCTCGGCCAGCTGATCTCGGGCGCGGCCGTGGGCGAGATGATCGGCACGACCATCGGCACGGCGCTCTCGGTCGGCGTTCACCTCTGCTTCTGGGTGACCCTCGTCTTCGCGGTGCTCGAGCGCTCGCCCGGAACCTCGGTGCCCGTCACGACGTGGACGCCCGATCAGTTGCCGCAGCCACGCGACGACGCCCGTGCCGGGCGACTCGGTGACCTGATCGGGTCGGTCGTGTTCCTCACGCTCTTCGCCGTCGCCATCGTGTGGCAGCAGTTCGGCATCGTCTGGATCGACGGCGAGCGCCAGCCGATCCCGGTGCTCGACCCTGCGCTGTGGTCGTTCTGGCTCCCGTACTTCATCGGACTGCTCGCGCTCGAGATCGTCTTCGCGGTCGTCATCTACCTGCGCGGCTGGACGTGGACCATGGCCTCCCTCAACGTGCTGCTGAACGTCGCGTTCACGGTGCCGGCGCTGTGGCTCTTCCTGAGCGGGCAGCTGTTCGCCCCCGAGTTCGTCGAGGCGATCGACTGGCCTTGGGGCGACGCCTCGGGCATCACCGTGACGGTCATCGTGTTCGTCGTGGTCGGCGTCGCCGTGTGGGACATCATCGACGGGTTCGTGAAGGCCGCGCGAAACCGCGGCGGTTCGGCGCTCGGCGGGTATTGAACGAACGGCGGATGTCCCGGGGGGTCCGACCCCGGGACATCCGCCGTGCTCGCTCGGCCGGGCGCCGCCTACTTCGGCTGCATGCGGATCGCGCCGTCGAGGCGGATCGTCTCGCCGTTCAGCATCGGGTTCGCGATGATCGAGCGTACGAGGGCCGCGTACTCGGTCGGATGTCCCATACGCGAGGGGTGCGGCACCTGCGCCTCGAGCGACGAGCGCACCTCGTCGGTCATGCCCGCCATCATGGGGGTCTCGAAGATGCCGGGCGCGATCGTGACGACGCGGATGAGCAGCTTCGACAGGTCGCGCGCGATCGGCAGGGTCATCCCGGCGACCGCCGCCTTCGACGCCGAGTACGCGGCCTGCCCGATCTGGCCGTCGAACGCGGCGACCGATGCGGTGTTCACGATGACGCCGCGCTCGGCGGTCGCAGGTCCCCCGGGCAGCGCCCCTTCGACCGGCTCGGTCGCGGCCATCGCCGCTGCCGCGAGGCGCGTCACGTTGAACGTGCCGATGAGGTTCACCCTGATCGTGCGCTCGAAGGCATCGAGCGGTGCCGGGCCGCCGCGGCCGACCGTGCGGTTCGCGGTGACGATGCCGGCGCAGTTGACGGCGACGCGCAACGGCCCGAGCGCCGAGGCCGCGTCGACGGCGGCCCGCACCCCGGCCTCGTTCGCGACGTCGGCGGCGACGAATCGGGCCCGGTCACCGAGCTCTGCGGCGGCCTCGTCACCGCGAGGGCCGGGCAGGTCGACGAGCACGACCGATGCCCCGCCTTCGATGAGTGCACGCGCGGTGGCGCGCCCGAGGCCCGAGGCCCCGCCGGTGACGATCGCGGAGGCGCCGTCGAGTTCCATGTGGTGTCCTTTCGTCGTGCGATCGGCCTGTGCCGGGGTCTGCGTCGTGCGTTCGTCGGAGTCGAGCGTTTCCGTTTCCGCCGGGTGTCGCCACTGCCGCGGAAACCACGGGCAGAAACGGAAACACTCGGCGGTGGGCGCCGCCCCCGTCAGAGGCGTTCGATGACGGTGGCGTTCGCCATGCCGCCGCCCTCGCACATCGTCTGCAGCCCATAGCGGCCACCGGTGGCCTCGAGCTGGTTGACGAGGGTCGTCAGCAGGCGCGTGCCGCTCGATCCGAGCGCGTGCCCGAGGGCGATCGCGCCGCCGCGCGGGTTCAGCTTCGCGACATCCGCCCCGGTCTCGCGCGCCCACGCGAGCGGAACCGACGCGAACGCCTCGTTGACCTCGTATGCGTCGATGTCGTCGTGCGTGAGGCCGGCGCGGTCGAGCACCTTCGACGTCGCGGGGATGACCCCCGTGAGCATGTACAGCGGGTCGCTGCCGACCACCGAGAACGACCGGAAGCGGGCGCGCGGAGTGAGTCCCAACTGCGACGCGCGTTCGGCGCTCATGATGAGCGCTGCGGATGCCCCGTCGGTGAGCGGCGACGAATTGCCCGGCGTGATGCGCCAGTCGAGCTCGGGGAACCGCTCGGCGAGCGCGTCGGTGCGGAACGCGGGATTCAGCCCCGCGAGGGAGTCGACGGATGTCGCGGGCCGCACGGTCTCGTCGGTGAGGGAGTCGACGCCCGCGACGGGCACGAGCTCGGTCGCGAACGCGCCCGACTCCCCCGCGGCCTCCGCGAGCCGGTGCGAGCGGGCCGCGAACTCGTCGAGCTCATCGCGCGTGAAGCCCCACTTCGCGGCGATGAGCTCGGCCGACACGCCCTGGTTGACGAGCCCGTCGGGGTAGCGCGCACGGATGCGGGTGCCGTAGGGGTCGGCGCCCGCGGCGCTCGAGCCGAGCGGCACGCGGCTCATCGACTCGACGCCGCACGCGATCACGATGTCGGCGTGGCCGGCGAGCACGGCCTGGGCGGCGAACGTCGCGGCCTGCTGGCTCGACCCGCACTGCCGGTCGATCGTGGTGCCCGGCACGTGCTCGGGGAAGCCCGCGGCGAGCACCGCGTTGCGGGTGATGTTGTAGCTCTGCTCGCCTATCTGGCTGACGCACCCGCCGATGACGTCGTCGATGAGTGCGGGGTCGAGGTCGTTGCGGTCGACGAGCGCCGTCAGCACGCCCGCGAGCAGGTCGACGGGGTGCACGCCCGAGAGGATGCCCCCGGGCTTGCCGCGCCCGACGGGCGTGCGGATGACGTCGACGATGACGGCTTCAGTGCTCATTCCCTCAGCCTACGACGGCCGGGAGGCACGGATGTCCCGGGTGCACTTCGCTCCGGCACTGCCGGCGTCGGGGCATCCGCCACGTCCCGAAAACAGGAACCTCGCGACGCAACCGGTCGCTGGTTCCTGTTCTCGTTGCGCGTGCGGCGTGTCTTCCTGTTTTCGGGACGGGGGCGGCGGAGCCGCGGACGGCGCCGCGCCGACTCAGCCGACGGGCACGGCCTCGCGCGCGAGCAGCACCGGCTGGCGCTCGGGCAGCACGACGGGGTGCGTGCCCGCCATCGCCTCGATGACCCGCACGACCTGGCACGAGTAGCCGTACTCGTTGTCGTACCAGACGTAGAGCACCACGTCGGTGCCGTCGGCGATGGTGGCCAGGCCATCGACGATGCCGGCGCGGTTCGATCCGACGAAGTCGGTCGACACCACCTCGGGCGACTCGATGTAGTCGACCTGCTGGCGAAGCGGCGACGTGAGCGACACCTGCCGCAGGTAGCGGTTGATCGACGCCTTGTCGGCCGGCCGCTCGAGCTGCAGGTTCAGGATCGCGAGCGACACGTCGGGCGTCGGCACGCGGATGGCGCTGCCGGTGAGCTTGCCCGCGAGCTCGGGCAGTGCCTTCGCGACGGCCTTCGCGGCACCGGTCTCGGTGATGACCATGTTGAGCGCGGCCGAGCGCCCGCGCCGGTCGCCCTTGTGGAAGTTGTCGATGAGGTTCTGGTCGTTCGTGAACGAGTGCACGGTCTCGACGTGACCGCGGACGACCCCGTAGGCGTCGTTGACGGCCTTCAGCACGGGCGTGATGGCGTTCGTCGTGCACGAGGCTGCCGAGAGGATCGTGTCGGCCGGCTCGATGTCGTCGGTGTTGATGCCGTGCACGATGTTCTTGATGGCGCCCTTGCCGGGTGCGGTCAGCAGCACCTTGGAGACGCCGGTCGAGCGCAGGTGCTGCGACAGCCCCTCTTCATCGCGCCAGCGACCGGTGTTGTCGACGACGATCGCGTCGTCGATGCCGTACGCGGTGTAGTCGATCGTGGCCGGGTCGTTCGAGTAGATGACCTGGATGAGCGTGCCGTTCGCGAGGATCGTGTTCGCCTGCTCGTCGACCTCGATGGTGCCCTGGAACGGCCCGTGCACCGAGTCGCGGCGCAGCAGGCTCGCACGCTTCACGAGGTCGTTCTCGCTGCCCTTGCGCACGACGATCGCGCGCAGCCGCAGGCCGTGACCGCCACCGGTGTGCGCGATCAGGATACGGGCGAGCAGGCGCCCGATGCGACCGAACCCGTAGAGCACCACGTCGGTTCCGGATGCCTCGGGCACGACGGCCTCGCCGGCCGCGTCGCCCGCCGCGATGACCGATTCGAGCTCGGCGCGCACGAAGTCGGCGAGTCCGCGCGCGTCGCCCTCGCCGACGGCGTCGGCGTAACGCGTGACGAGACGCGCGACGTCGATCGAGGCGGGGCCCGGGGCGATCTCGCGCAGGGCCTCGAGCACCAGCATGGTGTCGGCGAGGTCGAGCTCGACGTCACCCGCCTGCCGGGCGAAGCGATGCGCCTTCAGCAACTCGATGGCCGAACGGTTGATGAGCCGGCGGCCGTGGATGGAGGTCACCACCCCGTGGTCTCGGTAGAGGCCGCCGATGAGCGGGATCATCCGCTCGGCGAGCTCTTCTTTGGCGATCCACTCGGCACGTCGGGCGTCGAACTCGTGAGACACGTTCATCCTCTCGGCCGAGCGCGCGGATGGGCAGCATCGACCACGTCAGTCAGTTGGGGGTGTGCCCGTATTGTATCGACCCGTCGTTGCGCGAATCCTGTACGCGCTGTCGCGAGCGGATGCCCCGACCCGCCACGACGACCACAGTGGGTGCCCGCGGCATCCGCTCGCGATCCCTTGCCGACTCCGACACTGATGCCAATCTGGCATCAGTGTTGGAGTCACGTGGATCCCGCGGTCACTCCGATTCGCCGAGGCGCGGCGCGTCGACGGCATCGGTGCCGTGGCCGATGCGGCGGTACACGTCGGGCTTCGTGCGCCGCAGCCGGTACGCCCAGATCTGGATCAAGATCGCGGGGCACCACTCGATGATCGCCTACGCGCCCACAGGCAACCCGATCGCCCTCGTGCGCAGCGAGTACTTCCTCGACGACGACACCACGATCCTCGTCGGGTTCGGCCCCGACCACACGGCCATCGACCTCGACGACCGCGTGTCGGTGCAGGAACTCGTGCGCCGCTGGCGACCCGACCTCGAGGTGCTCGAGACCGCCGGACACGACTGGAACGCCGACCCGTGGTCGGGCCAGACCTGGGCGTCACCGCGCAGCGGCCAGTTCGTCGAGGGCTGGAGCGTGTTCCACGGCCGCGAGACGCGACTTCGATTCGCCGGCGCCGACTGGGCCAAGGGCTGGAACGGGGTCGTGGTCGACGGCGCCATCGAGACGGGGATCACGACCGCCCGCGGCCTGATCGACGAGTTCCGCGAGGTGTCGCAGCGATGAACCACCTGAACCCTCAACTCACGCCGCCGGCACCGCGACGCACTCCGCATGCAGCGACCGAGATCACCGAGTTCTCGAGATTCCGTACCGCGGTGAGCGAGTCGTTCGTGCCGCTGCACGTGACGAGCGATCGCCCCGACCCGTTCAGCGGCTCGATCAGCCATGCCGAGGTCGACGGCGTGCACTTCTCGATCGTCTCGGCCACCGAGCACACCGTCGAGCGGACGCCGCGACTGGTCGCCGACACGGAGCGCCGGTACTTCAAGCTGGGCATCCAGCTCGAGGGCACCGGCCTGCTGGTGCAGGACGACCGCGAGACACTGATGCAGCCCGGCGCCAAGCAATCCGGCTTCGGCCTCGAATTCGGCGTCGAAGGCCTCAAGTCCCTCGGCATCCCCCAGATCATCAACGGCTGAACACCCGACACCGCAGACCGGCAACACACGGATGCCGCGAGCCGGTCAGGCCCGCGGCATCCGTGTTTCGCTGGTCAGCCGGCGAGCGGCTCGTCGTCGACGAAGCGGATGTCGTGCACGGCGATGCGCTGCGGCACGCCGTCGAATGCGGCGGCGCGCGCGTCGGAGGCCATGTACGCGGCCTCGAGGGCGAGGAACTCGTCGCGGTCGCCCGGCGTGCTCACGGCCCACACGAACTCGTTCGACTCACGGATGCCGTAAGCGAACTCGATCGCGAACCCGCCCCCGGTGCGGACTGCGACGACCGACTCACGCCACCAGGCGACGAACTCGTCGTAGGAACCGTCGACAAGGATGTACCGGCGCAATTGGATCGTCTTCATCCGATCATTCTGGTGCACGTCGACCTCTCGTTTCCGCCTGTCGACCCCTTACACGCATGACGACTGGCCGCGCAACCGCTCGACATGCCGGGCCTCGGTGTGGTCGAGTGGTCCCGAGATCCTCGCCGGCGCCCCCGCACGGCGCGGGATCGCAAGGGAAAGGGAAGATCCATGAACATCCTCCTGATCATCGTCGCCATCATCGCGATCATCCTGCTGTTCACCGGCGGATTCGTGCAGTCGCTGAACTTCCTGCTCTGGGTCGGCATCGTGCTGCTCGTGATCGCCGCGATCGTCTGGTTGGTGCGCATGATGGGCAGCCGCAGGGCCTGACCCGCGCGTCGAAGCCGACGCTGCAGTCACCGAACCGCGCCCGGGCGTCGGTTCGATAGACTCGTTGCGTCCAGGCGCCACGAGGCGCCGGTGCTCGAAAAATGGGCACGAAGCCGACCGGGCCGACACCTGAGCCGCGCGAGACACATACGGAGCCAACATCCGTCATCGTCTCGAATGGAATTCGTCATGCCCACCGTCTCGGCACTCGTCGCGCACACGCTCTCGGCCCACATCGACCACGTCTTCGGCGTGATGGGCAACGGCAACGCCCTGTTCCTCGACGCCCTCGACCGCACGTCGACGAGCTATACCGCCATGCGCCACGAGGCCGGCGGTGTCGTCGCCGCCGACGCGCACTTCCGTGCCTCCGGGCGGATCGCGGCGGCGACCGCCACCTACGGCGCGGGCTTCACGAACACGCTCACCGCACTCGCCGAGGCGGTGCAGGCGCGCATCCCGCTCGTTCTCGTCGTCGGCGACGAACCCACCACCGGCTCGCGCCCGTGGGGCGTCGATCAGATCGCGATGGCCTCGGGCGTGGGCGCGCGCACGTTCACGGTGGGCCGAACGGATGTCGCAGCCACGACCGTGCTCGCGATCGAGCACGCGCTGGCCAACCGCACCGCGGCGGTGCTCGCGATCCCCTACGACGTCGCAGGACTCGAGGTCGGCGAGCCCGACGCGAGGGCGGATGTCCCGGCTCCGGCCCTGCGCATTCCGTCGCCCATGACGCCGAAGGGCGAGTTCGCCACCCAGGTGCTCGTCGACACGGTCGCGGCGCTCGCCACGGCGCGTCGCCCGCTGCTGCTCGCGGGCCGCGGCGCCTGGCTCGCCGACGCCGGCGAGGCGCTCGGCGCCCTCGCCGCTGCCACGGGCGCGCTCACGCTCACGACTGCACTCGGCCGAGGCGTGTTCCCCGACGAGCGCTACGACCTCGGCGTCGCCGGCGGGTTCGGCGCCGATGAGGCGATGCGGCTCGTGCACGAGGCCGATGTGGCGGTCGTGTTCGGCGCGTCGCTCAACCAGTTCACCATGCGCTTCGGCGAGCTCTTCGCCCCGGGCACGCGGGTCGTACAGGTCGATGTCGCCGCGGCGGCGACGCACCCGAACGTTTCGTCGTTCCTCCGTGCCGACGCCGGGGTCGTCGCACGCGCCCTCGTCGACGAGCTGCACGTGATCGGCGCGAGCCCGTCGGGGTGGCGCGAGTCGGTCGACGTCGCGGCCGCACGCGCCTACGAGGCCGGCGACCGGGTCGCACCCGATGGGCGGCTCGACCCGCGTGCCGTCGCCGCCCGCATCGGCGAGCTGCTGCCCGAGGATCGCGTCGTCGTCTCCGACGGCGGTCACTTCATCGGCTGGGCGAACATGTACTGGCCCGTGGCCTCCCCCGACCGCATGATCATGGTCGGCACCGCATTCCAGTCGATCGGGCTCGGCTTCCCGAGCGTCCCCGGCGCGGCGCTCGCCCGCCCCGACTCGACGATCGTGCTCACGACGGGCGACGGCGGCGGACTCATGGCGCTCGCCGACCTCGAGAGCGCGGTGCGCGTCGCCCGCGGCCGAGGGCTGGCCGTGGTCTGGAACGATGCGGCCTACGGCGCCGAGGTGAATCTCTACGGGCTCAAGGGCCTCGCCGAGGCGCCCATGCTCATCCCCGAGACCGACTTCGCGGGCCTCGCCGCCGCGGTCGGCGCCGAGGGCGTCGTCGTGCGCGAGCTCGCCGATCTCGACCGGCTCGCCGATTGGGCCGCTCGACCCGCCGACGAGCGCCCGTTCCTCCTGCTCGACTGCCGCATCTCAGGCGGAGTGATCGCGCCCTACCAGCAGGAGATCATCCGCGTGAACAGCTGACGCTGCCTCCGCACGAAGAAGCGGATGCCCCGCGCCGAACACTCGGCGCGGGGCATCCGCTCGCTTGTGCACTTCGTGGCGCATTCCCGTGCCCGCGCCTTCCGGGGGTGCTTTCGTGCCATCTCGGCGCCGGTTGCACCGATTTCTGGCACGAATGCACCCCCGGAACGGTGAGCGGGCGGGGCGCTGCGCGGGCGGAGCGCTGCGCGCGGCGCGCGGCGCGCGGCGCGGGAAGCGTCGGCGCTATTTCTCCCAGATGAAGTGGCGGCTCGCCTGCTCGGCTTCGTGGTCGGGCCCGAGCGGGATGCGCGTGCGGTCGCGCAGCAGCAGGGTTGCGGCGAACGCGACGATCATGACGCCCGCGATGTAGAAGGCGACCGACGTGGCCGTCCCGGTCGACTGCACGAGCCAGGCCGCGATCGTCGGGGCGAACGCGCCACCGAGGATGGCACCGATCGCGTAGGTGATCGAGACACCCGAGTAGCGGATCGACGCTGGGAACAGCTCGGTGAAGTACGCCGCCTGCTGGCCGTAGGTGAAGCCGTTGCCGATCGCGAAGAGCGAGACGCCGAGGAACAGCAGCCAGGGGTTGCCGGTGGTCGCGAGGGGGAACAGCAGGAACACCGTCGCGAGGAAGGCGATCCACCCGATGATGTAGGTGTTGCGCCGGCCGATGCGGTCCGAGACGATGCCGGCCGCGAACGTGCAGATGAGCCAGACGACGGATGCTCCGGCGACGGCGAGCAGCACAGGGGTGCGCTCCATGCCGACGAGACCGCCCTCTTCGATCGGCATCGTCGCGTAGTTCTGCAGGTACCCGCCCGTGGTCATGTAGCCCGCAGCGTTGTTGCCCGCGAACGTCAGGGCGGCGAGCAGCACGAGCAGCCAGTGCTTGCGGAACAGGGTGAAGATCGGGGTCTTCGCCTCCTCCTTCTTCGCGGCGATCTCCTGGAACACGGGGCTCTCGTCGACCGCGCGGCGCACGACGATGCCGACGATGATGAGCACGAAGCTCAGCAGGAACGGGATGCGCCAGCCCCACTCCAGGAACGCGTCACCGGGTGAGATGACACCGGTCATGAGCGCGAGCACGCCCGAGGCGAGGAGCAGGCCGATCGGCACGCCGATCTGCGGGAATGCGCCGAGTCGGCCCCGCTTGTCGTCGGGCGCGTGCTCGACGGCCATGAGCACCGCACCGCCCCACTCGCCACCGGTCGAGAGCCCCTGGAGGATGCGCAGCAGGATGAGCAGGATGGGCGCGGCGATGCCGATCTGCTCGTAGGTCGGCAGGACCCCGATGAGGGTCGTCGCCGCACCCATCAGGATGAGCGTGACCACGAGCATGGCCTTGCGGCCGACCTTGTCGCCGAAGTGGCCGGCGAGGAACGCACCGAGCGGACGGAAGAGGAAGCTGATGCCGACGGTGGCGAACGCCAGGATGGTAGCGAACTGCGGGCCGGCCGGCGCGAAGAAGAGCGCGCCGAAGACGAGCCCGGCGGCGCTCGCGTACAGGAAGAAGTCGTACCACTCGATGGTGGTGCCGATCACGGTGGCGAGTGCTACTCGACGAAGCTCGTGCGGTCGCGTCTTGGCGTGGAACCCAGTGCTCCCATTGGCTGATGTCGCGGTCATGGCGGTATTCGACTCCTCTGTCGGGTCCGCGGGCGGGGGTGGCGTTCGCGTCGTCGGATCGATGATCCGGGGCGAGGCTTGTTCCTCAGAATAATATACGATTTCGGATACATCGCAACCAGCCGCGGTGCTGCTCGACGCTGCTCATCCGGACACACGGTGATCACCGCGTGACCGCCAGCGCCGCGACGGTCGCCTCGTGTTCGGTGCGGTAGGTGAATTCGAACCCCGTGCGCTCGAGGACCACCGGGCGCACGCGGGCGTCGGTGGTCAGGACCGACTCGGTGAGGTCGCGCCCCACGACGAGCCTGAGCGCCCATTCCGGAACCGGCACCAGGAACGGTCGGTGCATCGCGTGCGCGATCGATCGCCCGATGTCGTTCGACGTCGCCGGCGTCGGCCCCGACAGGTTCACCGTGCCGTAGATGTCGGAGTCGATGACGTGCCTGATCGCGCGAACCTCGTCTTCGAGCGAGATCCACGGCCACGTCTGGGTGCCCCGCCCGATGGGCCCGCCGACGCCGAGCGCGGTGAGGCGGATGAGCGGCTTGAGCACTCCATCGCGGTGGAGGATCGGCGCGGTTCTGATGGCCACGACCCGGCACGAATCACCGGCTCGACGCGCTTCTCGTTCCCAGTCCATGCAGAGGCGTGCGAGGAATGTCGTGCCCGGATCGGACCCCTCGGTGAGCTCGACGCCGGGGCGACTGCCGTAGTACCCCACCGCCGACGCCGAGACGAACGCGGGCGCGTCGTCCGCGAGCGCTCGGAGGGCGGTCGCGAGGGCACGCGTGGGGCCGAGCCGCGATTCGCGCAGGATGCGTCGGTACTTCCGGGTCCATGGCAGTCGCCCGATGTTCGCCCCGTTCAGACCGACGACCGCCTTCGCGCCCGCCAACAGTCGCGGATCGAGGGGTCGGTCGCCCGTGAGCCACTCGATCTCGTCGGCGCGTCGCGCCGGCCGGCGGACGAGCCGCATCACCGTCACTCCATCCGCGCGCAGGCTGTGCGCGAGCGCGGTGCCGATGAGGCCGGACGACCCGCCGATCACCACGGTGGCCATGACACCTCCTTCGCCCGGGCGTCTGAACCGCGGCGTGGGTCCGCGGAGACCCGCTCTGCCCATGTGGCGACCATAGCCGACGCCTCCGGCGCGCCATCCGGCGATGAATCGTATACGATCACAGGCAAGCAGCAATCTCGACGACGAAGTGGAGCTCACGTGCTCGACCCCTCCCGTATCTCGGCGATCGCCGACGAACTCGCCGCCGCCGAGCGCGACCGCACCACCGTGCCACTGCTCACGGCCCGGAACCCCGACATGACCGTCGACGACGCCTATGCCGTGCAGAAGCGCTGGGCCGACTCACGGCGGGAGTCGGGCGCGAGGCTCGTGGGCCGCAAGATCGGCCTCACGTCGAAGGTCATGCAGGTCGCCACCGGCATCACCGAGCCCGACTACGGCGTGATCTTCGACGACATGGTGCTCGAGTCCGGGGCATCCGTCGAGTTCGACCGCTTCTCGAACGTGCGCATCGAGGTCGAACTCGCGTTCGTGCTCGCCAAGCCGCTCGAGGGCCCGCATGTCACGGTCTTCGACGTGCTCGATGCCACGGCCTACGTCGTTCCGGCGCTCGAGATCCTGAACTCGCACATCGAACTGCAGGGACGCACGATCGTCGACACGATCAGCGACAACGCAGCCATGGGCGCGATGGTCGTCGGTGGGCGGCCCGTGAAGGTCGACGAGGTCGACCTGCGCTGGGTCTCGGCACTCCTCTACCGCAACCAGACCATCGAGGAGTCGGGCGTCGCCGCGGCGGTGCTCGGGCACCCCGCGATGGGCGTGGCCTGGCTCGCGAACAAGCTCGCGCAGCACGAGCAGTCGCTCGGCGAGGGCGAGATCATCCTGGCCGGGTCGTTCACGCGACCGATGTGGGTCGAACGCGGCGACACGGTGCACGCCGACTACGGACAGCTGGGGGCGGTCACATGCCGGTTCGAGTGAACCTTCCCGAGACGTTCGCCGCGCGCATCGCCGCGGCGTCTCGCCCGCAGGTCGGCATGTGGGTCTGCTCGGGCAGCCCGATCATCGCCGAGATCGCGGCGGGAAGCGGCGTCGACTGGGTGCTCATCGACGCCGAGCACTCCCCCAACGGCCTCGAGTCGATCCTCGGGCAGCTGTATGCCATGTCGGGCTACCCCGTCGCCCCGGTCGTGCGCCCGCCGATCGGCGACACGGTCGTGCTCAAGCAGTACCTCGACCTCGGCGTGCAGAACCTGCTCGTGCCGATGGTCGACTCTGCCGAGCAGGCCGCCGAGCTCGTGCGGGCGATGCGGTATCCGGGTGGCGGTGTTCGCGGCGTGGGAGCATCGCTCGCCCGGTCGTCGCGGTGGAACCGCGTCGAGGAGTACCTGCAGCACGCCTCCGCGACGATCAGCCTCACGGTGCAGATCGAGTCGGCGGCGGCCGTGGCAGCGGCTGCCGAGATCGCCGCGGTCGGCGGGGTCGACGCGCTCTTCGTGGGGCCGGCCGACCTCGCCGCCTCGATGGGCGTGCTCGGGCAGCAGAGCCACCCCGATGTCGTGGCCGCCGTGCTCTCGTCGATCGAGGCCGGTCGGGCCGCGGGCAAGCCCGTGGGTGTCAACGCGTTCGTGCCCGAGGATGCCGAGCGCTATCTGGCTGCCGGGGCATCCTTCGTCGCGGTCGGCGCCGACGTGGCGATCCTGGCGCGTGCGTCCGAGGGGCTCGCCGACCGCTTCATCCCGCAAACCGGGGCGGATGTCCCGGGCGCCGACGCCCCCCGCACGAGCTACTGACATGTCGCCGCCGATTCTGAGGACGTCTGCAGATCCGAGGACGCCGACATCCCCAGTCGACCGCGGAACGGCCGAACTCCTCCGAATTCCCGCGAGTGGGCTTCGGGGCACGGGCGACGACAACGCGGGCGGGAGTCGGCTGCTCTGGCGCTCCACCCGCAGATCGTATATCATTTCAGATATTGAGAGACGAGGACGTCTATGACGAACGACTTCACCGCGACGCGCGGCGGCGGCATCCCCACACCGGGCAAGGTCATCGCCGTCCACCTCAACTACCCGTCGCGAGCGGCCCAACGCGGTCGCACCCCGGCGCAGCCGAGCTACTTCATCAAGCCCTCCTCGTCGATCGCGGCATCGGGCGGCACGCTCGAGCGCCCCGCCGGCACCGAACTCCTGGCCTTCGAGGGCGAGATCGCCCTCATCATCGGCGAGCCCGCGCGACGCGTCACTCCCGAGCGCGGCTGGAGCCACGTGGCATCCGTCACCGCCGCCAACGACCTCGGCGTCTACGACCTGCGCGCCGCCGACAAGGGCTCGAACGTGCGCTCGAAGGGCGGCGACGGGTTCACCCCGCTCGGCCCGACCGCGATCCCCACCGACGGCATCGGCGAAGACGCCTGGCGCGTGCGCACGTGGGTCAACGGCGAACTGGTGCAGGATGACTCGTCGGCGACGCTGCTCTTCCCCTTCGGACGGCTCGTGGCCGACCTGTCGCAGCTCATGACGCTCGAGACCGGCGACGTCATCCTCACGGGCACACCGGCGGGCTCTTCGGTGATCGTGCCCGGTGATGTCGTCGAGGTCGAGGTCGACGCGCCCGAGGCTCCCGGGGCGCCGTCGACCGGCCGGCTCGTGACGACGGTCACGCAGGGGACGGCCGAGTTCGGCGACTTCGGCACCAAGCCCGCCGTCGACGACCTGCAGCGCGTCGAGGCGTGGGGCAGCAAGTCCGAGCTCGCGGCGGCGGTCGCCGCCGGTCGCGCGAGCGCACTGACCGCCGAGCCGCCGTCGGCCTCAGCGGCTGCGCAAGCCGCCGACGTCCTCACCGACGAGGTGCGCGAGCTCATCGAGTCGACCGCCGTCGCGACCCTGAGCGTCGCGCTGCGCAAGCGCGGTTATCACGACATCTTCATCGAGGGGGTGCGCGCCAACCACCCCGGCGACCGCATCCTGGGCACGGCCAAGACGCTGCGGTTCATCCCGTTCCGCCCCGACCTGTTCGCGCAGCACGGTGGCGGGTTCAACGCGCAGAAGGTCGCGTTCGACACCGTCGAGCCAGGCGAGGTGCTCGTGGTCGAGGCCCGCGGCGAGCGCGGCACCGGCACGGTGGGCGACGTGCTCGCGCTGCGCGCGCAGGTGCGCGGCGCGGCCGGCATCGTCACCGACGGCGGGGTGCGCGACTTCGACGCAGTCGCCGGCTTCGAGATCCCCGTGTTCTCGCAGGGCTCGCACCCGAGCGTGCTCGGGCGCAAGCACGTGCCGTGGGAGGTCGACGTCACCATCGCCTGCGGCGGCGCCGCCGTGCAGCCGGGCGATGTCATCGTGGGCGACGGCGACGGCGTCATCGTGATCCCGCCGCACCTCGTCGCCGAGGTGGCCGCCGAGGCGGCCGAGCAGGAGCGGCAGGACGCCTACGTCGCGGAGCAGGTCGCCGGCGGGGCATCCGTCGACGGGTTGTTCCCCATGAACGCGGAATGGCTCGCTCGGTACCGCGCAGGTCTCGAGACGCGACCGGCTTCGCCGGGCGCTCCTCGACCCACCGAGGAGTCGCGGTGAGCGCCGAGAGCAAGTCGCAGCGGGCCTACGGCTTCATCCGCGCACGCATCGACGACGGCCGCTACGTGCCAGGCTACCGGCTCGTGCTCGGCTCGATCGCCCGTGAGCTCGACGTGAGCGTCGTGCCCGTGCGCGAGGCGATCCGCCGGCTCGAGGCCGAGGGACTCGTGACGTTCGAACGCAACGTCGGCGCACAGGTCGCGCTCATCAAGGAGACCGAGTACCTGCACACCATGCAGACGCTCGCGCTCGTCGAGGGCGCGGCCACCGCGCTCTCGGCGTCGCAGCTCACCCCCGACCACCTGCGCCGGGCGCGCGAGGTCAATGCGCGCATGCGCCGTTCGCTCGACGACTTCGATCCCCATCGGTTCACCGAGCTCAATCTCGAGTTCCACTCGGTGCTGTTCGAGGAGTGCCCGAACCCGCACATCCTCGACCTCGTGCACCGCGGCTGGAACCGCATGAAGGTGCTGCGCGACTCGTCGTTCAGCTTCGTGCCCGGACGGGCCCTCGAGTCCGTCGACGAGCACGACCGCATCCTCGACCTCATCGAGACGGGCGCCGACCCGCTCGACATCGAACTCGCGGCACGCCGGCACCGCACCGCCACGCTCGACGCGGTGCTCGCGTACCAGAGCGAGCACAAGCCGCACGCGACGGATGTCCCGGGCCCCGAGTCATCCGCCATCTCAGCCTGAATCCACCCATCGATCGGAAAGCATCAGCCATGACGCACCACATCCCCGAGGGCCTGCCCGACCGCATCCGCCACTACATCGACGGCGAGTTCGTCGACTCGGTCGGCGGCGAGACCTTCGACGTCCTCGACCCCGTCTCGAACGAGACCTACGTGCAGGCCGCCGCGGGCCAGAAGGCCGACATCGACCGGGCCGTCGCGGCAGCCGAACGAGCCTTCCGCGAAGGCCCGTGGCCGAAGATGCTCCCGCGCGAACGCTCGCGGGTGCTGCACAAGGTCGCCAATATCGTCGAGTCCCGCGACGCGCAGCTGGCCGAGCTGGAGTCGTTCGACTCGGGCCTGCCGATCACGCAGGCCCTCGGGCAGGCGCGGCGTGCGGCTGAGAACTTCCGGTTCTTCGCCGACCTGATCGTGGCGCAGGCAGACGACACCTACAAGGTGCCCGGCCGCCAGATCAACTACGTCAACCGCAAGCCGATCGGCGTCGCCGGGCTCATCACGCCCTGGAACACGCCGTTCATGCTCGAGTCGTGGAAGCTCGGCCCGGCGCTCGCCACCGGCAACACCGTCGTCCTGAAGCCGGCCGAGTTCACCCCGCTCTCGGCATCGCTATGGGCCGGGATCTTCGAGGAGGCCGGCCTGCCGAAGGGCGTGTTCAACCTCGTCAACGGGCTCGGTGAAGAGGCGGGCGACGCGCTCGTGAAGCATCCCGACGTGCCGCTCATCTCGTTCACCGGCGAGAGCTCGACCGGATCGCTGATCTTCGGGAACGCCGCACCGTTCCTCAAGGGCCTCTCGATGGAGCTCGGCGGCAAGTCGCCGGCCGTCGTGTTCGCCGACGCCGACCTCGACGCCGCGATCGACGCCACGATCTTCGGCGTGTTCTCGCTCAACGGCGAACGCTGCACGGCCGGTTCGCGCATCCTCGTCGAACGCCCGGTGTACGACGAGTTCGTCGAGCGCTACGCCGCGCAGGCCAAGCGCGTCGTCGTGGGCGACCCGCACGACCCTGCGACCGAGGTCGGGGCGCTCGTGCACCCGGAGCATTACGCCAAGGTGATGTCGTACGTCGAGATCGGCAAGACCGAGGGTCGCCTGGTCGCCGGCGGCGGTCGGCCCGAGGGCTTCCCCACCGGCAACTACGTCGCCCCTACGGTATTCGCCGACGTGGCCCCCGACGCCCGCATCTTCCAGGAGGAGATCTTCGGACCGGTCGTGGCGATCACCCCGTTCGACACCGACGAAGAGGCGCTCGAGCTCGCCAACGGCGTCAAGTACGGGCTCGCCGCCTACATCTGGACGAACGACCTGAAGCGTGCGCACAACTTCTCGCAGGCGGTCGAGGCCGGCATGGTCTGGCTCAACTCGAACAACGTGCGCGACCTGCGCACCCCGTTCGGCGGCGTCAAGGCCTCGGGCCTCGGCCATGAGGGCGGCTACCGCTCGATCGACTTCTACACCGACCAGCAGGCCGTGCACATCACCCTCGGTGCCGTGCACAACCCGACATTCGGCAAGGCCGAGCACCACAACGTGACTGAGCTCGACGACCCCGACCCGCGCTGAAACTGTCGGTCGAGTAGGCGCGCCAGCGCCGTATCGAGACCACTCCGAGACATCCCATACCCCAGGCAAGGACGCTGACATGACCAACCGCGACGACATGACCCTCACCTCCTCGGGCTTCTACGTGAGCCAGGAGGCGCCGATCCACACCGACAACCCCATCCCGACCCCCACCGCCCCCGCGCCCGACATCCTGCGTTGTGCGTACATGGAGCTCGTCGTGACCGACCTCGCCGCCTCGCGCGAGTTCTACGTCGACGTGCTCGGCCTCTACGTCACCGAGGAGGACGAGGAGGCGATCTACCTCCGCTCGACCGAGGAGTTCATCCACCACAACCTCGTGCTGCGCCAGGGCGAGCTCGCGGCGGTCGCCGCGTTCTCGTACCGCGTGCGCACCCCCGAGGACCTCGACCGCGCGGTCGCGTTCTACACCGAGCTCGGATGTCGCGTCGAGCGCCGCTCGGAGGGTTTCACCAAGGGCATCGGCGACTCGGTTCGGGTCGAGGATCCGCTCGGCTTCCCGTACGAGTTCTTCTTCCAGACCGAACACGTCGAGCGGCTCTCGTGGCGCTACGACCTGCACACGCCCGGCGAGCTCGTGCGGCTCGACCATTTCAACCAGGTCACCCCCGACGTGCCGCGCGCCGTGAACTTCATGCAGTCGCTCGGGTTCCGCGTCACCGAGGACATCCAGGACGAGCAGGGCACCGTCTACGCCGCGTGGATGCGACGCAAGCCCACCGTGCACGACACCGCGATGACGGGCGGCGACGGCCCCCGCATGCACCACGTCGCGTTCGCGACGCACGAGAAGCACAACATCCTCGCGATCTGCGACAAGCTCGGGGCGCTCCGCCGCTCCGACGCGATCGAGCGCGGCCCCGGACGCCACGGCGTCTCGAACGCGTTCTACCTGTACCTGCGCGACCCCGACGGCCACCGAGTCGAGATCTACACGCAGGACTACTACACGGGCGACCCCGACAACCCCGTCGTCACGTGGGACGTGCACGACAACCAGCGCCGCGACTGGTGGGGCAACCCCGTCGTGCCCTCGTGGTACACCGACGCCTCGCTCGTGCTCGACCTCGACGGCAACCCCAAGGAGGTCGTCGCCCGCACCGATGCGAGCGAGATGGCGGTGACGATCGGCGCCGACGGCTTCTCGTACACCCGCGCGGCCGAGGGCGAGGAGTCCATGCCCGAGTGGAAGAAGGGCGAGTACAAGCTCGGCCACCAGCTGTAACCGCGTCTTCTCCTGTCTGGTCGTTCAGGCGATATACAGTTCTGTGCATGTCGGCCAACGGAGAGTCCGTCCTTCTCGACGGTGCAGTGCGCGTCCTCGAGCTCGAGAGCTTCCGCGACCACCGCGGTTCGCTCACCCCGATCACCCTCGATGACGCCGACTTCAGCGTCGCCCGCACGTTCGTCGTGAACGCACCGCGAGGAGCAGTCCGGGGCGGCCATGCCCACCGGCAGGTCCGCCAAGTGCTGTTCCGTGCGAGCGGGGTCATCGATGTCGACTTCAGCCACCGCGGTGAGCGCGCTCGGGTCACCCTCGACGCCGACTGCCCCGCGGTACTGATCGAGCCGGGTGTCTGGGCGCAGCAGACCTACCTCGACGACGGGTCGACGCTCATCGTGTTCGCCGACGGTCCGTACGACTCCGCCGAGTACGTACGCGGCGACCCGGTCGAATCCGGGGCGTCCTCGTGAGCCGTCGGCGCGCCGCCGTCCTCGGCGCCGGCATCATGGGCAGTGCGCTCGCGATCAATCTGGCTCGCCGAGGTCTCGACGTGACCCTCTTCGACCGCGAGGCCGCGCCGATGGCCGCGACGAGCCGCTGGAACGAGGGCAAGATCCACCTCGGATACCTGTACGGCGCCGACCCGACGACGGCAACGGCCGAGCACATCCTTCCCGGAGGCCTGCTGTTCGGGCACTACGCCCGCGAACTCGTCGGCGATCTCGACGGGCACATCACCGCCGACGACGACATCTACCTGCTGCACCGGGACTCGGTCGTGGGCGCAGACGTCATGCGCGCGAAGTTCGACGCGATCAGCGAGCTCATTCAGCGACATCCCGATGCCGCACGCTACCTCGTCGACGTGTCCGACGCGAAGGTGACCGACCTCGCACCAGCCGAACTGAGCGACATCGCCGGCGAGGGAATCGTGGCGGGGTTCCGCGTGCCCGAGCGCTCGGTCGACACCCGGTGGTTCGCGAATCGGCTCGCCGAGGCCGTCGCCGCGGAACCGGGCGTGACGTCTCGCCTCGGCACCACGGTCCTCGCGGCCGAGCCGATCGATGCGCCGGATGGGCGCTGGCGCGTGCGCACCGATGGCGGCGACGACGACTTCGATGTCGTGGTGAACGCGCTCTGGAGCGGCCGGCTCACGGTCGACACGACGGCGGGCCTGGCCCCGCAGGGGCCGTGGAATCACCGCTACCGGCTCTGCGTGTTCATCCGCACCCGAGCCGAACACGACGTGCCGAGCACGATCGTCGCCGTCGGGCCCTTCGGCGACGTCAAGAACTACAACGGCCGGGACTTCTACCTCTCGTGGTACCCCGTCGGACTCGTCGCCGAGGGCGCCGAACTGGAACTGGACGCTCCGGCTCTCCCGACCGGGCCCGACCTCGAGGCGTTCATCGACGACGTGCGCGTCGCGCTCGAACGGGTGATGCCCGGCGTCGGCCGCGTGTTCGACGACGCCGTCGACACGATCGTGCACGGCGGCTTCGTGTTCGCGCAGTCGCGGGGCGGTGCCCTCGACGATCCGAGCTCGGGGCTGCATCGTCGCGACCGCTACGGTGTCGAACGGCGGGGCGCCTACTATTCGGTCGACACCGGCAAGTACTCCACCGCACCGTGGAGCGCCAGCCGGCTCGCCGCCGAGATCGCCGGCTGAGTGCCGCAGGAAGGAACGCCGATGCCGGCGCAACAGTGGACCCCGCTCGTCACCGCGCTCGTTCCCACCTACAACGGTGCGGAATTCATCACGAGAACGCTCGAGAGCCTCGCCGCGCAGACGTGGCCCCACCTCGAGATCCTCATCGGCGACGATCGGTCGACCGACGACACGCTGTCGGTGGTGCGCCGATTCGCCGACAGCCATGCGAACGCTCGCATCGTCGAGCGCGATGCCAACCTCGGGTGGCTGCGCAACTCGAACGACCTCATGGCACGCGCCGGCGGCGAGCTGATGTTCTTCGCGTTCCACGACGATGTCGTCGCGCCGACATACGTCGAGGAACTCGTCGAGGCCCTGCGTGCGAACGATCGGGCCGTGCTCGCCTTCAGCGACATGACGGTGCACGAGGTCGACGGCCGGGCGAGCCTGCACGTGTTCGACGAACTCGACGGCGTCGAATCCGCCGTCGAGCGTGGCCGCGTCATGGTGCGCCGCCCGGGCGATTGGTGGGTGCCGAACCGCGGGCTCTTCCGTGCCTCGGCGTTCGCCGAGGTCGGCGGCATCCACCCGAACGAGCAGGGAGAGTACTCCGCCGACTGGACGTGGCTGCTCGGGCTCGCGCTCATCGGCGAGTTCGTGCGCGTGCCCCGGATGCTGTGCGAGAAGTACTACAAGGCCGGAAGCGTTTCGAAGAAGTGGCCGCACGACAGCACGCAGCTGCTCGCACTGCGCCGGTCGGGCATCGCCGAGATCCGCAGGAGCTCCCTGACAGGGATTCAGAAGGCGCGGCTCACCGGCCATCTCTGGCGCCGCGTCTACGGTCGCCGCCTGCCGAGCGGGATGAAGCGCACCTTCCGTCGCCTCGGTCTGTGACCTCGTGCGCGAGCCCCCGCCTCAGCCGAGGAACTCGATCGCGGCCGTCTTGAAGGCGCGGGCCGTCAGCGTCGAGACGTGGTCGCGACCCGGGATGGTCACGAGGTCGGCCTCCCAGTCGAGCGCCAGCTGCTGCACGCCAGCCGGCACCGGGTCGTTCTCGCCGACGACGAACAGCGTCGGGATGTCGCCCGGGATCGCGAGCGGCGACCCCGAGACCCCCTCGATGACCGCGAGCAGCACCTCCCGGTCGGCGCCGGCTTCGATGGCGGGACGCAGCACCTGTTCGATGAGCGGATGTCCCGCCCACTCGTCGTGCGCCAGCACGGCGCGCACCTCGTCGAGGTCCCAGGAGGCGAACAGCTCGTTCGGCCCCGCTCCGCCGACGACGACGCGTCGAACGCGTTCGGGGGCGAGTGTCGCGAGCGCCGAGGTGACGCGATTGCCCATGGAGTAGCCGATGACGTCGACCTGTGCGACGCCGGCCGAGTCGAGCACGGCCTGCAGGTCGGCGCCGAGCAGTTCGGGCGAATAGGCGTCGGCGTCGACGGGCTTGTCGCTGTCGCCGTGTCCACGCAGGTCGACGGTGATCACCTCGCGACCCGTCTCGACGAGTGCCTGCACCCAGCCGGTGCCCTCCCAGGTGACGGACGCGTTCGAAGCGAACCCGTGCACCAGCAGCACCGGCGGGAGCGGGGTATCGGCTGCTCGCTCGCCGCGCAGCCGGTAGCCGATGAGCACGCCGTCGGCGCTCTCGGCATAGAGGGTGGGGACCGGGGTGGCGCCCGCGGGCCTCACGCGCCGGCCTCGGCGTCACCGGCCGCACCGGCGCCGGCGTCGCCGGCTTCGGACCCGGCGCCGGCCAACACGCTCGACTCCGTGATCGTCGCGCCCGCGTGGCCGAGCTCGGCGAGCGCCGCTTCGGACGAGGTGGGCGCGACGCCCGCGACGAGGTCGGTGAACACGCGCACGTGCTGCCCGTGCTCGAGGGCGTCGAGCACGCTCGCCCGCACGCAGTAGTCGGTCGCGATGCCGACGACGTCGATGTCGGTGATGCCGTGGCGTGCGAGCACGGCGCTCACCGTGTCGCCCGCGTCGTCGGTGCCCTCGAAGATCGAGTACGCGGGCACCCCCTGGCCTTTGCGGATGTGCACGTCGACCTCGTCGATCGACAGGGCCGGGTGGTACTCGGCACCGGGTGTTCCGGCGACGCAGTGCGGCGGCCAGGTGTCGACGAAGTTCGGTTCGGAGTCGAGTGCGAAGTGCCCGCCGTTGTCGTGATCCCCGGCGTGCCAGTCGCGCGAGGCGAACACGAGCTCGTACTCGCCGCGCCGCCTCGTCAGCAGTTCGGTGACGCCGGCTGCGACCGCCGCTCCCCCGTCGACGCCGAGCGCACCGCCCTCGGTGAAGTCGTTCTGCACGTCGATGATGAACAGGGCTCGGGTCATGGTCGGCTCCTTCCGTCCTGCCATCCATTCTCGTCATTCTCGGCGCAGATGGCGCGGATGACGTCGTCCAGCGCGTCGACGAGCGTTCCGAGCGATTCGACCGACACCCACTCCTCGTCGGCGTGGGCTCCACCGCCGGTCGCCCCCACGAGCACGACGTCAATGCCGGCCTCGGCGATGAGTCCGGCGTCGGTCCACCACGGGTCGCCGCGTCGCACCGGCGGCGCACCGGTGGCGCGTTCGACAGCCGCGAGCACGGCCCGGGCGATCGGCGAGTCTGCGTCGGCCTCCATCGCGGGCCGTGCGACGAGCGTGACGATGCGTGCGGGCTGCGACGGCGCGAGCACCCGCGCCAACTCGGCCGCAGGGTCGGGCTCACCCGGCAGCGTACGGCGCTCGACCCCCAGCACGCACCGGTCGGCGACGGTCGCGGCATCGGTGCCGCCCTCGATCGTCGCCACGCGAACGCTTCCGGCACCGAGCAGCGGGTGCCGCGGGCGCGCCTCGATCTCGGTCGCGAGCGCGCGCAGCGCCACGAGCCCGTCGAGCGCGTGGTCGATGGCGTCGACCCCGAGCTCGGGCTGCGATCCGTGTGCGGCGACGCCCTCGTACTCGACGCGATACCACGCGAATCCGCGGTGCGCGAGGGTCACCTCGAGGTCGGTCGGTTCGAGCACGACGGCGGCATCGGGGCGCGGCCACCGGTCGGCGGGTGCCTCCGCCTCGGCGTCGATCGCCGCCAGCAGTTCCTCCATGCCGACGGAGCCGAACTCCTCGTCGGCTGCGAACGCGAGCACGAGATCACCGGCGAGGTCGGCAGGAGCCTCGGCCGCGGCGACCATCGCCGCGGCGAGACCGCCCGCCATGTCGTACGCACCGCGACCGACGATGCGGGCGCCGATCGCATCCGCGTCGGACGCGCTCGACCCCGGGGCATCCGACCTCGAACCGTCGACCCCGCCCGCACCGGCCGCGCCCGACCCCGCCCCGCCGACCGTGTCGAGGTGCCCCGCGAGCAGCAGCGTGCGACCGCCACCGGTGCCGCGCCGGCGCGCGAGCACGCTCGGCCTGGCCGGGTCGGCGCCGATGAGGCGCACGTCGAAGCCGTGATCGTCGAGCCAGGCGACGATGACCTCGGCGAGCTCCCGCTCGCCCGTTCCCCCCGGCACGAGCGACGGGTTGGTGGCATCGATCGCGACGAGCCGGCGGGTGAGCGCGACGACCTCGGCGCGAGGCATCCGCTCGCCTGACTGCACCACCGCCCCGCCGCCGCTCACTGGTTCGAGAGGTTGTCGCCGCAACGGTAGAACGCGGTCGCGAGGGTGTCGATGGCGGTCTTGGCCTCTTCGGTGACGTCGCCGAGCGCGTAGACGGCGAACGTGAGATCGGTGTCGTCGGCGGCACGGATGACCCCGCTCAGCGTGTACCCGGTGTCGATCCATCCCGTCTTCGCGATGACCCGGCCGTCGGCGACCGAGTTGTCGCCCCAGAACCGGTCGTCGTACGCGAGCGATCCCCGTTCGCCCGAGATGGGCAGCGAGTCGAGGATGTACCCGAGGCTCGCCTCGCGGGCGTTCACCTTCGCGAACAGGCGCGTGAGGTACGACGGCGGCACCGCGTTGTCGGGCGAGAGGCCCGAGCCGTCGACGATCGTGATGCCGGCCGCGTCGACGCCGTAGCCTTCGAGTCCCTCGAGGATTCCGGCGTTCAGTGAGGCGAACGTGTTGCCCGCGCCGGTCTCGATCGAGACGAGCCGTGCGAGCATCTCGGCGACCGTGTTATCGGAGACGACGAGTGCCTTGTCGATGAGCTCGGCGACGGTCGGCGATGACACCGCGCCGAGCTGCGCTGCGCCCGCGGGTGCGGTGCCCCGCTCGATGGTGCCGACTCCACCGAGCTCGTCGGCGAACGCCTGGCCGGCACGGCCGATGGGGTCCTCGCTGCGCCACGAGGTGTTCGTGTAGGGGTCGTCGCGGTCGCCGTCGACCATGAGGGCCGTGATGTTCGGCATGTAGCCGAGCTCGCGCTCGGACAGCGCCCAGCTCGCGTGCCACTCCTCGCCGCCGAAGTAGCTCGCGTCGAGGATCAGCTTCGTGATGGGCGGGTTCGCGGGGTCGGCGGCCCACGCCTCGTGCACCTGGCGGGCGAGTTCGTCGAGGTGCGCAGCGCCGGGGTACGCGGTCTCGTCGCCGCTCGGCGTGCGCGAGAGGGTCACGTCGCCGCCGCCGACGAGCACGATCGAGCCTGGCTCGGCGCCCTTCACGACGGTCGTCGTGGCTCGGTAGCCGGACCCGAGCACCGAGAGCGCCGCGGCCGAGGTGAGCACCTTCATGACGCTCGCGGTGCGCGACGGGGTGGTGCCGCCGCGATCGTAGAGCACCTCGCCCGTCGACGCCTTCACGACCTGCGCCTGCATGTTCGCGAGGCGGGGGTCGGCGGCGGCCTCGGCGACGGAGCAGGTGCGAACGCGGCTCGCCGCGACCGCTTCGGCCGGCACCGCGCGTGCCGGCTCGGCGGTGGGTGTCGGGGTCGTGCTCGGCTCGATGGCGGCATTCGCGCCGGCGTTCGTCGCGGCTCCGGCGAACACCGCGCCCGTGCCCGCGAGGGCGAGTACGAGGGCCGCGGCCGTGATGGTCACCGCGAGACGGTGCCGGCGCACGAAGGCGACGACGGATGACCCACCGCCGGGTCCGCGGCTCACTGCCATGCTCGAACCGGGGTCGGTGCGCCCCGGGTCGACGCCCGGGGCATCCGTCTCGTCGTGCACCCGGGCATTGTACGCGGTCGTGCTGAAGCCGATCCAGCAGGCCGCACCACCCTATTCGCCGGGGTAGCGCAGTCCGATCTGTGCACGGATCTCGTCGAGCGTGCCCATGATCGCGACGCTCTCGGCGGTCGGCAGCGCGTCGCCGCCGTCGAGCCGACCATCGGCGACGAGCCGTTCGAGGGCGGCCGCCTGATAGTGCATGCCGCGGCCGTTCACATCGGAGGCGTACTCCTCGAGCACGGTGCCGTCGTTCGAGACGAGACGGAACGACGTCGCCGTGTACCAAACGGCGTCGATCTCGATGCGCGCCTCGCTGCCGAGCACGACGGCGGTGTTCGGGCCCTTCGTGTCGCTCGCCGAGATCGACGAGGCCATGCGGTTGCCCTCGTAGCCGAAGATCGTGGCGACCTGCGCATCGGCGCCCGTGGCCTTGAACGTGGCCGAGGCCTGCACGGTTCTCGGGGCGCCGAAGACGTCCCACGCGAACGACACCGGGTAGATGCCGAGGTCGAGCAGCGCACCGCCGCCGAGCTCGAGCGCGTTGATGCGGTGAGCGGGGTCGTCGGGCAGCTTTTGGGTGTGGTCGGCGATGACCGAGCGCACCTCGCCCAACGCACCCGAGTCGATGAGTTCGTGGATGCGCGCCATGTGCGGCAGGTACCTCGTCCACATCGCCTCGAGCGCGAGCAGCTCGTGTGCGGCGGCGACGTCGGCGACCTGCCTCGCCTGGGCCTGGTTCAGCGCGAACGGCTTCTCGATGAGCACGTGCTTGCCCGCCTCGAGCGCCAGCGTCGCGTGTGCCGCGTGGTGCGGATGCGGCGACGCGACGTAGACGACGTCGATGTCGGGGTCTGCGACGAGGGCTTCATAGCTGCCGTAGGCATGCGGGATCTCGAACTCGGCGGCGAACGCGTCGGCACTCGCCTGCGATCGCGAGCCGGCGGCCCGCACGTCGAAGCCGTTGCGCTTCAGGTCGCCGGTGAAGAGGCGGGCGATGCCGCCGGTCGCCAGGATGCCCCAGCGCAGAGATTCGCTCATGTCGCACAGCCTATTGGCTGCCATCGGGCCGGGCTGCCACGGGGCTCTCCGTTCGAGGCTGCCCCGTGTCCCCCGTTCGGGGATGCTGTGGATCACTCATGTTCGGGTCTAGCGTTGGCCCATGACGACTGCATTCGGCAAGGGTCGCGCCATGGTCGTCGCGGCCATCATCGCGTTGTTCGCTGTTCCCATCGGGGTCGCGGGGCCGGCGGCGGCCGCTCCATCCTCCCCGGTCGCGAAGTACGTCGCCCTCGGCGATTCGTTCGCCGCCGGCCAGGGCACTGGCGTCTACATCGACGCATGCCTGCGCAGCCCGCTCGGGTATCCGGCCCTGCTCGACGCCGTGCCCCGAGTCAACCTGCTGCGCAACGCCTCGTGCACTGGAGCCGACTTCGATGACGTCGATGCGCAGCTCGCGCAGATCAACCGAGGCACGACGCTCGTCACGCTGACCATCGGTGCGAACGGCGTGAACCTTCCGGGCCTGCTCGCCGCGTGCGTCCCGGATCCGAATGCCCAGCCGTGCCTCATCGCACTCGCCGCGGCGAACACCTACCTCACGACCGAGCTCGGCCCCGAGGCCGGCGCAACGATCGCCGCGATCAGCAGCAGATCGCCGAACGCGCGCGTCGTCGTCACCGGATACCCGCTCCCACTCGCGCCGGGCGTCGCCGACGGGGTGAATCTCGGCGCGGCGACCCTGAATGCCGTCCTCGCGGCCACCGTGAGCGCCGCGCAGGCGCAGGGTGCGAACGTCGTCTTCGCCGACGTCACCGCCGCATTCCTCGGGCACGGCGCCTTCGGTCCCGACCCATGGCTCGGCCAGGACCCGGGAAACCTCGAAACGTTCCTGCACCCCAACGCCGAGGGCTATCAGGCGTATGCCGCCGTGATCGAGGCGGTGCGCTGACACCCTCCCCAGACTTACGCGCTTCTTCCTCGCGTGAGATGCGAACGGCCCGGCGACCCCGGGCCGTTCGTTGTGCGGGCGACGCCTCGGTTTGCCCCGCCAGGCTGACGGCACGAATGTACGGGGGAACAGTGAAGGCCCGGCCTCCGAAGAGACCGGGCCCGGTGAGAGCCGCCTGTGGGAATCGAACCCACGACCTTCTCATTACGAGTGAGACGCTCTGCCGACTGAGCTAAGGCGGCGTGACTGCGGCGCGCGGGGCGCACCGGCTGGCACGAGAGTCAATAGTAGCGGGATTTTCGGCGGGCGTTGACCACGTCAGCACTTCGGGTCGGAAGAGGGCACCGTGCCGTCGATCAGATACGACTCGACCGCGTCGCTGACGCACGCGTTCGACTTGTTGTACGCCGTGTGGCCCTCGCCCTCGTAGGTGACGAGCACACCGCTCTCGAGCTGGTCGGCGAGCGCGACCGACCACTCGTAGGGAGTCGCAGGATCACCCGTGGTGCCGACGACCATGATCGGGGCGGCGCCCTCTGCGTGGATCTCGGCGGGCTCGCGAGTGGACTCGTGCGGCCAGCCGTTGCACGTGAGGTCGTCGTAGCTCATGTACGGGCCGAACGTCGGTGCGGCTGCAGCGATCTCCGCCGCCTCCTCGCGCATGACCTCGACGTCGACTTGCGTGGGATAGTCGAGGCAGTTGATCGACCGGAACGCCTCGGTCGAGTTGTCGAGGTAGGTGCCGTCGGCGTCGCGCCCGTGGTAGCCGTCGGCGAAGGAGAGGGCCGCATCGCCGTCGCCGAACATGGTCGCGGCGAGCATCTCGCTGAGGAAGGGCCATGATTCGGGGCTGTAGAGCGGGTAGATGATCGCCGTGAACAGGGTGTCGCCGTCGACCATGCGGCCGTCGCTGCCCCGGAGCGGGCTGACGTCGACCGATGCCAACAGGCGGCCGATCTCGTCGACCGAGTCGTCGACCGTGCCGCTGAACGGGCATTCGTCACCCGCGAGGCAGTTCTCGAGGTAGGCCTCGAGCGCACCCTCGAACCCGACGGCCTGCGCCTTGTTGACGTCGAATGTGCTCGCCGTCGGGTCGAGCGCCCCGTCGAGCACGAGCCGGCCGACCTTGTCGGGGTACAGCTCGGCGTAGGTCGCCCCGAGGAACGTGCCGTACGAGAACCCGAGGTAGTTCAGCTCGTCGTCGCCGAGCACGGCGCGCAGCAGGTCGAGGTCGCGCGCGGCGCTCTCGGTGTCGACGTTGGCGAGCAGGTCGCCGGTCTCGTCGAGGCACGCCTCTCCGAAGGCCGCGTTCGCGGCACCACGGTTCTCGATCCACTCGTCGCTGCCCCGCTCGGCCGGGTCGACGCCGAAGAGGAACTCGTCCATTGCGGCCGCGTCGTAGCAGGCGACGGCCGTGGACCGGTTGACGCCGCGCGGGTCGAACCCGACGACGTCGAATCGCTGCTTGAGCGGCTCGCCGACCGCGAAGTCGAGCGAGTCGATCACGAAGTCGTAGCCCGAACCGCCCGGCCCCCCGGGGTTGAGCAGCAGCGACCCGACCTTGTCGCCCGTCGCCGAGTGGCGCGAGAGCGCGAGTTCGATCTCGCCCGCGCCGGGGTCGCTCCAGTCGAGCGGCGCCTTCGCGGTGGCGCACGTCATGCCTTCACCGCACCCGTCCCACTCGAGCACCTGCGAGTAGAACGGCTCGAGCTCAGGTGCGACCTGCTCGCCGGTGGGTGTGGAGACGGGCTTCTCCTGTGCGAGCAGCGACGGCACGCACCCGCTCAGGGTGAGGAGCGCGGCGACCGCGGCGGCGACCGTAACGGTCAGCGTGGCGCCACGCCGACCCCGGCTCGTCGTTCGCGATCGGATGTGCGGTGCGCTCATGCGGCCCCTCGTTCGGTCGTGCGGATCGCTGAGACGAGCATCGCCTCGAGCGCGAGTGCGGGTTGCACGTTGCCCTCGATGCGGGTGCGTGCGGTCTGGATGGCGTCGAGTGTCGCGAGCGTGCGCGACGGTGTGGCGGCGGCTGCGGCCTGCCGCAGGTCGGCAGTCATCTCCCGGTTGACGAGCGGCACGTCGGCGTCGAGCTGCAGGAGCAGGATGTCGCGGTAGAGCGACGCGAGGTCGACGAGGATGCGGTCGATGCCGTCGCGCAGGCTGCGCGTGGCCCGGCGCTTCTGGTCGTCTTCGAGCGCCTTGATCTGCGGCCGCAGCGCCGGGGGCACAGCCTGCCCGGGCGCGATGCCGAGCGAGTGCAGCGCGTGCTCGCGCTCTTCGGCGTCGCGCAGCTCGGTGATCGCCTTGGCGTCGTCGCCGGCGATCTCGAGGAACCGTGCCGCCGTCGACACCGCGGTCGCCGCCGAGCGCACGCGCAGCGCGAGCTCGAGGGTCTCGGCGCGTCGCGCCCGCGCCTCGTCGTTGGTGGCGAGCCGGTGCGCCATGCCGATGTGGCTCTGCGCCTCGCGCGCGGCCCGCTCGGCGAGCGCGGAATCGACGCCGTCGCGACGTTCGAGCAGGGCCGCGACATCGGCGATGCTCGGCACTTGCAGCCGAACCGAGCGCACCCGCGAGCGAATGGTCGGGATCAGGTCGGCCTCGCTCGGCGCGCACAGCAGCCACACTGTGCGCTCGGGCGGTTCTTCGAGCTCTTTCAGCAGCACGTTCGAGGTCTGTTCGGTCATGCGGTCGGCGTCTTCGACGACGATGACCCGGTGCCGGCCGACCGACGGCGAGTAGTGCGAGCGCTTGACGATGTCGCGCACGTCGGCGACCTTGATGATGACGCCCTCGGTGGCGAGTACGTGCAGGTCGGGGTGGCTGCGCGCCTCGACCTGGATGCGGGTCGGCTCGTCGCCGTCGGGCCGGCCCGAGATGAGTGCGGTCGCGAACGCGTAGGCGAGATTCGATCGACCCGAGCCGGGCGGACCGGTGATGAGCCACGAGTGCGTCATCTGCTGCGAGCCTGACGGCGACGCCGAGTCGGATGACCCGCCCTGCGCCGCGCCGGCTGCCTCGGCCGCCGCACGGAACACCGCGATGGCGGCGTCCTGCCCGGTCAGCTCACTCCATACGCTCACGTGAGAACGCTACCTTCCGCTCCCGACAGGCAACCGAGAATCCGGCACCGCGCCAGCGCGCCCACGCAGGGCAGCGCTCACAGCAACCCGGCGACGCGGGCACGAACGACCGCGGCGATCTCGTCGACCGGTGCCGCCGCGTCGAGGACGAGGAACCGCTCGGGCTCGGCCTCGGCGAGCGCGAGGTAGGCGCTGCGGACGCGATCGTGGAACTCGGATGCCTCCGCCTCGAGCCGGTCGTAACGGGTGCGCGCCCCGTCGAGCCGCTCACGTGCGGCCTCGGCGTCGAGGTCGAGCAGGATCGTGAGGTCGGGCGCGAGGCCGCCCGTCGCCCACTCCGAGATGCCCCGCACCTCGGCGGGGTCGAGCACGCGTCCGGCACCCTGGTAGGCGACCGACGAGTCGATGTACCGGTCCTGGATGACGACGTCGCCACGCTCGAGCGCGGGACGCACGATGGTCGCCACATGGTGCGCGCGGTCAGCCGCGTAGAGCAGGGCCTCGGCGCGCGGGGCGATGTCGCCGCGGTGGTGCAGCACGATCTCGCGCACCTCGATGCCGACGTCGGTGCCGCCCGGCTCACGGGTGCGCACGACCACGCGGCCCTGCTCGGCGAGCCATTCGCCGAGCAGCGACGCCTGCGTCGTCTTGCCGGAGCCGTCACCGCCCTCGAAGGTGATGAAGAGGCCCGTCGCGCTCACTTCTTCGTCGCCGTCTTGCGGGTCGTGGTCTTCTTGGCGGGCGCCTTCTTCGCGCGCGGCGCCGCCGGGCCCTTGTCGCGCTTGATCTGCAGCAGCTCGACCGCGCGCTCGAACGTGATCTCTTCAACGGACTCTGCGCGCGGGATCGTCGCGTTCGTCGTGCCGTCGGTGACGTACGGCCCGAATCGGCCGTCCTTCACCTTGATCGGCTTGCCGCTCACGGGGTCGTTGTCGAATTCCTTCAGCGCGCTCGACGCACGGCGCGCGCCGTACTTCGGCTGCGCGAACAGCTCGAGCGCTCCTGCCAGGTCGATGTCGAAGATCGCGTCTTCGCTCGGAAGCGTGCGGGTGTCGGCGTCCTTCTTCAGGTACGGCCCGTAGCGGCCGTTCTGCGCGGTGATCTCGACGCCCGACTCGGGGTCGACCCCGACCGTTCGGGGCAGGTCGAGCAGCTTGAGCGCGGTGTCGAGGTCGACCTCTTCGATGTGCATGCTCTTGAAGAGCGACGCCGTGCGCGGCTTGACCGCCGCGGGCTTCTTCGCGCCCCGCTTGGGCTTGGTCGGCGCGTCGACGACCTCGCCGGTGGCCGGGTCGACGGTGGGCTCGGCGGCTTCTGCGGGCGGCTCGGGCTCGAGCTCGGTGACGTACGGGCCGAACCGGCCGTCTTTGACGACGACCTGCTTGCCGTTCGCGGGATTCTCGCCGAGCACGCGGTCGCCCTGCACGGGTGCCTCGATGAGCTCACGGGCCTTCGCCTCGGTGAGCTCGTCGGGCGCGAGGTCTTCGGGCAGGTTCACCCGGCGCGGCGACGCCTCGGCACCGGCAGCGGCATCCGCATCGACGGTCTCGAGGTAGGGACCGTACTTGCCGATGCGCAGCGTGATGTCGGGGGCGATCGTGACCGAGTTGATCTCGCGGGCGTCGATGTCGCCGAGGTTGTCGACCACCTGGCGCAGGCCCCGGTGGTGGTCGGAGCCGAAGTAGAAACCGTTCAGCCAGTCGACCCGGTCGGCCTCGCCCGCTGCGATGCGGTCGAGGTCGTCCTCCATCTCGGCGGTGAAGTCGTACTCCACGAGGTCGCCGAAGTGCTCCTCGAGCAGCCGCACGACCGAGAACGCCACCCAGCTGGGCACGAGCGCCTGGCCCCGGCGGGTCACGTACCCGCGGTCGATGATCGTCGAGATGATCGACGCGAACGTCGACGGTCGGCCGATGCCGAGCTCCTCGAGCCGCTTCACGAGGCTCGCCTCGGTGTACCGCGGCAGCGGGCTCGTCTGGTGGCCCTTCACCTCGAGCTCGTCGAGCCCGATCTGCTCGCCCTCGGTGAGCTTCGGCAGCTTCGCCTCGCCCGACGCGTCGTCGGCGTTGCGCTCCTCGTCGCGGCCCTCTTCGTAGGCGGCACGGTAGCCGGGGAACGTGATCACGGTGCCGCTCGCCGTGAACTCGGCGATCGTGCTCGCGACTGGCGCGGTGGCGCCCTCGGGCACCGGGGCATCGGCTCGCGTCGGACCGACCTCGATCGTGACCGTCGCGGTCTGGCCCTTCGCGTCGGCCATCTGCGACGCGACCGTGCGCTTCCAGATCAGGTCGTAGAGGGCGTGCTCGCTGCCGCGCAGCGCGCTCTGCAGCTCGGAGGGCGTGCGGAACACCTCGCCCGACGGGCGGATGGCCTCGTGCGCCTCTTGCGCGTTCTTCGACTTGCCCACGTACACGCGGGGCTTGTCGGGCACCGAGTCGGCGCCGTAGAGCTTGGTCGCCTGGGTGCGGGCGGCGTTGACGGCCTGCTGCGACAGCGCCACCGAGTCGGTGCGCATATAGGTGATGTAGCCGTTCTCGTAGAGCGACTGGGCGACCCGCATGGTGTCGCGCGCCGAGAGTCGGAGCTTGCGGCCGGCCTCCTGCTGCAGCGTCGACGTCGTGAACGGCGCCGACGGCTTGCGCGACCAGGGCTTCGTCTCGAGCTTCGTGACGGTGCGGCGCACATCGTCGGCCTGCAGCGCGTCGGCGAGCGCGCGCACGGTCGGCTCGTCGAGCACGACCGCCTTGCCCTTCAGCCTGCCGAGGTCGTCGAAGTTGCTGCCGTTGGCGACCTTCTCGCCACCCACGCGCACGAGCTTCGCCTGGAACGACGAACCGGATGCCTCGGGCGCGAACCTGCCCAGGAGGTCCCAGTACTCGGCCGAGACGAACGCGAGCCGCTCGCGCTCGCGGTCGACCACGAGGCGCGTTGCCGCCGACTGCACGCGACCGGCCGAGAGACCCGGGCCGACCTTGCGCCAGAGCACAGGCGAGACCTCGTAGCCGTAGAGGCGGTCGAGGATGCGGCGGGTCTCCTGGGCGTCGACGAGCGCGGTGTCGAGCTCGCGGGTGTTGTCCTTCGCGGCCTGGATCGCGTCCTTCGTGATCTCGTGGAAGACCATGCGCCGCACGGGCACCTTGGGCTTGAGCTCCTGCAGCAGGTGCCACGCGATGGCCTCGCCCTCGCGATCCTCATCGGTGGCGAGCAGCAGTTCGTCGGCGTTCTTCAGTGCGCGCTTGAGTTCGGCGACGGTCTTCTTCTTGGAGTCGGAGACCACGTAGTACGGCTCGAAGCCGTTCTCGACGTCGACCGAGAACTTGCCGAGCGGGCCCTTCTTGAGCTCTGCGGGGAGGTTCTTCGGCTCGATCAGGTCACGGATGTGGCCGACCGACGACAGCACCTCGTAGCCGTCGCCCAGGTATTGGGCGATCGACTTCATCTTGGTCGGCGACTCGACGATGACCAGCTTCTTCACGTCTGCCACCAGACTCCTCTGTAGTACTCCATGAGATGAGAACGCACATTTTAGCCGCGCCCCCAGCGGTGTGCCATGGTCGGCGGTGCACTCGGCCGACAGGCACACGATACACACCATTGCGGGGAAGACCCCACGTCGAACCCGAGATGAGGTTCGTCGTCTGTCGCCCATGATCCACTTGCACTTCGCACACGGCGGAGGAAGATTGGCCCTATGGAAACGTCATCGACTGCCTCGTACACGGCCAAGCTGATCGACGGACCGCTCGAGGGAAAGACCGTCGCGACGGCATTCCTCGACTCGGGCGACCCTCGTCCGCGGCTCGAGTTGAACGCCGACGCCGGCAAGCGCTACATCTATGCACGTGCCGCGGGCCTCGAGTTCGACTCGCCCGGCGACGACCGTCCCTCGGCGGTCTCCTACCGATTCATCGAGACCGTCTTCGACTGAACGGCGACCGTCTCACTCCTCCCACCTGGGCGGGCCTGCTCGAGCGCGAGCGACGACGGCGAAGCCGAACATCGTCGATCGCGCGGTGACGGATGCCGCCGGGCCGTCGATGTCGCACCCCGTGAGGGTCGCACCGTTGCGGGCTGCGACGCTCGCGGCGAGGTCGCACGGAACACCCGGTACGGCACCCGAGGTTGCATCCGCCGCGGCGAGCGCGGCGGCGTCTGCGGCGTTCGCAACCCGCTGCGTCGCGACGAACACGCCGAGCGTGGGTGCGAGCACTGCCGCAAGGGCCACGATCGCGCCCACGAGCCCGATGGCCACGACCGTCGCGGCGCCCGACTCGTCGCCGATGGCTCGGCGCCGCCGCGCCGAGGTGCCGGCTCGCACCGCCGGCCGGCCCGTCCCGGCTTCGCTGCGCATCAGCGGCCCCCGGTGACGGCGCACGACTCCGCCCGCAGCTGAACCGCCGCGAGCACACCCGCTCCCGATGCCGAGAGCGTACGCAGACGAACGGCTCATCGACCGCGACCCGAAGCGTCGCACCACCCGCCACTCGATCGGCGATCGCCGCCGCCTCGGCCGCCGACTCGCCCCGGCCGAGGGCGCGCGCGGCGTCGGCAGCGGCATCCGTCAGCCGCACCTGCTGGGCGGCGAGCTGCACCGACCCCAGGCAGGCCGCGAGCACGAGGGCGATCGCGGGCAGCGCGACCGCGAACTCCGCGGTCACGCTGCCCTGATCGCCGTCAGCCGACCGTGAGCGCATTCCGGACGAGCTCGGTGAGGATCTCGCGCACCTCGTCGCCGCGCAGGATGATGACGAGGAGTCCGGCGAAGCCGACGGCGGCCATGGTCGCGACGGCGTACTCGGCCGTCGCCGCGCCGCGTTCGCCGGCGAGCCGGCGTGAGACCGCGCGCACCGCTGAGGTGAGTCGGCCGGTGCCGGCGCTGCGCGGGGCGATGGGGGTGTGGTGCATGGTGACCTGCTTTCGTGTGGTGCCGGCGAACCGGCAGGAGGATGGCACGAGTTCGGATTCGTCACACGGCACCACCGAGAGTTCCCGAGATGACGGAGATCATGAGGGGCGCGACGCCGAGCAGCACGAACGCCGGCAGCACGCAGACGCCGAGCGGAAGCATGAGCCGCACGCCGAGCGCCGCGGCGCGGGCGGCGCCCTCGGCGCGGGCGGCGCGACGCACGCGGAACGCCTCGGCCTTCAGCAGCTCGGCGACGGGGGCGCCGGCCCGCGCCGAGAGTTCGATCACCGCCTCGACCTCACCGCCGTCACCGACGTGGGGCAGGTACTCGCGCATGACGCGACGTGCGAGGTCGCGCGCCCGCTCGATCGAGGTGCCGCTCGACATCGCGATCGCGAGCAGCTCGAGCTGGAGTCCGGCATCGGCCCTCGACTGCGACGCCGCGCGGGCGAGCCGGCCGTTCCAGCGCTGCCCGCCCCAGAGGAACAGGGCACCCACCACGAGGCACGCCAGCCCCAGCGGATTGCCGAACAGCACTCCGAAGGTGTCGAAGCCGAGGGCGGCGCCGAAGAGCACGGCGATCGCGGGGAGCGCCATGACGAGTCGAGCACTCGCAGCGGGCCCCGCGAGCGCGGCCCCGACCTCACGGCGCAGCTGCGCTTCGTCACGCAGCACGGTGGCGAGGTCCCTGAGGCTCGCGGCGAGCGGGGCGCCCGACTCGGCCGCGACGGTCCATGCTGCGGCGAGCACCGGCCAGGCCGATGAGGCGCCGGCGGTTTCGCGGCTCGTGGCGACGATGACGGCGCCGACCGGTTCGCCGGCCCCGGCCGCGTGCGCCGCGGCAGCCAGCACGGCCGCATCGGCCGATGGTGCCGCGTCAGCGGAATCAGCTTCGGCCGCGCCGCCGCCCCGGCCGACCGATTGCAGGTGCCGCCATACGTTCGAGGCGGGGACACCCGCAGCGAGCAGCACGGCCACCCGCTCGGTGACGCTCGCGATCGCGTCGACCTCGGCAGCCGCGTCGGGCCGGCGCCGCCACGAGCGAAGCCGTTCGATGAATGCGGCCGCTCCTCCGCCCGCCTGTCGCCCGTTCACAGTGCCTCGATGCCGAGTCGGTCGCCGTGCTGCTCGAACCGGCCGAGCTGCGCGAGCCGTCGGGTGCCCGCGACCCGCTCGAGGTGCAGCACCAGGTCGAACGCGCTCACCGTCTGACGGGCGACCGCGTCGGGCGAGAGCCCGGCCGTCGCTCCGAGCGCCTCGAGCCTGGCCGGGACATCCGCCAGCGAGTTCGCGTGCAGGGTGCCGGCGCCGCCGTCGTGACCGGTGTTCAGTGCGGCGAGCAGTTCGCGCAGCTCGGCTCCGCGGCACTCGCCCACGACAAGCCGGTCGGGACGCATGCGCAGAGCCTCGCGCAGCAACGCATCGAGCCCGACCCGCCCGGTGCCCTCGAGGTTCGCCTGCCTGGCCTCGAGGGCGACGACATGCGGATGCGCGATCTGCAGCTCGGAGACGTCTTCGATGACGACGATGCGCTCGCGCTCGGGCGCCTCGCCGAGCAGCGCCGCGAGCAGGGTGGTCTTGCCCGTGCCGCCGGCGCCCGTGACGAGCATGTTCTCGCGAGCGGCGACCGCGGTGCCGAGCCGGGCCCGCTGCGCCTCCTCGAGCATTCCGGCGCGCGCGAGCGCAGCGAGCGAGAATCCCGCCGTGCGCGGAATGCGCACCGAGATGAGCGTTCCGGTCGCCGACACCGGCGGCAGCACCACGTGAACGCGGATGCCCCTGTCCAGGCGGACGTCGACAGCGGGGGTCGCCTCGTCGACATGACGGCCCCCTCGCGCGATGAGCCGCACCGCGAGCGCTCGCACCTCGGCTTCGTCGGCGAACCAGCCGGGCTCGTGGCGGGCGCCGGCGCCGCGATCGACCCAGAGGCCGTGCTCGCCGTTGACGAACAGATCGGTGACGGGACCCGAGGCCGCAAACGGTTCGAGCGGTCCGAGCACCGAGAGATCGACCGGTATCGCGGTGGACGGCTCGACCGCCGGTTCGCCGTCATCCGGAGCGACGGCCGATTCAGACCGTCGCGTGCCCCATGACGGGCTTGCCACGAAGGGGATGCTCATGCCGCGAGCGTAGGAAATCAGCTCGACCGCGGGACATCCGATCGGGTGGACATATGGAAAGAGCCTCCGCCACGCCGTTGTGGAGGAGGACTCGACCCGCTGCGCCTACCGCGCTGTTAACGAAAGGGGGCGGCACCCATTGGGGGGAACAGGTGCCGCCTCGGCAGCACAGGGATTGGGGGGAATCACGAGTGCTGCAGGCCTCGAAACGAGTGTCCGGGCGCAACCCAGCATACGGCTTGCAGAACAATGCGCAAGCATTATTCGTCCTCATTTGTGCGGACAAGCAGATTTCTCTGCGCAAGGGCACAGTAACCCCTTGCGGGCCCTGCACGGAAGAGCAGATTACGGTCGTGTTTCGACGCGTGTGCAGCGCCACCGCGGGCTGGCGGTACTCTGCTGGTGGGGCAGGCGACCCATCCGTGGAACCAATCGCGAAGGAGCGACCGCAGAACCATGACCGTTCAGATCGATCACGCGCTCGAGGAGATCCGGCGTTTCCGCCCGAGCCCCGAGTTCGCCGCCCAGTCCGTCGCCGACCCGGCCCTCTACGAGGCCGCCAAGGCCGATCGCCTCGCCTTCTGGGCCGACCAGGCCCGTGAACTGCTCACCTGGCACAAGCCCTTCACCCGCACGCTGGACTGGTCGAACCCGCCGTTCGCGAAGTGGTTCGACGACGGCGAGCTCAACGTCGCCGTCAACTGCCTCGACCGTCACGTCGCGGCCGGCCTCGGCGACCGCGTCGCCATCCACTTCGAGGGCGAGCCGGGCGACAGCCGCGACATCACCTACGCCGAGCTCACCGACGAGGTCAAGCGAGCGGCGAACGTGCTCGAGGGCCTCGGGGTGGGCGAGGGCGACCGCGTCGCCATCTACCTGCCGATGATTCCCGAGGCCGTCATCTCCATGCTCGCGGTCGCACGCATCGGCGCCATCCACTCGGTCGTGTTCGGCGGCTTCAGCTCCGACAGCCTTGCGTCTCGCATCGACGACGCCGAGGCGAAGCTCGTCATCACGGCCGACGGCGGCTACCGCAAGGGGCGGGTGTTCCCGCTCAAGCCCACCGTCGACGAGGCGATCGCGAAGACCGCGGGCAGCGTCGAGAACGTGCTCGTCGTCAAGCGCACCGAGAACGACATCGCGCTCGAGGCGGGCCGCGACCAGTGGTGGCACGAGACCGTCGGTGCGGCGTCGGCCGAGCACGATGCGGCGGCCTTCAACGCCGAGCACCCGCTGTTCATCCTGTACACGTCGGGCACCACCGGAAAGCCCAAGGGCGTCGTGCACTCGAGCGGCGGCTACCTCACCCAGACCGCGTTCACGCACAAGTACGTGTTCGACCTGCACCCCGAGACCGACGTGTACTGGTGCACGGCCGACGTCGGCTGGGTCACCGGGCACTCGTACGTCGTGTACGGCCCGCTCGCGAACGGCGCCACCCAGGTGCTCTACGAGGGCACGCCCGACACCCCCCACCCGGGCCGCTGGTGGGAGATCGTCGAGAAGTACAAGGTCTCGATCCTCTACACGGCGCCCACCGCGATCCGCTCGTTCATGAAGCTCGGCCGGCAGATCCCGCACGAGTTCAACCTGCGCTCGCTGCGTCTGCTCGGCTCGGTCGGCGAGCCCATCAACCCCGAAGCGTGGATCTGGTACCGCCACGTCATCGGCGGCGGCTCGATCCCCGTGGTCGACACGTGGTGGCAGACCGAGACCGGCGCGATCATGATCTCCGCGCTGCCCGGCATCACCGACCTGAAGCCGGGGTCGGCGCAGGTGCCGATCCCCGGCGTCTCGATCGACATCCTCAGCGACGACGGCACCCCCGTCGAGGGCGAGAACGGCGGCCTGCTCGTCGTCAGCGAACCGTGGCCGTCGATGCTGCGCGGCATCTGGGGCGACCCCGAGCGGTTCAAGGAGACCTACTGGGAGAAGTTCGGCGACAAGTACTTCGCCGGCGACGGCGCGCGGCACGACGAAGACGGAGACATCTGGCTGCTCGGCCGGGTCGACGACGTCATGAACGTGTCGGGCCATCGGCTCTCGACGGCCGAGATCGAGTCGTCGCTCGTCGCGCACCCGTGGACGGCCGAGGCCGCCGTGGTCGGGGCATCCGACGAGACCACCGGGCAGGCGGTCGTCGCATTCGTGATCCTGAAGGCGAGCCAGTCGGATGCCGCAGCCGACGCCGCGGCCGCCTCCGAAGAACTGCGCAAGCACGTCGCGACGCAGATCGGCGCGATCGCCCGCCCCCGCCAGGTGTTCATCGTGAACGAGCTGCCGAAGACGCGGTCGGGCAAGATCATGCGCCGCCTGCTGCGCGACCTCGCCGAGGGCCGCCAGATCGGCGACACCACCACCCTCGCCGACACGTCGATCATGCAGATCATCAGCGAGCAGGTGAAGTAGCGATCCTCGACCGCGAATGACGGATGCCCCGGCGGAAGCATTCCCGCCGGGGCATCCGTCTTGGTACCGAACGAGTCAGGCGAACTCGACGACCAGTTCGAGCTCGACGGGCGAGTCGAGCGGCAGCACGGCCACGCCGACGGCCGAGCGTGCGTGCCGGCCGGCGTCGCCGAAGATCTCGCCGAGCAGCTCGGAAGCCCCGTTGATCACGCCCGGCTGGCCGGTGAACGTCGGATCGGAGGCGACGAAGCCCACGAGCTTCACGACACGAGTGACCCGGTCGAGCGAGCCGATCTCGGCGCGCACGGCCGCGAGCGCGTTGAGCACGCACGTGCGGGCGTAGCCCTTGGCATCGTCGGCCGGCACGAGTCCGTGGCCGTCGCCGACCTTGCCGGTCGCCGGCAGCGCGCCCGCCGTGAATGGCAGCTGCCCCGAGGTGTACACGTGGGTGCCGGTGACCACTGCGGGCACGTACGCGGCGACGGGCGGCGCGACCTCGGGAAGCTCGATGCCGAGCTCGGCCAGCCGCGACTCGAACGCCGCCATCAGGCGTGACCCTCGCCCTCGAACTGCTTGGCCGCCTGTGCGGCGGCCGCGGCGCCGGCGGATGCCGCTGCCGAGGCCTCGCCGCCGACCGGGCGCTTGAGGTACGCGACGAGACCGCCCTCGGGCCCCTGCACGATCTGCACGAGCTCCCAGCCCTCGGAACCCCAGTTGTTGAGGATCGCGGCGGTGTTGTGGATGAGCAGCGGAGTGGTGATGTACTCCCAGGTCGGCATGTGCGACTCCTTGACGGTGCGGTTCGGTGGATCGGTGCGGTCGGCGCGTACGATGGCGTGCAGAGATTCGGTGCTTCACGGCGTGTCTGGAAAGGCATCGCGGCGCACTGGGCGCATAGCGGCTTTTGCCAGATTTCTCCGTTACGCTCCACTATATGTCTGCCCAAAAACGTACGAAGAGCGATGTCGGCGCGGGTATCCTCGGCTTCGTCGGCATGAGCGCTCTCGCCGGCGTTCTCGTCACCGCAGCGGTGACCCCGGCACTCGCCGTCACCGGCATGGCCGCGAACAACAGCATCACGATGTTCGAGAACCTGCCCGGCTACCTCGAGCCCGGCGAGCTCGCTCAGAAGTCGACCATCTACGCCGTCAAGTCCGACGGCACCCCCTCGGCGATGGCGTCGTTCTACGACGAGAACCGCGAAGAGGTTCCGCTCGAGTACGTCTCGCAGTACCTGAAAGATGCCGCGATCGCCGGTGAAGACCCGCGTTTCTACGACCACGGCGGCGTCGACATCGCCGGCACCGTGCGCGGCGCGCTCAATACGGTCGTCGCGGGCGACACGCAGGGTGGCTCGTCGATCACGCAGCAGTACGTGAAGAACGTGCTCGTGAACAACGACATGGCGAAGGCGAAGACCGAAGAAGAACGCATCGCCGCCTGGGAGCAGCACACCGAGACCACGGTCGACCGCAAGCTCAAAGAGATGCGCTACGCGATCACCCTCGAGAAGCAGGCTTCGAAGGACGAGATCCTCCAGGGCTACCTGAACATCGCCGCGTTCGGCGGCACCGTCTACGGCGTGCAGACCGCCGCGCAGTACTACTTCAAGACGAACGCGAAGGACATCACGCTGCCGCAGGCGGCGAGCCTCATCGCGATCGTGAACAACCCCGAGAAGTTCCGCCTCGACTACCCCGAGAGCGAGACGAACGGCGCCGCGACCGTCGTCGATGGCGAGACCGTGCCGTATGCGGCCAACAAGGACCGCCGCGACTACATCATCGGTGAAATGCTCAAAGAGAAGAAGATCACGCAGGAAGAGCACGACGCCGCCGTCGCGACGCCCGTGGTGCCCGTGATCACCGAGCCCGCGACCGGCTGCCAGGCGGCACCCGTGTACGCGTTCTTCTGCGACTACGTCACGTGGGAGATCAAGAACAAGTTCGACAAGCCCGAGACCGAAGACGTCGACGAGGGCGCCAAGATGCTCAAGCAGGGCGGGCTCGACATCTACACGACCATCGACATGGACCTGCAGAACGCGGCCACTTCTGCGCTCAACGAGAACGTGCCGAAGTCGGCCGAGGGCGTCGACATCGGCGGCTCCGTCGTCTCGGTCCAGGTCGGCACCGGCCGCATCCTCGCGATGGCGCAGAACAAGGATTACAGCAGCGACCCGACGGTGCTCGAGACTGGCAACAACTACAGCGCCGTCAACTACAACGCGCGCCACAACTACGGCGGCTCGAGCGGCTTCCAGCCCGGTTCGACGTTCAAGGTCTTCACCCTCGGCGAATGGCTCAACGAGGGCCACTCGGTCAACGAGGGCGTCGACGCGCGCAAGCGCTCGAACTGGGGCACGTTCAACGACAGCTGCAATGGCCCGGTGAACGTCGACGGCTGGGACCCCCGCAACGACCTCGGTGAGCAGGGCGGTTACTGGAGCGCGCTGCAGAACACGGTGAACTCCTACAACACGGGCTTCGTCGCCATGGCGAAGCAGCTCGACCTCTGCGGCATCAAGAAGACCGCGACGGCGCTCATGAGCGACGGTCGCGCCGACGGCGGCGAGCTCGGCACGCCCGCGAGCGAGCCCTCGTGGACCTTCCAGCCCTCTGCCGTGCTCGGCACCGAAGAGGTCGCCCCCCTCGCCATGGCCACCGCCTTCGCGGCGATCGCCGGCAAGGGCGTCTCGTGCACCCCGATCGCCATCGACAAGATCACGAACGCCAAGGGCGAACCGATCGAGGCTCCGAAGTCGGAGTGCAAGCAGGCCGTGACCGCCGAGGTCGCGGCCGGCATGGACCACGCGATGCAGCGCGTCATGACCTCGGGCACCGGTTCGTCGTCGCTCTACAAGATGGACACGCAGGGCACCCCGATGATCGGCAAGACCGGTACGACCGACAACGCCGAGGCCACCTGGATGAGCGGCGCCTCGACGCGCGTCGCCACTGTGGTCGGCGTCTACAACGTCACCGGCCACGTGAACCTGCGCGAGACGTACTTCGATGCCGGCGAGGCTGCGGTGCTGCGCCACAACATCTGGCCGCGCGTCATGGACGTCGCGAACAGCAAGTACCCCGGCGAGTCGTTCCCCGAGCCGCCGCAGAACCTCCTCTTCGCACCGCAGGTGTCGGTGCCCGACGTGCTCGGCCTCTCCCCCGAGGCTGCGCAGAAGGCGCTCGAGGACGCCGGCTTCGGCTGGACCATGGACGGCGACGTCGACTCCGCACAACCCCAGGGCACCATCGGTGCGCAGAACCCGTCGGGCACCGCCAGTAGGGGTGCGGTGATCTCGCTGAAGATCAGCCGCGGCAACGGGGCCAGCGTCCCCGACGTGACCGGTCAGCCGGCCGACCAGGCCGAGGCCGCGCTCACCGCGGCGGGCTTCCGCGTCGATCGCCGCGAGGAGGACACGATCGATCCGGCCCAGGTCGGCGTGGTGATCTCGCAGTCGCCCGGCGCCGGTGAGAACGCCAAGCGCGGCGACAAGGTGACCATCACCATCGGCCGACTCGGTAACGGCGGCGGCAACGGCGACGGCGGCCCCGGCGACGGCGCCGCCCCCGAGGCCGGTTGAGCCCCGATTGGCAACCCGTCTGACGCCCGTCGCGCGGATCGCACTTGCGATCGGCGCGGCGGGCGCCGCCGCATTCGCGTACGGATCACTCGTCGAGCGCACCCGATTCACGCTTCGCCGGGCGGATGTCCCGGTGCTGCCGCCCGGCGCGAAGCCGATCAAGGTGCTGCACCTCACCGACCTGCATATGGCCCCGTGGCAGCGCGAGAAACAGGACTGGGTGCGCGGCCTCGCCGACCTCGAGCCCGACCTCATCGTCGACACCGGCGACAACCTCGGCCATGAGCGCGGCATCGAGGGCATCCGGCGAGCGTTCGAAGCCTTCCGTGGCGTGCCGGGCGTGTTCGTCAACGGTTCGAACGACTACTTCGGTCCGGCGTTGAAGAACCCGTTCACGTACTTCTTCGGCCCGTCGAAGCACATCGCGAGGTCCAAGCTCCTCGACATCGACGCGCTGCACGCGTTCTTCGGCGACCTCGGCTGGCAGGATCTCGACAACACCGCTGCGAGCCTCGACCTGCGCGGCACGCACTTCGAGTTCTTCGGCGTCGACGACCCGCACAAGGGCTACGACCGCCTCGACCTGATCACCGCGGCCATCGACGACCTGCGCGCCGAAGATCCGCTCGGCGACGAGACCTGGCCCGACGAGCCATCCGTCACGAAGCGTCGCCCGACCGTCACGGTCGGCGTGGCGCACGCGCCCTACCAGCGCGTGCTGAACTCATTCGTGAACCATGGGGCGCAGCTCATGTTCGCGGGGCACACGCACGGCGGCCAGGTGTGCCTCCCCGGCGTCGGCGCGCTCGTCACCAACTGCGACATCCCGCGCACGCAGGTGAAGGGCCTCAGCGTGTGGCGACACGGCCTGCGGTCGGCGTTCCTCAACGTGTCGGCGGGCCTCGGCACGTCGATCTACGCACCGGTGCGCTTCGCGTGCCCGCCCGAGGCGACACTGCTCACGCTGGTTCCGACCGAGTAGCGGGCTGGTCGGACGGCCTCGATTTATCGGCTATCCTTGTTGAGGCCCGCAAGGGCACCGGCCCGCAAGGGCACCGGGGTGTGGCGCAGCTTGGTAGCGCGCGTCGTTCGGGACGACGAGGTCGCAGGTTCAAATCCTGTCACCCCGACATTGTGAAGGCCCTCTTCTGGCGAAGAGGGCCTTCGTCGTTCCCAGCTCACGTCGCGCCTCACGCGGGGGCTCAGACCGGCGCCAGGCGCCCTCGCGAGGCGCCGAGCGCCGCCGGAGCCTGCGCTCTACGGCCGCGCGCGCCTACGGGCGTCCGAGGCCGCGATAGGTCCACCCGGCGGCACGCCACGCGGCGGCGTCGAGCACGTTGCGACCGTCGATGACGTGTTTCGCTGCGACGAGCTGGCCTGTCTCGACGGGGTCGAGGTTGCGGTACTCGCGCCACTCGGTGACGAGCACGACGAGGTCGGCGCCGCGCAGTGCCTCGCGGGTCGACGTCGTGTAGTCGAGCTGGGGGTGCCGGCGCCGCGCGTTCTCGATGCCCTCGGGGTCGGTGGCGATGACCTCGGCACCGAGGCCCTTGAGCTGCACGGCCACGTCGAGTGCCGGTGAGTCGCGCACGTCATCGGACTCGGGCTTGAATGTCACCCCGAGCACCGCGATGCGCTTCTGGTGCACACTGCCGTCGAGCGCCTCGACGGCGAGGTCGACGACCCGCTGCCGCTGCCTGAGGTTGATCTCGTCGACCTCGCGCAGGAACGCGAGCGAGTCAGCGCGGCCGAGCTCTTCGGCGCGGGCGGTGAACGCACGGATGTCCTTCGGCAGGCAGCCGCCGCCGAAGCCGACGCCCGCGTTGAGGAACCGCCGGCCGATGCGCGCGTCGTGCCCGATCGCATCGGCGAGCGCGGTGACGTCGGCGCCCGTGGCGTCGGCGATCTCGCTCATGGCGTTGATGAAGCTGATCTTGGTGGCGAGGAATGCGTTGGCCGCAACCTTCACGAGCTCGGCAGTGGCGTAGTCGGTGACGACGCGCGGCGTGCCGGCCTCGATCGCGGCGCGATAGATCTGATCGAGCACTGATGTCGCGTGGTCGTCGGCCACGCCGTAGACGAGCCGGTCGGGCTCGAGGGTGTCTTTCACGGCGAACCCCTCGCGCAGGAATTCGGGGTTCCACGCGAGCGTCGCGTGCGGGGCAGCCTCGGCGATGCGAGCGGCGAGGCGCGCAGCTGTTCCGACGGGAACGGTGCTCTTGCCGACGACGAGCGCGCCCTCGGCCAGGTGTGGCAGCAGCGACTCGACCGCAGCGTCGACGTAGGTCAGGTCGGCCGCGTGCGTTCCGGCGGCCTGCGGCGTGCCCACGGCGATGAAGTGCACATCGGCGCCGGCCGCGTCGGCGATGTCGGTGCTGAATCGCAGCCGGCCCGTCGCGGTCGCCGAGGCGAGGATCTCGGGCAGTCCGGGCTCGAAGAACGGCGGACGCCCTGCCGCGAGTTCGGCGATCTTCGCCGCGTCGACGTCGATGCCGACGACCTCGTGCCCGAGCTCGGCCATGGCCGACGCGTGCACGGCACCGAGGTACCCGCAACCGATCACCGAAATACGCACAGCTTCTCCTTCGTCACAAACCCTGACCATTCTGCCCTACGCGTGCGACGGGACATCCGCTCGGCTTCGCCCGCTCGCCCACCGCAGCAGCTGCTCGAGCGGGCCGCGACCGATGTAGCGCCGCCAGAGCCAGGCGAAGAGCATCGAGCCGACGATGAGGGCGATGAGGAGCTCCCAGGAATCGTCGGTGCGCACGCCGTTCTCGGTGCGCACCGCCGCGGCGATGACGAGGAGGTGCAGGGTGTAGACGCTGAGCGGCATCGAGCCCATGGCGGTGATCGGCGAGAGCACCAGTCCGGCCACGCGCCGCACGGGCGGCACGGCGAACTGCAGCAGCAACAGCATGGCGGCGACGACGACCACGCCGACGCCGACGTTGCCGACGGCCTCGATCGACAGCCGCACGGCCTCGGTGGTGGTCGCCGACATGGGCGCGTCGGCGCCGAGCGCGTCGACCGGGGGCGCGGCGTTGCCGCCGGGCATGAGCGCCGCGACCGGCAGCAGGGTCGCGGCGGCATAGGCGCCGATGAGCGCCGCGACGGCGACCACGCGAGGCGAGTCGAGGTCGTAGCGCACGAGCGCGAGGCCGATGAGCATCGCCGCGACCCACACGAGCACCGGATACGCGCCGCTCACGAACCAGTCGGCGACGAGCCCGAGCGACGACGCGTCCAACTCGGCGACGAACGCGGTCCGCTTCGCGAGCTCGGCGAGCGCGGGCGCGACCGCGAGCAGCACGATGCCGGCGCCGAGCGCCACGCCCCGCGGAATGAACAACAGCGGCAGGAGCAGCAGGAACGCGACGCCGTAGACGTCGAGGATGATGAACACGAGCGGGTGCAGCGTGATCGCGATGCCGAGTCCGAGGATGATCAGGATGACCGCGCGGATCGCGATCTGCTTGCGCAGCGGGCCGCGGCCTTCGACGAGCGGCCGGGTGGCGCCGGTGATGAACCCGAGGCCCATGCCCGCCGTGAGTGCGAACAGCAGGCGTGGGCGTTCGTCGGCCAGCTCGATGAGCGACGTGAGATCAGCGGATGCCACGGCCGGCGACACGTGCGCGATGAACATGCCGATCAGCGCGAGGCCACGGGCGGCATCGACGCCGTCGACGCGCGCGGCAGGCGTCGCTGCGGGTGCGCGATCGACCATGTGTCACAGCCTCGCATACGCCCGGTCGGTCGAGTAGCGCCCGACGCAGCAGGGCGCGTATCGAGACCCTCGCCGCATGGTCTCGATACCCTTCGCTACTCGACCGACGCTCTCTCAGCGCACGACGACGGTGGGCCCCTCGAGATGCGCGAGGATGCCGTGACTGACCGATCCGAGCAGGAACCGCGCGAGCGCTCCCCGCCCATGGCTGCCGACGACGAGCAGCGAGGCCTCGTCGGCCGCATCGGACAGCGCGACCACCGGGTCGCCGACGACCACGCGCTGGTCGATCTCGAGCTCCGGGTGTGCAGCCACGACGGGTTGCAGCGCGGTCTCAAGCAGTTCACGCGCGGCCGAGCTGAGGTCGCCGTCGTCGACCATGGAGACGCCGTAGCCGTACTCGGCGCCGACGATCACGCCGAGGTCCCACGCGTGCACGGCGATGAGCGGCTCGCCGAGGCGTTCGGCCTCGGATGCCGCGAACTCGAGCGTGGTGGCGGATGATGCGGACCCGTCGACCCCGACGACGACCCCGCGTCGCCCGGTGACGTCGATGTCGGGGATCACTGCGACGGGCACGTGGCTTCCGGCGGCGATGCGCAGGCTATGCACCCCGCGACGACTGGGTCGTTTGCCGCCGTGCCAGTCGCTGCCGACGACGAGCAGTTCGGCATTGCGCGACAGTTCGTCGAACACCTCGGTCGCGGGACCGTGCTCGAACGTGGTGACGACTTCGAGGTCGGGGTCGACCTCGATGGCGATGGCGATCGCCGCGTCGATGGCTCCCTGCGCCTCGGCCTTCGCAGCGGCCATCAGGTCGGCGTCGCGCGTCGTCTCGACGGCGAGGTCGATGACGTGCACGATGTGCAGCCTCGCGCCCCGCATCGACGCTCGTCGGGCCGCCCACCGCACCGCGTGCAGGCCGGCGTCCACGGCGGTGCTCACACCGACGATGATCTCGCGCATGATGCCTCCCTGGTTCCCATGATCCCGCGGATGTCGCGGCGAAGCCAGAGGCGTGCGGCGGGGCATCCGCTCGGGGTTCCTGCCCGGGCGACGTGCGCGAGCGTCAGGTCAGCCGCCGGCCGGCACGGGCGGCTCGCAGAGCCGATAGTCGCCACTCTGCAGCATCAACTCGCAGGCCTCGGCCGGCTCACCCGGCCACACGCGCGGGTCGCCGGCGACGGCGCGACCGGCGTCGGTGAGCCCGGCGTGGGCGCCCGACATGACGATCACGCTGACGCCGCCGCCCCACGGGCTGGCGAGGCTGTCGTAGCCGAACTCGGCGATGTCGGCAGCCGCCGCGCGCTGGTCGTCGAGCGTCTCCCAGATGCCGTAGGAATGGCCCACGATGCGTCCGACGAGCGACACGGAGATCACCGCGACGCCCGCGACCGCGAGCACTCCCGTGACGACCCGCAGGATCACCCCACCCGCAGGCCGCGCGCGCTCCCACGACTTCGCATTCAGGGCCACGCGGGCGAGCACCACGACCGCCGCGATCGCGACCGGCAGGAATGCCAGCACCCCGGGCGCCGGATGCCGCAACCAGGGTGGGGTGTGCGACGACATCAGCCACCACACGAGGTACGTCACGAGCCCCAGGACGGCGACACCGGCGACCACGGCGAACTCACGCAGCCCGGCGCGCGACGCTCCGGCCTCGGCGAGCAGCCTCGGCCGTCGCACGACGGCGATCGCCCCGAGCACGGCGAGCATGATGCCGAGCGCGACGAGCCCGAGCACGACCCATGCGGGCAGGTGCCACGCCCCGATGAACACGTTGAGCTTGTCGATCGGCGGCACCTTGTAGCCGAACTGCCCGCCGCCGAGCAGGAACCATCCGAAATTGCGCAGGTTCTCGATGCCCGCCTCGGGCCCGAGCGAGAGGAACTTCACGACCTCGTAGACGAACGTGGGCGCGGCCGCGAGACCGGCGGCGCCGAACACCCTCGGCAGTGTGGCGCGCACGCGCTGCCAGATGCTCGAGCCGGGCGCGTCGAGCAACGCCGCGAGGGCGAAGGCGGGCACGGCGAGCAGCGCGATGAACTTGGTCTGGATGGCGAGGCCGACGAGCAGTCCCGCGAGCCACGGCCGCCGGTGCAGCACCACGAGCGCCGCCGCGAGCAGCCCGGCGGCGGTCACCTCGCCGAGCACGTCGATGGGCGTCTGGATCGGCGACGGCAGCGGGTCGGCCGCGTACGCGAGCGGAACCGCTGCTGCCACGAGCCCGGCCCATCGCCCGCCGAGACGCCGGCCGATGAGCCACAGGCTGCCGAGCAGCAGGATCCAGCCGAGCAGTCCGACGAGCCGGCCGGCGAGCACCGGCTCGATGCCGAGCGCCAGGAGCCCTGCGATCGGCAGCATCACGACCGGCCCGGTCGAGATGCGCACGTCGAACGGCGTGATCGTGCTGCCCGAGAGCGTGCCGTCGCTCGAATACCCGAGCCCACGCAGCAGGTTGAGCGGCACGGTGAGGTTGAAGGCCTCGTCCTCCCAGAGGCGCACGCTCGTGAGCGCCGGCCCGAGCACCGCGAGATTCGCGAGGACGACGCCGATGACGGCGATCCAGAAGACCAGGTCGATCGGCCGGAATGACAGATCGACCGAGCGGATGCCGCGGGGCGGCGCCTCGACCGTCACGATCGCTTCCCCGGCTTCAGTGAGACATGCCACAGCTCGACCGCTGCCGCGCGCACGAACTCGCGCAGGCGCTTCGGCGGCAGCATCGGTTGCGGCTGCACCACCGCGTCGCCCTCGCTCCACATCGTGCCCTGGGCGTCGCCGCCGCGGCGCGGCAGGCTCGCCACGCGCAGGTAGCGCACCGAGGCACCACCGCGGGCTTCGGCGATCGAGAAGTGCACGTGCGGCACGTGCGCGCCCTCGGGCACCGCGGCCACGAGGGTGCGCAGGGTGGTCGGGCGGTAGGCGCGCAACGGGGTGTTCACGTCGGGGATGCGCCGCCCGGCGGCGACCGTGACGAGCACGCCGACGGATGCCGTGAGCACGCGACGGAACCAGGGGTCGGTGCGACCGGTTCGGACGCCGTGCACGACGTCGGCGCCGGTGTCGACGGAGGCGGTCACGAGTCGTGCGAGGTCGGCGCCGTGGAACTGGCCGTCGCCGTCGACGTGCACGATCAGGTCGGGCTCGAGTTCGAGGCCGGCATGGTAGGCGGAGAGCGCGGTGGGACCGTGCCCGCGGTTCTGCTCGGCGGTGATCACGTGCAGGCCGGGCAGCTCGGCCGCGAGGTCGGTGAGCACCCCGGCAGTGGCATCCGTCGATCGATCGTCGACCACGACGATGTCGAGCCGCTCGGCGAGCGGAGCGAGGTTCGCGTGCAGTTCTCGCACGAAGCCGGGGATGCCGACGGCTTCGTTGTATGCCGGCATGACCACGGCGAGGTGATTCAGGCGCACGCCGTCTCCCAAGCAGCTGACGTGCAGTGGTTGCACGAGTCTGGGTAGTAGCGTAGTCGAGATGTCGCAACGAGCCCGATGGCGCCGAATTGCCGGGCTCGGGGCCCGGTTCCTCACCGTGGGTGCAATCAGCACGCTCATCGAGATCGGTGTGTTCAACCTGCTGTACCTCGCGCTCGGGTGGGACCCGGTGCCGGCGAAGGTCGTCGCGTCGCTCGTGGCCCTCGTGAACGCGTACTTCGGCAATCGCGAGTGGACGTTCCGCCACCGCGACCGCCGTGGCCGCACACAGGAGATCGTGCTCTTCGTGCTGGCGAACGCGATCTGCACCGCGCTGGGCGCACTGCTCGTGTGGGCCGGCATCGAAGCCGCCAGTGCCCTTCTCGGTCGCGAGGTCGGGCCATTCATCGTGAACGGCGTCAACCTGGTCAGCATCGTCATCGTGGTGCTCGTGCGCTTCTGGCTGTACCACAGCGTCGTGTTCCGCACGGCTCCCCCGAAGACGCCCTGACCAGCGGTCGCCGCATGTCGAGAACGGACGCCTACCGTGCCCTTACCCTGCCAGATACTCCCTGAGCGCGACCACGGTATCGCGCGGCACGAACCCGGTCGCCTCGAGGCGCCCGAGGTCGAACGCACTGTGCCTCGGCCGCGGGGCCGTCGTCACCGCTCCACGCCCGGACGCGTACGCCTCGGCAGTCGTCGCGACCACACGCTCGGGATCGTGTCCCGTGAGCTCGAACACCGCGCGTGCGACGTCGAACCACGACATCACGGGCCCCGAACTCGAGAGATTGTAGACGCCGGACGGCGCTTCGGACGAGAGCAGGTGCAGGATGCCCCGCGCCAGGTCGTCGGCGAAGGTGAGGCGCCCCTGCTGGTCGCAGATCACCTGCGGGTCGACGCCCTTCGCGGCGAGCGAGGCCATGGTGCGCACGAAGTTCGGCCCGTCGCCCACGACCCAGCTCGTGCGCACGATGTAGTGGCGCGGAGCAGCCCGGGCCGCGAGCTCGCCCGCCGCCTTGCTCTGCCCGTACACGCCGAGGGGGCTGTAGGCCTCGTCTTCGGCGTGCGACTCGACCGTGCCGTCGAAGACGTAGTCGCTCGACACCGTCACGAAGGGCACGCCGAGCCGCGCAGCGAGCCCCGCCAGCGCGCCCACCGCGGTCGCATTGACCTGCCACGCCGTCGCGCGGCCGGCGGTCGTCTCGGCCCCGTCGACGTTCGTGTACGCGGCGGCGTTGATGATCGCCGAGCAACCGGAGAGATCGAGTGACTCCAGCGCCGAGGCATCCGACACGTCGAGTTCTGCGCGTGTCAGGAACGTGGCATCCGGAATCAACCGACGCAACGCGCGCCCCAACTGGCCGTTTCCGCCGATGACGACCGGTCGGGCCGCCGAAACCGGCCGAACGGAAGCGAGCCGAGGGTGCGCCCGGTCCTTGTCGGAAAGCTCGGCCGACTCCAACGCGATCGGCCACTCGATCGCGACCGTCTCGTCGGCGAGGTTCACGAACTGGTATTCGGCGTCGGGCCGCCAGTGCGCATTCACGAGGTAGGCGTATGCGGTGTCGTGCTCGAGCGTCTGGTAGGCGTTGCCGACTCCCCTGGGCACGAATACCGCCTGATCGGGACCCATTTCAAGAGTGACGGATGACCCGAACGCGGGCCCCTCGCGCAGGTCGACCCACGCGCCGAAGATGCGCCCGGTGGCGACCGACACGAACTTGTCCCACGGCTCGGCGTGGATGCCCCGCGTCGTGCCGACGTCGCCGTTGAACGAGATGTTCTGCTGCACCGGCCCGAAGTCGGGCAGGCCGAGCGCGGTCATCTTGGCGCGCTGCCAGTTCTCCTTGAACCATCCGCGGTTGTCGCGGTGCACGGGCAGGTCGACGATCAGCAGGCCGGGAATGACGGTCGGATGCACCGCCAGCGCTCGCGGCGCAGCGGCCGCGGCGGGGTCTCGATGCGCGTCGGCTCCGCCGGCGCTACTCGACCGACGGTCGCCACCGCTCACCGCCCCAGCTCCGCGTACTTGGCTTCGGTCGCCTGCTTCTGCGGCCCCCACCAATCCTCATTCGCGCGGTACCAGTCGACGGTCGCCTGCAGCCCCGACGCGAAGTCCTGGTAGCGCGGGCGCCAGCCGAGCTCGTCGCGCAGCTTGGTCGAATCGATGGCGTACCGCAGGTCGTGCCCGGGCCGGTCGCTCACGAGGTCGAAGTCGTCGCGCTCACGACCCAGGGCCGACAGGATGTCGCCGACGACGTCGAGGTTCGATCGCTCGCCGTCGGCGCCGATGAGGTAGGTCTCGCCGATCCTGCCCCCGGCGAGGATCGCGAGCACCGCGGCGGAGTGGTCGTCGGCGTGGATCCAGTCGCGCACGTTGGCGCCCGTGCCGTAGACCTTCGGTCGCTCGCCGCGCAGCACGTTCGTGATCTGGCGGGGAATGAACTTCTCGACGTGCTGGTAGGGCCCGTAGTTGTTCGAGCAGTTGCTGAGCGTGGCGCGCAGCCCGAAGCTGCGGGTCCAGGCGCGAACGAGCATGTCGGATGCGGCCTTCGTCGACGAATACGGACTCGACGGGTTGTACGCGGTCGCCTCGGTGAAGCGCGCCGGGTCGTCGAGTTCGAGGTCGCCGTAGACCTCGTCGGTCGAGATGTGGTGGAAGCGGATGCCGCGACGACGAGCCGCCTCGATGAGCGTGTAGGTGCCGATGACGTTGGTGTCGAGGAACGGCCGGGGATCGCTCAGCGAGTTGTCGTTGTGCGACTCGGCGGCGTAGTGCACGATCGCGTCGGTGCCGGGGTCGAGCTCGGCCGTCAGCTGCTCGACGAGCGCGGCGTCGGCGATGTCGCCGCGCACGAACCGCACCCGGCCGTCGGGCAACCCCTCGAGCGACGCGAGGTTGCCCGCATACGTGAGCTTGTCGAGCACGACGACCTCAAAGTCGGTGTTCGCGACGACGTATCGCACGAAGTTCGAACCGATGAATCCGGCGCCGCCGGTGACCAGCAGGCGGGTCATGCGTCCTTCCCCCTCGCGAGCACGTCGAGCAGGTAGCTGCCGTACCCCGATTTCGTGAGTGATTCGGCGCAGGCGCGGAACGCGTCATCCGACAGCCAGCCCTGCCGCCAGGCGACCTCTTCCGGTGCGCCGATCTTGAGTCCCTGCCGCTGTTCGATGGTGCGCACGTAGTCGCTCGCGGCGGCCATCGCGTCGAACGTGCCGGTGTCGAGCCACGCGGTGCCGCGCGGCAGCACGCTCACGCGCAGTCGCCCTTCGCGCAGGTAGGCGGCGTTGACATCGGTGATCTCGAGCTCGCCGCGCGCCGACGGCTTCAGGCCCGCCGCGATGTCGACGACCGAGTTGTCGTAGAAGTACAGGCCGGGCACCGCGTAGTTGCTCTTGGGGTGGGCCGGCTTCTCTTCGAGCGAGCGGGCGAGGCCGTCGCCGTCGAACTCGACGACGCCGTAGGCCGTGGGATCGGCGACCCAATAGGCGAAGATCGCCCCGCCCTCGACCTCGGCGTACTGGCGCAGCTGTGCGCCCATTCCGGGACCGTAGAAGATGTTGTCGCCGAGCACGAGCGCCACCCGGTCGTCGCCGATGAAGTCCGCGCCGATCGTGAACGCCTGCGCGAGCCCCTTGGGCTCGGGCTGTACCGCGTACTGCAGCGAGACCCCGAGCTGCGATCCGTCGCCGAGGAGCCGCTGGAACTGTGCGGCGTCGTGCGGCGTCGTGATGATCAGGATGTCGCGGATGCCCGCGAGCATCAGCGTCGACAGGGGGTAGTAGATCATCGGCTTGTCGTAGACCGGAACGAGCTGTTTCGAGATCCCGAGCGTGATGGGGTGCAGTCGCGTGCCCGAGCCGCCGGCGAGGATGATGCCTTTCACCACTCCATCCTGCCGTACACGCCGGTCGAGTAGCGACCAGCCGTGGGTCGAGGAGGCGCGCCAGCGCCGTCTCGAGACCTAGTACGCCCCGTCGGGCCGGGCCACCGCGCGCACCGTGCGGTAGAGCAGGATGATGTCGCCGGTCAACGACCAGTTCTCGACGTAGTAGAGGTCGAGACGCACGCTGTCGTCCCACGACAGGTTGCTGCGGCCCTCGGTCTGCCAGAGGCCGGTGATGCCGGGCTTGACGAGCAGCCGGCGTTGGGCGGATTCGTCGTAACGCTCGACCTCGGAGGCGAGCGGCGGCCGCGGACCGACGAGCGACATGTCTCCGCGCAACACGTTCACGAGCTGCGGCAGCTCGTCGAGGCTGTACTTGCGCAGGATCGCGCCGACCTTCGTGACACGAGGGTCGGACTTGAGCTTGAACAGCACGCCGTTGCCCTCGCTCTGGTCGAGCAGGCTCGGCAGCTGCTGCTCGGCGTCGACCACCATCGAGCGGAACTTCAGCATCTTGAACCGCCGCCCGTTGAGCCCGACGCGCTCCTGGCGGAACACCGCCGGCCCGTGGCTGTCGCTGCGGATCAGGATGGTGAGCGCGAGGAACAGCGGGCTGAGCAGCACGAGCCCTGCGAACGACGCGATCAGGTCGAAGGCGCGTTTCGCCGCGTACTTGTTGCCCTCGAACACGGGATAGTCGACGTGGATGAGGGGCAGCCCGGCGACCGGTCGTGCGTGGATGCGCGGTCCTGCGACATCCGTCAATGCCGGCGCGACGATCAGGTTGACCGAGCGGGTCTCGAGATCCCAGCCGAACTGGCGCAGCTGTCGCGGACTGATCATGTCGGCTCCGGTGAAGACGACGGTGTCGGCTTCTGACGCGTCGACCGCCTCGATCGCACGGTCGTACGACCCGAGCACGGGTACACCGGGCGCGAGCTCGCCCGCGCTGCCGCCCTGCGTGACCGCTCCCACGATGACGAAGCCGTTGCTGGGGTCGCGCATGATCTGCCGCGCGACGTGCGCCGACGATGCCCGCTCGCCCATGAGGATCGCCCGGTAGCTGTACTCGCCTTCGGCGCGCCGACGGTTGAGCCACTGGCGCCACAGCCACCGGCTGGCGAGCAGCAGGGCGAGTCCGGTGGGAAGCGCGATGAGCAGGTAGCCGCGACCGAGCTGCGCCTGCAGCAGGAAGGCGATGATGGCGAGCACTCCGAACACGCGGATCGTCGCGTCGGCGATGCGCTTGTACTCGGTGGAGCCGCTGCCGATGATCTTCTGGTCGCGCGTGCCGAAGAGTCCGAGTGCGGCAAGCCACGCGACGATGAGCAGGGCCGAGACGAGCGAATAGGTGATCTCGAAGCGCTGCGCCTCGCTGCGAGCGATGAGCTGCTCGGCGGCATCCGCGCCGAACCTCAGGAACTGAGAACCGTAGACCACGACCACCAGCACGAGCAGGTCGGTGGCGAACAATCTCGTGGCATAGCCACGCTGCCACCGGTCGACGAGCGCACTCGACGTGGTCTCGGTGTACTCGCTCAGCGCCATGATGCCGCCTCAGTCACCGCAGGCACCCGCGCGCGCGGGTGCCGTCGGTGGAGATCGCTACGCGATCGGTCGGGTGTATCGGGTGTCGGGCCCCTCGGGGAAGGGGTTGGACCCCTCGGGTAAGGGGCCTTCGGCCCCTTCGGGAAGGGGTGTCGTGGTCGGGCACACGGCCCAGGCTCCTACCTTAGGCGCGGTCGGCCGCGTGGCACATCCCCCGATTGGGGGGCCATTCACCGGAGCAGCGGGCTCCGGCGGCCGCGCCGACGGCGCTGGCGGCCACCGGCGCGGCCGGCGGTGCCGTTACCGGTACCGGCGCCCTAGCAGCCCGGGGTCTCGATGGTCACTTCGGTCGGCTGCACCATGGGCGTGTGCCAGACCTCGAGCGGCCCGTACTCCCCCGCCGCCCCGGTGAAGTTCGCGACCACGGTGTGCGACGCCCCCGGCTGGTTCACGATGCTGACCTTGACGGCCGGCCGGTCGAGGTGCGGCACGGCGGTCGCCACCGAGGGCGCGCCGTCGACGGTCGCGCCGGTGAACGTCGACCCGACCGGACCGTACAACACCAGTTCGGTCGCGATGACGCCCTTCGGGAAGAACCTGGCGGGCGAGATGTAGCGTGCGAGCCCGTCGACCGCATTCGGGTCGAGCGTCGACGCGAACGTCGCGGTCGTCGTGAACGCAGGTTCGGTTGCAGTGCACTGATCGGATGTCGCAGCCACCGACAGCTTGGCGTAGTAGTCGAGCTTGCCCTCGGTGACGTCGTTGACGTACACGCCGACCATGGTCTTCTCGGAATTGTCGGCCGGCAGCTTTCCATCGACGCGGTTGCCATCGATGAGTGCGGCCTCGGCCTCGGCCGAAGGCACGTACAGCAGGCGCCCCTCGTCGACCGCGCGGCTGAGCGCCTCGACGAGGTCACTCGTGTCGCCGGCACCCGAGCTGACGACAGTGAAGATCGATGCGGCGGCCGACGCGAAGAACGCGTCCTGCAACTCGGGCTCGTAGCGGAAGTACACTTGGTTCAGCAGTTCTGAAACCGCGTTGTCGGCGGTGAGGGTCTCGCCGGTCGCGAGCTTGACGGGGCCGGTGGCGCCGAGCAGGTAGCTGAGGGCGACCGGGTCGAACGAGAGCACCCCGTCGATGGGCGTGCCGAACGACTCGGCCCAGTACGCCCGCATGAGCTCGGCACTCTCGGTGAAGTCGGGCGTGAGCGTGATGTCGGGCATGAAGCGCCCGATCTTGTCGCCGTAGAGGGCGGCGGTCTCGGGGTCGAGTTCCATGATCGGCGTCGGCCGGTTGTTGTTGAAGTCGCCGCTGTGCGCCTGCTGCGTGATCGTGAGCTTGCCGTCGGTGACGTTGATCATGACGATTGCGGCCGGATTGCCACCCGTGCCCCGCGACTCTGCGTTGTTCTGGAAGAGCATGAGGTAGTTGCGCGGCCCTTCAGCGCCGAGCGCGGCAGGCAGCACCTGCAGGGTCGTGTTCGCGGCGTCGAGGGTGGGCTTCAGCTGCCCGACGGCCTCGTCGAGCCGGTCGATGCCCGCGGCCACCGGGCCGATGAGCGCATCGCGGTCGACCCCGTCGAGCTCGGCGGAGACCTGGTCGATCGCGCCCGACGCCTGCTCGACCTTGTCGGCGAGCTCTTGCACGGCGGCCACGTCGATCGCGCCGCCGTTCGGCTTCAACGCGTCCATGCTGATCTCGGTCGCCGGAATGACCGCACCGTTCACGAGCTCGTCGGCCCCCGTCGAGGCGACGCGCACTGCCGCCATGTTCGGGCCCACGATCGGCACCCACTCGGCGGAGCGCCACAGCACATCGTCGGTGTTCGCACGCGCCTCGGCGGTGTATTCGGTGAGCTGACTCGCCGACGCCTTCGCACCCTCGACATCACCGGCTGCAATGAGGTCTTGCGTCTCGGTGGCGAGCGGAATCGCCGACTCGAGCGCGTCTTGCGTCGCGAACGCCTTGTTGGCCAGGACGACGCCCCATACGACCAGCCCGATGAGCACGACGAGGATGCCGATCGGCACCCACAGGCGGGCGCTGCGGATCAACGGACGCTTCTGCTTCTCGGCTCGGGTGGTCACCCGAGCAATATTAGGTGGTCACGCGCGGGAATCAGCGACTCACCAGCTTGATTCTCAGGCGTCGTGGCGCCAGCGCGGTCAGTGACGCCCGTTCAGCACCCCGCCGCTCTCCTGCAGGTAGCAGACGCCGCACAGCGACTCGTAGGTGACGAGCTCGCCGTCGATCGCGACCTGGTCGCCGTCGAACACGAAAACGTCGTCGATGCGTCGACCGTTGAAGATCGCCTTGCGGCCGCACCGGCAGATGGTCTTCAGCTCTTCGAGGCTGTGCGACACCTCGAGCAGGCGACGGCTGCCCGGGAACGCCACGGTCTGGAAGTCGGTGCGGATGCCGTACGCCAGAACCGGCACATCGTCGATGAGGGCGATGCGCAACAGGTCGTCGACCTGCTCAGCGCTGAGGAACTGCGCCTCGTCGATGAGCAGGCAGCTCACGTCGCGGCCATGGTCTTCGATGATCCGATTGCGATGCTGCTGGAACACGTCGAGCACACTCGAGTCGGGCGCGATCGTGAAGTCGACCTCGCGCACGACACCGAGTCGGCTCACGATGTCGCGATCGCCCTTGGTGTCGATCGCGGGCTTCGCGAGCAGCACCTCGTGCCCTCGCTCCTCGTAGTTGAAGGCAGCCTGCAGCAGCGCCGTCGACTTGCCCGAGTTCATCGCCCCGTAGCGAAAGTACAGTTTCGCCATCTCACTCGCCTTGCCGGTAGGTCAGTTGCACTCGCACATTCTTGCAGTCGTGGGCGTGGCTCGACGCGTTCATCGGCGCGTGGACGTCGCGACCTGGGTGACGCTCGGCCGCGACCTCGCCCGGTTCCCGGGGGTGCTGTGTGAGGTGCCGCCGATCGCGCGAGACCCAGGACGCACGACACTAGCTCGCGAGGGAGGCTCTGCTTCCGACGTGAGTCCCAGCCGCTGCATGACGGCCAAGGTGTCGTAGAAGTCCCACTTCTCCGCCACCCGAGCCTACAACCGGGGGGCGAGGAAGTCTCGATGCGCGACTTCGTCGCTACTCGACCGACGTTCCGAGCTGGTAGGTCAGCTGCACGCGCACATGCTCGTGCGTCACCTGCCCCTCAGCGCCGAGCGCCGCGGCGCGTGCCACGGCCACGAAACGGTCGATCTCGCGTTTCGAGGGCGCTTGCTCGCCGAGGTCGGCGTCGACCACGATGCATCCGTGGTCGCCGCCGGTCGTGAACGAGACGCGGATGCTCCGCGCTCGCCCCGCGTCGCCGAGCCAGAGTATGAGCGCGGTCAGCACCGACCGCTGGTCCTCACGAAGCTCGACCGCGGCGCCCATCGGGTCGACGATCCCGATCGTCACTTCGTTCGTCGCGCTGAGGCTCGCCGCGAGTGCGTCGAGCCACGTCGACTCGATGCCCGCGCGCAGCGCGCGTCGCAGTGCCTCGGCGAGCTCGCGCGCGCGATCGGCGTCGGCGACCGAGACGCGTTCGGCCGTCATCACTCCCGCAAGGAACGGCAGCACCTCGCGTCTGAGCACCGACACCCTGCTCGGCGACCCCGACTGCGCGAACCCCGAACGCAGCGCGACGTCATGCTCGAGCGCTGCCCGGTTGGCCTCTCGGTGCCACGCGAGCGTCGCGGCGACGACGGTGTACGAGTAGCTCGCTGCGGCGGCCGTCATCGCGAGCACCGGCGCCGAACCCACCACGATGAGGGCGAGCGGTGGGGCGCCCGTGGCGATGGTGGGCGAACCGCCCGCCACCAGGATCGACAGCACCGCCGACGCCGTCAGCCCCGCGAACACGAGCGACCTCCACGTGCAGTACGGCGCCACCGAGAGGATCATCATGCCGATCACCAAGGGCCCGAAGTCGTCGTAGAGGTAGCGGTTCGCACCGATCGTGCTCACGTACTCGGCGATGGCCCCGCCGACGGCGAGTGACACGACGAGCCAGAGCCGATCGGCGGTGAACGGCGCCCGCGCAGGCGAAGCCGACCGCGATGCGACGAAGCCCGCCCCCGCCACGAACACGATCGCGAGCACCGCTGCGAGCGTCGAGCTCACCTCGCCCCAGTGGGCGATCGTGAGGGCGATCGAGCCGACGAACGCGAGGATCGCTCCGATCGCCACGATCGGCGATGCCGTGATCGCGCCGATCGGGTCAGCCTCCTGCTGGGTCAGGCGAATGCTTCCCCCACTCAGACCGCGGGCTTCGGGGATCGTTCGCGGCCGGGTCATCCGCTCGCGCTGCGACATCCGCTCGCCCGTCTCGCCCGCGCTCATGCGTCGCCCTCGGGGACCGTGATCACGATCGTCGTGCCGATGCCCTTCGTCGACCACAGGCGAACGCTGCCCTGCACCTGCTCGATGCGCGCACGGATCGACGTGCGCAGGCCGATGCGGTCGAACGGAACGTCGTGCACGTCGAAGCCGACGCCCGTGTCCATGACCGCGACGGTCACGTCGCCGCCGCCGATGCCCAGTACGAGCTCGGCCTCGGCGACCTGCGCGTGCCGAGCCACGTTGACGAGGCATTGCGCGACGGCCTCGTCGACCGCGCGGGCGCGGGTCAGGTCGAGGGCGCGCAGCACGGCGAGGTCGCCCGTGATGCGCACCTCGAGTCCCGCGTTCCTGGCGGCGGCGAGTGCGTGGCGCAGCGGCGGGTAGGCGTCGTCGGGGGTGGGGGAAGGGCCAGGTGTCGCGGGCGCCGGTGTCGCGAGCGCCGGTGCCGCGGGCGCCGGTGCGAGCCCGCTCGCCCAATCGCGGCCGATGATCAGGCCGAGATCCTCGCGGATGCCGGCGCGCAGCCGCTCGTCGACGGGCCCCGAACCCGCCGCGGAGATGGCGATCAGGTGGCTGAGCGCGGTGTCGTGCAGGCGTGCGGTGGCCCGCAGCTCGTACTCGTGGCGGATGGCGAGCTCGCGCGAATGCCGACTCGCGTCGTGCAGCCCGGTGGCTCCCCGCGGGTTCCGGCGGCGCGAGAGCCCGTCGAAGGCACGCACGATGACGAGGATGATGAACGCCGCCGTCGTCGCGAGGCTGGGCGCGAACTCGGCGCCGACGAGCCGCGAGCCGAGGAGCAGCGCGGCTTCGCCGAGCCCGTACCCGAGGGTCGCCCAGACGATCGCGATGACCGATCCGGCGCCGGCCCCGCCGACGAGCATCAGCGCGAGGCACGGCAAGGCGAGCACCACGTTGTTGGTGCTCTCGAACACCTCCGTGTTCATGACGAGCGTGGTGATCGCGAACACGATGCCCGTGCCGACGACGAGGTAGACGACAGTGAGCGGCACCGTCGGGTATCGCGCGACGAGGAACAGCAGCGCTGCCATGCCCGCCACGAGTCCCGCGGCCGACCAGCCCGCCGGCGCATAGCCCGTCGACGCGACAAGCAACGCCAGGATGACCGCGAGCCCGAGCGCCACGAAGGCCGCGGCGTGCCCGGCGCGCGCGAGCGAATGGCTCAGCGTGGCGCGCGCGAGAGCGCCCGGCAACCCCAGGGTCATCGTGCGTCCTCCGTATCGCGAGCGTGCCCGAGGCGCGCGTCAGCGAATCGGGTCAGCGAATTATCGCAATTGCGACGGCGTTCGTCATAACTGACGGACCTGTCAGGTCTCCCGCCGGCCCGGCATCGCCCAGTACCCGATCGCAGCGCCGGCGGCAGCACCGACCGCGTTGAGCAGCGCGTCGAGCGTCAATGGGGATGACCCGAACTCCAGCATCGACGGACCGTACTCGGCGAGCACGCCAACACCTATCACGACGAGAGTCGCGAGCCATGCGAGCCTTCGGCCGGCAACCACCACGGCGAGGATCCCGATCGGCACGAACGCCAGGGCATGCGCGGCATACTCGACGACCTCGTAGTTGATCCAGCCCCTGAGGCCGTGACCATGAAGATAGGCCATCTGCCCGCGGATCCACGGCGTGAATCCTCGATCGATCGGCCGCGGCATGATCCCGACGACCGCGACCAGCGCCGAGTAGATCGCGAGGATGAGCAGTGCCCAGCGCCGTGCCCGGTCGGGAGGAGTCACTCGACCAGCCTACGAGCGACGCGCGTCACTCGCCGGTCGAGTCCCCAACCCCACCCAACCTCGCCTCACCTCGCCGAAAGTGCACTCCCCGCCCTCGAATGCGGCGACGCCTGCACTTTCGACCGAGACAACTCGTCAGAAGAGGGCCGACGGGTCGGGCGGAGACCCGAACGCGGTCGGCAGCTCGGTGTCCGAGAGCGGACCGGTCGAGTTGCCCGCCGTCGCCGATCGTGTTGCCTGCGCCAGTGCCGACGAACGGATGCCGCCCGTGACCGGGTCTTCGCGGGCGCGTGCGAGGCCGTGCGCCCGGATGAGCGGGCGAATGCGTTCACCGAGCCACCGTCGGTAGGCCTTGGGTGCGTAGGCATTGTTGCCGTAGTACATCGACCGGTACTTCGGAACGAGTTCGGGATGCTCCTGCTCGAGCCACTGCATGAACCAGGGTTTCACGCTGCCGCGCAGGTGCAGCGCTGCGTAGAGCACGCTCGTCGCACCGGATGCCTTGACCTGCCGCAGTGCCTCATCGAGGTGTGCCCTCGTGTCGGTGAGGTACGGAAGGATCGGCATGAGGAACACCGAGCAGTCGAAGCCCGCCTCGCGCACCGCCGTGACCGTGGCGAGCCTCGCCTTCGCGCTCGGCGTGCCGGGTTCGACCGACTGCTGCAACTCGTGGTCGTAGATCGCGATCGACATCGCCAGGTCGACCGGCACATGCTCCGCCGCCGCGGCGAGCAGCGGCAGGTCGCGTCGTAGCAGCGTTCCCTTGGTCAGGATGCTGAACGGCGTGCCGCTCTCGGCGAGCGCCCCGATGATGCCCGGCATGAGCTCGTACCGGCCCTCGGCCCGCTGGTACGGGTCGGTGTTCGTGCCGAGCGCCACCGGCTCGTGCCGCCACTTGGGTTTCGCCAGCTCGGTGCGCAACACGTCGCCGACGTTGACCTTGACGATGATCTGCCGGTTGAAGTCGTCGCCCGCATCGAAGTCGAGGTACTCATGCGTCGGCCTCGCGAAACAGTATGCACATGCATGCAAACATCCCCGGTAGGGGTTGATCGTCCAGCCGAAGGGCATCATCGATTGGCCGGGCACGCGGTTCAATGCGGACTTCGCGAGCACCTCGTGGAAGGTGACACCCGCGAAGTCGGGCGTCTGCACCGAGCGCACGAGGTTGTTGAGCTTTGCGAGGCCCGGCAGCGTGTCGGATTGCTCGACACCCAGTTCCTGACCACTCCACCGCACTCATCCAGTCGAACACACATTCGAGCAATGAGCAAGGCATGGTGCGCTTTCGGCGCATGCCAGTTCCCCCTCACTCGAGGCGGAAACCGGCATACGCTCTTGGGCAACCGTTGGTCGAGTAGCGCCCGACGAAGGAGGCCGCGTATCGAGACCATGGCGGCACAAGGTCTCGATACGGCGCTGGCGCGCCTACTCGACCGACGGGCTGCGCTGGCGCGCCTACTCGACCGACGGGCTGCGCTGGCGCGCCTACTCGACCGACGGGCTGCGCTGGCGCGCCTACTCGACCGACGGGCTGCGCTGGCG
>NZ_JAJNMP010000005.1 GCF_021044935.1 Agromyces cavernae
GGCGCGAAGGACGACGTCGTGTTCTTGCACTCGATCAGTCTGGCCTACCGGCTGGGCGGGCCCACGCCGGCGCTTGGCCGGCCCCGCTGAGGGATCGGCCATCGGGCGGGCTGCTCGTGGTATCGGACTCCCTCGCCACCTTTTGCGTCCATGCCGCATACTTGTGCGGTGGAAGAGTTGACGCAACCCAAGGCTCGTGGTCGCGGCTGGAGGGATCTGCTCGCCGGTAGCCTCGCCGCTGCGGGCGCCATCGTCCTCTCGCTGCTCGACAAGCCGACGCCCTACTACTTCATCCTGTTCACGCTGGGGGTGATCATCGCGCTCGTCGGCGTGGGAAGGCTCGCCCAGTCAAGAATCGATCGCAGGGTCAACCCGACAGAGGGTGGACAGCGCCGGCGAACCCCGAGCTAACGGATCTCACTTGGCGATCCGCCAGGGACCAGATGGCCCTGCAGTGATTCTCTAGGCCAAGTGCCCGAGCGCCTTGAGTAGGTCACCCAGCCACACCAGTTCGAACATGATGGTGGAGTCGATGTCCTTGTCGCCTTGGAGGTTGTCCCACGTCTCGGTGAGCGACCCGATCGTTGGCGACGGCGGGCCATTCAAGACGTCATAGATTTCCGGATATGGCATCGAGTAGAAGTAGTCCTCGTGCAGGGTGACGGATTCGCCTCTCGTCTGCTCCAAATGAGTGATCAGCCGCTCGAACACATCGCGGAGTTCCCGGGTGTCGATCGTCAATCCGCTCCACAAATCCATACACCGACGCTAGTGGGCCGACGACGCCGTTACGAGCCGCCCGCTTGACGGTCGGTAAACGGGCGACCTGCAATACCCGCAAGGCCGTCGGGCGGGGGCGTCCCGCCCGCCTACGACGAGATCAGCTCCCGCCGCACCACCGCGGTGCTCCACCGTCCCAGAAGGGCGCCCGCGACGGTGTCCGAGATGTGGTGTTGGCCGCGGTAGACCCGCGAGAACGCGATCGCTCCGGGAATCCCGTACCGAAGGAGGGGGCCGAAGAGCCGCGCGCCGCGGGCGCCGTGGAGATCGAGCAGGTCGGCGAGCGTGCCGTGGAGCGCGAAAGCTGCCGCCGTGTGCCCGGAGGGGAACGACGAGGTCGCGTGCGGCTGCTCCGGGCGCCACACGCCCTCGGGTCGTGGCCGTCCCGAGAGCGCCGCGGATGCGACGAAGCACGCGGTCTCGAGGGCGAGCACCGCCGCCGGGGCGACAGCTGAGCGCCGGTCGCGCGTCAACAACCAGGTGACGCCGCACCAGATCGCCCCGTTCGCGATGGTCTGCGGCACGCCGGAGTACCACGAGAGCGGCTGGGTGATCCGGTCGATCGGCTCGCGTAGCCCGGTCGGGTCGGTGGGGTCGGTCGGCACGGCGACATCGCCGTCGGCCGGCCGGTGGCCGAACGCGTTCTGGAGCGCACGCAGGGCCCGGTCCTCGCGTGGGTCGTCGCCGCCGAGGAGCCGCATCGCCCGCCCAGCCGCGGCGAACATGGCGATCGCGCCGAGCGCCGGCAGAACGACGGCTCGGAGCAACGGCATACCCGCAGACTAGTGGCGCTGCGCGGGATGGCAGTAGACCGGGGCGCCCCACTCCCGGGAACGCGCGAACGCCGGTCCTTGCGCGCCCCAAACCCCGGGCCGAGCAGCACGCTCGCCGGTGAGCGAATCGCGATTCTCGTATGCCCCGCCCGGTGAAGACGTCCGCACAGGTACGCCAAACGCAACAAGGATTTCCGTTGGGATCCTTGGATGCTTGCGAATCGGTCCCGTGGTGTGCAGTCGACTTCGGATATTCGCGAAGTCGACTTCGAGTCCGACACCGATGCCGGGCGGAGTCGATTTCGGCATCGGCCGGCATGCAGCCGAGCGGAGTAAGGTTGCGCGCGATGGCTTCCGACTTCCACCGTCCCACCCGTTTTCCGCCGACCATGTTCGAGGGCTATCTCGGCGCAGAAGACCCGGCGCACGTCAGCCGCGTGGCGCACGACACCGCGGCCGCACTTCTGGCGCGCGTGCGCGAAGATCCCGATCCCAAGGTCGTCGCGCGGCTGGTGTCGTACACCGACGAGCACGGCATCGACGCGATCGCCGAGCTCTGGTCGCACGCCTCCGCGAAGAGCCTGCCGGGCGCGCTCTGGCGCGTGTACCTGCTGCGGGCGCTCATCCGGCAAGATCCCCGCGGGCAGGCGCTCGCATTCCAGCGCGGCACCGAGGTGTCGCACACGATCGACCAGGTCGTCGCCGGCGCTGCGATCCCCGCCGGTCCCGACGAGGTCGTCGCGCTCGCCGACCGCATCCTGCACGGGCTCTTCACGGGCGACTTCGCGGTCGCCCTCGAGCGGGCGGCCGCGTTCGCGCGCGTGTCGGCCGCCGGGCTCGCGAGCCTCGCAGACGATGCGGATGCCGCAGACGCGACGCATCCCGATCGCCCGGCCGCGCTCACCACGCGTGCGCTTCGCCTCACCCAGCTCGCCGACGAGTTCGCGTCGTGCGCGCGACTCTGGCGTCGCGAGGCGCTCGACTGACCGCTCGGGAATGCCGAGGGGGTCGACCTCGTTTACACTTGTCGAGGCCGGCCGCATAACCCCGGGCTCCAATATTCGCCGCTGCGAGCGGCCTCGCGCCGAGAGGCGTTCTGCGGCCGGCCTTACCTCTGCTCGGCTGCCCGTAACATCGGAGCATGCCCGACACCGTCACCCTCCTCATCGAGCCGCTGCCCGCCGGCGAGACCGTCACCGACGTCGAAGCGACGTTCCGCGAGGTGGATGCCGCCGAGCCCGCACTGCGGGTCGGTGAACTCTCGACGCAACGCGGTGACGGCATCTTCGAGACCCTCGCGGTTACCGACGGGCACCCGCAGGAGCCCCGCGCGCATCTCGAGCGACTGCGCAACTCGGCGCGGATCTGCGAGCTGCCCGAGCCCAACCTCCCGCAGTGGGAGGCGGCGATCGCACGTGCCGCTGCGGCGCTCCCGGTGCACGGCGAGTTCGCGCTCAAGCTCGTCCTGAGCCGCGGCGTCGAGCACGGGCCGGCGCCGACCGCCTGGCTCCACGCGTCGCCCGCCGCCGACTTCAGCGGCCCCCGCGAGCACGGGGTGCGCGTCGTCACGCTCGACCGCGGGTATGCGCGCGACGCAGCGGAGAACGCGCCGTGGCTGCTGCTCGGTGCCAAGACGCTCAGCTACGCCACGAACATGGCAGCGCTGCGCGAGGCCAAGCGCCGCGGCGCCGACGACACGATCTTCATCTCCTCGGACGGCTACGTCATGGAGGGGCCGACGTCGAGCGTGATCCTGCGCAGCGGCGACCTGTACTCGACTCCCGCGCCGAGCGGCGCCATCCTGCACGGCACCACGCAGCTGAGCCTCTTCGGGTACCTCGAGCGCACCGGCCGCCGCACCGAGTACCGCGACATCCCGGCTGCCGAACTCGGTTCCGCCGATGCGATCTGGCTCGTCTCGAGTGTTCGGCTCGCCGCGGGCGTCACGGCGCTCGACGGGACATCCGTGCCCTATGACGCCGAGGCGACCGCCGAATTCAACGCGTACCTCCAGAGCCCGCGCGACTGACGGGGCTCAACCGAAGCGGCCCGAGACGTAGTCTTCGGTCGCCTGCACCGACGGGTTCGAGAAGATCGTCGTCGTGTCGTCGTACTCGATGAGGTTGCCCGGCTTGCCGGTGCCGGCGATGTTGAAGAACGCGGTCTTGTCGCTCACACGCGAGGCCTGCTGCATGTTGTGGGTCACGATCACGATCGTGTACTGCTGCTTGAGCTCCTCGATGAGGTCCTCGATGGCGAGCGTCGAGATCGGGTCGAGGGCCGAGCAGGGCTCGTCCATGAGGATGACCTCGGGGGAGACCGCGATGGCGCGCGCGATGCAGAGACGCTGCTGCTGGCCGCCCGACAGGCCTGAACCGGGACGGTCGAGGCGGTCCTTGACCTCGTTCCAGAGGTTCGCGCCCCGCAGCGACTTCTCGACGAGGTCGTCGGCGTCGGACTTCGAGATGCGGCGGTTGTTGAGCTTCACGCCCGCGAGCACGTTCTCCTTGATCGACATCGTGGGGAACGGGTTCGGCCGCTGGAACACCATGCCGACCTGACGGCGCACGAGCACGGGGTCGACGGCCGCGTCGTAGAGGTTGTTGCCGTCGATGAGCACTTCGCCCTCGACGCGGGCGCCGGGGATGACCTCGTGCATGCGGTTCAGCGTGCGGAGGAACGTCGACTTGCCGCAACCCGAGGGGCCGATGAACGCGGTGACGCTGCGGGGCTCGATCTCGAGGCTGACGCCCTCGACCGCGAGGAACTTGCTGTAGTAGACGTTGAGGTCTCTGACTTCGATGCGCTTGGACACGGGTTTCCTAACTGGGCGTGCGGATCAGCGGCCGAACTTCGGTGCGAAGAAGCGGGCGACGAGTCGGGCGATGAGGTTCAGCGCCATGACGATGAGGATGAGGGTGAGGGCGGCGGCCCACGCGCGATCGAGGTAGGCCTCGGGCGGGTTGCCCTGGTTGGCGTACTGCGTGTACACGAAGACCGGCAGCGACGACATGCGGCCGTCGAAGAGGTTGTAGTTCATGCTCGCGGTGAAGCCCGCCGCGATGAGCAGTGGCGCGGTCTCGCCGATCACTCGCGCGATGGCGAGCGTGATGCCGGTCGTGATGCCGGCGATCGAGGTGGGCAGCACGACCTTGACGATCGTGAGCCACTTCGGCACGCCGAGGGCGTAGGCCGCCTCGCGCAGTTCGTTCGGCACAAGCCGCAGCATCTCTTCACTCGACCGCACGACGACGGGGATCATCAGCACCGAGAGCGCGACCGCGCCCGCGATGCCGGTGCGGGTGCCCGGGCCGAGGAAGATCGAGAAGAGCGCGTAGGCGAACAGGCCGGCGACGATCGACGGGATGCCGGTCATGACGTCGACGAGGAACGTGATGCCCCGGGCGAGACGGCCACGACCGTACTCGACGAGGTAGATCGACGTCATGAGGCCGATCGGGATCGAAATGATCGCCGCAGCCCCGGTGATGAGCAGGGTGCCGACGATGGCGTGCAAGGCGCCGCCGCCCTCACCCGTGACGTTGCGCATCGAGTAACTGAAGAACTCGGCATCGAATCGGGCGAGCCCGTAGGTCACGACGGTGATCGTGAGCGAGATGAGCGGGATCATCGCGAGCACGAAGGCGCCGGTGACGAGGGCGGTGACCAGGCGGTCCATCGCACGGCGTCGGCCCTCGACGAGCATCGAGAAGAGCCAGATCGACGGGATGTAGAGCAGGGCGCCGACGACGAGCGCGCCGCCCCAGTTGAATTCGTTGCCGGCGAGGGCGAGCACGCCGAAGACGGCGGCGCCGACGGCGATGGCGGCGCCGAGGATGATCCACGGCGCCGGGGCGGGCAGGCGGCCCGCGGTGAGCGAGTTCTCGATCGGAACCGCGGTTGCGGTGTCGGGCTTCGTCGTCGTGGTCATCAGTTGGCTCCCGAGAATTCCTTGCGACGGCTGACGATCCAGCGAGCGAACGCGTTGACCGCGAAGGTGACGATGAAGAGGATGAGGCCCGTCGCGATGAGCACGTTGACGTTCATGCCGTAGGCCTCGGGGAAGCTGAGGGCGATGTTCGCGGCGATGGTCGACGGGTTCACCGAGGTCAGCAGCTGGAACGTGACCGCACCCGAGGCGGAGAGCACCATCGCCACCGCCATCGTCTCGCCGAGCGCGCGACCGAGGCCGAGCACCGAGGCCGAGATGATGCCCGACCGACCGAAGGGGAGCACCGCCGTGCGGATCATCTCCCAGCGGGTCGCGCCGAGCGCGAGCGCCGCCTCCTCGTGGAGCACGGGGGTCTGCAGGAACACCTCGCGGCAGATGGCGGTCATGATGGGCAGCACCATGACGGCGAGGACGATGCCGGCCGTCAGGATGGTGCGGCCCGTTCCCGAGACGGGGCCGCTGTACAGCGGGAACCAGCCGAGGTTGTCGACGAGCCAGGAGTAGAGCGGCTGGACGGCCGGGGCCAAGACCCCGATGCCCCAGAGGCCGAACACGACGGAGGGCACGGCAGCGAGCAGGTCGACGATGTACCCGAGCACCGAGGCCAGGCGACGAGGCGCGTAGTGCGAGATGAAGAGGGCGATGCCGATCGAGACCGGAATGGCCATGATCAGCGCCAGGGTCGCAGCCCACACCGTGCCGAAGACGAGGGGGCCGACGTAGGCCCAGAAGTTGGTGGGCAGGATCGAGGCGTCTTCGCCGGTCGCGAAGAACGCCGGGATGCTCTGCACGATCAGGAAGATCGCGACGGCTGCCAGGGTCACGAGGATCATCGACCCCGCGAAGACGGCGGAGCCGGAGAAGACCCGGTCGCCGGGTCGTTGTTTCGCCTTGATCGCGGTGGTGGTGCTCATGGGGCGCAATCCTCGATATCAGGAACGGGTGGGGGAACAAGGCCGTGCCCGACCCCGCGGCGTCCTGGACGCACGCTCGGGGTCGGGCACGAACTTACTAGCTGATCGAGTCGATCGCAGCCGTGACCTTCTCGCGGAGCGCGTCCGAGATCGGAGCCGAGCCGGCGTCGGCCGCCGAGGCGTCCTGGCCCTCGGGGCTGGCGATGTACGAGAGGTACGACTTCACGAGCTCGACGTTCTCGGTCTCGGCGTACGTTCCGCAGGCGATGAGGTAGCTGACGAGGACCACCGGGTAGACGCCGGCCTCGGTCGAGGTGCGGTCGAGCTCGATGGCGAGGTCGCCCTCAGCGCGACCCTCGGCGAACGGCGAGGCGTCGACGATGGCGGCAGCAGCCTCGGGCGAGTACGAGACGAACTCGTCGCCGACCTGCACCGCGACGGTGCCGAGGTCGCCGGCGCGCGACGCGTCGGCGTAGCCGATCGTGCCGGTGCCGTTGGTGACGGCGTCGACGAGGCCCGAGGTGCCCTGCGCAGCCTCGCCGCCCTCGAACGGCCAAACGCCATCAGCCTCGTACGTCCACACGTCGGGGGCGGCGGCACCGAGGTACTCGGTGAAGTTCTCGGTCGTGCCCGAGTCGTCGGAGCGGTGCACGGGAGTGATCGCCAGGTCGGGCAGCGTCGCGTCGGGGTTCGTCGCGGCGATGGCCGGGTCGTTCCACTTGGTGATCGTGCCCGAGAAGATGCCCGCGATGGTCGCCGCGTCGAGGTTGAGCGCGTCGACGCCCTCGACGTTGAAGATCACGGCGATCGGCGAGATGTAGAGCGGCAGCTCGACGATGGTCGAGTCGGGCGCGCACTTGGCGAAGCCGCCTGCGGCGAGTTCCTCGTCGTTGAACGCGCGGTCGGAACCGGCGAAGTCGCTCGCGCCCTCGAGGAAGGTCTCGCGACCGGCACCCGAACCCGAGGGGTCGTAGTCGATCGTGACATCGGGGTTCGCGGTCTGGAAGCCCGCGATCCACGACTGCTGTGCGGCGTCCTGCGAGGAGGCGCCGGCGCCGACGAGGTTGCCCGAGAGCGTCGAAGCCGACTCCGCGGGGGCGGCTCCGCCTTCGTTCGCGGCGCAGGAGCTGAGTGCGAGTGCCGCGGTGACGGCGACAACGGCAGGCACGCCGAAACGCTTGAGGTTCACGTGAATTCCCTTCCGGGGTTCGTTTTGCAGGATTTCGGGCCGGTGCCGACCCGCCTGCGACGTTAATCAGCGAGCCTTACCAACTTGCGCCGCGTTGGTAAACGGAAGGTGAACGAGCGCTGTCGCTCCGGATGTCGCGTGCAGAGCGCTCTCAGGAACCGGCCGCTCGGCGCGGGGCGCGCGCAGAGCCCGCTCAGGAACCGGACGCTATGCGCGGGGTGCGTGCGTCTCGATGGCGATGATGCCCGAGCCCGAATTCGTCGCGGAGAGGTGCACGACGCTGAACGCGCCGGGCTCGAGCCCCGCGGCATCCGTCACGTACGAACCCAAGGGGGTGCCCGTCGCCAACGCGACCTCGCGCATGATCTCGGGCAGCACCGGGCCGTGGCTGCAGAGCACGGCGTTCTTGCCCGATCGCACCCGCTTGCCGATCACGCGCCGCACCTCGCCGTCGCCGGACTCCCAGGCGTCCTGGCTGATGCCGGCGTCGCGCTTCACCGTGATGCCGGTGGCCGCCCCGAGCGGCGCCACGGTCGTGACGCAGCGAACCGCGGGGCTCGACACGATGCGCTTGAGGCCCCACGCCGGCAGCGCGTGCACGAGACCCGCCGCCTGCGCGACGCCGCGTTCGGTCAGGGGCCGTGAGGCGTCGGCGCCGGTCCAGCCGCTGCGTCCGACGGCCTTGCCGTGACGCAGGAGGGTGAGGGAGAACGTCGAGGTCACGCCCTGGTCGACGAGCTTCGCGAAGTTGTCGAGGATCTCGACGTCGGGCTCGTAGCTCAGGTACCCGCGCGCTCGTTTGATGGTCACCCACTCGACCGCGGCGACCTCGGCGTTCGGCTTGAACGTCGACTGCTGCACGGCGCGCTCGCTCACCTCGGCCGACCAGTAGTGCACGATCTTCTCGCGCCCGCTCGACAGCGGGTAGCGCGAGACGCCGAGCGGGACCCCGAGCGCAACGGCGAGCCCGGTCTCCTCGGCGATCTCACGCACCGCCGTTTGCGGGAGCGACTCGCCCGGGTCGACCTTGCCCTTGGGGATCGTGACATCTCCGTATACCGTGCGGTGGATCACCAGCACGTGCACCTTACCGTCGATGATGCGCCAGCACACGGCACCCGCGGCATAGATCGCGGTCGAGGTCACCGGCGTTTTCCGGAGCGCTTGCGCTGTGCGATCTCGAGCATCTGCCGATTCTGCAGGTCGGTGAGCGGAAGCCCGGATGCATCGGTCGCGTGGCGGGTCCACACGCCGTCGCCCGCGAGGTGCCACGTGCTCGTCGAGTCGTCCATCGCCTGGTCGAACAGCGTGCTGATCTGGGCGAGATGCATGGGGTCGGTGAGCCGCACGAGCGCCTCGACGCGTCGGTCGAGGTTGCGGTGCATCATGTCTGCCGAGCCGATGTAGGTCTGCACGTCGCCATCGTTCGCGAACGTGAAGATGCGGGAGTGCTCGAGGTAGCGGCCGAGGATCGAGCGCACCCTGATGTTCTCACTGAGCCCCGGAATGCCGGGTCGCAGGCTGCAGATGCCGCGCACCCACACGTCGACCGGGACGCCCGCGTTCGATGCCCGGTAGAGCGCGTCGATGATCGACTCGTCGACCATCGAATTGACCTTGATGCGGATGCCCGAGGGCCGGCCGGCCTCTGCGTTGCGGATCTCGGTGGCGATCAGCTTGAGCAGCCCCTTGCGCAGGTGCAGCGGAGCCACGAGCAGTCGCTTGAACTTCTTCTCGATGGCGTAGCCCGACAGTTCGTTGAACAGCCGCGTCAGGTCTTTGCCGACCTGGTCGTCGGTCGTGAACAGCCCGAGGTCCTCGTAGATGCGGCTCGTCTTCGGGTTGTAGTTGCCCGTGCCGATGTGGCTGTAGTGGCGCAGGCCGTCCTTCTCCTGACGGATGACGAGCGCGAGCTTGCAGTGGGTCTTCAGCCCGACGAGCCCGTAGACCACGTGCACGCCCGCCTTCTCGAGCTTGCGGGCCCACGTGATGTTGGCCTGCTCGTCGAACCTGGCCTTGATCTCGACGAGCGCGAGCACCTGCTTGCCCGACTCGGCCGCGTCGATGAGCGCCTCGACGATGGGGCTGTCGCCTGAGGTGGTGCGGTACAACGTCTGCTTGATGGCGAGCACGTCGGGGTCCGCCGCAGCCTGTTCGAGGAAGGCCTGCACGCTCGTCGCGAACGACTCGTAGGGGTGGTGCACGAGGACGTCCTGACGCGCGATCGCCTTGAAGACGTCGGCGCGCCGGTTGGGCTCGGAGGGCTGCAACTGCACCGCGGTGGTCGGAACGTGGATGCCGTAGTGCAGCTCGGGCCGGTCGATCCTGGCGAGGTCGAACAGTCCGCCGAGGTCCAGCGGTGCGGGGAGCCGGTAGACCTCCTGCTCGGTGACGTCGAGCTCGCGTACGAGCAGGCCGAGGGTCACCTCGTCCATGTCGTCGGTGATCTCGAGCCGGATCGGCGGGCCGAACCGGCGGCGCAGCAGCTCCTTCTCGAGCGCCTTGATGAGGTTCTCGGTCTCGTCCTCTTCGATCTCGACGTCTTCGTTGCGGGTGACCCGGAACACGTGGTGCTCGACGATCTCCATGCCCGGAAAGAGGTCGCCGAGGTGATTGGCGATGAGGTCTTCGAGCGTGATGTACCGCACGCGTTGCACCGACTCGCTGGGGTCGACGCGCACGAAGCGCGGCAGCATCTGCGGCACCTTGACGCGCGCGAACTCCTGACGCCCGGTGCGGCTGTTGCGCACGCGCACCGAGAGGTTGAGCGAGAGCCCCGAGATGTACGGGAACGGGTGGGCCGGGTCGACCGCGAGCGGCATCAGCACCGGGAAGATCTGCGCGCCGAAGTAGGCGCGCAGGTGGGCCTGCTCGTCGTCGCCGAGCTCGTCCCACGAGACGACCGTGATCCCGACCTCCTCGAGCGCGGGCTTGACGAGTGTCTGATACGCCGCGGCGTGCCGCTCCTGCAGCTCGTGGGCCTTCTTCGAGATGTCGACGAGCACGTCCATCGGGGCGCGGCCGACGTTCGTCGGCACAGCGAGCCCGGTCATGATGCGACGCTTCAGGCCGGCGACCCGCACCATGAAGAACTCGTCGAGGTTCGACGCGAAGATGGCGAGGAAGTTCGCCCGTTCGAGCACCGGAAGGGTCGGGTCTTCGGCCAGCTCGAGCACTCGCTGGTTGAATGCGAGCCAGCTGAGCTCGCGATCGAGGTACCGCTCCGCGGGCAGCTCGGGTGCGCCCTCGATGTCGAACGGCTCGAAGTCGTCGTCGAAATCGCTCGACGTGCGATCCGAGGTGCGCTCGTCCTCGATCAGGCTGTCAGCGGTCATCCTCTCATCATGCCATCCGCCGCGAACACGGCATGAGAACCGGGTTAACGTGCGGTTACGGGCGCGCCCTCGTCGTCTTCGTGCACGTTGAAGCGGTAGCCGACGTTGCGCACGGTGCCGATGAGGCTCTCGAGGTCGCCGAGCTTGGCGCGGAGCCGCCGCACGTGCACGTCGACGGTGCGCGTGCCCCCGAAGTAGTCGTAGCCCCACACCTCGCTGAGCAGCTGCTCGCGCGTGAACACCCGCGAGGGATGGGCCGCAAGGAACCGCAGCAGCTCGAACTCCTTGTACGTGAGGTCGAGGGGTCGACCGTGCACCTTGGCGGAGTAGCTGGCCTCGTCGATGACGACTCCCGAGGTCTGGATGCGCTCGGTCGGTTGCGACCGTTGCGACCGGCCGATGGCGAGCCGGATGCGCGCGTCGACCTCGGCGGGGCCGGCATGCTCGAGCACGACGTCGTCGACGCCCCAGTCGGGCGTGACGGCCGTGAGCCCGCCTTCGGTCACGACGAGGATGAGCGGCACCGAGAGCCCGGTGGTGCGCAGGATCTGGCAGAGCGCCTTCGCGCCCGCGAGGTTCGTGCGGGCGTCGAGGAACACCAGGTCGGATTCGGGCGCGTTGACCAGCTGCTCGGGCGAAGCCGGGATCACCCGGACTCGATGAGACAGGAGCGGAAGTGCCGGAAGAACGTCATCGTTGGCTGCCGGCGTCAAGATCAGCAGCTGCGCCACGCCACACCCTCCAGTAGTAAGGTGCGGTCAATACTACGGGACGGGGGAACCCCGTCCGCGACATCGAAACCGGGGGAGTGACGATGGCCGAGAAGACGGCGACCGGTGGCGGATGGCCCGGCATCGTGTCGGTCTGGGCGATCACGCTCGCGAGCGTGGTCGTCGTCGTCGGTCTCACATTCGCCGGCGGCGTCGCGTGGTTCGGCGATCGGGGTGCGCTCGGGGTCTACGCCGCACTCGGCGTCGTGCTCGCCGCGGCGGTGATCGTGACGCTCGCCGTGCAGCTGGCCACGCGCCGGCCCGAGGGATTCGTCGGCCGGGTAGCGGCGAGCATGGCCGGCTCGGTGGTCCTGGTCGCGCTCGCGGCCGCGGTCGTCGCGCCCGTCGCCGTGCGGTGAGCCGATAGACTCGGACCATGTCTGAGCTGCTCGCCCTCGAACTCCTCTTCATCGGCCTGCTCGGCCTCGCGAGCCTCGCGATCGCGTGGGTCAGCGGGGTCGTCGTCTACAAACTCTTCAAGGGTCAGCGCTAGGGGCTGATGAAGGCGTGGCGATGATCGAGCTGCCCCTCGACCTGCCGGCCGAGCTCGTACCGCTCTCGTGGCTCCTCGGGGTCTGGGAGGGATCGGGCGTCATCGACTACAAGGTCGGCGACGAGTCGGTCACGCATGAGTTCGGGCAGCGAGTGAGCTTCAGCCACGACGGGCTTCCGCACCTGAACTACACGTCGTACACGTGGCTGTTCCCCGCCGACGAGGGCGGCGAGCCGACGCCGCTCGCGACCGAGACCGGCTACTGGCGGCTCGCCCGCGAGCAGGGCGAGGGCGACCCGGGGCCGGCCCTGCTGCCGGCGATCGGCGAGCCGCGCTACCCCGACGCCGAGGCGGTCGAGCAGCTGCGCAATGCCGACGGCGGCTTCGATCTCGAGGTCTCGATCGTGCATCCCGGCGGGGTCAGCGAACTCTACCTAGGCCAGGTCAAGGGGCCGCGCATCGACCTGGCCACCGACGCGGTCATGCGTGCGGCCGGGGCGAAGGACTACGCGGCAGCGACGCGACTCTACGGTCTCGTCGAAGCGCACCTGCTCTGGGCGTGGGACATCGCGGCCCTCGGCCAAGACCTTCGCACCCACGCGTCGGCCCGACTCGCGAAGGTCGACTGATGGCCGCGTCCCCGTTCCTGGTGCTCGACGGCGCAGTTCCGGCCGAGACGCTCGATCTGGGCGTCGCCGGGCACTACGGCAATCCCATCGTCGAGCAGCGCAGACTCGAGCGCGGCGAGGCGATCGTCGACCTGTCCGACCGCGGACTCGTCGTCGTCACCGGCCCCGACCGTCGCTCGTGGCTGCACTCGATGGCGAGCCAGGCCGTCGAACGCATCGCTCCCGGCGAGAGTGCCGAGGCACTCCTGCTCGACGCATCGGGTCGCATCGAGCACGCCGTGCACCTCGTCGACGACGGCGAGTCGACCTGGCTCATCGTCGAGGGCGACGAGGCTGCACCGCTCGCGGCCTGGCTCGACCGCATGCGCTTCATGCTGCGCGTCGAGGTCGCCGACCGCAGTGACGAGTTCGCCGTGATCGCCGCGATGTCCCAGGCCGCACTCGATGCCGCGGCGCCTGCTGCGGCGCCCGCCGGGGTGGCGCTCGACTGGACCGACCCGTGGGCATCGCCCCCGCCGGGGGCGCACCAGTACGCCGAACAGGCCGGCCACCCGGCATCCGCGTGGCACTGGATCGAGCGCATCGTGCCGCGCGCCGCACTCGCGGATGCCGCCGCCGCCGTCTCCGCCGGCCGCGTGGCCGTCGCCGGATCGCTCGCCGCCGAGGCGCTGCGCATCGCCGCGTGGCGTCCGCGCCTCGCGACCGAGGTCGACGAGAAGACGATTCCGCACGAGCTCGACTGGCTGCGCAGTGCCGTCGACCTCGGCAAGGGTTGCTACAAGGGCCAGGAGACGGTGGCGAAGGTGCTGAACCTCGGCCGTCCGCCGCGCCGCCTCGTACTGCTGCACCTCGACGGCAGCGACACGGTGCTGCCCGCGCCCGGAGACGAGGTCGTCGGCGAGAAGGTGCGCCCCGAACCCGAGCCCGGCGCCGCGCCCGAGCGGCGGACCGTCGGCCGCATCACCTCGAGTGCGATGCACCACGAGCTCGGGCCGATCGCGCTGGCGGTCGTCAAGCGCGCGGTGCCCGGCGACCTCCCGCTCATCGTGCTCAGCCACGGCATCGAGGTCGCGGCGGCACAGGTCGAGATCGTCCCGGCCGACGCCGGAGCTGCGGTCGACGTGCCGCGCCTGCCGCGCCTCGGCGTGCGCAAGCCGTAGCGGCGCCGGCGCACCCGTCGGGGCGCGGGCACGGGGAGCGGACGTCAGGCGGGTGCCACCGACTGCCACGGCACGGTGAGTTCGCCGAGACGGGAACGGCGCGGCCCGCCGATCACGTGCCACCCGGCATGCCGCACTGTGGCGACGGTGGCGGTCCACCGCTGCGACGGCCCGTACACCGACATCGGCGCGTGCCGTCGCCAGGCCCGGTCGAGCTCGGCGAGCAGCTCGTGGATGCGCTCGCCGGGAACGTTGCGGTGGATGAGCGCCTTCGGCAGGCGCTCGGCGACGATCGAGGGTGTCTCGAGGCCCGACCGCCGCAGGCTGATCGTGAACGTGCGCGGCCCCGACGCGTCGACGCCGACCCAGCTCGCGACGCGCCCGAGCTCGTCGCACGTGCCCTCGACGAGCAGCCCGCCCGGTGCGAGCCGAGCGGCCATGCGGGTCCATGCGGCGGCGACATCGGACTCGTCGTACTGCCGCAGCACGTTGAACGCACGGATGACCGCGGGACGGCGACTGTTCGGCGTTGGCACCTCGAAGCCGCCGAGGGCGAACTCGACGCGCACGCCGGCATCGAAGTGCGATCGCCCGGCGCGCACCCTCGCGAGCTGTTCGCGCGCGCTGCGCACGCGTGCCGGGTCGATCTCGAGCCCGAGCACCTCGACGTCGGGTCGGACGTGCGCGAGCCTCGCCGCGAGCTCGATCGCGGTCACCCCGCTCGCGCCGTAACCGAGGTCGACGACGAACGCGTCGGTGGCGTGGCGCAGCGCGGACTGCGCGGCGATCCATCGGTCGATGCGTCGCAGGCGGTTCGTGTTCGTCGTCCCGCGAGTGATGGATCCGACCGGCATGCTGCAAGTCTCGCAGGCGCGCGCGGGGCGAGTCGCGCCATCCGTCGCCGTCATCGGGATTCACGCGATCAGGCGCCCGGATGTCCCGCCGGTAGGCTGTCCTCATGCCTCACACCCTCGTACTGCTCCGTCATGGCAACAGCGAATGGAACCAGAAGAACCTGTTCACCGGCTGGGTCGACGTCAGGCTCTCCGAGCTCGGCGAGACCGAAGCGGCCCGCGCCGGCGAGCTGCTGCGCGACTCGGGGCTCCTCCCCGACGTGCAGCACACCTCGGTGCTGACGCGCGCGATCCAGACCGCGAACATCGCGCTCGACGTGGCAGACCGCGCGTGGATCGACGTGCGCCGCTCGTGGCGGCTCAACGAGCGCCACTACGGCGCGCTGCAGGGCCTCGACAAGGCCGAGACGCTCGAGAAGTACGGTCCCGAGCAGTTCCAGCTGTGGCGCCGCTCGTTCGACACCCCGCCGCCCGTGCTCGCCGACGACGCCGAGTGGTCGCAGGTGGGCGATCCGCGCTACGCGAGCCTCACCGACGCCGAGATGCCGCGCACCGAGTGCCTGAAAGACGTCATCGCGCGCATGCTGCCCTACTGGGAGTCGGACATCATCCCCGACCTCGCTGCCGGCAAGGTCGTGCTCGTCACCGCGCACGGCAACTCGCTGCGCGCGCTCGTGAAGCACCTCGATGGCATCAGCGACGACGAGATCTCCGAACTCAACATCCCCACCGGCATCCCGCTCGTGTACCGCCTCGGCGACGACTTCATGCCGCTCGAGCCGGGCGAGTACCTCGACCCCGAGGCCGCCGCGGCCGGTGCGGCGGCCGTTGCCGCACAGGGCACCAGGTAACCCGAACACGACGGAGGGCGAGGGGTCGATGACCCCTCGCCCTCCGTCGTTCCGGCCTCAGCCCGCGGACTTCTCGGGGTCCCAGTCGCCGGTCACGAGGTACTGCACCTTCTTGGCGATCGACACGGCGTGGTCGGCGAAGCGCTCGTGATAGCGGCTCGCGAGCGTGGCGTCGACCGTGTCGACGGCCTGGCCCTTCCAGGTCTCGCCGAGCACCTTGTCGAACACCACGAGGTGCAGCGCGTCGACCTTGTCGTCGTCGTTGCGGATCTCCTCGGCGAGCTGCGCGTCTTCGGTGCGCAGCAGCTCGACGAGCTTGCGCGCGATCTCGACGTCGAGCTGGCCCATCTCGGCGAACGTCGAGCGCAGCGACTTGGGCACGACCTTGTCGGGGAAGCGGTAGCGGGCGAGCTGGGCGATGTGGGTCGACATGTCGCCCATGCGCTCGAGCGAGGCGCTGATGCGCAGGGCACTCACGACGATGCGCAGGTCGCGGGCGACCGGTTGCTGGCGGGCGAGGATCGTGATCGCGAGCTCGTCGAGGGCGACCGTGCGCTGGTCGATGAAGTTGTCGCTGGCGATCACGTCTTCGGCCAGGCTCACCTCGGACTGGTGGAACGCCCGCGTGGCCTTGTCGATCGACTCGGCGACGAGTTCGGCGAGCTCCACCAGTCGGTCCTGAACCTCGGCCAGCTCCTGCTGGAACACCTCACGCATGTACGAATCCTCATCTCTCGGCGGCTCGCGCTGCGCGCGGGACGGCAGGGCGCTGCGGCCCCGGGACATCCTCGCGGCGGCAGGTGAACAGCAGGTGCCGGGAGGCTGAACACCCATTAACGTACCGCCGCACAGGCGGACAATGGCCGAGGCGGCGCGATCGGCTGGTTAGTCTTGAACGCATGGACTCCACGTGGCTGGTGCTCACCGCGCTTGCCTTCGGCCTCTTCCTCGGTGCCGCATTCATGATCGTGCTGCACATGGCCGAACGCCGCGGAGCCAGCGCGGCGAAGGTGGTCGCGCCGACGATTCCCGACGGGGTCGACCAGGTGCTCGATGTCATGGAGTCCGCCGGAGTCGTGCTGGATCCGTCGAACAACGTGCTGCGGGCCTCGCCGGGCGCCGTCGCCATGGGGCTCGTGCGCAACCAGCAGCTCGTGCATCCCGAGCTGCTCGACATCGTCGCCACCGTGCGCCGCACGGGCGAACCGATCGTCGGCGAGGACTACGTCGTCTCCCGGGGGCCTTTCGCCGACACACCGCTCCGGCTGCGGGTACGGTCGGGCCGTCTGGGCACGCGATTCGTGCTCCTGCTCGCCGAGGATCGCACCGAGTCGTTCCGGCTCGACGAGGTGCGACGCGACTTCGTCGCGAACATCAGCCACGAGCTGAAGACCCCGATCGCCTCGGTCAGCCTGCTCGCCGAGGCGCTCGACCAGGCCGCCGACGAGCCCGACCAGGTACGGCGCTTCGCGGGCAGGCTCTCGGTCGAGGCCGGCCGGCTCGCGCACATCACGAGCGAGGTCATCGAGCTGTCCCGGCTGCAGGCTCGCGGGGCGCTGCGCACCGATAAGTTGCTCAGGGTCGACGAGATCGTGGCGGCGGCGGTCGAGCAGAACCGGGTCGTCGCGACCGCGAAGGGCATCGACGTCGCGGTTCGCGCGTCGTCGAAGGCCGAGGTCTACGGCGACCGGTCGTTGCTGATCGTCGCCGTGCACAACCTCATCGCGAACGCGATCGCCTACTCCAGCGAAGGCGGCCGGGTCGGCGTGGGCACGAAGGTCGTCGACGAGGCCGTCGAGATCGCGGTCACCGACCAGGGGATCGGCATCGAGTCCGACGAACTCGAGCGGGTCTTCGAGCGGTTCTACCGCATCGACCAGGCACGCTCGCGCAACACCGGCGGCTCGGGGCTCGGGCTCAGCATCGTGAAGCACACGGTGCAGAATCACGGCGGCGACGTGCGCGTGTGGTCGCAGCCCGGAAGGGGATCGACCTTCATGATCCGGCTTCCCCTCGCCGAGCCGCCCATCGAGGCGTCCGAGTCGGCCGATTCGGACGCGCCGCCGACCGAGGTCCTGCCCGGTGCCACCAGCGCCCCGAAACTCGCCGCCTCGCGCGGCGCCCGACGCGCTGCGAACGTCGCAGCATCCGAACCAGGAGACCGTACGTGACCCGAATCCTCCTCGTCGAAGACGAGATCGCACTGAGCGACCCCCTGAGCTTCCTCCTCGAGCGCGAGGGCTACGAGGTGGAGGTGGCCGCCGACGGACCCGCCGCCATCGCGGCATTCGACCAGGCCGAACCCGACCTCATGCTGCTGGACCTCATGCTGCCCGGACTGCCGGGCACCGAGGTCTGCCGCGAGATCCGGTCGCGCTCGACGGTACCGATCATCATGCTCACGGCGAAGGATTCCGAGATCGACATCGTCGTGGGCCTCGAGCTCGGCGCCGACGACTACGTGACGAAGCCGTACTCCACGCGCGAGCTGCTCGCCCGCATCCGCGCGGTGCTGCGGCGGCGCACCGAGATCGACGACTACGACGAGGCGATCCTCGAGGGCGGTCGGGTGCGCATGGACGTCGACCGGCATACGGTCGAGGTCGACGGAACGGCCGTGCCCATGCCGCTCAAGGAATTCGAGTTGCTCGAACTGCTCATGCGCAATCCCGGTCGCGTGCTCACGCGCGGTCAGCTCATCGACCGGGTGTGGGGGTCCGACTATTTCGGCGACACGAAGACGCTCGACGTGCACATCAAGCGCATCCGGTCGAAGATCGAGCAGCAGCCCTCCGAGCCCGTGCAGCTCGTCACCGTGCGTGGGCTCGGCTACCGTTTCGAGGCATAGGCCCGCAGCGACGAATGAGCGGATGCCCCGGGGCATCCGCTCATGTCGTTCGTCTGGAAGTGGCGCCGCTCGGCACCACCGCTCGTCACGGGGCCAGGTCGGAGTACTCGGGCAGGCTGCTGTCGAGCACCGGCACGCCGATCTCGATGCCCTCGGCCGAGCCGTACTGGAAGTAGATGTCGACGAGCCCGCCGGGCTGTGTGTCGATGCCCTCGAGCAGGATGGGGTCGAGGACGTCGATGCCCTCGACGTCGGCCGCGCCGAGGCCCACGGTCGAGCCTGCCGCGACCTCGATGGTCTGCGTGTCGCCGCTGGAGACGAGCTGCACGTCGAGCTCGACGTCGTCTTCGCCGTTGTTGACGACGGTGAGCACGAGGTTGCCCTCATCGCCGTCGTCGCTCACGACGAGGATGTTGCGCAGGTCGAGATCGCCGACATCGGCGGCGACCCCGTCGCTCGCGTCGTAGGGCTCGGTCGTCGCCTGATAGGTGAGCATCGCGCAGCCGCTCGCGCCGAGCGCGATGCCGAGAGCGAGAGCGGCGGATGCCACGAGACGCGCCTTCACAGAACCTCCAAGAGCGAGCGGGCGCGCGGCCGTTTCGGCGCGCGCGAGGAATCGAATCCGAGCATATCGTACGGTCGCGGCGGCCATGCGAGGGGGAGGCGGAACCTTAGCACGATCCCGAATGTGATATCCTGAGAGTTGCCGAAAGGACACATATTCATGCTTTTTGAGGTTGGCGAAACCGTCGTTTACCCCCACCACGGTGCCGCAACGATCACCGAGGTGAAGAAACGGATCATCAAAGGTGAAGAGAAGCTCTACCTCAAGCTGAACGTCACGCAGGGCGACCTCGTCATCGAGGTTCCGGCCGAGAACGTCGACCTCGTCGGCGTGCGCGACGTCATCGGAAAAGAAGGCCTCGACAAGGTCTTCGAGGTGTTGCGCGCCCCCTTCACCGAAGAGCCGACCAACTGGTCGCGTCGCTACAAGGCGAACCTCGAGAAGCTCGCCTCGGGCGACGTGATCAAGGTCTCCGAAGTCGTGCGCGACCTGTGGCGTCGTGACCAGGACCGCGGGCTCTCGGCCGGCGAGAAGCGCATGCTCGCGAAGGCACGTCAGATCCTCATCTCCGAGCTCGCGCTCGCAGAGAAGACCGACGAAGAGGCTGCCTCGACCGTGCTCGACGAGGTGCTCGCCTCCTAGCGGGTCCTGCTCCGCAGGTCGGGTGGCGAGTTCGGCGTGCGTTTCTCGCGATCGGCGCCGCGCTACGCTCGTGCCATGAGCACGCCCACGATCGCCGTCGTCATCGTCGCGGCCGGAAGCGGCACTCGCCTCGGGTACGACGAGCCGAAGGCATTCGTGCCGCTCGGTGACGGCACGGTGCTCGCGACCGCCGTCGCCGGCGCGCTCGGCATGGCGTCCACGCCGCACCTCGTGCTCGTCGTTCCCGCCGACCGGGTCGATGCGAGCCGGTCGGCGTTCGAGCCGGTCGTGGCCGGGGCATCCGCCGTGCTCGACGTCGTCGCGGGCGGCGCGACCCGGCAGCAGTCGGTATCGCGTGGACTCGCGGTGCTGCCGCCCGGCATCGACACGGTGCTCGTCCACGACGCCGCTCGGGCCCTCACGCCGAGCCTCGTGTTCGACGAGGTCGCCGGAGCCGTGCGCGCCCGCAACCGCGGCATCGTCCCCGCGCTCGACGTCGTCGACACGATCAAGCGAGTCGGGGGCGACGGCAGCGTCGTCGAGACCGTCGACCGGTCGCAGTTGCGCGCGGTGCAGACGCCCCAGGGCTTCCCGCGCAAGGCGCTCGATCACGCCTACGCCACGGCGCGCGACGAGTTCACCGACGATGCGGCGCTCGTCGCATCATCGGGCCTCGCCGTCGACATCGTCCCGGGCGACGTTCGAGCGTTCAAGATCACGGTGCCGGCCGACCTGCGCCGCGCCGAGCAGCTCGTCGCGGAACGCACGGGGCGAACGCCCCCGCGCGCCGCGCCGCCCCCGCGCATCGGCACGGGCACCGACGTGCACGCCTTCGCCGCCGACACCGGCACCCCGCTCTGGCTCGCCGGACTGCACTGGCCCGATGAGCGCGGGCTCTCGGGGCACAGCGACGGCGATGCCGCCGCGCACGCGATCTGCGACGCGCTGCTCGCGGCCGCCGGGCTCGGCGACGTCGGCCAGGTCTTCGGCACCGACGACCCCCGATTCGACGGCGCACGCGGCGAGGTCTTCCTCACCGAGACGAGGCGGCTGGTCGAGGCATCCGGATTCTCGATCGGCAACGTGACCGTGCAGATCGTCGGCAACCGGCCCAAGCTCGCGCCGCGCCGGGCCGAGGCCGAGGCGCTGCTCTCACGCGTGCTCGGCGCGCCGGTGAGCGTGAGCGCGACCACGAGCGACGCCCTCGGCTTCACGGGCCGCGGCGAGGGTGTCGCCGCGATCGCGACCGCGCTCCTCATCCCCGCCTGACATGCTCCGCGTCTCACGGCGGCGCGCCGGTAGGCTTGGCGGGTGACCGTGCGACTCTACGACTCGAAGGCCCAGGCCCTGCGTGACTTCGTGCCCCTCCGCGAGGGGCACGTCGGCATGTACGTCTGCGGGCCGACCGTGCAGTCGAGCCCGCACATCGGGCACCTGCGCAGCGCCCTCGTGTACGACATCATGCGGCGCTGGTTCGCGTATCGCGGCAACGACGTCGCGTTCATCCGCAACGTCACCGACATCGACGACAAGATCCTGAACGCAGCGGGCGACGAGCAGTGGTACGCGCTCGCCTACCGGGTCGAGCTCGAGTTCACGGCGGCGTATGCCTCCCTCGGCATCCTCGCCCCGACCTACGAGCCGCGCGCGACGGCGAGCGTGCAGCAGATGCAGGAACTCATCGCACGACTCATCGAGCGCGGAAACGCGTATCCGGCGCCCGACGGCTCGGGCGACGTGTACTTCGACACGTCGAGCTGGCCCTCCTACGGCGAGCTCACCCGCCAGTCCCGCGACAAGATGGAAGCCGCGGCCGACGCCGACCCGCGCGGCAAGCGCGACCCGCGCGACTTCGCGCTCTGGAAGGGGCACAAGCCGGCAGAGCCCGAGTCGTCGAGTTGGCACTCGCCCTGGGGAGCCGGGCGGCCCGGCTGGCACATCGAATGCTCGGCGATGGCGGCGCGCTACCTCGGCACCGAGTTCGACATCCACGGCGGCGGGCTCGACCTGCGGTTCCCGCACCACGAGAACGAGCTCGCCCAGTCGACCGCAGCCGGCGACGGCTTCGCGCGCTACTGGGTGCACAACGGGCTCGTGAACACGGGCGGACAGAAGATGTCGAAGTCGCTCGGCAACTCGGTCTACGCGGCCGAGCTGTTCGGCCTCGCCTCCCCGCTCGCTGTTCGGTACCTGCTCGGCGGAGCGCACTACAGGTCGACGCTCGACTACGCGCCGAGTTCGCTCGCCGAGGCCGAGGCGACCGTCGACCGCATCCGCGGCTTCCTCGAGCGGGTCGAGCGCCGCCTCGCCGGCACGCGGTACTCGGGCGTGGGCAGCCCGGTGATCCCCGATGCCTTCGCCGACGCCATGGACGACGACTTCAGCGTGCCGCAGGCGCTCGCCGTGCTGCACGACACCGTGCGCGCGGGCAACCAGTCGCTCGACGACGAAGAGCTGCACGACGCCGCGGTCGCGCACGGCCAGGTGGTCGCGATGGTCGAGGTGCTCGGCATCGACCCCCGCGACCCGCACTGGTCGGCGGGTGACTCGGGCCCCGCGACATCCGCGCTCGACGCCCTCGTCACGCGCCTCATCGAAGACCGCCAGACCGCACGCGAGTCGAGGGACTACGCCGCGGCCGATCGCATCCGCGCCGAGCTCGCCGTCGCGGGCATCACCATCGAAGACAGCCAGACCGGCACGCATTGGAGCTTGGGATCATGAAGGGCAGCAGCGGAAAGTCGCGCGCCGGAGCCGTACGCAAGGGCAAGGGCAAGCAGGTCGGCTCGGGCGGTCAGGGGCGCCAGGCGCTCGAGGGCAAGGGTCCCACGCCGAAGGCCGAAGACCGAGCCTGGCACCCCGCCGGCAAGCGCAAGGCCGCGCAGGAGCGCTATGCCGCCGCGGGCGGCAAAGGCAGGGCCGCAGGCAAGGTCGCCGGCCAGGGCGCCCGAGCCGGTGCGCCGCGCGGTGCCTCGGGTGCGGCCCGCCGCTCGAAGTCGGGCGACGAATCCGAGATCGTCACGGGCCGCAACTCGGTCGTCGAGGCACTGCGTGCGCGCATCCCGGCGTCGACGCTCTACATCGCGGCGCGCGTCGAGATGGACGACCGGGTGAAAGAGGCGATGAAGCTCGCCAACAACCGCGGCATCCCCATGCTCGAGGTCATGCGCCCCGAGCTCGACCGGCTCGCCGGGCATGACGCGGTGCATCAGGGCATCGCCCTCAAGGTGCCGCCGTACGAGTACGCGCACCCGATCGAGATGCTCGACGAGGTGCTCGCGCGCGACGAGACCCCGCTGCTCGTGGCACTCGACGGCATCACCGACCCGCGCAACCTCGGCGCGATCCTGCGTTCCACGGGGGCGTTCGGCGGCCAGGGCGTCATCGTGCCGCAGCGCCGCTCGGTGAGCGTCAACGCCGCGGCCTGGAAGACGTCGGCCGGCGCTGCCGCGCGCATCCCCGTCGCCATGGCTCCGAACCTCACCCAGACGCTCAAGACGCTCAAGGAGCGCGGCGTCTTCGTGCTCGGGCTCGACGGCGACGGCGAGGTCTCGCTGCCCGGCCTGTCGTGGGCCGACCGGCCGATCGTCATCGTCGTCGGCAGCGAGGGCAAGGGCCTGTCCCGCCTCGTCGCCGAGACGTGCGACGCGATCGTCTCGATCCCGATCGAGGCGGCCACCGAGTCGCTCAATGCCGGCATCGCGGCATCCGTGACGCTCTACGAGATCTCGAAGCTGCGCGCCGAGGCGTCGGTCGAGTAGCGACGAAGTCGCGTATCGAGACCCCGTCAGTGGTCTCGATACGGCGCTTGCGCGCCTACTCGACCGGCGGAAGTTTCAGACCTTCAGGCGCCAGTCGTTCTCGTCGTCGGGGTCGATCGCGCTGATCGCCGCCGTCTCGGTCGGCACGACGTCGAGTACCGCGGTGAACGAGCTCGTCACCGGGTCGATCACGGTCGCCTCGTCGCGGCGATGACGCAGCACCTCGTTGATGTACGAGGTCACCGCCTCGGCCAGGGGAATGTCGTGGCCGGCCTGCTGCGCCATGAACCAGCGGTGCTCGAGCAGTTGGTGGAACACCTCGGCCGGCTCGAGCTTTCGGCGCAGGTCGAGCGGGATCGCCCGCACGACCGGTTCGAACACGCGCATGAGCCACTCGTGCGCGACCATCTCTTCGTCGAGATGGTCCTTGCCGTACGCCGCGCGGTACGAGTCGAGGTCGTTGAGCAGGCGACGAGCCTGGTTCTCGCCCGCGTCGAGGCCCGTGAGCCGCAGGAGCCGTCGCTGGTGATGTCCGGCGTCGACGACCTTCGGCTGGATGCGCACGCGCGTGCCGGTCTCGTCGGTCTTGATGCCGAGCTCCTCGATGTCGAACCCGAGCTCGTTGAGCCGGTTGACCCGCTCGTTGATGCGCCACCGTTCGGCGGAGGAGAAGACCTCGGGGCCCGTGAGCTCGTTCCACAGGCTGCGGTACGCCTCGATGATCCCGTTCGAGATGTTCACGGGATCGAGCTCGTCGGCGACCTTGCCCCCCGCCTCGAGATCGAGCAGTTCGCCGGCGATGTTGACCCGGGCGATCTCGAGGTCGTTCTCACGCTGGCCGTCGGAGAGTCCGCCCTCGTAGAGCTTGCCGGTCTCGGCGTCGACCAGGTACGCGGCGAACGCGCCGGCGTCGCGCCGGAACAGCGTGTTCGACAGCGAGACGTCGCCCCAGAAGAACCCCACGACGTGCAGTCGCACGAGCAGCACCGCGAGCGCGTCGACGAGACGGGTCGCCGTGTCGGGCCGCAGCGTCTGCGAGAACAACGCCCGATAGGGCAGCGAGAAGCGCAGGTGCCGCGTGACGAGCACGGGCTTCAGCGCTTCGCCCTCGTCGTCGCTGCGGTTCGTGATCACGGCGACGGGGTCGACGCACGGGATGTCGAGGCGCTGCAGGGCGCGCAGCATCTCGTATTCGCCCTTGGCCATCTCGGCGGTCGTCTCCTTGACGGCGACGACGTGCGATCCGAGGTGGGCGAAGCGCACGAGGTGACGCGAGATGCCCTTGGGCAGTGCGGCGATCGTGTCGCTCGGCCACGCCTCGAGCGGCAGGTCCCACGGCAGGTCGAGGAGCGCGGGGTCGGTCAGTGCCGACGTGATCGAGAGTGAGCCGGTCATCGGAATTCAGCGTAGCCCGGGTGCCGGGCAGACGCCGATGCCGGCCGGGCCGAGGCCCGACCGGCATCGTGCGCGGTTCACCGGATTCAGCTCACCACTGCCTTGTCGCTCAGGCGTGCGCCCGACTCGATGTCGAAGAGGTGCACGTGGTTCGGCGTGGCGGTGAGGTAGACCTTGTCGCCCGCATTCGGGTGCACGCGGCCGTCGACGCGCGCGACGATGTCGGTGCGCTTGCCCTCGACGATCGAGTGCCCGTAGAGGTACCCGTCGGCGCCGAGCTCTTCGACGAGGTCGACGTCGACCGCAAGGCCCTCGCCCTCGTGGGGCGAGACCGTGATGTCTTCGGGGCGCACGCCGATGGTCGCGGTGGCGGCCGTCGATGCCGCGAGGATCTCGCGGTCGACCGGCACGGTCGCGGTGCCGAACTTGACGCCACCCTCGACGAGGTCGGCGTGGAAGAGGTTCATCGCCGGCGAGCCGATGAAGCCCGCGACGAACACGTTGCTCGGCTTCTCGTAGAGGTCGCGCGGGGTGCCGACCTGCTGCAGGACGCCGTCCTTGAGCACCGCGATGCGGTCGCCCATGGTGAGCGCCTCGGTCTGGTCGTGGGTGACGTAGACCGTGGTGACGCCGAGGCGGCGCTGCAGCGAGGCGATCTGGGTGCGGGTCTGCACGCGGAGCTTCGCGTCGAGGTTCGACAGGGGCTCGTCCATGAGGAACACCTGCGGCTGGCGCACGATCGCGCGGCCCATCGCGACGCGCTGGCGCTGGCCGCCCGAGAGCGCCTTCGGCTTGCGGCTGAGGTAGGGCTCGAGGTCGAGCAGCTTCGCGGCCTCGAGCACGCGCGCGGCGCGCTCGTCTTTGCCGACGCCCGCGATCTTGAGCGCGAAGCCCATGTTCTCGGCGACGGTCATGTGGGGGTAGAGCGCGTAGTTCTGGAAGACCATCGCGATGTCGCGGTCCTTCGGGGGCACGTCGGTGACGTTGCGGTCGCCGATGAGGATGTTGCCCTCGTTGACTTCTTCGAGGCCCGCGAGCATGCGGAGCGAGGTGGACTTGCCGCAACCCGAGGGGCCGACGAGGACGAGGAACTCGCCGTCTGCGATCTCGAGGTCGAGCTGGTCGACGGCCGGTCGGGTGCCTCCGGGGTAGAGGCGGGTGGCCTTGTCGAACGTGACTGACGCCATGGTTCTGTATCTCCTTCACCGGCAGGTACGTGCCGGACGATCCGTAGTGAATGGACTTGCGTCGATGCTGACGCCTCCTCAGTATCGCATGCGCGCGAGGGTGGTCCGCACCGTCGACGGATGTCCCGGGCCGCGGCCGCCGCGGTGAGGCCCGCGTCGGGACATCCGCGTTCAGCGTTCGTTTGGAGGATTCCCAGACGCCGTGCCTACTATCGTGTTTGCGTTCGCGTGCAGTCGCGCGCGCCCACACAGCGACCGGAGTGACCATCGATGAGCATTGGCGGAGCAGACAAGCCACGCCCTTCCCGTAACGAGCAGCGCGAAGCAGCGCGCGAGAAGGCACGGGCCCTGCGCGAAGAGCAGAAGAAGCGCGAGCGCCGCAACCGTTGGCTCATCCAGGGCGGCATCATCGTCGCCGTGCTCGCGGTCGCGGGCCTCGTCGCCGGGCTGATCTTCAACAACGTGCGTCCTGCGGGTCCCGGCCCCGCGAACATGGCGAGCAACGGCATCGTGCTCACGGGCGCTGAGGGCGTCATCACCCCCGTCGAGACGCCCGCGCTCGACGCCGATGAGACCCCGACGCCGACCGTTCCGGATGAGACCGGCACGGTGGCGAACATCGTGACCTACGTCGACTACCTGTGCCCGTTCTGCGGCGACTTCGAGCAGACCAACTCGGCGTCGATCCGCGCCATGATCGAAGAGGGCGCGGCGACGCTCGAGGTGCACCCCATCGCGATCCTCACCAACAAGTCGGCGGGCACGCAGTACTCGCTGCGAGCGGCGAACGCGGCGGCCTGCGTGGCCGACAACTCGCCCGTCTCGTTCCTCGACTTCCACGACCTGATGTTCGAGAACCAGCCCGAAGAGGGCACCGAGGGGCTCTCGAACGATGAGATCAAGGCCCTCGCGAAGCAGGCCGGCGTCTCCTCGCTGTCGACGATCGAGAAGTGCATCGACGACAAGCAGTTCCACAGCTGGGTGCAGGACGCCACGAACCGGGCGCTCACCCAGCCGGTGCCGAACTCCGACCTCGCGTCGATCACCGGCACCCCCACGGTGCTCGTGAACGGCAAGCAGTACGTGGGCTCGCTCACCGACCCGGCCGAGTTCCAGTCGTTCGTCCTGCAGGCGACCGGCGAGACCTTCTCCGAGTCCAGCGCGTCGCCGACGCCGACGCCGAGTCCGGCGCCGTAGGCGACTCGTCACCGACCGACCGGCGCCTGCCGGCGGCCGGTGACCGCGAGCCCCGGTAAGATGGCCGGGGCACGCATGCCGGCTTGGCGCAATTGGTAGCGCACCGCTCTTGTAAAGCGGTGGTTGCGGGTTCGAGTCCCGCAGCCGGCTCTTGACAGAACAACCGATCACCGACGCTGCGCCCCAGGCGGCGGGTTCGGGTGAACCCCATCGCCACGCGCACGCCGAACGCTCCCGCATCCCGATGTGGCTCGCGATCGTGCTCGCCGTCCTCTTCGGCGGCCTCACGGCGCTGCAGTCGCGCGTGAACGGGCAGCTCGCCGCGGCGATCGACGATCCGTACAGCGCGGCGGCCATCTCGTTCGGCTCCGGCCTCCTGATCCTGCTCGTCGTGCTGGGCTTCTGGCGGCCGGGGCGTCAGGGCATCGGGCGCGTCCGCGAGGGGCTGCGCGCCCGAAGGATCGCGTGGTGGATGCTGCTCGGCGGCCTCGCGGGCGCATGGTTCGTCACCACCCAGGGGCTGTCGGCCGGTGTGCTCGGCGTCGCGCTGTTCACCGTGGCGATCGTCGCGGGCCAGACGGTCGGCGGCATCTTCTTCGACGTCGTCGGCCTGGGTCCGGGCGGGCGACGGCCGCTCACGGTCATGCGCGTCCTGGGCGCGCTGATCGCGCTCGCAGCGATCTCGTGGGCGGTGTCGGCGCAGCTCGTGCACGACGTGCCGCTCGTGCTCATGCTGCTCCCGTTCGTCGCCGGCATCGGTGCCGCGTGGCAGCAGGCGGTGAACGGCCGGGTGAAGGTCGAGGCAGGCAGCGCGTTCACTGCGACGCTCACCAACTTCGCCGTGGGCACCACGGCGCTCGTCATCGTCGTGCTCGTGCATTCGGCGATCGCAGGCTGGCCCGACGCGCTGCCCGCCGAACCATGGCTGTACCTCGGCGGCGCGATCGGTTGCGTGTTCATCGCCGGGCAGGCCGTGCTCGTGCGGGTCGTCGGCGTGCTGCTGCTCGCGCTCTGCGGAGTGGCCGGCCAGCTCGCTGCTGCGCTCGCCCTCGACCTGCTGCTGCCGACCTCCGAGCGCCCCGTCGGCGTCGCCACGATCGGCGGCACCGTGCTCGCCGTCGTCGCGGTGGTCGTCGCATCGATCCGGTGGACCAAGCACAAGCACGTCGCCCCGGCCCCCGCCGACGGATCGGTCAGTCGAGCGAGCTGAACCGCGGTGCGGGCGGCAGCCCCGTGCGCGCCGCGCGTGCGCCCTCGGGAACCCCGCCGACGTAGAGCCACCCGAGCAGGTGCTCATTCGCGCCGAGCCCGTGCATGGCCGCGACGAGCGCGTGCCTCGTGTACGGCCCGGTTCGCCACATCACGCCCCACCCGGCTTCGTCGAGCAGCAGGCTCAGCAGGTGCGCGACGCCGGCCGCCGCGGCGTCCTGCTCCCACTGCGGAACCTTCGGGTGAGGGGTGCTCGTCGCGACGATCGCGAGCAGCAGCGGGGCACGTTCGGGCTTGGCGGCGAGTCGCGATGCCGCGTCGCCCGTCAGGCCCGATGCCTCGGCCAGCGCCGCACCGAGACGCGAACGCGCGGCGCCTCGGAGCGCGATCACGCGCCAGGGGCGCAGCGCCGCATGGTCGGGCACCCGTTCGGCGGCGACGAGCAACTCGATGATCGTCGCGTCGTCGGGAGCGACATCCGTCACCTTCGGCGCCGAGCGCCGCGCGAGGACCGCCTCGCGAACCGACGCCACGCTCAGGACTCGGCGGTGAAGCCGAGCGCGAGGGAGTTCATGCAGTAGCGATCACCCGTGGGCGTTCCGAAGCCGTCGGGGAACACGTGACCGAGGTGCGAGCCGCAGTCGGCGCAGCGCACTTCGGTGCGCACCATGCCGAGCGACGTGTCCTCGATGAGCTCGACGGCCTCGGGGCGCACCGACTCGTAGAAGCTCGGCCAGCCACAGCCCGAATCGAACTTCGTGCCGCTCTTGAAGAGCTCGGCGTTGCAGGCCGCGCAGGTGTAGACGCCTGCGCGCTCCTCGTCGAGGAGCTCACCCGTCCACGGCCGCTCGGTCGCCGCCTCGCGCAGCACCGCGTACTGCTCGGGGTCGAGCTCGGCGCGCCACTCTTCGTCGCTCTTCTTCACGCTGTAGGACATGCGCATCCTCTCGGGGGCTTCGGGTCTCTGCTTCCATCGTCGCAGGTCGGGCGGCGAGGTGACGGATCGGTACGTGGGGTGCAACGCGCGACGGATGTCCCGTGTTCCGCCGGTGGCACACGCCGCGGCTGCTCGGCGTGCACTCGGGTCGCCGTGCCTAGGATGTGCAGCACAGGACGCGTGATCGCGCGGCCCCGACGGGAGATGGACATGGCCGCAGAGCGCGTACCGAACCGGCCCGACGAGGCCGACCTCGACGACCGGCAGCGACACGTCCTCGCATTCGAGGCTCGCGCCTGGCAGCGGCCCGCGCGGAAGGCCGAGGCGATCCGCGACGAATTCGGCATCTCGGCCACCCGCTACTATCGGATACTCGGCGAGCTCATCGACTCGCCGGCGGCCCTCCGGCACGATCCCATGCTCGTCAAACGCCTGCAGCGCATGCGTTCGGCGCGCGCGGAGGCCCGCAGCCGGCGTTCCCTCTCCCTCGGCCGACCGCTCGACTGAGCCCGGCCCCGACCTCGTTACCTGGACACATGGCGCAGAAGTTCCCCCGCGATCGGTTCGACTCGATCCCGCACGGCATCGACCGAGTCGGCGCGCACCGCGCCCCCGCACGCCGCGGCGCCAAGTGGATCGCGTTCGGCTGGGCGGCGTTCGCGACCGTCGTGCTCGTGGCGGTCGGCATCGGCGCGGTCATGCTGCTGAACGATCGGCTGAACTTCACCGCGCCGACGGCGACCCCGACCCCGACGCCCGTCGTCACCGCCGAGCCGACGCTCGCTCCCGACGTGCCCGTCACGGTGCTGAACGGCACGACCACGTCGGGTCTCGCGGCGAACGCCGGAGAGCTGCTCACCGCAGGCGGCGTGACCGTGGGCGCGACGGCGAACGCGAGCGCCAACGACCTGACCGAGACCGTGGTCTACTACGCGACGCCCGACCTCGAGGGTGCGGCGCGGGGCGTCGCCCAGCTGCTGCCCGAGGCGGAGGTGCGGCTCTCCGAGCAGTTCGCCGCGACGGGCACGCCGCTCGTCGTCGTGCTCGGCTCCGACTACGCCGAGAACGTCGCGGGCTGACCGCCCACGGGCCGATTCGCCCGTTCCGTGCAGAATCGTTGCCATTCCGCGATCATTCGTTGCGTCGCCCCCCTTGTGCCCGCGTGTCACGTCGTTAGTATCTGGAATTGGCTGCTCGAAACCCGTGTGACGCCGGTGCCGCTCTCGGCACCGGGTAGGCACGGCCAAGTGGCCCGGTACAGGCGACAGGCACGTGCTGATCCACACACAGCAACATGGGAGCAACGCATGGCGAACGGAACCGTCAAGTGGTTCAACGCTGAAAAGGGATACGGTTTCATCACCGTCGACGATGGCGGCCAAGACGTCTTCGTGCACTACTCCGCCATCGACATGGCCGGGTACAAGGTGCTCGAAGAAGGTCAGCAGGTCGTGTTCGAAGTCGGCACCGGCTCGAAGGGGCCGCAGGCTGAGGGTGTGCGTCCCGCCTGACCGCAACGACATCCGAACGCGCCGCCGGCCCTCCGGCGGCGCGTTCGTCGTTTCGCGCCGCCGCTCGGCTCGTGCGAGGGCGTCGCGCGTCGCGCTCGCTTGCACTCGTGCCGGGAGAGTGCCAGAATCGTCTTAGCACTCACTCGTTTTGAGTGCTAAATCCACGAATCTTTGAAGACGTCCGGGAAAGGACGAGAAACACACATGGCAAAGATCATTGCTTTCAACGAGGAGGCCCGCCGTGGTCTCGAGCGTGGCCTGAACACGCTCGCCGACGCGGTCAAGGTGACCCTCGGCCCGCGCGGACGCAACGTCGTGCTCGAGAAGAAGTGGGGCGCGCCCACGATCACGAACGACGGTGTGTCCATCGCCAAGGAGATCGAGCTCGACGACCCGTACGAGAAGATCGGCGCCGAGCTCGTCAAGGAGGTCGCCAAGAAGACCGACGACGTCGCCGGCGACGGCACCACGACCTCGGTCGTGCTCGCCCAGGCGCTCGTCCGCGAGGGCCTTCGCAACGTCGCCGCAGGCGCCGACCCCATCTCGCTCAAGCGCGGCATCGAGAAGGCCGTCCAGGCCGTCGAGGCCGAGCTCCTCGCCAACGCGAAGGACGTCGAGACCAAGGAGGAGATCGCCGCCACCGCATCGATCTCGGCCGCAGACGAGCAGATCGGTGCGCTCATCGCCGAGGCGATCGACAAGGTCGGCAAGGAGGGCGTGGTCACCGTCGAGGAGTCGAACACCTTCGGCACCGAGCTCGAGCTCACCGAGGGCATGCGCTTCGACAAGGGCTACCTGTCGGCGTACTTCGTCACCGACCCCGAGCGTCAGGAAGCGGTCTTCGAAGACCCCTACATCCTGATCGTCAACAGCAAGGTCTCGAACATCAAGGACCTGCTCCCCATCGTCGACAAGGTGATCCAGACCGGCAAGCAGCTGCTCATCATCGCCGAAGACGTCGACGGCGAGGCCCTCGCGACCCTGATCGTCAACAAGATCCGCGGCATCTTCAAGTCGGTCGCCGTCAAGGCCCCGGGCTTCGGCGACCGCCGCAAGGCCCAGCTGCAGGACATCGCGACCCTCACGGGCGGCCAGGTCATCTCCGAAGAGGTCGGCCTCAAGCTCGAGAACGTCACGCTCGACCTGCTCGGCCAGGCTCGCAAGGTCATCATCACCAAGGACGAGACGACCATCGTCGAGGGCGCCGGTGACGAAGAGGCCATCGCCGGCCGCGTGTCGCAGATCCGCAAGGAGATCGACAACACCGACTCCGACTACGACCGCGAGAAGCTGCAGGAGCGCCTCGCCAAGCTCGCGGGCGGCGTCGCCGTCATCAAGGCGGGCGCGGCCACCGAGGTCGAGCTCAAGGAGCGCAAGCACCGTATCGAAGACGCCGTGCGCAACGCGAAGGCCGCCGTCGAGGAGGGCATCGTCGCCGGTGGTGGCGTCGCCCTCATCCAGGCCGGCAAGAACGCGTTCGAGAAGCTCGACCTCTCGGGCGACGAGGCGACCGGTGCGAACATCGTTCGCGTCGCGATCGACGCGCCGCTCAAGCAGATCGCGCTGAACGCGGGCCTCGAGCCGGGCGTCGTCGCCGACAAGGTGCGCAACCTCCCCGTCGGCCAGGGCCTCAACGCCGCGACCGGTGAGTACGTCGACATGCTCGCCGCGGGCATCAACGACCCGGTGAAGGTGACCCGCTCGGCGCTGCTCAACGCCGCGTCGATCGCGGGCCTGTTCCTCACCACCGAGGCCGTCGTCGCCGACAAGCCCGAGAAGAACCCGGCTCCGGTCGGCGACCCCACGGGCGGCATGGACTTCTAGTCCGTCCGCGACCCGCACCACACGATGGGCGTCTCCTCAGGGAGGCGCCCATCGTCGTCGTCTCGGCCGCCGGCGCGATCGTGATCGGCCCGCGGCCCGCGGCCCGAGGCCCGCGGCGCGCTCGGCGATCGTGCCGATCGCCGAGCGCATCGTGCGAACCTCACGGCGGGTGAGGCGCGCTCGAGTCGTCAGCGCAGGAACAGCCGCGCGTTCGACTGCTCGGCATCGAGGTACTGCGTCGCGGCGACGCCGAGCGCTTGGTTGAGGCCTGAGAGGCTCTGCTCGACCTGCGTCTGCGTCGCGCGCCAGTCGGCGACGGCGCCCTGGAAAGCCGACGAGGCCTGGCCCGACCACGACGACTGCAGCCCGGTGAGCTGCCCGAGCAGTGCCGAGACCTCGGACTGGATCCTTCCGATCGTGCCCTGCACGGTGTGGGTGGCCGCGGAGACCTGCTCGGCGTCGACCTGGTAGCTGGTCATGTGGTGTCCCTTCGTTCGGTGTGCCACCGACGTTAGGGGCGCGTGCGCGGGCGTCGCGGCGCGATCGGCCGAGCGGGCGAGTGCGCACGTCCGAGGCGAACTGTCGAGGACGAGTGCCGGTCAGGGCTCGATGATCGGCTGCGGCGCGGCTGCCGAGCCCGCGAGGGGCAGCATGACCCGGAACGTCGCACCGCCGCCGGGCGTCTCGACGACGTCGACCATGCCGTTGTGCGCGGCCACGATCGACGAGACGATCGCGAGGCCGAGCCCGGAACCTCCGGTCTCACGGGTTCGCGAGGTGTCGGCGCGCCAGAACCGCTGGAAGATCTTCTCCCGGATCTGGGGCGGGATGCCCTCGCCGTGGTCGACGACCTCGACGACGGCGCGCTCGTCGTCATCGTCGATCGTCACGCGGATCTCGAGGGGGCTGCCGTCGGACGTGAACCGGATCGCGTTGCCCATCAGGTTCGTGATGACCTGGCGGATCTTGTTCTCTTCGGCGAGCACGATCGCACGCCGCACCGGTTTCGCGGCGCGCTCGACGGTCGACGAGTCCGCCATCGGAACGCTCTGCACGTCGATTGACAGGTCGCCGGTGACCTGCATGCCGGCCTGTGCCTTCGCTGCGGCGCGCTTGGCCGATGCGGTCGCCGCTGCCGCGCGCTTCGCGGCCTGTGCGTCGCGGCGGGCCGCGACGGCGGCATCTCCGCGGACGCGTCGCCCGCGGAGGCGGGCAAGGGTCGCGCCGGCGAAGGAGATCGGCGCGGCGGCGGGGCTCGACGCCGGGTCGAGCTCGACCTCGAGCGCGGGGGCGAGGTCCCCCGGGATCTCCGTCGCTCCATGCTCTGGGGCGATCACCGTGACGATCCTGTCGGGGTGCGCCGCCATCGTGTCGAGTGCGGCGTCGCGCGCGAGCGGCACGAGGTCGACCTCGGCGAGCTCGAGCGGCTTCGCCTCGTCGAGTCGGGCGAGAGCGAGCAGGTCTTCGACGAGTCCGCCCATGCGGATCGCCTCTTTCTCGATTCGCTCCATCGCCTGTGCGACATCGTCTTCGGTCTGCAGTGCGCCCATTCGGTAGAGCTCGGCGTAGCCGCGCACCGACACGAGCGGAGTGCGCAGCTCGTGCGAGGCGTCGCCGACGAAGCGGCGCATCTGGTCGATCGTGCGCGCCCGATCGCGGAACGCTCGGTCGATGCGGTTGAGCATCGTGTTGAGCGACCGGTTGAGCCGCCCGACCTCGGTGTTGGGTGTGGCGCCGCCGAGTCGCTGGCCGAAGTCGCCGTCGGCGATCGCGGCGGCCGTGCGCTCGACCTCGCGCAGCGGGGTGAAGGTAGAAGTCACGAGCATTCGCGTGAGCAGCGCCCCGACCAGCACGACACCGAGGCCGAACCCGAGGAAGATCGTGAGGTAGACGCCGAGCAGGCGCTCGGTGTCGGCCGACGAGATCGCGATGACGATCGGCACGAGCGTGCCGTGCGAGTCGGCCGGCATGAGTGCCGCGACGGCGCGGAACGTCGGCGCGCCGTCGGCGTCGCTCAGTGGGAAGGTGACGTAGCGCCCGGCGTTGAGCGCGTTGACCTGCGCCTGCGTGAACGTGGCGGGGAACTGGGGCAGCTCGGCCTCATCGAGGTGGTCCCAGTTATTGCGCTGGTATTCACCGAACGCGTTGTAGACGGCGACGAACACCTCTTCCGAAGGCGAGAAGTCGAGCTGATTGAGGTTGGTCTGCGAGCGTGGGTCGGAGCCGTTGGGGGAGAAGTACCTCGACATGTCGCCCGAGGCGATCGCCTCGAGCTTCGCTTCCATCTGGTCGTCGACGTACGAGCGCAGCATCGCCGCCGTGCCGATGCCCGAGACCAGCAGCCCGAGGGTCAGCATCAGCACTGTCACACCGGTGATCTTGGTGCGCAGCGAGATGCGGTTCCACCGCTCGAACAGGGTCTGGTTCATTGCGGGCCGAGTCTAGGCTGCGAAGCCTGAGTCAAGGCTTGGAGGACTTCAGCATGTACCCGAATCCGCGTTTGGTCTGGATGAGCGGCTCGGTCGAGTGCTGGTCGAGCTTGCGGCGCAGGTAGGAGATGTAGCTCTCGACGATGCCGGCATCGCCGTTGAAGTCGTACTCCCATACATGGTCGAGGATCTGCGCCTTGGAGAGCACCCGGTTGGGGTTCAGCATGAGGTAGCGCAGCAGCTTGAACTCGGTGGGGGAGAGCTCGACGGGCACGTCGCCGACGAGCACCTCGTGGGTGTCCTGATCCATCGTGAGCTCGCCGGTGCGGATCACCGCGTCTTCTTCGGCGTGCATCGTGCGCCGGAGGATCGCCTTGATGCGCGCGACGATCTCGTCGAGGCTGAACGGCTTGGTGACATAGTCGTCGCCGCCGACGGTGAGGCCGGTGATCTTGTCTTCGGTGTCGTCTTTCGCCGTGAGGAAGAGGATCGGCGCGGTGTAGCCTGCCGTGCGCAGGCGCTTGGTGACGCCGAACCCGTTCATGTCGGGCAGCATGACGTCGAGGATGATGAGGTCGGGCTCCTCTTCGAGCACGGCCGAGATGGTCTGCGCGCCGTTGCCCACGGCGCGGACCGCGAATCCGGCGAACCTCAGGCTGGTCGTCAGCAGGTCGCGGATGTTGGGCTCGTCATCGACGATGAGAATGCGTGGTCCATCGCTCATGGGTCGATTCTCTTGACGTTTGCTGAAACCTGCCTGTGAGTCGTGTGGGTGGCCGTCGATCACGGCGCGGCGGCGATGCGGATGCAGCATCGGCCCGCTCCCGCATCGAGGTGCACGCGGCCGGGATCGTCGCCGACGGCCTCGGCCATGCCGCACAACATCGCGTGGTTGATCTCGCACACGACGCCGGGGTTCTCGCGCGCGAGACGGTGGAACGGGCACGTGCCGAGCACGGTGTCGTCGCCGTCGACCCTGGGCTCGAGGCCGGCCCGCTCGAGCGCGTCGTCGAGATCGGCGGATGCCCCGGCGAGGCGCCGCCCGCCGCGCACCGCCGCCGCGTGCAGCGCGTCGCGCACGGGAACGTCGTCGCCGACTGCCCGACCGATCGCCTCGGCCATGATCTCGCCCGCCAGTTCGTAGTGCCGCCGGGGGATCGAGACCGAGAGTTCGGCGTCGGGACGCACGTAGACCTTCGCCGGCCGCCCGGAGCCGGGCCCCGTTCGACCGGTGAGTCGCCGGAACTCGACGGTGAGCAGCCCCGCGTCTGCGAGTCGCTCGAGGTGGAAGGCGGCGGTGCTGCGCGGGAGGTCGAGAAGAGCGGCGATCTGATCGCGGCTCATGGGTTCGGTGTTGCGTGCGACCGCCGTGTAGACCCGATGCCGGGTCGGGTCGCCGAGCGCCCTGACGGCGATCAGTTCGTCGTCGTATCCGGACTCGTAGCCGGACTCGTCGGAAGCCATGGCCCCATCGTAACTCTAAAAGCAATATCTATTGACAAAAGAATTTCCCCGGCCTAGCGTCGGCATGACGGGAGATGCCGCGCACGGGGCATCCGATCTCGGGAATCACCGTGCGAGGGGTCGACCGCACCAGACCAGCGAGCCGAGGAGCAGCCATGACGTCGACCGAACTCGCCGCATCGGCGACCAGCGCGCGGCGGCTGCACGCGGTCGCGCCCGACGAGGCGGTCGGCGGCGGCATCGACCGGGCCGGTGCCATCGCGGCGGTCGAGGCGCTGCTCGCAGCGCTCGGTCGCGATCCACGGTCGACCCATCTCGCCGAGACGCCTCGACGTGTCGCCGATGCGCTGATCGAGTTGCTGACGCCGCAACCGTTCGCCGCGACCACATTCGTGAACGACGAGCACTACGACGAGCTCGTCGTCGTCGCCGACATCCCGTTCAGCTCGCTGTGCGAGCACCACCTGTTGCCGTTCCGCGGCGTCGCGCACGTGGGCTACGTTCCCGGTGAACGTCTCGTAGGACTGTCGAAGCTCGCGCGCGTCGTCGAGCTGTTCGCACGCGACCTGCAGGTTCAAGAGCGGATGACCCGCCAGATCGCCGACTGGATCGACGAGACCCTCGAACCGCTGGGCGTCGGCGTGGTGCTCGAGGCCGAGCACCTCTGCATGTCGCTGCGAGGCGTGCAGGCCGAGGGAACGCGCACCGTGACGAGCTCGCTCGTCGGCTCGGTGCGCGACGACGACCGCACCCGCCGCGAGTTCCTCGCCCGCTGCGGCGTGCGCGGAACGGAGGCGTGAGATGGAATCGTCGAGTGGGCTCGTGATCGTCGGGGGCGGACTCGCCGGTGCGCGGGCGGCTGAGGGCGCCAGGGAAGCGGGATACGACGGGTCGATCACCATCGTCGCGGGCGAAGACGCGATGCCCTACATCCGCCCGCCGCTGTCGAAGGAGTTCCTGATCGGAAAAGACGACCGGGCATCGATCGACGTGCACCCCGAGGCGTGGTACTCCGAGCAGGGGGTCGAGGTGCTGCGCGGGCGCCGGGCCGCGTCGATCGATCCGGCGGGCCACAGCCTCACGCTCGGCGATGACGAGGTGCTGCGCTACGACCGGCTGCTGCTCGCGACCGGTGCGTCGCCCCGACGGTTCCGTGGACCGGGCGCCGACCTCGCGGGCGTGCACCTCCTGCGCAGCGTCGACGACTCGATCGCGCTGCGCGACGCCATCGCATCGGGCGGCCGACGCGTCGTGATCGTCGGTGCCGGATGGATCGGGCTCGAGGTCGCGGCCGCCGCACGGGGCTACGGCAACGATGTCACGGTGCTCGGCCTCGAGACCGTGCCGCTGAACGCGGCGATCGGGGACTCGGCCGGCTCGGTCTTCGCCGAACTCCACCGCGCGCACGGCGTCACCCTGCGCATGTCGACGAGCGTGGCCGGCATGGTCGGCACCGAGGGCCGTGTCAGCGGAGTCGAGCTCGACGGTGGTGAGGTGGTGCCGGCCGACGTCGTCGTGGTCGGCATCGGCGCCATCCCCGAGACGGGGCTCGCCGAGTCCGCGGGCCTCGACGTCGACAACGGCGTGACGACCGATGCCGCGTTCCTCACGAGTGCGGCCGACGTATACGCCGTCGGCGACGTCGCGAGCGTGTTCCATCCGGTGCTCGGTCGACGCATCCGCATCGAGCACTGGGCGAACGCCGATGTCGCCGGCAAGGTCGCCGGTCGCTCGATGGCGGGTGAGACGGTCGAGTACGACGAGATCCCGTACTTCTACACCGACCAGTACGATCTGGGCATGGAGTACTCGGGTTACGGCACGCTCGCCGCGGGCATCGAACCGGTGTTCCGGGGCGATCGCGACGGGCGCGAGTTCGTGGCGTTCTGGGTGGATTCGGGCAAGGTCGTCGCGGGCATGAACGTCAACGTGTGGGACGTGAACGACACCGTGCAGCGGCTCATCCGTGACGAGGTCGTCGTCGAGCCCGAGCGGCTCGCCGACCCCTCGATTCCGCTCGATGCGCTCGTCGGGACATCCGAGTGATCGAACGATCGCCGCTCGGCTGGGTCGAACCGGCGATCACCCACCCGGTGCGCCGCATCGCGGGGCGCGAGGTCGACTTCCGCCGCACGATCGCGGTCATGGCCGTCGTCAACCGCACGCCCGACTCGTTCTACGACCGCGGCGCCACGTTCGGCCTGGTGCAGGCGGTCGGGGCCGCGCGACGTGCGGTCGAGCAGGGCGCCGCGTGGGTCGACATCGGCGGCGCGAAGTTCGGGCCGGGTCCGGCGATACCCGTGGCTGAAGAGATCGACCGGGTCGTGCCCGTCGTCGAGGCGCTGCATGGCGTCGAGGCCGCGATCTCGGTCGACACCTTCCACGCCGAGGTCGCCGCTGCCGCCATCGCCGCCGGCGCGCACGTCGTGAACGACACGACGGGCGTGCACGACCCGGCGATCGCCGAAGTCGTCGCCTCGAGCGAGGCGACCCTCGTGATCACGCACAGCCGGGCCGAGCCTCGGCAGTGGTTTCCGCGCCCGCAGTACGACGACGTCGTCGGCGAGGTCGCCGCGTTCCTCGAGGAGCGCGTCGCGCTGGCCGTGCGGCACGGCGTGCCCGAAGATCGCATCGTGCTCGACCCCGGCCACGACCTCAACAAGAACACCCGGCACTCGCTCGAGCTCACGCGCCGGTTCGGCGAACTCGCCCGACTCGGGTTCCCGCTGCTGGCCGCCGTGTCGAACAAGGACTTCATCGGCGAGACCCTCGACCGCCCACGCGATGGCAGGCTCGCCGGTTCGCTCGCGGCCGCCGTGTTCTGCGCGCTCCAGGGCGCGCGCATCCTGCGCATGCACAACGTGCCCGAGTCGGTCGACGCGGCCCGCATGGTTGAGGCGATCCTCGGGTGGCGCGCACCCGCGTACCTGAAGCACAACGTGGTCGACGGCCCGAACGAGGAATCGTGACCGCCGCGCCGGCCGGGCTCGCGCGCGAGGAACTGCTCGCCGCCTACGCGATCGAAGACCGCGCCACGCCGCGGGTGCGCATGAACTTCGTGATGAGCCTCGACGGTGCAGTCACGCTCGACGGGCGCAGCGGCGGGCTCGGCAACGCCGACGACCGGCGCATCATGGGCGTGCTGCGCGCGCTCGCCGACGTCATCCTCGTCGGGGCGGGCACCGTTCGCGTCGAGGGCTACGGCGGCGTGCGCCTGCCCGACGAGGTCGCAGCGTGGCGGACCGGCCGGGGCATGGCAGCGCAACCCCCGCTCGCGGTCGTCTCATCGCGGCTCGACCTCGCCCCGGGGCATCCGTTCTTCACCGACGCCACCGTGCGTCCGATCGTCGTGACCCACTCGGCGGCACCCGCGGATCGGCGGGCCGCGCTCGCCGAGGTCGCCGACATGATCGTGAGCCCCGGTGACGCGGTGGACCTGCGGCACGCGCTCGCCGCGCTCGCCGACCGTGGGCTGCCGCAGGTGCTCTGCGAGGGAGGACCCCATCTGTTCGGCGCGCTGCTGGCCGCCGACCTGGTCGACGAGCTGTGCCTCAGCCTGTCGTCCGTGCTCGTGGCGGGCGACGCCGGGCGTATCGCGGCGGGTGCCGAGGTGCCGCCGCGGCGCATGCGGCTCGTGCACGAGCTGCCGACCGACGAGATGCTGTTCCTGCGCTACGCGCGCGGGTGAGCGGCGGCGCAAGGGCGGTACGGCGCCAACTCAGGAGAATGGGACGCATCCACGCGTCAGAGGCCGCCTCAGTGCAATTCTCCTGAGCAGGGACGGGGCGTGGGCGTGCCCGGCGCCGAACGGCGTCACGCGGCCTCGAGCGCGTGGGCGTCGAGGATCGTATAGCTGTAGCCCTGCTCGGCGAGGAACCGCTGACGGTTCTGCGCGAAGTCCTGGTCGACGGTGTCGCGCGCGACGAGGGTGTAGAAGTTCGCCGACAGACCCGACTCCTTGGGGCGCAGCAGCCGGCCGAGGCGCTGCGCCTCCTCTTGACGCGAGCCGAACGAGCCCGACACCTGGATCGCGACCGTCGCCTCGGGCAGGTCGACCGAGAAGTTCGCGACCTTCGAGACCACGAGCACCGGGGTTCGGCCCTCACGGAACTCCTGGAACAGCCGTTCGCGCTCGTCGACGGGGGTCGAACCGGTCAGTTGCGGTGCGTCGAGCGCCTCGGCGAGTTCGTCGATCTGGTCGAGGTACTGGCCGATCACGAGGATGCGCTCGCCGGCGTGCCGCGCGACGAGTTCTTTCACGACGCCGAGCTTCGCGGGGGCGGTCGCGGCGAGTCGATAGCGTTCGTCGTCGGCGGATGCCGCGTACGCGAGCCGCTCGGACTGCGGGAGGTCGATGCGCACCTCGAAGCAGGCCGCGGGCGAGATGAAGCCCTGGGCCTCGATCTCCTTCCACGGGGCGTCGAACCGCTTGGGACCGATGAGGCTGAACACGTCGCCCTCGCGTCCGTCTTCGCGCACGAGCGTCGCCGTGAGCCCGAGGCGGCGGCGCGCCTGCAGCTCCGCGGTGAGCTTGAACACGGGGGCGGGCAGCAGGTGCACCTCGTCGTAGACGACGAGGCCCCAGTCGAGCGCGTCGAGCAGCGCGAGGTGCGCGTACTCGCCCTTCCGCTTCGCGGTGAGGATCTGGTACGTCGCGATGGTGACGGGCTTGACCTCCTTCACCTGGCCCGAGTACTCGCCGATCTCGTCTTGCGTGAGGCTCGTGCGCTTCAGCAGTTCGTCGCGCCATTGGCGTGCCGACACGGTGTTCGTGACGAGGATGAGGGTCGTGGTCTTGGCCGTCGCCATCGCTCCCGCGCCCACGAGCGTCTTGCCGGCGCCGCAGGGGAGCACCACGACGCCCGAGCCGCCGTCGAAGAAGTTGTCGACGGCCTTCTGCTGGTAGTCGCGCAGGTGCCAGCCGTCCTGCTCGAGGTCGATCTCGTGCGGTGTGCCCGGCGTGTAGCCGGCGAGGTCCTCGGCCGGCCAGCCGAGCTTGACGAGCTCCTGCTTCAGCTGCCCGCGCGCCCATGGCTCGACCAGGAAGCCGGTGTCGTCGAGGCGCTCGGTCAGCAGCGGCGCGATGCGCCGCGCGTTCGCCACCTCGGTGAGCACGGCGAGGTCGTCGGAGTGCAGGCGCAGCCTGCCGTCGTCGGTGCGGTCGATGACGAGGCGGCCATAGCGGCCGACCGTCTCGCGCATGTCGACCGACACCGTCTGCGGCACGGGGAACTTCGCGTATCGCTCGAGCGTGCCGAGCATGTCGTCGGCGTCATGGCCGGCGGCGCGCGCGTTCCACAACCCCAGTCGGGTGATGCGGTAGGTGTGCACGTGCTCGGGTGCTCGCTCGAGTTCGGCGAACACCGCGAGGTCGTGCCGGGCGTCTTCAGCTTGCGGGTGGGCGACTTCGAGCAGCACGGTGCGATCGCTCTGCACGATGAGTGGGCCGTCTGACATAGCGTTCGAGTCTACGCCCGCTCGCTGCGCCGTCACCCGGCGGGCGCGGGTGCGACCGAGGCGATGGCCGAGAGGGGCAGGGTGCGTTCGATGTCGGCCTTGCGATCGCGGGCGCGCAGTCGGCCGTTCGCGACGCTCGCCGGCGCGAGCAGGTAGTCGGCGGTGTCGCCTCCGGGCATGCGCACGGTGACGGTGAGCGTTTCTTTGGCGCGCGCGGCCGCCTCGAGCTGACGTGCCAGCCACGCCTGCTCGGTCGCCTCGCCGCCGGGCTCCTCGAGCACTCGGTCGAGCAGCGCGCTGATCGGGTCGGCCTTGACCGTCACCACGGGTGCGGGTGCGAGCCGGTGCCGGCGCAACCGCACGATGTTGCCGGCGGCGTCTTCGGCGGCCACGGGGTAGCGCGCGTCGGAGAGGGCCCAGAACACGACATCAGGGGTGAACCGTGAGAGCAGCCGGTGCGGCCCGGACTGGCGCAGGCCGATCGACGCGAGCGACTGGTCGACGGCGAGGGTGCGCACGAGCTGCTCGTCGTCGGATCGGATCGACGCCTTCGCCGGGGCATCCGATTCGTCGGCCGCTGCGACGCGCACGGCGCCGAACCGCACGGCCGCTTCGCCGACCAGGTACGCGAGCGGCTGCGGAATCCCGGTGAGCGACAGCCCGCCGAGGAACTCGAGGATCGACTCGGCCGATTCGCCGGCTGCGAGGGCACGGTTGACGGATGCCGCGCTGACGCGATAGGTCGAGGCGAGGTCTCGACCCTCGACGTCGGCGATTCCGCGCAGTCGGGCGTCGAGCGACGGTTCGAGCGGGCCGGGCGAGACGATCGTGAGGTCGTGCTGCAGGTACACCTTGTCGACCTGCGCGGGAAAGTACGCGGCGAGCCGGTCGGCGGCCACGTCGAGTTGGCCGGCGAGCACGAGCCGCCCCGACTCGACGGGTTCACCGGCGACCGCGAGCCCGAGCGCCTCGGCCTCGCCGAGCAGCCGGTCGAGTCCGTCGTCGAGCCAATGCCCGCCCGCCGGGTAGTACCAGCGCACGTCGTCGCGGAGCGCGACCGCAGTGAGCGTGTCGGTGCGGCGCGCGACGAGGTCGCGCAGCGGCGCCGGAATGCGGTCGCGCCAGCACTCGGCGAGGCGCAGCCACCGGCCCTTCGCCGTCTCGAGCGCCCACGTCGCGCCGTGGTCGGATTCGAGCCAGAACGCGCCCTCGCGCGCGACGAGCCCCGCTTCGTCGGCGCGATGGAACAGGCGGGGCAGGTCTTCGAGCGTCGTGCCGCTGGCCTCGGCGAGCCGTTTCGAGTCGGGCAGTGCGAGCCCGCCCTTCGCGAGCTCGCGCGCGGGCTGCGTGCCGAGCTCGGAGAGGAGCTCGGCGGTCGCCGCGACGGTCGCATAGGCGGCCTCGGACGAGCGTCGCTCGAGGATGCTGCGGTCGACCTCGTCGCCGGTGACGAGCACGGGCGGGGCGGGGGCGGCGAGCTCGGCGGCCGACGGGAGGTCTTCGCCGAGGCGCGGCACGAGGCGCGAGGTCAGCGCGACGGGCACGTGCACGCGCCGTTCGGCGACGACGATGAGCAGGGCGCCGCCGAGGCGCTCGAGCAGTTCCTCGGCCCCGGTGATCAGGTCGTCGGATGCCGCGAGCTGGGCCAGTTCGCCGCGGACGTCGTCGACCGTGGTGCCGCCGGCGTTGCCGGCGGCGAGCCCCGCCGCGACCGCGAGCACGGCGAGGCGCCGACGGTCGAGGCGACTGATCGCATGGTCGAGCGAGTCGGGGGAGAGGAGGAGCTCGGCGAGATCGAACAGGTCGTGCACCCCGTTCGGCTCGAACTCGCGCGATTGGAGGGCTGCAGCGAGTTCTTCTCGCGGCAGCTCTCGAAGTCGTGCAGCCAGTTCGAGCATCGTCTCCTGTTCAGCTCGCCCGGGCTCTGGCCTCGCGTGAGCGACGCACCCAGTTCACGACGAGCAGTGCGATGAGCAGCAGGAACCCGATCGGCAGGCCGAACCACGGGAGCATGATGATGAACGGCCAGACGCCCTGGCTGAAGCCGTCGTCGGCCCCGGCCCCGGCCGCGGTGCCGATGATGACCGCGAGGAACGCGAGGATCGAGAGGCCGACCACCGCCGCGAACATGAACGCGAGGACGCGCTCGGCGCGATGTTCGGTGATGGGGCCAGGCTCGGTCACCTCACCAGAATAGGACAGCGCGGGCCGAACCCGCTCGTCCCCACGTGGAACGGCTGCACGGAGGGCGCCGTCCGCTCGGGCGAGCCCGCCGCGAGGACCGTGCTCACCGCCTCGGTTCACGCCGCCGGCAGTGATGCGCCCGTTGCGAGACCGTAGACTGGAGGTCGGACGGGTGCGCCATTTCGGCGCGCCCGGAGACGCGAGCGAGGTCCACACGATGCCCACTGGCAAGGTCAAGTTCTACGACGACGAGAAGGGATTCGGCTTCATCACCTCCGATGACGGCCAGGAGGTCTTCCTCCACGCATCCGCCCTCCCCGCCGGCGCGACCGTGCGCGCGGGCACACGCCTCGAGTTCGGCATCGCCGACGGCAAGCGCGGAGCGCAGGCGCTCTCGGTGCGCGTGCTCGACGCGCCGCCGAGCCTCGTCAAGATGCATCGCAAGCCCGCTGATGACATGGCGGTCATCGTCGAGGACGTCGTCAAGGTGCTCGACGGCATCGGCGCAGACCTGCGTCGCGGCCGCTACCCGGAGAAGTCGAAGGCCCGCACCGTCGCGGCGGTGCTGCGCAAGGTTGCTGACGACCTCGATGCCTGACGCGCCCGGAATCGAGCAGGCCGAGGTCGAGGCGACGTCGGCGCCGGCGGCTGCGCCCGTCGTCGCCGACGAGGTGCTGCTCGCATCGGTCGACCTCGCACGCCGCGCGCTGCTCGAGGTGACCGCACCCGAGACCGTCGGCTCGGTGGTCGGACACGTCGCCGAGGGCGAGCACGTGCTGACCCTGCTGTTCGCCTCCGACCTGTCGGGCTACCCGGGCTGGCGCTGGAGCGTGACCATCGCCCGCGTCGACGACGGCGAGCCGACGGTGCTCGAGACCGAGCTCATGCCGGGCGAGGCGGCGCTGCTCGCGCCCGAGTGGGTCCCGTGGTCCGAGCGCCTCGCCGAGTACCGGGCGGCACAGGAAGCCGCGGCCGCGGCAGCGCGAGAGGACGCTGAGGCCGAGGGCAGCGCCGACGACGAACTGCTCGACGGCGACGACTTCGACGACGAGGACCACGACGACCTCGAGCTCGAGGCCGACGGCTTCGAGGTCGACGACGAAGACCTCGACGACGAAGACCTCGACGACGAAGACCTCGACGACGAAGACCTCGACGACGATGACGACCTCGACGAGGACGACCTCGACGACGACTCCGAGGGCGACGATTTCGGCGCGGGCGACAGCGACGACGAGTTCGACGGCATCGACATCGATGCGCTCGACGACTCAGCCGACGAGGGCGATGACGGTGAGGACGATGACGACCTCGCTCAGTCCGACGAGCCCTCGGCCTGACGCGCCCGCCGCCTGATCACCTGCACTACGAGCAGTCCGACGAGCCCGAGGCCCACTCCGACGGCGGCGGCGATGGCGAACCAGCCGTAGCCGGCCGCTTCGAGCTGCGACTGGAACAGCAGCGACGCCACGAGTGCGACCAGCCAGGCGGCGGTTCCGACGGCGACCGCCTTGCGCGCATCGGCCCGAGCGGGCGCCGGGTCGGGCCGACGCTCCTGCTCGCTCAGCCAGAAGCGCATGCGACTCAGCCGATCTGCTCGAGCACGTAGTCGATCGACGCGGTGAGCGCCCGCACGTCGTCGGGTTCGATCGCCGTGAACGTGGCGACGCGCAACTGGTTGCGCCCGAGCTTGCGGTACGGCTCGGTGTCGACGATGCCGTTGGCCCTGAGGATCGCGGCCAGCCCCGCGGCATCCGTCGATTCATCGAAGTCGATCGTCACGACCACCTGCGACCGGGCGTCGGGCTCGGTGACGAACGGGGTCGCGACCGGTGTGCGCTCGGCCCATTCATAGAGCACCGACGACGATTCGCGCGTGCGGGCGTCGGCCCAGGCGAGCCCGCCCGAACCGTTCATCCAGTCGAGCTGGTTCTCGAGGAGCAGCAGTGTCGCGAGCGCCGGCGTGTTCAGGGTCTGGTTGAGTCGCGAGTTGTCGACCGCGTTCTTCAGCGACAGGAACTCGGGGATGTGGCGATCGCTCGCGGCGATGCGCTCCACGCGCTCGACGGCCGCCGGCGACATGAGCGCGAACCAGATGCCGCCGTCGCTCGCGAAGTTCTTCTGCGGGGCGAAGTAATAGACGTCGAACTGCGAGGGGTCGACCGCGATGCCGCCGGCCGCACTCGTGGCGTCGATCACGGTGAGCGCGCCGGGATCGCCGTCGACCCGGGAGACGGGCGCCATGACACCGGTCGACGTCTCGTTCTGCGGCCACCCGTAGACGTCGATGCCGGCCGCAGCCTGGGGGAGGGCGCGGGTACCGGCGTCTGCCTTGCGCACGTCGGGCGCCTCGAGCCAGGGCGCGGCGGCGGCGGCGGCGAACTTCGCCCCGAATTCGCCGAACGAGGCGAGCTGCGCGCGTCGTTCGATGAGACCGGATGCCGCGGCGTCCCAGAACGCCGTCGAGCCCCCGTTGCCGAGCACGACCTCGTAGCCGTCGGGCAGGGCGAAGAGTTCGCGGAATCCGTCGCGCACGCGACCGACGAGGTCTTTCACGGGCGCCTGGCGGTGGGAAGTGCCGAGGATCGAGGGGCCGACGGCGGCGAGGTGGGCGAGCTGCTCGGGCCGCACCTTCGACGGACCGCAGCCGAAGCGTCCGTCGGCGGGCAGCAGGTCACTGGGGATCACGAGGCTCGGCATGCGACCGAGTCTAGCGAGGGGGTGGTGCCCGGTAGGCTGGATGACGGGCTGCGACGATTCAGGAGGACCCGCGTGACCGATCTGATCGATACGACCGAGATGTACCTGCGCACGATCCTCGATCTCGAAGAAGAGAACATCGTGCCGCTGCGTGCGCGCATCTCCGAGCGTCTCGGGCACTCGGGCCCCACGGTCTCGCAGACCGTCGCACGCATGGAGCGCGACGGCCTCGTCATCGTGTCGGGCGACCGGCACCTCGAGCTCACTCCTGACGGCCGCAGCAAGGCCGTGCACGTCATGCGCAAGCACCGCCTTGCCGAGCGCCTTCTCGCCGACGTCATCGGTCTCGAGTGGGAGTACGTGCACGACGAGGCGTGCCGGTGGGAGCACGTCATGAGCGAGCAGGTCGAGCGGCGCCTCATCGAGATCCTCGGCGGGCCGACCGAGTCGCCCTACGGCAACCCCATCCCCGGGCTCGAAGAGCTCGGGCTGCCCGCCGCAGACCCGTTCCTGCGCGGGGTCGTGAACGTCGTCGACGTGCTCGCCGAACGCGACCAGACCGTGCGCGGCACGGTGCGCCGGCTGGCGGAGCCCGTGCAGTTCGATCCCGAGCTCCTCGCCCAGCTGAAGCAGGCGGGCATCATGCCCGGCGCCGAGGCGACCTTCACCAAGAACGGCGGGTACGTGCTCGTGCAGGTCGAGGGCCACGACGGCGGGCTCGAGCTGCCCACCGAGGTCGCGGGACACATCTTCATTTCCGCGTAATCCGCCGGCCTCGCGCCACACCGTTATCAGGATGTGACATTCGGGCGCAGGTCGCGTACTGTCGTACGAGTCCGCCGGCACGAAGCCAGTCGGCGGAACAGGGTCGAGACGCCTCCCAAGCCCACCTCTCGATCCGGAACCCGTGAAGCGTCACGCGCGCATCCGGTGGGGCGACATCAGTGTCGCGGGGCGACGGAGGTACACGTTTTGGCTCGATTCTCCCGGCGTCGCCCGACAAGGTCACACGCCCGAGGGGCCGCCACGAAGGCGATCATCGCCTCCAAGGCCCCGAGTTCCCCCAGTCCGACCAATCAAGACCTCGCACCGAAGGTCGCCGCGAAGCCGCTTCCGTCGACCCGGCGACTCCGTCGCGGCGGTGTCGCGAACGTGCTCGTGATGGCGGTCGCCGCGGGCATCGTCGGCACCCTCGCGATCCCCGCCTATGCGATGGCGCCCGGCAGCCTCGACCAGCAGTTCGGCGCCACCGACGCGACGAAGCTCACCAAGGCGCAGGCGCAATCGGTCGAGGTCACCGACGACGTCATCGCCGCGCCGATCACCAAGGACGGCTACGACGCCGTCACCGGTGAATCGATCCGCGCGGCCGAGGCCGCCGCGGCTGCGGCCGCCGCCGCCGAGGCCGCACGTGTCGCCGCCGAGGCGGCCATGGTGTCGTATGCCGCGGACTACAGCGGCCCATCGGTCGGTGACTTCCTCGCGAACCCGCCGTACCCGACCTTCGACCTGGCGAGCGTCTACAGCGTCGCGTCGTCGTACATCGGCACGCCCTACGTCTACGGTGGCGCCACGCCCGCCGGCTTCGACTGCTCGGGCTTCATCATGTACGTCTATGCGCAGTTCGGCGTGAGCCTTCCGCACTCGGCCGCCGGTCAGGGCGCCGCCGGGACCCCGATCTCCGAAGCCGACGCACAGCCCGGCGACCTCGTCATCATGCCCGGCCACGACGGCTTCTATGCGGGCAACGGGATGATCCTGCACGCACCCTACGAAGGGGCATCCGTTCGCGTCCAGCCGATCTGGACGAGCGATTACCAGATCGTGCGCATCGGTATCTGAACGATGAACGACGCGTGATACACGCGTTCGAACGGCGCGCCGGGATTTCCCGGTGCGCCGTTCGTGCCTTACCCTGAAACCCTGACGATCCGAGAAACCCGGTAGGGGAGGCCGATGGTCCAGCTGCGCAGCATCCATTCCACGGATGCCCGCGCGCATTTCGACCAACGGCACAGTAGTCAGCCGAGCACGACCCGGGCGAACGCGCCGACGGACACCGTCTTCACGACGGTGTCCGTTTCTTGTTTCCCCGACAGTGCACATCCCCGCCGGGCGGCCGCGATTCGCGCGCGCCGCACCCCGCTCGCATCGCCGAACCGTGCACGCGGCTGGAAGCCATCCAGCCCCGAACGAAGGGCACCACATGCGCACGCTCGTGCTGAACGCCGGATATGAGCCGCTCGCCGTCGTCTCGTTCAAACGAGCGTTACTGCTCGTCATGAACCAGAAGGCAACCGTGATCCTGCACGACGAGGGCAACCCGGTGTGCGCCGCGAGCGGTTCGTGGCAGCGCCCGAGCGTGATCCTGCTCACCCGTTACGTGCGCGCACCGCGTGCGCACCAGGTGCCGGTGACGAGGCGCGGGGTGCTGCGCCGCGACGACCATCGATGCGCGTATTGCGGTCGGTCGGCGGCGACGATCGACCACGTGCTGCCACGATCGCGCGGCGGGCGCGACACGTGGGAGAACCTCGTCGCGTGCTGCCTTCGCTGCAACAACACGAAGAGCGATCGCACCCCCGCTGAGATGGGCTGGGAGTTGCGATTCACGCCCCGCATGCCTCACGGCCGCGGCTGGGTCGTGCGCGGTGTCGATCGCCCGCTTCCGCAGTGGAGCGAGTACCTCGCGATGGCGGCGTGATCGACTCGCCTGCGGGGGACGAGTCGTGACAGCGAGGGTCCCGCTCGCGACAGGCCCGATCGCACCGTGACAATCGCGGGGTCGTGCCCTATCGTGGGACGAGTCCGGAGCACCCCCTGGCTCCGTGACCAGCCAAGCCACTTCGCGCTGGGGTCGACTGCGGCCATGCGCGATGCCCGGAGGTCCGACTGTTGAGCGGTGACGAGACGAACGACGCGACCCGACGCGATCGTTCCGGGCGACGGTCGAGTGCGAGACGAGTCGCCGGCCGCGGCCCCGTGGACCGCGTCGCGTCGAGGGCCCCACGTTCCGCGACCGCTCGCTCCTCCACCACACGGCGCCGCAACGGCCCGACCCGCGTCTTCGCGACGATGCTCATCGTCCCCGCGATGTTCGGCACCGTGGCCCTGCCGGCGTATGCCCTCCTGCCGGGCGGGCCCGGGCACGAGGCATCCGACACCTTCAGCCTCAGCGTTGCGCAGGCTCAGGATGTCGACGTCTCGGCACTCGCGACCGGCGCGCCCCTGTCGGCCGATGGCTACGCCGTCACGACGAAGGCCGAGATCGAGGAGGCGCGGCTCGAGGCCGAAGCCGCCGAGCGCGCGTCGTGGGCGGCAGAGCTCGCCTCGCGCGGCTCCGGCAGTTATGCGGTGTACACCGTGCGTGCCGAAGGCGACGACTATCCGTGGTGGGACCAGTTGCCCGACGACTACGGCGGAGGGCTCTCCCCGCTGCGCTACTACTACCGCGAGTGCGTCGACTTCGTCGCCTGGAGGCTCAACCGCGACGCGGGCGTCACGAGCGCACCGTGGAAATGGGACTGGTCGAACCTCGCGTCGGGCAGCGCATACGCGTGGGCCGACGAGTGGGTGAGCAAGGGATGGCCCACCTCGAGCACCCCGGTCGTCGGGGCGGTCGCGTGGTTCCCCTACAACCACGTCGCCTACGTGCAGTCGATCAACGCCGACGGGTCGGTGAATCTCGAGGAGTACAACCAGAATTCCGACCACTCGTACCACACGCGCACGATCGCCGCAGGAGATGCGCTGTACCTCTACCCACCCGGCTGACCCAGACGCGCCCGTCATTGTCGACGTCGTGGCGAAACCCGGTCGAATCGTTGGACGAGTCGGCCAGTGTGCTCGGAGAGGCCGGTCAATACGGTGGAAGTCATTCCACGGCGGAGACAGGTGATGGTGATGACGCAGCCCTTTGACGAATCACGGCTCGACGAGATCGGGTTCGTCGACGAGCTCACGCCCACGACCTCCGCGATCGTCATTCTCGGGTACAACTGACGGGCTGCTAGGGCATCCGCGCCAGGCAGGCCGGCGCCGGAGTCTCGAGCGTCGCGACCACTTCGGTCGGCACACCGCCGGCGAGCGCGATCACGGCGATCGAGTCCGAGCCCTGGTCGGCGACGAGTGCGAACCGCTCGTCGTACGTGAGCTCGAGGTCGCGCGGGTGCCGCCCGCCCGTCGGCACGGTCGCGACGAGTTCGAGCGTGCGCGCCCCGGCGTCGAACCGCAGCGCACGGAGCGCGTCCGCGTCGCGGTCGCCGACGAGCACGATCCCCGTGCGCGTGAGACGGATGGCGGAGCACCCCAGCCCGCGAGGTTCGACATCTTCGCCGATCGACGACCATGCGACCTCACGACCTACGACGAGGTCGAGGACGCTCGCCGTGCGGTCGAGTTCGTTCGCGGTGATCGCGAAGTCGCCCGCGACGACGAGGTGCCTCGGCCCGGCGCCGGCGTGCAGCACGATGTCGGACGCGAGGTCGTGGTCGAGCGCCGCGGGCAGCCCCGCGAGGCCGAGCACGCGAACACGGTCGGTACCGAGGTCGGGCACGAGCAACCGGCCACGCGCCGAGTCGATGACCGCCTGGTGCGGGTGCGGCATCTGCTGGCGTGCTGCGTTGGGGCCCGTGCCGGTGAAGTCGACGGCGAGCGCGGCGTCGGCCGTGACATCCGGACCGACGGGATGCACCGAAAGGCGACCGCCCGAGTAGTTGGCGGCGAACAGCAGGTCTCCCGACTCCGCGAACGCGAGGTGGCAGGGGTCGGCCGCACCGGTCGCGCCGGCACGCCCGAACGGCGCGACGGTGTCGCCTTCGATCGTCCACGTCGAAACGAGCCCGTCTGCGAGCTCGTGCACGATACCCAGCACCCCGGTGGCGGGCGAGACGGCGAGGAACATCGGATTCGGGCCGACATCGACAGGCTCGCCGATCGTCGCTCGCCCGGCGCCGTCGATTTCGAGCGATCGGATGCCCCGAGCCGGAGATCCCAGCACCCCGAGCGTCGACGCCCCGACCCAGAACCTCGTCGTGTCGGAGGCCGTCTCACCGGTCGTCGTCACGTTCGCCTCCACTTCCCGGTGCAGCACCTCGTTGGGCCACGTGCCGACAGCCGCAGGTCCACGCTATCGCGAGCCGGTAGACTCGTGCGGTCAGCCTCTGTAGCTCAATGGAAGAGCAGCGCCGTCCTAAGGCGAGGGTTGGGGGTTCGAGTCCCTCCAGGGGCACGCGCGGCAGACCTCCGCGAGTCGCTCACCCCTCGATGAGCCCGCGGATGTCGTCGGCCGAGAGCGACTCGCTGAACAGATCGTCGTCGTCCATGAGCGACGACACGAGCGCGTCCTTCTTGGCCTTCAGCGCCATGACCTTCTCTTCGATCGTGCCCTCGGCGACCATGCGGTAGACCATCACGGTCTTCGCCTGGCCGATGCGGTGGGCGCGGTCGACAGCCTGGGCCTCGCTGGCCGGGTTCCACCACGGGTCGAGCAGGAACACGTAGTCGGCCTCGGTGAGATTCAGCCCGAACCCGCCCGCCTTCAGGCTGATCAGGAACACCGGCGCCTTGCCCGTGCGGAACCGGTCGATGACCTCGCTCCGGCGCCGAGTCGCCCCGTCGAGATACGCGTAGGGCACCCCGGCCGCCTCGAGGCGGGCCGCCGCGAGCTGCAGGAACGACGTGAACTGGCTGAACACGAGCGCCCGGTGCCCCTCGGCGATGACCTCGTCGAGCTGCTCGAACAGCGCGTCGAGCTTGGCCGACGGCACCTCGGCGTACTGCTCGCCGTCGATGAGGCCGGCGTGCAGGCTCAGCATGCGCAGCAGCGTGAGTGAGCGGAACACCGTGAACCGGTTGCGGTCGAGATCGTCGATGAGGCCGAGCAGCTTCTGTCGCTCACGCTGCAGGAACGTGTCGTAGATGCGGCGGTGCGCCGGGTCGAGCGCGACCGACAGCACCTGCTCCTGCTTCTCGGGAAGCTCGGGGGCCACGAGCTCTTTCGTGCGGCGCAGCACGAGCGGCCGGATGCGCCGCCGCAGGCGCGCGAGCCGATCGGTGTTGTGGTCGTTCTCGATGGGGCGGCGGTAGCGCTCGGCGAACGCGCGCGCCGAGGGGAAGAGCCCGGGCGCGACGATCTTCATGAGCGCCCACAACTCCATCAGGTTGTTCTCGACGGGCGTGCCGGTGACGGCGAGCCTGAAGGGCGCGCGGATGTCGCGTGCCGCGGCATTGGCCTTCGACGCGCCGTTCTTCACGAACTGGGCCTCGTCGAGCACGAGCCCCGCCCAGTCGATCGCGGCGAACGCGTCGGCGTCGAGCCGCAGGATCGCGTAGCTCGTGACGACGATGTCGGCTCCTGCCGCGGCATCGGCGATGCGACGTCCGCTCGCGGCCTGGGTGGCGCCCACGGTCGTCACCCGCAGGCCGGGCACGAAGCGGGCGGCCTCGGCCGCCCAGTTCGAGACGACCGACGTCGGGGCGACGACGAGGAACGGCGGGGTCGGGGCATCCGCCTGTTCGATCGCGTGCGCCATCAACGCGAGCGTCTGCGCGGTCTTGCCGAGGCCCATGTCGTCGGCGAGGATGCCGCCGAGCCCGTGCCGGTGGAGGAACGCGAGCCAGCGGAACCCCTCGAGCTGGTAGGGCCGCAGTTCGAGCGCGAGACCGGTGGGCGGTGCGACCGGCTCGATGCCGCCGGGGTTGTTGAGGCCTGCGACCGTCTCGCGCCATGAGACCGCGGATTCGGACTCGTCGGCGAGGTCCTCGAATTCCGACCAGAGGCTCGCCTGCGTTCGGTGGATGGCGACGCCCGTCTCCCACTCGTGGAGCGACCCAGCCTCGTCGATCAGCTCGCGCAGCGGCTCGAACACCGGATGCGCCAGCGAGAGGTAACTGCCGTCGACGAGCAACAGCTTCTTGCGGCCGTGCGAGAGGGCGCTGAACAGCGGCCCGAACGGCACCTTCTTGCCCTCGACGGTGACGATGACCCCGAGGTCGAACCAGTCGGTGCGCTCGCTCTCGACCGTCGTGACGGTGAGCCTGGGTGCTTCGACGAGCTCGCGGTAGACGGGCGCCTCGCCCACGGTCTCGACGCGCAGGCGATCGAGCTCGGCGAGCCGGGGCAGCAGGCGGGCCGCGAACTCGGCCGCCTCGAGGCCGCGCAATGCCACGTCTGCACGCAGGTTCGGCTCGGCGTCGCGGGTGAGCAGCGGTGCACCGGCGTCGTCGTCGGCGAGGATCGCGACGGCGCGGGCAGCCACGACGCGCTCGACATCGGGGTCGTGGAACTCGGCGGCGGGTGCGTCGACCGGCAGCAGGTCACCGCCGTCCCGCTGCCACGCCCACTCGAGGCGCATCACGTGGTTCGGCTCATGTGTTGCCGTGAGCACGAGCGTCGCGGGTTCGAGCGGCGGCAGCTCGAAGCTCGCATCGCGACTCTCGACGCGCAACGAGCGGGCGAGCGCCGCATAGTGGTCGGCGACGAACGATGCGACCTCGTCGGCGGGAATACGCACCGGCTCGCTGCGGGTGATGGCGACGCGCTGCGCCTCGGTGAGCCGCCCGCGAAGCGGTGCGAGCACGATCGAGCCCCGTGCGAAGTCGAAGGCGTAGACGCCATGCGTGCCGATGAGCCGCACACGGTCGGCCGACACGGTGGTGCCGTCGACGCGCACCATCGTCGCGAGCAGCAGGTCGGCGTCGCCGACGTCCCCGACCGACTCGTCGGGGCCGCTGTCGCTGCCGCCGTGGCTATCGCCGTCGTGGTCGCGTTCTCGCCATGCGTCGAGGCCGATCGACGCGTGCGGCGAGACCGACACCGTCGACCTGGCGTTGGTGCCGACGAGCGCGATGCCGAGCGAGGACGCCTGCTCGAACAGCGCCCAGAGCGTGGGGCTCTCGAACTCGTCGAGCGAGATCCACGCCGAGCCGAAGTCGGCGAAACCCGCGTGCCGCGCGCCCTTGAGCGCAGAGAACTCGGCGAACCACCGCGCCTGGGCGGGGTCGAACCCGTTCGCGACGCCCTGGAAGCCGACGTTCTGCCAGGTGAGCGAGCCCTTGATCCACCCGCCGCGACTGCCGCGGGTGACGGGTCGCACCGCGAGCCGGTCGACCGATGCTTCGCTCACAGCCGGCGCGTCACGCGGACCCTGCCAGCGGTTCGGCCCGCGCGAGACCCGCTCGCGCAACTCGAACTGCAGTGCGAGCGGTGACGTGGGCGCAGGGGGAGCGGCGTGCCCGCCACCAGCGAGGCGAGCGAGCTCGGCCCGCCAGTCGGCGGGCTCGGGAACCTCGGGCGCGGAGCGCGCGGCATCGGCTTGCTGACGCTGCTCGAGGTGACGCTCGCCGCTCGCCAGCAGTACCGCGGCGACGTGCTTGCAGTTCAGGCTCACCGGGCAGCTGCAGCCGGCGCCGAGGATCGACACCCGGTCGGGTCGGCCGAGGTCGAGGCTGACCTGTACGCGGTAAGGCGAGGGAGCCGTGCCCTGCACGTGGGCGGTGAGCCGGAACCGCGCGGGATCCCAGGTGAGCGAACCGACATCGCCCGCCTTGAGGATCGTTCGCCCGCGGCTGAGCGCGAGCGGCCCGACGAGTCGCGCGACCTGCAATTCCTCGACGAGGGGGAACGCGGAGTCGACAGGCATCCTTCAATGCTCGCACCAACCGGTGACCTCGCGCACATCGGTGATCGCCCGACGGCTGCGCGATCGCCCGCACCGGAGCATGATGGTCGGATGGACCTCCCCGTGATGCCGCCGGTCGCGCCGATGCTCTCGAAAGCCGTGAAGGCGATCCCCGATGTCGGACACGTCGAACCCAAGTGGGACGGCTTCCGCACGATCGTGTTCAAGGACGGCGACGAGGTCGAACTCGGCAGCCGGAACGAGCGCCCGATGACGCGGTACTTCCCCGAGCTCGTCGAGGCGCTGCGACAGAACCTGCCGGCACGGTGCGTCGTCGACGGCGAGATCATCCTCGTCCGCGACGGCCAGCTCGACTTCGATGCCCTGCAGCAACGCATCCATCCGGCTGCGAGCCGCGTCAACATGCTCTCCGAGGCGACGCCTGCGTCATTCGTCGCGTTCGACCTGCTCGCCCTCGACGACGACGACCTCATGCAGCGGCCGTTCGGCGAGCGACGGCGGCGACTCGTGGATGCGCTCACCGAGTCGGGTGCGGCCGACCCCGTGTTCGTCACCCCGGCGACGGCCGATCTCACCGAGGCGAACGACTGGTTCACGAGGTTCGAGGGTGCCGGCCTCGACGGCGTCGTCGCGAAGCCGCTCGACGGCACCTACCAGCCCGACAAGCGCACGATGTTCAAGATCAAGCACGACCGCACCGCCGACTGCGTGGTCGCCGGATTCCGCTGGCACAAGTCGGGCGGCATCGTCGGCTCGCTGCTGCTCGGCCTCTACGGCGACGATGGCCGACTGCATCACGTCGGCGTCGCCGCATCGTTCCCCATGGCACGCCGCGCGAGCCTCGTCGGCGAACTCGAGCCGCTCGTCGAGACCGACTTGTCGCGGCATCCCTGGGGCGAATGGGCCGACCAGGAGGCGCACGCGAACACGCGCATGCCCGGCGTGGTGAGCCGCTGGTCGGCGGGCAAGAACCTCTCGTTCGTGCCGCTGCGCCCCGAGCTCGTCGTCGAGGTCGCCTACGACCAGATGGAGGGCGACCGGTTCCGGCACACGGCGCAGTTCCGTCGCTGGCGCACCGATCGCACTCCCGAGAGCTGCACCTACGACCAGCTCGAGTCGCCGGCCGGCATCGACCTGGCCGAGATCCTGCCGGTACGCCGCTGAGCACTCCGACGCGAGGGCGAGCGGATGCCGCTGCCCGCGCCGGCTCACAGCACGGTGCGCAGCCCTGCCGACAGTGCGGTGTGGTGCTCGAAGACGAGATTGGTCTCGGTGAGCGCGACGGCGGGATTCGCCGAGAGGTTCTTCAGCACGAACTCGCGCACGTGGGCGCTGTCGCGCACGCGCACGTGGATGAGGAAATCTTCACTGCCACCGAGGAAGAAGAGCTGGGCGACCTCGGGCTGGGTGCGCAGCTCGTCGGAGATCTGCTCCATGAGGTGCCGCGCGCCGGGGCGGATGCGCACGCTCACGAGCGCCTGCAGGTGGTAGCCGAGCGCCTCGGGATCGATCTCGGCGGTGTACCGCACGATGACGCCGCGCTCGCGCAGTGAGCGCACCCGGGCGAGGCACGTCGACGGCGAGACTCCCACCTCGCGGGCCAGGTCGACGTTCGGGATGCGGGCGTTCTCATGCAGGCGGGCGATGATCTGCCGGTCGATCGCGTCGAGCGCGTATGCGGTGGGATCGGCGCCGGGTGCGCTGATCTGCGGTGAATCGGTCAACTGAACACCCTCGATTCGCATGACTGCAACGGATTTCGCAATTCTACCGAATTATCAACGGTGACACTTTCGTATCGGCGAACAAGCGGCGAAAATTGTCTACAACCCCCACACAGCATTCGGAGTAATCATGCACATCGGTGTGCCCACTGAGATCAAGAACAACGAATTCCGCGTCGCCATGACGCCCGCGGGCGTGCACGCGCTCGCGACGCGCGGCCACCGCGTCGCCATCCAGGCCGGGGCCGGCGCGGGTGCCGGGTACTCCGACGACGAGTACGCCGTCGCCGGTGCCACCATCGTCGCCACGGCCGAAGAGGCGTGGTCGGCCGAGCTCGTGCTCAAGGTGAAAGAGCCGATCGCTTCCGAGTACGGGTTCCTGCGCGAAGACCTCACGCTCTTCACCTACCTGCACCTCGCCGCAGACCTGCCGCTGACCCGGGCGATCCTCGACTCCGGCGTCACCGCGATCGCCTACGAGACGGTGCAGCTGGCCGACCGGTCGCTGCCGCTGCTCACTCCGATGAGCGAGGTCGCGGGTCGCCTCGCACCGCAGGTCGGCGCTGCCGAGCTGCTCGCCTCACGCGGCGGTCGCGGGGTGCTGATGGCCGGCGTGCCCGGCACCAGCCCGGCGAAGGTCGTCGTCATCGGCGGCGGCGTCGCGGGAGAGCAGGCCGCCGCGACGGCGCTCGGCCTCGGCGCCGACGTCACGGTGTTCGACATCTCACTGCCCAAGCTGCGCGAAATCGACGCCCGGTACGACCACCGCATCCACACCCTCGCCTCGTCGCCGTACGAGATCGCCCGTCAGCTGAAGGATGCCGACCTCGTGATCGGCGCCGTGCTCGTGCCGGGTGCCGCCGCGCCGAAGGTGGTCACCGACGAGATGGTCGCCGGCATGAAGCGAGGCTCGGTGCTCGTCGACATCGCGATCGACCAGGGCGGCTGCTTCGAGGGCTCGCACGCGACGACCCACGCCGACCCGACGTTCCGCGTGCACGACGCGATCTTCTACTGCGTCGCGAACATGCCCGGCGCAGTGCCGGCGACCTCGACCCCGGCGCTCACCAACTCGACGCTTCCGTACACCCTGAAGATCGCCGACCTCGGCTGGCAGGCCGCGCTGGCCGCCGACCCCGCGCTCGCGAAGGGCCTGAACGCGACCGGCGGGCACCTCACCAACGAGGGCGTCGCCGCCGCGCACGGCCTCGAGTACTCCGCCGCCGGCTGAGGGACGCCACCGCCCGGTGCGCCGACCGCGGCGATCTCGTTGGGAGTCTTAGGGTCGCAGTGCCTCGATGACCTTCTGCACTCGCCGCGTTCGGGTGTCGTCAGTCTTGGCGGTCTCAACCGACTGAGCGTGTGCGCGCTGTTTGCTGTACGAAAGCGTCGACCAGGCCTTCGCTGCCGACGGGTCCGTGTCGAGGGCCGCCGCAAGTTCTGTGGGAATGTCGACGGTGCGCGGTGCGTCGTCGACTTCGAGGGTGACCTCGATCTCGTCGCCCGCGCCGCGGCCGGTGGCGGCCCGGGTTTCGGCGTTGAACGAGATCAGAAATCGGCCGCCCATCGATGCGATCGAGTTTCGGTACGTGTAGCCGCCGTCGATGGTGACGACGACGGGCACGCGCTTGCCGCGGCCGAAGCCGAGCACGATGTCATCGGGGACGACGATGCCGACGTTGTTCCCGCCGGTGGCCCACAGCGTTGTTCGGTAGCTGACCATGGTTGCTCCTTCGTGAATATCGATAGTGCTCTCGCGCCGTGTCATCCGTTCAGCGACGGTGCGCGTCAGGATGCGGGACGGTGCGGTAGGCGTAGAGGGATGCGCCGAGCAGCCACGCGAACCCGGCCACGACCGAGATCCACAGGAAGAGCACGCCAAGGGGTGAGGCAGACAATGCCGCGCCGCCGACGAATCCGGCGACGATCGCGACTCCGCTGACGATGGAGAGCAGGAATACGGTGCGGGAGCCGCGGGAGCGCGCCCATGCGGCGACGATGAATGCTGCGATGCCGAGGGTGAGGAATCCGATGGCGCCGAACGCCAAGTGCAGCAATGCGCTGAGCGATCCGTCGCCGCTCGAGCTGCCAGGAGGGAAGCCCGCCATCGGGTCGGGTGGGAAGATGCCGCTGCCGACCAGGCACAGTCCGTAGACTCCGAGCAGTGCGCCCACCCATCCGGCTCGTCGGTTGGGTGTGACCGTTCGAGCGAAACCGACCGCGGCGGCGATGATCATCAGGCCGGTCAGGATCAGGTTGGCCGTCTGGATCCAGCCGGTGTCGGTGAGCATCAACAGGCTGAGCGCATGCTGGCTGAAGTCGAAGCCTGGCTTGAGCGCGGCGTGTACCACGGCGACGATCAGGTAGAACGGTCCGGCGACCACGCCCCAGCCGAGCAGGGAGCGGGTGACGGCTGCGCGGAGGTCGAATCCCTCGGCATTTCGGCCCGTCGTCGTGGTCATGGGGTCCCTTTCCTGGATGTGGGGTGGCTGTTCGATCTCGGTTCTCTCATGATCATTCTTGCGATCTCGTGCTTCTTGTTTCATCACGCGGGCTGGTAGCGCAGGATGACCACGCCCGAGTCGTAGCGGCGCACGTCTGCGAGTTGGAATGGCATCTGGGGTGCGTGGTGCGAGATGAGGTCCGCAGGTTCGGTAGCGCCGACGAAGAGTGGGTGCACCCAGATCTGCAACTCGTCGAGGAGCTGCTCGCGAATGAGGGTGCCAGTGAGCGGACCGAATCCGTACTGCACGATGTCCTGCCCTGGCTGTTCCTTCAGGTCGCAGACCAGACCGGGGAAGTCCTCGACCCGGGTGGCCGTGGTGTTGTTCCAGGCCGGGTCGGTCAGGCTGTCGGAGGCCACGAACTTCGGCAGTGCGTTCATCCGGTCGGCCATGCCGGTCTCGTCCGCGAGATTCGGCCACACCTCGGAGAAGCTCTCGTAGGTTCGGCGTCCCATGATCACGGCGTCGACGCTGAACAGCAGGTCGTGTGCGTACTGTGCGGCGTCGTCGCTGCGGTAGCCGAAGGTCCAGTGTTGAGGGTCCTGGACCACACCGTCGATCGACATGTAGGTCGAGTTGATCATGCGTCGCATTGGTTCTCCTTCTAGGGGGTGGGCGGGATGTTCTGGTTGAGGTGGAAGACGTTGCCGGGATCCCAGCGGTCCTTCAGAGCGGTCAGGCGGGCGAGCTTGGCCGGCGGGTACGCCGCGCGGATGCCGGCCGCACCCTCGTCCGTGAGCACGTTGACGTACGCGCCGCTGGCGAAGGGGGCCAGGCGTGCTGCCGAGGTCCGTGCTCGCTCGATCCGTTCGGCATCCTCGGCGGGATCGGTCCAGCGAGTCGCGGCGACGTACTCGAAGGCCGTGTCGCGATGGCTGAACGCCGTGTCTTCGTCGGGCACATCAGCGATCGCGCCGCCATAGGCCTGCAGACTCGCCGCCACGGACGGGTCGTGCTCGAGCAGCGAATCGAACGCCGCGTCCGGCAGCTCTCGAAAGTAGTGCCCCTTCCAATAGCGGCGCACCGCGTGGCCTTCGACGGTGTCGTCGCGTCGCTGCAGCTCGACGTACGAGAGCTCGGCGATCCGCTCCTCGACCGGACGGCCGAGACTCCGCAGCTCGCGGGCGAGACGCCGGCCGGCCTCCGGGTCACCGACCCACACGAAGCCGACCGTCACGATTCCGTCGATCAGGGTCGCGGCGAAGGTGGCCTGTCGAGGCGCTGCGGCGTTGAGGTCCCGCCATGCGGTCAGGACGCCGGCGGCACCCTCGGCTGGGAAGTCGGCCTCGACGCTGAGGGCACGGGTGCCGACGGGGTGGAGTGTGAACTCGAACTCGGTGACGATCCCGAAGTTCCCGCCGCCGCCGCGCAGCCCCCAGTAGAGCTCGGGATTCTGGTCAGCGGAAGCGTGCACCAGATCGCCATCGGCGGTGACCATCTCGAACGAGACGACATTGTCGCAGGCCAAGCCGTGTTGCCGCGCCAGCCAGCCCATGCCGCCGCCGAGCGTGAGCCCGCCGACGCCGGTGTGCGACACATTGCCGGCCGTGGTGGCGAGGCCGTGCTCCTGTGCCGCAAGGTCTAGGGCGCCGAGAAGCGCGCCGCCTTGCACCCATGCCCGCCGTCGTTCGGGATCCACTCGAACGGCCGCGAGGGGGGTCAGGTCGATCATCATGCCGCGGTCGGGCGCGGACAGGCCGAGAACGCTGTGCCCACCGCATCGGACGCCGACCTCGAGGCCGAGCTCGCGGGCTGCACGCACGGCGACCCGCACGTCGCCGACGCTCGCGCACCGCACGATCAGTTCGGGCCGACGGTCGACCATGGCGTTCCAGACCCGGCGCGCGTGGTCGTAGCCGGGGTCGTCGGGCAGCAGCAGGTGCCCGTCGAGGTCGGCAGAGGACAAGATCGTGGTTGTCATGTTGTGGCTCTCCTCCGCACGCACGGGTTCACGCGAGACGAGCCGGATTCCTTGTCGTGATCGACGAAGTCGAAGTGCCAGCGTTCCATGTGGTTGACAACGCCGTCGACTGTGACGATCGTGGAGTCGATGATTGCTCGCATGGTGGTGTTCCTTCTCGTGATTCGCGTGCCTCCATACTCGGTCGAGCGGTGATCCCGGTGAAGGTCCACCCGGGCGGCTGGATAGTGGACCACTTCGACCTCCCCGAGGCCGTCTCGGGCGTGGTCCGCTGATGGCGGTGCGCTGGTCGGGACCGACACCGGAGTTGCTCATCCCCCTCGAGCGTGGCGGCGGCCCTCTGACTGCCCAACTGCAGCGCGAGCTTCGACGCACCATCCGCGACGGCCGCCTCACCGCAGGAGAGCGGCTCCCGTCGTCTCGCTCGCTCGCTGCTCACCTGGGCGTCTCGCGCGGGCTGGTCGTCGAGTGCTACGAGCAGCTCGTCGCCGAGGGATACCTCGTGACGGCCGCAGGCTCGGGCACCCGGGTTGCTCGGGAAGTCGCGGAAGCGACTCGCGAGCCACCGACGGCCGAGACGGAGGAGCTGCATCCGAGGGTGGATGTCGATTTCGAGTACGGCATCCCCGACCTCGCGTCGTTCCCGACGCACGATTGGCTGTGGGCGATGGCCGAGGCGGCCCGAACCGCGCCGAACGCAGTCATGGGCGACGAGCACGGCGCCGGGTCGGCACGGCTCCGAAGCGTCGTCACCGCCTACCATCGCCGAGTCAGGGCCGGAACCGCGGACACCGGCGACGCGGTCATCGTCGGCGGCTTCCGGCACGGCCTCAACCTCGTGTTCGGCGCCCTCGCGCGGCGCGGTGTCGACCTGGTCGGTCTTGAGAATCCGGGCCCTCGGGAGCACGACGTCATCGCCCGGCGGGCCGGACTCAACCCGGCGCCGGTGCGGGTGGACGCCGACGGTGTCGACGTCGAGGCACTGCGCCGATCCGGTGCCCGCGCCGTGCTTGTGACTCCCGCCCACCAGTGCCCCACCGGTGTGGCGCTCACCCCGCGGCGCCGACGCGACCTCATCGCATGGGCAGAGTCGGTCGACGGATGGATCCTCGAGGACGACTACGACGCGGAGTTCCGTTACGACCGCCAGCCGGTGGGCTCGCTCCAGGGCCTTGCACCCGAGCGCGTGGTCGCCCTCGGGTCGGTGAGCAAGACCCTCGCGCCGGGGATGCGGATCGGCTGGATCCTCGCCCCACCGCGACTCCGCGATGACCTGGTACGGGCGAAGCAGTTGTCGAGTCGCGGCGTGCCGGCCCTCGATCAGCTCGCCCTCGCGGAGCTGATCGAGTCCGGCAGGTTCGACCGGCATCTGCGGCGGATGCGCACCGTGTACGCCGCCCGCCGGGCGGTGCTGGTTGAGACCTTAGCCGAGCGTCGGCCCGATCTCGCCCTGGAGGGGCTCGTTGCGGGATGTCACGCGGTGCTCCGGCTTCCGGATGGCGCGGACGAGGCTGCAGTTGCCGAAGAGGCGCTCACGGCATCGGTGATGGTGAAACCGCTCGGCGCGTATCGTCTGCCGGACCCTCCTGATACCCGGCCGCATCGTCCAGCGCTGGTGATCGGCTTTGGGAACGTCGATGAGACGCGAATCAAGCACGGTGTGGGGGTGCTCGCCGGAATCGTGCCGTAAGGCCTCGGGGGGTTGCCCTACCCCTCGGATCCGGCAAGCGTCCAGGGCAGGCCCGCCTGATGCCAGTCGACGATGCCGCCGTCGATGTTGACGGCGTCGAAGCCCTGGGCTTCGAGGTACTGCACCGCCTGCGCACTGCGTCCGCCGACGTGGCACAGCACGTAGACGGTGGTGTCGCGCGGAAGTTCGTCGACGCGGGCCACGAGCTCGCCGAGTGGGATGTCGATCGTGCCTTCGATGTGCGCCCGCAGGTGCTCGCTCGGCTCTCGTACGTCGAGGATGACGGCGCCGTCGACCGCGTGCACGTCTGCTGGGATCACTGAGCGCATCGGGATTCCTTCTCGTAGGGATGATTCGAGGCTACCTCCCGTCGCGGCCTCCTGGGCCCGATCGCGTCGAATGCCGAAGGGTGGAACCGGGACGGATGCGGCGATGCTTCCGAGGATTTCGCGGGTTTCGACTTAGGGTGTCGGTGTGTGGCGGCTGGATCGAAACGACGACGGGGATGAGTTCCCCGGCGTTCAGACTGACGCCGACGCCGCCGACCAGCCGACCCCGGATCCCATGCCTGACCACACCACGAGCCCCGACGGACTGAGCCTCGGCGACCCCGAACTCGTCGCGGGCAACGTCGCCGAACCGGCGTGGCGGCGCTGGAACGCCGAGCTCGCGACGGTCGGTGGCCGGTCGCCGCTCGTGCGCTTCGTCGACACTCCTCGCACCCGCATCGAGCTGTCCACGACGCATCCGGGCGGTCTGCCGCAGTTCATCACCGGAAGGTCGACCCTGCTGTCGAGCCTGATCCGCGACGAGCTCGCGCTGCGCAACGCCCGCCTCGCGGCAGCCGAGATCACGCAGAAGGGCATCGAGCTGCGCTCGGTGCGCGGCATCGAGTCGGTGCACCTCGCCATCGGCCTCGCGTCGTGGCGCAATTCGGGCGAGGACTTCCTGGCACCAGTGCTGCTTCGGCCCCTCGCGATCCGCCGTTACGGCCGCGACTTCGAGCTCAAGCTCAAGGGCCAGCCGTTCCTGAATCCCGCGCTCGCGCGCGAGCTCCGCGATCAGTTCCAGATCACGCTCGATGCCGAGGCGTTCGTCGCACTGGCCATCACGAACGGCGTGTTCAAGCCGCAGCCGGTCATCGATCGGCTGCGCGGCCTCACGAGCCACCTGCCCTGGTTCAGCGTCGCGCCGAGACTCGTGGTGTCGTCGTTCGCCGAGGTGGGTCCCGCGATGGCGGCGGATGCCTCGAAGCTCGACCATCCCGTCATCGATGCGCTCGCCGGCAACCCGGCCGCCCGCGCGGCGGTCACCGCGGCGCGCGGCGAGCGAGCCCGGCCCGTCGCGCAGGACGACCGGCCGCCGTCGACCGACACGCTGCTGCTCGACGCCGATCCCGAGCAGGAGCAGGTCGTCGCCGAGATCGAGTCCGGGGCATCCGTCGTCGTGAAGACGCTGCCTGGCACGGGCGGCACCCAGACCATCGTGAACGCCATCGGCGCGCTCGTCGCCGGCGACAAGCGCGTGCTCGTCGTCGGTTCGCGGCGGGCGAGCCTAGACGGCATCGCGCACCGCCTCGGGCAGGTCGGGCTCGCCGGGGCGGCGGTCACCACCCCCGGTCTTCGCCGCGACCTCATCCAGTCGATCTCGCGCAACGAGAAGGTCGAACGGCCCCGCGTGGCCGACGTCGACGACGCCCTCGTGCGCTTGCGCAAGGTGCTGCTCGACTACCGCACGGCGCTCACGCGCCGAGACCCCGAGCTGCACGTATCGGTGCTCGACGCCCTCGGCGAGCTCGCACGGCTCGCGCTGGCGCCCGTCCCGCCGTCGACCACAGCGAGGCTCGACCACCGCGCCCTCGTCGCGCTCGCCACGGGCCGCGACCGCGTCGCCCACGACCTCGCCCGCGCCGCCGCGCTCGGCGAGTTCCGCTACGGCCCCGGCGACTCGCCCTGGTACGGTGCCGCGTTCGCCACGTCCGAAGAGGCCACACGGGCGCACGATCTCGCCAGGCGCCTGAGCGAGATCGAGGTGCCCCGACTCCTCGAACGAGGTCGTGCGCTCATCGCGCAGACCCGCCTGCGAGAGTTCGAGTCGATCGCCGAGCTCGGCGTGTTCCTCAGGCTCCTGCTCGACGTGCGCGAGACCCTCGACCGGTTCCATCCGTCGGTCTTCGACCGACCGCTCGGCGAGCTCATCGCCGCGACCGCGCCGCGCCGCGATTCGCCCGGCATGTCGGGCGCCAACCGCCGACGGCTGCGTCGCCACGCGCTCGAGTACGTGCGCCCGGGCGTGCACGTCACCGACCTCAACACCGCACTCCGAGGCATCCAGCAGCAGCGCACCCTGTGGCATCGCTATTCCGAAGCGGGGGCGATCCCGGGTGTGCCGGTGGGCATCGACGACGTCCACGTCGCGTTCCAGCGGGTCGCGACCGACCTCGCGACGCTCGACGTGCCGCTCGGCGTCACCGGTACGCCACGCCAGCTCGCTTCGCGCCCGGTTCGCGAACTCGTCATGACCCTCGCCGGCCTGGCCGCCGAGTCCGAGGTGCTCTCGAACCTGCAGGAGCGCACCGCGATCCTCGGCAGACTGCGTGATCTCGGCCTTGACCCGCTGCTGCTCGACCTCTCGAAGCGGCACGTCCGCGAGCGCGGCGTCGCCGACGAGCTCGAGCTCGCCTGGTGGCAGTCCGTGCTCGAGGCGGTCCTGGCCGGCGAGAAGGCGCTGCTCGGTGCGAACACCACGGTGCTCGACCGGCTCGAGGCCGACTTCCGCCTCGTCGACGAGGCGCACGCATCGGCCGCCGGGCCGCTGCTCGCGTGGCGCCTGGCCGAGAACTGGAAGGTCGCGCTCGTCGACCACCCCGAAGAGGCGTCGGCGTTGAAGCGGATCCTCCGCGGCGACCGGGTGCGCGTCGATGCGCTGCGCGAAGCGTCCCCGCACCTGTTCCGGGTGCTCGCGCCCGTGTGGCTCGCGTCGCCCTACGAGGTCGGGGCGATCGACGACGAACTCCGGTTCGACACGGTGATCCTCGTCGACGCCGGGGCGACGACGATCGCCGAGAACCTCGGGGCCATCCGCCGTGCGAAGCAGGTCGTCGCATTCGGCGACCCCGTGACCCAGACGCCGACGCTCTTCGAGACGGGCATCGACGATGCGGCGAACGCGCCCGAGCGCTCGACCGATCACGGGGTCGACGCACTGCACGCCGACTCGGCGCTCGCCAGGCTCGGCGAGCTCCTGCCGACGCTGACCCTCACCCGAAGTTACCGTGCGGGCGGCGAAGACCTGGCCGAGCTGGTCAACCGCCGCTTCTACGCCGGCCGCATCGTGTCGCTGCCCTGGGCAGGAAGCTTCCTCGGCCACGGCAGCCTCGGCCTCCACTACGTCGAGGGCAACGGCCTGCCGGACGCCGTGACCGGCACGGTCGAGTCGACCGACTCCGAGGTCGCGAAAGTCGTCGAGCTGGTCATGGAGCACGCCGTCAAGCGCCCGCGCGAGTCACTCATGGTGATCACCGCGAGCACGCGGCATGCGGCCCGCGTGCACCAGGCGGTGCTCGCCGCGTTCGCGAAGCGCACCGACCTGTCGGACTTCATCCTGAAGGACCGCGCCGAGCCGTTCACCGTGCTGACGCTCGAGCAGGCGGTCGCGCAGAGTCGTGACCGGGTGATCTTCTCGGTCGGCTACGGCCGCACCCCGCACGGCCGGCTGCTGTCGAACTTCGGCTCGCTCGGCGAACCCGGCGGCGACCGGCTGCTCGCCGTCGGAATGACGCGTGCCCGGCGCTCGATGGACCTGATCTCGGCGTTCCGGCCCGATGACATCGATGAGAGCCGCCAGAGCCACGGGGTGCTCGCGCTCGCGAACATCCTCACCCAGACCGAGGCACGCGCCGCGGAGTCCGGCGCGGGCTCGGCCCCCGAGTCGATGCTGCACGACCTCGGCCGCCGTCTCGAGAAGCGGGGCATCCGCGTCAGTGTCGGCCACCGCGGCCGACTGGCGCTCGCCGCCGCCTACTCGGGCAAGGCCGTGGTCGTCGAGACCGACGACGCGCTCGCCGGGCTCAGCCTGCGGGAGTCGCTGCGACTGCGCCCCGACGTGCTGCGACGTCTCGGATGGCACTACCTGCGCGTGCACAGCTTCGAGCTGTTCGGCAACCCAGATGCGGTTGCAGCGCGAGTGGCGGCACTGCTGGGCAAACCCGATGCACCCGCGCCCACCGACGACGAAGCGGCGATCGCTGGGCGATGACCGACGACGCGACGCCGCCGCGGCAGAGGATCGAGCGTGCTCCCGGTGGGGCCCGGAGAGCGCGACTCACGCCCGCGCCCGGCACCGACCCGTCACCGGAGGCGCCGGTCGCGCCCGAGCCTGCGCCCGACGCCGAGACGCCGGCGGCGACGAAGAAGGGCCGGCCCGGGTCATCCGACGATGATCGCCTGACCCGTGACCGGCCCCCTCACTGGCGGCAGACCTAATCGGAGTGACCCGTGACCGGGCTGCGCCGCCGCTGGCGGCAGACCGAGTCGGAGTGACCCGCGACCGGGCTGCGCCGCCGCTGGCGGCAGACCTGGTCGGACGACATCGGCATCATGCCGTCATGCGCCCGTCGCGCCGGTTGCTGCGGGTGCGGCGTGGCGGCGGTAGAGCCGCAGCGACCAGACAGAGCCGGCGATGGCGATCGCGGCGCACCAGCCGATGGCCCACGCCGCGGCGGCGGGATCGGGCGTGCCGGAGAGGAGGCCGCGGATGGTGTTGATGATGGGGGTGAAGGGCTGGTGTTCGGCGAATCCCTGCAACCAGCCGGGGAGGGATTCGGTGGGAACGAATCCGCCGCTGAGCAGGGGGAGGAGCATCAGCACCAAGGGGAGGTTGCTGGCGGTGTCGGGTCGTCTGGCGAAGAGCCCGAAGGCGACGGCCAACGAGGAGAGCGCGAAGCCGACGAGGAGGACGAGCGCTGCGAACCCGAGCCAGTGCAGCAGGTCGGCCTGGGGTCGGTAGCCGAGCAGGAGTGTGAGCGCCAGGAGCACGGCGATGGCGAGGGCGATCAGGATCGTACCCCCCGCGACGTGGCCGGCGAGGACGGAGCCGCGGGAGATCGCCATGGTGCGGAAGCGCGCGATGATGCCGGTGGTCATGTCCATCGAGACCCAGACGGCGATCATCTGCATCGCCGAGGCTGCGGTCGTCAGGAGAATCGCGGGGGTGATGTAGCCGAGGTACTGGTCGCGGGTACCGCCGGCGGCGATGCCCGCACCGAGGGTTCCGCCGAGGACGTAGACGAACAACAGCAGCATGATCAGCGGAACCGCGATGATCATGAGGGTTCCGCTGGGGGCGCGGAGGTGGTGCAGGATGTTGCGGCGCAGCATCGTCACGGTGTCGCTGAACGGCTGCGGGCGTGCGGGGCCGTGGAGTCGTGCGGTGCTCATCGTGCGGCCTCCTCGGCTCGGGTCGTGGGAGTCTGGATGTTGTCGGTCGTGGCTGTGCCGGTAAGGGTGAAGAAGACGTCGTCGAGGTCCGGTGTGACGATTCGCAGGTTCGCGACAGAGATCCGTGCGGAGTCGAGGCGAACGAGGAGCTCTCGGACCGCATTCGCATCCGTGCCCTCGCTCAAGCGCAGGCTGAGCGCGTCACGATCCACCGTCGCCGCGGGGAAGAGCTGCGCAGCTGCGTCGAACGCTTCCGGGGTGGCGACGTCGACCACGATGTGGCCGTCGCCGACCCGGCTCTTCAACGCGGCTGGGGCGCCGTCGGCGACGATGCGACCCTCGTTGAGGACGGCGACTCGGGAGGCCAGCTGGTCGGCTTCTTCGAGGTACTGGGTGGTGAGGAAGATCGCCGTGCCCTGTGCGGCGAGGCCGCGCACGATGTCCCACATGACGGCACGTCCGCGCGGGTCGACGCCGGTGGTCGGCTCGTCGAGGAACACGATGGCCGGGTCCAGCATGAGGGACATGGCCAGGTCGAGGCGGCGACGCATCCCTCCGGAGTACAGCGCTGCCCCCGTCTTCGCCGACTCGCCGAGGTCGAACTGCTCGATGAGTTCGGCGGTGCGAGCCTTGGCACGCTTGGTGTCGAGGTGCGCGAGGCGGGCCATCATCCGCAGGTTCTCCTCGCCGGTGAGCATCCCGTCGACAGCCGCGAACTGCCCGGTGACACCGATGGACGCCCGCACCGCATCGGAGGCGGTGACCACATCGTGACCGGCGACGTGAACGGTCCCGGCGTCGGGGGCGAGCAGGGTGGTGAGGATGTTGATCGCGGTCGTCTTGCCGGCGCCGTTCGCTCCGAGCAGGGCGAACACGATCCCGGACGGGATGTCAAGATCGATGCCGCGCAGGACGTGCTTGTCCGTGAACGACTTGTGAAGTCCGGCGATCTGGATCGCCGGGGTTCGGCTCTGGGGCATGGAGGTTCCCTTCTCGTGATTGAGGAATGGAGGTGGAGGGCGCGCCCGTGAGACCGCGCGGTGCGTTTCGGGCGTGCGGCATCGCATCGACGTCACCAGGACGGGTTCGGGGCGTGCTCGACCCAGGGCATCGTGCACTGTGCGGGTGCGCGTGTGAACGTGGCGCTCGTGTCCCGCAGGGTTATCGGGCGGGGAAGGCGCTTCGGGTGCTCAGCGGAATCAGGTGCCCGGCACCTCCTCTGAGGAGGAACCGTGCAGGGTCGCGCGGTGGGCCAGCCACTCCTCCTTCAGCCTCGGCATTCTCTCGGCGAGGAAGTCGTACAGCGACGCGAACTCCTCCAGTGCCTCGCGGCGTCCGGAGCCGTCGTCGTCGGCCAACAGGGCGACGCCGCGGCGAAGGAGTGCCGCTGTCTCGATGTAGCTCGTCGGGTCGTAGTCCTGCCCTGCGATCAGGCGATCCAGCCGGGCAGAGACCCGATCGACGCGATCACCCCGCGCACGGGAACGTTCGACCAGACCGCGGCCCTCCAGGAGCACGACGGCCTGAGTGATCGCACTGCGACTGGCCAGCAGCGCGTCCGCCAACTCGTTCACCGACTGAGCGGCCGGCTGGCACACCCCCAGATAGCCGAGCAGGCGACCGGCGACCGGCGGGGCATTCGTCTCCCGCACGTAGAAGCGCCCCACATGATCGGCGAAGGTCATCTGCTCATCGGTCGGCATATCCCCAAGTTAGCACATTCAACTGTGATGACACAAAAAAGTGTCATCTAAGCAAGGCCTAGTCGGAGTGACGCCCCGACGGGGCACCGCGCTGTTCGGCGAGCAGGTCGCGGATCTGCTCGAGCAGCTGGGTCTCGGTCGGCGGCTCATCGGCGGGCTCGCCCGCCGCGATCTTGGCCTGCTGGCGCTCGCGATACGTGTTCATGGGCAGCACGAACACGAGGTACACGACAAGTGCGACCGCGAGGAACGAGATGATCGCCCCGAGCACGGCGCCGAACGTGAACTTCGCGTCGCCGACCTGCAGGATCAACGCCCCGTCGAGGCTGTCGGCCCTGAACAGCAGGCCGAGCAGCGGAGTGATGAGGCCGTTGACGATCGAGTTGACCACGGCAGTGAATGCGGCGCCGATGACGACCGCGACCGCGAGGTCGATGACGTTGCCGCGCGTGATGAATTCCTTGAAGCCCTGCAGCATGTTCCCTCCAATCGGCCGGGACGCGGCGGGTGCGACCCGTGCCTACGACACGGTAGTTGAGGACGCGCCCTTCGACGGGGAGGAACTCGCGGATGTCGAGCCCGATGAGGCGCCACTCGAGCCCGAGCCCGCGGATCCGCCGGCAGCGCCACCGCCGCCGCCGCCGGACTCCGACTTCGACGAGCTGCCGCCGCTGCCGTCGCCGCTCCCGCTGCGCGAGTCGGTGCGATAGAACCCCGACCCGTTGAACGTGACGCCGATGGTGTTGAAGAGCTTGCGGAGCCTGCCCCCGCACACGTCGCACACCGTGAGCGAATCGTCGGTGAACGCCTGGTGGATGTCGAAGGCGTTGTCGCACTCGGTGCAACGGTAGGAATACGTGGGCATGGGGATCACTCCGATCGGCGACCGGCGGATTCCGGTCAGAACGCGATGATGCGCGTCGGCGTCACGACGCCGTTCACGGGCTGGTCGTGGACTTCGCGCGGCACGTGCTCGACGAACTCGCTGTCGTAGACCACGGCATACACCGGAGGACATTTTCCCATCGAACCGAGGGTCTTGTCGAAATAGCCGCGTCCCCAGCCGAGGCGCATGCCGCTCGCGTCAATCGCGGCGGCGGGCACGATGATGAGATCGACGTCGTTGATGGCCATCGGGCCGAGCAGCTCGCCGGCGGCCTCGGGGGTTCCGTGCAGTCCCAGGGTCTCGACCTCGTCCTCGCCGACGGTCCAGTCGAGCAGGCCGTCTTCGCGGGTCACCGGGAAGAGCACGCGGATGCCCCGTGCCTCGGCCCAGTTCACGAACGGGCGGGTGTTCGGCTCGGACGGCATCGAGAGGTAGCACGAGATCGACTGCGCCTCGGTCGAGCCGATGAGCTCCTGCAGCCGCGACGTGATGCCCTCGGTGGCCAGCTCGCGCTCACGGGTCGACTGGTTCTGGCGGCGCTCGCGGAGCTCGGCGCGCAGGATGCGCTTCTGGACGTCGAGATCCTCGGGCATGGCTCACATCCTAGGCCGCGCCTCGTGGCGCACGCCGTGCGGGGACATCCGGATACGCTGTGTGAATGACGAAACGCATCGTGAAGGCTGTCATTCCGGCGGCCGGGCTCGGCACTCGCTTCCTTCCCGCGACGAAGGCGATGCCCAAAGAGATGCTTCCCGTCGTCGACAAGCCGGCCATCCAGTACGTCGTCGAAGAGGCCGTGAACGCGGGCCTCACCGACGTGCTCATGATCACGGGCCGCAACAAGAACGCGCTCGAGAACCACTTCGACCGTGTCGCCGAGCTCGAGGCCACCCTCGAGAAGAAGGGCGACACCGCCAAGCTCGAGAAGGTCAACGAGTCGACCGAGCTCGCCGACATGCACTACGTGCGCCAGGGCGACCCGAAGGGGCTCGGTCACGCGGTGCACCGCGCGCACATGCATGTCGGCGACGAGCCGTTCGCCGTGCTGCTCGGCGACGACATCATCGACGCGCGCGACGAACTGCTCACCCGCATGCTCGACGAGCAGGTCAAGCGCGACGCGTCGATCGTCGCGCTGCTCGAGGTCGACCCCGACTCCATCCACCTCTACGGCGCCGCAGCGGTCGAGACCACCGACGACCCCGACGTCGTGCGCATCACGGGTCTCGTCGAGAAGCCCGCCAAAGAGGTCGCTCCGTCGAATTATGCGGTCATCGGGCGCTATGTGCTCAAGCCCGAGGTGTTCGACGTGCTCGCGCACACGGCACCCGGCAAGGGCGGCGAGATCCAGCTCACCGATGCGCTCATGACCATGGCCGGCGATGTGAACGGCACCGGTGGCGTTTACGGCGTGGTCTTCCGCGGGCGTCGCTACGACACCGGCGACAAGCTCGACTACATCAAGGCGGTCGTACAGCTCGCGAGCGACCGCGACGACCTCGGCCCCGAGCTGCGTCCGTGGCTCATCGAGTACGCCGCCGGACTCCAGAAGGACTGACGATGCCCGCTGCCGCCGTGCCGACGCTGCGCGACGGCGATGTGACGCTCCGCCCCATCCGGGCGCGCGACGCGAAGGCCCTCGAGAAGGTGCTCGTCGCCAATCGCAACTGGCTGCGCCAATGGGAGGCCACGTACCCCGGCGGCGGGACGTTCATCGACACGCGCGCGAGCATCCGCAACCTGCTCGCGCACGCGCGTTCGGGGCACGCCCTGCCGTTCATCATCGAGGTCGACGGCGAGCTGGTGGGGCAGCTGAATGTCTCGTCGATCACGTACGGCTCGCTCTCGTCGGCGACGATCGGGTACTGGGTGGCTCAGGATGTCGCGGGGCGAGGCATCACCCCCACCGCGGTGGCGCTCGCCACCGACTACTGCTTCAGCGTGCTGCGGCTGCACCGCATGGAGATCTGCATCCGCCCCGAGAACGGCCCGTCGCTGCGCGTCGTCGAGAAGCTCGGGTTCCGCTACGAGGGGTTCCGGCGCCGCTACATCCACATCAACGGCGACTGGCGCGACCACTTCGCCTTCGGGCTCGTGGCCGAAGAGGTGCCGCGCGGCGTGCTGCGCCGGTGGCGCGAGGGCAGGGTCCAGCCCGACGTCGCGCGCGTCCCCGATGGCGATCGGGCCGCGTCGGGGTACCCGCTTCCCCTCGCCGATCGCTGAACACGCCCGCGCCTGCGAGGGCCTGCGGACTCCCGTGTCCTAGCGTTGTCGCATGGATGTGATCGGCGGGGGGATCCTGGTCGCGGTGGCGGCCGCGCTGTGGATCGCGTACCTCCTGCCGAGCTGGCTCGGGCGCCGGCAGTATCTCGCCACCGAGCGCAACGCGGTGCGCCTGCAGCAGACCCTGCGCATCCTCGCCGAGACCGCCGAGACCCCCGAGCCGGTACGAATCGAGGCCACGGCTCGCGAGGTCGTGTCGCAGCAGCGCATCCTGCACGAGCACCAGGAGGCCGCACGGCTCGCCGCCGAGGCGGCCGAGCAGCTCGCGATCGCCGAGCGGCGTGAGGCCGAAGATGCGGCCGATGCGGCGCGCTCGCGTGCGGCGGCGGCACTGGCTGCGCACGCCCCGGTGACCGAGCCGATCGCGGTGGTGGCCGATGCGGGGTCCGGTGCGGGCCACGACTCGGCACTCAACGCCGCCTCTGCGCTCGACGCCGCTCCTTCCTTCGAAGCCGTTCGCGCGGCGAGGCGTTCGCTTCGGCGCAAGCGTGCGGCGTGCTCGCTGACATTCCTGCTCGCGCTGCTCACCGCCGTGGGTGGCCTCATCGCCGCAGCCTTCGGCGCGACCCTGGTGATCGCCGCGATCGCCGGGGGAGTAGCGGTCGCGGCGTTCGCCGGTATCGTCGCGCTCGCGCGGGTGCGCATGCCGAGTGCACCCGCGGTCGAGCCCGTCGAAGTGGCGCCAGAGTCGTTCGAACCGATCGAGCTGTCCGACGACGAGAGCGCCGAAGGATGGACCCCGCAGCCGCTGCCGCGGCCCCTGCATCTCTCGCGCGGCACGATCGCGGCGACGGCGATGGCGTCGATCGAGGCGGCCGCCGAGCTCAAGCGGGCCGAGGCCGCGGCCACGGTCGCCCGGCGCGCCGAGCGGCTCGCGCCCGACGTGCCGAAGCTCCGCCCCGCGGCATCCGCACCGGCGCCTTCGGCGGCCGAACCCGCCGCGAGCGAGCCGGCCAACCCGTATGCGCGCATGGGCATCGTCGACGACGCCCGGCCGGCGCTCGACGACCTCGACGCCGTGCTGCGCCGCCGCCGCGCGGTCGGCTGAGCGGCGCATCTCCCGTTCCGGGGGTGCGATCGCGCCAGATTCGGGCCGGCAACGGCTCGAGATGGCGCCGAAGCACCCTCGGAACGTTCGCGCCCGGGGAGCGCACGCCGGTGGTCCGAACCACCCCGCGCGGGATGATAGGCTCGTTCTCGCTCGGGCCCATGGCGCAGTTGGTAGCGCGTCTCGTTCGCAATGAGAAGGTCGGGGGTTCGAATCCCCCTGGGTCCACAGATTCCGAGGCCGGTACTCACTCGAGTGCCGGCCTTCGTGGTTCCCGACGTGGTCCCGCCGCGACGATCCATGCGCCGAACCGTGTCGGCGGGCACCGGCGCGGGCCCGGCGTAGGCTGAATCCCGATGACTGAATCAACCGCCACCCGGTCGATCCCGATCTCCGAACAGCACCGCTGGCGTGCGTACTGGGTATGCGTGGCGGTCGCGGCCCTCACGATCATGGACCTGTCGAAGGTCAACGTCGGCCTGCCCGCCATCGAAGACGCGTTCAACGCGGGGTCGACCGAGCTGCAGCTCATCGTCGCGGGCTACGTGCTCACGTTCGGACTCACGCTCGTGCCGGCGGGTCGCATCGGCGACCAGCGCTCACGCAAGACCCTCTTCGTCGTCGGGCTGAGCCTGTTCACCCTCACGAGCCTCGTCGCCGCGCTCGCGCCGAACGCGACCGTGCTGCTCATCGCGCGGCTGCTGCAGGGCGTCGCGGCGGGAATCCAGATGCCGCAGGTGCTCGGCCTCATCCAAGAGCTCTTCCGGGGCAAGGAGCGCGGCAAGGCGTTCGGCCTGTTCGGTGCCACCATCGGCCTCGCGACGGCGTTCGGGCCCACCCTCGGCGGACTCATGATCGCCATCGGCGGGCCCGAAGACGGCTGGCGCGGCATCTTCTGGATCAACGTGCCCCTCGCCCTCGCCGCCATCGCCCTCGCGATCTGGTTCCTGCCGCTGACGCGGCATCCTTCCGACAAGCCGCTCTCCCTCGATCCCGTCGGCCTCGTGCTCTTCGGGATCAGCGTGTTCTCGCTCATGTGGCCGTTCCTGTTCACGACCGGGTCGCCTGACGACGACCCGAGCAGGTGGTGGGTGCTGGTGGTATTCGTGCTGGCATTCACCGCGTTCCTCGCCTGGGAGCGACGCTACGCGGGTACAGGCAAGCATCCGCTCGTGCCGCTCAACCTGTTCGGCATCACCTCGTACCGCAACGGCACGATGCTCTCGGCGGTGTACTTCGCGGCCGTCCCGCCGATGTTCCTGCTCACGACGCTCTACCTGCAGCACGGCCTCGGGCTCGCGGCGGTCTACGCCGGCATGGTCACCATCGGCTTCGCACTCATCAGCGCGGTCACGTCGTGGGTCGGTGGCAACCTCGTCAACCGGCTGGGCCGTCCGCTCGTGGTCTGGGGCCTCGTCCTGCTGCTCGTCGGCGTCGGCCTGTCAGTGCTCGTCGTCTTCGTCACGCCGCCCGAGATCACGCCATGGGCGATCGCCGCGGCGATGATCTTCAGCGGGGCCGGCGGCGGATTCGTCATCTCGCCGAACCAGACGCTCGCGCTCGCCGACGTGCCCGTGAAGCAGGGTGGCCTCGCCGGCTCGGTCGGCCAGCTCGGCCAGCGCGTCGGCACGGCCATCGGCACTGCGGTGACGCTGTCGTTGTTCTACTCGACCATCTATCGCGAGTCGAGCGGCTCACCCGACCTCGCGGTCTACCGCGACGCCTACGGGTTCGGCATGCTCGCGGTCGCCGTGCTCGTGGCGGTCGCCTTCGCGATCGGCGTGCTCGACCTGGGCGCGCGCGGGCGCCAGCGGACCGCGCTGGGCGAGCCCGCGCCCGAAGACTGACCAGCGCTCAGGCGGCGAGGTTCGCGGCAGGGGTGAGCAGGGCCGCGAGTTCGGCCGCCGAGAGCTCACGACCGAAGGCCGGATGACCCGGCTGCAGCGCTTCGCCGTGCTCGAGCGCACCGCCGTCGACCGGGTCGAACCCGATCGCGTCGATGAGCGCGGCCACCTCGGCGCGCGCGTCGGGATCGTCGCCGACGACGGCCAGAGCGCGGCGCAGGGGCGAGCCGGCGGGCATGCTGTCGTCCTCCATCTCGTGGTAGCCGAGGTGGTTGAGCGACTTCACGACCCGGGCGCGGGGATTGCGGGCGGCGTTCTGCTCGCTCGTCGTGCGGGGGTCGGCGTCGACCTCGGCGATGTTGCCGTCGACGGGCGGCCAGTAGTTCATGGCGTCGACGACAACGCGATCGTCGAACAGGTGCCAGGGCACGGTGGTGGCCTTGCCGAACGGCACCGCGACGACGACGATGTGCGCGCGGTCGGCGAGTTCTTCGGGCTGCACGACGTGGGCGCCGGGCGCGACGACCCCGACGAGCAGGTCGAGCGCGGTCTGCCGCGGCGAGCCGGCGATCAGCACTTCATGACCGGATGCCACGAGCAGGCGCGCGAGCGCGGTGCCCACTTTGCCAGCTCCGAAGATTCCGATCACCGGTCGATCCGTCACAGTTCCATGCTCCCACTTCGTGTGCAGACCTCGATATCGGATGCCCCGACGCGCGGTCGATGCGTTGTCATGGGTTGGAACGCCGGGAGTGTTCGAGTCATTCCCGGGCGCGGCCGCAGGGAATAGTCTCGGCTCGTCGGGGGTTGGCCGCACATGGATGCGAACGCATCGAAGACGTGGAAATGGGGACTGCACATGACCGAGCGCTACGAATTCGGACTCGACACGTTCGGCGATGTCACCGTCGGCGCCGACGGCTCCCCGCTGTCGCACGCGCAGACCCTGCGCAACGTGGTCGAGGAGGCGGAGCTGGCCGATCGGCTCGGGCTCGACTTCTTCGGCATCGGCGAGCACCATCGGCACGAGTTCGCCGTCTCGGCGCCCGAGGTCGTGCTCGCGGCCATCGCGAGCCGCACCGAGCGCATCCACCTCGGCTCGGCCGTCACGGTGCTGAGCTCCGATGACCCAGTGCGTGTGTTCCAGCGCTTCTCGACGCTCGACGCGATCTCGAACGGTCGCGCCGAGGTCATCCTCGGGCGCGGCTCGTTCATCGAGTCGTTCCCCCTGTTCGGTTTCGAGCTGGGCCAGTACCAGGAGCTCTTCGAAGAGAAGCTCAACCTGTTCACGGCGTTGCTGCCGCAGGAACCGGTGACGTGGACCGGTGAGCTGCGCGCGCCGCTGACCGACCAGCTCGTCTTCCCGCCCGTCGAGCACGGGCGGCTGAAGACCTGGGTCGGCGTGGGCGGAAGCCCGGAGTCGGTCGTGCGCGCCGCGCACTACGGCCTGCCCCTCGTGCTCGCGATCATCGGCGGCAGCCCCGCTCGGTTCGCTCCGCTTGCCGACCTGTACCGCAAGGCACTCGAGCAGTTCGGGCAGCCGTCGCAGCCCATCGCGATCCATTCGCCGGGCTACATCGGCGAGTCCGACGAGCAGGCCCGCGACACCCTCTGGCCGTACTACAAGGGATACATCGACCGCATCGGCCGCGAGCGCGGATGGGCACCGGCGACGCGCGAGCACTTCGAGGGCGAGGCTTCGGCCAACGGATCGCTCTACGTCGGCTCGCCGGAGTCCGTCGCGCAGAAGATCGCCGGCGCCATGCGCACCCTCGGCGCGACCCGCTTCGATATGAAGTACTCGAACGGCCCGCTGCCGCACGACGAGCTCATGTTGAGCATCGAGCGCTACGCGACCCAGGTGGTGCCGCGCGTTCGCGAGCTGCTCGCGCTCTCCGACGCGGAAGACGCGGAGGACGCGGCGATCGACGCCGCCGCAGCGAGCAGCTAGGCCGCCGCGCCCGTACGGCGCTTGCGCAGCACCGCCGCGCGGAACCACGAGACATCGGGGAGCCGAGCGAGGAACGTGCCCGCGAGGATCGTGATGAGCACGTACGCCGTGGCGAGCGGCGCGAGTTCAGGCGCGACTCCCGCACCGACGGCGAGGCCCGCGATGACGATCGAGAACTCGCCGCGGGGCGCGAGCGAGAGGCCGGCACGCCACTGGCCGAGCGTCCCGACCCCTGCACGCCGGGCGGCGTACGCCCCCGTGACGAGCTTCGTGATGATGGTGACGATCGCGAGGGCGAGCGCGGGCAGCAGCACCGAGACGAGCGCCGTCGAATCGGTCGTGAGGCCGAAGAACACGAAGAAGATCGCCGCGAACAGGTCGCGCAGCGGCGTCAGCACGGTGCTCGCGTTCTCGGCGACGCGGCCCGAGAGGGCGATGCCCACGAGGAACGCGCCGACCGCGGCCGACACGCCGACTTCGGCGGCGACGCCCGCGACGAGCATCGTGAGTCCGAGCACGCCGAGCAGCAGCGGCTCGTACTGGTCGGCGGGGAACAGCCGCGACACGACGTGCCCGTGCCGCAGCGCGACGTAGAGGATCACGGCCACGACGCCCACGGCGACGGCGACGGCGATCGCGCCCTGCAGCAGGCTGACGCCGATCACGATCGCCGACAGCACGGGCAGGTAGAAGGCCATCGCGAGGTCTTCGATCACGAGCACCGCGAGGATCGCCGGCGTCTCGCGGTTCGAGAGTCGCCCGAGGTCGCGCAGCAGCTTCGCGATGACGCCCGACGACGAGACCCACGTGACCCCGGCGAGGGCGACCGCCGCGACCGGGCCCCATCCGAGCAGCAGCGCCATCGCGGCGCCGGGCAGCGCGTTGAACAGTGCGTCGACGATGCCCGCCGTGCGCGCCGACTTCAGGCTGCCGAACAGCTCTGCCGCGGTGTACTCGAGCCCGAGCAGTGCGAGCAGCAGGATGACGCCGATCTCGGCACCGGCCTGGAAGAACTCGGCGCTCGCGTCGAGTTCGACGAGTCCGCCTTCGCCGAACGCGAGGCCGAGGACGAGGTAGAACGGGATCGGCGAGATGCCGAGGAGGAGCGCGAGGCGCCCGAGCAGGCTCATGGCGAGAAGCAGCGCGCCGACTTCGATGAGGAGCAGCGTGGTCTCGTGCATGCCGGCTCCCGTTCAGTCGGGGCCGTTGGCGAGCAGCCGTGCTACTCCATCGAGTCCTTCACGTGTTCCGACGACGACGATGACGTCGCCCGCGCGCAGCGGTTCGGCCGGCGTGGGTGAGGGGATGATGGCGCCGTCGCGCACGATCGCGACGATCGACGCGTGCGTGCGCGTGCGTGCCTTCGTGGCACCGAGAGTGCGATTGAGGTAGGGCGAGTCGGTCGGCAGTGCGATCTGCTCGGTGTAGAGCCCCGCGGTCTCGTCGCTGAGGCTCGTGAGCCGGCTGAGCATCACCGAGGCGCCGAGCACGTCGGCGAGCGCCGCGGCCTCGTCGTCGTTCAGCGGAATGCTGTAGCGGCACGCATCGGGGTCGTCGAGGTCGAAGAGGCCGAGGTCGCGCTCGCCGTCGCGGTGCGAGACCACGCTGATGCGTCGACCGCCTTCGGTGACGAGGTCGTGTCTGATGCCGATGCCGGGCAGATCGACTTTCTCGATATGAACACCCACGCACGTATCGTAACCCCGTGCGGGGGTCTCATCGCCCGCACCGCTCAGCGATCGGCCGCGACCCGGGTGCGCATGCTGAGGATCGGTGTTCCCTGGTCGTCGTCGAGCTCGAACGAGACCCGGGCCCCGGCGACGTCCGCGAGCGATGCGACGTGCGTTCCGCCGCAGTCGATGCGCGCCACGCCGGCCGGGAGTTCGGCGACCCAGCGGCGGCGGTCGGTGAGCAGGTCGCCGTCGCGTTCGACGTGCACGGATGCCCCGGCCGCGGCCCACTCGGCCATCGTCAGGGTGACGGCGTCGGCGAGCGCCTCGAGTCCATCGGCGAGGCCCGTGACATCGAAGCCGGCCCGACGCAGCGACTTGTTGAGTCGATAGCGGTCGATCGAGCCGTTCGGCTCGATGCGGCTCGAGGCGATCGCGATGCCGTCGAAGTCGGGATTGCCGAGCGCGTCGGTGCGCGCCTGCTTCGACCATCGACCTGCGAGCGCCTGATTGAGCGCGAGGGATGCCGCGTGGCACGCCGTGTGGCCGAGCGAGAGGGATCGGCGGGTCGCGGCATCCGCTCGAATGACGACCTCGTCGCCCTCGGTGATCGCGGCGCCGTCGCCGACGAGGTGCGCGACGAGGAACGCCCAGCCCTCGGTGCCCTTGCGCACCGGGATGTCGGCGCCGAGCGCGAGCACCTCGCCGTCGGTCGCCGCGACGACCGCGTCGCGCACGGCGAGTTCGGCGCCGCCCGCGCGGATCGTGCCGGTGTCGGCGGGCTGGTCGGGCCAGGCCGCGTCGACGGGGTGGAAGCTCGTGACGTCGCTGATGATCGCGAGCCGCCCGTCGCCGGTGGGGGCGATGTGCACGACGCGTGCGGTCGTCTCGAGTTCGCCGGCGGGGTAGGTGACGCGGGTGTCTGCAGTGGGCAGGGTCACGCGCGGCTCAGCTCTCGGAGTGCCCGAGAATGCTGGTCGGGATCGCGACCGCGAGCGCGACGCTCAGGATTCCCCCGAAGAACACCGCAGCCTGGAAGTCCGCCAGCTCGGGCGCGGTGCCCATGAGCCACATGCCGAAGACGAAGAATCCCATGGCGATGATGGTGGCGACGACGTTCACAACGACCTCCAGTGTGCGCTGGCGGCCGATCGCCGCCCACGACAGTCTAGCCGTGGCCCGCCGCTCGGCGCGGCGACGTCGGGCGGGCTCAGTCCTCGATCGGCCCGAGCCAGGCGTTCGCGACGGTCGAGTGCGCCGACTCGTCGTCGGAGGGGTGGAAGATGCCGGCGAGCACGTCGCGGTAGAGGCGCCCGAGCTCGGACCCGGCGAAGTACGTCGAGCCGCCGCCGACCCGCACGGACTGGTCGACCACGTGCTTCGCGGTCTCGGTGGCGCGCACCTTCATGCTGCTGAGCTTCGCGTACCAGAGCGGTCCGTGGTCGACCTGCTCGTCGACGTCGCGGGCCAGCGAGACGAGCTGCGGCAGGAGCGCGTCCTGTGCGATCGCCGCGTCGGCGATGCGCCACCTGATGTCGGGGTCCTGCGAAAGCGGCCGGCCGTCGTACTTCATCGAGGTTCGTCGCCGGGCGGCCGCGACGGCGAGGTCGAGCGCCCGAGCGCCGATGCCCGCGTAGACGCCGGCGAGCAGCAGTTCGAAGCTCGCGAAGATGCCGAAGATGAAGGGGTCGGCATTCGGCCCGGGCTCGAGGCGGCGAACGATTCGATCGGATGCCGCGTACGCGCCGTCGAGCACGGTGGTGCGGCTCTGCGTCGCCCGCATGCCCATGGTGTCCCAGTCGTCGAGCACCTTCACATCGGGGTCTTCGCGGTCGATGAAGCCGTAGACGATCTTCGGGGAGTCGCCGGATGCCGTGTCGAGTCCCATCGTGCCCAGGCGGGTCCACGCGGGTGAGAGCGAGGTGAAGATCTTGCGACCCGTGTACCGGTAGCCGCCGTCGGGCTGCGGTTCGGCGATCGAGCGCGAGCCGAACAGCATGAGGTCGTTGCCGGCCTCACTGATGCCGAAACCGAACACCTCGCCCTCGCCGGCCTCGCGCATGAGGAACTCGAGCGAGTCGTCGCCGCGATCGCGCAGCACCTTCGCGACCCCCGTCCAGACCAGGTGCATGTTCACCGCGAGCGCCGTGGCGGGGGCGGCGCCCGCGAGTCGCAACTGCGCACGCACGGCATCAGCGAGGCTCCAGCCGAGACCGCCGAGGTCTTCCGGCACGAGCGCTCGCAGGTATCCGGCATCGGCGAGCTCGGCGAAGTCGTCGGTGAAGAACGCGTTGTCGCGGTCGTATCCGCTCGCGCGGGTGCGGATGCGTTCGAGCAGGTCGTCGTGCAGCAGGGTCTCTGGCGTCTCGCTCACGCCGCCAGACTACGCCCGGGGCTCCTGCTGCGGCAGCGTCGGCGTGCGCCGCCTGCTGCGTGTCGCCAACCCGATGATGAGTGCGGCGATCGCCGCGACGGCGAGCAGCGCGACGAGCCAGGGAAGCATGACGCCGAACGCCACGCCGAGCCACGAGGCGAACGCGGTGAGGGCGGCCCACCCGGCGAGCACGCCGCTCCAGAAGTCGTCGGGGCGAGGTTCGGGCGCGACCTCCTCGGTGACGAGGTCGACCGTGACGGTCGAGAAGTCGACCTGGTCGACCAGGTAGTCGCGCTGCTGGGTGAGGCTGTCGAGTTCCGCCTGCCTGGTCGTCAGCTCGGACTCGATCGCGATCAGGTCGGTGATGCTCGTCGCGGTCGAGAGCAGCTGCTGCAGGCGATCAACCGAGGCCGTGAGCGCTTCGATGCGCGCGTCGAGGTCTTGACGCTGCTGCGTGACATCCGACGCGTTCATCGACACCGAGGTCACGCTGCCGAGCTCGCGCAGGCTGTCGACGACCCCGTCGAGTTCGTCGCCCGGGATGCGGAGCACGAGTTGCGCGCTCGGCTGCTGCGTGTCGGTTCCCGGTGTCTCGGTGCGGCTCTCGACACGGCCGCCCGCCCGGTCGGCGAGGCCGGCGACGTCTTCGGCGGATGCGATCGGGTCGTCGACCGTGATCGAGATGACTCCCGTCGTGATGACGCTCCGGTCGGGCACGAGCGGCTCGGGCTGCGCGGCGCCGCCCGAGGCGTCTTCGACGGCCTGGTCCCGGGCCTCGCCGGGTGCGGGCGCGACCTCGGCGGGTGTGCCGACGCTCGGGGCGGTCGACTCCCCGGCGCCCATCGAACAGCCGGCGAGGAGCAGGGCGATGAGGGCTACGACCGCTGCCGCGGGTGCGAGTCGTCGCGGGTGCACGGGGTTCATGTGCACAGGGTATTGCCGGGTCGGAACCCGATGTCTGGACTCCGGCTGGGAGTCCCGTCACGATCGGATTGCGCTTTGCTGGGAGTCGGCGAACGGCCCCAACGTTCGGACGCAACCGTGCGTTCAGGTCGGTGCGACTCAGTCGAAGTCGGGGTCGCGGCCCGTGCGCTCGCCGCTCTCGAGCGTCGCGATCGCGGCGAGGTCGTCGGCGCCCAGTTCGAAGTCGAAGACATCGAGGTTCTCGCGGATGCGCGCGGGCGATGACGCCTTGGGAATGACGATGTTGCCGAGTTGCACATGCCAGCGCAGCACGATCTGCGCGGGCGTGAGCCCGTGCGCCGCGGCGAGCCGGTCGAGCACCGGGTCGCCGAGGATGCGACCGCGTGCGAGCGGGGACCACGCCTCGGTGCGGATGCCCCGTGCCGCGTCGAATTCGCGGAGCGCGGCCTGCGGCAGCCAGGGATGCAACTCCACCTGGTTGACCACGGGCGTCACCCCGGTCTCGGCGACGATGCGCTCGATGTGGTGCTCGTGGAAGTTCGCGACGCCGATCGATCGCACCCGTCCCTCGCGTTGCAGGCGCACGAGCGCGCGCCACGTGTCGACGTAGCGGTCGGTCGAGGGCACCGGCCAGTGGATCAGGTAGAGCTCGAGCGACTCGAGCGCGAATCGCGCCATCGTCTCGTCGAACGCGCGCAGCGTCTCGTCGTAGCCGTTGTCGTCCTTCCACACCTTGCTCGTGACGAACAGTTCGTCGCGCGGCACGGGCGCGGAGCGAACCGCCTCGCCGACCTCGCGTTCGTTGCCGTAGAGCGCTGCCGTGTCGAGGTGGCGGTACCCCGCGTCGATCGCCTCGAGGCACAGCCGAACGGCATCGCCCGTCGGCACCTTGTACAGGCCGAAGCCCAGCTGCGGGATCGCGGCGCCGTCGGCGAGCGGCAGGAGCGGGACGGGGGTGGTGGGCTGCGACATCCGTGGGCCTTTCTCAACTGGGCTGCAGGGGCACCGGCTCGGTATCGGGAATGGGGCTCGCGTCGCGTCCGCGCAGGTCGGGATGCCACGGGCGCCCCACGACCGCGGCGAGCATGCCGAGCAGTGCGAGGCCTGCGGCCGCCCAGAACGCGCCCTGCGCGCTGTAGGCGTCGATGAGGAACCCGGCCACGGCCGACCCGAGCGCGGCGCCGATGAGCTGACCGGTGCCGACCCAGCCGTACGCCTCGGCGGTGTCGCTGAACTTCACGCTCGCCGACACGATCGCGAAGAGCACTGCGAGCGCGGGCGCGATGCCGATGCCCGCGACGAAGAGCGTGACCGACAGCCACCAGAAGTCCATGAGGAAGGCGGCGAGCGCCATGCCCGCGAAGACGATGAGCAGGCGTCGGGCGGTCGACCACGGCCCGATCGGCACGTGCCCGAGGAACAGGCCGCCCGCGAGCGATCCGACCGAGAAGATCGCGAGCACGATGCCCGCCTCGGCGCCGTCGTGGCCGAAGACCGCGACGACGCCGGCCTCGAGCGCCGCGCATGCGCCGATCAGCAGGAAGCCCACGATGGTCGCGAGCATGACGGCCGGACGCGTGAGCACGACGCCGAACCGGCGCTTGGATCGTGGGATGCGCACACGGCCGAGTTCGGGCGAAGAGATGAACCAGATGCCGCCGCCGACCATCATCGCCGCCGCGAGGAGGATCGCCTGGAGCGTGCCGATCTGCGTCGCGACGAACGTCGTGACGACGGGGCCGACGACCCAGATGATCTCCTGTGCCGAGGCGTCGAGCGAGAACAGCGGGGTGAGCTGGCGCGAGTTCACCATCTTCGGGTAGATGGTGCGCACGGCGGGCTGCACGGGCGGGGTCGCGAGGCCGGCGACCAGCCCGACGGCCATGTAGAGGGGAACGGTGAGCGGCAGCACGCCGATCGCGACCACGGCGGACGCGCAGATGACGAGTGTGAAGACCAGCACCGGGCGCATGCCGAAGCGGCCCATGAGTCGGCTCGTCAGCGGACCCGCGACCGCCTGCCCGATCGAGGTGGCGGCGAGCACCAGGCCTGCGGCGCCGTACGAGCCGGTCTGCTGCTCGACATGCAGCAGAAAGGCGAGCGAGAGCATTCCCGAGGGGAATCGTGCCGTGAGCTGCGCGGCGATGATGCGAGCGACGCCCGAGGTCTTGAGGAGTTCGGAGTAGCTTCCCACGGTCCGTCCACTCTAGCGACCGCGGCAGATCGGGGCGCATTCGCCGCACGGGCGAATCCGACGCCGCGCAGGCGCCGCGACGGCCCGCCGGTTGCGGGTAGGCTCGGGGTCGGCGACGCGGCCGGATAGAGGCCTGCAGTCGACCGTCTCACCGCAACGACAGAGGTAATCCAATGCAATCCCGACGCCTGCTCATCCCCGCTGCGTTCGCCGCCGCGGCCGCCCTCCTGTTCACCGGCTGTGTCGACAACACCAGCGGCGGCAGCCCTACCGCAGAACCGACGACGGCGCCCGACGTGGCCATCGACGAAGCGGCCGCCGCCCTGCTGCCCGACGCCATCGCCGAGGCCGGCGTGCTCATCGTCGGCACCGACGCCGCCTACCCGCCGAACGAGTTCAAGGACGCGTCGGGCCAGCCCGTCGGCTGGGAGATCGAACTCACCGACGCGATCGCCGCCAAGCTCGGCGTGGGCGCCGAGTACCAGATCGCCACGTTCGACAACATCATCCCGTCGATCACGGGCGGCAAGGCCGACATGGGCATGTCCTCGTTCACCGACAACGCCGAGCGGCAGCAGCAGGTCGACTTCGTCGACTACTTCACGGCGGGCATCCAGTGGGCGCAGCCCACCGGAGGCGACGTGAACCCCGACGACGCGTGCGGCCTGAAGGTCGCCGTGCAGGCCACGACGTACGAGCACACCGACGAGCTGCCCGCGAAGAACCAGGCCTGCCTCGACGCCGGCAAGCCCGCCATCGAGATCCTGCCCTTCGACTCCCAGGACGCCGCCGCCAACGCCGTCGTGCTCGGTCAGGCCGACGCGATGAGCGCCGACTCGCCCGTCACCCTGTACGCGATCGAGCAGACCGACGGCAAGCTCGAGCCCGCGGGCGACACGTTCGACTCGGCGCCGTACGGCATCCCGGTCGCGAAGGGCTCCGAGCTCGCCGCGGCCTTGCAGGCGGCGCTCCAGTCGCTCATCGACGACGGCACCTATGAAGAGATCCTCACCGCGTGGGGCGTCCAGTCCGGCGGTGTCGACACCATCGAGATCAACGCGGGCGCGTAGGCGATCGTGACCATCGACAACTCCAGCCGGGCGGTGGGGACGACCCCGCCGCCCGGCGGGTCGCCCGAGCGGGCGCCGGCGAAGGTCGTCAGGCTGCGGCATCCGTGGCGCGCGGTCTTCGCGGTCGTGCTGCTCGTGCTCGTCGCGCTGTTCGTGATCGATGCCTCGCAGCGAACGGCCTACGATTGGCCCGCGGTCGGCAAGTACCTGTTCGACCGGCGCATCTCCGAGGCCGCGGTGTTCACCCTGCTGCTCACGGTGATCTCCATGATCATCGCGATCGTGCTCGGCATCGTGCTCGCCGTCATGCGGCAGTCGCAGAACCCGGTCGTGAAATCGGTCGCGTGGGTGTACCTCTGGATCTTCCGCGGCACCCCGGTCTACGTGCAGCTCGTGTTCTGGGGGCTCATCGCGATCATCTACCAGACGATCGACATCGGCATCCCCTTCACCGAACCATGGGTCTCGATCCCGACGACGGCGGCGCTGAACGCGTTCTGGATCGCCGTCATCGGCCTCTCGCTCAACGAGGCGGCCTACATGGCCGAGATCGTGCGGGCGGGCCTGCTCTCGGTCGACCCCGGGCAGAACGAGGCCGCCACGGCACTCGGCATGAGCTGGGGCAAGACCATGCGCCGGGTCATCCTGCCGCAGGCGATGCGGGTCATCATCCCGCCGACGGGCAACGAGGTCATCTCGATGCTGAAGACGACCTCGCTCGTCTCGGCCGTGCCGTTCACGCTCGAGCTCTACGCCAGGTCGCGCGACATCTCGGTCGAGATCTTCAACCCCATCCCGCTGCTCATCGTGGCGTCGCTCTGGTACCTCGCGGTCACCTCGGTGCTCATGGTCGGGCAGTACTTCCTCGAGAAGCGATACGCACGCGGCGTCGGAGCCCGGCCCGACACCCCCGCGGGCACGGTGCCCACCGGAGCGATGCCGGCCGTCGAGCTCGACGCCGAGGCCGATCCCGGTTCCCTGCGACACGGAGGTGACGCACGATGAGCGACGAGATGACAGCCGCCGCACGGCCGCAGTCCAGCGCAGACACGACGCCCATGGTGCTCGCCGAGTCGGTCTCGAAGAGCTTCGGCTCGAACGAGGTGCTGAAGGACATCTCGCTCGAGGTCAAGCGCGGCGAGGTGCTGTGCCTCGTCGGACCGTCGGGCTCGGGCAAGTCGACGTTCTTGCGCTGCATCAACCACCTCGAGCGGGTCTCGTCGGGCCGTCTGTCGGTCGACGGGCAGCTCGTCGGCTACCGCGACGGTGGCGAGAAGATCTACGAGATGCACCCGAAGGACGCTGCGAAGCAGCGTCGCGACATCGGCATGGTGTTCCAGCGGTTCAACCTGTTCCCGCACATGACCGCGCTCGAGAACGTCATGGAGGCGCCCGTGCAGGTCAAGGGCGTGTCGAAGGCGCAGGCGAAGGCCCGCGCCCACGAGCTCCTCGCCAGGGTGGGGCTCGCCGAACGCGCCGACTACTACCCGGCGCACCTCTCGGGCGGGCAGCAGCAGCGTGTGGCGATCGCCCGCGCGCTCGCCATGGATCCGAAGCTCATGCTGTTCGACGAGCCGACCTCGGCGCTCGACCCCGAACTCGTGGGCGAGGTGCTCGACGTCATGAAGAACCTCGCCGCGTCGGGCATGACGATGGTCGTCGTGACGCACGAGATGGGCTTCGCCCGAGAGGTCGCCGACACGCTCGTGTTCATGGACGGCGGCGTCGTCGTCGAGTCCGGCGACCCGCGGGAGGTGCTCGCGAATCCCCAGCGGGAGCGCACGAAGGCGTTCCTCTCGAAGGTGCTCTGACCCCGTCGGTCGAGTAGGCGCGCAGCGCCGTATCGAGACCCCGCATGAAGGACTCGATACGCGCTTCGCGCTACTCGACCGGCGCCGCGAGCGCCTTCGCGATGCGTTGCGGCGAGATCGTCTCGGCGGTGCGCAGCTCCTGTGCGAACAGGCCGATGCGCAGCTCCTCGAGCATCCAGCGCACGCGGACGAGTCGTTCGGGCGCCTCGCCGTCGATCGGGATCCGGCCGCCGGCCGCCTCGAACGCGCCGATCGAACCCTCGAGCTGGTTCATCGACTGCCGGTCGCGACCGGGGTTCTCGACGAGCTTGCGCACGCGCAGGCTGATGCCCTCGAGGTAGCGGGGCAGGTGTCGCAACCGCTCGAGCCCCGTCGTCGAGACGAATCCGGCCGGCACGAGGCCGTCGAGTTGGGCGCGCGCATCGCCGAGCGCTGCCATGAGGTGCATGCTCGACGCCTTGGCGATCGCACGGTCGGCCTCGCGCGACGCCTTCACGATGCGGGCGACGAGCGAGACCGTCTCGAACATGCGTTCCATGATGTTCACGGCGATCGCGTCGCGCACGGCCTCGAACTCGGCGCGCGACCGCAGCAGCCCGTCGGGATGCCGGCCGCGCAGTTCGGCGTCGACGCACGCCGCGAGGCAGTCGTCGAGCAGCGCGCGCGTGCCCGCATAGTTGCTCGCCGCGAGCTGCAGCTTCTCGTCGTTCGAGAGATGCTCCTGCACGTAGGGGACGGGCGACGGCGTCACGAGCACGAGCAGGCGACGGATGCCTCGCCGCGAGGCCCGATCGCGTTCCTCGGCCGTGGCGACGAGGCGCAGGGCCACCGACGACCCCTCGTCGACGAGCGCGGGGTACGCACGGATGACGTTGCCCGCCTGTCGTGTGTCGAGGTGGGAGGGAAGCTCGTCCCACTCCCAGGTGGTGATACCCGCGCGCTCGGCGATAGCGCTGTTCGCTGGTTGAGGAGCCCGCGAAGCGGGCGTCTCGAAACCGGGCGTCGCGGCGCCCGGCCGCGAGGCCGCCTGGCCACGAGGCATCCGCTCATCGCGCCTGCCGTCGTCGCGGCCGGCGGCGAACGTCGACGCGACCGCGCTCGCGGCCTTGTCGGCCAGCCGGGTCTGAAGCTCGGCGAGGTCCTTCGAGGAGCCGAGCGTGCGTCCGCGTTCGTCGACCGCGCGGAACGTCACCCTCAGATGGGGCGGCACGCGCTCGACGTCGAAGTCGCTCGGGTCGACGGGGGCGAACGTGAGCCGCCGGATCGTCAGCCCGAGGGTCGCCGCGAAGGCCTCGCGCTCGGCGCCGCGCTCGGGCCCGTCGGGCAGCTCGGCCGAGATCTTCGCGGCCCACTCGGCTGCGGGCACGACCTGCCGGCGCAGCACCTTCGGCAGGGTGCGCAGCATCGCGGTGATGAGCTCGTCGCGAAGGCCCGGCACCTGCCAGTCGAACCCGGTCGACGCGAGCCGGGGGAGCAGCACGAGCGGCACCTGCACGGTCACGCCGTCGTCGTCGGCGCCCGGCTCGAACCGGTAGCGCAATGCGAGCGTCTGGTCGCCCTGGCGCCAGCGGTCGGGGAACCCGGCGTCCCTCACCTGCTCCTCATCGTCGCCGACGAGGTCGGCCGCGCGCATCGAGAGCAACTCGGGGGTCGTGCGGTGCGCGCCGCGCCACCAGCGTTCGAACGAGCGCGTGTCCGAGACATCCGCCAGCACTCGCGTCTCGTAGAACGCGACGACCGCTTCGTCGCCCGCGAGGATGTCGCGCCGGCGGGTGCGCTCCTCGACCTCGCCCAACTGTCGGCGCAGCGCCCGGTTCGCACGCACGAACGCGAAGAGCCGCTTGTCGAGGCGGCTCGTGTCCCAGTCCTCGTCGACGAGGGCGTGCCGGATGAAGAGTTCGCGCGCGAGCGGCAGGTCGACCCGGGCGAGCTGGATGCGACGCTTCGCGACGATCGGCACGCCGAACAGCGTGACCTTCTCGTCGGCGACCGCGGAACCCTGTCGGCGTTCCCACCGCGGTTCGCTGAAGCTGCGCTTGGCGAGCGGGCCGGCGAGATGCTCGGCCCAGGCGGGGTCGATCGCCGCGTTCATCCGGGCGAAGAGCCGGCTGGTCTCGACGAGCTCGGTGCTCATGAGTGCCGACGGCGGCTTCTTCGCGAGCGCCGAGCCCGGGAACACGACGAACCGCGCGTTGCGGGCGCCGACGAACTCGGCCTGCGGTCGGCGACCCTTGCGCTCGCTCTCGCGCGCGGCGCCCGCGCCGCCCCGACCGCTCGACGTCTTCGCGTCGTCGCGCAGGCCGAGCTGCGAGAGCAGCCCGGCCAGCAGGGCACGGTGGATGCCGTCGGCGTTCGGCTCGCCCGCCTGCTGGGCCACGTGCAGGCCGAGCGGCTTCGCGAGCCGCACGAGCTGGCGGTAGAGGTCCTGCCATTCGCGCACGCGCAGGTAGTTCAGGTACTCGGCGCGGCACATACGGCGGAAGGCGCTGCCCGAGAGCTCGCGCTGCCGCGCCTCGAGGTGGTTCCAGAGGTTCAGCAGGGTGATGAAGTCGCTCGTCGGGTCGACGAATCGGGCATGGAACCCGTCGGCCTGCTCGCGCCGCTCGAGCGGGCGTTCGCGGGGATCCTGGATGGTGAGCCCCGCGACGATCGCGAGCACCTCGCGCGAGACCCCCTGCGCCTTCGACTCGAGCACCATGCGAGCGAATCGCGGCTCGATCGGCAGCCGTGACAGCTGCCGGCCGACCCGGGTGAGCTGCGGGCCATCGCCGTGAGCGCCGTCGTCGAGCGCCCCGAGCTCCCGCAGCAGCTCGAGGCCGTCGCGGATGCCGCGGACGTCGGGCGGCGTGAGGAACGGGAACTCCTCGATCGCACCGAGTCCGAGCGACGCCATCTGCAGGATGACGGCGGCGAGGTTCGTGCGCAGGATCTCGGGGTCGGTGAATTCGGGTCGGCGCTCGAAGTCGTCCTCGGCGTAGAGGCGGATGGCGATGCCGTCGCTCGTGCGCCCGGAACGCCCGGATCGCTGGTTGGCCGAGGCCTGCGAGATCGGCTCGATCGGCAGGCGCTGCACCTTCGACCGCACCGAGTACCTGCTGATTCGCGCGGTGCCCGCGTCGACGACGTAGCGGATGCCCGGCACCGTGAGGCTCGTCTCGGCAACGTTCGTCGCGAGCACGACACGGCGCTTCAGGCCGGCGACCTTCGACGGCTCAAACACCCTGTGCTGGTCGGCCGACGAGAGTCGGCCGTAGAGCGGCAGCACCTCGGTCTCGCCAGCCCCGCCGCGCCGGGTCGCGTGCGCTCGCACCGCGGCCTCGGCGTCGCGGATCTCGCTCTCGCCCGAGAGGAACACGAGCACGTCGCCGGATGACTCGCGCTCCAGTTCGTCGAGTGCGTCGAGGATGCCCTGCTGCACGTCCTTGTCGTCGGCGGCCGCGCCCTCGTCGTCACTGTCCTCGCCGGTTCCGCCGGCGGCCTCCGCGACGAGCGGCCGGTAGCGGACCTCGACCGGATAGGTGCGCCCCGAGACCTCGATCACGGGCGCCGGCCGTCCCGCGGCATCCGTGAAGTGCTTCGCGAAGCTCTCGGGGTCGATCGTCGCGCTCGTGATGAGCACCTTGAGGTCGGGGCGCCGGGGGAGCAGTCGCTTCAGGTAGCCCAGCAGGAAGTCGATGTTGAGGCTTCGCTCGTGCGCCTCGTCGATGATGATCGTGTCGTAGCGGCGGAGCTCGCGGTCGCGATGGATCTCATTGAGCAGGATCCCGTCGGTCATCACCTTGATGCGCGTGTCGTCGCTGACGCGGTCGGTGAACCGCACCTGGTAGCCGACGAGCCCGCCGAGCTCGACGCCGAGCTCGTCGGAGATGCGCTCGGCGATCGTGCGGGCGGCGATGCGCCTCGGCTGCGTGTGCGCGATCGACTCCCGGCCGAGCTCGAGGCAGATCTTCGGCAACTGCGTGGTCTTGCCCGAGCCGGTCGCACCGGCGACGATCACGACCTGGTGGTCGCGCAGGGCGCGCGCGATCTCCTCGCGCTGCCCCGAGACGGGCAGCTCGGCGGGGTAGGCGATCGCGGGAATGGGCGCAGGCATAGCCCTCAATCCTACTGACGCTCGTCCTCATTCCAGCAGGCCCCAGGCGCCAGCTCACGCCGCGAGGGATGTGCCCCCGGCCGGAACATGGTGGTTGCCGCGTATCAGGTCGCCGGGGTCGTACGCGTCCTTGATCGCGCGCAGCCGCGCCCAGGTCGCGTCGTCGAAGAACCGGCCGGCGTCGACGGGTCGCTCGACGAAGTTGGGGTATTCGCCGACCTTCAGCGGGGCGAGGACGGCGTCGAGCGCGCCGAGCGGTCCGGTGACGTCCGCGTCGGGACCGTCGGGGACGGCGAGACCGAAGACGAGGATCTCGCCCGGCAGCGTGGCCCGTGCGCCCGCGCCATCCGGCCGCCGCGAGAACCCCGCGCCGGTGTGGCGGAACTGGATCAGCACCAGCGGAGACCCGGGGGCGGTGAGCGGCGCGATCGCGTCGATCGCGTCGCCGGGGAGCTCGTCGACGAGCGCGGTTGTGGAGCGGTACGGAAGCGGATCCTCGGGATCCATTGCGAGCGTGCCGAGGGCGATCGGCGACTGCGCTCCGAGGGTGTCCATGATGGGCCCCAGTTCCTCGAGCGGCTTCAGCAGCCGCCGTGCCTCGCGCTCGGGCCCCAGGTGGGCGGCCATGAGGATGACGAACGACTGCGCGCGCACCTCGGCGGGCACCTCGTCCGCGGGCGGGAAATGCAGCACGGTGACCCAGGTGGTGAGCTCTTCCGGCAGTGTGGGCAGCAGCGCGGTCCACGTGTGCAGCACCTCGCGGGCGCGTTCGACGGGGAAGAAGTACGAGCCCGACGTGAGTTCGGGCACCGGGACGACATCGAATTCGATGGCCGTCACCACGCCGAAGTTGCCGCCGCCGCCGCGCAGCGCCCAGAACAGGTCGGCGTGGTGGTCGGCGTCGACGCGCAGGTGCTCGCCCGCGGCGGTCACGAGCTCGATCGCCCGCACGGCGTTGGTCTGCAGCCCGTGCTTGCGCGTGAGCCACCCGATGCCGCCGCCCATCGAGTAGCCGGCGAGGCCGACGTCGAGTGACGAGCCGTGCAGGCCGGCGAGCCCGAGCTCCGACAGGCGGGGCGCGACGTGCTCCCACTTCGCGGCCGCGCCGACGCGCACGCGTCGGCGCTCCGCGTCGATCGCGACTTCAGTCATGCGCGACGTGTTCAGCAGCATCGTGCCGTCGAGCGGACCGCGAGCGGATGCTCCGTGGCCGGTGCCCTGCGCGGCGACCCGGAGCCCGGCGCGCCGGGCGAGCGCGATGGCTGCGGCGACATCGTCGCGGTTCTCGGGGAGCGCGACGAGATCCGGGCGCTGGTCGTCGAGCAGGTTGAACGTGGCGCGGGCCTCGTTCCATCCGGGGTCGCCCGGCGCGAGCACGCGGAGGTCGGTGCCGGGCGACGTGGTGCCCGGGCGGTCGGTGGGGGTCATGGTGCATCCTTTCAGTGAACGGGGATGTTCGACGAAAGAGTAGGCCGATTGGAATGCGACGTCAATTGATCGAACAGATATGTGCGTAGAATTAAGGGGTGGCACGGAGATACGAGCAGAAGGTGCGGGCCGAGCAGCAGGAGCAGACCCGCCGGCGCATCGTCGGTGCGGCGCTCGAGCTGCACCGCACCGTCGGGCCCGCAGCGAGCTCCTTCAGTGCGGTCGCCGACCGCGCCGGCGTTCAGCGCAGCACGTTGTACCGGCACTTCCCCGATGACCGTGCGCTGTTCCTCGCCTGCTCCGGACAGCACCTCGACGAGCACCCGTTCCCCGACCCTGCGTCCGTGGTATCCGAGACGGGCCCCGAGGCACGCGCCGCGCTCGGCCTCGGCAGCCTCTACCGGTACTGGGAGGAGCACGAGACCCTGGTCGCCAATGTGCTGCGCGACGGCGAGACCGACCCGGTGCTGCATGAGGTGAACGAGCTCCGCATGGGGGCGCCGATCGCCGCGATGCGCGACCTCCTCGTCGATGCGTGGCCGGTTGCGGCGCGGACCCCACGGCTCAGGGCGATGGTCGCGCTCGCCCTCGACTTCCGCACATGGCAGACGCTCGTGCGCCGCAGCGGAATGGCGACCGGTGATGCGGCCGCGCTCATGTCTGCAACGCTCGCGCGCACGGCCATCGATGCCGAGGCCGACGCGGCGGCCTGAGCCGCGGCATCCCGCCTGCCGCTGAGACCATGCCGCTGGATCGTCGCGCCGGTCGTGATCTTCGGCCTGTAGCACGTGTCTTCCTGCCCGATGATGCGGCATCCACCGGCTGACGCGCTGGCATTCGCGTGCAGCGAACCACCTGTCGGATGCCGCTCCTCGCGTGGTGGGATGAATCCCATGACTTCAGTTCCCCGCATCCAACTCAACGACGGCAACTCGATCCCGCAGCTCGGCTTCGGCGTGTTCAAGGTCGACCCGGGCGAGACCGAGCGCCTGGTCGCCGAGGCGCTGGAGGTCGGGTACCGCCACATCGACACCGCCCGCATCTACGGGAACGAAGCAGGGGTTGGGCGGGCGATCGCGAGTTCCGGGGTCTCGCGTGAAGAGCTCTTCATCACGACCAAGATCTGGAACGACGACCACGGCACGCAGTCGGCCTTCGACGCGTTCGACGCGAGCCTCGAGCGACTCGGGCTCGACTACGTCGACCTCTACCTGATCCACTGGCCGACGCCCGCGCAGGACCGCTACGTCGAGACCTGGCGGGCGCTCGAGGCGATCCGGGAGTCGGGCCGTGCTCGCTCGATCGGCGTGTCGAACTTCCTCGTGCCGCACCTCGAGCGCCTGCTCGACGAGACGGCCGTCGTGCCGGCGGTCGACCAGATCGAGCTGCACCCGGCGCACCAGCAGCCCGAGACCGCGGCCTTCGCGGCAGACCACGGCATCGCGGTCGAGGCGTGGGGACCGCTCGGGCAGGGCAAGTACCCGCTCCTCGAGCTGCCCGAGATCGTCGGCCCGGCGGAGGCGCATGGGAAGTCCCCTGCGCAGGTCGTGATCCGCTGGCACCTGCAGCGCGGATACGTCGTGTTCCCCAAGACGACGAGTCGTGCCCGCATGGAGCAGAACTTCGACGTGTTCGACTTCGAACTCGGCGACGACGAGATGCAGGCGATCACGGCGCTCGAGCGCGAGGGTCGCGGCGGGTCTCACCCCGATGCGGTGAATTGAGCCCTCGGTACTCGAATGGCGTGCGGGTGGCGCGGCGATTTCGCACGCGATCAGGCGTCGGATGTCCCGGGCGTGATGCGGCACTCGCTGCGACACGCCCGGGATGCACGCCGGATTTGGCGCTCTCGCGCTGTTCCACGTAGATTTTCTCTTGTCGCCACGGCGGTGCGGAAGGGCCGAGAGCCAGCCGGCCGCGAAGACGAAGATCTTAGCCAAATAGCCTCGAAGTCGCATTGCGACTCGGTGATTTCAAGCCTAAGATAGAACCTCCACCAAGCACGGGCCATGACTTTCGAGTCGTGGCTTGGTCGTGAGATGCGGCCTGCGGAGTTCGGACTGGTATCCGAAACCGTTCGTGAAGTGGTACATTAGATAGGTTGCCCTGAGGGCAGGCCGTGAGGCTGAAACTCGGGTGCGTCCGTTCCTTGAGAACTCAACAGCGTGCACTATGTTCAATGCCAATTTTTTGAACCCCGACCTGCTTTTCGGAGTGGGTGGGATTCCTTTG
>NZ_JAJNMP010000006.1 GCF_021044935.1 Agromyces cavernae
GGTGCTGGCGCCGCGGCCGGCGCCTGACCAGCCACGGCTGCCGGGAGTGACCGGAGTCACGTCCTTCTGCTGAGGCGTGACGCCACGGTTGCCGTGCTTCGCTTTCTTGCCCATCGTCGTCGTCCTTACTTGGTCGCGGAAGGGATGGCCAGGTGCTTGGAGAGCACGAGGCCGAGAGGGAGGGCGGCGGCGAACGCCGAGTCCTGCGAGCCGTAGACCGGCCGCAGACGGATGCGAGCGGTGGGGCCGAGGTTCGCGATCGCCGCGCGAGCTCGAGGGAGCATTTCGAGGTCGGTGACCGTCGCGGTGACCAGCATCCCGAAGTTCACGAGTCCGGCGCCGCGCGCCTCCTCGGCGGCGGTCGCCCGCGCCTGCGCAAGCGAAAGGGAGTCGCGGGCCATGCCGCGACGACTCCCCGACGTCGCCATGAAGCTGGCCGCGTTCACGTCCGCGTCGACCATGCCCGCGGCGCGGGCGGCGTCGATCGGCTTGTAGAGCAGGGTCACACGCTTGCGGGCGATGTCCGAGTGCGGGGCGATCAGTCGAGACAGGACGCTCGACTGGACCGTTCCGCGAGGAGCCTGGGTCATCGCGTAGGTGACCGAATACGCCGAGTCGTGGCGGTAGCCATCCCAGTCCGCCTGAGCGGCAGTCGGGCCGACGTCGACCCAGCGCTCTTCGGGGATCTCGCCCTGCGAACGTGCTTGGTCGTACCAGACCGAGGCATCCGGGTCGTAGGCGACTCGGATGAACTCGCACAGCTCCTGCGCGGCGACGGGGCGGGCTGCGCCAGCCCCCGTCGACTGCAGCGAGGAGGTCATGCCCGGAATGCGGGCCGCGAGGTTCAGGCCCATCTCGTGCGGAGTGAGCGGCTTCGCGCCCTGATGCGGCACAGCCGAGAACGTGATGGTGACGTAGGCCTTCATCGTGGACGACCCAGCCGGGTACGTTGCCACGGTCTCCTGCAGCATCGCCCGGGCGAACGCCGGGGCGTTCGGGTCGATGTTGCCAGCGACCTCCATCTGCAGGCGTGTGCCCGAGTCAGGTGCAGTCTCGATCGTGACGGCACCGGCCTCGACGCCGGGCTCGTCGCCGAGGTTGGCGAGCCAGTGGCCCCACTGAGCGACCCATGCGTCGATCTGCTCCTGGTCGACGAGCGCCGAGCCGTCGGGCTCAGTAGCGAGCACGACGGTGTACGTCTTCGCCCACGGGGCGTAGACGAGAGCAAACGGCCGGTTGTACGAATCGAGGTGTTCGCTGAGCTTGGTACCCGCGGCGATGCCGGGGAGCTGGGTGGTTCCCCAGTCCGTGCGCCCGAGAGGGCCGCTGCGGTACAGGTTCGCGCCGCTCGATCGCGCGGCGTGGAAGCCGGCGCGGGCACCCGCTCGCTGGATCGCGTTGCGGCCGTCGGCGTCTCGGACGGTCGTCAAGGCGATCGCGAGTGCGAGCACCGCCAGGCCGATCACTGCGGCCCAGATGCCGAGGGCGAACGTGAGAATGACGATGAAGACGAGTGCTCCGAAGAGCGCCATCGTGCCCGTCTGGCCGAGGCCCAAGAGTCCGGGCGACTTCGGTTCACGCCAGTTGCCGTACGTGCGCGGCTCCCGGTGCGTGTCAGCGGCTACCATCTGCAATTCCTTCCCCAGTTGACTGCTCGCCGAGGCCGCGCGCTGCGTTCGCAGCCGCCTGCCCGGCGCCCTTTGCTACGTCCATAGCCGCGCCTGCTGCGGCGCCCCACGGGCCTGCAGCGGCTCCCGCTGCTGCGCCACCGCCTGCAGCGGCTCCCGCTCCGGCTCCTGCGCCGGCTCCCGCGCCGGCACCGGCTCCCGCTCCGGCTCCACCAGTCGGCGCAGCGGCCGGCGATGAGGTCGCGGCGCTCGAGCTGGAGCCAGTCGGACCTTCCGGCCCGCTCTTGCCCGCCGATCCGCTTCCGCCGCCGCCGAAGCCGCCGCCCGTGCCCATCTTTCCGAGCGCCGCGGCGCCGGTCGGGAGGGCTGCCATCGCGGCCCCGGCCATCGCTGCCCCACCGGCACCTGCTGCCATCGCCCCGACGAGCGGGGTGACGAAGCGCAGCAGGGCGGGCATCGCGAAGAGCGCGATGACCATGAGCATCAGGCCAGTGAGTACCGCCAGCAGGCCGGTGCCGTCGTCTTGCCAGATGTCGGCACCGACGAGCTGGAATGCTGCGGCGTAGACGATCGCCGCGGCCGGCTTGTAGAGGATGAACGCGATCAGCCACGCGACGCACTTCTTGAACCAGCTCCTGCCCATCTCCGTGTTCGTTGCAGAGGCCGCAACGGGGAGGATTCCCGTGAGGAGGACGAGCATCCCGCCACGGGCAACCATGAGCACGATCTGGAACGCCGTCGCGAGGATCGCGATCAGCCCCAGGATGATGATTAGCAGTGAGCCGAGCCCGCCCGTCGCGGGGTTGGTGGTCAGCGCGAGCAGCGTCGCGATGTTCTGACCGAAGCAGGTGCCATCATCCTCTGCGATGTTGCACTGGAGAGAGCCCTCCAGAATCCAGAACGAGAACGCATCTGCCGCGGCGACGAGGACGCTCACGATCGTCACGCCGCTACCGGCCACGACGATCAGCGTGATCAGGCTCTTGAGCAGCTCCTTACCGGGCTCCGCTCGCTGCTCCCAGATCAGCCGGATCGCGCCGACGATCACGGACACCCCAGCGAGCACCAGCATGTACCACCACAGCGACGACTGCAGGAAGAGCACCGTTCCCCCTGCACCCTGCGGCCCTTGCGGAAGGAGCTGGCCGACGAGGCCGAATCCCGCACCCAGCAGGATGATGCCGGTGATGATCCAGCCGGTCTTGCCGAGCGTGACCATGCCGTCACCGCGGCCCATTCGGAACATCATGTGGATCGCAAGACCGATCACCGCGAGGACTGCGACGGCGTAGCCGATCCACATCATCCAGCCCATCGCTTCGGCGATACCAGCGGATCCGGGAGGGGGCGAGCCTGCCGCGATCGCGGTCGACTCGGACCCTGAACCACGGAGGTCAGGCGTGCCGATGTTCACCCACATCGTGCCGAGCGTCGCGACGCTCTGGCCGAATGCTTCGAGCACCGCATTCGCAAAGTTCGCGATCGCATCACCGATCGTGCTCTTTGCGAATTCCTCCATCCCGCACTTGAAGTCGAGAACACCGCACGCCATGACTCACGCTCCCCAGTTGATGTATCCGGCGACGTCGGGGACGGTTGCCATGTCCAGCGGCGTCTGTGTGTCCGCGCTGAGCTTCCAGTCCCCGTCCTGCCAGACGAGTTCGTACACGGCCGAGAGCGTCACGGCGGTGCCGTTTGCGCTCCCCTTGACCGCAAGATCAATCCGCGCCGTTGCGCCGTCGTAGGCGAGAACGCGGAAGCCGGCGATGTCGATGCGGGTGCCCGCATCACCGCTCGGCGTGCCGAGCTGGGTGAGCAGTTCATCGCGGTACTGGCCCTGCCCGAGTGCCTGCTCAGCCCATTCGGTGCCCGTGCCACCATCGCTGCCCTGGGCGATCGCGTTGGCTGCCATGAACAGGGCGCCGGTCGGCGAGTGTTCGAAGCACGATCGGATGCCCGTGCTCGAGGTGACGCCGGGGCCGGCCGTCGAGGAGGTCGGGTAGGCCGTCGTCCCTTGGAATGCCCATTCGGCTTCCGGCGCGCTCGAGAGCGTGCCGGACAGCTCGATGCTGCCGATTCCGCACACGCTCTCGTCCGCGGCGTCGGCCGTCGCGGTGGGCGGGGTCGAAGGCGACGCCACCGGCTCGTCCATCGAGCCGTTGCCCGCCGCGGTGGTGATCGCCAGCACGACGCCGGCGATCACCAGGACCCCGACGACGACGGCAGCGATGATGAAGCCAGGCCGGCCCCATACGCTCCGCTCGTTGTCTTGAGTAGCCATGGGTTTGGTCAGCCCCCCATGAGGAGGCCGACGAGACCCGTCGACGCCGCGATCACGATGACAGCGAGGATCGGTCGCCCGATCCGCATGAGGGCGTCCTGCATGCCCTCGCCGCGGTTCGTGGCGAACATGATCATGATCGCGCCGATGATCAGTGCAGCGATCGCGGCGAAGAAGCCGACCCACTTGAGCCAGCCCATGATCGTGATGAGCCCGTCAGTGCCGGGCGGCTGCACCGGCGCCGGGTCAGGCAGGTCTGCGGCGAGGGTGATGAGGGAGTGAATGACCTCCATCAGGTTTCCTTTCGGTAGGCGGCGCCAAGCGGCACCGGGTTATCGGAGATTTGCGCGGAGGTCGTCAACAAGCTGTCGAACGTCGCGCGGAGCGTCGGGGAGACTGAACGAGCCTCCCAGACGCCACGACTCAATCCAGGGAACCGTCCACAACCGGGGCACTCCCCCGCCGACAAGCTGCACGAGCTCGCGCAGCGGCTTCGGAAGCCTCCCCGGCGCGTCAGCCACGACGACGAGGCCGAGCACATCTGCGAACGGGACCATCCCGGCCGCCCACTGCTGCGCCGCAGCCTGGGCGGATCGCAGGCCGCTCACATTCGAGCGACACACGAGCACGACCCTCGAGCGGAGGGTCGAGCTGGGCACCTGCGGCCACCCGTGGCTGGCCGCAGCCCATCCGGGCACGAGGCCCGCGAGAGAGGTCTCGCCGGCCCCGCCGTGGGTACCCACCCACCACAGCTCCGATGACATCGGGTGCTGAAGGGTCGGGAGCTGATCGACGCGATCAGGCACGGGAATCCCGTGCTGCGGTGCGATCGGTCCTGAAAGCGTAGGGACATCTGGACTGGGGTTCTGAGTTTCAGGGGCGGGCGTGAACGCCGGCCGGGAAACCCAAGGGTTCATCGGGTCGGTCATGACTGCATCCCCTCAATAATGAGTGACGTCCTAGAAATACGCGGCTGTTGACTTCCGCATCCACCAGGGAGGTACATAATGCTAAATCGTACTATATCTTTCGATATTTCACTACAGCCTAGAAATAGTTATACAATGTCGCCATGTGGATCAGTGGGAGGCCTCTCGTGACGTCACACCTTGACGCCCTCTTTGAAGGCCTGCCCGAGACGCTCACCCCTGGTGAGGTCGCAGACGTTCTGAGGATGACGAAGCCAGCCGTCTACAAATGGCTCAGCGCGGGAACCATCCCCGGCTACAAGCTCGGCGGCTCGTGGTTCGTCGTCCGCGACGAGCTGAAAGCCTCACTCGAGCAGGGCTCGAACCAGCCACAGACAGACACGAGAGAAGGCTGATGAAGGCGCAGAGCACCCTTTGTGTCGCGGCCGCGCTCGTCGCGGTCGGCGCCCTGTCGGCGTGCGCGTCTACTCCTGGCGGCTCCCCCGCCTCGAGTTCACCGCCCGCGCCGAGCAGCGCCGCGGTCCTGCCGACAGACCTCGATAAGTTCGCCACCCCCGTCCCAGACGGCACGATCGATGCCGACACCGGCGAGGAAGTCGTGCAGGAGGCTGTCGCGACGTGGACCGACGCTGACCGCGCCTCTGTTCGGGATGCTGCCGAGACAGTCATGGCTGCCTTCGCACGTCCAGACATGGCGCAGGAGGCTTGGTGGTCCGAGCTCGCGCCGATGCTGAGCCAGCAGGCCACCCAGGACTACGCCTACGTTCAGCCGGCCGCGGTGCCCGCTCGCAAGGTCACAGGCTCCGCGGAACTGGTGGACGACACGAGCGCGTATGTGGCCACCGTGGCCGTCCCCACGGACGTCGGGACGTACACCGTGATCCTCAGCCGCACGACCGGCTCTGAGCCGTGGAAAGCCGAGCGCATCACTCCGCCTGAAGGGATCAACTGACGAATGGACAAGAAAGCAGGCGGCTGGATCGCGATCGCTGCAGTGCCCGTCGTGGTGTTCACCACGGCCTTCAGCATCCTGCTTTTTGGTTCGGCCGCATCCGCGACCTGCAACCCCGAGAGCGGCCCGTCGTCGAGCGTAAGCATCGACCCGAAGGCCGTTCCTGACACGACGATCTCGGGCTACGGCCACGAACAGCTCGTCAACGCCGCGTACATCATTCAGGCCGGGAAAGACCTCGGCCTGAGCGTGCGCGACCAGACCATCGGCGTTATGACGTCGATGGGCGAATCGTCCCTCATCGTGCTCGATCGCGGCGATTCCGCTGGCCCAGACAGCCGCGGGCTCTTCCAGCAGCGCGGGAACGGCGCGTGGGGCTCGTATGACGACCGCATGAACCCGTACATCAGCTCGACGAACTTCTTCAAGAAGCTCGCGACGATCGAGGATCGCGACTCGCTCGCGCCGACGATCGTCGCGCACCGCGTGCAGGTGAACGCCGACCCCTACCACTACGAGAAGTTCTGGGACTCGGCTGTCGCCGTCGTCGAAGGCCTCTCAGGCATTGACACCGGCCTCCAGGGCGGCAACGGCAACAAAGTCTGCTCGAACGGGGCGCTCCTGCCCGGCGAGGTCAGCGCGTCCGGCTGGGCGATGCCCGGCACGGGGCCGATCACCGATCCATTCGGCATGCGTCTTCACCCGACCGAAGGCGTTTGGCGACTCCACCGCGGCACCGACCTGCAGGCCGGCGGCTGCGATGGCCCAATCTGGGCCGCGCAGGATGGCGTCGTCAGCCGAGTCGGATTCGATTCCGCTGGGAACGGCACCATCACCGTCGACCACGGCGGCGGCGTGCAGACTTCGTACCTGCACATGTACGGGTCGGGATTCCTCGTGCGAGCCGGAGACAAGGTAGAGGCCGGGCAGCAGATCGCCCGCACCGGATCCAGCGGGCAATCCACCGGCTGCCACCTGCACTTCGTAGTCAACATCAACGGCAACGCCGTCGACCCCGTGCCCTTCATGGCCGAGGTCGGCGTGAAGCTTGGATAGAAGGGGACATCCAATGACTGAGCACGTTTCCGACTGGCCGCGCGTGAGCGCGGTCGTGCACCCGGATGCCACGGGGGAACTCACGACCAACGGCATCAGCCGGGCCTGTGCAGCGGAATCAATCGACGCGCTGCGCGTCGGCATGATCGCAGACGTCGCAGCACTCGCGGCCACCATGCGCCGCCCCGTCCGGATGGACGTGGTTGAGGGCCCTGCCAATTGGCGTCTCGCCGTCCGCCCGAACGGCGTCGTGCACGAAGTCGCCGCTGACGGCACGATCCCGCCAACTGACGGCCTACTCGTCCAGCAGGGATACTGCCGCGCCTGCCGGCAGCCCCAGCCCGTCACTGCGACGAGCTGCGGCGCATGTGGCGCCGAGGCCCCCTTGCGCGTCGTCGTCGCGCCGCACACCGTTCATGTCGCCCAGGTACCCGTGCTCGGCGGGCAGGCCATCACGGCCGCCGCGATCGTCGCAGAGGCGAGCACCGAACTCCCCGTCGCTCCCCCGCGTCTGCGGGCGCCGCTGGCGCAGCTCGAAACCGTCGCCATCGCACCGGGCCTCACGCCCCGAGAAGCGATCAAGGCGCAGGCGGCAGCACGGATCGTCCCGATCCAGCCGCTGCCCACTCCGATCCGCGATGCTGCGCCGCGCCTTCGAGTCCGCGTCGGCGAGGACCAGGAGCGCATCGTGCCTGCATCGATCGCGCTCGGCAGGAATCCTCGAGTCGAAGATGAACGGACTCCCGTCGTGATCGAAAGCCCGGAGCAGACGCTCTCGCGCACGCACGCGCTCGTCGACGTCGACGAGGCCGGCCAGATCGTCGTCACCGACAACAACGCCGCCAACGGCGTCATCATCCAGGGGACGGGCGCCGCGCTCGAACCCGGCACCCCGACGGTGATCGCCGAGGGGGAAGCGCTCCTAATGGGCGACGTCACGCTCACGATCGAGATTGCCGCTTAGCGATCGTCGTACGGCGGCGGCGTGTCGGAGGGTCTTAACCCTATGGTCAGGGTTAAGTGTTCCCTATGACACCGCGACGATTGCCACGAGGAACACGGGTTGACCCCGTGACGCTCGGCTACGACGTCGAGCGTTCGAACAAGGACCAGTGGAAGCGCATTGCCGATCATGTCGGCATGTCGCCCTCTGCGCTCTTCGACCTCATGGTCGAGAACCTTCAGCTCGACGAGCGCGGATATCCGGTCTGGCTTCCTGAGAAGCCGGCCGCTGACGGGGAGCTGCCTATCGACACGGCTTAACGAGAGAGGCCCCGCCGTGGCGGGGCCTGAAGCTCATTGCCTGATCTGACTGAAGTTTGGCGACTGACTCAGATCGAGGCGATTCCCGAAGAAGAACCGGCATGGAGCCGGGGCTTTTCCGTGCCTACTCACTGGGAGGAGGTGCGTTCATCGTACCTCAGAAGGACGTCGTTCCGACGTTAGGGCTACACGACGCGCCGAGAGCGCGCACCGTCCTAAAGGCGCATTCTGACGACTCAGCGACCCGCCCGGCATGGCTTGTACCGGCCGAATGGGTCACTGAGCTCGTCGCCGAGCAGCACGCGAAGCGGCCCTACAACGGCCCTCGAGCGACGACCGTGCGCTTCCGGCGTCGGTCGTGGGCGCCGGAAGCCACGCCCGGCTCTCAGGAGGCCCCTGTGTGGCGTTACCGCCTCGCCTGGGTGACTCTGCTGGCTTGGGCGATCGCGTCGCCTGAAGGCCGCGCACAGCTCCGCTGGACGCAGCCCGGAGGCCGGCCCGAGAGCATCAGCCCGAAGACTTTCCTCGCAGCCGCCAAGGAGGCCGCGAGCTACGCCGACTATGACACCGGCCGGAACGTCACTGTGGGCCGCGCACGGCTCGGCCTCGCGGTCGCGCGCAGCGAACGCACGATGACACGGTTCTGGCGCGCCGTGAACGCGCTCGGCTTCGCCCGCACGCGCGTCGAGGGCCGTTACCTCACGGTCGGCGAGCGTGCGGCGGCCTATCGCCGGCACGGGAACAGGCAGCTTCGCATGGCTTCGCAGCGCGACCTGGTGGCCCCGCGAAATCTTCGCTTTGTCCACCTACCCTCCGAAGGAGGGTTAAGAGCGCCAGAGGCGTTTTCGAAGGGATCTAAACACCAGCGCGCAAGCGCGCAAGAACGAGCGTCCGCTCCGCGGCCGCACAGCCCTGACAGCGGGTTGCAAAATTCGAGGGGTACGTCAAGACGTGGGCGGGTCATTTGGGGCCGCCAGATGTTCGAGTTCGCTCGCGCCGTGCGCGATCGACTTCCCTGGCTGCACCAGGTGCATCCCTCGAGCGTCGCCCGCGTGCTCGAGCAGGCCGACGTGGACCCCGCGCGCTGGGAGGCCGGCGACCTCACCCGTCGCCTTGAGCAGGAGCTGCGCTTCCGCGCGAACGCTGCGAAGTTCGGGCAGCGCCCCGAGGCGGCGCCGCGTGCGTACCGGTTCATGAACCCGTCCGAGGTCGGCGACCCGCTCGGCTACACCCGGTGGTTGCTGGCCGAGTACATCGACCCCGCCGAGCCGACGCTCACCGAGGATCGCGCTCTGTATCGCGCGGAGCAGGCCGAGCGCGCCGCAGCGCAGCTCGCGCTCGTCGACGACCGCATCGCCGCAGAACCCGCCGTGCCACGGCGGCCGCGCGCACTGCAGCTCGAGGCCGAGCGCGCCGAGCGTGATGCCGAGCGTGCCGCGGCTGCGCGCGCGGCCGAGCTCACGCCCGAGGAGTTCAGCCGACTGCGCGCTGAAAGCGATCGCGAGATCGCAGAGGCAGCACGACGCAAGCGCCGCGGCGAAGGCTGAGCCCTCGCACTCCCCCGGTCGTGCGCCCACAGGTGGACGGCTGACGGAGCACCCGCCCACCTGGGGACGACGACATGGTGACTCCCCCGCCCCCAATGGGCACAGCCCGGCATCGCCGGGGCCGGCCTGCACCCAGTGGGGACGTCGAAGACATCTACTCTCGCCGCGGCACCGAAGCGCCGCTACTTGTCTGTAACTCTGGAAGTTACAGACTCACGGATCTGAGCTTCGGTGTTGCCCTGCAGCTCGTCTGCGTGCTCGAGCAGCGCGTCGACGGCCACGCGAATGATCGTGTTCGCGGTGATGCGCGTCTTCTCGCTGGGATCCTTCGCGCGCTGCAGCCGCTTGGCGAGCTGGTCGAGTTCGACCTGCTGGTCAGGCCGGAGCCACGTCTCCTTGCGCTCGTAGTCCTCGGCCACCGCGCCGGAGCGCGGTGCCTGCGCCGAGCGCGGCTGCTTCTTGACGCCGGGCTTCCGGGGTGCAGCGGCTGGCGCCGCAGGCGCGGCCGCGACGGGAGCCGGGGCCGTGGCGACGGCCGGAGTCGGCTCGGCGTCGGCCGGCGCGGACTTCATGTCGTCGACGCGACGGGTCAGCAGCCCCAGGTCTTTGCGTGCCATTACCTGCTCCCTGTCTTGGCCGGGTGGTTCGCCCAGAGCGACACGAGCTCGAACGCGACGGCGTTGTAGTCGAAGATCGCGTTGCGGTTGGCGCGAGTGTCCGGGTAGTTGGTCACGACGTCGCCGCGGCCCGGCGCGTCCTTGTGGGTCTTGTAGTAGCGGATGACCTGCTGGAAGCGGGGCAGTTCCAGGCCCTCGTCGACGAGGCGCTGCCAGTCCTCGAGTTCGCCGGCGTTGCGCATGTCGATCTTGCTGAGCAGGATTCGGTATGGGAGGCCGCGGGGCTCGATGTGCTGGCGGACGGTACGGACGATCGGCTGCACGGCGAGGTCTTCGGGTGCCAGGGGCACGACGACGAAATCGGCGACGTCGAGCACAGCGGCGAGGATCGCCTCGGCCTCGAGGTTTCCGGGGGTGTCGACGAGCACGACGTCGTACTGGTCCTCGAGCTCGCGCAGGTTGGCGAGGTTCGAGGCGTCGACGCTGGCGGTGAAGTCGAACGGCAGCCGCTCCCCCGCGTTCTCGGCCCACCAGGTCGTTGACTCCTGCGGGTCGACGTCGATGACGAGCACGCGGTTCGCGTTCTTCGCGAGCACGGCGGCGAGATTCACCGTCGTGGTGGTCTTGCCGATGCCGCCCTTTTGGCCGACGAGTGCAACGATCCTCATACTTCGATCCAATCTGTGAGTTCGAGATTTACAGAGTTACAGAGTCGGCGAGTCGAGAATCCTGTAAGTCTCGATGTTCCAGAGTCTGTAAGTCTGTGACTATGTAAGCCTGTAAGTCTGGAATTTCCAGAGTTCCAAACATTGTGAGTTACAGACTGACAGACTCTGTGAGTTCCAGAAAGTTCGGGTCGCGAGCATGGCGCGGGAACGTGGCTGGCCATGCTTAGGCTCGTCATATGCGCGTGACCGGGGCCATTCGACCGACCCAGACGACCAAGATTGAGGCGGCCGGTAGCGATCGTAGAGCGGCCTACGAGGCCCTCGCCCCCGTATGTGCCGCCCGGCCACGAGCTCGTGCAGGCGCACTTCTCGATGAAGGCCGGCGTGACTACGGCAACGGGCATGATCCGATCTGATCGCGTCGAGCAAATCGAGGCCGAGGGCCCAAGCTACGAGGCGGCGAACGCAGCGCTGCAGGCGCTCGTGCCCGAGGGTTACGTGCTGCTCGCCTGCTACATCGCGGGCTGAGGTCCGTTCACGCTACGCCTGTGGACAGTCGGCGACGGCCCTCGAATGAGCCGCGTAGCGTCGTCGCATGGGTGAGGTTCTGCAGTTGCCAGTCGAGTTCTGCGAGGCGTGGTTCACCACCGAACCGCAGCTACACAGCTGGGAACCGCTCCCACAGGTACTGACGGGTGAGCGCCGGGCGGGACTCGCCGAGGCGCCGAACCTCGAGCGCCTCGGCGCCGGTCGGCCGAGTGACGCCTTGACGGAGTTCATGCGTCGGCCGGCTCGATGAGGGCCGGGCCGTCCTGCCCGACCTTGAACGGACGCACGCTGTAGACGGCGAGCTGTTCCGCGATCGGGAGTGCGGCCTTCACAGCGTCGTCGACCATCGCCTGATCGCCGACGAGGGACGGGTCGAGCCACCAGTCCCAGAGTTCGCGGGGGAGTGGCACCGGGGATCGGTCGTGGATGCCCACGAGCTCGTCGACGGCATCGGAGGTGAGGATGGTCGCAGTGAGCGTCCATCGGGTGTCGTCGTCATCGGGCTTTGAACGGTCGAGCCACCACGAATAGAGGCCGGCGACGCCGAGCGTTTCGCCGTCGGGGTGGTGGATGAAGTGCGGCATCTTGGCGCCCTTCTCTCCGGTCCACTCGGACCAGCCGTCCATCGGCACGATGGCGCGGTGCGACTTGAGCGGGCCGCGCCAGGTGTTCTTCTCGGCGATGCCTTCGGAGCGGGCGTTGAACGTCGGGAACTTGAGCTTGAGCTCCTTGCTCCAACCGGGCACGAGCCCCCAACGAGCAGGTTCGAGGCGTCGGCCGAACGTCTCCGAGTCTGGGAGCTTCGCTTCCACGAGCACGGGGATCGTCGCCGTGGGCGGGATGTTGAACGACGGTTGCCAGCTCGAAAAGTCTCCCTCGAGCGCGCCGACCGCGGCCGCGAGGTCCGCGGGCCGCTCCTTGAGCGTGAATCGACCGCACATGGTGCGAGGCTACTCGGTCGCTAGTTGGCCGCCCGTGGCCGACCGCGTGGCCGACGACGGCCCTCAATCCCCTCGAGGTCATCGGCCGACCACACCGCACCGCCGTTGAGCTCGCCTGCAGGCGACGGGAGCCAGTCCGCGCCACGAAGCTTCGCGTTCCGGAGGGAGGCCGGCGTAATGCCTAGGCGCGCTGCCAACCGGCCGACGTCGTAAAGACCGGCCGGGCCGGGGCCGGGATCGGCCCCAGCGGCCGATGGGCCGGCCGATTCCTGGTCGTTCGTGGTCACACCCTCAGCTTACAGGTGCGCTCCCGCATCATTTCTGATAAATTAGTGCGCATCCGCACTAATTCAGGAGGCAGCACGATGAGCCGCATCAGCAACTTCTTCCGCATCGGCCGCCCGGCCGCCGAGTCGACCACCACCTCGGCCGCCGACCCGGACGGAGCGGAGGCGGAGCAGGAGTACGAGACCTACTCGCGCTGGCCGCTGTTCCCGCTCTACATCGGCGCCTACGTCGCCATCTGGGGCGGCTGGGTGTCCCTCGGCCGCATGAGCGGCTTCGGCCCGACCGAGATGCTCCCCGGCATCCTGCCCTGGACTCTCGACCTCTCCATCGTTCTCCCGCTCGGACTCGAGGCCTACGCCGCCTTCTCCCTCGGCGTGTGGCTGACCCGCAAGCAGATCGCCCCCTCGGCGCGCCGGTTCGCGCGCTGGTCGTCGCTCGCCGGCCTCGGGCTCGGCATCGCGGGCCAGGTCACCTACCACTCGCTCGTCGGGCTCGGATACGAGGCCGCGCCTCTCTGGGTCGTCATGGTCGTCGCCGCGGTTCCCGTTCTCACGCTCGCCGCCGCAAGCACCCTCACCCACGAGCTCGGCACCGGCACCAAGCGCGCCATGGCCGAGCGGGGGAGCGGCCGACCGGCCGCCGCCGACGAGCAGTCGCCCGACACGGCGGTCGTCGACGACGCTCTCACCATGTTCGGGGACGCGACGGCCACCGAGCCGACCGCCTCTGTCGAGGCGACCGGCCACAAGCGGCCGGTCTCTGACGAGGAGCGGCGCCAGATCATCGCGGCCGCTGAAGCGGCCACCGAGGCAACCGGCCGCTACTCCGAGCGCGCGATCGCACGGGAGTTCGGCCGCTCCCGCGACACCGTAAACCGGATCATCGCCGAGGCGAAGGAAGCGGCCGACGAACCGACGGCGGCCATCGTTCCGACCATCGACCGGCCGGACGCCGAGGCGGCCGACACGGCTCCGGCCCTCGCGGCATAGCCCAGTGGTCGAAGGTTCAGCTGCGCGGTTCGCCGGGTTGCACCCGGCGCACCGCCCCGGCCCACACCCAGGTGCGACGCCGACGCCCGTCGCGCAGCTCAAACTCGAGCAGGACCGCACGGGCGGTCCAAGCGATCGCCCTCGCGCGAACCTCGACGGCCGTCTCCGGAAATCGCACCCAGGCGTCGACCTCGACGGGCTCGGGCGCCGGGTTCACGCGGAACAACTCCGCGGCGCTCGGCGCCCCGACCTCCTGATAAGTCAGCGAGATCGGCTCGGGGCGCAGCGTCACGTCGAGGATCGCGAGATCCGTGACGTCCGAGCCGTATCGCTTGTTCTGCCCCACAAAATCGAAGATACGTTCGAATCTTACGAGCGGCAACTCGTCGGCACAGAGATGGCTCGGACACACGACGGGGGAGCGGTCAGGAACGGCGATGCTGCGGCTGGCGCCGCAGGGCGACCTTCGGCCGCGGCCAGCCTCCGGCCGGCGACGAGGCCGCTCCGCGGCCGCGTTTTTTCCGCTTTTTGCCCTGTCTGGCAGATAACCGTAGTTCGCTCCGTCGGCTCCGTTCCCCTCCAGTCGCTATTTGCAGACTCCGCCCTCCGCTGCGCTCCGGGCTCCGCTTAGCAACCGCTCCCTACGGGGCACTGCGCCGCCTCCACTCACTATCGATTCTCTTTGCCAGCCAGGCCAAAAAAACGGTTGGCGGAGATTAGGAGCAGACAATGGACACCGAGACCATCGCACGTACCGCTGGGGTTCTGGAGCACATCGACCCGAACAGCATCGTCATCGAGACGAACGTTCGACCCAGCGCACCCCTGACGCCCGAGTTCATCGCGAGCATCCGGTACCACGGCGTGCTCGTCCCGACGCTCGGCTACCGCGACGAGCAGGGCCGAGTCGTCGTGCGAGCGGGCCAGCGCCGCACGCTTGGCGCTCGTGAAGCGGGCATCGCGACGATGCCGATCGTTCTCGTCGACGGCGACGAGGACACCGTGCGCCGCATCATCGAGCAACTCATCGAGAACGAGCAGCGCGAGGCCCTGACCGACGTCGAGCGTGCGGCCGCGTGGCAGCAACTCTCGTTCGAGGGTCTCAGCGTCACCGCCATCGCCAAGCGCACCGGCACCAAGAACGACCGCATCAAGGCTGGCCTCGCCGTCGCCGGGAGCCAGACCGCGACGGCGGCCGTCGCCGAGTTCCAGATGAACCTCGAGCACGCCGCGGCACTTGTCGAGTTCGAGGACGACGAGCAGGCGACCGCGAAACTGGTCGAGATCGCAACCACCCGGCCCTCGCAGTTCGACCACGAGGTGCAGCGGCAGCGTGACCAGCGCGAACTCAACGCCGAGCTTGCGCCGGTTCAGGCGAACCTCGCCGAACAGGGCTTCATCGTCCGCACCGCGCAGCCCGGATGGGGCGAGAGCGTCGTCGCAGTCGGAAACCTCGCGACCGCCGAAGGCGAAGAGATCACGATCGAGCACCTGACGGGTCAGGAGGGCGTGGAAGCCCTCGTCTCGAAGCACTGGCGCACCGGGGAGATCGTCGTGCAGTACTACGTCACCGACCCCAAGGCACTCGGCTTCAAGCAGCGTGACGCCCGCGGAGAGGCGCGCACGCCGATGACCGACGAGGACAAGGCCGAGCGGCGCGAACTGATCGCGAACAACAAGGCCTGGGCGCCTGCCGAAGTGGTGAGGCGGGCATGGCTGACCGAGTTCCTGAGCCGCAAGACCCTCCCCGCGGACGCCGCGGCCTTCATCGCGACCGGCCTCTCGCAGTTCCGGTTCGACGTCTCCCGCGCAGGCAACAACGGCAACGTGCTCGCGCACGAACTGCTCGGCGTCGAGCGCCCCGAGGGCTACTTCGTCGAAGGACTTGCAGCCTTCGTCGAATCCCGCCCGACCAAGGCGCAGCACGTCAGCCTCGGCATCGTGCTCGCCGCCATCGAAGACCAGACCAGCCGCGAAACGTGGCGTCGCCCCAGCCACAATTCGTACACGTACTTCGCCCGCCTCGCGGAGTGGGGATACGCCCTCTCCGACGTCGAACAGCTGGTCATCGACCGCCACCTCGACCAGAAGGCGCAGCGCGAGGCAGAAGCCGCCGAACGCGCCGCCGCTTCGACTGCGGGCGAGGGCTTCGACGACGAGGAATTCGGCGACGACGAGTAGTCAGACCGGGGGCCGGTCATTCGGCCCGGTCACGGCCGACACAACGCCCGACCAACAGCGCTTCGCAGCCCGCCGAGGTGCCTGCAGAGGCGGACCGGCCGGCCGGCCGGAAGCGCCGGCCGGTCACGGAGGATGAGCGCGCCACGATCCTCCAGCTGTCCGAGAGCCCTGTCGGAGCGCGAGATCTCCCGGCGCATGAAGCGCTCACGCGACACCGTGCATCGCGTCCTCGAGGACGCCACCACCGACGGGCCGACCACCGAATCGGCCACCGGCGTCGACCGGCCGGCCGGGCGAGAGTCGGGTCTGGCCGCTTACCGCCTAAACAGCACCCAAGACTGGCCCCCTCTTTCGTTACGTTACATCTTTAGTCTTTCGTTACGTTACGTTATGAGGTAGAGTGACGATATGAGCGAGCAGCAGACGGAAGAGCGCACGTGCCGGTTTCCCGGGTGCCGTCGGCCGGCGATGCCGGCCGAGGCCGAGACGGGCCGGCCACCGGAGTACTGCGACGACCCCAAGCACAACCGCGCGGCCGCCTGGCGGGCACGGCAGCGCCTCGCCGCCGGCGACGGCGACTCCGCCGTCGAGGCGCGGCCGGTAGACGCGGCGCGACAGCGGGCGAGCGAGATCACCGGTCAGGTAGCCGGGATGATCGAGCACCTCGGCCAACAGCTCACCACCCTCGTCGGGGAGTTGCGCACCGTCAGCGACCCTGAGGCCGTCGAGGCGCAGATCGAGTCCATGTCCACCGAAGCCGCCGAGAAGGTCGCCGCAGCCAACGCCCGCGCCGCCCGCGCCGAGCAGGCGCAACGCCGCGCCGAAGCAGAGAAGGACGAGGCCGACGCCGCGGCGACCGAAGCCACCCGTCAGGTCGAAGACCTAACGGAGGACCTCGACACCGCCAGAGGCGAGCTGACCGAGGCTCGGGCAGCGGGGGAGCGGCTCGCAGACGAGCTCGCCGCGGTCCGTGCGGACGCCGAGAGCGCTCAGGCTCAAGCTCAGGCCGAAGCCGGCCAGTTGCGCGCCGAGCTCGAGGCGGTCGGGGCCCAGCTCGCCCGCACCGAGCAGGAACGCGATGCCACGGCGCAGCGCGCCGAGGTCGCGGAGCGCGACCGGCTCGACGCCGAGCAGCGCGCCGCCGCGGCCGAGAGCCGCGCAAACGCCGAGACGGCGCGTGCCGAGCGTGCTGAGGCCGGCACCATCGAGGTGCGCGACCAGCTCGACACCGCCAGGGCCGAAGCCGAACGGACCCGCGAGACAGCTGCCGAGCTGCGCGGCGACCTCGCCACCGTCACCGCCGAGCGCGACGCTGCCCGCAGCGACGTCGAGCGCGAACGCGGCCACGGCGAGCAGCGGGTGCACGACCTGCGCGCGACCTACGACCGTCAGATCGACCAGCTGCGCGACGAGCTCAGCCAGGTCCGGGATGAATCGGCCGGAACCCGCCGCGCCGCCGGCAAGGGGCCTCGCAGCCCGAGAGGCGCAACACAGGAGCCACCCACTGAGTGACGGGCAGCACGCCCGCGTGCGCGTCATCGGATGAAGCGCTGCGGCACGAGCGAGAGTGAAGTGAGATGACCGTGCTCAGGCTTGATGGTCCGAGTCGGCCTTCCCGCTCGGCGGGATCAGGGAGATTAGGTGGGAAGCTGGGGCTCATGACGGATCTGGAACCGACCGACTATGCCGCGACGCTCGAGGAGATCAAGCGCCGCGTGCACGAGGCACGGTATCGGGTTCAGCGGCAGGCGAACAACGAGATGCTGCACCTGTGGTGGAGTATCGGTCGGACCATCATCGACCGGCAGGCGCAGGAGGCGTGGGGGACCGGCGTGCTGGCCCGGCTCGCCGCCGATCTCCGCGCTGAGTTCCCCACGATGAAGGGATTCTCCCCGGCGAATCTCCGCTACATGCGCCGGTTCGCGATCGCCTGGCCGGATGAGACCGCAATTCGCCAACAGGCTGTTGGCGAATTGCCGTGGAGCCACGTCATCCAGCTGCTCGACAAGCTCGAAGATCAGACCCTGCGCGATTGGTACGCAAGGAAGGACGCCCAGCATCAGTGGGCGCGTGCGATGCTCATCCATCAGATCGTGACGCGCCTGCACGAGCGCGAAGGGGTGGCATCCTCCAACTTCCGCGTCGCGCTCGAGCAGCGAGACTCCGAACTCGCACAGCAGATCACCCGGGATCCCTACGTTCTCGACTTCCTAGCTGTGGACAGCGACGCGGCCGAGCGTGATCTTGAGGGGCGGCTCGTCGAGCGGATCATCGAAACGTTGCGAGAGCTTGGCCCAGGTTTCGCGTTCGTCGGCCGACAGGTGCACTTCGAGGTCGACGGCGACGACTTCTACCTGGACCTGCTGTTCTTCCATGTCGAGCAGCTCCGCTACGTCGTCATCGAGCTCAAGACGACCAAGTTCGACCCGCGCGACGCCGGTCAGCTCGGCTTCTACGTCGCGCTTGTGGACGACCGGCTGCGAATCCCCGACAAGCACCAGCCCACGGTAGGGATGCTGCTGGTGGCCGAGAAGAACGAAACCGTCGTCCGCTACGCGCTTGCCGGCACCGCACAGCCGGTCGCCGTCTCGAGGTACGACCTGACAGCATCCGCCCAAGCAGCTCTACCCGCCGAAGAGACACTCACCCGTGTGGCGCTTGAGGTCGCAGCCGACACCGTCGAAGAGGATGCCACCGCGCAATAGCCGCACACTGAGCACCGCCCGTAGTCCGATCCTCATGCGCTCGGCCGCCGGCCTCCCGCGCGGTGATCAGACGACGGTCGCAGTCCTCCGCCGCTCGCGCGCCCCGCGGTGCAGCGTGATCGGGGTGCCGTCGAGCGTCCGATTCACCAGAGCAGCGAGGAACACGCTCGAGTGAAGTCGCGCATCGACGGTGTCACCCTCTATCACCCGTACGATCGGAAGCTCGGCCAGAAGCTGGTCGACTTCCTCGGCCGGAACGATCACGACGCTTCCTCCGCGGCCTCGTCGACGCCGGCCGCCTCGATCATCTCGTCGGCGGCGAGTTCGGCGCCGTAGTCGATGAGCAGCAAGCAGGTCGCGTGGTACGCGTCCTCCTCTTCGCCGAGCTTGCCGATCAGGTCGACCAGCCAGTCGAACGTGTCCGGCTCGGTCGTGAGGATGTTCTAGCGCACGCCCCATGAGGAACCCGCTCGGGGTCACCAAGACAGTGGCATTCACTTACGGCGGCGGCGGTGCCCGCGCCGTCCGCTGGACAGTTCCACGCGCAGCGCGCGGATATGTGAATTAATTGATACAAGTCCGAAGTTGAAATGAGGTCCCGACCACCGTGGGCAACGAAAGATCCACCGACCAGTTCGTCCGCGACATGCTGCGGGAGATCGGGTTCACCCGACCCTGGGAGCAGAGCTGCGCCGATGCGCCTGCCTACATCTACGACGCACTCGACGGTGCCTCGAAATCCAACGGTACAGGTCGCGGCAAACCCGAGTTCGTCATCGAGTCTGGTGACTTCCTAGTCGTCATCGAGGACAAGGGAAGGTACGAGGACTCCGTCTCGCTTGACGACGAGGGTCAGATCGATACAACGTACCCTGCCCGGGCGAATTACGCCCTCAACGGCGCGGTGCACTACGCGCTCGTGTTCGCGCAGCGCACGGGTAAGAAGGTCTTTGCGATCGGTGTCGCCGGGACCGAGAGTCACTACGACATGTCCGTCGCGTTCGTCGAGACCGGCGCCGCGCCGAAGCAGCTCGAGAGTCTCGAGACGCTCACGACGTTCGCACCCGAGAGCATCGACGAGTACTACCGCGTCGCGGTGCGCGGTGAGCTCCCACAAGAGGAGCGTGACGTTCGGGAGATCCGCAAGGTCGCTGCGATCCTTCACGAAGGTATGCGAAACCACGCTTCTCTGGAGAACGAGAACAAGGCGACGCTCGTCTCTGCCATTCTGCTCGCGCTCAAGTACCGCCCCGAGCTGCTGAACGACCTCACTGGCGACCAGCGAAATGGCTACAAGGATGGCGAGAAGGTCTACAACGCGGCCAAGGAGTACCTGGAGAGCGACGAAGCCGATCTCGGCCCGAAGCAGAAGATCGGCATCATGCTCGACCGCTTCTCCTTCATCAAACGGCACGTGCTGCTCAACCGAAAGAACAAGGACCTCGGCAAGACCCCCCTGCGCCACTTCACCGAGATCCTCGACCACGACGTCTTCGAAGTCGTGTCAGACCCCTCATACACGGCCTTCGATGTGCTAGGCAACTTCTACGGCGAGTTCGTCAAGTACGGCGGCTCTGACGGCAACTCGCTCGGGATCGTGCTCACACCCCACCACATCACCGATCTCATGGCAGAGCTGATCGACGTCAATGGCGACGACGTCGTTCTCGACCCCACCGCCGGGTCGGGGGCATTCCTCATCGCGGCCATGCGTCGGATGTTCGATGACGCGATCGCACGTTACGGCCACGAAGAGAAGCTGCTCACCGAGAAGCTCGACGAGATTAAGAGGTTCCGCCTCCACGGCGTGGAGCTCCAGGACAAGCTGTTCGCCGTTGGTACGACGAACATGATCCTGCGCGGAGACGGCAAGGCGAACTTCCAACGCCACAACTTCTTCGACGTCACCCACGAGGACTTCTTCCCATACAACCCCGAGCGTCCCGGCAAGCTCGAGGGCTTCACGAAGGTCCTCATGAACCCGCCCTACTCGCAGTCGAAGGGCAAGGACACTCGCCACCTGTCGGAGCTGTCGTTCATCCACCATGCGCTCTCCCACCTCGAGGTGCGTGGTCGGCTCGCCGCGATCGCGCCGCAGTCGGCCATGGTCGGCAAGACGAAAGAGGACAAGGAACTCAAGGCACGGATCATGAAGGAGCACACGCTCGACGCGGTACTCACCATGAACCCCGACACGTTCCACGGCATTGGCACGCACGTCGTCGTGGTGCTCTTCACGGCAGGCGTGCCGCACCCGGCCACGAAGAAGACGGCATTCATCGACTTCAAAGATGACGGATACAAGGTCCGCCAGCACGTGGGCCTCGTCGATGACGGACGCGCGGCCGACCGCCGCAAGCACGTCCTCGAAGTCATCAAGGACGGCGTAGCCGACGACACGCACTTCATCGTGCGCTCTGAGGTCACGGCAACCGACGAGTGGCAGCACAGTTACTTCTACTTCAACGATCAGCCGGCGACGTACGAGGACTTCTACGCGACCGTGGCGGATTTCGTGACGTGGCAGGTCGACATGCACACGCACGGCCTCGGCGAACTTATTGCCCCTATCTCGGATGAAGACGAGCTGGGAGAGGTCACGGCATGAGCATCTACGGAGAACTCACGTTTGCGCCATTGCTCATCACCGACGTGTTTGAGTCGATGAAGGCCTCAAGCGCATGGTTCGATAAGGTGCACCTCAAGAATGGGGACCCCACAGTTCCGTACCTGAGTCAGACTCAGTCGGCCAACAGCATTGCAGCGATTGTCGCTGACCAAGACGTTGCTCCCGAACCCGGTAACTGCATCACTGTCACGCTCAAGACACAAGCGACGTTCTACCAGCCAGTGGCGTTCTATACTGCGCAGAATTTCCTCCTCTTCCGCCACGAGCGGCTCAACGAGCGGTCTGGAATCGTTCTCGTGACGATCATGCGGCGTGCTATGAACAAGTTCTCGTGGGGGTACGGCGTCTCCATGGCCCGGCTTCGAAAGACACGCATCATGGTTCCAGTCACGGTGGACACCACCGGTGAGCAAATCGTTGACTGGGACGGCATGGAGCGGCTGGGTGCCGAACTCATGGCCACAGCTGTCATGCGCACGCACAGCACTCGTACAACGGACGGCTTCGACGCCGACACGGATCTGCCCAATCTGAAGTTCGAGCCGATGTACGTCATCGACCTACCCGGACAGCAGAATGGGATCTTCCGAGCGCACAAGGGCAAGCGCCTCATCACAGCAGATCGCAAGCCAGGCCGCACACCGTTCATCGCTGGATCGAGGATCAACAACAGCATCGTGGACCTCGCGGACGTCCCGGCGTTGTTTCCTGCTGGTTGGATCACCCTCATCTACAACGGTGACGGGGGGACCGGTCATGCCAAGTACCAGCCGATGCCGTTCAATGCGTCCGACGATGTGACGGCGCTCGAACCAGTCTCGGACGCGGCGACAGCAGAAGCGCTCCTGATGATGGTCACGCTGCTCACGCAGCAATGCGTTCCCAAGTTCGGGTTCGGTTATAAGCTCACGCTTCACCGACTGAGCCGGCAGCGCATCATGGTGCCCGTCACGACGAATGAGCGCGACGAGCCGGTCGTGGACTGGGATGGCATGACGGAGTACGGCCGTGTTCTCCGTGCACGTGCCGAGAAGACCATCAAGCTCGAGCAGGCAGCGTCGCCATGAGCCGGCGGCTCAGTGAGGCACACGGCCTGGGTCAGGTCGTGCAATCGGCGCGACTGGCAAGCGGTTGGTCTCAGACAGAGCTTGCCGATGCAGCGGGGGTCTCCCGACCTTCTGTAGCTCGAGTCGAGCGAGGCGATGACGTGAACATGGCGACGATTGGCAAGATCGCTAACGCGCTCGGATTGACACTCGAACTGCGCGACCGGCCATCCATCGTCGGCTGCGCAGCTCCTCGTCGACGCGGGCCCTTGAGGCGCGACGGCAGCAGGCAGAATCCGAATGTCTGAGTTAGCGCCCACTGGGTTGCTTGGGCCCCCGTCCTTATCCCGTCGATGCTTATGGCACTAAACGGGAACGCGTTTGGCCGCATACGGTCGTGCGAGACTGCTGGAAGTCGAACGCGAACAAACGGAACCGACTTTCAGCGCCGCTCAGGGGGACACGTGGTCAACGGAAAGCAGATCCGCGTGTATCTAGTCGATGGAACGCCCGGTGGTCTTCTCACGGCTGAAATCATGAACTGGACCGGCCACGTAGTCGCAGCTCCGCGGTCAGACATAGCGGATTTGCTGTCGCGCGACGAGGTGCGTCGCACGGGCGTCTACATCCTGCTGGGCGATGATCCAGCGTCTCAGTCAGCCTCCGGCAAGGCCATCTACATCGGTGAAGGCGATGACATCGCCGTGCGGCTGCGTCAGCACGCCCGCGGTGAAGACGCCGGAGGTAAGGATTTCTGGGATCGAGTCGTCGTCCTGACTTCCAAGGACGCCAACCTGACTAAGGCTCACGCCCGGTACCTGGAGGCCCGCCTCATTGGCGCCGCTGCCGGGGCACGTCGTGCGATCCTGCTAAACGGGACTGCACCGCAGCCCATCCACCTGCCTGAGGCTGACATCTCCGACATGGAGTACTACCTCAGTCAGGTCCAGATCGTGCTTCCGGTGCTGGGTATCACCGAATTGCGGCCGACTCGTCCTCTAATCGCCCCAGTCATCGAATCTACGGAGGGCCGTGTGCTCGCCGAGCGAACATCTCCAACGTTTCGCTTCGAGGTTCCACGGTATGGAATTTCAGCACGGGCACAGGAGGTGGACGGAGAGTTCACAGTGCTCGAGGGGTCGATTGCACGAGCCGCCTGGGTGGGCACTCACCGACACCCGGGTTACCAACAACTCCACGAAAGCCTGCTGAGCGATGGCACTCTCCAGCAAGACAACGACGAACTTGCGCGGTTCACAAAGGACGTGGTCTTCTCTTCCCCTTCTGCTGCCGCTGCCGTTGTGTCCGGCCGTGCTGCGAATGGACGCACGTCATGGCTCGACACGATTACGGGCGTCAACTTTGGGGAGTGGCAAAACCGAGGGATCGGCGAGTAGCGTCCTCGTGCCGAGTTCGGGCGTAATGACGTAAGCCCGCGGCAGCACCGTCCGCAAACGACCGTTTTGAACACTGCCGGCGAAGCGTGTCATTCTCCGAAGTCACCTGCACAAGCTCCCGCGGAAGTACGGGGTCTGTGCAGACCACTTCGGACACGGGGGAGGTTCGAAGTGGTCTGCACGGATCTGCATTCTGACCCAGAGTCGCCTGCACAAACCGTCACGGACGCAGGCCGGGGGTTTCAGGCGTTCTGCTGCTTCTTAGCGGTCAGCGTCCGTGGTGGGCGGGGCGGCAGGTGCCGGTAGAGGCTGGAGCGAGTGATGCCTGTCTTCTTCACGATCTCGCTGATGGAGTGTCCCTCGTCGCGCAGGTGCGCCGCGTAGCCGAGTTTCGTCGGATCGACCACGCTGGGCCTGCCGATGCGTTTGCCCTTGCTCGCGGCCACCGCGCGCGCGTGGGCTGCGCGTTCGATCGCGTAGGTGCGTTCCATTTGTCCGAAGAGTGCGAGCATGACGACGGCCAGCTGTGACATGTGGTCGTCGGGGTTGGCCGAGTTTACTCGGATCGGATCGGCGAGGTTCCGCACTCCCACACCACGGTCGGCCAGGTCGTGGATGAGGTTCAGGGTGTCCCGGACCGTACGGCCCAGCCGATCGAGGGTGTGCACGACGATCACGTCGCCATTGCGGGCCTGGTCCAGGGCTTCGTGGAGTCCCGGCCGGTTTGTGGTGGACCCGGACTTCTTATCTACGTAGATGTGTTTGGCGGGGATGCCCTCGCGGCGGAGCGCGTCGATCTGCCGGTCGAGATCCTGTTTCGCGGTTGACACGCGGGCGTACCCAATATCCATCCGCCCACCGTATCGAAAGTCAGTTTCGCACGGCTGATTTGGGACAGTCCTTTTGGGAATAGTTATGGAACGAAATTCGGCGGCGTGTCGGCATCTCTCGAGGGGCCTGTCTCGGGTGTTCCAGTTCCAAGGTTGTGAGACACCAACGGTGTCGCATATGAGGCGCCTTGGGCGGGCAGGTTCACCGGGCGGGGTATACGGGCACCAGGATGATGAAGGTTGCGCGACGTGCCGATCAGGCGGCCGGCGGCCCGCTGGACGACCCCCACACGGGCACACGCAGGATTGCCTTGGCGACGGGCTGCTGACGATGACAGCGTGTTTCAGGACCAAGAGACGACGTCTTGGGTAGGAATCCCAATTGGTCACTGGGGCTTTAGGTACCAGGGGGTCGGACGATCCGCGACTGCCACAAGCTTGTGAAACCAGGCTTCGAGGCGGTTGTCGAGTTGTCGGAAGTACATGCGCAGAGCGCGTCGCTCGTCGGTGTCGAGGAGTAAGGCGATGCGCTCGTCATCCCGCAGCAGTCTGTCTTCGAGATCGGCTTCTGGCGAAGCGAATGTCAGTAGTTGCTCTGCGAGTAGTGATGCCAGATTTCCGAGCTGAATCACGGCGCGCCCGACGGGTACGCCAGGGTAGATCCTCGTGACAGCTTCAGTGATGTCGCCCCAGACGTCATCCTTCTCCGTGAGGAGCTGAACTGCCTCTTCAAGCAGGCAGCAGACCATTGCGTTCAGAGCAACAATCGATGACGCAGGTGCCAGAGCGTACTCTGCCAATTCGAGGTCACCTTCGTCAGCGGCAACTGACACGTACCACTCAGCGTCTCCTTCTTCGGCCCGCTCTTCGAGTCGCGCCTCCAGGTTCGGTGCAAGTTGCAGCCAAAAACCAGCATCTGATCCAGAGTCCTCTACGGCGCCACCGAAGATGCCGAGCGGCCTAAACGCGTCTCCTGCATCACGGATCAGTGTTGTGATGTCAACCGCCATAAAGAGGTCGTCGCGATTGTCGTCTACGTCGTCCAGTTCCTCGAGCGAAATAGAGTCGTCGACAAGGTCGTCCTCCATATCTCCCGGCTCGACCGACACGCTGCTGGCTACTTCGATCTCTTCCTCGTCTTCCTCGTCTTCCTCGTCTTCCTCGTCTTCCTCGTCTTCCTCGAGTACGAGTTTCCCTGTGACGAGCTCGGCGAACATCACCCTTTCGGCGACGTTCACGTACTCTGGATCGCCGAGCTGCTGGAACAGGTCGCGCGCTTCGCTGAGGTACGCCAGCGCGCCTTCGGCATCGCCGCGGCGCACCCGGTTCGAGCCAATGAGGTCTGCTGCGCCGGCGTGAAGGAGCGCGTTGCCGGTGAGTGTCGAGAACATGTATGTCACCGCGACGAGTGCGTCGGCCGCGTCGGGTTTCTGTGATGCCGTGAGCTGCGACGCGAGCATTGCGAGCTGTGTGATGGCTCGGTCAACGATCAGGCGAGCGGGTTCGGAGAGGGCGCCAATCTGGACCTCGAACTCGGCCTTTCCGCCGCCATTCGGGTCTGCAAATAGCCACCACTTCCGGGCACGCGGGACGATCAACGCCGCGTACGGCGGGATGACCGGCAGGCGGAAGAACGGGGTGCCGTTCGGGAACTTCGTGAATTCCCACGGCAGTCCGCCGACGGCGTCCGAGTACTCGATCATGCCGTGCGCTGCCTTGACCTCGCCGATGATGCCCAATTGGGCCCTCCGATCGTGTTGATCGAAGCGTACCGACGCAAGCATCTCAGCGGGAGAGTTGCCCGCCGGCCCAAGTCGGGGTACGAGGAAGGCGCACACGCGGCGCTCTCCGCACTCGGTCACGTCACTTCTTTTCGTGGTCGGGGTGGCGGGTTGCTCACCTGCCGGCACCCCACACGGATCGGTCCCGAGCCGTGTCACAAACGATCGGCTCGCGGGCGGTGACTAGGGAGCTGTAGGGGCTCGGCGATGCGGGTTGACCTCTCGGGACGAGCTCCAAGGGTGGGTGGTAGCACTTCTCGTTGCCACGTTATGCTTCAGGGCGCCGAGCTCGGCGGCGTCGGATTCTCGAACTCCTCGGCCATGGCCCGAAGCTGCGCCGGATCTCCCGCGGTGTGCTTCAGGGAAGCGCATCGGGTTTCGCTTCTACATCCCACCTGTTCGAGCATCGGCTGGGAACCTCGAAGCGGTGTGACGCCATGCTCGCCCCGAGTAGGTGAGATGCACGACTCGACCGACCGTCGCCGCGATGAGAAGAATGCAAGCCAGCACGAGCAGCCATCCGATATAGGTGAATGCCATGCCCAAAACGCCGAATCGCTGTGCCGAGTCTGCGAGTAGCGGTGGCAGGAACACTCTGCCGAACCTTCCGGCCACGGCGAACCCGATCCCCGCGAGAACGGAGCCGGGCAGCAACTCTCGAAGGCTGATCCGGCGATTGACGACGATCCACGAAGCGACCCACCACAGCGCGCCCCACAGCACGACCTCGGCGATGAACTCGATCACGGGCAGAGGTCCCTCATCGCGAATGATGATGCGCGTCGCGACGACCACCGCGATCCCGATGACGACCGCTGTAACCGCCGCGAGCCACCGCCAGGCGAACTTCAGGCTGACAGCGGGCGTGCGCCAGATCCTGCGAAGGCTCCGTTCCAGAGCCCGCGCGAACGAGGTCGCGGCGATGACGAGGAGGATCACGCCGATAACACCTGTCGCGCGTAGCTCCTGAGCGCCTCCCGGCAGCGACTTCTCCAGAGTCTCGGCCGTGGCCGCATCGAATCCCATGTGCTCCGCGAAGATCGCGGCCGTCCGGGGGTCGAGTCTGGACTGCAACGCGCCTACGACGATCAGGATCGGCAGGACCGACGTGAATGTGTGTGCGGCGAGGGTCATGCCGCGATCGATAAGGCCCAGGTCGGCCAGATCGCGGGCGACTCGCAACACGAATCGCCCGGCAGGTGACCGCGCACTGCTGCGGACAAGGCGACTCATGGTCCACCGAGCCATAGGCACCTCACGATCTGAGACGACGTCGCCCGATCCAGTCAGAGGCTAGCACCGCCACACACACCGGCCTCGCGGCAGCGGCTCAGAACTGCATCCTCCGGGACCGGACGTCCGGGCAACGCCAATACTGAGCGCAGCGTGCTAGGTGACTCCGACCAGCGGACCCTCACCAGATGCGGCTCCAACTCCGGCCGGGATCTCGACAGTTCGCCGCCATCGCAAAAGCGCACGACCGAAATCGTGAGGTCACCCGTGCTCGCCCTCGGTCGACGCCCGTGACCTTGGCCAGCATGAAGTCGCGAGCTTCAGGAAGACGAACTCTGACCCGGCACGGTGCCGACAATGCGGCGAGTCTGGCGCGGCATCCGTCATCTCTGCCGAGTCTCACTCACGACGTTGACCAGTGCGAGCCTTCTGGTGAGCGGCGAGCAGGGCCGGCGCCGTCCAGAGATCCGGTGTCGGACTCTTGCGGTCACCGGGCTTCTCGGCCGCGAGGTGCGTGCAGGCATCCTCGATATCGCGGAGCAGGATGTCGATCATCTGCCGGCTCAGGTCCAGGCGCACGACCACACGGAGCAGGTGTACGTCCTCGGCGTTCGGTGGAAGGCTGTACGCGGGCACGATCCAACCGTGCTCGCGCAGTCGCGCCGACAAGTGGTAGACGTCGAAACCGGGATCGCCCTTCAGCCGGAACGTCACCACCGGCTCGGCGAGACCCGGGTTGAGGATCTCGAACCAGCCGCTGGATTCGAGCCGCTCGTTCAGGTGACGGGCGTTGTCGAGCATATTCGCCACGATCGACTCATACCCGCGACGGCCCAGGCGCACGAAGTTGTACAGCTGGGCTTGGATCATCGCCGAGCCGCGAGAGAAGTTGAACGTGTACGTGGGCTGGGCACCGCCGAGGTAGTTGACGCTGAAGACGAGGTCTTCGGGCAGCATCGACCGGTCGCGCATGACCAACCACCCCACGCCGGGGTACACCAGCCCGTACTTGTGGCCGGACGCGTTGATCGACGCGACCTGCTCGAGCCGGAAGTCGAAGAGGAAGTCCGGGTGCGCGAACGGGGCAATGAATCCACCGCTGGCGCCATCGACGTGGATCGGGATGTCCCAGCCCTTGTCGGCCTTGATCTTGCGCAGCCGTTCGTTGATCTCGGGTATCGGGTCGGACTCACCGATATGGGTGGTGCCGAGCACGACACCGACGGCGATCGTGTTCTCGTCGACGTACTGCTCGACATCGTCGGCGCTGATCACGAATCGGTCGGGCCGCATCGGGATCTTTCGCATCTCGACATCGAAGTAGTTGGCGAACTTGTCCCACACGACGTGCGTTTCGGCTCCGAACACCACGTTCGGCCGGTCGGTCGGCAACCCGGCGTCACGGCGCCGATCCCGCCAGCGTCGCTTGTGCGCGAGCAGGCCGAGCATGATCGCCTCCGAGGAACCGATCGTGGCGACCCCGACCACTTCGGCAGAGTCGGGCGCGTGGAACAGGTGACCCAGCATGTGCACGCACGCCTCCTCGATGAGCGACGCGGCCGGGTACTCCTCGTGGTCGATGTGGTTCTTGCGCAGTGAGTCGTGGATCAGCTTCTCCGCCTGCGGCTCCATCCACGTGGTCACGAACGACGCGAGGTTCAGCGTTTCGCGTCCGTCGAGCATGAGCCCCGTGTGGATCAGCTCGTAGGTCTCATCGGGATCGAGCGAGTCCTCCGGGAACGTGAAGGGATCGATGTGCGTGCGAAAGGCAGCACCCCCATGTATCGGTTGTGTGGCATCGAACATCGACATCTCATCCTCGCTTCCCCATGAAACGCTCTGCTGCGGCGTCAGCGTAGCCACTCAGGTGCGTCGCCACCACACCCTGATCGCATGACATCGTCGTTCTGCAGCCGGAACGGCATGATCGGATGCCGCGATCAGTCGGTCTCGTCGCGGACGCGTGCGTCGGTAGCGCTCGAAGACCGCCCGCCCGCCGAACGGCCTGGTCGACAACCGATACGGTTGCCGCGCTCAAGGACGCCTACGAGCGCTCGGATGCACGAATTAGGGCCGTGAACGCAGGGATGGCACAAGCCCGCGCGCCATCACGAGCGTCGCGTTCATGGATCCTTGAGCGGGGCCGCGTTGGGGGTGTCGATCAGTAGGGTGGCGACGTGCAGCGAATGTCCGGAGCACTACTTGTCGCGCTCATCCTCTTGGGTGTTCTCGTCCTCTGTGGAGCCCTGCTGGTTGTCGTGTCGAGCCAAGCATCCGTGTCGTTCGGATGGTTCGCCTACCAGCCGCTGTCCGATTCGGTGTTCGTCCCGGGCAGCTTCGTCGTGCTGACGCAGCCTGCAGTCGTCGGCGCCGCCGTCACGGTCGTGGGCCTCATTGGATTGGGTGCTGTGGCGGGGTACGCGCTTGGCCGTCGCGGTCGCGTGGCCGAATAGGGGTCGGATTCATCCACGGGGTGGTGGGTCAGGCGCAGTTCGCCGTAGGACGCTTGTGAGCGGGGTCGGAGGAAGGGGAACGAGATGGCAGCAAACGGTATTGAGGTCATCCGGCAGATGGTCGAGCGGACCAACGCCCATGACCTCGAGGGTATGGCGGCGCTGATGCACCACGACTACCAGAGCGAGCAGCCCTTCCACCCGGCACGAGGTTTCGGCGGCCGGGCGCAGATGAAAGCGAACTGGGGCGCGATCTTCACCGGGGTCCCCGACTTGCGCGCCGAGGTCCTGGCGTCGGTGCAGGACGGGGACGTGGTGTGGAGCGAGTGGCACTGGTGGGGCACGACCGAGCAGGGTGAGCCGTTCGAGCTGCGCGCGATCACCCAGTTCACGGTGCGCGACGGGCTCGTCGTCAGCGGCCGACTCTTCGCCGAACTCGTCGAGCAGGGCGGCGCCGACATCAACGACGCTGTCGAGTCGTCGACTGGCCACCGCCCACAGCTCGAGGGATGAGCCGGGCTTCGCCGAGCCGCGTGGCTGCTCGGCCGGGCGTGCGTCGACGATTGCCGCTCGCATGCCGCCTCGTGAAGATCGGACCGGGATGAGGCGCTGAAGGACGGCGTCATGGGATCCGCTTGCGGATCCTCGGGCCTTACGCCGTCGCGTAGATCAAGACTCCTTCTGATTCCATGCGCTCGAGCGAGGGGATGATTTCATCGAGGGCCGAAGGCCACGAGATCCCAACGAGTCGTTCTGAGTAGATGTCGACGACACAACCAGCTTGAGCGAGGCTCTCCACAGGAAGGCGCCACGTGTCGCCCCCGTCCTCGAACCAGAGTCGAGCGCTGGTGTAGCCCCCGCGGCCGGCAATTGACGTGACTACCAACGCTCCCTCACCCGATCTGATCACGTCGACGCGGTCGCCGAACGCGACTCGCGCGAACAGGGCCGGCGAGGCGCAGAGACGGTAGACATCATGCTCGACCTGCGTCGCGTTCAGCGCCTCCCAGACGGCATAGTCGCGCGGCATGTCGGGGTCGGGTGGCAGGACGAACCACACCACCGACTCCGCCGCGGTTGCATCAGCAACGGGAACCAGCTGCGTTCCATCCCACACGCATGCCTTGGACGGGTGCTCCCGAAACTGATCCACGCGGACAAGGTAACAGCAGAGGGCAGGCCGCCAGCGGCCCCGGATCGCTTCAGCGATGAGTCCCGCTGCGGGATGGGCTAACGCGAAGCCGCCCGATGGGCTTCGAGTGCTTCGTACTCCTTGGCAAGGCGGGCGAACGGCTTGCTGCTGTGTGCGAGTTCGAACACCGTCTTCCGATATTCGCGGCGAAGCGGGATTTGCAGCTCGACCAGGCTCGGAAGAGCTGCAAGCGTCGCCAGTTGCTCGGCAGGAAGTCGGGTCCCAGGAAGGTGAAGAGTGCGGAGGTTTGGAAGCAGCCTGATCCACTCGAGATCCACCACGTCGAGCGTCCGGTCCGAACCCAGATGGCCGTTGCCGAAGGCAAGGGTCTCGAGCGACCGGAGCTGACCAATCACCTCCGGGTTGCTGACGGAGAATGGCTGGTCCAACACGAGCGTCTGAAGCCGGTCAAGGGTGGCGAGCGGTCGAAGATCTGTGACCGCGCGGGCGCCGCCGAGCGAAAGCGTGCGCAGTTCCTCCAGCGAGGACAAGACACCCAGGTCCGAGTATGGGCCCCATTTCACCGAGAGCGACTTCAGTTGAGGTTGCCCGCCGGCTGCATCGAGCAGCTCTTGAGGCACGCGGCACACGAGGTCGAGGTGTGTGACGCGCGTGGTCGTCCCGGCGAGGAATTCGACCCACTCCGCCAGGATCTTCTTCTGCTCGCTGCGCTTGGAGACCCCGTGCGCCTCCAACTGCGTCGCCTGAACATCAATCGAGCGCTGACCTCGATACTGATCGACACGCCAGAGCGCCTCGCGTCGACGCCCGAAGAAGTTTGCCACCCGAACATCTTGCAGCAGGCCCCTTGGGGATCCTTCACGGGACGCGAGCGGTGAGCGCCTCCAGCCAAGTGGACTGACTTCGCTGAACATAGTCAGCCGCCACCCGCCAGTGCGCGCCGTGACCGTTCACGTACATCGATCCCCACGGTTCGCGCCCTGATCTGTGTGACGCATGGAGGAGGTCGTACATCGCCTCGGCACGCCGCGCCATCGTGGACGGCAGTTCGCTACGCAATTCGGTGGTCGCTCCGTACCCGTCGACGAAGGCCTTCAATCGCTCCGCAGCAACTTTCGGGTCCTCACTCGCGTCCGAGAGGGTGAACGCCTGTGCGGCGTATGCCAGATCCCAGAGCCGGGTGCTCGGCCCGGCGCCGTCCCAATCGATGAAGACCCAGCGGTCGCCAACGATCAGGTTCCACGGCGCGAGGTCGTTGTGGCAGACCAGTTCATCGTCCGGGGCAGGAATCAGCGTGTCCCATGCAGCGAAAGCTCGTGGGACGAAGCCTTCGCTGGCGTCGTGGATCGCTCTGACAATCTGCCCGACGCGAGCGAGGTCGGCAGGGCTGAGCGACGGCAGTTCGAGGGCGAGGCGGCCTGGAACGAACTCGGTCACCTGCCTGCCCAGCTCGTCTTGGCCCAGCGGTTCCGGCACATCGACGCCCGCGGACCGCACCGCGCCCATGAACTCGAGAACGCCGGCAGTGGCAGGGGTCCAGGGTTTGCGCACGGTCGCGCCGACCCGCACGACGCCCTGCGTCGCGTTCCCGCCAGTCAGCGCGTGCTCGTGCTCTTGCATCGTTCGAGGCTAGCGGCCCGCTCAGCTGGTCTGCGCGATCAAGTGCGTGCCGCTAGACGATCCACTTGCGGGGCAGTCGGCTGTTCCCCGAACGACCGCCAAAGCGGACGCCTCGCACCCCTCGGGTGTACCGGCCATGAGGTTGGTTGGGCCCGATTCACGGGACGGCGGGCGTACACCCGGGCGGTTCGGAGTTGCCGCTGACCGCGAAGTGGTCGCAGGTGAGGAAATTCGGATGGCTCACCCCGAGCAGGAACGACGCGACCGCGATCCCCGCGATCGTGAGGACGATGACCCATCGCGATCCGATCGGGATGGTGCTGCCGAACTCCGGCCACATCACGCGTACCAGGATCCAGATCGTGAACGGGATCGCGAAGAACACCGCGATGAATCCGACAGCATCACCGAGAAGCGTCAGCGGGTCGTCCGAGCTCGCTTCGATGAACCCGAGCAGCACCCACACACTGGGCAGCAGCAGCGCGACCGCCTTGAGCGCCCGGCGCCGTTGCGGGCGACGGTCGAACACGACGAAGAAGAATGCAGCGGTCGACGCCGCCCAGACGGTCAGGATCTGGTCGAAGAACAGCTCTCCCCAGGCCCCGAGCGTGAACGCGGGCCACCATACGGCGATCGCCATCGCGATCATCACCACACCGGTGGCGGTGGGCGACGGGCTGCCGGGATCTGCCGAAGGGTCAGCGGAACGCTTCATGCGGATTTACCTCACCGTCTGCCCCTTCCGACGTGTTCAGGCGCGGAAGAACTCGTTCGCGCGCGCAGAGTACAGCAGGATGAGGCCGATCAACGCTGCGAGCCCGCCGATGACCGCCGACCACAACTGCGCCGGAACAGCGACCATCACCCAGATCGCAGCCGCCAGGTTGAGCACGAACACGATCGTAACGATCACCCTGGCGACGTTGCTGCCTCGGAACAGGCCGAGACTGACCAGGATGGTGATGACACCGATGATGATGCTGACCCACGCGGCAGTAGTCCCTCCCGGTACGTCGGTATGCAGGACGAGGACAAGGATGCCGCCGAGGATCTGCAGTGCACCGCTGATCCAGGCGAGGACGGCGACGAGAGTGACGCCGCCGGGACGAGATCCGGCCATGTGAGGCTCCTTTGACTCCGCGGAGTTGCGTGAGCATAAAGTAGCGCCGTAACGAGGTGATATCACTCCCTCGAACGCGTGTCGTCGCCGCGATTCGCCGAACACGGGTGGGCGCCCGATGGCGTGTGAGGAGTTTTCCGCGGTAACGTCCAGCATGACCGATGCTGAGCCGGCCCGAGCCGAGGCCTCCCGACCCGCCTCCTGGGGCATCGCACTGGCGATCGCCGCGATCGTCCTTTCCGCGCCCCCGTTGCTGTTCTTCCTCCTCGTCGTCGCCGCCGGTGGATTCGCGTTCATCCTGCTCGTCTCACCGTTTATCATCGGCGTCTGGGTTCTCTCCGCGTTGGCTCTGCTGTTTGCGATCCTCGCCGTTCGCGCCCGAGCAGGGGCGGTCACGATCACTGCGCTTGTCCTCGCCGGTGTGGCGGTCCTCGCGAGCGTGGGGTTCGGCATCGCCACGAACTTCGGTGTCGTGATCTGACACGACATGACCGCCCTGCGTGTCAGGGCTGGGCGGCGCGGATGAAGACGTCATTCAGGGTGACCGTTGTCAACGCCACCTTGGCGTTGAACACGCATCACGCGGAGTCCGGTAGCCGATCCCCATTGGCCGCTGGAGCCGGGGTGATTGGCCGGCGCGCCAAGAGTGTGCGCATTGCCATTTGCCTAGACTGCGGCTATGCGCGTGGACGTTGGCGGGCTGGAAATCGCCTACGAGCTAGCCGGGAGCGGACCGCCGGTGGTGCTGGCGCACGGTTTCGTCGGTGACGGTCGCTCGACGTGGGGCGGGCAGATCGACGCGCTCGCTGACGAGTTCACCGTGGTCGCCTGGGATGCGCCCGGAGCCGGCGGATCGTCTGACCCGCCGGACGGGTTCGGCATGGACGCGTACGCGGACTGCTTCGCAGCGTTCGTCCGAACGTTGCGGATCGCGCCGGCCCACTTGGTCGGGCTTTCCTTCGGCGGTGCGTTGGTGCTGGCCACGTTCCATCGGCATCGCGGGCTCGCGTCGTCGCTCGCAATCGTGGGTGGGTACGCCGGCTGGCGTGGCTCGCTTGGGTACGCAGAAGCCGAGAAGCGGCTGGCTCGGGCGCTGGAGGTGTCAGAACTGTCGCCCGAGCAGTTTGCTGCGGCTATGGTGCCGTCGATGTTTTCGCCGTCGGTCGACCTCGAGGTCGTGGCTTCGTTCGTCGATCGTGTCCGGGTGTTCCGCCCGGACGGCTTCCGGGCGATGGCCCGCGCCAGCTTCGAGGACCAGAGTCACGTGCTGCCCGAGGTTGATGTACCCACGCTTCTGCTCTACGCCGATCATGACGTACGAGCCCCCGTCGCGGTCGGTGAGGCGATGCACGCCGTGGTGCGGGGCTCCCAGCTCGTCGTGCTCCACGGACCGGGTCACGTCAGCAGCGTGGAGGCGCCAAACGAAGTCACCCGCGAGCTGCGTCGCTTCCTGCGCTCGGTCACCTAGGGACCCAAGCGGAACGGGCAACAGACGGCGCTGAGTGTGACTTTCGCCGATAGATGTGACTATGTCAACCTGTTTCGGGACCACGTGACGGCCTGAGTCGAGACCACCCCTCTGCCCCAGTCGTTCGGCGAGCACTGGAACAGTGCGGTCGGTACCAGCGTGCGTGCGCTCGTGACCGGGGTGCGTGACTGACGGCCGGTCTGGGGGCATGTGCGCCGAGCGTGTTGGTCGTTGGCACCGGGCACCGGGCGCGTGGCGAGCACCGTTACGTCAGACCGGAACGCTCGCCGACCGGGGCGCCGCGTTGTTTTATGGGAGGGGGGCGGTCGCCACTGCTGGCTCGAAGCCAGGCGAGGTTGCCGTGGCTTGGACGGACGCGTTTGCCCTGGTGACGACCGTGATGCGGGCGCCGACCGAGATGTTCACCGGAACGGGCACCAGGATGCTGGCTAGCGTGATGGTGATACCTGAGAGGTTGACTTGGGTCATGCCCGAAATGCCGGGAATGTCTTCGAAATCGATCGAGGACGCGCCGGGAACCTGGAACTGCACGACGATGGCGTCCGTGGTGGGGGTGCCGCGGGGAGTCACGATGACGTCGTACACGGTCGTATGGGTGTTGGCGTCATGAGAGAACTGGGTGAGCGCGAGCTCGAGTGAGGCCGCCGGCGACGCCGCGTATGCCGGCGCCGGCACGGCGAGGGCGATGACCGGCGCCGACCAGGCGATACCCTGCAGAACCTTGCGGCGTGAGACGTCTTGCGTCATGGGTGCCCCCCGATGTGAACAATTCGATGGATCGAGCAGGTCAGATCGGATCTGATCGTAGCAGTGCGCATGGTAGAGATCAGGAACCGGCGCGTTTCTGAGAGACCGAAGCGTGTCGTCTGGCCTCGTAACACACCTCTTCGCTCCGACTTGGTGCTTCGCAGGGTGCACCCACACGCTGATGACCCGGGGCCCGGCCTCACGCGACCACCCGGCATGGCCGACTGCTCCACGGCGCCACGGGTGGGGCCGCCCTTCCGCTGTCGGAGCGAGCAGGGGATAGCTACAGCGGGCCGTCACCGAATCGGATGCCGAGGTTTGCGAGGTACACCCACGCTCCGTACCCGAGGATGCCCGGGACAATCGCGACGATCGCGACTACGCGTTCCGGTCCGATCGCCCCAGCACGGCGTAGCTGCACCCACGCCCACACCGTGCCGGCCGTCGCCGCGAGCACCGGCAGCGCGAACGTGAGCGACGCGGTCGCCGGCCCCAGACCGGTGAACGCCGCGATCACGAACAACCACGCTGGCGCCAGCCCGAGCACGATACCGAGCCACATCATCGTGCGCACCCGCCCTGCCCGCTCTTGACCTGATTCATTCAAGGCGCCGCATCACATTCAAGAAAGTCATGGAACGAAACGCTAGCGCGTCACGCTGGCGACCTGGCTCCGGTGAGGGATCGGCTTTCGGAACACCAAGCCGCCAAATAGCGGCAACAGAAGGCCGCCATTCAGCGGCGAAAATCACACGCCGGAACCTCGACGCGCCGAAACCTATTCCTTGACCGTTTTCGGCGCATTTCGGATAATGGGAGATCGAGCAGGAGGGGAGTGGGATGCTCCAGACGGACGCATTCGCGGCCTACGTGTTCTTCGTGCTGTCGGCTGGTCTAGGCCCCAAGCGAAGCAGCCACGGCCGCACAATGGAGACCATGACCGAACCGAAGCACTTCGACATCGAGACCCGCTGGCCCGAGGTGTTCGAGCCTCTGAGTACTGAGCAGCGGACGATCGTCGTGCAAACCCTCGCCAACCAGTGGCTCGAGGGTTGGGAACCGAACCGCGCCGACGTCGCCGACCTCGCCGACTTCGTTCGCGGCGCCCTCACCGAGGCTGAGTACGACGCTCGTGCACGAGCGAGGGCGCAGCAGCAGGCCGCAGCTCGTGGCTGAGTTCGCGAAGTGGGAGGACTACCAGTACCCCGCTCCCGACGAGCACACTCTTCGCAACAAGGCCGGCATCCGCGACTTCTGGGAACTCCGCGAGTTCGAGTACAAGATGACCGCGAAGCGTGAGACTCAGCTCCGCGCGGGCATCTACGAGGTGCCCCGCACGTTCGATGCTGATCATCTGCGCGCGATCCACGGTCACCTCTTCAAAGACCTCTACGCGTGGGCTGGTGAGTTCCGCCAGGTCAACATGCGTAGCCCCTACAACGAGCTCGCGTTCGTCTCGCCGCGCAACGAAGGCATCGAGCGCTACCTCGAGGAGATGACGCAAACGATCGCGTCCCACAGCTGGGTGGCGATGGACCGGGACCAGTTCGCATTCGCCGCCGCGAAGACTTTCACGATCGCAAATTGGTGCCACCCATTCAGAGAGGGGAACGGAAGATCCACACGAATCTTCATGGATCACCTCGCCGAGCGGGCCGGCTTCGGACTTGACCGCACTCAGGTCGACAAAGACCACTGGAACGCCAGCGCACGGGACACTCGGCCGCGCGCGCCCGGTGCCGCGCCGAGCTTCGAGCCAATGGTGTCTGTCTTCAAGCAGATGACCATCACACGCGAGGAGGCTTCGACCTCCTCGGTGTTGCACGCCATCGCGCGCTCGAGCATCCTGCAGGCGTCGTATCCGCGTGCGGCAACGGCCGCGCTCACGGCGTCGGCGTCGACGTCGACTCGCCCCGCCCAGCGAGGCCCGGACACGAGCGTCGGGCTCGGGCGAGACTAGGGACGGGGAGCAGTGGCGATCATCGGCTACGCGCGGGTCTCCACTCGCGAGCAGAACCCCAAATCGCAGGTCGCGGAACTTCACGCGGCCGGCGCCGAGAAGGTGTTCGTCGACGACGGAGATTCGAGCCGCGTCGCAGATCGTCCTCAATGGCTTGCCTGTTTGGACTACCTCCGCAGCGGCGACACTCTGCTGATCCGAGCGCTCGACCGCATCGCGGGCACCGAGAAGATGGCGATCCAGGTCATCCATGACCTCGACGAGCGAGGCGTTCTCATCCGAAGCCTGACCGAGCCCCCGATCGACACGACTACTGCGATGGGCCGCGCCCTCTACGGCGTTGTCGCCGTCTTCGCGCAGCTCCGCGTCGACACCATCCGCGAGAACACCCGCCGCGGACTGGAGTACGCCCGCTCCGAGGGCCGTCTCGGCGGCCGGCCCACCGTCATGGACGAGGACAAGATCGCGACCGCACGCCTGATGCGCGCCAACAAGATTTCGTACGCGAAGATCGGCGCGGTCCTGCACGTCGGAGCGACGACCGTGCGCCGCGCGCTCGAGCAGCCGGAGAACGCCGAGGGGAGCGAACAGTGACACACGACTCACATGTGCCCAACCCGCTCCGCCGAGCCTTGTTAGCCTCAATGGCGCAACGGCCGGTAGAGGGGACCTCATGGCGAGACGTAAACGGCAAGTGCCGAATGGACAGCTCTCGTTCGATCTGTGGGGTGCCCCCGAAGTGGACGCTGACGCACAGCTCGAGGCTGCACGACGCGCCCCGGCGACCGCTACGGAGCAGAGCTTGGCCGGTGGCCAGCTCAGCTTCGACCTATTTGCGATGGATCGCGGAGATGAGGCCGAACATGAACCACTACGGGCTGATGGCTCAGGAGCACTGGCGCCGGCACGCACCGAGCCGGTACGCGACGCTGGAGAACCCGGAGGAGTTCTTCACGGAGCTGGGGGAGAGCGCGGCCGCGCAGATCGAAGCACTGAGCGCCCGCCTGGAGCAGACGGTGCCGAGCGATCTGCCGTACCTCGAGGAAGTGGCGCAGCTTCAAGCGGTCCGGAAGCAGGCCGAGGACGTGGTGCTGAGCGAGTTGGTCTTCTCGGTGACGGCGGAGCCGAGCGGCCTCGCGGAGGAGCTCGAGACGATGCTCGGCGAGCTGCCGAGCGCGACGATGATCGAGCACGAGCTGCAGTCGATCCAGGAGGACGCGACCGAGGAAGCCGAGCGGGAGGGCTTCTCGGAGCCGATCCTGTCGGACGAGCAGGAAGCACGGCGCAGCCGACTGCAGAAGATGCTCCCGCTCGTGACGCTCGACCGGGAGCCGGCCGAGATGGACGAGACGGAGCTGACGAACAGAATCCTCGCTCTGCGGGAGTTCTGGAGCCCAGCGCAGTAGCGTTCCGGCCGAAGTCGCAGGACGACCTCGCGCCGTCTGGCGCCAAGGCCCGGTTCGCGGCCAACGTCGAGGCGATCGAGACTTCGCGCCGCCTCGAGCAGGAAGGCCGGCCTGCGACCGCGGCCGAGCAGCAGGCGCTCGCTCGGTGGTCGAGCTGGGGTGCGATCCCTGAGGTGTTCGACGAGGCCAAATCGAACTGGACTACCGAGCGAGCGCAGCTCCGCGCGCTCTTGGACGATGCGGCCTACGACGCGGCCGGCCGCACCACGATCAACGCGCACTACACCGACCCGGCCTACGTCGCCGAGGTCTGGGCCGCCCTCGACCGCCTTGGCTTCGACGGCGGCACCGTGCTCGAGCCCGGAAGCGGCGCGGGCACCTTCATCGGCATGGCGCCGGCAAGTGCGCAGATGCTCGGCGTCGAGCTCGACGGCACGACGGCCGTCATTGCACGCGGCCTCTACCCGCACGCCGACATCCGCACCGAGAGCTTCGCCGAGACCCGGATGCCGCGCGGCCACTTCGACGCCGTGGTCGGCAACGTTCCGTTCGCCGACGTCGCGCTGCATGACCCCCTGCACAACGCGGGCGGGCACTCGATGCACAACCACTTCATCATCAAGTCGCTCGCGCTCACTCGTCCGGGCGGTGTCGTCGCCGTGCTGACGAGCAGCTTCACGATGGACGCCACGAACCCGTTCGCCCGGCGTGAGATGAACGGCATGGCTGACCTCGTGGGCGCCGTGCGCCTGCCCTCGGGCGCGCACCGCCGCGCCGCGGGCACTGAAGCGCTCACCGACCTCCTCATCTTCCGCCGCCGCGAGGCTGGCGTTCCGCCGCGCGACGTCGCCTGGGAGACCGTCACCGCGCAGCAGGTCGACGGCACGATCATCAGGACCAACACCTACTTCGACATCCACCCCGAGCACGTGCTCGGCGAGCTGCACGTCGGCCAGGGCATGTACGGCGGCGAGACGGTCTCGGTTCGCACCGACGACCTCGCCGCGACCCCTGAGCGCCTGCATGGCGCACTCACGGACATCACCAGCCGCGCGATCGAGCGTGGCGACGTCTTCACCAAGGCATCTGCGGCCGCCGTCCAGGAGCGCGCGGCGGCCGCCGCGGCGCAGACCAGCTTCTGGGACGGCACGATCGTCGCGGCCGGCGCCGAGTTCAAGATCGCCCACGGCGGCGCGCTCCGCGACTTCGCAGTGCCGAAGACGCAGGCCGTCGAGCTGCGCGCGCTTCTGAGTCTTCGCGACGGCGCCCGCGCACTGCTCGACGCCGAGGCAGGCACACTCGACGACACCCGCGAGCTCGACGCGCAGCGCGCGACCCTGCTGGCCGAGTATCGCGGCTACGTCGCCAAGTTCGGGCCCATCAACCGGTTCACGACGCGCGGCACAGGCCGATTCGAGCCAGTGCTGGACGAGCTGACCGGCGCGGTCGTGATCGACCCTCAGACCGGCCAGCCGGCCCGAGGAGAGGAGGGCGTCGCCCGCATCACGCCGCGAGCCATCGCGACGTTCAAGCAGGACCCGCAGAGCGCGCTCGTGCGAGCCCTCGAGCGGTTCGATGAGACCGAGCAGACCAGCGCACCGGCGTCGCTTCTCCTGCGTCGCGTCGTCGTGCCCCGCCCCGCCAAGCAGGGCGCGGAGACTCCCGCCGAAGCGATCGCGCTCTCGCTCGACGAGACCGGCCGCGTCGACCTCGAGGTCGTCGCGCATCTGCTCGGCGTCGACGCCGAGGAAGCGCGCGCGCAGCTCGGCACTCTGGTCTACGAAGACCCGACGAGCGGTGAACTCGTGCACGCACCCGAGTACCTCTCGGGCGAGGTGCGCACGAAGCTCGACGCCGCTGCCGCGGCTGCGGAGACCGAGGCGCGCTTCACCGTGAACGTCGAAGCCCTGCAGGCGGTGATTCCCGACCCGATCGGGATCGAGCAGATCGAGGCCCGTCTCGGATCGGTGTGGATCTCGCCCGAGATCCACGAGCAGTTCCTCCGCGAGCTGCTCAACGACCGAAGCATCCGCGTCGAGAACCCGATGCCCGGCGCGTGGGAGGTTCGCGGCTACCGTGCCGGCGTGCTCGCCACCGACGAATGGGGCACCATGCGCCGGCCCGCGGCCGACATCGCGCAGGCCGTCATGGAGCAGCGGCGCATCGAGGTCCACGACGAGGTTGAGGGCTCGGACGGGAAGAAGCGGAAGGTGCTCAACCCCGTCGAGACCACCGCCGCCCAGGAGAAAGCCGACGCCCTGCAGGCGCGATTCTCCGAGTGGGTGTGGGAAGACCCGGCGCGCGCCGCCGAGCTCTCCGACGTGTACAACCGCAGGTTCAACTCGATCGTGCTGCGCGACTACTCGCAGGCCGGCGACTACCTCACCCTTCCCGGCCTCGCCGCGACCTTCACACTGCGCCCCCACCAGCGCGCCGCTGTCGCCCGCATGATCGCCGAACCGGCCGTTGGCCTGTTCCACCAGGTCGGCGCGGGCAAGACGCTGGAGATGATCGTCGGCGCGACCGAGATGCGCCGCATGGGCTTGATCAACAAGCCCGCGATCGTCGTGCCGAACCACATGCTCGAGCAGTTCTCGCGCGAGTGGCTGCAGGCGTACCCGCAGGCCCGTATCCTCGCCGCGTCGACCAACGAGCTCACCGGCGACAAGCGCCGGCTGTTCGTCGCCCGCGCCGCCGCGAACGACTGGGACGGCATCGTGCTCACCCAGTCGGCGTTCAAGAAGATCGGCATCTCGCCGGACTTCCAAGCCGAGTACATCCACGGCCAGATCAGCGAGATGCGGGCCGCGCTCGTCGAGGCGAAGGAAGCCGACGCGATGAGCGTCAAGCGCATCGAGAAGCGGATCCTCTCGCTCGAGGAGCGGCAGAAGAAGATGCTCGCGATCGAGCGCGATCACGGCGTCTCGTTCGAGGACATGGGCATCGACTATCTCGTCGTCGACGAGGCCCACATGTACAAGAACCTCGCCACCGCATCGAACATCCAGGACGCGGCGATCGAGGGCAGCCAGCAGGCGTCTGACCTGCACATGAAGCTCGAGTACCTCCGCGGCCGCCACGGCGACCGCGTGGCGACGATGGCGACCGCGACGCCCCTCGCGAACTCTGTCACCGAGGCCTACGTGATGCAGCGCTACCTGCGCCCCGACTTGCTCGAGGCGGCAGGCGTGACGAGCTTCGACGGGTGGGCCGCGACGTTCGGATCTCAGGTCACCGAGATGGAGATGGGACCGGCCGGAGGGTTCCGGCTCAAGACCCGATTCGCACGCTTCCAGAACGTGCCCGAGATGCTGCGCATGTGGCACACCTTCGCCGACGTGAAGACCGGCGAAGACCTGAAGCTGCCCGTCCCGCTCATCCGCGAGCGGCCCAGCGACGGCAAGCGCGAAATCGAGACGATCGTGCTCGACCCCACGCCCGAGCTCGACGAGTACATCAAGCAGATCGCCGACCGCGCCGAAGCGGTGCAGAACCGCACCGTCACCGCCGATGAAGACAACATGCTCGTCATCAGCACGGACGGCCGCAAAGCGGCCCTCGACCTCCGCCTCGTCGACCAGTTCACCGAGCAGTCCGGCGTCGTCAAGCTCGACGCTGTAGCGACGCAGATCGTGAAGGAGTGGGAGCGCACCAGGAACAACGAGTACCGCGACGAGGTGAGTGGCCAGACGAGTCCCATCCGCGGCGGAATGCAGATGGTCTTCAGCGACCTCGGCACCCCGAACGAGAAGCGCTGGGATGCTTACCACGAGCTCAAGGCGAAGCTCGTGGAGGCCGGCATGCCGTCCGACTCGATCCGGTTCATCCACGAGGCGAAGGACGACAAGGCCAAGGGCCGGCTGTTCGCGGCCGCGCGCGCCGGCCACGTCTCCGTACTCATCGGTTCCACCGGCAAGATGGGCGTCGGAACCAACGTGCAGGCGCGCATCACTGCGCTGCACCACATCGACTGCCCGTGGCGGCCGGCCGACCTCGAGCAGCGCGACGGCCGCGGCATCCGCCAGGGCAACCAGAACGCCGAGGTGGGCATCTACCGCTACGTCGTCGAGCGTTCCTTCGACGCTTACTCGTGGCAGACCGTGGGGCGCAAAGCGAAGTTCATCGCGCAGATCATGCGCGGCCGTCTCGACACCCGCGAGATCGAGGACATCGGCGACACCGCCCTCTCGGCAGCGGAGGCGAAAGCGCTCGCCTCGGGCAACCCGCTCGTGCTCGACAAGGCCAACGCGGACTCCGAGTTCCAGAAGCTCCGACGTCAAGAGACCGCGCACCACCGCGCACAGGCAGCCCTCCGCCACCGAGCGCACAACGCGCGCGAGTCGATCGGCGTGCACGAGCAGATGCTGACCGCACTACGAACTGCGTCCGCGCGCTCCGTCGACGTCAGCGGCGACGCCTTCCGGATGGTCGTCGACGGCCGCAGCTACGACAGCCGACAGGACGCTGGCGACGCGATCGCCGCCTGGGCATCGCGCAACGAGCTCGCGATCATCCGCGCCAACTCCGAGCGGCCGCTGACGCTCGGCACCATCGCCGGCCACACCATCACCGTGCGCTCCGAGCAGGTCACCGTCGAGTGGAAGACCGAGGTTCGAGCGCACCTCGCGCTCGAGGGCGTTCCCTACTCGGGCGGCAACGTCCGCTTCGACGAACTCGGCGGCGCCGGCATCGGTCTCGTGCGCACGCTCGAGAACAAGACGACCGCGATCGCACGCAACATCTCAGACTCTGAGAAGCGCATCGAGCGCTCGGTGGGAGAAGCCCAAGAAGCCGAGGCACGCCTCGGCAAAGCCTTCCCCCACGCCGACGCTCTGAAGGCCGCACAGCAGCGCGTCGCCGAGGTCGACGCCGCCCTGGAAGCGTCGAACAAGCCGGCCGAAGAGGAGCCGGCCGACCCGGCCCCCACGCGAAGCAGCATCCTCTCGGCTTCGTTCCCGTCCGGGCCGACGACGGGCGGAGTCTCGACGCAGACGACGCGCACGACGCATGGGCCGGGCAAGCCATACGAGCGTGCCGAGGCGGAGCGATAGGAGCGCACTCGTTCGGCACTCGATCCCACATCTCTCCTTCCCCCTGATAGCTGCCGCCGAACACACGAAGAGCCCCCGTCAAAGGTGCGGTGCAGCCGCATCGCAGAGCGACGCGAAGCGCCCTTGACGGGGGCTCGGAGCGTGTAACGATCACGGCTCATGGGGGAAGGCGACCACGCACCTCACGAGGCCGTGCACAGGTCGCACTGAGCGTCACCGCAGCGTGCCCCTGAGAGGCGACGGTGCGACCTGTGTGCGGGCGGACGATCGGGGTCCCGCTGTCCACCTGTGGGCGGGACGAGCCCGAAGGAAATAGCTCGTGCCGTCCACAGGTGGTCAGGGGGATGCGTTAGGCGCTGAGCTGCTCTTCCTGAGACTCGGCGACGTTCGTCGCCGAGTCGTCCGCCGCGACGGCGGGAGCCAGCTTCGGCTTCGCCGCCGCGGCGCGCTTACGCACGCGAGCCTTCTTGTCCGGCTCGCCGAATCCGATCTTGCGCAGCTCGGCGGCCGTCCACCCAGCAGTGATCGCGCGGTCGTACTCCACAGTGTCGGCGCGCTCCGCCTCGGCGACCTCTGCGGCCGTCTCTCGCTCGACCTGGGCGATGCGCGCAGCACGCCGGGCGTGCACGTCCGCGAGGTTCTGCCGGGTCTCTGCGAGCGTCCGAATCACCGCGATCCGTTCGTCGAGCCCGCGCTGTGCTCGGGCGACTGCTTCCTCAATACTGGGTTCCTTTGCCATGCCGCTAGTTTAAGCGGCACCGCCAACGAACGACCGCGCTTTGCGCACGGTGACGCGGCGGCTTCCAGCGCATAGCGCTGTCAGCACCCCGTCACGGTGACGCGGCGGCTTCCAGCGCATAGCGCTGTCAGCACCCCGTCACGGTGACGCGGCGGCTTCCAGCGCATAGCGCTGTCAGCACCCCGCTCATGCCGATGGCAGAGCGGATGACCGCCGGAGGCGGAGCAAGCTATATATTTAGGTTCCCTAAATGGCTTGCATCCTCGACTTGGCGTCGCGGATGCGGCACACTGGAGGTGTGGCCCCGCGTTGTCGGGGTCGCTGCGCTAGGCATGAAAGGCGGCAACAGAGTGACCGATGAGACGTCTCCGAAGGCGCCCGGCAGTCGTCGCCGACGTGCGAATGCCGAGGGCGGCCGTCATCACTTTCACAAGGTGAAGGTGACGCCCGAGGAAGAGGGCCGGCTCGCCGCTATGGCGGCGGCTCAGCGCGTGACGATCCCGCGCCTTCTCGTCGAGTCAACCTTCGCGCAGAATGCCGGCACGACCGTCACCGAGCGGCGCGACGCGCAAGCTGAGCTCTTCCGAATTCATCGCCTGCTCGCAGCGTCGTCGAACAACATCAACCAGATCGCGAAGGCGACGAACGCGACGGGCGAGATTCAGGCGGAGCTGCTCGAAACGCTGAAGGCGCATCGCCGCATCGCCGCCAACGTGACGACCGCAATCGACGGGCTCGGACTGCAGTGATTCCTAACGTCGAGCGGGGCGACCGTATGGCCGGCCTCATGACGTACCTGGCTGGGCCGGGTCGATCGAACGAGCACGAGGATCAGCACGTCGTCGCGGGCGATCCGGCGATCATGGCGTGGTTCGACGACGGCCAGCTTGACCACGAGAGCGCGCTCGCGATCGCGCGCCATCTCGACCAGCCGCGCACTGCGTACAGCGTCGAAGTCTCGGGCGGCCACGTGTGGCACTGCTCCCTCTCGACCCATGTGCGTGAGGGCATCCGCACCGATGAGGAGTGGGCTTCCATCGCACGCGACTTCATCACCGCGATGGGGTTCGACGACCAGGACCGTTCGCGCGCGCCGACTCGCTGGGTAGCGGTGCGGCACGGCGTTTCGAAGAACGGCAACGATCACATCCACATCGCCGTGAACCTCGTTCGCGAAGATGGCACGAAGGCCAACGTCCACCAGGACTTCCGACGAGCGCAAAGCGCGTCGCGCGCGCTCGAGGTGAAGTACGGTCTCGAGCGACTGGAGTCTGTCAGCGCCGAGCGCTCAACCCGCGGATATCAGCCCGCCGAGCGGCCGGCCATCGCGCGCGCTCGGGCAACCGCGAAGTACGAGGCGGAGCGCGCACTGCTCGGGCCATCGGCTCCGTTGTGGTCGCAGCTTCCTGCTGCCGATCGGCAAGCCAGGATCCTCGCGGCCACGCCGGTCGAGGAACCACGGCACAAGATTGCACGTCTGGTTCGCGGGTGTGCCACTGCCAGTGAGTCCGAAGCTGAGTTCGTGCGTCGGATGCGCCGCAACGGACTGCTCGTGCGACCGCACTACGCGAAGGGCACCACTGACGTCATCGAGGGCTACAAGGTAGCCGAGCGACCCCACCACGGTGAGCGCCCCATCTGGTACGGCGGCTTCCGACTAGGACGCGACCTCTCGCTCCCGCGCCTCCGTGATGGCTGGCCCGACAGTCCGCAGCACGCACTTGCCGCAGCGGAGGAATGGAACGCCGCGATGCGCGGCCGCCGCGTCGCGGTGGTTGGCCGTGAGGCGGCCGAGCCGGCCCCCGAGATGTGGGAGCGGTACAGCGCCGAGCTGACCGAGTTGCGTCAGCAACTCCGGGATGTCCCGCTCGAGGATCGCGAGACGTGGTCGCGCGTTGCCCGACAGACCGCGGGTGCGTTCGCAGCGTGGTCGAACGCGATCGAGACCGAGCCCGGAGAGCTCGCCGCCGCAGCCGATGCAATGGCGAAGTCAGCTCAGACGTTCAAGCAAGAACGGCGTCCGGACTCGCCGAGCCTGACTGCAATCGGTGGTGCCGCGATGCTACTCGCGAGCGCAACGCGCGGCGGTCAGGGCGCCGTCGCGCAGGCCGCACTGCTGCGCTCGCTCCTTCGGTTCGCGCAGGCGGTCTATGACGCAGAGATGAAGGCTGGGCAGCTCCGGCAGGCTCAGCACATCGTCGAGGACGTGCGAGCGCGACTCACCCGCATCCGCGACGAGCTGACCCCCACCGCCAAGACGACGGTGGATGCCACCGCGCCCGCGGCCGCATCCCTGGCGAAGCTCGACTCCGAGGCTGAGCAGATGCTGCTCCGCATCCAGGGTGGCCAGCGGCCGGCGACGGACGTGACTTCGCCGGTGCCAGCGAAGCTCGAGCCGCGACGAGAGACGAAACCGACCGCAGATCGCGGCACGGAACGATAGGAAGGGAGGCACTCATGGTCGACGAGAACGACGGCTTGGAGGACGCATTCGAGGGGCAGCTCCGGTTGGCGCTGACCACGGCTGCACAGGTCGGAGAGCGGTTCGCTATGGCGCGCGATCGCGCCCTTGATCGCGCCCGCCGTGAGAGTGACCGAGAGGCGAGCGAACTGCGCGCGAGGTTCGACGCCGAACAGCTCGCCGCGCGCGCCGAGCTCGCGAACGTCAACCGCTCCGAGTGGTGGGATCGTGCGACGCCGCAGAACATCGGCGACAGCTACCAGCTTGCGAATGCCTGGGCTCGGGAGGATACCGAAGCGCAGCGCGCAAAGGACACGATCACCGAGCAGGTGCGCGATCGCTACGGGGTGGTCGCAAGCGAGCTCCACCCCGATCCCGTCGCACTCCGTGACGCCATCGAGGAAGCCGAACGGCTGCGCGTTCAGACGGATGCCGAGCGGCGGCGCGCACAAGAAGACCGTGCCGAGGCGGTCATCCTGACGGCCGAGGCCGACCTGCTCGACCGGGCGGCCGAGCAGGCGCGCGAAGCAGCCGAGTTCGAGCCGGATCCATTCGACCGTGCCGACGCCGAGCGGATGGCCAAGGAGCAGGAAGATCGGGCCGAGCAGCTCAGGGCAGATGCCACGCCGATGTATGACTCGGCTGAGCGCCGCGAGGCGACAGCTCGCGACCTCGAGACGAAGGGGCTCGACACTGAAACGATCGCCACGCGCATGCGCGCCGACGTGAGCCAGGGACAGCCGGCCACCGAGGCGACGCGGGACACTGCGAAGCGTGCCCCCAAGGCGCGACCGTCGCGCGGTCGCGGCGCCGGCCGACAGCAGACCGGCCTGAATCGGTAGCTCGGCGACGCACACAAGAAGGGCCGCACCCAATCGGGTGCGGCCCTTCTCGCCTTTGCTGCTCGCTACGCGGCATCCGGCTCGGCGACTGGCACGCGGACGTCGGGGAACATGCCCTCCGGTGGGTCCGTGTACGGCAGCGGATCGCCCTTCTGAGGGCGCACGTCGTGCAGGCCCTCGGCGGCGCCGAAGGGGCCGGTCTCGCTCAGCAGCACGGACATGTGGTGGTCCGCGTGGTCGCGGAACCACACACTCATCCCGGTCGCGGGATCGAGCCGCAGATGCTCCCACGCCCGCCAGAGCGCCTCGAGGCGGATCACCGCCTCGTCATACCGCCACCAATCAGCCGCCCAGACGAACTCCTTCGTGCCGACGCGGCGCTTGTAGACGAAGCGCAGGTAGGTGCGCACGAACTCGTCGACAGAACCGTAGTAGAGCTCAGGCGATGCCTCCGCGGCCGCGCCCGCGCCGTCGAGCTCCGCCTCGACGGCCTCCTCCGCCTCGAGCTGCATAGTGATTGCCGCCTCGGCGTCGGCGGCAGCCTTCTCGCGCAACGCATTCATCACGTCTTCGGTCAGCGCGGCCTTCACAGCTTCGGCGGCGACATCCGCGACAGCGGCCTTCACGGATGCCTTGACCTGCGCATCGACGAGCTGCGCAGCAAGGTCGCTGATGTCGACGCCGAACGCCGTCGACCGAGCAGCCCTGCCTGCCGGGGTCTGGGTGCTCTCCTCCATGTCGTCAGTTCCCCAGTCGTCGCTCACGATGCCTCCTGTCCTTCCGCGGCCGCGACGGCCGCGAGTTCGTTCATCGCCTGATCGAGGGTGCGTGCCGCCTCAGGATCGTGCGCACGAATGGAGGCCTTGACGTCCTCGGCGTACGGGCCAGTCATCCAGGGCTGCGACCGGATGAGCGTCGGGCGAGAGCCCGACGCGAGCACCACGGCGCGCCCCTTGGGCATGGCGCCGAGGTCCGCGACATCGAGGATGCGTTCGCGGTGATTCTGATACGAAACTCCACGGCCATTCTTGCCCGTCGACAACGACGAGGTGCGCCGGTCGTAGTCGCCGATCAGGCGCGAAACGTCCTCGAGGAATGCCACCTCGGTGACGCCGCCGCCGTAGACCTTCACATTCGAGGCGCTCCAAAGCTTCTTCATGCCCGACTCGCCCCACACCTCCACACCCTGCGACCATGACTGAAGGATTGTCATGAGGACGATTCCGCGCGAGCCGTAGTGGCTGTAGAGGTTCGGGAGCTCGCGCCACCGACACACGTTCGCCGCTTCATCGAGAACGCCGACGATGGGAGTGCGCAGCCGTCCGCCGGCCGAGCGCGCCGCCAGCTCTTCGGCTGCCTCGACGACGGCGACCGTCAGCGCGGTCACGAGCGGGCCGGCAGTGCCCTTGCCCTCCTTGGAGAGCGAGTAGAGCGTGCCGCCATCGCGCACGAACGCGGCAGGGTCGAGCTGCGGCCGCGTGTCCACGACATCCATCGCCGTCACCCACCGGACGATCTGCCGGTTCGTCAGGCACGAGGCCATCTGCTGCGCGGTGCCATACACGCCGCCGCGCTGCTTCTCCGGGGCGTAGATGACGCCCGACACCTGATCCGCCGTCAGCGTGAAGCCATGCCGCGCGAGGATGTCGATCGGAGTCTCATCGGTGGGACGAGTCAACCACCGATAGACGTCCGTGATCGGCCGCTGGTCAAGCGCAGCAGCCAGCAGGAGCCCGGCGAGAAGGTCCTGACCCGCAGGGTCGAAGAAGGCATCCGTGCGCGCGCCAGGGTCCCGCGAGCCGGAGGCGAAGTGCTCCGCGAGCTTCGCGGCCTTCACCTCGTCCGTGACGTAGCTGAGCGGGTTCCACCACCAGGTCGGTTCCTCGAGCGCGATGCCCTGAGGATCGAACACCCAGACCGGCCCGGACTTCGCACGCACATCCCGCGTTGCATCGACGACGTCGCGCTTATTGGAGGTGACGATGACGCCGCCCGGTGCGTCCAAGATCGCCGGAACGGCGCGCGAGGTCGTCTTACCGGTACGGGGGCCCCAGATATCGATGTGCATGTCTTCCCACGAGCCGAAGATCGGCTGGTTGCTGGCAACCGTCCGGCCGATCGGCACGCCGGTCGACGTCTCGACGCCGAGGCGCATCGCCGTTGCCTTCGCGTTGCGCTGTGAGAGTCCTTCGACGTCGCGGCCGCGCCCCATGAACGCGGACTTGTCGTCGACGCGCGTGCGGGACTTCCGGTAGCGACCGACGAGCACAGCGATGACGACGATCAACGCCAAGATCACCGCGCCAAGGGCTGCGGCGATCCAGGTACCGCTCTCGGGCCATGCGACCTTGCCGCCGATGACCTGAAACACGAGCGTCGCCGGGTTCGAGGTGAGCTCGAGAGGCGTTCCCTCAAGCTCGTAGCCGAGACGCACAGCAACGTTGACCACCAGGGCGGCGACGACGGCAAGCCCGGCGACCCCGAAGAGGGCGAGCATTCCAGGATCGGCTCCACCGGGGTCGCGGCGACGATTGTTGGGCACACTCACGATGCCTCCTGAAGAGTCGTTCCGACACGGCTCTGCTCGTTCCACAGCCGGTTCGTGTCGTGGAGCGACAGCTCAACCTGAGTGAGCTGCACGTTCACCGGGATGCCCGGTCGGCCACCGACCTTCACGAGGAACTTGCCACGTCCGGGAGGCTCCGCCTCGGCGCCGATCGTGGAGTCCCATGCGGGCGGATCCTGCCATCCGATGAGCAGATCCTGCTCGGCCTTCGAGAGCGGCACCGCGGACGTCAGCAACGGCATCTCCGCAGACGGAAGACCGCCGCAGATCACCATGCCCGAGCGCTCGACGAAGCCCTTGGCCTTCATGCGGTCTTCTTCGGTGGGCAGCGCCAGAAGGTCGCTCATGGTGTGAGAGATCATCGCCATACCGACACCGCGCTGACGGTTCAGCCGGGTCAGGGCGTCGACGCGATCGACCATGCCGCGTCCAGCGCGGAGCGCCCTCCACAGCTCGTCGAGCACGACGAAGTAGTGCCGCCGAGGCTCGAGGCCTGCGTCGGCCAAGGCGTTCGCGACGTTGACCGTTCCGAAGCCCGCCGACCAGCAGGCCAGCAGCGTCGCCGCCTGCAGGTCCATGTCTGAGTCGTCGATGGCGGACACGTCGTACACGACGGGCCGGTCGCGCTTCATCGGTGCGGTGGTCTGATGGGCGAAGGTTTCGCCAAGGCGACCGCCGCCGACGAGGCCGATCAGCGAGGCCTCGAGGTTCTCGGTGATCTCCCGGTACCGCTGCTCATTGCCGCGGTCGAGAGCTGCCTGACGCACTTCGACCGGCCCCTGCTGGATGACCTCGAGCAGGTTGCCCAGCACGGGAATGCCGACGAAGTTGTCGTCCAGCCACTTCAGCGCACGATCGATGATCGTCTCTTCGCGGTCGGTCGGCGGCGACTTCCGGAGGATCGTCAGGAGAGCTGAGACCATCGTGTGCCGACGGCCGTGGGCATCGGCAAGCACCTGCGACGCTTCCTTCTCGTGCCCCGCATCCCGGAGTCGGTGTGCGGCCTCCAACGCCTCACCGGGGTCGAGAACGTTCAGGTGCCCTCGGCCGCGGCCGAGGGTAATGACCTGACCGCCGAGCGCTTGGATGAGCTCGACGTAATCGGGCTTCAGATCGCCCAGGACGAGCGGCATGACACCGTAGCCCGAGAGGCCGACAGCCATTCGCGCGACGAGCGAAGACTTCCCGAGACCCGGCTTGCCGAGCACGAACGCGCTCGGGTTGCTGATGAGCTTGGCGCGCTGGAACCACGAGATGGGATCGCAGCAGAGCGTGGCACCCGTCTGGATGTGGCGGCCGAGCGGCACTCCGACCATCGGAGTACCCGCACCCACCGCGAACGGCCAGAGGCCGCAAACCTGAACGGTGGTGCCGCGCCATTCCCGCGGCGTCTGCACGTAGGTGCTGGCGCCGCGGCCGGCGCCTGACCAGCCACGGCTGCCGGGAGTGACCGGAGTCACGTCCTTCTGCTGAGGCGTGACGCCACGGTTGCCGTGCTT
>NZ_JAJNMP010000007.1 GCF_021044935.1 Agromyces cavernae
ATGTCCGGCGGTGTCCTACTCTCCCACAGGGTCCCCCCTGCAGTACCATCGGCGCTGCGAGTCTTAGCTTCCGGGTTCGGAATGTGTCCGGGCGTTTCCCTCGCGCTATGGCCGCCGAAACTCTAGAACCAACGTCACCTGTTGGGGTGGTTGGTGGTCTCGGTGTCCCACCTGGTTCCACCCGGTCGCGGGCTGATGCCCGGTTGGGGTGGGGTGGGGTGTTACTCGTGTTGAGTTATGTGTTGGGTTTCCGTCTGTTGGGAACCACAGAGTGGACGCAAGCAATCTTCGGGCCACGCACACGGCCTTTCCGTGAATGAACACATTCGTGTGTGTGTGGTGATTGTCAAGTTATCGGCTTATTAGTACCGGTCAGCTTCAACAGTCGTTAGTCCTGTCTTCCACATCCGGCCTATCAACCCAGTCGTCTGGCTGGGAGCCTCTCCCCCGAAGGGATGGAAATCTCATCTTGAGGCCGGCTTCCCGCTTAGATGCTTTCAGCGGTTATCCATCCCGAACGTAGCTAACCAGCGGTGCTCCTGGCGGAACAACTGGCACACCAGAGGTTCGTCCAACCCGGTCCTCTCGTACTAGGGTCAGATCCTCTCAAATTTCCTGCGCGCGCAGAGGATAGGGACCGAACTGTCTCACGACGTTCTAAACCCAGCTCGCGTACCGCTTTAATGGGCGAACAGCCCAACCCTTGGGACCTACTCCAGCCCCAGGATGCGACGAGCCGACATCGAGGTGCCAAACCATGCCGTCGATATGGACTCTTGGGCAAGATCAGCCTGTTATCCCCGAGGTACCTTTTATCCGTTGAGCGACAGCGCTTCCACAAGCCACTGCCGGATCACTAGTCCCGACTTTCGTCCCTGCTCGACCTGTCAGTCTCACAGTCAAGCTCCCTTGTGCACTTACACTCGCCACCTGATTGCCAACCAGGTTGAGGGAACCTTTGGGCGCCTCCGTTACTTTTTGGGAGGCAACCGCCCCAGTTAAACTACCCACCAGGCACTGTCCCTGAACCGGATCACGGTTCGAAGTTAGATATCCAGAGTGACCAGAGTGGTATTTCAACAATGACTCCACCGACACTAGCGTGCCAGCTTCACAGTCTCCCACCTATCCTACACAAGCCACACCGAACACCAATACCAAGCTGTAGTAAAGGTCACGGGGTCTTTCCGTCCTTCTGCGCGTAACGAGCATCTTTACTCGTACTGCAATTTCGCCGAGTTCGCGGTTGAGACAGCTGGGAAGTCGTTACGCCATTCGTGCAGGTCGGAACTTACCCGACAAGGAATTTCGCTACCTTAGGATGGTTATAGTTACCACCGCCGTTTACTGGGGCTTAAATTCTCAGCTTCGCCTTGCGGCTAACCGGTCCTCTTAACCTTCCAGCACCGGGCAGGCGTCAGTCCGTATACATCGTCTTGCGACTTGGCACGGACCTGTGTTTTTAGTAAACAGTCGCTTCCCACTGGTCTCTGCGGCCACTCCACGCTTCCCCCAGCAAGTGGGTTCACGCTTCGGGCCCCCCTTCTCCCGAAGTTACGGGGGCATTTTGCCGAGTTCCTTAACCACGATTCTCTCGATCTCCTCGGTATTCTCTACCTGACCACCTGAGTCGGTTTGGGGTACGGGCGGCTAGAACCTCGCGTCGATGCTTTTCTCGGCAGCATAGGATCACCCACTTTTCATCCGCGTCACGTCTCAGCCTGTGTGAGCGACGGATTTGCCTATCGCTCGGCCTACACGCTTGCCCCGGGTCAACCATCGCCCGGGCTGGGCTACCTTCCTGCGTCACACCTGTTATCACGCTCACTCCACCAGATGGGGTCGCATGCCGCCCCACAACATTCCCCGAAGGGTCCGTCATGGCTTGGGATGCTTAGCACTCCTGGCTTCGTGTGGGCGGTTCTTCGCCGGTACGGGAATATCAACCCGTTGTCCATCGACTACGCCTGTCGGCCTCGCCTTAGGTCCCGACTTACCCAGGGCAGATTAGCTTGACCCTGGAACCCTTGGTCTTCCGGAGGACGGGTTTCTCACCCGTCTTTCGCTACTCATGCCTGCATTCTCACTCGTGTGGCCTCCACGGCTGGTTTCCACCGCCGCTTCACTGCCCACACGACGCTCTCCTACCCATCCACACGACTGGACCACGAAGGCCTATCGATTGTATGAATGCCACGACTTCGGTGGCGTGCTTGAGCCCCGTTACATTGTCGGCGCGGAATCACTTGACCAGTGAGCTATTACGCACTCTTTCAAGGGTGGCTGCTTCTAAGCCAACCTCCTGGTTGTCTGTGCAACTCCACATCCTTTCCCACTTAGCACGCGCTTAGGGACCTTAGTCGGTGGTCTGGGTTGTTTCCCTCTCGACGATGAAGCTTATCCCCCACCGTCTCACTGCTGCGCTCTCACTTACCGGCATTCGGAGTTTGGCTGACGTCAGTAACCTGTTGAGGCCCATCGGCCATCCAGTAGCTCTACCTCCGGCAAGAAACACGCAACGCTGCACCTAAATGCATTTCGGAGAGAACCAGCTATCACGAAGTTTGATTGGCCTTTCACCCCTATCCACAGCTCATCCCCTCCATTTTCAACTGAAGTGGGTTCGGTCCTCCACGACGTCTTACCGTCGCTTCAACCTGGCCATGGATAGATCACTTCGCTTCGGGTCTAGGACCTGCGACTGAATCGCCCTATTCAGACTCGCTTTCGCTCCGGCTACCCCACACGGGTTAACCTCGCCACAGATCACTAACTCGCAGGCTCATTCTTCAAAAGGCACGCCGTCACCCCAACAAGGAGGCTCCGACGGTTTGTAAGCAAACGGTTTCAGGTACTATTTCACTCCCCTCCCGGGGTACTTTTCACCTTTCCCTCACGGTACTTGTCCGCTATCGGTCATCTGGGAGTATTTAGGCTTATCAGGTGGTCCTGACAGATTCACGCGGGATTTCTCGGGCCCCGCGCTACTTGGGATACCTCTCCGGGCCGCCAGGCATTTCGACTACGGGACTCACACCCACTCCGGTCCGGCTTTCAATCCGGTTCGTCTATACCCGACGCGTCACCGTGACTGCACGGCAGTACAGTCCGAAAGGTCCCACAACCCCGACCATGCAACCCCTGCCGGGTATCACACATGACCGGTTTAGCCTCTTCCGCTTTCGCTCGCCACTACTCACGGAATCACGGTTGTTTTCTCTTCCTGTGGGTACTGAGATGTTTCACTTCCCCACGTTCCCTCTACCCGCCCTATACATTCAGGCGGGAGTCACCAGGTCACCCAAAGGGCCTGGCGGGGTTTCCCCATTCGGAAATCCTCGGATCACAGCTCGTTTATCAGCTCCCCGAGGCTTATCGCAGATTACGACGTCCTTCTTCGGCTCCAGATGCCAAGGCATCCACCGTTTGCTCTTAGAAACTTGAAATCACATGAGTTTGAATCGATCGCGCACCCCGAAGGGTGCGAGATTGACCAATGATTAGTCAGACACACCCCGAAAGGCATGTCATCGAAATCTTTGTGAAACAGTCCAAAGGACTGCTTCTAAGATGCTCGCGTCCACTATGTAGTTCTCAACAGACGGCCAGAACCCCCACACCCGACAACCCAAAGTCATCATCGGTGAAGGCCTGAAGAAACCATCACCCCCACACTCCGAAGAGCGCAGAGTTGTCCGGTCCCTCAGGACCCAACAGCGTGCAACGTGCCCGACCGGCCGGCCCCCACCGTTCCAACCACCTCCCGAAAGAGCCGGCGTACTAGGTCTGAACCATTCAGACGAGCACCTATATCCAATGTTCCACCCATGAGCAACCAGCAGACACGTTCGGTCTGATCTGGCGCACTGCGAAAACCCGAAGGCTTCCGAGTTGCTCCTTAGAAAGGAGGTGATCCAGCCGCACCTTCCGGTACGGCTACCTTGTTACGACTTAGTCCTAATCACCGATCCCACCTTCGACGGCTCCCTCCACAAGGGTTAGGCCACCGGCTTCGGGTGTTACCGACTTTCATGACTTGACGGGCGGTGTGTACAAGGCCCGGGAACGTATTCACCGCAGCGTTGCTGATCTGCGATTACTAGCGACTCCGACTTCATGAGGTCGAGTTGCAGACCTCAATCCGAACTGAGACCGGCTTTTTGGGATTCGCTCCGCCTTACGACATCGCAGCCCTTTGTACCGGCCATTGTAGCATGCGTGAAGCCCAAGACATAAGGGGCATGATGATTTGACGTCATCCCCACCTTCCTCCGAGTTGACCCCGGCAGTCTCACATGAGTTCCCACCATAACGTGCTGGCAACATGCGACGAGGGTTGCGCTCGTTGCGGGACTTAACCCAACATCTCACGACACGAGCTGACGACAACCATGCACCACCTGTAACCGAGTGTCCAAAGAGTTCACCATTTCTGGCGCGTTCTCGGTCATGTCAAGCCTTGGTAAGGTTCTTCGCGTTGCATCGAATTAATCCGCATGCTCCGCCGCTTGTGCGGGCCCCCGTCAATTCCTTTGAGTTTTAGCCTTGCGGCCGTACTCCCCAGGCGGGGCGCTTAATGCGTTAGCTACGACACGGAAACCGTGGAAAGGTCCCCACATCTAGCGCCCAACGTTTACGGCGTGGACTACCAGGGTATCTAATCCTGTTCGCTCCCCACGCTTTCGCTCCTCAGCGTCAGTTACGGCCCAGAGAACTGCCTTCGCCATCGGTGTTCCTCCTGATATCTGCGCATTCCACCGCTACACCAGGAATTCCATTCTCCCCTACCGCACTCCAGTCTGCCCGTACCCACTGCAGGCTAGAGGTTGAGCCTCTAGTTTTCACAGCAGACGCGACAAACCGCCTACGAGCTCTTTACGCCCAATAATTCCGGACAACGCTCGGACCCTACGTATTACCGCGGCTGCTGGCACGTAGTTAGCCGGTCCTTTTTCTGCAAGTACCGTCAAAAAGCTTGCGCTTCCCTTCTTCCTTACTAAAAGCGGTTTACAACCCGAAGGCCGTCATCCCGCACGCGGCGTTGCTGCATCAGGCTTGCGCCCATTGTGCAATATTCCCCACTGCTGCCTCCCGTAGGAGTCTGGGCCGTGTCTCAGTCCCAGTGTGGCCGGTCACCCTCTCAGGCCGGCTACCCGTCGACGCCTTGGTGAGCCATTACCTCACCAACAAGCTGATAGGCCGCGAGTCCATCCCAAACCGAAAAACTTTCCACCCCAGATCATGCGATCCAAGGTCCTATCCGGTATTAGCTCCGATTTCTCGGGGTTATCCCAGAGTCCAGGGCAGGTTACTCACGTGTTACTCACCCGTTCGCCACTAATCCCCCCAGCAAGCTAGGGTTCATCGTTCGACTTGCATGTGTTAAGCACGCCGCCAGCGTTCGTCCTGAGCCAGGATCAAACTCTCCAAAAAAAATGGTTCCCAACACCCGAAGGCATCAGGGAGTTCAAATCACTGACAGAGAAACAACTGACTATCAAAAATCAAATTGTCCATCAATCAAAGGAATCCCACCCACTCCGAAAAGCAGGTCGGGGTTCAAAAAATTGGCATTGAACATAGTGCACGCTGTTGAGTTCTCAAGGAACGGACGCACCCG
>NZ_JAJNMP010000009.1 GCF_021044935.1 Agromyces cavernae
CTTCTTAGAGGGATAAGCGGTGTTTAGCCGCACGAGATTGAGCGATAACAGGTCTGTGATGCCCTTAGATGTCCGGGGCTGCACGCGTGCTACACTGGTGGAGTCAGCGGGTTTTTCCTATGCCGAAAGGTATCGGTAAACCGTTGAAATTCTTCCATGTCCGGGATAGGGTATTGTAATTATTGCCCTTAAACGAGGAATGCCTAGTAAGTGTGAGTCATCAGCTCACGTTGATTACGTCCCTGCCCTTTGTACACACCGCCCGTCGCTATCCGGGACTGAACTGATTCGAGAAGAGTGGGGACTGTCGCTTCGAGGTTTAACGACTTCGTTGTTGCGGAAACCATTTTTATCGCATTGGTTTGAACCGGGTAAAAGTCGTAACAAGGTAGCTGTAGGTGAACCTGCAGCTGGATCATCGCCGTGCCTCTGTGCCCGTGATATCCACAAACCTTAAGATGCTCGACTGGCTTCACGGTCAGTTGAGTGTCGAAATGTCAACGTTCCAGTTGAGATGCCACAACAACTGGCAAGAGTAGTGACTGTCCGACCCATGGAACGTGGCAGTTATTCCAAAACTACTTTTGTGTCAGGGCTTAATGATGAGTGAAAAGTGTTTGCTGTTCTGCAGTAGACGTTGTTCACGAGTCGTCTCAACACAACCGCTATGTGTCTCCTGGTGGCTATATGCGTCTAGGCTTCTTCTTCTTTGCGGAGAGGAAGTTAGTTGACGATAGTCTTGATGATCGTGGTTCGGTTTCGGCCGAGCCAAGGCGCCAAAAACACATAAGCACCTTTTCATATTTGAATCAGTACACTGATTGCCAAAAGTCTTCACGGACATGCGGTGATTTGTTGTTGAGATTTGCATCTCGATAATACGTACTAGCTTCAGCGATGGATCGGTTGCATCGAGTATCGATGAAGAACGCAGCTTGCTGCGTTACTTACCACGAATTGCAGACGCTTAGAGTGGTGAAATTTCGAACGCATAGCACCAACTGGGCCTCCAGTTGGTACGTCTGGTTCAGGGTTGTTTAACTCAATGCCTTAGGCTTCTCTTCGGAGAGTCTTCGGCTTGTCGGGCAACATTAGTGAGCTGAGATTCGCGTCTCGGCATACTGATCTTGTCCTAGTCCAGAAGCATCACAAGTCAAGACAGAGCTTCACCGTTCTGTCTTGTAATGTGACGCGCTACTCTTATATCGGAGGAGCTGCCAAATGGCGTCCGACTTGACTCGGCTGATCATCAAGACGTGTTTAACTGCGTGTCTTATGATGTGAAGCTACTGCATCTATGTCAGAATGTGTCGTCGCTCCTTTCGAATACTGGGATTCGTCTAGTCTCGTGTGTGTGTTGATATCGAATTAATTTTCGATTGATGCGGCGCTGAGAAGAGAGACGGTGCGTGTCTTGCTAATCTCAACCTGAACTCAGTCGTGATTACCCGCTGAACTTAAGCATATCATTTAGCGGAGGAAAAGAAACTAAAAAGGATTCCCTTAGTAACGGCGAGTGAAACGGGAAGAGCCCAGCGCCGAATCGATCAGTCTTTGGCTGCTTCGAAATGTGGCGTATAGGTGTAAGTTTCCAGCAGTGTCGTATGTCCGAAGTCCTTACGATTGAGGCCATAAACCAGAGAGGGTGCGAGCCCCGTTCTGGATAGCGGCACTGTTGGTTCGCTTGCTCCTTGGAGTCGGGTTGCTTGAAAGTGCAGCCTAAAGTGGGTGATAAACTTCATCTAAGGCTAAATATCGACTCGATTGCGATAGCGAACAAGTACCGTGAGGGAAAGTTGCAAAGGACTTTGAAGAGAGAGTTCAAGAGAACGTGAAATCGCTGGAGTGGAACCGGAGACAGTTGATGTTGCTTGGAGACAAGCTTGGTGACTGGTCGCTTAGTTGTGATCGTT